>NZ_JABFFR010000003.1 GCF_013423485.1 Azospirillum oleiclasticum
CCGGCGCCGGCGGCTGCGCCCGCCGAGCCGCCGGCGATGCCCGCGCCAGCGGCCACCGCACCGGTGGAGCCGGCCGCTTCGGCTCCCGTCCCTATGGCGACGCCCGTCGAGCCTCCGGCGACGCCCGCGCCCGCGGCCACCGCACCGGTGGAGCCGGCCGCTCCGGCGCCGGCGGCTGCGCCCGTCGAGCCTCCGGCTCCGGCCCCGGTCGCCGCGCCGGCCGAACCGGCCGCGCCGCCGGCCCCGGTCGCTGCTCCCGCGGAACCCCCGGCAGCCTCCGCTCCGATGACCGCTCCCGTCGTCACGCCGGCCGAACCTCCGGCCGTCCCGGTGGTCGTGCCGACGCCTCCTGTCACTGCGCCGGCCGAACCGGCGGCGCCGTCTATGGTTGTGCCTCCGGCTGCGCCGGCTCCCGCCGCCGAGCCCATCCCGGCGGGGCCGGCGGTCGCGCCGGTCCCGCCGGTCGTCCCCGCCGATCCGGCGCCTGTCGCGGCGCCGGCTTCGACCGCGGTCCCGACCCCGGCCGAACCGCCCCCTGCCGAACCGGCTCCGATGTCCGCACCAGCGGCAGCGCCGGCGTCCACCGAGCCCGCGGCGCCGGCCCCGACTCCGACTTCGATGCCGGCACCGGCTGAAGCGCCGGCCGCAGCACCGCCGCAGCCGGCTCCGGACGCGGCACCTGCCGGTACGCCGGCGACCGCTCCGGTGGTTCCGCCGGTGCCGGTAACACCCGCTCCGCCGGCCGCGTCCGAGCCGGCTCCGGCAACCACCGCCCCGGCACAGGGCGGCTGACCGCAAGGCGAGGAGACGGCCTTCCTTCGCGCTCACGGAATCCTGCCGGCCCGGCGTACAGTGGTGGATCATGTCCGCCCCGGTGCTCCGCCGGCAGGACGAGCAAGCGAAGGGAGCGTGCATGAGCGAGCTGGACCGGCTGGCGGCCCTTGTCGGCATCGAGCCGTATTTCCACGACATCTTCGGCGCCCGCCGCGACACCGGTGACGCCACCAAGCGCGCCCTGATCGCGGCGATGGGCCTCGGCGCCGGCACCGACGCCGAGGTGGCGGAGAGCCTGCGGACGCTGGAGGAGCGGGCGTGGAGCCGCCTGCTGCCACCGGTGACGGTGGTGACCGAGGGGGCGCCGATCACTGTTCCGGTCGCGGCGCGCATCGGTTTCGATGGCGCCATGCTCGCCTGGACCCTCACGGAGGAGGGTGGGGCGGTCCACCGCGGCGACATCCCCTTTGCGGCCGTCGCCGACATCGACCGGCGCGATGTGGACGGCGTGGCCCACCATCGACGGTCGTTGCTTCTTCCGGTCAAGCCCGGCCTCGGCTATCACACGCTCACGGTGTCGCTGGGCGGTGGGGAGCCGACCTCAATGCGGGTGATCGTGGCGCCGGAGCGCTGCGTGCTGCCGGAGGAGGTCGCGCCGCAGGGCGGGCGTTGCTGGGGCGTCGGGCTCCAGCTTTATGGGCTGCGCAGCGCCACCGATTGGGGCATCGGCGATTTCGACGACCTCGGCCGCTTCGCGCGGACGGCCGGCAAGCTTGGGGCGACGCTGGTCGGGCTGAATCCGCTGCACGCGTTGTTCCCCGCCGACCCCGGCCATTTCGGCCCCTATTCCCCATCGAGCCGCAGCTTCCTCAACATCCTCTACATCGATGTGGAGGCGGTGCCCGACCTCGCCGAGTGCGAGGAGGCGCGCGCCATGCTGGCCGGCGACGCCTTCCGTCATGCCATCGTCGCGGCGCGCGAGGCGGAACTGGTCGATTACCTCGCGGTGTCGCGGCTGAAGATGCCGGTTCTGGAGACGCTCTTCCACTCCTTCCGGGCGCGTCACCTGGACCTGTCCACGAAACGCGCCGCCGCCTTCGACCGCTTCCGTGCGGAGATCGGCCCGGCCTTGCGCCGCCACGCCGTCTTCGAGGCGCTGCACGAGCACTTCTTCCTCGGCGAATCGCAGCTCTGGTCATGGCAGAGCTGGCCGGCGGAGTTCCAGGATCCGGACAGTCCGGCGGTCGCCGACTTTGCCGGGCAGCACACCGAGCGCGTGCTGTTCTACGAGTGGCTGCAGTGGGAGGCCGACCGGCAACTCGGCGCGGCGGCCGAGGTGGGTCGGCAAGCCGGGCTCGGCATCGGCTTCTACCGCGATCTGGCGGTGGCCGTGAACCCTGGCGGAGCGGCGGCGTGGAGCGACCGGACCGGGCTGGTCCAGGGCGCCAGCGTCGGCGCCCCGCCCGACGCCTTCAACCTGAAGGGCCAGAACTGGGGGCTGTCGCCGCTGTCCCCCGTGGGGCTGGTGGAGACCGCCTATGAGCCGTTCATCGAGGCGCTGCGGGCCAACATGCGCCACGCCGGGGCGTTGCGCATCGACCATGTGATGGCGCTGAAGCACCTGTTCTGGATCCCCGCCGACGGCTCCGACGGCGCCTATGTGGAGTATCCCTTCGAGGATTTGCTGCGCATCGTGGCGCTGGAATCGGTGCGCAACCGCTGCGTCGTGATCGGCGAGGATCTGGGCACGGTGCCGGATGGCTTCCGCCCGGCCCTGCACGACGCCGGCATCCTCAGCTACCGCGTGCTGTATTTCGAGCGGGACGCTGCGGGCGACTTCCTGCCGCCGGACGATTATCCGCGGCGTTCCATGGTCACCGTATCGACCCACGATCTCGCCACCTTCAAGGGCTTCTGGGAGGGGCGCGACCTGGATTGGCGGGTGCGGCTCGACCTCTATCCCGACGCGGCCGCCCGCGACAAGGACGCCTGGGACCGCGGGGCCGACCGCTGGCGCCTGCTGCGCGCCCTGAACCGGGAGGGGCTGCGGCCGCCCGCCTACCCGAACGACGAGGGCGACCAGCCCTGGTCGCGCCCGCTGTCGGAGGCGGTCCACCGCTTTCTCGCCGGCTCCCCCGGTGCCATCGCCATGGTGCAGATCGAAGACGCCCTGTGCGAGGACGAGCAGCCCAACCTTCCCGGTACCACGGACCAGCACCCGAACTGGCGGCGGCGGCTCCGCCTTGCCGTCGAGGAACTGCCCGGCGACGACGGCGTAACCGCGCTGGCGGCGGTCCTGCGTGCCGAGCGCGTCGGACCGGGCTGAAGCGCGGCCGTGCCATGGGCGGAGATGGAACAGTCACGGAAGGAACAGTGCTCCGATTGATTGTTCCAATCTCCAGGTTGCTTTATCAGGGACACGCAATTCCTCAGTGATTATTGTTCGCAATTGCAGTGCTCGTAGCGGTTTGCTCTGTGAGAATGATTCTCAGACAGTAAAAGTGCTTCCGCGTGTGAAGGTGATTGTTTAGAGTTGTCCCAATCTTCGATCCGGCCGTCAGGAACGGTCAACCAGCCGAGAGCGGGAGCATCCACCATGAAGGGCGATCAACAGGTCATCCGCCATCTCAACACAATCCTCACCAACGAGCTGACGGCGATCAACCAGTACTTCCTGCACGCCCGCATGCTGAAGAACTGGGGCCTGAAGCGGATCGCGAAGAAGGTCTACGAGGAATCGATCGGCGAGATGAAGCACGCCGATTACCTGATCGAGCGCATCCTGTTCCTGGAAGGCCTGCCGAACCTCCAGGATCTGCACAAGTTGAAGATCGGCGAGGATCTGCCGGAGATGCTGACCAGCGATCTCGGTATCGAGAGCCACAACCGCACCTGCCTGCAGGAGGCCATCGCCTACTGCGAGTCCGTCAAGGACTACCAGAGCCGTGAGATCATGGAGAAGATCCTGGAGGATACGGAGGAGCACATCGATTGGCTGGAGACCCAGCTCGATCTGATCAACCGCGTCGGCGTCCAGGGCTACATGCAGCAGCAGATGTACGGCGACGAGAGCTGATCCGTCGGATCCGCGTTCGGGCGATGCGCCCCCACCCAAGCCCTCCCTCATCTGCCGATGGGGGAGGGTTTTCTGTTTCTCCCTCCCCCGCGCCGTGGGGGAGGGTCGAGGTGGGGGTCCTGCGCGAAACCCCTCTCCTCAATCCCCCGCCGCGCTGCGCGCGCCATCGCCGCTCCGGTCGAACTGGAGCGACGCCAGCCGCGCGTAGAGGCCGCCCTGGCGCATCAGGTCGGCGTGCGTGCCGGTGGCGACGATGCGGCCCTGCTCCATCACCGCGATGCGGTCGGCGTTCAGCACCGTGGACAGGCGGTGCGCGATGATCAGCGTCGTGCGGCCGACCATCAGCTTGTCGAGCGCGTCCTGCACCATGCGCTCGCTTTCGGCGTCGAGTGCGCTGGTCGCCTCGTCCAGCAGCAGGATGGGCGGGTTGCGCAGGATGGCGCGGGCGATGGCGATGCGCTGGCGCTGCCCGCCGGACAGCCTCACCCCGCGCTCGCCCAGGAAGGTGGCGAAACCCTCCGGCAGTGCATCGATGAACTCGGTGGCATTGGCGGCGTCGGCCGCGGCGCGCACCTCGGCGTCGCTGGCGTCCGGACGGCCGTAGCGGATGTTCTCCATGGCATCGGCGGAGAAGACGATCGGGTCCTGCGACACCAGGCCGATGCGACGCCGCACGTCCACCGGATCGGCGGCGCGCACGTCCACCCCGTCCACCCGCACCACACCCGCCTGCGGGTCGTAGAAGCGCAGCAGAAGCTGGAACACGGTGGTCTTGCCAGCGCCCGACGGTCCCACCAGCGCCACCGTCTCCCCCGGCACCACGTCGAGCGTGAAGCCCTCCAGCGCAGCCCCGTCGGGTCGCGAGGGGTAATGGAAGCGCACACCCTCGAACGCCACGGCGCCGCGGGACGGGGCGGGCAGGGCAGTCGGCTGTGCGGGTGCGCGGATGTCCGGCTCGGTCGCCAACAGGTCGAACAGCCGTTCCGTCGCCCCGGCGGCGCGCTGGAGATCCCCGATCACCTCGCTGATGGCGCCGACCGAGCCGGCGACGACCACCGAATAGATGACGAAGGCCGACAGTTCGCCCGGCGTCAGCCGGCCGGCCAGCACGTCGTGCCCGCCGATCCACAGGATGATGCCGACGGCCCCGAACACCAGCACGATGACGATGACCGTCATCACCGCCCGCACCCGCACGCGCCGGATGGCGACGTCGAACGCCTCCTCCACCCGCTTGCCGAACAGGATGCGGTCGAGGGCCTCGTGGGTGTAGGCCTGCACGGTGCGGATGGCGGACAGCGTCTCGTCCACGAAGGACCCGACGTCGGCGATCCGGTCCTGGCTGGCGCGCGAGAGCCTGCGCACCTGTCGTCCGAACAGGATGATCGGGAACACGACCAGCGGCACCACGAGGAACACCAGGCCCGTGAGTTTGGGCGAGGTGACCAGCAGCATGGCCGTGCCGCCGAGGAAGAGCAGCAGGTTGCGCAGCGCGATGGAGGCGGAAGACCCGACCACCACCTGCAACAGCGTGGTGTCGGTGGTCAGCCGCGACATCACCTCGCCCGTCCGCGTCGTCTCGAAGAAGCCGGGGCTGAGGGTGAGCACATGGTCGTAGATCGCCTTGCGCAGGTCGGCGACCACCCGCTCCCCGATCCACGACACCAGGAAGAAGCGGCCGTAGGTGGACACCGCCATCAGCGCGATGACCGCCAGCAGCACCAGCAGCGCACGGTCGAGCAGGCCGCTGTCGCCGGCGGTGAAGCCCTGGTCCACCAGCACCCGCATGCCCTGGCCCAGTCCCAGGACGGTGGCCGCCGCCACGGTCAGGGCGATGCCGGCCCCGGCCATCTGCAGCCGGTAGGGTTTCAGGAAGGGCAGCAGGCGGCGGAGCGGCGACAGGTCGCGACGCCGCTCGGGTTCGCTGCCGCTGCCGGGCTTCAGGGGCGATTCGTCTCGCGTGGAACCGCGGAACACCAAGGGAGCCGGCCTTTCTCTGCGCCGGTCCAGGAATGCGCCGGCGGCCCGGTATAGCAGCCCGAACCGGCCCCAACAAGGCGCCGGGCCGCTGCGATGCACGGGAAGCGGTTGCATCCGCGGCCCCGCTTCGCTATAACCCCGGCTCGTTTTTGCAGGAACCAGGCCAATGAAAGCTGACATCCATCCCGAATACCACGAGATCAACGTGGTGATGACCGACGGCTCCACGTTCAAGACGCGCTCCACCTGGGGCAAGGCGGGCGACACGCTGCGTCTGGACATCGATCCGAAGTCCCACCCGGCCTGGACCGGCGTGCAGAAGCTGCTCGACACCGGCGGCCAGATCGCGAAGTTCAACAAGCGCTTCGCCAGCTTCGGCCTGAAGAAGTAAGCGTCGCCGCTTTTTGACGGTACGAAAAGGGCGCCCGGGGTTCCGGGGCGCCCTTTTCGTGCTGGCGGTTCTTCTTGTGTTGGGGGGCCGCGGGCGACGCGTCAGCCGACCGCGCGCGCCGCCTCGTCCCGCACCATCTCGTCCAGCCGGGCGACGCGCATGTACAGCCTGTGGCTGCGCTCCAGCAGGCTGCGCAGGCCGTTCGGCAGTTCCTCGTTCTCCGGACCGGTCGGGTCGGCGCAGATGTCGCCGCCGGACAGGGCGTAATCCTCCGACGCCATCTGGGCGATGGTCAACTCGCCTGCGTGCACGGCCTTCTGAGCCAGCAGCCACGCCATCACCTGGGTCAGGCGGCTGGTGACACGCATGCTTTCGTAGCTGACCTGGAGGCGGACGTGCGGCGGCAGCCGGCGCTGGTCGATGCTCTCGTGATAGGCGATGTAGTTCCTCGCCTCGATGAGCAGCGCCATCGTCTCGTCGTAGGGTCCGTTGAAGAAAAAGGTCGAGCGTTGTGTCACGACCGGTGCCCTCCCTCGGCCGCCAGGCCCAAGCGTGACCGTGGCCGCAACTGATTAACAAAGAATGTTCCAGGCAATTCCGCGATTTCCACCCTCTTGAACCGCGGATGGCCCTTCCCACCTATACGCACGCCGGGGGATGCCCGATTGGGGTTCTTCGGCAATGACGGACAGGGGGCCGACGTTTTGCGTGGTCTCCGATCGCAATATCGCTCTGATGGAGGATATGTCATGCGTGCCTACGACCTTTCGCCGCTGTTCCGTTCCACCGTCGGTTTCGACCGCCTCTCCCGCCTGTTGGAGAGTGCCACGAGCGTCGACGACGCGACCGCTTCCTACCCGCCGTACAACATCGAGAAACTCGGCGAGGACTCCTACCGGATCACCATGGCCGTCGCCGGCTTCGGCCCGGAGGATGTCGAGATCACCGCTCAGCAGAACTCCCTGGTGATCACTGGGAAAGCTAAGAAGGAGGTGGAGACCGGCCAATTCCTCTACCGGGGTATTGCCGGGCGCGCTTTCGAGCGCCGCTTTCAGCTCGCCGACTTCATCAAGGTGACGGGTGCCAGCATGGTGAACGGGTTGCTCCATGTGGATCTGGCCCGCGAGATCCCGGAGGCGATGAAGCCCCGGACGATCCGCATCGAGACCCAGGCCCAGGGCAAGCCGGTCCTCACCCAGCAGGCCGCGTAACCCCGCGTCGCGCCAGCGAACGGATGACGGCGCCCCGCCAACCCGGCGGGGCGCCTTTTGTTTTTGCGGTGGGGGCCCGAGGCGACACCCCCAGCCCCTACAGGATCATATGCGGCACGAACCGGCTGAGGTTCTTGGTCACCGGCCCGTCATCCTCACGCACACCGATGCCGCAGGCGCGGCCGGCGGCGATCCAGGAGCCGACAACGGCATGGTGGCGCCCGTCGAACACCGGCAGCGGGTGCAGTTCCTGCACCACGAAGCCCTCCGCGCCATAGGGGCCGTCCTCGTCAAGGACGCCGCCGGGCAGGTCGGGGGAGAGTAGGCGCACGTTGGCGCCTTCACGCGACAGCAGCGGCTTCACCGCGACGCGGGGACCGACAGTCGCGGCGTCCGGCGTGCCGGCGAAGGCGGCCGGCAGCAGGTTGGGATGGCCCGGAAACATCCGCCACAGCCAGACCAGCAGCCCCTTGTTGGACAGCACCATTTTCCAGGCCGGCTCCACCACCATCGGCGCGTGCGGCCCACGCAGATGCACGCCGAACGGCTCCTCCACCAGCCATTCCCAGGGATAGAGCTTGAACAGCGCCAGGATCGGCCGGTCCTCCAGGTCGGTCAGCCGGCCGGTGGCGTCCACCCCGATGTCCTCGATGGCGATCACCGCGGTGCGCAGCCCCGCCTGATGGGCGCAGTCCCGGAGGTAGAGGATGGTGCCGTGGTCCTCATCGTTGTCGCGGACGCTGGCGAAATGCAGGGTGTGGCGGTTCAGCAGAGGCCCGGCGCAGGGACCCCACAGCGGTTGCAGCGAGGCGAAGCCGTCGATCAGCGCCTCCTGCACCGTGTTGAACTGGTCGGCGTCGGCGGGAATCAGGCCGCGCGACCGCGCCTCCTCCAGCCACAGCCACTGGAAGAAGGCCGCCTCGTAGACGGAGGTCGGGGTGTCCGCGTTGCATTCCAGCAGCTTGGCCGGCCCGCCGGTGCCATAGGCGAGGTCGAAGCGGGCGTAGACGTCGCGGTCGCGCCGCCGCCAGGACCAAGCCACCGCGTCCCACCAGTCCCGCGGGATGGCGAGGGAGGCCAGGATTTCGTCATCCGTCACCGCCCGTCGCACGACCTCCAGGCACATGGCCCACAGTTCGGCGCTCGGCGCCTCCAGATCCGCCTCGATCTCGCGCAGGGTAAAGGCGTAGGCGGCGTCCTCCACCCAGTAGGGGGCGCCGTACATGGTGTGGAAGGTGAAGCCGTGCCGCTCCGCCGTCGCCGTCCAGTCGTGGCGGGGAGGGACGGCGATGCGGCGCATCAGCCGCCGACCGACACGGACCGGCCCGGCGAGGCCACCCCGACCGACGTGGCGCGTGCACCGAAGCCGCCGCGGGAGATGGTGGTGGTGCGCGCCGGCGGCGCCTGGAGGGTGGAGCGCGTCACGTCCACCGCCCCGGTGCGGGCGCCGACATCGACGTTCTGCGCCGTGCGGTAGCTGCCCCAGCCCCCGGCCCCGCCGGGACCCGACGTCCCCTGATAGGGCCGGTAGAGCGGCTGGCCGTAGTAGGAGCGGCCGCCGCTGTTCAGAAGCTGGCCGACCAGGAACCCGGTCATCAGCGGCATGAAGAAGGACCCGCCGCCGCCCGACGCCTGCTGGCCGTCGACGGCGACCGCCCCGTTCGGGGCAACCTGGCAGCGGCCGGGGCCGAAATCGGCCTCGCATTCCTGGACGTTCGCGTATTTCGGGGCGACGGCCGCATGCTGCTCCGTGGCGCCCTTGTAGGCGTCGCGGCAATAGCCCTCGCTGTAGACGCCGTCGGCAAGGCACTGCTCGACGGTGTCGTAGACGCCCGCTTTGGTGACCTCCTGGGTGTCGTCGCAGGCAGTCAGCGCCAGCGTGGCCGATCCCATCAGCAGCAGCTTCATGCGGGCGGAGCGTTTCATGGTGACCTCGTCATGGGCGACCTCGTCATGATGTCACGCGCGGAACAGGTGCGGCACGATCGCCGACTCCGGCCCCACGCGCGGATCCTCGGATTCCCGGACGGACATGCCGAGGCATTTGTCCCCGACGATCCAGCAGTCGAGCACCGCGTGGGTGCCCTCCTGGTGGAAGATATGGGGAGTCTCGAACCACACGAAACCGCCCGGATTCTCCGACGGGCCGGTGTCGGCGACGACCTGCCCGTGCTCGGACATGCGTGTGGCGGCGTGGTCGAGCCCCAGATGGGTGCGCACCGTGATGGCTTCGGCCCCGCCCAGCGCCGCCTCGTCCGCGCCGGCGCGGCAGAGGTTGGGGTGCTGCGGGTAGAGGTGCCAGAGCAGCGCCAGGATGCCGTGGTTGGACGGAACCCAGCGCCACAGCGGCTCCAGCACCGCCATCCCGCCGGTGCGCAGATGCTGGCCGAAGGCGTCGTCCACCATGGCCTCCCACGGGTACTGCTTGGCGAGCCAGCCGATCGCCTCGCCCTCCAGCCCGCGGAAGCGCTGTCCGTCCCAGCCGATCGACTGGATGGGCAGCAGGCTGGCGCCGATCCCCGCCTCCTCCGCCGTGGCGGCGAGGTAGACCAGTTCTCCCTCCCGCGCCGGGTCGGGGGTCAGGCAGGTCAGGTGCAAGTGGTCGCGGCCGGCGGCGCCGCGCGCCAACTCCTCCCAGCGCTCGACCAGCGCCTCGTGCAGACCGTTGAACTGGTCGGAGTCGGCGAACATCGCCTCCAGCCAGTTCCATTGGATGACCGAGGCGGCGAACAGCCCCTCCGGACAGTCGGCGTTGCAGGACAGCAGCTTGACCGAGTCGCGCCCGTCATAGGCCAGGGTCAGGCGGCACACCAGCCCGCCCGCCCGCTCGTTGAAGCGGCCGCCGGCCCAGTAATCGTGCCAGGACGCCTCGACCAGCCGCGCCGCCTCGGGCCGGATGCCCAGCGGCTGGAACAGGCGCCCCTCCACCGCGGCGCGCGTCGCCTCGCGCAGCATGCCGTACAGCTCGTCGGCGACGCTCTCGATCAGGTCGATCTGCTGGGCGGTGAACTCGTAGCGGACATCCTCCCGCCACCGCGCACCCGCCCCCATGGCGCGCACGCCGTAGGGATACTTCCGCAATCCCGGCCGCCAGTCGGCCCGGGCCTTCATGATGATTCGCCGCATCTCGCTTGTCCGCCAGCGTTCCCTAGTCAGTACGTAACCGCGCCGGCGTTGATCAGTCCCACCGCCACCGACATGGCGGCGAGCGCCAGCCCGAACGCCTCGTTGCCCGCCTCGATGCCGGCGCGGAAGCCCTTCAGCAGCATCGCCACGCCGAAGAACACCGCGATCTGGCAGACCATCGCCACGGCACCCCACAACGCGAGATCGAGAAGGTTGACGCTGTGCGCCGCCGTGCTGGCCAGCACTAGCGCGAAACCGATCACCACCCCGCCCAGGCTGAAGGCGGCGGCCTTGTTGCCCGCCCGGATCAGCGTCAGCTCGTGGTACGGGGTGATGACCGTGTAGATGGCGGTGAAGAGGACCAGCAACGCGACCGAAGTCGCCACATAGCCCAGATACAGAGGCAGGGTCTCCAGCATGATCTCCGGCCGGGGAGGTTTGTGTCGCGGCCGCATGATGGTTGCCCGGCGCCCGTCGCACAAGTCGGGAAGGGGGCCTACCACCATCTCATCGAATGCGGCCGGCCCGACGCGGCGTGGTGGGACGCCGAGAGTGTGGCGTGCCGCTGTTCTTCCCGCTGGTCTGTTGGTATCACGGACCGAACAACAGCGACGAGCCCGCGGCGGCCATGGCCAGATTGCGTTTGCGCATCGACTTCTCACCCTCCGGCAGCGTGGGGCCGGGCAAGATCCGGCTTCTGGAGCTGATCGGCGACACCGGTTCGATCTCGGCGGCGGCGCGGGCGCTGGAGATGTCGTACCGCCGCGCCTGGCTTCTCATCGACGACCTCAACCAGCTCTTCCGGGAGCCGGTGGTCAGCGCCAGCGCCGGTGGCCGGAAGGGCGGCGGCGCCGAGCTGACGGCCTTTGGCCGCACCCTCATCGACGAGTACCGGGCCATCGAGGCGGAGGCGCACGAAGCCGTTTCGGCCCGGCTCGCCCGGCTTCAGGAGTCCGCGGTCGGTGGTGGCTGCGATGTGCCGGAGGGTGAACGCCGCTTCGCCTGCCGTGCGTCGTGACCGGCTACGACGTCTGCGCCGATGGCGACCTGGGCGCCGTGCACTATCTGGTGCGCCAGGGCTTCGGCATGGCGGGCGACGTTTTCGAGCGGTACCGCGCGCTGTTCGGGACAGCGGCGCTGCGGGTGTTGCGCCGGGATGGGGACATATCGGCCTGCGCCGCCGTCTTCGACGTCGACCAGTGGTTCGGTGGCCGCCCGGTGCCCGCGCGCGGCGTTGCCTGCGTGACCGTGGACCCGATTGCCCGCGGCACCGGCACCGGCTCCGCCCTGGTCCGGGCGATGCTGGAAGAGGCGCGTGGCGCGGGCCGTGCGCTGTCGATCCTCTACCCCGCGACCCGGCCGCTCTACGCCCGGGCGGGCTACGGCCCCGCCGGCGTGCGCATCGAATGGAGCGCGCCGCCGGCCGCGTTGGCCGGCCCGCACTCGGTGGCGCGCCCGACCCGGCAGGTGCCGCCCGACCTCGGCGCGCTGGCGGCGCTGCGGCGCACCGGTCCGGCGCTTGCCAACGGGATGCTGGAGCGCAGCGAGGCGCTGTGGGCGTTGCGGCTCGACCCGCTGGGGGAGGGCACCGCCGATCTGTTCCTGCTGCCGGGTGCCGACGGACCCGGTGGATACGCCGCGGTGCTGCCGCCGCGGGAGCGCCGGCTCCTGGTGCCGGATCAGTGTGTCGCCGGCCGCCGCGCCGTGGCCGAGGCGCTCGCCTTTCTCGCCGGCTACCGGGCGCAGGTGGACCGTGTCTGCTGGTGCGGCGGGCCGGACGACCCGCTCGCCCTCCTCGCCCACGACAGCGGCGTGGTGCCGGTCCAGTATGAGGAATGGATGCTGCGCGTGGTGGATGTGGAGCGGGCATTGACGTGCCGTGGTTACCCGTCCCGT
The DNA here is from genome assembly GCF_013423485.1 of Azospirillum oleiclasticum. Classification (GTDB taxonomy): domain Bacteria; phylum Pseudomonadota; class Alphaproteobacteria; order Azospirillales; family Azospirillaceae; genus Azospirillum; species Azospirillum oleiclasticum. The sequence continues at coordinate 12,455 of NZ_JABFFR010000003.1, forward strand.
GCGAGCGAGTCGCTGGTGCTCGACGTGACCGACCCGCTTCTCCCCGCCAACCACGGCCGTTTCCGCCTGACGCCGGCAGCGGGGCGTGGGCGGGTGGAGCGGTTGCCGTCGCAGGGTGCTGCCGACGTGGCGTTGCATATTGCCGCACTCGCCCCCCTCTACACCGGTCACAGGTCGCCAAGCGCGCTTCGGGCGGTCGGGTTGGTCGAGGGTTCGGACGATGCGATCATGCGGGCGGAGCAGCTCTTCGCCGGTCCGCGGCCCTGGATGGCCGATCAGTTCTGACATTCGTCAACAAAGAGAATTGATCCGCGTCAATGGCCTGCGGCCGAGTGACACATAAAACTGTCGGTTAAGGGTTACCTTCTACAATGAATGGTGATCCCGGGAGGAGCAGCCTGTGCCCAAGGAACGGCCTCCCCCGGATCGTTCGGGAGTTGGTTCGATGACCATCGGCACGCGCATCGCGCTGGGATTTGCGACTGTTCTTCTCATGATGATGGCGGTGGCCTTCGTGGGCTGGAGCAGTTTGCGGACCTACGCCGACCGTGTCGATCTGGCGTCCCACACCGCCGAGCTCGACACGAAGCTGAAGGTGGTGCGGCTGGAAGAGCAACGTTTCGTTGCGAGTCGCGACGCCGAGGCAGCGGCGACGGTGCCCCGCCTTCTCGACGCGCTGCGCGCCGAGGCGGAGGAGACGGGGGCCGCTCTCGATGCGGACGGCGCGGCGGCCATCCGCGAAATCCTGGACGGCATCGGCGCCTATCGCACCGCCTTCTCCAACTACGTGTCCCTGGACGCCGAGGCGCAGAGCCGTCTGGCGGTGATCGAGCAGCGCGCCAACGAGCTGCGCGAGGTTGCCGGCCGCATCGGTAGCCAGCAGGCGGAACGGTACGACCTCAACATGGTCAGCCTGCGCGACGCGGAGGACGCGGCCGGCCACGCCCGCACCACCGCCGCCCGCGCCGACCGGGTGATCGAGCATGTGCTGGACGCCCGCCGGCATCAGGCGGAGTTCGTGTACACCCGCAATCCGGAGGAGGCGGAGGCCGTCGCTACGATCATCGACAAGCTCATCGCCTTCGCCGAGGCCAACGAATCCGATCTGGCGGGGACCAACGACGAGGAATTGGCGACGCGCATCCTCACCGTCGTCCGCGCCTACCGCGACACGCTCGCCGAGCAGGCGGCCATTCCGGCCGACCGTGATCTGGAGACCTTCCTGGCGCGGGCGCAGGTGCTGAACCGTCTCGCCGACCAGGTGAGCGAACTGGCGCACGAGATGCAGGCCAACCAGATCGCCGTGTCCGAAGCGCTGGACCAGGCCGCCGCCTGGGCGCGCAGCGAGGTCGACGAGGCGGTGGTGCTGCGCGGGCTGGCCGCCCGCATGATCCAGACCACGCAGGCGGCGCTGGTCGCCGAACGCGACTTCCTGCTGAAGGGCGGGGACGCGCCGCAGGCCGCCTTGGCGGCGGCCATCGCCGACACCCGTACCGTCGCCGGGGAGGCCGGCAAGCTGCTGGTGGACAAGGAGGGCAAGGCGCTGGTGGCCGCGGTGATCACCGCCGCCGACAGCTTCCACCGGGAATTCACGGCACTGGTCGCCGCCACCGCGACCCAGAGCAGGGCGCTGACCGCGATGGCGACCGCCGCCGGTGCGGTGAGCGAGAAGGCCACCCACCTGGTCGCGCTGCAGCGCGACGTGCGGGAGGCCGGGCGCTCGCAGGCGTCGATGTTCATCGGCATCGGGGCGGTCGTCGGCCTGCTGCTGGGCGGAGTCCTGGCCTTCTTCATCGACCGCGCCATCACCCACCCGCTGCTGGCGATGACCTCGGCCATGGGCCGGCTGGCGGAGGGGGACCTCTCCACGGAGGTGCCGGGCGCCAACCGCCGCGACGAGCTCCGCCACATGGCGGCGGCGCTCCAGGTCTTCAAGAACAACGCGGTGGAGATGCAGCGGCTGGAAGGCGAGCGCGAGCAGATGCGCCGCCAGATCGACGCCGACCGCCGCCGTACGATGAACGAGTTCGCCAACGGCTTCGAGCAGGCGGTGTCCGGCGTGGTGCAGTCCCTCACCGAGGCGGCGGACGGCATGGCGCGCGACGCCCAGGCGATGTCCACCGACGCCGCCTTCACCAGCGTGAAATCCTCCGCCGTGGCCGCCGCCTCGCAGCAGGCGACCAGCAACGTCCAGACCGTGGCCGCGGCGGCGGAGGAGCTGTCCAGCTCCATCGCGGAGATTTCGCGGCGGCTCAACGACAGCTCGGCGACCGCCGTCAATGCCGCGGAGAAGGCCAAGCAAACCAACGGCATCGTGGAAGGGCTGGCGGACGCCGCGCAGCGCATCGGGCAGGTGGTCGAGCTGATCGGCGAGATCGCCGAGCAGACCAACCTGCTGGCGCTCAACGCCACCATCGAGGCGGCGCGCGCCGGCGAGGCCGGCAAGGGCTTCGCCGTGGTGGCCACCGAGGTGAAGAACCTGGCCGGCCAGACCGCGCGCGCGACCGAGGAGATTTCCGCCCAGGTAGCGCAGATGCAGGGGGCGACCAACGGCGCGGTGGACGCCATCCGCGCCATCGCCGAGGCGGTGGCCGCCATCAGCGGCACGGTGACCGACATCGCCACCGCGATGGAGCAGCAGGGCTCCGCCACCCGTGACATCGCCGCCAACGTCAGCCACGCCGCGCAGGGCACGCAGGAGGTGATGCAGCACATCGCCGAGGTGACCACCGCCGCCGGCAAGACCGGCAGCGCCGCCGACGCCGTTCTGCGTGCCTCCCGCGATCTGGCCGGTCAGGCCGAACGCCTGCGCGGCGAGGTGCGCGGCTTCCTGAACAAGGTGCGTTCGGCCTGAGGGGGAGGCCGGCCGGCGCCTGGCACCCGACCCGAGGCCGGTCACCCCGCGCAAAGAAAAAGGCCGCATCCCGAAGGATGCGGCCTTTTCCGTATCGTCGGCCGGGACCGGTCAGCGCGAGTAGAACTCGATGACCAGGTTCGGTTCCATCTGGACAGGGTAGGGGACGTCGGCGAGCTGCGGCTGGCGCACGAAGCGGCCCTTCAGCGCGTCGGTGTCCACCTCGAGATAGTCGGGGATGTCGCGCTCCTGCGAGGCGATCGCCTCCAGCACCAGCGCCATCTGCTTCGACTTGCTCCGCACCTCGATGACGTCGTTGTCCTTCACCTGGTAGGACGGGACGTTCAGCCGGCGGCCATTGACCAGAACGTGGCCGTGGTTGACGAACTGACGGGCGGCGAAGGGGGTCGGCACGAACTTCATGCGGTAGACCACCGCGTCCAGCCGGCGCTCCAGCAGACCGATCAGGTTCTCGCCGGTGTCGCCCTTGCGGCGCACGGCCTCCTGGTAGATCTTGCGGAACTGCTTCTCGCCGATGTTGGCGTAGTAGCCCTTCAGCTTCTGCTTCGCCATGAGCTGCAGGCCGAAGTCGGACGGCTTCTTGCGGCGCTGGCCGTGCTGGCCGGGGCCGTACTCGCGGCGGTTGATCGGGCTCTTGGGGCGGCCCCAGAGGTTGACGCCGAGGCGGCGGTCGATCTTGTACTTGGACTCGTGACGCTTGCTCATATCGTCCTCGATTGCGGAGCGAGTTGGTCTTGTCCCGGTAGTTCCACCGCCCAACCGCTGATCGCGGACAGCCGGGGACGGGGTGGGCCGAACCATGGACCACCCGCCTTTCCAGGAAGGAAGGCGCGGACTTTACCCAGGACACCAACGAAGTCAAGGCGCAATCGCGGGAGCATCGAGCCGGGCAGACGTGTTGTCCGTCGACTGCAAGAGGAGACCGCCCATGACCGACAAGCCCGAAACCAACCGCGCTCCGACCGTCCCGAAGCCGCCGAGCCGCGAGGATATCGAACGCATCAGCGAAGCGCAGGGGATGATCACCGACGACTGGACCGGCGATGGCGGGCGTCCGGCCTCGCCAGATTCGCCACCGGGTTCGTCAGAGAAGCCCAAATAATGATAACTTGAAATAGAAATGCGCAACCAGAACTGAATATATCCGGCGTTCTGCCGGATTTTTCAATGAAATTGTTTGAAAATGGAAGTTGCCTGGGTAGGGGATTGGCATGGCCATCCCAATATCGCGCCCGTATCTTGACGGTGATTTGAGTACATAAGCAATCATCCGCCCGTCATAGGTTCCGGTGTTCGAGAACGGTGTGTGGCCACCACCGATCGGGCAGGGGACGGGTCATGGATGACGAGCAGAGCAAGACCATCACCATCGGGCTGGCGATGTCCGGTGCCATCTCCGCCGGAGCCTATTCGGCCGGCGTCCTGGATTTCCTGATCGAGGCGCTGGACGAGTGGGAGAAGCGGCGGGATCAGCCGGGTGTGCCGGGGCACCGGGTCGTCATCGCCGCGGCGGCGGGGGCTTCGGCGGGCGCCATCACGTCGGCCATGGGCATGATCGCCGCCGCCCGCGGTCCGCTGCCGCGCCACGACCGGACGGTCGCCGCTGCCGGCAAGGGCACCTTCCACACCTTGCCCGACCTGTACCGGGCATGGGTGGACCGGCCGGACTTCCTGCAGCCGGCCTTCCCGAAGACCGGCGCGCTGCTCGACACCACCGACCTGGCCCGCGACGGCGCCAAGGTGGTGTCGCTGCTGAACAGCCTGCCGCTGGAGGAGATCGGCCGGGAGGCGTTGGCCGGCGTCGCCTCGGGGGCGCCGACCATTGTGCCGCGGCCGTACCTGTCGTCGAGCCTGCACGTCTACATGACGCTGACCAACCTGCGCGGCGTGCCCTACCAGATCGCCTTCGACGGCGACGTGTCGTCCGGCTACGGGATGATGAGCCATGGCGACCGCGCCCACTACCAGCTCTCCGGCGCCGGTTCCGCGACCTTCGCCAGCCCGTGGGCCGACCGTGACCACCCCGTCCCTGCCCATGTGACGACGTTGCCGCCCGATCCCCGACTCCTTTCTGACGAGGCGATCGCACAGAGTCCGGATACGGACCGGATCACCTGGGTGCAATACATCGAGCACACGCTGTGCTCCGGCGCCTTCCCGATCGGTCTGTCGGCGCGTGACGTGTCGAATCCGAAGGAGTCGTATATCGGCCGCTCCTGGCCGCTGCCGGTGCCTCTGGACCGGATGACGGGCATCCATCCGAGCTTCCCGGCGTCGCCGATCGTGCGCGGTCCGGACGGCGAACGGCGGGAGGGCACCAACGAGCAGCTGGGGACCATGGGCATCCCCTTTGCCGGCGTGGACGGCGGTGCGCTGGACAATGATCCCTTCCAGATCGTGCGCTACGCCATCATGAGCGATCCGCCGACGCCCAACGAGTCGGACCCCGCCAAGTCCGACCGGCTGGTGATGATGATCAGCCCGTTCCCCGACCCGCCGGCCTACGACGCCGACGATCTCAGCGCGCGGGAGACCGGGTTGATGGACGTCGTCCGCCGGCTGCTCCCCACCTTCATGCAGAACGCCCGGTTCAAGCCGGAGGAGCTCGTCCAGGCGCTCCACGCCGACAAGGCGTCGCGCTGGCTTGTGTCACCGCGCCGCTACGACGATGGGCGGTTGCAGGAGGCCGGCATCGCCTGCGGCCTGCTGGGCGGCTTCGGCGGTTTCCTCGACATCGAGTTCCGCCGTCACGACTACGAGCTGGGTCGCAAGAACTGCCAGGATTTCCTCGCCAAATGGTTCACGTTGGGCGAGACCAACGGCAATCTCGACCTCGAGAACCCGATCCGCACGCCGCAACGCCCGCTGGATCCGAGACGTGGCGGCGGCCCGGCCGGCAAGGTGGCGGTGATTCCGCTGCTCGGCACCGCGGCCGAGCCGGTGCTGGTGCGGGACTGGCCGCGGGTCGATCGGAACCGGCTCGACGAGCTCGTGGCGCGCGCGATGGCGCGGGCGGAACTTCTGATACCCCTCCTGGCCAAGCAGCTTCGGGGCGTTGCCGGGGTCGCGGTGAAGGCCGGATGGAGCCTGTTCCTCCGCGATAAGATCGCGTCGTCCATCCGCTACGCGGTGCTCGCCGATCTCGTCCGCCGCGACCAGTTCGCGGACCCGCTCATCCTGTCGCTCGACGACGATCTGCCGGGCAAGGGGCTTTCCGGCGACGAGTTGGAGCGTCGGTCGGCCGGCCGGCGCAAGGTCCTTGGGGCGCTCATCGGCACCGGGGCCGACTTCCGCACGGTCGCCGGCATCGTGAAGGATCTTCTGATGGACGAGGCGGAGGCGGCGGAAGACCTCGAGCGGTGCATCGCCCTGGGGCTCGCCTACCGCACGGACAAGGTCGGCAACTCCAAGGTGGCCAAGGGCACGCAGCTCTACTGCTACAAGCCCCGCACCCCGGCGGAGCTGACGAGCGTCGTCTCCTCCTTCTGGTCCGGACTGAAGGAGGCGGTGGGCGCCCCGGTGCGCTGGACCCAGGGGGTGCCGGCCGGCGAGTGGTCGATCGATTGACCGTTGGCGCATCCGGGACCGGGATGCCATGCGCAACCCTCGGCCCCGGCGCGCCATGCGCAACGTTGAACCCCGGCGCGCCCTGCGCGCCCTGGTCCCCGGCGCGGGGTGATGCCATATTGCCGGTTCCTGTTCCGTGTTCGTACCGGAAGGCACCCCCAGATGGCACCCATGGCCCACCCCGTCCTCGAAGCCATCCCGCAGCGCCCTTTCCAGCCGCTGGAGCCCGGCAAGGCGCTGGAAATCCTGTCGGAATTCCAGCCGGCCGGCGACCAGCCGCGCGCCATCGAGGAGCTGACCGAGGGCTTGCAGGCCGGGGAGAAGGATCAGGTCCTGCTCGGCGTCACCGGCTCCGGCAAGACCTTCACCATCGCCCATGTCATCCAACGGGTGCAGCGGCCCACCCTGGTTCTCGCCCCGAACAAGACGCTGGCGGCGCAGCTCTATGGCGAGATGAAGGCCTTCTTCCCCAACAACGCGGTGGAATACTTCGTCTCCTACTACGACTACTACCAGCCCGAGGCGTATGTGCCGCGGACGGATACCTACATCGAGAAGGAATCCTCGATCAACGAGCAGATCGACCGCATGCGCCACGCCGCCACCCGCGCGCTGCTGGAGCGGGAGGACGTCATCATCGTCGCCTCGGTCTCCTGCATCTACGGCATCGGGTCGGTGGAGAGCTACGCGGAGATGACGGTGGACGTCCGCAAGGGCGAGGTCATCCGCATCCCCGAGCTGGCGCGCCGGCTGACCGAGCTGCAATACAAGCGCAACGACGCCGCTTTCGGCCGCGGTCTGTTCCGGGTGCGCGGCGACACGCTGGAGCTGTTCCCCGCCCACATGGAGGACCGCGCCTGGCGCATCTCCTTCTTCGGCGACGAGATCGACTCCATCCACGAGATCGACCCGCTGACCGGCGAGAAGCTGGCGGCGCTGGAGGCGGTGCGCATCTACCCCAACAGCCACTACGTCACGCCCAAGCCCACCCTCAATCAGGCGATCGAGCAGATCAAGCGCGAGCTGAAGCACCGGCTGGAGGAGCTGACCACAACCGGCAAGCTGCTGGAGGCGCAGCGGCTGGAGCAGCGCACCACCTTCGACATCGAGATGATGGCGGCCACCGGCTCCTGCGCCGGCATCGAGAACTACAGCCGCTACCTGACCGGCCGCGCGCCGGGCGAGCCGCCACCGACCCTGTTCGAGTATCTGCCCAAGGACGCGCTGCTGATCGTGGACGAGAGCCACGTGATGGTGCCGCAGATCGGCGGCATGTACCGCGGCGACTTCATGCGCAAATCCACGCTGGCCGACTACGGCTTCCGTCTGCCGTCCTGCATGGACAACCGGCCGCTGAAGTTCGAGGAGTGGGAGGCGATGCGGCCGCAGACCGTCTTCGTCTCCGCCACCCCCGGCAACTGGGAGATGGAGCGCACCGGCGGCGTCTTCGTGGAGCAGGTGGTGCGCCCCACCGGCCTGATCGACCCGCCGGTGATCGTGCGCCCGACCGAGTCCCAGGTCGATGACCTGATCGAGGAGTGCCGGCAGGTCACCGCCAAGGGATACCGCGTGCTGGTGACCACCCTGACCAAGAAGATGGCGGAGGCGCTGACCGAATACATGCACGAGTCGGGCTTGCGCGTGCGCTACATCCACTCCGACGTGGAGACGCTGGAGCGCATCGAGATCATCCGCGATCTGCGGCTCGGCGCCTACGACGTCCTGATCGGCATCAACCTGCTGCGCGAGGGGCTGGACATCCCGGAATGCGCGCTGGTCGCCATCCTCGACGCCGACAAGGAAGGCTATCTGCGCTCCAAGACCTCGCTGATCCAGACCATCGGCCGTGCCGCCCGCAACGTGGATGGCCGCGCCGTCCTCTACGCCGACAAGGTCACCGCGAGCATGCAGTACGCCATCGACGAGACCAACCGCCGCCGCGCCAAGCAGGAGGCCTACAACGCCGAACACGGCATCACCCCGGAATCCGTCCGCAAGAAGATCGGCGACATCCTGGAGAGCGTCTACGAGCGCGGCGACCATGTGACGGTGAAGACCGGCGTGGCCGACAACCTCGTCGGCCACAACATCAAGGCGGTCATCGCCGACCTGGAAAAGAAGATGCGCGCCGCCGCCGCCGACCTGGAGTTCGAGACCGCCGCCCGTCTGCGCGACGAGATCAAGCGGCTGGAAGCCACCGAACTCGGCCTGGAAACCCCCGGCAGCATCGGCATCAGCACGGCCCGCATGGGCCGCGGCGTGCCCGAGGGCGCGCCGAAGAAGGGCAGGCGAGGGCGGCGGTGATGGGGCGTCGAGCCGGCGCGCGACGCCGCTGTGGATGCTGACGGGGCCTTACGCTGCGCGCCCGGCCAGATGGGCGGCGAGTTTGTCGAGCGTCTGGCCACCGTATTCGACCGCGCCAAAGCCGATGCTCGCGTCGCGCTGGGCGCGCGTCGGGTGCATCTGCCGCAGGGTGAGGACCGTCTTCCCGTCCGATTGCTCGTCGAAGGTGACCAGCATGCGGAATTTGCCCGGATCATCGTCCTTGTCGGACCCGTGATCGACCTCGATCAGATGCGGCCGGTCGATGCGCAGGAAGCTCATCCGGTTGTCGTAGCGCACACCGTTCGGGCCGACCATGTCGAACCGCCAGGTGCCGCCCGTACGGATGTCGATCTCGTGCGTCTCGATTGAAAAACCCTTGGGGCCGAACCACGCCGTGAGTTGCCCGGGGTCGGTCCAGGCGTCGAAGACGCGCTCACGGGGCGCATTGATGACGCGGGCAAGGACGATTTCCCGATCGAGCGGCCAGGACGCCCATGCCGAGCCGGTCTGCGCGGTGCTGTCAGTCATCGCGTTGCGTGTCCTTCATGCTGCGCGACAGGTGGGCCTCCAGCCGGTCGAGCCGGCCTTCCCATGTCGCGATGTGTGAACGAAGCCATTCGTCGGTGTTCCGAAGCGCTCCCGGCGTGAGGGAGCAGGTTCGTACCCGTCCGGATTTTCGCGACGACACGAGGCCGCCACGCTCCAGCACGCCGATGTGCTTCAACAAGGTCGGCAGTCCGATCCCGAAGGGCTCGGCGAGTTCGCCGACCGTGGCGTCTCCGCTGCTCAGGCGGGCGACGATCGCGCGCCGGGTCGGATCGGCCAGGGCGGCGAACGCGAGGTTCAGACGGTGCTCATAGTTTTCCATGCGGCAAACTAATCCGGGGGACGCTGCGCGTCAAGAACAGTTTTCCAACTGGCGAACTGTTGTGCCGACACGAAGGCCGGCGGGTTGCGCCAGCCTTCCTGATTCAGGGATGCTGGGGACGGCGCCGGCCCCTATTCCTTGACATACGGGTTCTTGCCGCCGCGCAGGGCCAGCCGGATCGGCACGCCGGGCAGGTCGAAGCTGTCGCGCAGGTTGGCGATCAGATAGCGCTGGTAGCTGTCGGGCAGGTCGCCGGGCTTGTTGACGAACAGGGCGAACGCCGGCGGACGGGCCTTCACCTGCGTCATGTAGCGGATCTTCAGCCGGCGTCCATCGATCAAGGGCGGCGGGTGATGATCCAGGATGCCTTCGAGCCAGCGGTTGAGCTGGGCCGTCGGGATGCGGCGGTTCCACACCGCGTAGCTGTCCAGCACCGCGTCCAACAGCGCGTCGAGCCGCTTGCCCTTCAGCGCGGAGATGGTCACCACCGACACGCCCTTGGCCTGGGCCAGCGAGCTTTCCAGCTTGTCCTCGACCTGACGCAGCGCCATGGCGCGGTCGTCCACCGTGTCCCACTTGTTGATGGCGATGACGAGCGCGCGGCCCTCGTCGATCACCATGCGGGCGATGGTCAGGTCCTGCTTGTCGAGGATCTGGCCGGCGTCCACGACGAGGATCACCACCTGGGCCATGCGCACCACGCGCAGACCGTCGGCGACGGCCAGCTTCTCCACCTTGTCCTCGACGCGGGCGCGGCGGCGCATGCCGGCGGTATCGACGAGGCGGAACTGGCGGTCGCGCCATTCCCAATCCACCGCGATGGCGTCGCGGGTCATCCCGGCTTCCGGCCCGGTCAGCACCCGCTCCTGGCCGATCAGGCTGTTGAGCAGGGTGGACTTGCCGACGTTCGGGCGGCCGACGATGGCGATCTGGATGGGGCGGAGGCGCTCCTCCTCCGGCTCCGGCTGGTCGCCGACCGGGATCTCAAGGCCGTCCTCGGTCAAGGCGACGGTGGCCGGTGCCGCCTTCTCCGGCTCCTCGTCCTTCGGCGCGAAGGGCAGCAGAGCCTCCACCAGATCGGCCATGCCCTCGCCGTGCTCGGCGGACAGCGGCACCGGGTCGCCCAGCCCCAGCTCGAAGGATTCCAGGATGCCGGGCAGCCCGGCCTTGCCCTCCGCCTTGTTGGCGACGAGGATCACCGGTGTCCGGCCCTTGCGCAGCCAGGACGCGAAATGGCGGTCGAGCGGGGTGATGCCTGTGCGCGCGTCGATGACGAACAGCGCCACGTCGGCCCGCTCCAGCGCCTGCTCGGTCTGGCGGCGCATGCGGGCTTCCAGGCTGTCGTCGAACACATCCTCCAGACCGGCGGTGTCGACGATGGTGAAGGACAGCCCGCCGACATGCCCGTCCGCCGACCGCCAGTCACGGGTCACGCCGGGCGTGTCGTCCACCAGCGCCAGCCGCTTCCCGGCCAGCCGGTTGAACAGCGTGGACTTGCCGACATTGGGTCGGCCGATGATGACGACGGTGAACGGCATGGACGCGGCTTTCCTTGGGACTTCCGTCAACGGAAGGCCGTGAGCGTCCCGTTGTCGCTCAATACATAGAGAGTTCCATTGGCCACCACAGGGGGAAGGAAGGTCTCCGACGGCAGTTTCCGCCGCCCGGTCACCTCGCCGGTTTCCGGAGAGACGCTGACCAGTTCACCCAGCGAGTTGGTCAGCCACAGCACGCCGCCGGCCATCACCGGGCCGGCCCAGCTCACCACACCCGTGCGCTCCTTGGGATCCTCGAACTGCTGAAGCTGGCCGATCCACCGGATGTGGCCGTCGCGGCGGGTGATCGCCACCACCTCCGCGTCGTTGGTGACAACGAAGACGAACTCGCCCGCCACATAGGGGGTCTGGGTGCCACCCAGCTCCAGCTCCCACAGGCGGGCGCCGATGCGCTCGTCCACCGCGATCATGCGGCCGGAATGGCCGATGGCGAACACGGCCCCGCGGTCGAGCACCGGCAGGCCCCGGATGTCGGCCAGGCTGCTCAGCGCACCGGAGCGGCGGATGGCCGCCAGGCTTTCCATCCAGGTGACCCGGCCGTTCTCCGGCCGCATGGCGACCAGCTCGCCCGAGGAGTAGGGCGCCACCACCACTGTGGCGTTGGCCGCCGGGCTGGAGGCGCCGAGCAGGCCGGCGGATTCCAGGATGCCCGTGTGGTTCCAAAGGTTCTCGCCGTCGGCCGCGTTCAGCGCCACGAGCTGGTTGTCGATGGTCACCGCGAAGACACGGCCCGCCGCCACTGTCGGTGCCCCGCGCAACGGGCCGGACACGCGCTTGCGCCAGACAATGGTGCCGTTGCCGCCGTCGAGCGCCAGCACCTCGCCGTAGCCGGTGGTGACGAACAGCCGGCCGCCGTCATAGGCGACGCCGCCGCCCATGGCGTCGCCGCGCTCCTTCTCGGGCTTCAGCGATTGCTGCCACTGGTTCCGCCCGGTCTGAGCGTCGAAGGCGCCGGCCTTGGCGTCGGCGTCCACGGCGAAGACGCGGCCATCCGCCACCACCGGTGCGCTCAGCAGCATCTGCGAGCTGGACGAGCCGGCGCCGATGTCGGCGCGGAACGCCTCCACCGGGTTGGCCGACAGGGCGAGGTTCCCCATGGCGTGCTCGGGCCCGCCACCGGCCTGCGGCCACGCGGCGTTGGTCTGGGCCGGCGGCACCGCCACCGGCGTCCCGGCGAGCTTCGGATCCACCTCGACCCGCCGCTCGCGCAGCAATACCGCGACGCGCTGACCCGGCAGGGGTGGCGGGGCGGAACTGCCGAACCAGCCGCTGACCGTGTCGCAGCCGACCAGCAGGGTGGACAGAAGAGTGGCGGTCAGCAGGCGGGCGCGGCGGGTGGCGGGGCGGCTGGTCGGCATGCGGTCCATCAGGTCTTGGCCCATCAGGTCTTGGCGTAAAGGGCCGCGAGCTCACCCGCGCGGGTGCGTACCCCCGCGGGGGCCGTCGGGTCGTCGGCCAGTTGGGTGAACAGGGTGCGCGCCTTCTCCCGGTCGCCGGCGCGGGCGGCCAGCAGCGCCGTCATCTCCCGCGCGGAATGGCGCCAGGGGTTGGTGTCGGCGGTCAGCGGCTGCAGCCGCGCCTGCAGTTGGCCGGGATCGCCGGTGCCGAGCTGCTGCATCACGCTCATCAGCGTGGCAAGTTCGCGGTAGACGGTGCGGGCCGAAGCGTCGTTGGCAACGGAGTCGTAGAGCGCCGCGGCCTCCGCCGGCTTGCCCTGCTGCACCTGCAGGGCGGCGGCGTTGAGCCGGGCGAGCGTCGCGAGGTCGGCCGGTGCCGCCGCCTCGGTGAAGCTGGTCAGCGCCGTCACACCCTGCGCCGGCGCCTGCACCGCCTGCTCCATGGCCAGCGTCAGACGCTGGGTCGCGTCCTCGCGCTGCGACTGGCGCCAGTGCTTCCAGCCGGTGTAGCCGGCCGTGCCCGCGACCACCACGAACGCCACCGCGACCGCCACCCCGCCGTAGCGCTTGGCCAGGGACTGCACGCGGTCGCGGCGAAGGTCTTCATCGACTTCGCGGAAGATGTCGCTCATGGAACCTGCAACATGAAAAGAGTGCTCCGCCGGCACGGGGCCGGCGGGCATGCACGACGCACCCGGCCGGATAGCAGACCCCGGCGGAGCGGGTCAAGACGGCATGACCCTCTCCCCGTGGGGAGAGGGTCGGTTCCTCACGCCTTCAGGATGCCCTTGCCGGCGAAACGGGCGGCGGTGCCCAGCTTCTCCTCGATGCGGATGAGCTGGTTGTACTTGGCGAGCCGGTCGGAGCGGGACAGGGAGCCGGTCTTGATCTGGCCGCAGTTGGTGGCGACGGCAAGATCGGCGATGGTGCTGTCCTCGGTCTCGCCGGAACGGTGCGAGAGGACGGCGGTGTAGCCGGCCTTGTGCGCCATATCGACGGCGTGCAGCGTCTCGGTCAGCGTGCCGATCTGGTTGACCTTGACCAGGATCGAGTTGGCGATGCCGCCGCTGATGCCCTGCGCCAGGCGCTTGGGGTTGGTGACGAACAGGTCGTCGCCGACGAGCTGGACCTTGGAGCCGATGGCGTCGGTCAGCGCCTTCCAGCCCTCCCAGTCATCCTCGGCCATGCCGTCCTCGATGGAGATGATCGGGTAGCGGCCCACGAGGTCGGCCCAGTAGGCGACCATCTCGTCCGCGCCCAGCACCTTGCCCTCGCCCTCCAGGTGGTACTTGCCGTCCTTGAAGAACTCGGTGGAGGCGGCGTCGAGCGCCAGCATCACGTCCTCGCCGGGGGTGTAGCCGGCAGCCTCGATCGCCTTCATCACGAAGCCCAGCGCGTCGTCGGTGGAGGCGAGGTTGGGGGCGAAGCCGCCCTCGTCGCCGACGTTGGTGTTGTGGCCGGCGTCCTTCAGCTTCTTCTTCAGCGACTGGAAGATCTCGGCGCCCATGCGGATGGCGTCGGCCCCGGTGGCGGCCCCCACCGGCATGATCATGAACTCCTGGATGTCGATGGGGTTGTCGGCGTGGGCGCCACCGTTGATGATGTTCATCATCGGCACCGGCAGCAGCGAGGCGAAGGCGCCGCCGACATAGCGGTAGAGCGGCAGCCCGGCCTCCTCCGCACTCGCCTTGGCGATGGCGAGGCTGACGCCGAGGATCGCGTTGGCGCCGAGCCGCGCCTTGTTGGGCGTCCCGTCCAGCTCGATCATGGCGAGGTCGATGGCCCCCTGGTCGGTGGCGTCGAGACCGGACAGCGCGTCGAAGATCTCGCCGTTCACCGCGTCCACGGCCTTGGTCACGCCCTTGCCGCCGTAACGGGACTTGTCGCCGTCGCGCAGCTCGACCGCCTCGTGCGCCCCGGTGGACGCCCCCGACGGCACGGCCGCCCGGCCGAACGCCCCGGACTCCAGCTCCACATCGACCTCGACGGTCGGGTTGCCGCGGCTGTCCAGAATCTCGCGGGCATGGATGTCGGTGATGGCGCTCATGGTCGCTGTCCTCCGGTATTTCGGCCGCGGAAACGGATAGCCCCACCGGGGGCGGAGCGCAAGCGCGCCGGAGGCTTTTGCCGCCGCGGACCAACCGACGCGGCCTGTGCCGGGCGGTGCCCCCGCCCATCCCACCACAGGTCACAGCCCCGCCATACATCCGTATTGCGATCCTTTGATTGCGCCCGTAGGCTCCCCACCACCAAAGAGGGATAACGGGCGTCGCCCGGGGTTGCCCATCGGCGTTCCCGCGACGCGACCAGCGCGCTTGAGGAGACACGCATGCTGATCCATCCGCCAAGCTACTGGCCGAACAAGGGCTGGATGAAGGGCTGGAACGGTGCGTCCGCCGACGATCAGGACGACAACGCCGTGTCGGACGCCATCGACACCGACAACGTGACCGCCGGCTACACCTCGGCCAAGCTCGACCCGGGCAGCGAGGCGTTCAAGGCGATCGCCGCCTACATCCGCCGCAACATCACGGAATCGCCTTACACATCGGAGCGCGGCGAGAAGACGCGCATGGCCTGGGCGCGCGACCAGGCGAACGACAGCAGCCTCAGCGCCTTTCAGCGCCAGACCGCCGCGCGCCGCGCGCGCGAGACCTCGGACAAGAGCGTCGCTCCGCCCAGCTCGCGCCCGGTGACCGTGCGCAAGGTGCGGGTGATCCGCAACCTCCCGCTCTGGGAGATGTACGAGAACTACCGGAACGAACTGACGTCGCGGTTCACGATCAACGGAACCAGCAATCCGCTGGCCGGGATCGTCTGGAGCTCGGCCGTGCAGTCCGACAGCGCCACAGGGCTGCGCGGGTTGCCGGTGATGAACGAGCCGATCGGCGAGGTGATGCTGTTCCACGGCACCAGCAAGAACTTCATCAAGATGATCGTGTCCGGTGGCTTCCGCCCCGACCTCGGGCGCAACAAGGGAACGGTGGCGAACCCGCAGTTCGGCATGCTGGGGCAGGGCACCTATTTCACCGACAGCTTCTCGAAGATGATGACCTACGCGGGTTGCAAGATCTGCGGTGACTTCGAGTGCAATTGCCGGTCCGCCAAGACACGGCGCAAGATCGCCCGCAACTGCATCCTCGCCCGCGTGGTGCTGGGCATCCCCGAGCATTATGGCTCGAAGCTCCAGGCGATGCTGAAGATCGGCCAGCACAAGGCCAACCACGCCGGCTACAAGAAGACCGGTTTCGACGAGACCCGTGGCGGCCAGCACTCGGTGTTCTCGCAGGGCTTCAAGACCGGCACGCAGTTCAACCCGTTCAGCTTCGGGTCCGGCGCCAACGAGATGCTGGCGCGGCGCACGCAGCAGATGTACCCGGAATTCGTGGTCTCCTACGTGCTGGGCGACGACGACGTCGGCCTGTTGCTCATCGAGGCGGTGCGCAAGGGCATCCAGACCTACGAGCGGCGCACCCACTGGAACCAGAGCAAGGAAACCAAGAACGCCCTCACCAAGATCAAGGACAGCTTCGGCAAGGGTGACGACCGGCTGATGGCCGTGGTCTGCTATTTTCTGTCCTGCCAGCCGACCTCCAAGGTCAACGGCCTGATCGCCGACGGCATGACCGACAAGGAACTGGGTACCCGCCTGAAGCCGGATTCGCAGTTTCGCAAGGATTTGTTCGAGGCGGTGCGGGGCGCGGGTTACGTGTACTGATGCCGCGGCGGAGGGGGCTTACGCCCCCTTCGCCACCCGGTCGAAGGCCTGCAGACGCTCCAGCAGCGCCCGCATCTCGCGCATCGGCACCATGTTCGGGCCGTCGCTGGGGGCCTTGTCGGGGTCGGGGTGGCACTCGATGAAGAGGCCGGCGACGCCCACGGCCACCGCGGCGCGGGCCAGCACCGGCACGAACTCCCGCTGGCCGCCGGAGCTGGTGCCCTGGCCGCCCGGCTGCTGCACGGAATGGGTGGCATCGAAGATCACGGGGAAGCCGGTCTCCGCCATGATCGGCAGGCTTCGCATGTCCGACACCAGCGTGTTGTAGCCAAAGCTGGCACCACGCTCGCACAGCAGGACCTTGTCGTTGCCGGCCGCGGTCAGCTTGGCGGCGACGTTCCTCATGTCCCAGGGGGCGAGGAACTGGCCCTTCTTCACGTTGACCGCCCGTCCCGTCTGCGCCGCGGCCACCAGAAGGTCGGTCTGGCGGCAGAGGAAGGCGGGGATCTGCAGCACGTCCACCGCCTCCGCCACGGGGGCGCAGTGCTGGGTCTCGTGCACGTCGGTCAGCACCGGGCAGCCGAAGCGCTCGCGGATCTCGGCGAAGACCGGCAGCGCCCGGTCCATCCCCATGCCGCGCGCGGCGTTGATCGAGGTGCGGTTGGCCTTGTCGTAGGAGGTCTTGTAGATCAGCCCGATCCCAAGAGCGCCGCAGATGCCGGCCAGCGCCTCCGCCGTTTCCAGGGCGTGCTCGCGGCTCTCCATCTGGCAGGGGCCGGCGATCAGGACGAAGGGGCGGTCGTTGGCGATGGCGAGCGGGCCGACGCTGACGGTGCGGGTCATGGGGTGCTCCGGGCGGGGAAGACCCCTCTCCCATGGGGAGAGGGGGAGGGCGGTTCAGGAGAGATGTTCGCGGAAGAAGTCCGCCGTGCGACCGTTGGCGAGCTCCGACGCCGCGGCGTCGAAATGATCCCCGCCCTTGCGGGCGAAGGCGTGGTCCATGCCCTCATAGACATGGGCAGTGACCTTGGGGTTGGCCGCCACCGCCTCCAGCACCGTGTCGCGTGCCTCCGGGGCCACGAACTTGTCCAACTCCGCCACATGCATCAGCAGCGGCTTCTTGATGTTCGGGACCTCGCCGACGAGATCCACAAGGCCGACTCCGTAGTAGCTGACGTTGGCGTCCACGTCGGAGCGGGACGCCATCAGAAAGGCCATCTTGCCGCCCAGGCAATAGCCGACGGTGCCGACACGCGCGTTGCATTCCGTCTGCTGGCGGCACCAGTCGGCGGTGGACTTCAGATCCCCCACGCCCTTGTCGACGTCGAATTTCTGGAGCAGGGCGAAGGCCTTGTTCCATTCCTCCTGCGTCTTGTCGGTGATGTCCACGCCAGGCTCGATCCGCCAGAACAGGTCGGGGCAGACGGCCAGATAGCCTTGCCGCGCCAGATCGTCGGCAATGCCGCGCATCACCGCGTTCACCCCGAAGATTTCCTGGATGACCACGACAGCCGGCGCCGGCAGGGTCGCCGGTTTCGCCACATAGGCCATGAACGCACCGCCGTCGGCGGCCTGGATGGTGACTTCGGTCACGATGCCCTCTCCCGTTTTCCGGTTACGGCCGGACATCGCCCGACCGCCGCGGGGGCATCATAGCCCTCGTCACCCGCGGAACCAACCGTCGAGCCCCGGCTCAGCCGGAAGGGGGGATGCAGGCCCTTTGGTTTTTGTTTTCCGGGATTCCCGGAGGAGGAGGGCGGCGGATGATCGCCATTGCCCCCGCCAGTCGGGCACGCGTTCAAGTGCCAATGCGGCGATCTGATCCGAACAGCGCCCCCGAACCGCTCACGTATCCGCCGCCATCGACCGCAACGAGGGTCGGGTCACTCCACAACTGACCGTCGAAGGCTTGCACGGTCAGTGTCTCGGCACCGTTGGCCCGGTAGGTGAGCCTGCCGAAGTCGCTGGCGACGAACTGATACTTGCCCTGTGCCGTGTCGTTCGCGTTGGCCCGGTTGACAGCCCCGTTCAGTTGCAGCGATCCGGCGCCGTACGGATCGGTAACCTGATAGTATTTGATCGTGTCGCCGTTCGGATCGGTGAACGACACGAGATTCGACAACGGCGCGCTCCCCACCCCGTCCAGCGACTGCGGTGTCACTGTACCAACAGGCGCTCCTCCGATGTCGATTTCATAAAGCTCCATCGGGGCATGACCGGCGACATACGTGCCGAAGTAATCAGTTCTGGCGATAATCCCGATCTTGAGTTTCTCCAAGCCCTGAACGGTGTAGGTTACCTGATCCAGGTAAGCGACATCGATCACGGCCTCGCCAGCCTCGAACGTGTGACCGGACGCGAGCGCCCGCGAATTGACGGGAGCACCGTTCAGATTGATGGAACCAGCACCGGAAGGGTCCTTTATATAGACTGCCGATACCCAATCGCCTCCATAAACAGGATCCATCGACCAGATTTGGTCAGCCCAATTGCGGTTGATCGACTCTTTTAGCTGACGCAAGGTGATCGAGGTTCCCGGGCTGAAATCCAGCGGGTTGTCCGTGGTCGATGGAGGCGCCACCTCAAAGTGCAGCTTGGTTGGTGCGCTCCACTTCATATTGTCGTAAGCCTGAACAATGATATCACCAGATGCCCATAGGGTCATGGTCGAATTCAATCCATCGAGCTGAGAGATCTCATAGAAATTTTCTCCCATTTCAGCAAAATACCCGGAAACTGGTTGTTCATCCATAGTAAATTTCCCGATCTCATCCGGGACATGCACGCGAAATTTGGGAATCCAAGTACTTATAAGCGCTCCATTTGCATCGTAGCCAGTGCACCACGTTGCATTGAATCGGAACGTTTCGTTAAATTCCGGAACAAGATAGAAGTCGGTTCTTCTGGTTACGACCGGAGGCGGGTCTTCCTTGGCAAACGTAATCGTCGCTGGATCACTCCATGAGACCCCATCGAATGCTTGGACGATGGTCGAGCCTAGACCCTGTGGATGGACGTAGCAATAAGCTCCCTCAGCGGTCACCCGGATCGAGCCGACAGGATCGGACGCATCGGTAACAACCTCCTTCGGGTCGAAGGCGAAGATTTGATTCCCACTGACGTGCTGGAATCGGTAATAGACGATTGGATCATTCTCGGGATCGCTCACCGACATGAGGTAGCTGGTATCGGTATAGGAATCATTCGGTATATTGCTGGTCTTCCCTCGAACAACGGGGGCCTGATTGCCGACATAGGTGGAATAGGGCTGATAAGTGGTCGTTCCGCTGGCGTCGACGGCCTGAACCGTTATCCGCTCACGTCCGCCACCGGTGTAGGTCAGCTTGGACATGTCGGATGCCGCCACCAGATACCGACCTTCCGCTTGGTCGGCTGGAGAGGCGAGGTTTGCAACACCGTTCAGGAAAACATGACCCGCTCCGCTCGGATCCTCGACGCGGTAGAAGCTCGCACCGGTCTGCGTCAGCACACCCGGGTCGAACAGTTGCGCGAGCTTGACGGTTGCGTTCAACCCAACCGATCTGCGGGCTGTCGCCTGCGCTCCCTCGCCCAGGATGACCGTGATCGGCGCATTCCAGCCACCCCCGTCGCTGGCCTGGAAGCGCAATTCGTTGAACCCTGTGGTGTTGATGGTCAGCTTGCTGAAATCGTTGGCGGATACTGTGTAATATCCTTGAAGAAAATCCGCTCCAGAACTGACGTTGACCGCTCCGTTCAAATTGATCTCATCGAGGCCGCTCTCCCTTTTGACCCGGTAGTAAATTACCGAATCGCCGTCGCCGTCTTGTGCCGAATAGATGTCGGACAGTCGCAACGCCGTACCCTGCCGATTGCTGGCCGGAGAGATCATCCCGTCTGGGGTCCGGTTGCCGATGACCACCGTCGTCGTATCACTCTTCCGCAGGTGCGCAAGGGAGAGATCATCGTGCGGCGTCGGACCATCAGCCGTAATGCGTTCAAGTCGCTCGATGTGGAATGTTGCCGAACCGCGTCCGGTGTAGGTGACCTTGGCGAAATCCTCGGGCGTGAGATCGAAGACCTGAAACGCCGAGTCGTCGATATTGACTATGTTGTAGAAGGGATTGAGATTCACCGCACCGTTGAGGTTAAACGTACCAGTGGCAGAGTTGTCATAGATGATGTAATGGTAGTATTTCGAGTTGTCAGGAGTCACAAAGCTTGACAACGCGACCGTTTCTCCAATCTTGAGCGTTTGGGATGGAAGAACCGCGGCTGGAGCGCCTTCGGTGACGGCGACCTGGGTCGCCGCGCTCCAGGCGGTGCCATCTCCGACCTGGAAGGTCAGGCTTTCTCCTTGCGACCCGGTGTACGTCAACTTGTTGTATTCGGCGGCCGTAACCTGATAAACACCACGCGCTTGGTCGGCGGCGCTGGCGAGGTTTTTTACCCCGTTCAGTTGGATGCCCCCACCGCCCGCCGGATCGGTAATCCGGTAGAACCGTGCCGTTATGCCAGAGGTGGTGTCGATCTCATAGAGGAGGGAGAGCGGAATTTCCTGACCCGGAGCGAGGTCGCGCGGCTTGCCGATGCCGACCAAACGACTGGTCACCGCAATCGCCGTTCTGGTCGCGTTGCTCCAGTTCACTCCATCAAACGCCTGGAAGCTCAGGGACTCCGCTCCTGAGCCCGTGTAGGTGAGCTTCGCGAAGTCGGCAGCACTGACCTGAACCATGCCCGCCGCCTTTTGGGCGGTGGTGGCGAGATTGACTGCGCCGTTCAGATTGATCCGCCCAGCCCCCGCTGGATCCGTGATCCTGTACATCTGGATGGTGTCACCCTCCGGGTCGCTCGCCGAGAACAGCCGTGGCAGCGCCACGACCTCCCCGGCTCTGAGGCTGACCGTAGCGGCGGTGCCGACAGGGGCGGAGTTGGTGAGCCTTGCGGTGACCGGCGTGCTCCAACTGACACCGTCGAAAGCTTGGAAGCTCAAGGATTCGGTTCCCGAGCCCGTGTAGGTGAGCTTCGCGAAGTCGGCAGCATTGACCTGCACCATGCCCGCCGCCTTTTGGGCGGTGGTGGCGAGATTGACGGCACCGTTCAGGTTGATTCGTCCCGCCCCCGCCGGATCGGTGATCCGATACGTCCGGATGGTGTCACCATCCGCGTCGGTCACCGAGAACAGATCGGACAACGCGACAGACTGTCCGATGCCCAACCTGTTTGAGACAGCGATGCCGGCTACGTTGCTGACGGCGACGTTGGTGGGGGCGCTCCAGCCGAGACCGTCGTGCGCCAGGAAGCTCAGCGTCTCGTTGCCGTTGCCGGTGTAGGTCACCTTGGCGAAGTCGGCGGCGGAGAACTGGGAGATGCCCTGCGCGCGCTGGGTGGCGTTGGCCAGGTCCACCGCCCCGTTCAGCGACAGCGTGCCCGCACCCGCCGGGTTGGTCACGCGGTAGTACTGGATCGAGTCCTCCGCGTCGGTCGCGGCGTAGAGATCCGACAGCGCCACCGTCGCGCCCTTCGCCAGCGCGGTCGGCGTGCCGGCGCCGACCGGAAGGGCGTTGCTGACGGCGACGTTGGTGGTGGCGCTCCAGCCGAGGCCGTCATGCGCCATGAAGCTCAGCGTCTCGTTGCCGTTGCCGGTGTAGGTCACCTTGGCGAAGTCGGCGGCGGAGAACTGGGAGATGCCCTGCGCGCGCTGGGTGGCGTTGGCGAGGTCCACCGCCCCGTTCAGCGACAGCGTGCCCGCACCCGCCGGGTTGGTCACGCGGTAGTACTGGATCGAGTCCTCCGCGTCGGTCGCCGCGTAGAGATCCGACAGCGCCACGGACTTGCCGGTTCCCAGAGCACGCGGAGCGCCGACACCGGTGGGGGTGCTGTTGGTGAGCTTGGCGTTGGCCGTGGCGCTCCAGGCCAGCCCGTCGAAAACCTGGAAGCCCAGGGTCTCGGTCCCGGCACCGGTGTAGGTGAGCTTGGCGAAATCAGTCGCGCTGACTTGAATGCCGCCCGCCGCCTTTTGGGCCGCAGTCGCGAGGTTCACCGCGCCGTTCAGGTTGACCAGCCCAGCCCCCGCCAGGTCGGTGATCCAGTAATATTGAACCGTCCGCCCATCGGAGTTTCCGGCTGAATACAGATCGGACAAGGCGACCGTCTGGCCGTTCCTCAGGCTGCGCGAAACGGCGCTGCCTGTCAGCGGCGCGGCGGCGGTCGAGGCCAGCACCTCACCGTCGGCGAACCGCAGGCGTTCGACATTCACCATCGTGTCGGTGCCGTCCCGCCCGCTTACCAGGTCCTGCACCGTGATGCGGCCGTTTTCCGTCCACACCTTGTACTGCGCGCGCGTGCCGCGGTAGGTCGCGACGTCGGAGCCGGCTCCGCCGTCGAACGCGTCGTCACCCGCTCCACCGGTCAACAGGTTGTCGACGGCGTTGCCGACCAGCGTGTCGTTGCCCGCCCCGCCCACAGCATTCTCGATGGTCGAGCCATAAGCGATGGCGATGTTGTTCACCGCAGCGCCGCCGGTGGCGTTCACCCCGATCGAGCTGAAGGCTCCGGCGTTGAGGTCGATGCGGACCGCACGCGTCTGGGCCGACGCGTCCAGGGTGTCGGTGCCCCCTCCGTCCCAGATCGACCGGACCTCCGGCGCACTGGCGGACACGATGTAGGTGTCGTCGCCTGTGGCAGCGCCCCGGTTGGCGCCGTAAAGATACTGTAGCGCCTGGATGTCATAAAGCTGCAGGGTCTGCGGGTTGCCGCCGTTCAGAGCCCGCCGTAATAGGACATCACCGTGTATTGCACGGAGTCTGTGGCCGCCGGCAGGTAGGGCCCGGGAACCGCGCCGGCGGTTCCGTCGTAATTGCCCGGATGTTTCAGCCCCAGCGCGTGACCGATCTCGTGCAGCGCCGTCATGAAGGCGTAGCTGCCGGCGGTCATGCTCTGATTTGGCGTATGGTTGATGTTGAAGAAGACGTCGCCGGCCTTGCCGGTGCCGCCGCCGTAGGAGGATGTGGCGACCCCGCTCAGGCTGCACTGTGCAAAGGTGATCTGGCCCTTCTCGGACGTATCCTCGACAAAGCGGACGTTGCAGACCTGCTCATAAAGGCTTAGCGCCGCCTCGATGCCCGCCTTCATGGAGTCGGTCACCGCGGCGAAGTCCTTGGCCTCCGCCGCGCCGCTGGCATAGTAAGTCGGCAGGCTTGTGAGGAACGAATAGCTGATCGTGGTTGCGGTGCCAGTGGGCTTTCCGGCGTTCCAACGGTAACTGTCGCCCGCTAGAAGCGCATCGATGCTGTTGTTGCCGGTCAAGAAACCCATGACTGCACCTCTGTGGACACGCCTTCCCGCCTACCTCGATCCAAAGCTCCGAACACCACCGCTTCCACGCACTCCGGAACCATGCCGCCGGCGTGAGCCACTGCGGCATTTGTTGGTTGCACGATCAAAGAGGCGTTGTCTCGACAACTTGGGATCAGCTCCAATCAACTAAAGATGGCGGTCGCTAAAATCTTTGTAGCGACGAGGATAATATCCTTTGCGTAGATGGTCCATTTGATTTGTGCATGCCGATGCATGCGACGCCCAGTTGGTGTCACCGCCGAACATGGGTACACCCGAACTCGCACCAAGTCGTGCAGCATAGCCGACAAGAGCCGGCATGCCCGGAATCCCAGGGTTCCAGCCCGATCAGTCCTGTATGGGACCACAGGCAAGCGGCGGCATCGGACGAGGACTGTCTTGTGACGGGCAAGATCCGCAAGAATGCGACGCGGCAGTACGCGGCGGATGCGACCATATGTCCGGCGGTCAACACAGAGGGGAGGCCGGTGCCGAAACCCGGATCGCGTAGGCCGATGTCCGCGCGGGACGCTGGCACCCGCGGCACCACGGGGATGTTGTCCGGGTGCCGCGGGAGAGCGCGTTCACACCATCCGGCTCTGCTCGATCGCCGCGCGGATGAAGCTGGTGAAAAGCGGGTGAGGGTCGAACGGCTTGGACTTCAGTTCGGGGTGGAACTGCACGCCGATGAACCAGGGGTGGTCGGGCAGTTCCACGATCTCCGGCAACTCGCCGTCCGGCGACAGGCCGGAGAAGCGCAGGCCGACCTTTTCCAGCCGCTCCTTGTAATAGACGTTCACCTCGTAGCGGTGGCGGTGGCGCTCGCTGATTTCGCTGGCGCCGTAGATGTCGCAGACCTTGCTGTCGGGCACCAGCATCGCCGGATAGGCGCCGAGCCTCATGGTGCCGCCGAGGTCGTCGACCCCGCTGCGCTTCTCCAGGCTGTTGCCGCGCATCCACTCGGTCATCAGGCCGACCACCGGGTTGCCGGGGCGGCCCAGTTCCGTGGAACCGGCGTCGACGATGCCGGCGAGGTTGCGCGCCGCCTCGATCACCGCCATCTGCATGCCGAAACAGATCCCGAAATAGGGAATCCGGTGCTGGCGGGCGAATTCCGCCGCGCGGATCTTGCCCTCGGTGCCGCGGATGCCGAAGCCGCCCGGCACCAGGATGCCGTGCACATGCTCCAGCCGTTGGACGGCGCCGTCCTGCTCGAAGATCTCCGAGTCGATCCAGTCGAGATTGACCCGCACGTTGTTGGCGATGCCGCCATGGGTCAGCGCCTCGGCCAGTGACTTGTAGCTGTCGAGCAGGCTGGTGTACTTGCCGACGACGGCGATGGTGACCTCGCCCTCGGGGTTCACGATGCGGCGGACGACCTCCTGCCAGCGGCTGAGGTCAGGCTCGCCCTCGACGGGCAGATCGAAGTAACGCAGGACCTGATCGTCGAAACCTTCCTCATGGTAGGCGATCGGCACCTGGTAGATGGTGCTGACGTCCAGCGCCGCGATCACCCGCTCCGGCCGGATGTTGCAGAACAGCGCGATCTTGCGCCGCTCGCCGTCGGGAATCGGGCGGTCCGCGCGGCACAGCAGGATGTTGGCCTGGATGCCGACCGACAGCAGCTCCTTCACCGAATGCTGCGTCGGCTTGGTCTTCAGCTCGCCGGCCGACGGGATGTAGGGCAGCAGCGTCAGGTGCACGAACAGCGCCCGCTCCGGCCCCACCTCGTTGCCGAACTGGCGGATCGCCTCCAGGAAGGGCAACGACTCGATGTCGCCGACCGTGCCGCCGATCTCGCAGAGGATGAAGTCCTCGTCGGTGACGTCGGCGCGGATGAACTCCTTGATCTGGTCGGTGACATGCGGGATCACCTGCACGGTGGCGCCGAGATAGTCGCCGTGCCGCTCCTTCTCGATCACCGTCTTGTAGATGCGGCCGGTGGTGATGTTGTCGCCGCGCCGGGCCGGCACGCCGGTGAAGCGCTCGTAATGGCCGAGATCGAGGTCGGTTTCGGCACCGTCGTCGGTCACGAACACCTCGCCGTGCTGGTACGGGCTCATGGTGCCGGGATCGACGTTCAGGTACGGGTCGAGCTTGCGCATGCGGACCTTGTAGCCGCGCGCCTGGAGCAGGGCCGCCAGCGATGCCGCGGCGATGCCCTTGCCCAGCGAAGAAACCACGCCGCCCGTGATGAAGATGTACCGCGTCATGGCTGTCGTGACCTGTTCGACGAGATGGAACCTTGTTCGAGAACGCACAAAGGAAAGAGGCGGCTCCGGATGATGCCGCCTCTCCTCAAAGCATCCGGCTTGTCGCGTCGGCGTTTACTGCGCGACGGGCGGAGCCGGCGTTGCGGGGACGGCCGGCTGCGGGGCCTGCTGCTGGGCCGGAGCCGCGGGCATGCTGTCGATGATCGAGGTCGGGCGCGAGTGGCCGCCCGCCAGGATCGCCAGGATGATGCTGGTCGTCATGAAGCCCGCGGCGAGGATCGCGGTGGTGCGGGTCAGCAGGTTGGCCGAGCCGCGGGTGGTCATCATGCCGCCCATGGTGCCGCCGCCGATGCCGAGTCCGCCGCCTTCCGACCGCTGGATCAGGATGACGCCCACCAGCGCCAGCGCGATCAGCAGGTGAATGACCAAGAGCACCGTTTCCATCGAACTCCGTTCCCCACGCTTGCGCGTGACGGCGTCAGGGCGCCGGCACCCGCCAAACCGAATGCGCGCCGCGACCTCCCATCGGAAGCCGCGGCGCGCGCGACGAGGGTTTTACCCCGCCCGCGTCCGATATGCTAGCGGCAACTCGCGGCGATGGCCCAGAAGTCGTCCGCTTTCAGCGAGGCGCCTCCGACCAGCGCCCCATCCACATTCGGCACCGCCATCAGCTCGGCCGCGTTGCCCGGCTTCACCGACCCACCGTAGAGGATGCGCACGCCGTCGGCCGCGTCCACCTTGCCGGCCAGCTCGGCGCGGATGTGGGCGTGCATGTCGGCGACGTCCTGCGGGGTGGCGGTCTTGCCGGTTCCGATCGCCCAGACCGGCTCGTAGGCCACCACCGTGTTGGCGGCCGTCGCCCCGGCCGGCAGGGAGCCGGCGAGCTGGCGCGACACCACGGCGTTCGCCTGGCCCGCATCGCGCTCCGCCTCCGTCTCGCCGACGCAGACGATGGCGATCAGCCCCTCCGCGTGGGCCGCAGCCGCCTTGGCGGCGATCAGGGCGTCGCCCTCGGCGTGGTCCTGACGACGCTCGGAATGGCCGACGATGACGAAGCGGCAGCCGGCGTCCACCAGCATCTGGGCGCTGACGTCGCCGGTGTGCGCGCCATGCTGCTTGACCGCGCAATCCTGGGCGCCCAGCAGCAGCGGGCTGTCGCTGATCGCCTCACCGACCGGGAAGAGGAGCGGGAAGGGCGGGCAGACCAGCAGTTCGAACGGCACCTCGCCGGCACCCTTCAGGCGGCCGGCGAGGTCCGACGCCAGCGCCAGCCCGTCGGCCCGGCGCCCGTTCATCTTCCAGTTTCCGGCAATCAGCGTGCGGCGTTGGGCCATGGCGCGGGTGTCCTCCGGGTGATTGTTCTGCCGGCTCCTGCATAGCAAGGGCGGGGCGGATTTTCCACCAAGTGCCTTGGGCGGGTGGCTTGGGCGGGTGGCTTGGGCGGGTGGCTTGGGCGGGTGGCTTGGGCGGGTGGCTTGGGCGGGTGGCTTGGGCGGGTGGCTTGGGCGGGTGGCTTGGGCGGTCGGCCACTCGTCAGACCATCCGCGAAATGGTTTACGCTTCGTTACTCTTAAGGATAAGAGGGGCTTTGGTCACAACATTCGCTCGGTTGCACGCCCATCCTACCCCTGTCGAACCGGCCCATAGAGGGCGGACGGTGTCAAAAGGGGGCAGTGTCATGGCGACGACGGCGAACAGCGGCGGGACTGGCACTCAATTCGCAGGGGCGTCCATGCCCGTCACCTATTACGAATCCCGGGCGGACGGCGGCTACGCCTGGTACGTCAATTACGACCTGTCCTTCGACGGGTCCAACTTCATGGTCAACACCCGCATCGACCTGACCGGCGCCAACCCCGGCGCCACCCAGGCGGTGTGGGAGCAGGGGATCGAGCGGGTGTGGAACGGCAAGGCCGCCCTGAAGGACGGCACCAACGTGTTCGGCATCCGCTTCGACGTCAGCTTCGTGGACAGTGCCGACGCGCATTATCAGGTGAATGTGCACAGCGGCTACGGCGCGTCCAACATGCTGGACTGGTACCTGCAGACCGATTGGGGCCCGTCCTACCAGGACGAGCTGGCGGCGCACGAATACGGCCACATGATCGGAATGTTCGACCAGTACGCCGGCGGCGCCACCTACGGCAGCCAGACGCAGACCGGCACCATCATGTCGGACCTGGGCGGCGCGGTGACGCTCGACAGCTTCTTCTCCATCGACCAGTACGCCGAGCAGCTCACCGGACGGACCTTCGCGATCGTCACCGCCTCCACCCTGCCGCCGTCGCAGCCGGCCATCAACACGGTGCAGGGCACCGCCGCGTCGGAAAGCCTGACCGGCACCGTCGGGGCCGACCTGATCATCGGCGGCGACGGCAAGGACGAGCTGTCCGGGCTCGGCGGCTTCGACACGCTCCAGGGCGGCAACGGCGACGACACGCTGCGCGGACAGGACGGCGACGACAAGCTCTACGGCGGGGCCGGCAACGACATGCTCTATGGCGGCAACGGCAACGACTGGCTGTGGGGAGACGCCGGTCGCGACACCGTCAAGGGCAACGCGGGCGCCGACACCTTCGCTTTCGCCCGCGGCTGCGGCAGCGACCGCGTGGTGGATTTCAGCTTCGCCGAGGGCGACCGCCTCGCCGTCAACGGCATGGGCTACACGGTCACCCAGGCCAGCGACGGCGCCTTCTTCAGTTTCGGTGGCGGCGATCAGGTGCTGGTCGCCGGCCTGCGCAAGAGCGACATCACCGCGGCCTATTTCGTGTGAACGTTCACCGGCCGGCGTAGACCGTGCCGGTGCCGATCCCGGCGATCTCCAGCAGCAGCTTCGACAGGATCGCGTCCGCGAAGGACTCGAAGCTGACCGCGGGAACCAGGAAGGCACCCGGCCCGCCGATCACGTTGTCGCGGTAGTAGAGGTCGAGGTTGGGCGTCGTCGGGCCGCCCCAGGGGTTGGGGCGGTCGTTGAGGATCGGCAGGCCGTTGATGGTGATGCCGGCGGCCAGCGCTGCGTCGCGGGCGTCCTGCACCGCACGGCCGCGGTTGTTCACCCCGTCGCCCGACACGTCGATGACCCGCCGCGTGCCTTCGAAGCCGTTGCCGTCGAAGAGGGTCGTCGCGCGGTCGATGGCGGCGCTGATGGATGTCCATTGCGCTGTGCGCAGCGGTGCCTCCTCGAGCGAGCCGACGAAGGACTGTGCGGCGGCCGGGCCGTCGAGCAGGGTCCAGCCGACGGTCACCCGCTGGTAATGGTCGCCCGCCCATTCCATGTAGGCGACGGCGATGCGCCCCAGAGGTCCGGAGCGGATGGCGCCGATGACCTTGGGGTTCAGCAGCGCGTCGATGTAGCCGCTGCGCTGGAGCTTCGCCTCCTCCTCATCCACGCTGCCGGAGACATCGACGGCGAGCACCAGTTCGAGGTCGACCGGAACCTCGGCCTTGGTGGCGGGGGCAGACAGGAGCGGCAGCGCCGCCACGAGGACCGAAACGACCAACGGACGCATGCGGCGCTCCATTCCGTTCGTTCACGTAACCAAGTAAAGTGCGGACTGTGGCGTCCGGCAAGGGGTGTCCTGACAAAATGGAGTCGACCATCCATTCGGAACCGCGGCCACTGTTCATCGGGCACGAGATCTACCGGCAATCCAGCTACGGACCGAAACACCCCCTGTCGATCCCGCGTGTCAGCACCTGCGTGGATCTGTGCCGCGCCATGGGATGGCTGCCCGACGCCCAGTACCGCGACAGCCCGCAGGCGTCGGACGGGGAGATGGCCCGCTTCCACCACGACGACTATCTGGTGGCACTCGCCCGCGCCGAGCGGGAGCAGCGCGTGGATGCGGAGACCGGCGCCCGCTACAACCTGGGCAAACTGGAGAATCCGGTCTATCCGGAGATGTACCGGCGGCCGGCCGTCAGCGCCGGCGCGGCGATCCTGGCGGGGCGCATGCTGGCAGGGGCGCCGGGCGTGATCTACAGCCCGGCCAGCGGCACCCATCACGCCCGGCCCGACCGCGCCAGCGGCTTCTGCTACACCAACGCGCCGGTGCTGGCGATCCTGGCGATGCTCGACGGTGGCATTGGCCGGGTGCTGTATGTGGACCTGGACGCCCATCACGGCGACGGGGTGCAGGACGCCTTCGCCGACGACGACCGGGTGCTCACCATCTCCGTGCATGAGGACGGGCGCTGGCCCTTCACGGGGCCGGTGGAGGACCGCGCCGGCGGCATGGCGCGCAACCTGCCGGTGCCGCCGGGCTTCAACGACAACGAGATGGATTACCTGCTCGACCGCGTGATCCTGCCGCTCGGTGAAGCCTTCCGGCCGGAAGCGGTGGTGATCCAGAGCGGGGCCGACGCGATCCAGGAGGACCCGCTGAGCCGGCTGGAGCTGTCCAACCGCGCCCTGTGGCGCGCGGTCGGGGCGGTGGCGCGGCTGGCGGAACGGGTGCTGGTGGTCGGCGGCGGGGGCTACAACCCGTGGTCGGTGGGTCGGGCCTGGGCCGGGGTGTGGGCGACGCTGAACGGCATCGATCCCGACGTTCCGCCGACCGCCGCGGCCGGGGCGGTGCTGCGCGCGCTCACCTGGTCGCGCGCCGCCGGCCGCAACCCGCCGGACCATTGGTTCACGACCATCGCCGACACGCCGCGGCCGGGAGTGGTGCGTGACGCGGTGCGGAGCGTTGCCGCGCTTGCCACCGCCGGTCAGTTCAGCGGATGATGTCGCACGTGCAACGGTTCGCAACAACCGTTTCGAATTCTGATCAATTCTGATTCAACCGCGTTGACGATTGCGGTGGAATGCCCAACGATCCATCATGCGCCGAGTCGGTACGGCACATCGGAGCGGCGGGTTTCGCCGGGACGCGGGACGGAGATGACGACCACCACCCTCCTTCTGATCGCCATTGCCGTCATCATGATGGTGGCGGTGCCGATGGTCGTCATGATGAAGGATTTCCTGCCGCCGATGATCGAGCGCTCGGCCAACATCGACAAGCTCGAAAACCGCATCTACGTCCTGCATTCCGAAGCCCACGATCTGCAGGATCGCGTCAACCGCCTGATCGCCAACCGCAATCGCCAGTCTTCCGATCTCCACCGGGTGGAGAGCGACATCCGGAAGATGGAGAAGGCGATGAACGAGCTCGCCGACCAGCCGCCGCTGTACGTGCACGAGGTGGGTGACCCGCAGGCGGGCCTGCAGAAATTCACGGTCAATCTCGTGCTCGAACGGGCGTCGGCCAAGGCGCGTACGTCGGGCGACCGGGTGCCGGTCAACCCCATCTGGCGCCAAACCAACGTCGCGGAGGTCTGGGCCCACAATTTCGAGGAGGCGAAACAGCTGGTCGAGACGGCGTTTCCCTTCAAGCTGGGCTACACGAAGAATTTCGTCGTCAAGGCATCGGAGAGCGAACGCGTGGCGGAGCGCGCCCGAAAGGCTGTGGCCGAAGCCGCCACCGCCGGGGAGCCGGCCGAGCCATGATGATCAATTTCCTGATCGTTCTGGCAATCGTCGCGCTGGCCGCTTGGCTCGGCAATCTGTTGCTCGCGGTCGAGGCCGCGGTGTCACAGGCCCAGGCACGGGCGCGATCGGTCAAGAACTCCGTGGGCCGTCTGGAGGGCACCATCGTCCGGCTCAAGAGGGAAGAGGAGAACATCAACAAGGAGATCACCGAGATCGTCGAGAAGCTGACGGTGCAGAGGCGGAAGCAGGCCGAGGTGCAGCAGGCCCTGGCCGATGCGACGCAGCTGAAGCAACGGCCGCGCCTGCTGATCCTCAGCGACCGCCGCAACCCCAACGACAAGGATTGGCTGGTGGTGGTGGTCAACAGCCAGATCGCGGAGATCGACGCCTCCCACCCTCTGGCGCAGGACTGGCGCAACGGGCGCGAGTATCTGGTGTGGGCCGAATCCGAACGTGATGCCATCGAGCGCGCCACACGCCGCTTCAGTGCCAAGCCCGGCTTCACCGTACGCTCCGTGCAGCCGATGAAGGACCCGTCAGCCGGCATCGCTCGTCCGGCCGCCGCCGGGTGACCGGGACGGCACAGCTCAGGGCAGCGGGCCGCTGCGGTACAGCGTTACCCGTACGCCCCCGTGGTTGACGGGCGGCCCCGGCGGTCCGAAGGGCAGGCCGGTGGCCGCCGCCAGTGCCGGATCGCTGGTGATCACCCCGACCCTCCACCCGGAAAAGCGCGCGCGCAGCGTATCGCCGAAGGCGTGGTAGAGCGGACGCAGCTCCTTGGCCGTGCCGATGCGCGTGCCGTAGGGCGGGTTGGCGATGACGAGCCCCGGCGGCCCCTCGGGCGGCATCAGGTCGCTGATGGCGTGGTGGCGGAAGTCGGTCAATTCGCCCACACCGGCCCGCTCCGCGTTGGCGCGGCTCATGGCGACGGCACCGGCGTCGCGGTCGCTGCCGGTGAAGCGCAGGGCGGGGCTGCGGAGTTCCCCCCCGGTCTTCAGCCGGTCCCAGCCGGCCGCATCGAAGCTGGCGAGCCGCTCGAAGGCGAAGGACCGGCTGCGGCCTGGCTTCAGCCCCGCGGCGATCTCCGCCGCCTCGATCACGAAGGTGCCGGAGCCGCAGAGGGGATCGACCACCGGCTCGGTGCCGGCGTAGCCGCACTCGCGCAGGAACAGGGCGGCCATGGTCTCGCGCATCGGAGCCTTGTTGACGGCCTCCTTGTGGCCGCGCTTGTGCAGGGATTCGCCCGACGTGTCGATGCTGATGGTGCAGAGGTCGTCGTCGATGCGCGCCTTGATGCGCACCGCCGCGTCCGCCGCCGACGGAGCGCCCAGCGTCTCGCGGATGGCGCGCTCGATGCGCTGGGCGGCGGCACCGGCGTGGTAGATGCGCGAGCCGGTGCAGGACGCCTCCACATGGAACGGCGTGTCGGGCCGCAGGATGCCGGCCCAGGCGACCCGCCGCGCCCGTTTGTCGAGCTGGGCCAGATGGAACGCGCGGAAGGCGGCCACCCGCGCCAGCACGCGGTTGGCGCCGCGCGCCTCCAGATTGATCCGCCAGACCTCCGGCCAGCCGCCGCGGACGGTGACGCCGCCCTTGCCGGGCCGCGGGTCGGTGAAGCCGAGGTCCCGCAGCTCCGCGCACAGCGCGTGCTCCAGGCCGGGGAAGGTCACCACGTAGATGTCGAAAAGGCCGTCGTCCGTGTCCATGCCGCCTTCTTAGCGCGGCGGATGGGCGGCGGCGACGGCTTTCTCCGCGGGATCAGGCGGCGGTGGCGGTAACGGCCATCACGTCGAGCTGGAAGGACCCGTCCTCCTCGATCGCGAAATGCGCCCGCACCTCCGCCGACGCGGCGCGCTGGAGCGCCCGGATCATGCCGACATGCTCCTCCGGCGTGCGCATGCGCGCGGTCCAGGACGCGAAGTC
The DNA here is from genome assembly GCF_013423485.1 of Azospirillum oleiclasticum. Taxonomy (GTDB): domain Bacteria; phylum Pseudomonadota; class Alphaproteobacteria; order Azospirillales; family Azospirillaceae; genus Azospirillum; species Azospirillum oleiclasticum. Next base: position 45,687 of record NZ_JABFFR010000003.1, read on the forward strand.
CAGCCGCAGTTTCCAGGTGCGACAGGTGTCGACCGTGAAGCCGGCGCGCGACAGCGCGGCCAACCACTCGGCCAGGGTCGGGTTGCGGCTGTGCGACACGTCGCGCAGCAGTTCCACCGCCTGGATGTGGGTGTCGAGCGGACCGGGGGCTGGAGCGTAGGAATCGATGAACACCGCGGTGGAGCCCGGCGCCAGCACCCGCCGCGCCTCGCGCAGCCCGGCGTCGAGCACGCGCCAGTGATGGGCGGAGTAGCGGCAGCCCAGGAAATCGAAGCAACCGGCCTCGAAGGGCAGGGATTCGACGGGCGCCTGGACGGTGCGGATGTTGGTCAACCCGCGCTCCCCGGCGGTCGCCGCCACCGCGGCCAGCATGTCGGCCGACAGGTCGCAGGCGGTCACCGAGGCCGCGTGCGCCGCCAGCCGGTAGGCGACGTGGCCGCCGCCGGTGCCGAGATCCAGAGCGTGGTTAGGGCGCTTCGCCCGCACCAGAGCCTCCAGCGCGTCCAGATCCTCGCCGCGGGCGTGCACCGGGCTTTCCACATAGGCCCGCGCCTGCGGGCTGAACTGGTTCGAAACGACCGACTCGTGATCCTTGGACATTGCCTTCTCCGACGGCTGGCTGGTGGTTCCGCCGCCAGGATGACAGCTCCTCACACCGGTACAAGATGAGCCGTTATCCTGGTATAAGTGTTCCCATGCTCGATCCCGACCAGCGGCGCCTTTTGGGTGCGTTCGTCCGCGCCCACCGCGAGCGGCTTTCGCCGGAGAACCCGGCCGGCCGCCGCCGGCGCACGCCCGGCCTGCGGCGGGAGGAACTGGCGGCGCGGGCGGGGATCAGCGCCACCTGGTGCGCCTGGATCGAGCAGGGGCGGGAGGTGCGCGCCTCCCCCGAGACGCTGGGGCGGCTGGCCCGCGCGCTGGCCCTGACGCGGGCGGAGCGGGCGCATCTGTTCGAACTAGCCGGCCGCCGCGATCCGGACGCCGCGGCTCCGGAGCCGGCGGACGACGCGCCGCCCTCCGTCGCCGCCCTGGTCGTGTCGCTGCCGCACCCGGCCTACGGGCTCGACCGGTTCTGGAACGCGAGCTGCTGGAACGAGCCGGCAGCCCGGCTGTTCCGCGGCTGGCTGGGGGAGGGGCTGCCGCGCAATTTGCTGCGCTTCGTGTTTCTCGACGCCGCCGCCCGCGGCCTCATCCCGGATTGGGAGGCGCGGGCGCGCCGTCTGCTTGCCGAATTCCGCGTGGATTACGGCCACGCGCTGAACGACCCGCGCATGCGGGCGCTGGTCGAGGGGCTGCGCACGGAAAGCCCCCTCTTCGCCGCCGCCTGGAGCGAGCAGACGGTGCTGGACCGGGAGGGCGGTGTGCGGCTCTTCGCCGGTCCCGATGGTCGTCCGTTGCGCTTCCGCCAGCACAGCTTCTGCCCGTCGGACCGGCCGGACCACAAGCTGGTGGTGCTGTTGCCGGCCTGAAGCCCGGTGGCCGGTTACGGTGCCGACAGCCCCTGCGCCCTGAACACGCCCTTCACCCGCTCGACCAGCGCCTCGTCCGGCGGTTCGGTGTGGGCGAGGCGGTAGGGCAGGCGCAGGGCCCGCCATTTGTGCTCGCCCAGCCGGTGGAAGGGCAGCACGTCCACCCGCTCCACCACCTCCAGCCCGGCGGTGAACTCCGCCAACCCCTCGATCTCGTCGAAGCGGTCGGTGAGGCCGGGAACCAGCACGTAGCGCAGCCACACCGCCTTGCCCATCAATGACAGCCGCTCGGCGAACTCCAGCGTCGGGCGCAGATCGCCTCCGGTGAGCGCGCGGTAGGTGCTTTCCTTGAACGCCTTGATGTCGAGCAGCACGAGGTCGGTGTCGGCCAGCAGCGCGTCGTCGGCGTGCGCGCCGAGAAAGCCCGAGGTGTCGAGTGCGGTGTGCAGGCCGAGATCCTTGCAGCCGTGCAGGATGGCGGCGGCGAACTCCGGCTGGACCAGCGGCTCCCCGCCGCTCAGCGTGACCCCGCCATGGCCGTGGCGCAGGAAACCGGCGGTGGAAGCGATGTCGGCCAACACGTCGGCGGCCGTGGTCGGCTTGCCGTCGTGCATGTGCCAGGTGTCGGGGTTGTGGCAGTAGAGGCAGCGCAGCGGGCAGCCGGCGAAGAACACCACATGCCGCACGCCCGGCCCGTCCACCGTCGCCCCGGTCTCCACCGAGTGGATCCAGCCGGAAACCTTCGGTGTGGCCGGGGCGGCGGTGCGGGGTGCGGCCCAGGCCACACCCCACGGATCAAGAGAGTCCATCGTCCGTCCGCTCAGTGCTTCTCGTGGAAGGTGCGGGAGATGACGTCGAGCTGCTGCTCGCGCGTCAGCTTGATGAAGTTCACGGCATAGCCCGACACCCGGATGGTGAGCTGCGGGTACAGCTCCGGATGGTCCATGGCGTGCACCAGGGTCTCCCGGTCGAAGACGTTGACGTTGATGTGGTGGCCGCCCTGCGCGAAGTAGCCGTCGAGCAGCCCGACGAGGTTCCCGACCCGCTCCGGCTCGGTGGGGCCCAGCGCCGAGGGTACGATGGTGAAGGTGTAGCTGATGCCGTCCTGCGCGTGGGCGTAGGGCAGCTTCGCCACGCTCGCCATGGACGCCACCGCCCCCTTCATGTCGCGCCCGTGCATGGGGTTGGCGCCGGGGGCGAAGGGCTGGCCGGCCTTGCGGCCGTCCGGGGTGTTGCCGGTCTTCTTGCCATAGACGACGTTGCTGGTGATGGTCAGCACGGACTGGGTGGGAATGGCGTTGCGGTAGGCCTTCTGCTTGCGCAGCGCGGCCATGAAGCGCTCCACCAGCCACACGGCGATGGCGTCCACGCGGTCGTCGTTGTTGCCGAAGGCGGGGTATTCGCCCTCGACGACGAAGTCGGTGGCGAGCCCGCGTTCGTCGCGCACCACCCGCACCGTGGCGTGCCGGATCGCCGACAGGCTGTCGGCCACCACGCTCAACCCCGCGATGCCGCAGGCCATGGTGCGCAGCACGTCGCGGTCGTGCAGCGCCATCTCCAGCCGCTCGTACATGTACTTGTCGTGCATGAAGTGGATGGTGTTCAGCGCGTTCATGTACGCCTTGGCCAGCCATTCCATCATCGGAACGAAGCTTTCCATCACAGCGTCGTAGGTCAGAACGTCACCGGTGACGGGGGCGAGCGCCGGGCCGATCTGCTCGCCGGTCACTTCGTCGCGGCCGCCATTGATGGCGTAGAGCAGCGTCTTGGCGAGGTTGGCGCGGGCGCCGAAGAACTGCATCTGCTTGCCGATTCGCATCGCCGAAACGCAGCAGGCGATGGCGTAGTCGTCTCCCCACAGGGGCCGCATCAGCTCGTCGCTCTCATATTGGACGGAGCAGGTGCGGATCGACGTTTCGGTACAGAAACGCTTGAAGCCCTCCGGCAACCGTTCCGACCACAGAACGGTCAGGTTCGGTTCGGGCGCCGGGCCGAGGTCGCGCAGGCTGTTGAGCATGCGGAAGCTGCCGCGGGTGACCAGCGTGCGCCCGTCCTCCGCCATGCCGCCCAGGCATTCGGTGACCCAGGTGGGGTCGCCGGAGAAGAGCTGGTCATATTCCGGCGTGCGGAGAAAACGCACCATGCGCAGCTTGATGACGAACTGGTCGATCAACTCCTGCGCCATGCTCTCGTCGATGCGGCCGTCCATCAGGTCGCGCTCGACGTAGATGTCGAGGAAGCTGGAGACGCGGCCCAGTGACATGGCCGCCCCGTTGGCCTCCTTCACCGCGGCGAGGTAGGCGAGGTAGGTCCACTGCACCGCCTCGTGCGCCGTGGCGGCGGGGCGGGTGACGTCGAAGCCGTAGGACGCGGCCATGGTGACCAGTTCCTCCAGCGCGCGGATCTGCTCGGTGATCTCCTCGCGCAGGCGCAGCGTCTCCTCGTCCAACCGATCCAGCTCCAGGGAGGCGAACTGCGCCCGCTTGTCGGCGGTCAGCCGGGCGGCGCCGTAGAGCGCCAGGCGGCGGTAGTCGCCGATGATCCGGCCACGGCCGTAGGCGTCGGGCAGACCGGTGATGACGCCGGACTTGCGGCAGCGCAGCGACTCCTCGCTGTAGGCGTCGAAGACGCCATCGTTGTGGGTCTTGCGCAGGGAGGGGAAGACCTCCTCCAGTTTCGGCGACGGGGTGAAGCCGTAGGCCTCCAGCCCCGCCTTGACCATCCGCCAGCCGCCGAACGGCATCATGGCGCGCTTGAGCGGCTTGTCGGTCTGCAGGCCGACGATCAGTTCCAGCGCCGGGTCGATGTAGCCCGGAGCGTGGGCGGTGATGGACGAGAATGTCTCCGTGTCCACATCCAGCACGCCACCCTTGGACGCGCGCTCCGCCTTCAGCAGCTCGGCCACCTTCGACCACAGGGCCCGGGTGCGGGCGGTCGGGCCGGCGAGGAAGGATGCGTCGCCGTGATAGGGCGTGACGTTGCGCAGGATGAAGTCGCGGACATCGACCTCCCGCTGCCAGGAACCGGCGGCGAAGCCGCGCCAGGGGGCTGCGGCGGTGGATTCGTCGGTCGCCGGGACCAGCGGTTCGGTCAGAAGGGTGTCCATGATCGAGGCCTCCCCATACGGGCAGGGGCGCGGACCGCCGCACCCCGGATGGAACGTTTCCATTGTTGCTCCGCCCACGTGATTATCATTCCCGCGGAGCGAGGGCCTTGATCCGGATCAGTTTCTGGTATTACCACATCGAATGGCAGGCGAACGATTTCAGCCGGTCTGCGGCGGAAGCTCCTGAAAGCGGCGCATGAAGCGGCGGTCGATGCCGTCCTTGACGCGCCAGACCCAATTCCCTTCCGCATAGAGCCAGCCGCGCGACGCCACGGCGTGGCGGTCCCCGGTGCTGATCAGCGCCAGCCATTGCGACTGCGGAACGAAAGGCCTCAGCGGCTCGCCGGCGAGCGCCCGGCGCAGGTTTGCGGCGAGCGGCGGACCATGGCGCACGGCGATGACGCCGGCCTTCTCGCGCGGATGGCCTTGCATTGAGGCGACATCCCCGGCCGCGAAGACGCATGGATCGTTGGTGGAGCGCAACGTCTCTTCGACGATAACGAAGCCGCCGGCGTCGAGGTCGAGACCGGTCCCCGCCAGCCAGGGCGCGGCTCCCGCCTGCACCGCCCAGAGCGCGGTGTCGAAGGTGATCCGCCGGCCGTTGGCAATGTGCAGGCACCCGGCCTCCACCCGCTCGACCGCCGCGTCCTCGTGGACGGCGACGTTACGGCGCGCCAGCACGCGGCGGAAGGCTGCGCGGACGAAGCGGTTGTGGCGCTCCAGCAGCCCGCCCCGCGTGACCAATGCGAAGCGCGGCTGCCGCTCCGGCGGGTCGCCGAGGAGTGTCCGGAACCGGTGCTGCATCGCCAGGATCATTTCGACCCCGGCCGGACCGCCGCCGACCAAGACGAGCGTCGGCGGCGCGGCGGCGGCGCGGACCTCCTCCACCAGCCGCGCCCAACGCTCGGCCAGCCGGTCCACCGGCTTGACGGCGATGGCGTGTTCGGCCGCACCGGGCACATCCTCCGCCTTCGGGGTGGAGCCGATGTCGAGCGACAGCAGGTCGTAGGGCAGGGGGGCGCCGTTCCGCAGCCGCAGGCGCTTCGCCGCACGGTCGATGCCCGTCACCTCGTCATGGATCAGCGTGGCTCCGGCGAAGGTGGCGAGGGGGTGCAGGTCGATGTGGCACTCCCCGAACCGGTAATGGCCGGCGATGAAGCCGGGGAGCATTCCCGAATAGGGCGCCTGGAGATCGCGGGAGACAAGCGTGAGCCGCACACCCGGCTCCGGCCGCTCGCCGAAGCCGCGCAGCACCTGCACGTGGCTGTGGCCGCCGCCGACCAACACGAGAGTCCGTTCCGACGCCATCGATCCGCCCGTTCTGCGCAACGCCGTCATCATAGGCGAACCCGCCCGCGCGGACGAGCCCCATGGGGCGGAGCGAATGGCCCACAGGTGGCGAGGAATCGCCGATGTTCCGTAAAACGGATGATCCGTAAATCTGAAAACATGCGTGCGGAGTTTCCGTCATATTATGGTAATGCCGCAACGCCGTACCAGAAATGCGCTGAATAAGGCCGGCTTTGGCGTGATCAGCCGCCAGCTCTGTCCTATATCTGTACGAACGGAATACCTGAGGACTGCGACATGACCACGATCGCCCGCTCCGGCACCACCTCCCTCGGCCTCGGCGCCCTGGTTCAGTCGGTGCAGACCTTCTTCTCCGCCGCGGTGGACGGGCTGCGCCTGTACCGCGCCGTGTCCGGCGGCCGGCCGATCAGCAACGCCGAGCTGAACCGCACCGGCTTCACCCGTGAGCAGGTGGCCTTCCTCAGCAAGCATGTCCGCCGCATGGGCGACTGCTGATCCCGGCACCGCGTCTTCCCTTCGAGCGGCACGGCCCGCGCCGGGTGATCCCCGGCGCGGGCCGTGCCATTTCCGTCTTCAAAAATTCACTTGAATTGCCGGCGCAACGGCGTATCTCTTCGCGGACGACGCACTTCGCACGTGCCTATGGCCCTCTGTGGTTATGCAACGACGTACAGCGTCCTTTTTGGCAGAGCCGGTCATTCCGTGGACCGGTCCCGAGAGGGAACACAGTATGTTGTCCATTACCCACGGTGGGGCCATGAGACCGTAGCCCCACAGCCGGACCTCGACGCAAACCATCGCCACAGCCTCTGAGCGTGGCGGGGCGTTCGACTCCGGCTTTCCTCGTCACATCCCCCCAAAATTCGCCGAATGCGACTCCGCGCCACAGGTCCGCGCGCTCGCTCGGCGTGTGACCACGGATCGCGCCGCCCGGCCGATCCGCAGGAGGACCGCGTCATGGGCTACATCCGCACCCGCTCCGCCGTCGCCCCGCTCCGCCGCGACGTCCACGCCCCGGCCTCCACCGCCGCGGCCGGCCGCCGCCCGTCCGTGCATCAGGCCGTGGCGCTCTACCGGCCGGAGGAGCCGATGCACTGCATCCGCCCCGGCACCCTGCGCGACACCGCCCGCCGCTTCGTGGACGCCTTCGGCGCCGCGGTGGGTGGCGACGTGCTCTACGCCGTCAAGTGCAACCCCGAGCCCACGGTGCTGCGCGCCCTGTGGGAGGGCGGGGTGCGTCACTTCGATGTGGCCTCGCCCGGCGAGATCCGGCTGGCGCGCCAGATGTTCCCGGAAGCCGTGCTGCACTACATGCACCCGGTCAAGGGCCGGCAAGCGATCCGCGACGCCTACGCCCAGTACGGCGTGCGCGACTTCGTGCTCGACAGCCGGGAGGAGCTGGACAAAATCCTGGCTGAGACCGGCAACGCCGCGGACCTCGGCCTCGTCGTCCGCCTCGCCCTGCCGAAGGGCAACGCCGTCTACGACCTGTCCGGCAAGTTCGGCGCGGCGCGGGAGGAAGCGGTGGAGCTGCTGCGGGCCGCGCGTGCGGTCGCGCTGCGGGTCGGCGTCAGCTTCCATGTCGGTTCGCAGATGCTGGACCCGTCCGCCTACGAGCGGGCGATCGCGCTCGCCGGCGCCATCATCGCCGAGTCCGGCGTCGCCATCGACGTGCTGGATGTGGGCGGCGGCTTCCCCGTGTCCTACCCCGGCGTCACGCCGCCGCCGCTCGACGACTTCATGGCCGCCATCGCCCGCGGCATCGCGACGCTCGACCTGCCGGCCGGCTGCCGGGTCTGGTGCGAGCCGGGTCGGGCGCTGGTGGCGGCCGGCGGCTCGCTGGTGGTGCAGGTGATGAAGCGGCGCGGCGACGTGCTCTACATCAACGACGGCATCTACGGCAGCCTGTCGGATGCCGGCGTGCCTGGCTTCCTCTTTCCGGCGCGGCTGGTCCGCCCCTTCGAGGGGCGGTCGGACGCGCCGGAGGCCGCCTTTTCCTTCTACGGCCCGACCTGCGACAGTGCGGACCGCATGGAGGGACCCTTCCATCTGCCGTCCGATGTAAAGGCCGGCGATTGGATCGAGCTGGGCCAGCTCGGCGCCTACGGCGCTTGCCTGCGCACAGCCTTCAACGGCTTCGAGCACGCCAAGCTGGTCGATGTGTCCGACCCGCCGCTGCTCGAAACCCCCGGCCACCGTCTTGCCGCACTTGCGGCATGATGACGGCTCCAGTACCAAGGTTGTCCAACCTATAAGGAACCAACCGACTTCCCGGCCCACCGCGCCAGCCCATGACAAGGCCGGCGTGGCGGGTTGAGGCGTTGTCGAGACGCCGCAACCCTGGATCGGGGGGAAGCCCGCAACCCGTTCAGCACGTCAGGAAACCGATCATGCCTCTCGACACCAAGCACTGCGCGTTCACCGGCCGTATGGTCATCGTCGGCTTCGGCTCCATCGGACAGGGGGTCCTGCCCCTCCTGTTCCGGCACATCGACCTGACGCCGGAGCAGGTGACCATCATCACCGCCGAGGAGCGGGGGCACGCGGAGGCCGACCGGTACACGGTGCCGTTCGTGAACCTGCCGCTCACCCGCGACAATTACCGCGAGGTGCTGGGGCCGCGTCTGGGCAAGGGCGATTTCCTGGTGAACCTGTCCGTGGACGTGTCGTCGGTGGCGCTGATCGCGTTCTGCCGCGAGGTCGGCGCGCTCTATCTCGACACCTGCATCGAGCCGTGGGCGGGCGGCTACACCGACACCTCGCTGTCGGCGTCGCAGCGTTCCAACTACGCGCTGCGCGAGACGGCGCTGGCTCTGCGCGCCGACGGGCAGGGCGGGCCGACCGCGGTGATCACCCACGGCGCCAACCCCGGCCTCGTCTCCCACTTCGTGAAGCGGGCGCTGCTCGACATCGCCCGCGACACCGGTGTCGACACCGCGATCCCGCAGACCCGCGGGGAATGGGCGGCGCTGGCCGAGACGATCGGCATGAAGGTGGTGCACGTCGCCGAGCGCGACACCCAGGTCTCCAACCAGCCGAAGGCGGTGGGCGAGTTCGTCAACACCTGGTCGATCGACGGCTTCGTCGGCGAGGGCTGCCAGCCGGCCGAGCTGGGCTGGGGCAGCCACGAGAAGGCATTGCCGCCGGATGGCCGCCGGCACGAATTCGGCAACGGCGCCGCCATCTATCTGACGCGGCCGGGCGCCAGCACCCGCGTGCGCACCTGGACTCCGCTGGAGGGGCCGTTCCACGGCTTCCTGATCACCCACAGCGAGGCGATTTCCATCGCCGACTACTACACGGTGAAGGAGGACGGGCAGGTCCGCTACCGCCCGACCGCGCACTACGCCTACCACCCCTGCGACGACGCGGTGCTGTCGGTGCATGAGTTGGCCGGCAAGAACTGGCGCATGCAGCCGACCAAGCGCCTGATGATGGACGAGATCGTCAGCGGCACCGACGAGCTGGGCGTGCTGCTGATGGGCCACGCCAAGGGGGCTTACTGGTACGGGTCGCGCCTGACCATCGAGCAGGCGCGGGCACTCTGCCCGTACAACAACGCCACCTCGCTCCAGGTGACGGTCGCCGTCCTGGCCGGCGTGGTCTGGGCCATCGAGAACCCCGACCGCGGCATCGTCGAGCCGGACGAGCTGGACTTCCAGCGCTGCCTCGAAATCTGCAACCCCTATCTGGGCGAGGTCGTCGGCGTCTATGGCGACTGGACGCCGCTCCAGGACCGCGGCGTGCTGTTCCCGGAGGATGTGGACACCGACGACCCCTGGCAGTTCAAGAACTTCCGCGTGGTCTAACGGATCGTTCGGAGCACCATCACATTCGCGGGATGCGGAGCGTTTTGCGAAATGCCGCCCTTCGGGGCGGCATTTTGCATATGTAGGTATGACGGACGCCTGTCGCGATGGCACATAAGCCTTTGCTTATTTTCGAGATTTTCCCACCGCGGTGCGGAGCGCCGGACGGCATGGTTTTTGATCAAAGACTTGGAAGGGAAAAACGACAACCGGCGGTTTGACATGGCCATCAGAATTCTGTCTCTGCGCACGAAAATGCTGTCGCTTGTTGGTATTACCACAGTTGCGGTCGGAGTTGTTGCTGGCATAGCGCTTTGGATGAATTTCCAGCAGATGTACAGGGACCGCCTGAACTCATTGCGGTCGGTGATCGAGACGGCGCACGGCGTCGCCGTATCCTTGAATGCGGAGGTGGAAAAGGCGACGATCACCAAGGGCGAGGCGGTGCGCCGCCTGTCCTCCATAATCTCGACGATGCGGTATGGAGACGGCGAATACATCGCCGTCAACAGCCTGGATGGCCTGGGTGTCGTTCACCCGATCCGTCCGGACCTGGTCGGCAAGGACGTCACCGGTACGATGGACGCCAAAGGCTTTCCGCTCGGGCGGGTGATGAACGACGTCGCCAGGAAGGGCGAGGGCATCGTCAACTACCACTGGCCCAAGGCCGGCGAGACGGAACCCCAGCCGAAGTCCAGCTATGTCAAGGCGTTCGCCCCGTGGAACGTCTACTTCTTCACGGGCGTGTACATGGACGACCTGTGGAACCAGTTCTACGAATACGGCTTGTGGCTGCTGCTGGCGGTCGGCGCGCTCGCGGTGCCGGCGGTCGGTGCCGTCGCCTATGTCGGACTGAGCGTCAGCGGCTCGATCCGGAGCCTCAGCGTCCGCATGCACGCGCTCGCGGGCGGTGACCTCGACCAGCGCTTCGCGGAAGCCGGACGCGGCGACGAGATCGGCGAAATGGCCGCGGCGGTCGAGGTGTTCCGCAAGAGCGCGATCGACAAGCAAAGATTGGAGATCGAGCGTGCCGAAGAGGGACTTCGTGCCGCAGCCGACAAGCGCGCGTCGATGCGTGCGCTCGCCGACACCTTCGAGGGAACGGTCGGGGGCGTGATCTCCACGGTGATCGACGAAACCGCCTCGATGCAGGCGAAGACCTCGTCGATGACGGACGCCACCTCGGAAACCAACCGCCTGGCTTCCGCGATGGCGACCGCCACCAGCCAGACCGCGGCCAACGTGCAGACGGTCGCCGCCACGTCGGAGGAACTGTCCGCGTCGATCGCCGAGATCGGGCGGCAGGTCACCCGCTCCAGCCAGATTGCCACGGAGGCGGTCGATCAGGCGGAGCGCGCCAATGAACGCATCGGCGGGTTGGCGGATGCCGTCCAGCGGATCGGCGCCGTCGTGGACCTGATCAATTCGATCGCCAGCCAGACCAACCTGCTGGCGCTCAATGCGACGATCGAGGCGGCGCGGGCCGGCGAGGCCGGCAAGGGCTTCGCCGTCGTGGCGAGCGAGGTGAAGACGCTGGCCGCGCAGACCGCCAAGGCGACGGACGAGATCGCCGCCCAGGTCGCCGGGATACAGACCGCCACCCACCAGACGGTGACCGAGATCAATGGTGTGGGGCAGATCATTGCGCAGATGGACCAGATCACCGGCGCCATCGCCGCGGCGATCGAGGAGCAGGGGGCCGCGACGCGCGAGATCGCCCGCAGCATCCAGCAGGCGGCGGTGGGAACCAACGAGGTCTCCAACTCCATCGCCGGCGTCAGCGCCGCCGCCGAGCAGAGCGGCAAGGTGGCACGCGACCTCCAGGCGTCCTTCCGGCAGCTTTCCGATCAGGCGGGGACGCTCCGCGCGGAGGTCCAGCGGTTCCTGAGCACCGTCCGGGTGGCGTGACGGCGGTCCGGTCGATCCTCAGGGGTCGGCCGGCCATGGTCCTGGTGCCGCTGTCTTCCGGAGCGCTGGCGAGGGCGTCGGCACCGCTCCCGCGCACGGCATCGGTGCGCGCCGCGGATTGTCCAGTACATGTGCGGTTTCGCAGAATGCACTGCATCTTGCAAATTGCCACGGTCGAGCCTGGACGTTTGCATATTCCGGTATGAGGAGGTCTCGGCTAGGCCATTGATTAGACCATAAATTTTTTGTGTCTTCTCCATTGTGGAGTATTTTGACCGTGGCATGAATCTTGATCAATAGAGGGACAGGGAACAGAAAATCATAAGGTGCCCCATGAGCACGCGAACCCTATCTTTGCGCACCAAGCTCCTATCGCTGGTCGGGATGACCTTCGGTGTGGTCTGCTTTGTCGCCGCTTCCGGTCTTTGGATCAACTATCATCAGATGTACGAGGACCGAGTCGCGAGCCTCCGCGCCATTGTCGAGACCGCTCATGGAGTGGCCGCGTCACTTGAGGCGGAGGTGGCCAAAGGCACGCTGAGCAGGGAGGAGGCGCAGCGCCGCTTCACCGCGACCCTGACCGCGATGCGGTACGGCGCCGGCGAATACATCTTCGTCAACGATTTCGACAGCGTCGGCGTCGTCCACCCGGCGCGCCCCGAATCCGTCGGCAAGGACATGTCCGGGCTGAAGGACAGCAACGGCTTCCCGTTCGCCCGCGCCATGTCCGATCTGGCGAAGGGCAAGGGGGAAGGGGTGATCGAATACTGGTGGCCGAAAGCCGGCGGCGTCGAGCCGCAGCCCAAGGCCGCCTATGTGAAGGCGTTCGTCCCGTGGCGCTACGCGATCGGTACGGGCGTCTACATGGACGACCTGTGGGACGACTTCGCGACGCACGCGCTGTGGCTGATCGCCATCATCACGCTGCTGACGCTGCCGCTGGTCCTGGCCGTCGGCTATGTGGGGCTCTCGGTCAGCGGCACCATCCGCCGCATGGGTGAGCGCATGCGGCGGCTGGCCGCCGGGGACCTGGACCAGAGCTTCGCGGAAGCCGCCCGTGGCGACGAGATCGGCGAGATGGCGCGGGCGGTGGAGGTGTTCCGGGACAACGCCGTCGCCAAGCGCAAGCTGGAGGAGGAGCGCGCCGAAGCCGGGCAGCGGGCGGAATCCGACAAGCGGCGGTCGTTGCACCATTTGGCCGACACCTTCGAGCGCACCGTGGGCGGGGTGCTCGGTGCGGTGATGCAGGAGACGGCGGCGATGCAGGTCAAGACCAACTCCATGACCGCCGCCACCGCCGAGACCGACCGCCTCGCCGCGACGATGGCAGCGGCGACGGGACAGACCGCCGCGAACGTGCAACTGGTCGCGACCACGTCGGAGGAGCTGTCCCATTCCATCGACGAGATCGCGCGGCAGGTGACCCGCTCCAGCGAAATCGCGTCGCAGGCGGTCGGGCAGGCGGACCGCGCCAACGAGCGCATCTCCGGACTGGCGGAGGCGGTGGAGCGCATCGGCGCGGTCGTCGGTCTCATCAACTCCATCGCCAGCCAGACCAACCTCCTCGCGTTGAACGCGACGATCGAGGCAGCGCGCGCGGGCGAGGCGGGGAAAGGCTTCGCGGTCGTGGCGGGCGAGGTGAAGCATCTCGCGTCCCAGACCGCCAAGGCGACCGAGGAGATCGGCGCCCAGGTCGCCGCGATCCAGGCGGCGACCGGCGACACGGTGACCGAGATCAACGGCGTCGGCCAGATCATCGCTCGGATGAACCAGATCGCGTCTGCCATCGCGTCCGCCGTCGAGGAGCAGGGGGCGGCCACCCGCGAAATCGCCCGCAACATCCAGCAGGCCGCCGTGGGCACAACGGAGGTGTCCAGCTCCATCACCGGCGTCACCGCCGCCGCCGATCAGAGCGGCAAGGTCGCGCGTGACCTGCACGACTCGTTCAGCCAGCTCTCCGGTCAGGCCGGCGCCCTGAAGACGGAGGTTGAGCGTTTCCTGGCGACGGTGCGTGCCGCGTGAGGCTTCCTACACCCGCTTCAATGTGGCTGTAAGCGCCCCGGCCCCGATCAGAACCCCGCCGCCGACCCGGTTGAAGGTCCGCATGGCGGCGGGGGAGCGGAACAAGTGCCGCGCCCGCGCGCCCATCACGGCGAAGCCGGTCACGATGGACAGCGCCAGCGCCACGAAGGTGCCGCCGAGGATCATCATCTGCGGCAGCGCCGGGGCGGCGGGGTCGATGAACTGCGGCATGAAGGCGGTGAAGAACAGGATGCCCTTCGGGTTCAGCACGGTCACCATGAAGGCGGTGCGAAGCATCGTCAGGGATGGCTGGCGCGGCGCCACGGGATCGCCGCCCGGCAGGGCCGGCGGGGCGCGCCAGAGCTTCAGCCCGAGCCAGACGAGATAGGCCGCCCCGGCCCATTTCATGATCAGGAAGAGCTCCGCCGAGGTCGCCAGCACGGCGCCCATGCCGAGGAACGACACGGCGATGGCGGTGGCGTCGCCCAGCGCCACCCCGATCAGACCGGCGAGCGCCGGCCGCAGCCCGCCGGAGACGGCGTAGCCGATCACCAGCAGCACGGTCGGGCCGGGAATGAGGATCAGCGCCGCCGCCGCGGCGGCGAAGGCGAGCCAGAGTTCGACGGGCATCAACGGTTCCTCCGGTTTGGGTTCCCGTCGAGCCAGCCATGGCCCATGGATGGTCGTCAAGCGGTGACATGAACGCGATTTCATCCCCTCGCAACGCGACCGTTACCCGCCGGGCGATAAGGTGCCATCCGTAGCGACGATGTTCCCCGGTTCGCCGGGGGGCTCTCCTCGTCTCTCCCCGATGGTCGCCCCCGGCCATCGGCCCCGCGGTCCGGCATACCCCGCATCCCTCGCCGGCCGCTCTTGACGGCGGGGCGTTTAGGGCGGAATCGAATGGGGATACCCGCTCCCCACGCGACGAGCCCGATCATTGCGCCCCGCCGTTCTCTTTCCCCTCTTCCGCCCGGTCACCTCGCTGCCGGGGCTCGGTCCCCGGCTCGGCAAGCTGGCCGAAAAGCTGGCCGGCCCGCATGTGACGGACCTGCTGTGGCATTTGCCCTGCGGGATCATCGACCGGCGCCTGTCCCCGAAGATCGCGGCCGCTCCCAACGGGCAGATCGCGACGCTCGAGGTGCGTGTCGAGTCACACGTGCCACCCATCAACCCGCGCCATCCCTTCAAGGTGCGCTGCGTGGACGAGACGGGGGTGATCGAGCTGGTCTATTTCCACGCGCGCGGCGACTGGGTGCAGAAGATGCTGCCCATCGGCCGCATGGTGGTGATCAGCGGCAAGGTGGAGTGGTTCCACGACACGCCGCAGATGCCCCACCCCGACGCCGTCGTGCCCGCCGACCAGCGCGACGAGCTGGAGCGGGTGGAGCCGGTCTACCCCATGACCGCCGGGCTCCCGGCCAAGACCCTGCGCAAGGCGGTGCGCGCCGCCCTCGACCTCGTGCCCGAGCTGCCGGAATGGCAGGACCCGGCCTGGCTGGCCCGTCAGGGCTGGCCGCGCTGGTCGGACGCGCTGCACCGCGCTCACCACCCGGAGGATGAGGCCGACCTCGGCCTGTCCACCGCCCACCGGCGCCGCCTCGCCTTCGACGAGCTGCTGGCGAACCAGCTGGCGCTGGCCCTGGTGCGCGAGCACCAGCGCACCCTGTCCGGCCGCGCGGTGAAGGGCGACGGGCGGCTGCGCGAGCCGGTGGAGCGGGCGCTGCCCTTCCACCTGACGGGCTCGCAGCGCATGGCGCTGGCCGAGATCTTCGGCGACATGGCGGCGGACGCGCGTATGCTGCGGCTGCTCCAGGGCGACGTCGGCAGCGGCAAGACCGTGGTGGCGTTGCTCGCCATGCTGAACGCGGTGGAGGCCGGGCATCAGGCGGTGCTGATGGCACCCACCGAGATCCTGGCCCGCCAGCACGCCGAGTCGCTGGCCCCGCTGTGCTGGGCGGCAAAAGTGGAGATCGGGCTGCTGACCGGGCGGGACAAGGGCAAGGCGCGCGAACGCGTGCTGGAGCGGCTGGCGTCCGGCGAGCTGCCGCTGGTGATCGGCACCCACGCGATCTTCCAGGAGGATGTGGCCTTCAAGGATCTGGCGCTGGCGGTCATCGACGAGCAGCACCGGTTCGGCGTGCACCAGCGGCTCCAGCTCTCCGCCAAGGGGCGGGGGGTGGATGTGCTGGTGATGACGGCCACCCCGATCCCGCGCACTCTCACGCTCACCGCCTACGGCGACATGGACGTGTCGCGCCTGACCGAGAAGCCGCCGGGCCGCAAGCCGGTGGACACCCGCACGGTGGCGCTCGACCGGCTTGAGGACGTGGTCGGCGGCATCCACCGCAAGGTGGCGGAGGGCGCCCGGGTCTATTGGGTCTGCCCGCTGGTGGACGAATCGGAACAGCTCGACCTCGCCGCGGCGACCGAGCGGCATGCGTACCTGCGGGCGACCTTCGGCGAGCGGGTGGGGCTTGTGCACGGCAAGATGCGCGGCGCCGACAAGGACGCGGTGATGCACGACTTCGCCGCCGGGCGCCTCGACGTGCTGGTCGCCACCACCGTCATCGAGGTGGGGGTGAATGTGCCCGAGGCGACGGTGATGGTGGTGGAGCACGCCGAGCGCTTCGGCCTCGCCCAGCTCCACCAGCTCCGCGGCCGGGTGGGGCGCGGGGAGGGGGCGTCCATCTGCCTGCTGCTCTTCGACCCCCAGCTCACCGAGACCGCGCGCCAGCGCCTGAAGATCATGCGCGACACCGAGGACGGTTTCCTGATCGCCGAGGAGGATCTGCGCCTGCGCGGCTCCGGCGAGCTTCTGGGCACCCGCCAGTCCGGCCTGCCAGAGTTCCGCATGGCCGACCTTGCCGAACACGGCGAACTGCTGGCCGCTGCCCGTGACGACGCCCGGCTGATCGTCGAGCGCGATCCGGCGCTGGCCGGCGAACGCGGGCAAGCGCTGAAGACGCTGCTCTACCTGTTCGACCGTGATTCGGCGGCGAAGACACTGCGGTCGGGTTGAGGGCGCCAGCGGCACCGGCGCCTGACCCGCGGGTCCAGGCTCTCCGGAACGCCGCCGGTCAGAACGAGTAGGTCAGACCCACGAGTCCGATGGGCTGGGTCTTCTTCTCAACGATCGGGCTGTCCGCGGCCCGGTCGAGCAACTGCGTGACTCCGATGGACGCGGCCAGGCTGATGCTGTCGGTGATCCGGTAATTGGCGGCGACGCGGAAGGAAAGGTCCTTGAGTCCGCTGGACGGGCGGTATCGGGGAAGTCCCGACGCCGTGGCCTCCGACGTGTCGATGCCGAAGTATCCGTCCATGTAGGTCCGGCTCCCCCAGGTCGCACCGAGGCTCGGCGTGATGGTGAGGCGCTCCGTCGCTCGGATGGGATAGGCCACGCCGGCGTTGATGAGCAGGCCACGGTCCGTGTCGGTGACGGCCTGCGTGGCCGCGAGCGTCGCCACGAAACCTTTCAGCCGTGCCGAGACGAAGACGCGGGCACCCAGCGCGGAATCCACGCCCTGGACTCCGTCGGGCACATCGTCCGCGTCGTAGCCCTGCAGCCAGTTGACGCTGACTCCGGCTGTGAATGTCGGGGTTTCGATGACGGTGACACCGATGCCGTCACCGACCTTCGCGAAGAACCGCCCCACCCGCACGTCGATGAGCGGCAGCGGTTGGGCCTCATACCGGTCGGAGCCTTGGTATCGCGGTGCCATCGCCACGCCGGCGCCGAAAATCCACCGATTTTGCCCCTTCTGCTCCGAGACGTCCGCGCCAACGTCGAGCCTGTCCGAGGATGGTTCACCGGGAACCGGATCCGCATGTGCGGACGCCGCGGTGCCAGCCGTCATCGTGGCCATGGTCAGTGCCATGACCGCGGCGAACGGCCACCCCGGTCCAGTGTCTCTTGTCATTTCCGCACCCCGTCAATAAGATCCATTCGCGCATCTTGTATCAACCGGAATTTCCAGCTGTCAAGATGCGCCAATGTATCTTATTGGAGTCGTCATCGGATGAAGCGACGTCGTCGCGGTGCGGACCTCGAGGAAGCCATCCTTGACGCCGCCTGGGAGGAGCTGACGGAAAACGGATACTCCGGCCTGACCATGGAGAGCGTGGCCGCGCGGGCCGGCACCAGCCGGCCGGTGCTCGCCCGGCGGTGGAACGGAAAGGCCGAGCTTGCGGTCGCGGCGATCCGGCAGCAGATGGCGAAGTATCCGCTGACCGTGGCGGACAGCGGGAACGTCCGCACCGAGCTGCTGGAGTTCCTGGAACGGGCGTCCGACCGCGCGGCCGGGATCGCCGCCGCCTTCACCATGTTCTCGAACGAGTATTTCCGCGAAAGCGGATCCACGCCGCATGACTTGCGCGCAGCGCTCGCCGCCGGCGGCGTCGATGCCCTGGCTCCGATCCTGAACCGGGCGGTGGACCGTGGCGAGATCGATCCGGACAAGCTGATCCCACCGGTCGTGACGCTGCTCGGCGTCCTGTTCCGACACCACGTCTTCATGACGTTCACACCGCCGCCACTGGATCTGAGGACGGCTTGGGTCGATGCGATCTTCCTGCCGCTCGTCCGTGCGCGAGGACGGCCTGATTGACAGGGCCAGCGCGACCGCACTGATCGTCACCCGGTGCCGATGCGATCGGCACACTCCATTGTCAGCCGCTTTGCCGCCCGGTCAGCGCCGCGACACCGGCCGCCCGCGGGTGAAGCCGCCCTTGCCGAAGGGTGGGCGCTTGGCCGCCACCGGTGCCGGGGGCGGAGGTGGCGGCGGGGGCGGAACGTCGGCCTTGGGCACCGGGCCGTCGCCGGTCGCCATCTGGGCGAGATCGCGCATCAGGCGCTTGGCGCCGGCGACGCGGATCGGGGCGTCGTCCCACACGCGGGTGTAGACCAGCTTGTGGTCGGGGCGCAGCTTCACCGTGCCGGCCTGCTGCGCGATGTAGGCGACCAGCCGGTCGGGGCGGGCGAAGACGTTGCCGTGGAAGGTCAGCACGGCGCCTTTCGGCCCGGCGTCCACCCGCTCGATGCCCGCCTGCCGGCAGAGCTGCTTGATGGTCACCACGTCCAGCAGGTTCTCGACCTCCGCCGGCAGCTTGCCGAAGCGGTCGATCAGCTCCGCCGCGAAAGCGTCGATCTCCGCCCGGTCGACCAGCTCGGCGATGCGGCGGTAGAGCGTCAGACGGACGTTGAGGTCGGTGACGTAGCTCTCCGGGATCAGCACGGGGGTGCCGAGGTTGATTTGCGGCGTCCACTCCTCCTCGCCGCCACCGGGCACCGCGCCATTCAGGCCGGCGCGGGCGTTCGCCACCGCCTCCTCCAGCATGTGCTGGTAGAGCTCGACGCCGACCTCCTTCACATGGCCGGACTGTTCCTCGCCCAGAAGGTTGCCGGCGCCGCGGATGTCCATGTCGTGGCTGGCGAGCTGGAAGCCGGCGCCGAGGTTGTCCAGCGTCTCGATCACGTGCAGCCGCTGCGTCGCGGTGGCCGACAGCGGCTTGTTGCTGGCGTAGGTGAGGTAGGCGTAGCCGCGCACCTTCGACCGCCCGACCCGGCCGCGGATCTGGTAGAGCTGGGCCAGCCCGAACAGGTCGGCGCGGTGCACCACCAGCGTGTTGGCGGACGGGATGTCCAGCCCGCTCTCGATGATGTTGGTGGCCAGAAGCACGTCGTACTTCTTCTCGTCGAAGGCGGTCATCACGTCTTCGAGCTCGCCGGACCCCATCTGGCCGTGGGCGCTGACGACCTTCACCTCCGGCACCAGCTCGCGCAGCCGCTCGGCCACCTTGGGCAGATCCTCCACCCGCGGGCAGACATAGAAGCTCTGGCCGCCGCGGTAATGCTCGCGCAGGATCGCCTCGCGGATCACCACCGGGTCGTAGGGCAGCACGAAGGTGCGCACGGCCAGCCGGTCCACCGGAGGCGTGGCGATCACCGACAGCTCGCGCACCCCGGCCAGCGCCATCTGCAGCGTGCGCGGGATCGGCGTGGCGGTCAGCGTCAGCACATGGACGTCGGCGCGCAGCTCCTTCAGCCGCTCCTTCTGCTTCACGCCGAAATGCTGCTCCTCGTCCACGATGACCATGCCCAGCCGCTTGAAGCCGATGGTCTTGGACAACAGCGCGTGGGTGCCGACCACGATGTCGGCCGTGCCGTCGGCCAGCTCCTTCTTGCCCAGCGTTTGATCCTTGGTGGAGACCATGCGGGAGAGCTGGACGATGCGCACGGGCAGCCCGGCAAAGCGCTGCTGGAAGGTGCGGAAATGTTGGCGCGCCAGCAGCGTCGTCGGCACCACCACCGCGACCTGCTGGCCGCCCATGGCGACGAGGAAGGCGGCGCGCAGCGCCACCTCCGTCTTGCCGAAGCCGACGTCGCCGCAGACGAGACGGTCCATCGGCTTGCCGGACCCGAGGTCGGTGAAGACCTCCTCGATGGCCTTGAGCTGGTCGTCGGTCTCCGGGTAGGGGAAACGGGCGGCGAATTCCTGGTACAGCCCCTCCGGCGTCATCACCGGGTCGGCGCGCTTCAGCTCGCGCTCGGCGGCGATGCGCAGCAGCGCCTCCGCCATGTCCTTCAGCCGCTTCTTGACGCGCGCCTTGCGGCCCTGCCAGCCGGCCCCGCCGAGCTTGTCGAGCTGCGCCCCGGCGTCCTCGGAGCCATAGCGCGACAGCACCTCGATGTTCTCGACGGGGACATAGAGCTTGTCGCCGCCCTCGTAGACCAGCCGCAGGCAGTCGTGCGGGGCGCCCGACACCGCCAGCGTCTCCAGCCCGTCGTAACGGCCGATGCCGTGGTCCATGTGGACCACCAAGTCGCCGGGGTTGAGCGCGGTGTATTCGGCGATGAAGTTGGCGGCCTTGCGCTTTTTCTTGGCCGGGCGGACGAGGCGGTCGCCGAGTATGTCCTGCTCGGTGATGACCGCCATGTCCCTGGCGGAAAAGCCGTGCTCGATCCCCAGCACGACCATGCCGGTGATCTTGCGGTCGAAACGGCGGGTGTCCTCGATGCTGTCGGCCGGCTCCAGCCCCTCGATGCCGTGATCGGCCAGCACCGCCATCAGCCGGTCCCGCGACCCGGCGGAATAGCCGGCCACCAGCACCTTGCGCCCGTCGGCGCGCAGGTCGCGCAGCCGCTCCTTCACCGCGTCGAAGACGTTGACGTCGGGCCGCGCCCGTTCCTCGGCGAAGTCGTGGCCGCGGCGGCCGCCGGCGTCCATCTGGCCCATCAGGCCGGGGGGCACCGCGAAGGGGCTGAGTTGGGCCACCGCGTGACGGCCGAGTGCGGCGTCCCAGTTGGCTCTGTCGAGGAACAGCATGCCGGGCGGTATCGGCTTGTAGGGGGCGTTGCCCGCCTTCTTCTCCACCGCCACCATGGTGGCGCGGGCGTCGTGGAACTCGGCCACCTGCCCGAGGCGGCTGTCACGCGCCTCCTCCGCCTGATGGTCCAGGCTGACGATGGATTTGGGCATGTAGTCGAGCAGGCTGTCCATGCCGTCGTGGAACAGCGGCAGCCAATGCTCCATGCCCGCGTGCTTGCGCCCGGCGCTGACCGCCTCGTAGAGCGGGTCGTCGGCCAGCACGGCGCCGAACAGCTCGCGGTAGCCGGAGCGGAAGCGGGCGATGGACGGCTCGTCCAGGAACACCTCCGACATCGGCTTCAGCGTCACGCCGTCGCGCTTCTCGGTCGTGCGCTGGCTCATCGGGTCGAAGGCGCGGACCCCCTCCAGCTCGTCGCCGAACAGGTCGAGCCGCAGGGGCTCCTCCGCCCCCGGCGGGAACAGGTCGACGATGCCGCCGCGCACGGCGAACTCGCCCGGCTCGCGCACCGTCTGGGCCCGGGTGTAGCCGTTGTTGGCGAGGAAGCGCTGGAGCGCCTCCAGGTCGATGCGGTCGCGCAGCTTCGCGGTGAAGGAGGCGTTGCGGAAGGCGGAGCGCGGCGGCACCTTCTGCACCAGCGCGTTGACCGTGGTCAGCACCACCACCGGCCCGGCACCTGACCCGCGGGCCAGCAGCCGGGTCAGCGCGTCGATGCGGTTCGCCACGATGCCGCCGTTGGGCGACACACGGTCATAGGGCAGGCAGTCCCAGGCGGGAAAGGTCACCACCTCCAGCCCCGGCGCGAAGAAGGCCAGCGCCTCCTCCAGCCGGGCGACGCGCGCGTCGTCCAGCGCCACGTGCAGCAGGCCGGCGGCCCCGGCCTTCTTCGCCAGCTCCGCCAGGATGCGGGCGTCGTGCCCCTCCGGCGCTCCACCGATGAGAAGGCGGGAGGCGCGGCCGGGCTGTAGGTCGATGGTGATCAACGCGGGTGTGTCCGAGGGCTGCGGAGGGTCAGGAGCCCGGCCGGGGCGTGAAGCGGAAGGCCTGCAACAGCCGCATCACGTCGGTGTCGTGCTCCGCCGGGACCGTTTCGCGCCCGGTCATCCAGTTATAGAGATCGGGATCGCTGAGTTCCAGGAGCGCCTCGAAGCGGTCGAGCTGGCCGTCGTCGAATCCGTTGGTGTGGGCGTCGGCGAAGCTGCCGATCAGCAGGTCGGCCTCCCGAGTGCCGCGGTGCCAGGCGCGGAACCGCAGCCTCTTGCGCCGAACCTCGATGTCCTCCGCCATGTTCCCGCTCCGTCGCTGCAACGCTGGCCGCACGCCTACTCCAACCGCGCCGGCCTGTCCAGACCGGGGGACGCCGTCGGGACCGGGAATAGAGCGGTCGTGGTGCGTGTTCGTTCGTGTGTCGGTCAATCACCCGTCGCTTGCGGGAAAAGGAGAACGGACATGCGTTGGTTCACGGGCCTGTTGGCGGCGGCGGCCCTGTCGGCCGCGACGGTGGCGGGGGCCGCGGCGCACGACTATCGCGGCGGTTATGGCGGGCCGGGCATCGTCATCATGCCGCCCGCCGTGGTCATCCAGCCGCCCTTCGCCTACCGCCCGCCGCCGCCGCCGCGTCCCCCGGTGGTGGTGGAGCGGCGCTACTACTACGAGGCGCCGCCGCGCTGGCGCGGTCCGCCGCCCCGCCATTGGCACGGCCACCGCGACTGGGATCGGGGCCGGGACCGTCCGCGACATTGGTGAGAGGGATGCGTGACACCGAGATGGTGGCAGCGCCGGAAGACTGATGGACGTGTGCGGTCAGAAGTAGCGCTCGATCACCGTCAGCAGTTCCGCGCGCAGCGACTCCTCGGACGCGTTTCCGAGGCGGGCGTGCAGATCGCACGCGATGCGCAGGAAACCATCAAGGACGTCCGGGTCGAAATGGCCACCGCGGCCGTCCAGCAGGATCGTGGTGGCGGCTTGGAACGTCATCGGTTCCTTGTAGGGCCGGCGGGAGGTGAGCGCGTCGAACACGTCCACCACCGCGAAGATGCGGGCGTTCCGGGGGATGGCGGAGCCGGACGACCCGGCCGGGTAGCCGGAGCCGTCGAACTTCTCGTGGTGACCGGCCACCACCGGAGTGGCGTCCTCCAGCCATGCGGACCGGCCGACGATGTCGGTCCCATGCTGGACATGGGTCTTCATGACGGCGAATTCCTCCGTGGTCAGCCGGCCCGGCTTCAGCAGGATCGTGTCGCTGATGGCGATCTTGCCGACATCATGCAGGAAGGCGCCCTTGACCAGAGCCCGTATCGACTCCGACTGGCAGCCCAGAGTCTCGGCAAGCCGCACCGCATAGAGCGTGACGCGGTAGTTGTGGCTGCCGGTCTCGCTGTCGCGCTTGGCGATGGCGCAGCCCAAAACCTCCAGGATTTCCAGATTGGCCCGCAGCAGGCGGTCGTTCATGCGGACCAGCCGGCGGTTCAACCCGACCACCACCGGCAGAAGCGCCAGGGTCGTGCCGACGACCACGCCGATGACGATCAGAACCGTGCCGAGGACATTCTCCTCGATCCTCGCCTTGCGTTCGGGCGCCACCCGGTAGAGCCCTTCGAAATGGCCCTGGAACGGTCCCGCGTGAAGGTCGCTCAGCACCCGCACATACAGCACCCCGTCCAGGGTCAGCCGTTCGTACTGCACGCCGCCATCGGTGGGGAAGGGGTGGGCGCCCCGGTTGAAGGCGGCGTCCACGGACGCCGATTGCTCCAGGGACGCCTCCGCGATCGGCCGGTGGCCGCCGTCGTACAGCTCGACCACCAGGAAATGGCCGCGTCCGCCGCGCTCTTGCGCCCTCTCCTCCAGGAAGCGTTGCAGGCGCTCCTGGACCCCCCGACCCGCGACCAGCGCATCGCCATGCTGCTCGGCGAAGGCGCGCGCCTCGGTCGTGGCGAGTTCGACCACCGCGTCGTCGATCCGTTCCAGTTCGTAGTACCAGACGGCGCCGCCGAAGACCGGCGCGATCACCAGCGACGCCAGGGCCAGCCGGATGGTGAGCCGGCGGAACACGTCACGTTCCATGCTCGGACCTGTCGGTGGCCTGGACACTCCGGTGAGGCAACGACAACCGGAACAGCGCCCCGCCGCCGGGGCGGTCCAGCGCCACCGCCGTGCCGCCATGGATCGCCGCCGTTTCCGCCACGATGGCGAGCCCCAGACCTGCCCCCCCGCGGCGCCCTCGGCCGTGCACGAACGGTTCGAAAAGCTGGCCGCGCAGCGTCTCCGGCAATCCCGGCCCGCGGTCGCCCACCTCGACGGTCGCGTCCGCGGTGACCGTCACATCGACTGCGCCGTCGGGCGGCGTGTGCCGGAGCGCGTTCTCGATCAGGTTGCGCAGCGCATCCTCCAGCGCAAAAACGTTTCCACGCACCGGAACCGGTTCGGCCGGCGCGTCGAGCACGATGGACTTGCGTTCCAAGAGTGCCAGTGGGAACAGGTGCGCCACGGTGTCGCGGGCGACATGGCCCAGATCGATGCCGTCGCTCAATTCGACCATGCGCGCCTCCAACCGGGCGACCGACAGCAGCTGTTCGACCAGCCGCCCCATGCGCTCGACGTCGGGGACCAGCGCACCGGCCTTGGCCGGCTCCATTCCGTCGAGCCGTGCGCGGAGCACGGCAAGCGGGGTGCGCAGTTCGTGCGCGGCGTTTGCGGTGAAGCGGCGCTGCTGCGCCAAGCTCCGCTCCATCGCGCTGCGGGCCGTCTCGGCGTCGTCGCGCAGCGCCCGCATGCGGCGCAGGTCGGCCAGCCGCCGCCGCATCGAGCGGTCGACCAGCGCCACCGCGGCGACCGTCGCAAGCACCACGGCCACGGCAACGGTGGCGTAGGCCGTGCCGAACGCCTCCTCCACCGAGGTCACGTAATCCGACACGTCGAGATACAGCTCGAACACGCCGACCAGCCGCCCGGCCGAATGCACCGGCACATAGGTTTCGGCGATGTAGGGACCGCCATGGGGCGGTGCCGTCTTGTCGAGGTCGGCGAAGCTGACCGTGGACCGGCCGCCGGTCAGGGCGTCGATGATGGTGGGACGTTCGTTGATCTGGCCGGTGCGCTCGCCGGCGCTGTCGAAGACGATCACGCGGTCGAGCCCGATGGCGACGATGCGGTCGATGTGCGCCACCTCCCGCGCGAAGCGGTAGACCGCCTCCTGCTCCTCGCCGGCCATGCCGGTGAAGCGTCCCTCACGGTCGAAGGGGATCAGGGCGTCGGCGAGGCTGCGGGTAAAGCCGGCCGCGACGCGCAGCGCGTGCGCCTCCGTCAGCCCCTCCACCAGACTGCGGGAGGCGGCGTAGCCGCCGGACAGCGCCAGCACCGTCACCGCGACGATGGCGGCGATCAGCGCGGAATCGCGGCGGACGAGGCGCCGCTCGGCGCGCCGGTCGTCAGTCACCGCCACCCGGCTTGTCCTCCTCCGCGCGCAGCAGGTAGCCGACGCCGCGCACGGTGTGGACGGACACCCGCGCCCCGGCGTCGCCAAGCCGCCGCCTCAGGCGCGAGACGTGGGCCTCCAGCGCGTTCGACTCGACCTCGTCGCCGAAGGCGTAGACGGCGCTTTCCAGGGCGTCGCGCACCACCACCCGGCCGGAGCGGCGAAGCAAAGCCTCCAGCACCGCCAGTTCGCGGCGCGGCACCGTCAGTGCAGCACCATCGACCGTCACGTCCCGGCTGGTCGAATCGAAGGCGAGGTTCGCCAGCTCCAGCCGCAAGCCCATCACCCCGCCCGGCCGGCGCAGCACGGCGTGGATGCGGGCCAGCAGCTCCTCATGGGCGAAGGGTTTGGTGAGGTAATCGTCGGCACCGCCGTTGAGCCCACGCACCCGGTCGGCAACCCCGTCGCGGGCGGTGACGGCGATGACCGGCGTGCCGTCGCGCCTCGCCCTGAGTTCGGCCAGCACGTCCAGCCCGTCGTCGTCCGGCAGGCCGAGGTCGAGCAGCACGGCGTCGTAGCGCTGCGCCGCCAGCGCGGCCCGGGCGCCCTCGGCGTCGCCGACCGTGTCCACCGCGAAGCCCCCGCGGCGGAGGTTGGCCTTCATGAGCTCGGCCAGCTCCTCTTCGTCCTCGACGATCAGCAGGCGCATGGGGCGCCGTCTTTCCTGCCGCTGCCACCAGCGCAGGGTTGCAGAGCGAAGGGGGATGGGCAAGCCCTCCGGCGCCGCTCCACCGTCATGGGCGCTTGCGCCCGGTGATCATGGCGAGGACGAGGTTCTCGCGATGGCGAAGGCTTTCCAGCACGGCCGCGGCGGCGTGCACCAGCACCATGAGCTGGAGCGCGTCGGCGAGCAGTTCGTGCGTCTCTTCGAGCCACTCGGCACCCCAGAAGGCATCCAGCGTGGTCATCCAGCCGGTGACGCCGAGCACGGCCAGCACCGCCATCAGGGCCAGGATCATCACCGCCGCGGCGGGGTTGTGGCCGCGGGTGCGCGGCTCCCGGCCCTGGAGCAGCGCCTTCAGATGGGCGGCCAACGTCGCGGGGCCTGGCACGAAATCGACGAAGCGCGCGTGCCGGGTGCCGACGAATCCCCACACCAGGCGGGCCGCCACCAGCGCCGCGACGGCGTAGCCGACGATCTCGTGCGGGAGTTTGCCACCTTCCAACGCGAAGCTGTTGGCGGCGCAGCCGGCGACCACCGACCAGTGGAAGACACGGACGAAACGGTCCCAGACCGGGACCGTCGCCGGCTCCGCGGGGGAGCCGGCGGCGGAAGCATCGACCATGGTCCGGCCCTTACTTGGCGTGGACGATGTCGCCGGTCACCGGGTTGAAGTACACCTCGGCCTTCTTGCCGTTCTTGTCGTGGCCGTAGATCTCGTAGCAGCCGCCCGAGGTCGACTTGAAGGTGCGGATGTCCTTGTAGCCCATGCCGGCGATCTTCGCCTTCATGGCGTCCTCGGTCAGCCAGGCCGACTTGGGCTCGGTCGTGCATTTCGGCTCGGCAAGGGCCGGAGCCGCGGCGGCGAGGGTGGCGAACGCGGCGAGGATGGAAGCGGTGACGATGCGCATGATCTGGGGTCTCCTGTCAGCCGTCTTGCGGCGTGGGGAACCCTATGACCGTGAGCTTACGCCAACCTTACGTCGTGGCAGGCGCCTTACAGCGCCCTAACCTGCATCTTGATCGGCCCTTCGGCGCGGCCGTTGACGAACTGGTCGACGTAGGGGTTGCCGGAGTGGTCGATGTCGTTGGCGTGGCCGGTCCAGATGATGCGGCCCTTGTGGATCATGGACACGTGGTCGGCGATCTTGCGGGCCGACGCCATGTCGTGGGTGATGGTGACGGCGGTCGCCCCCAGGTCCTTCACGCACTGGACGATCAACTCGTTGATCACGTCGGCCATGATGGGGTCGAGCCCGGTGGTCGGCTCGTCGAAGAAGATGATGTCCGGCTCGTCGGCAATGGCGCGGGCGAGGCCGACGCGCTTCTGCATGCCGCCGGACAGCTCGGCCGGGAACAGCTCCGCCACCTCCGGACCCAGCCCCACGGCGCCGAGCTTGGCGATGGCGATCTC
The DNA here is from genome assembly GCF_013423485.1 of Azospirillum oleiclasticum. Taxonomy (GTDB): domain Bacteria; phylum Pseudomonadota; class Alphaproteobacteria; order Azospirillales; family Azospirillaceae; genus Azospirillum; species Azospirillum oleiclasticum. Next base: position 73,187 of record NZ_JABFFR010000003.1, read on the forward strand.
CTTGGCCTTGGCGCGCGGCATGTGCTCGCCCTGGATCAGGCCGAAGCCGACATTCTCCCACACCGGCAGGCTGTCGAAGAGTGCCGCACCCTGGAACAGCATGCCGAACTTGTGCAGGAGCTTTTCCCGATCACGGCCATGCAGGTGGGTGGTGTTCTCCCCATCGACCTGGATCTGGCCGGAATCGGGGTGGAGCAGGCCCAGGATGCACTTCAGCATCACCGACTTGCCGGTGCCCGAGCCGCCGATGACCACCATCGACTCGCCCTTGTTCACCGTCAGGTCGATGCCGTCGAGCACCACCTTCTGCCCGAAGCGCTTGTGCACGCCCCGCAACGCGATCTTCGGCGTGCCGTTGCCGGCCGCTCCGTTGATCTCCGTGCCGCCGTTCGTCGTGTCGCTCATGGGGCCGTCACTTGTCGGAGAAGAAGATGCCGGTGAGCAGGTAGTTGAACACCAGGATCATGATGGAAGCGGCAACCACCGCGTTGGTGGTGGCTTGGCCCACGCCCTGCGCGCCGCCCTTCGAATGGTAGCCGAAGTAGCAGCCCATCAGCGCCACCACGAAGCCGAAGACGGCGGCCTTGACGAGGCCGGAGATGACGTCCACCGGCTCCAGGAATTCCCAGGTGCGCTGCAGGTAGCTGGCCGGGTTGAAGTCCAGCCGGTAGACGCTTACCAGGAAGCCGCCGAACACGCCGATGATGTCGGCCACCAGCACCAGGATCGGCAGCATGGTCAGCCCGGCGATCAGCCGTGGCGCCACCAGATACTTGAAGGGGTTGGTGGACAGGGTGGACAGCGCGTCGATCTGCTCGGTCACCCGCATGGTGCCGATCTCGGCCGCCATGGCGGCGCCGATGCGGCCCGCGACCATCAGCCCGCCCAGCACCGGCCCCAGCTCGCGGGTGATGGACAGCACCACCACGGTGGCGATGGCGCCCTCCGCCTGGAAACGGGCGAATCCGGAATGGCTCTGCAGGGCCAGCACCATGCCGGTGAACAGAGCGGTCAACCCGACCACCGGCAGCGAGTAGTAGCCGATGTCGATCATCTGCCGCAGGATCTGCCGCAGATAATAGGGCGGACGCAGGCAGTGGGAGACGCCGAGGCCCGCGAACATCGCGAGCCGGCCCGTGGCGTTCAGAAACACCAGGAAGGTGCGGCCGATGGTTGCAAGGAAATCCATCACAGCCCCTCCGCCGCGCCGCCGGTGTAGACTCGGTGATACCGGCGGCCGAGAGCGGTGAGGATCTCGTAGCCGATGGTACCGCCTTCCTCCGCCACGGTGTCGACGGGACGACTTGGCCCGATCAGCTCCACAAAGGCATTGGGAACGACCGCGCCGTCCGGCAGGTGGGAGATGTCCACGGTGATCAGATCCATCGATATGCGCCCGACGACGGGCGCTGCCGCGCCGCCGACATGCACATGACCACGCCCACTGAGCGTGCGCGCGTATCCGTCGGCATAACCCACTGCAACAGTTGCAACTTTGCCACTCCCCGCAACGCGGTGGGTGGCACCGTATCCAACGGTCATAGGGCTGTCAACGTTGCGCACCTGCAGCACGCGCGCGTCCAGCCGGATCACGCCGCTCATCGGGTTCGGCCGGCCGGGCGTGGGGTTCACGCCGTACAGCGCGCATCCCGGCCGCGCAAGGTCGAACCGGTAGTCGGACCCTAGGAACAGGCCCGACGAGTTGGCGAGGCTGGCGGGTGCGGCGGGCAGCCGGGCCAGCGCGGCGCGGAAGGCCGCAAGCTGCGCGGCGTTCATCGGGCTGTCGGCCTCGGCGCAGGCGAGGTGGCTCATCCACAGCCGCACCGTCAGCCCGTCGAGCCGGTCCGGTTCCGTGGCCAGCCTGTCCAGCTCGTCGGGGCCGAGTCCCAAGCGGTTCATGCCGGTGTCGATGTGGATGACGGCGGGGTAGGGGGTGCCTCGCCAGCGCGCGAAAACCCGCCAGCGCTCGACCTCGCCCAGATGGTTCAGCACCGGCGTCACCGCGTGGCGCTGGAACTCCCCTTCGGAGTCCGCCGGCAGGCCGCCCAGGCAGATCACCTCGGTACCCTCCGGCAGAACGCCGCGCAGCGCGATCGCCTCGTCCAGCGTGGCGACGACGAAGCTGCGGCAGCCGGCCACGGCCAGCGCCGGTGCCACCCGTGCGGCACCCAGCCCATAGGCGTCGGCCTTCACCACCGCCGCGCAGGCGGCGGGGCCTGCGCGGTCGCGCAAGGTCCGCCAGTTGGCGGCGATGGCGGCGAGGTCGATGGTGAGGATGGCGCCGGCGCGTGCCGCCTCACTCGTCGATGCCACCGCCGCCGTGGTGCTGGTCGAGGTCGCCGAACTTGGTGAACTGGCCGTCGAAATAGAGCCGGACGGTGCCGATGGGGCCATGGCGTTGCTTTGCGATGATGACCTCGGCGGTGTTGTGCACTTCCCCGAGGCGCTGCTGCCAGCGTTGGTAACGGTCGTTGAACTTGTCGTCGTTCTCGTCGGCGCGGCGGCTGGGTTCGGCGCGTTCCAGATAATACTGCTCCCGGAACACGAACATCACCACGTCGGCGTCCTGCTCGATGGAGCCCGACTCGCGGAGGTCGGCGAGCTGCGGCCGCTTGTCCTCGCGCAGTTCCACCGCACGGCTGAGCTGGGACAGCGCGATGACGGGGATGTCCAGCTCCTTGGCGATGGCCTTGAGACCGCGGGTGATCTCGGAGATTTCCTGCACCCGGTTCTCGCTGCCGCGAGCCGACGAGCCGCGCAGGAGCTGGAGGTAATCGACCACCAGCAGCCCCAGCCCGCTGGTGCGCTTCAACCGCCGCGCTCGGGTGCGCACCGCCGCCACCGACAGGGCCGGCGTGTCGTCCACGAAGAAGGGCACGCGGCCCAGCTCCTGGCTGGCCTGGACGAATTTCGGGAAATCGGTGTCGCGGATCTCGCCGCGGCGGATCTTGTCGCCGGGCACCTGCGCCTCGTCCGCCAGGATGCGGGTGGCGAGCTGCTCGGCCGACATTTCCAGCGAGAAGAAGCCGACCGGCGCCCCCTCCGCCCCCTGTGTCCGGAAATGCGCCTTGGCGGCGGCGAAGGCGATGTTGGTGGCCAGCGCTGTCTTACCCATCGACGGGCGGCCGGCCAGGATGATCAGGTCCGACGGGTGCAGGCCGCCGAGCTTGCGGTCGATGTCGATCAGGCCGCTGGTCACGCCGGTGACGTGGCTGGAGCTGCGGAACGCCACCTCCGCCGTCGCGATCGCGTGCTTGAGCGACTCGCCGAAGGCGACGAAGCCGCCCTTCACGTCGCCGGTCGAGGCGAGGTCGAAAAGCTGCTTCTCCGCCTCGCCGATCTGGTCGAGCGCCGTCACGTCCAGGTCGTGCCGGTAGGCCTCGTTGACCATGTCCGAGCCGATCTCGATCAGCTGTCGGCGCAGGAACAGATCGTGGATGGTCTTGCCGTAATCGCCGGCGTTGATGACGGTGACGACGCTGGCCGCCAGCTCCGCCAGATAGCCGGCACCTTCGCCGGCAAGATCGGTGTCGTTCTCGAAATAGGCCTTCAGCGTGACCGGGTTCGCGATCTGCCCGCGTTCCACCATCTTGGCGATGGCGCCGAAGATTCGCTGGTGCAGAGGGTCGTAGAAGTGCTCGGGCTGAAGGAACTCCCCGACCTTCTCGAACGCCTTGTTGTTGACCAGGATGGCGCCCAGCAGCGCCTGCTCCGCCTCCTCGTTGTGGGGGGCGGTGCGGTACTCCGGCGCGGGCCGGACGATGCCGAGACGGGGCGCGCCGCCGTCCGTCCGGATTGTGGCGAACGGGGTGGGGAGCTTGTGATCCATCCCTTCATCTTACCAAAGGCCGGCCGCCGTGGCGCGCCCGAACCGGCAACCGGCCTCCGGAAAGCTGTGCACAAGAGTCATCCCCATGTGGAGAACTCTGGGGACAGACCCGAAATCCTCGCCCCGTCAACGATTTGCGTCGCCTACGCCGCAAGCCCGCGGGTGTCGGCAAGGCTGCGCTCCGTCTCGACCATGTAATCGCGGGTCAAGGGGACGGCGCCGATGGATTTGGCGAGCTGCATCTGGAAGACCATGTGGCCCTGATGCCGGAAGCTCAATTCGGCACCCGCCAGATAGAACTCCCACATCCGGCAGAAGCGCTCGTCGTACAGCCGTTTCGCTTCGTCGCGCCGCTGGGCGAAGCGCTCGCGCCAATGGCGCAGCGTCTCCGCGTAGTGCAGCCGCAGGATCTCGATGTCGGTGGCCCAGAGGCCGGCGCGTTCGACTTCCGGGACGACCTCGGACAGGGCGGGGGAGTAGCCGCCGGGAAAAATGTACTTGCGGAACCACGCGTTGGTCACGCCCGGCCCGTCGGAACGGCCGATCGAATGCAGCAACGCCACCCCGTCGTCGGCCAGAAGCTCGCGCACGCGAGTGAAGAAACGGCCGTAATGGGGCACTCCGACATGCTCGAACATGCCCACCGACACGATCCGGTCGAAGCGTCCGCCGATCTCGCGGTAGTCGTACAGCTCGAATCGGACCCGGTCGGCGACCCCGCAGCGCTCGGCCCGCTCGCGGGCGGCCTGGAGCTGTTCGGTGGACAGTGTGATCCCGGTCACCTCCACCCCGGCGTGGCGGGCCAGGAAGACCGCCATGCCGCCCCAGCCGCAGCCGATGTCCAGCACCCGCTGTCCCGGCTGAAGCAGCAGCTTGGCCGCGATGTGGCACATCTTCGCCTCCTGCGCCTCGTCCAGCGTCATGCCTGGCCGCGGGAAATAGGCGCAGGAATACTGCATGTTGCGGTCGAGGAAGAGTTGGTAGAGCTGGCGCGACAGGTCGTAGTGGTGGGCGACGTTGTCGCGCGACCGTTTCAGCGGGTTGGTCTGCTGGATGCGGCGGGCGATCGGGCCCAGCATTTCGATCAAGCGGCCGACCGGGCCATCGACATGGGCGTCGCGGGTCAGGATGGACAGCACCTCGTGGATGCCGCCGCCCTCCACGGTCATGCGCCCGTCCATATAGGCCTCCCCGAAGGCGAGGCGCGGATTCAGCAGCAGCTCGCGGTGCAGCGCGGTGTCGTGAAGTCTCAGTGTGATGCGGGGGTCGCCCTGGCCGAGGATGTGGCGATGCCCACGGGCATCGACCAGGGCGAGGGATTCGGAACGGACGGCTTCCTTGAGCAATCGCGCAAAAAGCATTCCTGCCTCCAGATCGATCCGGGCGTGAAGCCTCGAACACGAACAGAGTGCTCCGGCCCCGCCGGTTGAACCAGATTCAGAAACGCTCTAAGACGATCGGTGTAAACCAACCAGCCAACGCCAAAAGCCCGCTTCCGGCGGAAGCGGGCCCAGGGCGGAGGACGGTGATCCGAAAGGATCGGGGATCAGGCTTCCGCCTGATCCTCCGCCTCGGTCTCCATCTCGTCCTCGTCCTCGATCAGGTCGGCAGCGGTGACCATGCCACCGCGCTGCGCCTGAAGCTCGGCCTCCTCCTGCGTGCGGGCGACGTTGACCGTCACCATCACGGAGACTTCCGGGTGCAGAACGATGCGCACCCGGAACAGGCCCAGCGACTTGATCGGCTGGTCGATGGCGACCTGGGTACGCTCGACCCGGTAGCCGGCGGTGGTCAGCGCGTCGGCTATGTCGCGCGGCGAGACCGAGCCGTACAGCACGCCGGTGTCACCAGCCTGACGGGTGACCACGACCGACACGTTGGTCATCTTGCCGGCGACCTGCTCGGCGTCCTTGCGGCGCTCCAGGTTCATGGCTTCGAGGTGCACGCGCTGCTTCTCGAAATAGGCCATGTTCGCCTTGGTGGCGCGCAGGGCCTTCTTCTGGGGCAGCAGATAGTTGCGGGCGAAACCGGGCCGCACCTTGACGATCTGGCCCATCTGGCCGAGCTTCTCGACCCGCTCCAGCAGAATCACTTCCATCACTCGTCCTCCTGACGGGGGCCGGTCGTCCAGCGACGGCGAAGCCCCATCCATTGCTCGATCATGCCGAGGCCGACCAGAACCACGACCGGCCAGCCGAAAAGAACCAGGAACATGTAGAACGCGACAAGGATCGCCGTCCGCGTCGATCGCGCCCGCGCGTAAGCGTGCACCACCGACAGTCCGGCGAAGGCGAAGGGCACGGACAGGATCAGCCCCAGGTTCAGCGCCAGGAACCCGACATCGCCGGGGATCGCCAGCGCCATCGCCACCACGGTGCCGTAGACCGGACCCAACCAGCGCGGCAGCTCCAGCTCCGTGATCCGCATGCCGGGGCGGCGGTTGCGGCCGAACCGCATCAGCACGCCCTGCGCCAGCGTCCCGTTGATGATCGTCATGAACATCCACGAGACCACCACGAAGCCCGGCAGAGCCGGTGCGATCCACAGATGGTCGGTGTCCGCCGACGGCTCGGCGTCCGGCGGCGCGAACTGCGCCGCCATATCGCCCAGCGCGCGCCGGACCACGCCTTCCAGACCGCCCGGTTCCCCCACGGCCAGCGCCACCGCCCCGACGAAACCCAAGATTCCCAGGCCCGTCAGTCCGGTGAGGAGCATGCCCGGCGGGTACCATTCCAGACCACCGTCCGCCCGCGGGCGAGCCAGCAGCGCCTGCCGCACCGTGAACACGGCTGGGACCGCCGCGGTCAGCGCGTAGGCGCCGGTGATGGTCAGGCTGCCGGACACGCCGAGCACCATAACGGCGCCGGCCACGCTCCCCACCAGCGCCGCCGTCAGACCGAGCGACAGCCCGGCGGCCAACAGCGGGAGGGGGGTCAGGTAGCCAAGGATCAGCGCGCCGAACCCGCCGAACAGGACCGACAGGTAGAACAGCGCGCTGGCGAACCCGCCCCCGACCGCGGCGGCCAGTGCCGTGTGCATGGCGCCACCTTCGCCTTCCTCGTCCGCGTTCCCGGCCTTACTTCACCAGATAGGGAAGCAGGGCCAGGAAACGCGCGCGCTTGATGGCCCTGGCCAATTCACGCTGCTTCTTCGCGGAGACAGCGGTGATGCGGCTCGGCACGATCTTGCCACGCTCGGAAATGAAGCGGGACAGGAGCTTGACGTCCTTGTAGTCGATGGCCGGCGCGTTGGCGCCCGAGAACGGGCAGGTCTTGCGGCGGCGGAAGAACGGACGGCGGGGACCGCCACCGCTGCGGGCGGGCGCGCCCGTGGTCTGCTTGTCGCTCATGCCGAGGCCTCATCGGAAACGGGGGCGGGTTCGCTGCGGCGGGGGGGACGCGGGCCGCGGTCGTCGAAGCGGCGGCCGCCGCGCTCACCGCGCTCGCCCCGTTCGCCACGCGACTGCATCATCACCGACGGCGTCGCGTCGAGCGCATCGACGCGGACGGTCAGGTAGCGCAGCACGTCCTCGTTGATGCTCATATTGCGCTCCATCTCCGCCACCGCGGCCGGCGGCGAATCGAGCCCGAGCATGATGTAGTGACCCTTGCGGTTCTTCTTGATCTTGTAGGCGAGGGTCTTCAGGCCCCAGTATTCCGACTTCACGACGTTGCCGCCATTGTCGCGGATGATCTGGGCGAAGGTCTCGCCGAGCGCCTCGGCCTGGGCGGCCGAGATGTCCTGGCGTGCGATCAGCACGCACTCGTAGGTCGACATGATACTCCCCATGGCTGTTCGTGGTCCGGCGCTGTGCGGGCCAAGCCTTGGTAGGGCAATGTCCGGCCAGCCGCCCGGGCCTAGCCGGCGGCATGGGAGTGCACGCCGGCAAGGAGTTGCGAAGCGGCGCACTATACACAGGAGGCCCCGGCGAGCAAGGGAAAACGCCGTCCCACGTCGCGACCGGCGGAACCTCACTTGACACGGCAGAAGCCGTGAGTATCACTTCCGCCCACCGTGCGCCGGGCGCGCACCTTATTACATGGTCGACGGGCTTCAACGTAAATGACCAGGGCATTCGTTTTTCCGGGGCAGGGAAGTCAGGCCGTCGGCATGGGCCGCGAACTGGCCGAGGCGTTCGAGGTGGCCCGCCGGACCTTCGAGGAGGTCGATGACGCGCTGAGTCAGCGGCTGTCCCGCCTGATGTTCGAGGGGCCGGAAACCGACCTGACCCTGACCGAGAACGCGCAGCCCGCCCTGATGGCGGTCAGCGTGGCGGTCATGCGCGTCCTGTCGCAGCAGGGCGGGGTGGATCTCGCCAAGCACGCCGCCTTCGTCGCCGGCCATTCGCTGGGCGAGTATTCGGCGCTCTGCGCCGCCGGCGCCTTCACGCTGGGCGACACGGCGCGGCTCTTGAAGCTGCGCGGCCAGTCCATGCAGAAGGCGGTGCCGGTCGGCAAGGGCGCCATGGCCGCCCTGCTCGGCGCCGAGCTGGAGCAGGCGCAGGGCATCGCGGCCGACGCGGCCGAGGGGCAGGTCTGCACCGTCGCCAACGACAACGCCTCGGGCCAGGTGGTGATCTCCGGCGAAGCCGACGCCATCGACCGCGCCATCCGTCTGGCCGCCGAGCGCGGGCTGAAGCGGTCGGTGCGGCTGCCGGTCAGCGCGCCCTTCCATTGCCCGCTGATGGCGCCGGCCGCCGACGCCATGGGCGAGGCGCTTGATAAGGTGGTGGTCTCCGCCCCCGTGGTGCCGGTCGTCGCCAACGTGACCGCCGCCCCGGTGCAGGATCCCAACGCCATCCGCCGGCTTCTGGTGGAGCAGGTGACGGGCATGGTGCGCTGGCGCGAGAGCGTGCAGGCTATGAAGGCCGCCGGCGTGTCGTCGCTGGTCGAGGTCGGCGCCGGCAAGGTGCTGGCCAGCCTCGCCAAGCGCATCGACAAGGAGCTGACGGCGACCTCGGTCCACACGCCGGCCGATGTCGATGCCTTCCTGAAGACCCTGTGAGTCCCGACGACTCAGTGAGCGGAGCCCGCCCATGTTCGATCTGACCGGCAAGACCGCGCTGGTGACCGGCGCCTCCGGTGGCATCGGCGCCGCCATCGCCCGCGCCCTGCACGCGCAGGGCGCCACCGTCGCGCTGTCCGGCACCCGCGTCGAGCCGCTGCAGGCGCTCGCGGCCGAGCTTGGGGAGCGCGCCGTCGTCACCCCCGGCAACCTGACGGATGCCGCCGCGACCGAGGCGCTCGCCAAGGAGGCCGAGGCGGCGCTGGGCGGGCGCATCGACATCCTGGTCAACAACGCGGGCCTGACTCGCGACCAGCTCGCCCTGCGGATGAAGGACGACGACTGGCAGACGGTGCTGGACGTCAACCTGACGGCGGCCTTCCGCCTGTCGCGCGCTGTGATGCGCGGCATGATGAAGCGCCGCTGGGGTCGGATCATCGGCATCACCTCCATCGTCGGTGTCACCGGCAACCCGGGCCAAGCCAACTACGCCGCATCCAAGGCCGGCATGATCGGCATGTCGAAGTCGCTGGCGGCCGAGGTCGCGTCGCGCAACATCACCGTCAACTGCGTGGCGCCGGGCTTCATCACCACGGCGATGACCGACGCGCTGACCGGCGACCAGAAGGAGAAGCTGCTGGGCGGCATCCCCGCCGGCCGCATGGGAGAGCCGTCGGAGATCGCCGCCGGCGTCGTCTTCCTGGCAAGCGAGGAGGCGGCCTACGTCACCGGTCAGACGCTGCATGTCAATGGCGGCATGGCGATGATCTGACGCTGTGCCGGCTGTTGCGCGAGGGGCGGAACGAACGTTCTCCGGCGCTGGTCAAGCACTGCGAAATGTGTTATCGGACGGGGCTTTTCGGGGCAGGACGCCGTGCTTAGGTGCATGTCCATGCCGGTGGGATCCGTCCGAACGGTTCCATGGAATTGTGTGAAGAAGGTCAGAGAAGATGAGCGACATCGCCGAGCGCGTTAAGAAGATCGTTGTGGACCATCTGGGGGTCGAAGAGTCGAAGGTGACCGAGAACGCCGCCTTCATCGACGATCTGGGCGCCGACAGCCTCGACACCGTCGAGCTGGTCATGGCCTTCGAGGAGGAGTTCGGCTGTGAGATCCCGGACGACGCGGCCGAGAAGATCCTCACCGTGAAGGACGCCATCGATTTCATCAAGTCGAACGCCGCGGCCTGACCGGCCGCCGCACGGCGTTGGACGACGGGCCGGCGCTTCGCCCCAGCTTGCGGAGCGCCCCCATCAGTTTCGGCAAGAGCAGGAATTCCCTATGCGTCGCGTCGTCGTCACCGGCCTTGGCATGGTCACGCCGCTCGGGGTCGGCCATCGGTACAACTGGGACCGCCTGATCAACAGCGATTCGGGTCTCGGACCGATCACCAAGTTCGACGTTTCCGACCTGCCCGCCAAGGTCGCGGGCGAGGTTCCGCGGGGCGACGGGGAGGGGCAGTTCAACCCCGACCGCTTCATCGCTCCCAAGGAGCAGCGGAAGATGGACGAGTTCATCGTCTACGCCATCGCCGCTGCCGAAGAGGCGATTGCCGATTCGGGCTGGAAGCCCGACACGGACGAGCAGCGCGAGCGCACCGGTGTGATGATCGGGTCCGGCATCGGCGGCCTTCCGGGCATCGCCGAGGGCGCCGTCACTCTGCACACGAAGGGGCCGCGCCGCATCTCCCCCTTTTTCATCCCGTCCTGCCTCATCAACGAGGCGTCGGGGCATGTTTCGATCAACCATGGTTTCAAGGGGCCGAACCACGCGGTGGTGACGGCCTGCTCCACCGGCGCCCACGCCATCGGCGACGCCGCGCGCCTGATCATGCTGGATGACGCGGACGTGATGGTTGCCGGTGGCGCCGAGATGGCGCTGTGCCGGCTGGGCATCGCCGGGTTCGCCGCCATGCGCGCCCTGTCCACCGGCTTCAACGACAACCCGACCGCGGCGTCCCGCCCCTACGACAAGGACCGTGACGGCTTCGTCATGGGCGAGGGTGCCGGCGTGGTGATCCTCGAGGAGCTGGAGCACGCCAAGAAGCGCGGCGCCACCATCTACGCCGAGGTCTGCGGCTACGGATTGTCGGGCGACGCCTACCACCTGGCAGCCCCGGCGGAGGATGGCAACGGCGGTTTCCGCTCCATGAAAGGCGCGTTGAAGCGCGCCGGCATGAACCCGGACGAGATCGACTACATCAACGCCCACGGCACCTCCACGCCGCTGGGCGACGAGATCGAGCTGGGTGCGGTGCGTCGTCTATTCGGCTCGGCCATCGAGACCGTGGCGATGTCCTCCACCAAGTCGGCGATCGGCCACCTGCTGGGTGCCGCCGGCGCGGTCGAGGCGATCTACAGCATCAAGGCGATCAACCACTCCGTGGTGCCGCCGACGCTCAATCTCGAGAACCCCTCGGAAAGCTGCCTGGGCGTAAACCTCGTTCCCAAGGTGGCGCAGGAGAAGCGCGTGCGCGCGGCTCTGTCGAACTCCTTCGGGTTCGGCGGCACCAACGCTTCCGTGATCTTCAAGGCGTTCGGCTGAGGCGCTGATGGGCTGGGCGCTCCGGATCACGGCCGGGGGCCTTGCCGTCGCCGTTGCTGGTGCGGCGGGTCTGTTGTGGGGCGGGCTGCGGATGACCGCGCCCGGTCCCTTGGCCGAGCCGGCGGCCGTCGTCATCCAGCGCGGCAGCGGGCTTGAGGCGATCGCCATCACGCTGGACGAGTCGGGGGTGATCGACTCGCCCCTGATTTTCGCCTTGTCGGCCAAGCTCACCGGCGGCATGCGGAACCTGCGGGCGGGTGAATACGCCTTTGCCCCCGGCGTTAGCATGGACGGCGTGCTGCGGCAACTCCGCGACGGCAAGACGGTGGTGCGCCGGCTGACCGTGCCGGAGGGGCTGACCTCCGCGCAGATCGTCGCGCTGTTGAGAAGCGAGCCGGCCCTGACCGGCGAGCCGAAGGCGGTGCCCGAAGATGGCACGCTTCTGCCGGAAACCTACCATTACCAGTTCGGCGACAGCCGCGACGCGCTGCTGGAGCGCATGCGTGTGGCCATGGACCAGGCGTTGGCCGACGCGTGGAAGCAGCGCGCGCCGGACCTGCCCATTTCATCGGCGCGCGACGCGCTGGTGCTGGCGTCCATCGTGGAGAAGGAGACGGCCGTTCCCGCCGAGCGGTCGCGGGTGGCGGGCGTTTTCCTGAACCGGCTGGAGCAGGGGATGAAGCTGCAGTCCGACCCGACCGTCATCTACGCCCTGACCGACGGCGGCGGGGAGCTGGGCCGGGCGTTGACCCGCGCCGACTGGCGCTACGAGTCGCCCTACAACACCTATCACGCGTCCGGCCTTCCGCCGGGTCCGATCGCCAATCCGGGTCGGGCATCACTCCTGGCGGCGGTGAAGCCCGAGCGTCACGAGTTCCTGTATTTCGTGGCGGACGGAACCGGTGGCCACGCCTTTGCCAAGTCGTTGCCCGACCACAACCGGAACGTGGCCCGCTGGCGGGAGGTGCAAAGAAAGGTCAATGGCGGCAGCGACGCAGCCGTCGACTGAGGCTATCCGTTCGTCGCCGGACACGCGCTTGCGTCGGTGGACGCAGCTGCGGCAAAATTCCGTCGTGCAATAACCGCAGTCACCGTGGGGAGACAGGGCATGGCATCGGACGTCGAAGAGCGCATCCGCGCCCGTGCGCACGCGATCTGGGAGGAGGAAGGCCGTCCGGAAGGCCGTGCCGAGGAGCATTGGGTCAGGGCCACCCGCGAGGTGGAAGCCGAAATGGCCGCGGAGCCAGCTGCATCCGCGGTGACGGCTGACGCTCCGGTGGCACGCAAGCCATCAACGCGCAAGCCCGCGGGCAAGAAGGCCGCTCCGGCACCGGATGCAGAAGCGGCACCGGCCAAGAAGCCGGCGGCTTCACGCAAACCCGCACCGACGGACAAGGATTCGAAGGCGGAAGCGGCTCCCGAACCGGCGCCGCGCAAGACCAGAACCCGCAAAACCCAATCGGCCTGAATCCGCGTCATCCAGAGCCGGCCCTGCCCACAGCGGACAGGGCCAGCCGCACCGGAGGTGAACGACGGTCAGGCCGCGTTGGACACCACGAACACGCCGCCGGCGGAACCGTAGGTCTTGCGCGCCGCCCGCATGGTCTCCAGCGACTCACGAAGGCTCTCCTCCGCGAAGCCGGGGGGGAGCTGGTTCAATTCCTTCTGAGTCAGCTCGATGAATGCGTCGAGCAGACGGGCGTGCAGACGGCAAGCCTTGCGGAGTTCGTCGGCGACCGCGGGTGCAGGCATTTTCTGGGGCTCCTTAACCGGTGCGTGAATATGTCCCTAGTTTGGCACTCCGTGCGGTTAAAGAACCTTTAAGTCCCGCAGTTATCATAAGTCATCTTTCGTGGTAATCCCTCGGTAATCCTCGCGAACACTGTGACAGTTCAGGTCCTCGCGCCCGACCGATGGTAATCGTCGGTAAGGTGGGGATCCAAATAGGGCAGTTTTTGGGACGAAGCCGGTGAGGAATGCATCGAATTGCTTCTGGAAATCACATTGCCGAGCATAACGCAGTATTCGCGGGATTCAGGCGCAGTAACGGCGGGTACGGCTATGTCCGACCACCTTCGAACACCGGCCGGCTACAGAAGCGCTGGAAGCTCGGCCAGGGCCGCGATCTCGGCCAACGGCTGGGCGGGCAGGCGTTCCGGTGGCAACCCCCGCCGGTTGAGGCGGGCGACCCGGAAGCCGAATTCCGCCGCTCCGCAGCCGTCCCAGCCATTGGCCGAGACGAACAGCACCTCGTCCTTCGTCACCGCCAGGCGGTCGCAGGCGAGCTGGTAGACCGACGGGTGCGGCTTGTAGACGCCGACCTCATCCACCGACAGGACCGCGTCCAGTCGGTCGCGCAGGCCCGCATGGTTCACCGCGCTGTCCAGCATGGCCGGACTGCCGTTGGACAGGATCGCGGTCGTCTGTCCGGCCGCGCGCAACGCGTCGAGCGTCGCGGCGGCGTCCGGATAGGCGTCCAGCCGGTCGTACAGGCCCAACAGCCGGTCGCGCAGGGCGGTGTCGGCGATTCCGTGGGCGGCGAGCGCAAAGTCCAGCCCATCCGCGGTCACGGTGCGGAAATCGGCATAGCGGCCCATCAGGCTGCGCAGCCACGTGTATTCGAGCTGCTTGGTACGCCAAAGGGCCGACAGCGCCTCCCATCGGTCGCCGAGCTCCGCGGCGCAATGCCGGGCCGCGGCGTCCACGTCGAACAGCGTGCCGTAGGCGTCGAAGACGCAGGCGCGCACGCCCCGGAAGGGGCTGCTCATCGGCGCAGCTCCCGCGCCATGTCCAGCTCCGCGCGGCCGCCCTGGAGCTTGGACCGGTAGACCAGCAGCGCCTCCAGCACGCGCTGCACATAGTTGCGCGTCTCGTAGATGGGGATCAGCTCCATCCAATCGACGACGTCGATGGCCTCGGTCCGCGGGTCGCCGAACTGGTCGATCCACTGGCGTACCCGGCCCGGACCGGCGTTGTAGCCGGCGATCGCCAGCACGTAGGAGCCGTTGAAGCGGTCCACCAGATCGCCAATGTAGGTCGATCCCAGCAGCACGTTGTAGTCGGGATCGGCGGTCAGCCGCGCGTGGGTGTGGCGGATGCCGAGCTGCTTGGCCACGAGCTGCGCCGTGGTCGGCATGAGCTGCATCAGCCCGCGCGCGCCGGCCGACGACACGACGTTGGTGTTGAAGGTGCTTTCCTGGCGGATGATGGCGTGGACCAGCGACACCTCGGTGGCATTCCGGCTGGCCGACACCAGCGGGTAGCCGACCTCCGTCAGGTAGACCTCGTTCTGCGCGGCGTCCTTGGCGGCGGCGACCGCGAGGTCCGGGCGTCCGACATCGCGCGCCAGCCGGCCGGCCAGCACATAGTCGGCGGGGGATTTGGCGTCCAGGCTGATTCGGCGCAGGAAGCCGGTGAGCCGGTCGTTCTCCCGGCCGCTGATCTGAACGAGCTGGCGGATGACCTGCACCACCTCCCGCCGCTCGAAGGCCGTGACCTGGGCGTTCGCCACCTTCGGCTCCTCCGGCACGGTCACACGGGCCGAGCCGCCGAGGTTGGACACGGCGAGCTGGCCGTAGAAGGTGGTGCCGTAGCCCGACGCCTTGGTGAACCACTCCCGCGCCTGTTCGCGGTTGCCGAGCGCCTCGGCGGCGCGTCCGCACCAGTAGGCGCCGCGCGCCCGGCTGATCGGCGCGGTCACCGTGCGGTAGAGGGTGTGGAAGTGCTTGAAGGCCTCGGACGGCTGGTCGAGGAAGCGCAGCGCCAGCCAGCCGGCCAGGAACTCCGCCTCCATGTGGGTGACGCCGTCCTCCTGCCGGTGGGTGGAGGCGATCCGGTAGGCCATGCGGTAGTCGCCGCGCTCGATGGCGCGCCGTGCCAGGATGTGCCGCTCGCCCCACCAGGACTGCTGGCGGCCCAGCTCCGGCGGCGGCTTCAGGAAGATCGCCAGCGCGCCGTCGTCGTCGCCCTTGCGGCGCAGCCAGCGGGCGCGGTCGAACAGCAGGCCGGGATCGTTGCGCAGGCTGGACGGCACGCGGGCGAAGGCGGCATCAGCCCCGCCCCGGTCGCCATCCAGCGCCATGCGGGCGTCGAGCAGCGCGTCATAGCCCTCGCCCAGCAGATCCAGCATGCGGCGCGCGGACGTCTCCTGCCGCTCCCACAGCAGGCGGTCGAAGCGGGTGACGTGGTCCTGCTTGCGCAGGTGGCTGCGGTAGCGGCCGAGGAACTCCGCCTCGTCGGTGGGGCCGAAGGAACCCTCGACCCACCGGGCGCGCACCAGCTTCACCGCCTGCTCCTCCCCGCCGGTGGCGAGCAGCGTGTCGGCGTAGCGCATCACCCCCTCGTTCGACTGGGGCGGGTAGTCGCGGAACCACGCGAGCACGCGGTTCTCGTCCATGTCGAGCGGCATCGCTTTCTCCGCCTGGCGGCGGAGCTGGGTCATGTTGGGCCAGTCGCCGTTGTCGCGGATGAAGGCGGCGATCTCGTCGAAGCTGCCGCCGGCGGGGGTGGCGAGCTGCATCCAGCGGATCACCTTGGCCGGCAACGGATCCTTGGCGCGCGACGCCAATCGCAGCGCTTCGTCATGGCGGTCGTTGTCGGCCGCCCGAAACGCGTCGCGGTAGATGGTGATGTCGGCCTGCGACAGGGGTGCGGCGGCGGCGGGCAGGGCGGCCGCCAGGGTGAGCGGAATCGACAGCAGACCGGCTCGCAGCGCGGCTCTGGTGCTCTTGCCCGCGCCCATGAGGACGGCTACTGTGCGCGACGCTTTTTTTTGTGCAGGACGGAGGGTCACGTCATGTTCCACGGTTCCATCGTCGCGCTCATCACCCCGTTCAAGGATGGGAAAGTCGACGAGGCCGCCTTCCAGTCCTTCGTCGAGTGGCAGGTGTCCGAGGGCACGCACGGTCTGGTCCCGGTCGGAACCACCGGAGAATCGCCGACGCTCAGCCACGACGAGCACCGGCGCGTCGTCGAGCTGTGCATCGAGGCGGCGGGCGGCCGCGTGCCGGTCATCGCCGGCACCGGCTCCAATTCCACCGCCGAGGCGATCGAGCTGACGCAGCACGCCAAGCAGGCGGGCGCCACCGCGGCGCTCGTCGTCACGCCCTACTACAACAAGCCTACGCAAGAGGGTCTGTACCAGCATTTCAAGGCGATCCATGACGCGGCCGATCTACCGATCATTATCTACAACATTCCGGGCCGCAGTGTCGTGGATATGTCGGTGGCGACGATGGCGCGGCTCGCCAAGCTGCCGAACATCGTCGGCGTGAAGGACGCGACCGCCGATCTGGTCCGCCCGCTGCGCACGCGGGTGGAGATCGGCCCGGACTTCTGCCAGCTGTCGGGCGAGGACGCCACCGCCGTGGCCTTCCTGGCCCAGGGCGGGGTGGGCTGCATCTCGGTCACCGCCAACGTGGCGCCGCGCCTGTGCGCGGAGATGCAGAACGCCTGGCGCAAGGGCGACTTCGCCACCTGCGAGCGCTACCGCGACCTGCTGATGCCGCTGCACGACGCGATGTTCGTGGAAACCTCGCCGGGTCCGGTGAAGTACGCCGCCAGCCTGCTCGGCAAGTGCGGCGAGGAGGTGCGGCTGCCGCTGGTGCCGGTGTCGGACTCCACCCGCGTCGCGGTGCGCGAGGCCATGGTGCAGACCGGCTTGCTGACCTGACGGAGCGGACGGGAGACAGCTTTTGGCACCGCGCGAGCCGGAACCGAGACGCCTGGCGGCCCAGAACCGCCGGGCGCGCTTCGACTATTTCATCGAGGACACGCTTGAGGCCGGGCTGATGCTGACCGGCACCGAGGTGAAATCGCTGCGCTCGGGCCGGGCCAGCATCAACGAATCCTACGCCGGGCTCGACCATGGCGAGCTGTACCTGTTCAACGCGTACATCCCGGAGTACCTGCAGGCCGGCCGCTGGCTCCAGCACGAGGTGCGGCGCCCGCGCAAGCTGCTGGTGCACAAGCGCGAGCTGAACAAGCTGATGGGCGCCATCAAGCAGAAGGGCGTTACGCTGGTGCCGATGACGGTGTACTTCAACGACCGTGGCATCGCGAAGGTGCAGGTCGGGCTGGCCACCGGCAAGCGCAAGGTGGACAAGCGCGAGACCGAGAAGGCCCGGACCTGGCAGCGCGACAAAGCCCGGCTGATGCGCGAGAAGGGCTGATCCCATGGCACGTACATCCCAGCGCGGCAGCGACCGCGAGGCGGTGCTGGCCTCGGTCGCGGCGGAGGCACTGACCGATCGGGCGCCCCGTGGGCGCGTCCTCGTCATGGGTGACCTCGACGGCGGCGTGTCCGCCGCCTTGCACGGTGCGGGCTGCAAGGTGGTGCCCTGGCAGCGGCAGGCGCTCGGCGGCCGGCCGGCCTCCGCCTGGCCGCCGGAGGGGCCGTTCGGTGGTGTGGTCCTGCGGCTGCCGCAGGGCCGCGCCGCCTTGGCCATGGACCTGCACGCCGCCGCAGCCCGGCTGGAGCCCGGCTCGCCCCTGTGGATCTACGGCAGCAAGGACGAGGGCATCCAGTCCGTTCCCAAGCATCTGGACGGTCTGGCCGAGGGGGCCGAGTCCATCCTGGTGAAGCGGCACGCGCGGGTGCTGGAGCTGCGCCGCACGGCCGAAGCGGCGCGCGGCGGGCTGGAGGACTGGCGGGAGACGGTGACGCTGGATCTGCCCGGCGTGGCCGGCCCGGTGGAGATCGTTACGTATCCGGGTCTGTTCGCCCATGGCCGGCTCGACGCCGGCACCGCCTGCCTGTTGGAGGCGCTGCCGGAGATCAAGGCGGGCGCGCGGGTGCTGGATTTCGGTTGCGGCGCCGGGGTGATCGCCCGTGCCATCCGCGACCGGGTGCCGGACGCCCGCGTCACGCTGCTGGACGTGGACGCGCTGGCGCTGCACGCCGCAAGGCGGAACGTTCCGGATGCGGACATGGTGTTGAGCGATGGCTGGGCCGGCCTCGCGGCTGGCGAGCGCTTCGACCTGATCGTCAGCAACCCGCCCATCCACCGCGGCAAGGATGAGGATTTCTCCACGCTCGACGCGCTGGCAAAACAGTCCTCCGGACGGCTGCGGCCCAAAGGTGCGCTGGTGGCGATCGTCCAACGCACGGCGGGAGCCGGCAAGCTGTTCGCGGCCGGCTTGAAGAACGCGGCACTTCTCCTTGAAACGCCACAGTTCCAGGTGTGGCGGGGCGGCTGACCTTACCCCCTCAGCAGCCGCGCCACGTCCTTCGCGGTGTAGGTCAGCACGGCGTCGGTGCCGGCGCGCTTGAAGGCGGTCATCAGCTCGATCACAGCCTTGTCGTAGTCGAGCCAGCCGTTGAGCGCGGCGGCTCGCAGCATCGCGTACTCGCCAGAGACGTGGTACGCGAAGGTGGGAACGCTGAAGCCGTCCTTCACCCGGCGGATGATGTCGAGGTAGGGAAGGCCCGGCTTCACCATCACCATGTCGGCCCCCTCCTGAAGATCCAGCGCCACCTCGCGCAGGGCCTCGTCGCCGTTGGCGGGGTCCATCTGGTAGGTGCGCTTGTCGCCCTTCAGAAAGCCGCCGCTGTTCACCGCGTCGCGGAACGGGCTGTAGAAGGCCGAGGCGTATTTGGCGGCGTAGGAACAAATGCGGGCGAGCTGGTGGCCGGAGCCGTCCAGCGCGTCGCGGATGGCGGCGATGCGGCCGTCCATCATGTCCGACGGGGCGACGATATCGACGCCGGCCTCCGCCTGCGATAGTGCCTGGCGGATCAGCACCTCCACCGTTTCGTCGTTCAAGATGCGGCCGTCGCGCATCAACCCGTCGTGCCCGTGGGTGGTGTAGGGGTCGAGCGCCACGTCTCCCAGGATGCCCATGTCGGGGATCGCGGCCTTCAGCGCGCGAATAGCGCGGTTCATTAGGTTTTCCGGATCCCAGGCGGCGGCTGCGTCCTCCGACTTGCCGTCGGAACCAACCACGGGGAACAGGGCGACGCAGGGAATGCCGAGGTTGTTCGCCTCGCCGACAGCGTCCACCAGCAGGTCGATGGTGAAACGCTCCACGCCGGGCATGGAGGCCACGGCCTCCCGACGGTTCTGCCCCTCGATCACGAAGACCGGCCAGATCAGGTCATCGACCGACAGGGTCGTTTCGGCCACGAGACGGCGCGTCCAGCCATCGGCGCGGTTGCGGCGCATGCGGGTGCGCGGGAAGGCGGCGTGCGGAAGCGGCTTGGTCATCGGACGGACTATCTGCGGTGAGACCCTTCGGTGCCGCGATGCTACGCCCCTTCACCGCCGCGACTCAAGTCGCGGCGGTGATTTCGATGCGGACTCAACGATTGATCGCGTTGAAGGAATCCTTTGTCGGAAGGCCCCGGCGCTTGGGGCGGACCGGTTCAGCCGATCCGCCAAAGTTTCCCCGGTCCGCGACTCCCGCGGACCGGGGGACCACTGCGGTTCATGACCGAAACGGCGTGAAGGTCTGGACCTGGATCCGGCCACCACGTACCAGAAGGGTATCCGTGGCCAATGGCATGAAGGAGCCGGCGGACCAGGTCATATAGGCGACCTCGCCTTCGATCACGTGGGTGCCGAGCTTGAAGGCGCTCCAGAACTCCGGCGATGCGGCTTTCAGGAACGCATCGAAGAAATCACGGATCTGTTGCAGGCCGCGGTACGTGGCATCGGGAGTCAGAAGCACCGACTGTTCCGTGTAGTCGGACAGAATAGCATCGATGCCGTCGCTGAATGCTCCCAGATGGTGCCCGAACACGCGCTGTGTCGCCTCGCTGGCTGTTTCCGTTGGAGTCGCCATGCTAGCGTGGTCTCCTCGCTGGATAGACGTCGATGGTCCGGTCGTTTAACTCTGGTCGGGTGGGCTGAGCGTCTGGCGCTTGGCCGCCGTGATCACGCGGCCTTTTGGGACGCGACGAAGGAATCCCAGGCGCCCTGCGCCTCGGCCCATCCGATGTTGGCGATGATCGAGCCGTCCGGCCGCACGAAGGCCAGCGGTCCCAGGAACGTCATGTAGAATTCGCTCGCGACCGGAAAATGGGTCCTGTCATGGTAGGCACCCGATGACTCGAATCCATAGCCAGGGGCAACCGCGGTATCGCCGCCCTGATGCTTGCCGCCACGAACGTCCATCCGTCCTTTCGTGAGCAGATATTCGCCCGGACCGGTGTGAATGTGGGGGTTGAACGACGAACCGGCCGGACAGTCGAAGATCGCTGTCCAGGACCCCATCTCGGGCGAGACATGCAGGAGTCGCCACGTGATGCCGCCTTGGGAGAAGGCCTCGGGGAATGGAGACCAGGCGCTGTCGTCGATCTGAACATACTCTTCGGCGGCATGATGTTTGCTTTTTCTTTCGGCATTGACTTGCATGTTGTTTTCCTCCCTTGGGAGCGTTGAGTGGAGCAGGTCCGTTTTTCTTGGACGCTTTCTGTGAATGGACCAAGCTTAGCGCCGTGGGGCTCGATCCCGCATGCCTGCCGGCGCAATGTCGGTTGACTGTGAGTGCACAAGCCCGGCGCACCGACCCCACCGGAGCGAGGTGCGCAGGCCGATGCCGCCTTGCACGTCGACGCGAGGCGTGACGACCGTGATGTGACGCGTGGATCAGCCGGTTTCCTCCGGCCGCTGCTGTCATCCGGCGGCGCGTCGTTTTCGTGGAACCGGTCTTCCGCCCTCAGACGCACATCATTGTGTTTGGGCATCCGGCGGTCATCGGCAATCCTGGCGGTTGCCGGATCGAGAACCTCTCGGCGGAATCCCTGTCAACGGCAACCGTCGAGGGGAAGATTGCCGCGGGCTCCGCTTGGGCGTGTCACGACGGACGCCGATCCGTCGGCACCGTCGAGCAGGCTTCACGGCGGAAGTCGTACGGTGACGCTCCGTACGCCTCCTTGAAGCGGCGGCTGAAGTGGGTCGAACTCTGGAATCCCCAGGAGAAGGCGATGTCGGTGATCGTCCGCCGGGCCATCGTGGGGTTGGACAGTTCGCGACGGCAACGCGCAAGCCGCTCCCTGATGACGTACTGCAGAACGGTTGTTCCTTCCCGTTCGAACAGGCGGTGCAGATAGCGCACCGATATCCGGTTGGCCGTGGCGATGCCGCCCGGTGAAAGCTCCGGATCATCAAGATGTGTGTCGATGTGGTGTTTGACCCGCAAGAGCTGTGCGGCACGCAAGGGTGATGACTCGCTCCTGGATTCATCCATGCCTATGCTGCTGATCAGCATGCCCATCATGGCTTCGGTCAGCGCTTCGCCGTTCTGAAGAGCGCCGGAAAAAAAACCGGGCGACACCGAGTTGATGAACGAGGCAAGGAGCCTGGCCGGCTCCGACTCATGCGGCAGCGTGCTTTCGAGCGACTGCCAGGAGTTGGGCAACCAGCTCCTCAACCGCGACAGTGGCATCATCACGGATATCTTCTTCAGCCGCTCGACGACCGCGAAGCTCATGGGGCGCGTCGTGTTCCAGATCAGCACATCCCCGGCGCCAAGCGTGGCGGTCTTGCTGCCAATCGTGAAGTGCTCGCGGCCGGAAAGTACCAGCTGTATCGCCATCATGTCCTGACGTTCGCTGCTGGCGTTCTCCTTTCTTCGAACCGCGCCACAAGGATCGCAGATGCAATTGACGATGTGAAGATTTCCGACGGAATGATGCTGAACTTCTGCATGGAATTCCGCCTTTCCTCCCCCGGTCAAAGTCCATGCGCCATAGACATCGTTGAGCTTCCGCTGCCAAGCTTCATATTGCTCGGTCGCTCCATACATGTTGGTACGCCAAGCCGTGTCAACCACTGCGCGCATGTTGGTCAACCCTCCCCGTGGCCACCGGATTCTTGTTATGATTAATATTCATGATCGCTGATTGTTGAATAATCAAGCATGGTTCCATGAGGGCATCGCCGACGGAGCGGGCGGCCCTGCCGACCACCCGGCAAACTTGCCTCCATCGACGTCATGGCGATCGGGAACGAAGCGACGGGCGAATCCTCGCCTGTATGGACCGACGGACGACGGTGTGGCGTCCTCCCGCGAACCGTCACGGGTAAGTCACGGCCGTCGGGCCAGCCCGGACGCGGCCATCGACGGACGCTTCATCGGGCGATGGGCAGGCCCGACGGCATCGGCACGCCGTCCGGGCGGAATCCGGTGTCCTGCGTCTCCAGCTGCCAGCGCTGCCCCTGGCGGACGTAGCGGGAGACGAGACCGCGGGCGAAGGACGCCCCCTCCCACGACCGCACCTCGAAGGTGACGGCGGGGTTGGCTATGGTGATCAGATTGTAGGCGTTGGCTTCGTTGCGCAGCCGGGTCGATGTCGCGGTGGACGCCTGGGCCACCAGGATCGACCGGGCGACCTGGGTGTGGAAGCTCATGATGTCGCCGGAATAGGCGCGGTGCAGGTGACCGGCCAGCAGCAGATCGACGCCGCAGGCCTCCAGCGCCGGCAGGGCGAGACGGGCGCGTCCCACCAGCCGCGTCTGCGGCGCGTCGGGCGGCGGCAGGAACGGGTGATGGGTGAACAGCACCTTGAACACATGCTCCGGCACCTGGGCGAACACCTCCTGGATGCGCCGGATCTGCTTGCCGTTGATGCGCCCGTGGGAGAAATCGAGGATCACCGAGCGCGCGGTGTTGATGCCGAGCACCGCGACATGGTCGTCGATGTGGAAGGGGCTGAGGTCGCGGCTGATGTAGCGGCGGTACGTCGCGAACGGGTCGGTGAAGCGCTGGAACAGATTGTAGACGGGAATGTCATGGTTGCCCGGCACCACCAGATAAGGGAAGGGCAGCCGTTCCAGGAACGCCCGCGCCGCCTTGAAGTGGGAGGGGAGCGCCCGCTGCACGAGGTCGCCGGAGATCACCACCAGGTCGGGCCGCGTGTGGACCAGATCGGCCAGCAGCCCCTCGACGACAGTCGGGTCGATGCGGCCGAAATGCAGATCGGAGATGTGGGCGAGCGTCTTCACGGGTCCTCCCGCCTCGGCGTCAGCACGTTCAGGCCACCGGGCCTGATCCGGTAGACCAACGGCGGCTTCAGCCGCAGGACCTCGCCGTCATTGGCGACGCGCAGGCGGCGGCGCCGGCTGTTCACCGTAACGGTCGTGGCCGTCATGCTGTCCAACTCGTCATCCTCGGCCCAGGTTCCCAGCCCCATGCGCGCGACCAGCCGCAGCATGCCCCAGGCGTTGCGGTGGTGGGCGACATAGACGCCGAGCTTGCCCCGCTCCAGGCTCGCCCGGCGGATCACCGGCCCGTACCCCTCCTCGTAGGAGCCGTTGGACACGGCCAGGATCGGGGTGCGCACCCGGTGCGGCCCGGCGCCCAGATCGATCCACACCTCCAGCATCGGGAAGCGGTAGAGCGCCTTCACCGCCGCCACCGCCATGGCCGGCCATTTGCGCAGGTGATGCTGGCCGCGCTGGCGCTCGCGCTCCCGCACCATGGCGGGGAAGATGCCGAGAACGGAGTTGTTGAGGAACAGCGCACCGTTCACTTCGGCGATGTCGATCGGGCGGATGCTGCCGGCGGCCAGCGCGTCCACGGCCGCCGGCAAGTCGAGCGGAATCCCCATGTCGCGCGCCAGCAGGTTCATAGTGCCGAGCGGCAGCACGCCCAGCGCCTTTCCCGTGGGCGCCAGCAGATTGGCCGCCGTCGCGATGGTGCCGTCACCGCCGCCCACCACAACCACATCGGCGTCGGACTGGACCGCCCGTTCCATGGCCGCGTGGCACTCGCGCGCCTCGACCGCCGCGGTGGTCACCGTCGCTCCCTGCCGCTCGAAGGCCGAGGCTATCGTCGCGACGGCGGTGTCCCGCTCCATGTCCATCAGCGTTCCGGCGGACATGTTCAGAACGATGGCGACTTTCATGCAGGTCCGTTCCAGGGATGCCGACGGCGGGGCGCGGTCACGCCATGATCTGTCGCGCGGTCCCTGAACGTGCAAGGGGCGGACGCGGTTCCCCGCGGATCTGTCCGGTGCCGCCAGCCCGGTGCCGGTCAATGGTCGAACAGGCCCGACAGAACGGTCAACAGGTCGGCCTCGTGGAAGGGCTTCTGAAGGGACGGGCGGTTGCGGAACGCATCGACAATCCCGCCTTCCCCGTAGCCGCTGGCGAACGCGAAGGGAATGCCGCGCGCCGCCAGCGCCTCCGCCACCGGGAAAACCGCCTGTCCGCCGACGTTCACGTCCAGCAGGGCGGCGTGCACCGGTTCGGCGCTGCGCGCGAGGTCGAGCGCCTGATCCAGGCTGTAGGCCGGGCCGACGACCGACGCGCCGGCCTCCGCCAGCATGTCTTCGACCATCATGGCCACGACCGCCTCGTCCTCGACGAGAAGGATGCTGCGGCCCTGGAGGGGTGCGGAGTCGGTCATGCGGAAGCCATGATCACGGGTCGGGGCGCAGCCGGAAGCCGGCCGCCGTCGCGGAATGATGCGGTTTGACGGGCGGTGATGCAACTGACCATCCGGGCTTATGACCTCGGTTTCCGGCGGTGTCACGGCGCGCTGTACCGCTGCGGCCTCCGCTGCGCTAGGATCGCGCCCGACGGCGCGGCAGGCGCCGCGGTTGGGGAGGGTTGTGACCGTGGACTTTGAATTGTCCGAAGACCAGATGGCGTTCCAGGATGTCGCGCGCACCTTCGCGCGGGAACGCATGGCCCCGGAAGCCGCCGAGTGGGACGAGCACGCGATCTTTCCGGTGGAAGCACTGCGCGCCGCGGCCGAGCTGGGTTTCGGTGGCATCTATTGCCGGGAGGACCATGGCGGCTCGGCGCTGGGGCGGCTCGACGCCGCGGTGATCTTCGAGGAGCTGGCGGCGGGCTGCGTGTCCACCTCGGCCTACATCTCCATCCACAACATGGCCGCCTGGATGATCGACACCTTCGGCACGGAGGAGCAGCGTGCCCGCTTCCTGCCGAAGCTGATGACCATGGAGCATTTCGCCTCCTACTGCCTGACCGAGCCGGGGGCCGGGTCGGACGCCGCGTCGCTGAAGACCAGGGCTGTGCGCGACGGCGACCATTATGTGCTGAACGGCGAGAAGGCCTTCATCTCCGGCGGCGGCGCGTCGGACGTCTATGTCTGCATGGTGCGCACGGGCGGGGAGGGACCGAAGGGCATCTCCTGCATCGTGGTGGAGAAGGGCACGCCGGGCCTGAGCTTCGGCAAGAAGGAGAAGAAGATGGGCTGGAACAGCCAGCCCACCGCCGCGGTGGTCTTCAACGACTGCCGCGTCCCCGTGGCCAACCGGCTGGGGGAGGAGGGCGACGGCTTCGCCATCGCCATGCGCGGTCTGGATGGCGGGCGCATCAACATCGCCGCCTGCTCGATCGGCGGCGCCCGCTTCTGCCTGGAGAAGGCGGTCGAGTACATGGGCGTGCGCAAGCAGTTCGGGCGGAAGCTTGCCGAGTTCCAGGCGCTGCAGTTCCGGCTGGCCGATATGGCGATCGAGCTGGACGCCGCGCGGCTGATGGTGCACCGCGGTGCGGCAGCGCTCGACGCCAGGCATCCCGAGGCGACGCAGCGCTGCGCCATGGCCAAGCGCTTCGCCACGGACGCGGGTTTCGCGGTTGCGAACGAAGCGCTTCAACTTCACGGCGGCTACGGCTATATCCGCGAATACCCCATCGAACGCGTCGTGCGCGATGTGCGTGTGCATCAGATCCTGGAAGGGACCAACGAGATCATGCGCCTGATCGTCGCCCGCCGTCTGCTGGCGTAGGAAAGAGACCAAACACGGCCGCAACCTCCGAAGGACGTCATGACCGAGCCGGAAATCCTGTTCGACCGCCGGGGCCCGCTGGGCCTCGTCACCCTGAACCGTCCTAAGGCGCTCAACGCGCTGACGCTGGGCATGATCCGCGCCTTCGACGCGCAGCTCGCGGCGTGGCAGGAGGATCCGGACGTCAAGGCGGTGGTGGTGCGCGGGGCCGGCGGCAAGGCCTTTTGCGCCGGCGGCGACGTGGTGGCCATGTACCGCGAAGGTGTGGCGGAGCGCGCCGGAGAACCGGTGGGCACACTGCGCCGCGACTTCTTCCGGGCGGAATATGGGCTGAACCGGCGCATCAAGCGCCTTCCCAAGCCCTACATCCCGCTGGTGGACGGCATCTCCATGGGCGGGGGCATGGGCATCTCCATGCACGCCTCGCACCGGGTGGTGACCGAGCGCACGATGATCGCCATGCCGGAAACCGGCATCGGCCTGTTCCCCGACGTCGGCGGCACCCACTTCCTGCCGCGCTGCCCGGGTGGGGTCGGCTTGTATCTCGGTCTGACCGGCGAACGCTTGAAGGGTGCCGACGTGGTGGAGGCCGGCGTCGGCGACGTGCTGGTGCCGAGCGACCGGCTCGATTCGCTGGTCGACGCCATCGCCGCGTCGGGCTGCGGGGCTGACGAGGTGATGGCGATCCTGCGCGCCCACGCCGCACCGGCGGCGGACGCACCGTTGGCCGCGCTGCGCCCGGCCATCGACCGCTGCTTCGCCGGCGCAAGCGTCGAGGCGATCATGGCGGCGCTGGACGCCGAAGGCACTGACTGGGCGCGCGGCGTTCTCGACATCTTCGCCCGCGTCGCCCCGACGAGCCTGAAGGTGACGCTGGAAGCCATGCGCCGCGGCGCCGCGTTGGAGTTCGAGGACTGCATGGTGATGGAGTATCGCCTGTCACAGTCATTCCTGGCCGCCGACGATTTCTATGAGGGCGTGCGCGCTCTGCTGGTCGACAAGGACAAGAACCCGCGCTGGAACCCCGCCACGCTCGACGCCGTGGACGCGGCGCGGGTGGAGCGGTACTTCGCGACGCCCAAGGCGGGTGATCTGTCCTTCACCGTCTGAACCGTCGCAACACCCGGTTGCCCTGCGTGCATGGAAGAATCATCGCCCATGTGCGTTTTCTTACGGTGACGGTGCGGCACATTCCGACACGTGGAACGTTGAACGTTCAACCGTGCCGGGCTGTGCCGGCGTCCGGCATCCGGGCGGGACGTGTCCATGCCGGCTGCGTGGTTAGGGACGGGGGGCTGCGGTGATCGGGGCAAGGCGGCCGGGTGCCGGAAATTGCATTGGAAGTGCGACGATTTCCGAGCTATCTACGACATCCGTCAGTGGAAAACCCGTCAATTTTACGCTTTTTGCGACAATCTGTGGCGTCGGGATGGTGTTTTTCAGACATTATTAAGATGATTGCCGGCGAATGATCGGTTAATCTGAGGTTACGCTGCCTGGGATGCGGTGTCGGCCATCCCCCCGGTTCCAGGTCAGAGCCAATGGAGACTGCGGTGCGCAAACCCTACTATGAAAGCATCCTGCTGATCGAACGGCTTCACCGCCACTTCCTGGAAGTGCTCAAGACGGAGTTGGACCGGTTGGGGATCCAGGACATCAACAACGTGCAGAGCCTCATCCTCTACAACATTGGAGAGGATGAGATGACGGTCGGGGAGTTGACGGCCCGCGGTTACTATCTGGGCTCGAACGTCTCCTACAACGTCAAGAAGATGGTCGAGAACGGCTACCTGGGCCAGGAGCGTTCGCCGCATGACCGTCGCTCGGTGCGGGTCCGCCTGTCCGAAAAGGGGCTGGATCTGCGCGAGAAGATCAGCCGCATGTTCGAGCGCCACCTGACCGCGCTGGAGAAAGCCGGCTTCAGCGACGAGGAGCTGGTCCGCGCGAACGAGACCCTGCGCCGGCTGGAGCGCTTCTGGTCCGCGTCACTGGACTACAGCGGCTTTCCGTTGACGTCCGCGGCCTGACGGCCGCCACGCACGCTGTCTCCCTGCGGGCGTCCTTCCGAATCGGTTGGACGCCCGAATTGTTGCGATTCGGCGTCCGACACTGCTGATCGCCAGGCATTTCATTTGTATATTAATAAGATCTCTCGATTCGCCCGCGTCCGGGCGTTATCGCCGGCGGATCGTGACCGGTCGACGCGCGTTCCCGGCGCTTCATGCGTCGGTATGGATCCTTTTCCGCATGGATTGGCTCAGCCAGGGTTTGCCGCACCGTTCGGCTCGTGTATCATCCGAAGCTGAAACGAAATACGAAGAACAGGGATGGGAAGCGCATGGCGGGGGACGCCATTCTCGAGACCAACGGGCTCACCAAGGAGTTCCGCGGGTTCGTTGCGGTGCGGAATGTGGACCTCCGCGTCGAGCGGGGCACGATCCATGCCCTGATCGGACCGAACGGAGCCGGCAAGACCACGGTCTTCAATCTTCTGACCAAGTTCCTGCAACCGACCAGCGGCCGGATTCTCTACAACGGCCAGGACATCACGCGGATCAAGCCGGCCGACGTGGCCCGGCTGGGGATCGTGCGATCCTTCCAGATCTCGGCGGTGTTTCCGCACCTGACCGTGCTGGAAAATGTGCGCGTCGCCCTTCAGCGCCCCCTCGGCAACTCCTTTCATTTCTGGGAGTCCGAATCGCGGCTTAACCGCCTGAACGGCCGGGCCGAGGAGCTGCTGGAGGATGTCGGGCTCAGCGGTTACGCCGGCCATCTGGCGGTGGAGCTGCCCTACGGGCGCAAGCGCGCGCTGGAGATCGCCACGACCCTGGCGCTCGATCCCGACATGATGCTGTTGGACGAGCCGATGGCCGGCATGGGGCACGAGGACATCGGCCGGATCGCCGAGCTGATCCGCCGTGTCGCGGCCAAGCGCACCATCCTGATGGTGGAACACAACCTGTCGGTCGTGGCGGACCTGTCCGACCGAATCACCGTCCTAGCGCGCGGCGAGATCCTGGCGGAAGGAAGCTACGCCGAGGTGTCGCGCGACGCGCGCGTGATGGAAGCCTACATGGGGACCGGGCATGCCTGACGACGTCATGCTGGAAGTTGCCGATCTCCACGCCTTCTACGGCGAGAGCCACGTGCTGCACGGTGTGTCGCTGACCGTGCCGAAAGGCGAAGTGGTGACGCTGCTCGGTCGCAACGGAGCCGGAAAGACCACCACGCTGCGCTCCATCATGGGCATCGTCCCGCGCCGCGATGGCTCGATCCGCATGGAGGGAACGGAGACGGTGGGGCTCGCCCCGCACCGCATCCCGCGGCTCGGCATCGGCTTCGTGCCGGAGGAGCGCGGCATCTTCTCCAGCCTGGACGTGGAGGAGAACCTGATGCTGCCGCCGGTGGTCCGGCCGGGCGGCATGGCGGTGGAGGACATCTTCCGCCTGTTCCCCAACCTGAAGGAGCGCCGGCGCAGCCAGGGCACTAAGCTGTCGGGCGGCGAGCAGCAGATGCTGGCGATCGCCCGCATCCTGCGCACCGGCGCCACCCTGCTGCTGCTGGACGAGCCGACGGAGGGTCTGGCCCCCGTGATCGTGCAGCAGATCGGCCGCGTGATCCGCGAACTGAAGGCGAAAGGCTTCACCATTCTTCTGGTGGAGCAGAATTTCCGGTTCGCCGCCACGCTGGCGGACCGCCACTACGTCATGGAAGACGGACGAATCGTCGACATGATCCCGAACGAGCAGCTGGAGGCGAACATGGAGCGCCTTCACGAGTATCTCGGCGTCTAGAAACACCAAGGATTGGGAGGCAAGGACATGCTGGCACGGATTCTCGCCGCGGGTGCGGCGTTTGTGGCCCTTGGCGTCGGTGCGGCGCAGGCGCAGGGCGTTTCCGGCGACGTGATCAAGATCGGCGTCCTGAACGACCGCTCCGGCCTCTACGCCGACCTTGGCGGCGAGGGCTCGGCCGTCGCCGCCCGCATGGCGGCGGAGGACCATGGTGGCAAGGTGCTCGGCAAGCCCATCGAGGTGGTCGTCGCCGACCACCAGAACAAGGCCGACATCGGCTCCAACATCACCCGCCAGTGGATCGACCAGGACAATGTCGACGTGATCGTCGATGTGCCCAACTCGGGTGTGGCGCTGGCGGTGCAGGACATCACCAAGCAGAAGGGCAAGATCTTCCTGATGCAGGGGCCAGCCACCTCGCGCCTGACCGGCGACGCCTGCTCGCCCACCGGTTTCCACTGGGCCTACGACACGCACGCACTGGCCGTCGGCACCGGCAAGGCGATCGTGGACGCGGGCGGCAAGAAGTGGTTCTTCCTGACAGCCGACTACGCCTTCGGCCACCAGCTCGAAGCCGACACCTCGGCCGTCGTGAAGGCCAACGGGGGCACCGTGGTCGGGACGGTGCGCCACCCGCTGAACACGTCGGACTTCTCGTCCTTCCTGCTCCAGGCCCAGTCGTCGGGCGCCCAGGTGATCGGGCTGGCCAACGCGGGCGGCGACACCATCAACTCCATCAAGCAGGCGTCGGAATTCGGCATCACCCAGTCCGGCCAGAGCCTCGCCGGCCTGCTGCTGTTCCTGTCGGATGTCCACGCGCTGGGTCTGCAGGTGTCGCAGGGCCTGCAACTCACCACCGGTTTCTACTGGGACATGAACGCCGAAACCCGTGCCTGGTCGGAGAAGTACAAGGCCAAGACCGGCAAGATGCCGACCATGGTGCAGGCCGGCTCCTACTCCTCCGTGCGGCATTACCTGAAAGCGGTCGAGGCCGCGGGCACCGACGATGGCCCCACCGTCGCCAAGAAGATGAAGGAGATGCCGGTCAACGACTTCTTCGCCAAGAACGGCAAGATCCTGCCGAACGGGCGCATGGTGCACGACATGTACCTGGCGCGGGTGAAAAAGCCGTCCGAGTCCAAGGGGCCGTGGGACTATTACCAGATCATCAGCACCATCCCCGGCGACCAGGCCTTCGCGACGCTGGAGAAGAGCGGCTGCCCGATCAAGGGCTGACGGCTGAAGTGAACGGGACCGCACGTCCGTCCTCTCCCGTGAGGGCGGCGTACGGTCCCGCGCTGGGATGCCATCGAAAGGGCGGACGGCATGTTTGAGTTTTTGGGGGTCCCGCCCCAGGCGCTGTTCGGGCAGCTCCTGCTCGGGCTGATCAACGGGTCATTCTACGCCCTGCTCAGCCTTGGGCTTGCCGTGATCTTCGGCATGCTCAACGTCATCAATTTCGCGCACGGCGCGCTGTACATGGTCGGCGCCTTCACGGCGTGGCTGATGCTTCAATATCTCGGCATCGGCTATTGGCCGGCGCTGATCCTGGCCCCGCTGGTGGTCGGGCTGTTCGGCATCATACTGGAAAAGACGATGCTGAGCCGGCTGTACAAGCTGGACCATCTCTACGGGTTGCTGCTGACCTTCGGGCTGGCACTGATCCTGGAGGGGATGTTCCGCCACTGGTACGGCGCTTCGGGCCAGCCCTACCGCATTCCGGACGCGCTCCAGGGCGGGCGGAACCTCGGCTTCATGTTCCTGCCCAATTACCGCGGCTGGGTGGTGGTCGCCTCCCTGGTGGTCTGCCTCGGCACTTGGTACGCCATCGAGCGCACGCGGCTCGGTGCCTACCTGCGCGCCGCCACCGAGAATCCGGTGCTGGTCCAGGCCTTCGGCATCAACGTGCCGCGCATGATCACGCTGACCTACGGCTTCGGTGTGGCGCTGGCCGGCTTTGCCGGGGTGCTGGCGGCGCCCATCTATCAGGTCAACCCGCTGATGGGGTCCAACCTGATCATCGTGGTGTTCGCGGTGGTCGTCATCGGCGGCATGGGCTCGATCATGGGCGCCATCGTGACCGGCTTCGCGCTGGGCCTGTTGGAAGGTTTGACCAAGGTCTTCTACCCCGAGGCATCCAACATCGTGGTCTTCGTCGTGATGGCCGTGGTCCTGCTGATCAAGCCGGCCGGCCTGTTCGGCCGGGAGAGGTGAGCCATGACGACCCACACCCAGACTGCTCAGAACAAGCCGCCCGGATCCGTCACCGGTGGCGAGGGACTCCTGACCGGGCCGGTGCGCACCGTGCTGGCGGCGGTCTTGCTGGTGCTGCTGCTGGCGGCACCCTTCGCGCTCTACCCCGTGTTTCTGATGAAGGTGCTGTGCTTCGCGCTGTTCGCGTGCGCCTTCAACCTGCTGATCGGCTTCGTCGGGCTGCTGTCCTTCGGGCACGCGGCCTTCTTCGGCGGTGCCGCCTACATCTCCGCCCACACCGTGAAGGTGTGGGGGGTGACGCCGGAGATCGGCATCCTGCTGGGCACCGCCTTCGCCGCCGCGCTGGGCATGGTGTTCGGGCTGCTGGCGATCCGGCGGCAGGGCATCTACTTCGCCATGATCACGCTGGCGCTGGCGCAGATGATCTTCTTCCTGGCGCTCCAGATGCCCTTCACCGGCGGCGAGGACGGCATTCAGGCTGTGCCGCGCGGCCGGCTGTTCGGGGTGATCGACCTGACCAGCCCGCTCGCCATGTACTACACGGTGCTGGCGATCGCGGTGTTGGGATTCCTGATCATCTGGCGGACGGTCCATTCGCCCTTCGGCCAGGTGCTGAAGGCGATCCGCGAGAACGAGCCGCGTGCCATTTCGCTCGGCTACCGGACGGAGCAGTACAAGCTGGCCGCGTTCGTCATGTCGGCGGCGCTCGCCGGGCTGGCGGGTGCCACCAAGGCGATCGTCTTCCAGCTCGCCACCTTGACCGACGTGTCCTGGCAGATGTCGGGCGAGGTGGTGCTGATGACGCTGCTGGGCGGCATGGGAACGCTGTTCGGCCCGGTGGTGGGGGCGGCGTTGGTCGTCACGCTGCAGAACTACCTCGCCGCCACCAACCTGCCGGTGACGGTGGTGATCGGGGCCATCTTCGTGGTCTGCGTGCTGGTCTTCCGCCGCGGCATCGTGGGTGAGCTCACGCGGATCCTGAAAGGTTCGCGCGGCTGACCGTCCGCGCGTCAATCGAGGAGCGTCCGCCGGGGAATCCGGCAGACGCTC
This sequence comes from Azospirillum oleiclasticum, assembly GCF_013423485.1. Taxonomy (GTDB): domain Bacteria; phylum Pseudomonadota; class Alphaproteobacteria; order Azospirillales; family Azospirillaceae; genus Azospirillum; species Azospirillum oleiclasticum. The sequence continues at coordinate 106,320 of NZ_JABFFR010000003.1, forward strand.
TTTTTTTATGCGATGCTTCGTCGCGCCGCCGAACGGCTCCCGCGCGCTATCGCTTTGAATCCTTGGGATTTCTGTTGGTGTGGTGCAGGATTCAGATTGCATCTGTGCAACTACGAGGTATCACTTCACCCTTTTCCCTCTCGGAATCACTCGCTATCCGCGTGCTATATCAGCCGCAGCGCATATCGCAGCGCAGCATGATCGAATCGGGAAACCCGGAACATGGGACCCGGTCGTGATCGACACCGGATCGGGAGAGTGACGATGGCCAATGAACGGGACGCCAACACGGCGACCAGGGAAGCGACCGCGCGCGGCAAGGCGGCGATGGAAGACACGGCGAACGCAGCGGCGAGTTCGACCCGCCGCGCCGCCGACGCTGCCAAGGACATCGCCTCCGACGCGGCGGACAAGGGTGCCGAAGCCACCCGACGGACCGTCGAGGAAGGCGCCGAGGCCACCCGCCGCGTAACGGAGGCCGGCGCCGAGCTGAGCCGCCGCACCGCGGAGACGGCCCGGGAGACGGCGACCAATCTGACCGACACCGCCATGCGTGCGGCCGGGATGACCTCCGAGCAGCTTCAGCGGATGTTCGGCTTCGGGGCCAACGGGCAGGGCGAGGTGGCCCAGCAGGCCCAGCACAACGTCGAAGCCATCGTGCAATGCGGCTCGGTGCTGATGGACGGCATGCAGAGCGTCTGGCGCGAGTATCTCTCCTTCACCCAGGAGGCGATGCAGCGGCAGGTGAACGGCATGAGCAGCATCATGCGGTCCCGCACCGTGCCGGACTTCTACGCAGCCCAGAGCGACCTGGTGAAGGGTGAGCTGGAGCTGTGGCTGAACCGCAGCGTCCGCATCTCCGAGCTGTCGGCGCAGGCCGCCAACGACGCGGCGCGCCGGCTGACCGAGCGTGCGGAGGAGGCGAAGCAGACCCTGACCCGCTGACACGCAGTGCACGAGCGACGCTGACGCCAAGGCCCTCGGTCAAAGGATCGGGGGCCTTGGTCGTTCAGGCCGGCGGTCCTTCCGGCACCAGCCAGTCGATGCGGACGCCGCCGCCGCTGTGCGGAAGCGCCGCGTGCAGCGCGGGCAGGGCGTCGCGCAACGTGTCGTCCAACGTCCAGGGCGGGTTCACGATCGCGAGGCCGCTGCCGTTGAGGCGGAGGTGCGTGTCCTCTGGATGCAGGGTCATCTCCACCGTCAGGATCTTCGGAATGCCGGTGCCCGCCAGTGCCTCCTGAAAGCGCCACACGGCCGGCCGCTCCTTGATCGGGTACCAGAGGGCATAGACGCCCGTCGGGAAGCGCCGGTGCGCCAAGGCGATGCCGGCCACCATGCGCGCGAACTCGTCCGGCGCTTCGAAGGGCGGATCGATCAGCACCAACCCGCGCCGCTCCTTGGGCGGCAGATGCGCCTTCAACGCGTCGTAGGCGTCCATGCGGTGCACGGCAACCTGCGGGTCGCCGGCAAACTCCGCTTTCAGTGCACGATGGTCGTCGGGGTGGAGTTCCACCAGCAGCAGCCGGTCCTGCGGGCGCAGCAGCGCGCGGGCGATCCGTGGCGAGCCAGGATACCAGCGCAAGCCGCCCTGCGGGTTCATGGCGGCGACGAGATCACGGTAGGCGGTGAGCGCGGGATGGGCGAGGGGAGCAGCGAGCAGTGGGGCGATGCCCTCCTCCGCCTCGCCGGTGCGACGCGCCTCGTCCGCGGACAGGTCGTAACGTCCGATGCCCGCGTGCGCGTCGAGCACGCAAAAGGGGGACTGCTTGGCCCGCAGGCGCTGGATGATGGCGGTCAGCACCACGTGCTTCAGCACGTCGGCCGCGTTTCCGGCGTGAAAGGCGTGACGATAGTTCATGCACCCGGTGTAGCCCATCCCCCCGGAACGGCCAAGGGGTGGGGTTTCAGTGCCGCGGCTAGTTGAGCGCGGCCACCTGGCCGTTGCGGAAGGTGCGGCGGGTCTTCGGGGCGATCGCCGGGGTCCCGTCCTCGCAGGCCGCCGTCTCGATCAGGCGGGCGCTGCGCGCGTCCAGCTCCGACAGGTGCTGCCAGACCTTGCAGACGTAGTTCTGCGCCGTGCGCATGGAGCCACCGTTGTAGCGGGCGAGGGCGGAGCGCCAGTTGCCTTCCTCGCCATGCAAGCGCAGAAGCATGCGACCGGCGTACCAGACATTCTCACGCGGCTCGACGATGCGCTCGACCGGCTCGAACTGACCACGATGGTGGCTGAGCGAGAGCTGCATGCAGCCGACGTAGGTGTTGCTGCGCAGGTTGCCGCGCGAGTCGCGCAGCAGCCGGCTGGCATCCTTCACGCTGCGGGCGAAGATCGCGCGGCCCTGGACACTCATCGCGAAGGGCGACGGCGCACCGTCCTGGCCGCTTTCCACGAGCGATACCGCGACGAGGAGACCCGCGGGGATGTTCAGCTCACGCTCCGCCTCGATGGCGTGCGACACGCAGTTGTCATCGGCGGCCTGGGCCGGCTTCCCTGCGAAGGGGAGGATCGCCACACCGAGAGCGATGGCCAGGACGCCACCCAATCTCCCACCCGTGAGCCGGTCCGTAAGTCGCATGTATCTCTCCCCTTCTTGCCGCCCCGCCCGCCCGCGGGAAACCCTGGACCCCATGTCCGGGAGTTTTCATTCCGGCCGCCGATTCGCTTACGGCGACCGCCTCCTACCCAAGTGTCAGCGCCACCCACCGTGGCGCCGATGAGACATTTCCAAAAATTTATCCGACCGTCAACCCGCTTGACGGCTTGGTAATACCACCCTCGCCCGACCTCGCCTCGGCAGCCTTTGACCGAACGGGGGCCATGACCGACCGGCCTGTCCCCTACTAAGCCGTTGTCACTAAGACAATTTGCAGCCCAGGGCGGCACTTTTCGCGGGTGCAGACTGGACGGAAAACCAGCCACGCGGGTGCGACGGCGTGTCGCCTTGGCCACATTTCCGTGAAAAGACTGACATCACTCTTGCGCCCGCTTGTGCGATGCGGCATGCACATCCTTTCCCTTCGACCTACTCCGGTCAGCCGAACGTGACCCGAATCGAGCCTGCCACGGACCTGTGTGAGGCGGGCGACGGTCTGTTGTCCCAAGGGTACGATGCGCTGGGCGCCGGTGATCCGGGCACAGCCCGGATCCTCTTCCGCGCGGCAGCGGCGGTGTGTCCGGATCTTGGGGACGCCTGGGCCGCTCTGGGCGACTCCCACATCGAGCATTCCCCGGCGATCGCCGCTGGCGCCTACGCCCGCTCCGTCGCGATCGACGTCGGGCGGCGTGACTGGCGCCTTGCCCTGGCTGGCGCGTGGCTCGCGGCTGGTGACCGGCGCGCCGTCGATGCGTTCGGTGCTCTGGTGGCGGAGCGGTCGGACTGGGCCGCGGCCCGGCGTGGCCTTGCCCGTGCTCTTCGCGACGCCGGGCGCGACGGGGAGGCTGTCGCCGAGTTCCGCGAAGCGGTGGTTCTCGACCCGCACGACCGCGACGCGCTGGCCGAGCTCGGGGCGCTTCTGGTCGAAGGCGACGACGCTCTGGCGGCCGCGGAACTGCTGCAACCAGCCCTGCGGGATGATCCTGACGATGCGGCCCTGCAGGCGGTTGCCGGTCGGGTCTGGCTGGCGCTTCAGGAGGCTGGCAAGGCGCGGGTGGCACTGGAACGATCCGCCGCCAACGATCCCTCCGACCGGCACGGCGCCCGCGCCCTGCTCGCGCGTCTCGAGTCGGGCGACCCGGCCGACCTAACGCCGGCCTATGTGCGGGCGCTGTTCGACCGTTACGCCGAACGGTTCGACCGCGATCTGGTGGACAGGCTGGAGTACCGGGCGCCGGAGCTGCTGCGGCAGGCCGTGGACAGCCTCGCCGATGGACGGAGCGGCCTCCGCGTGCTCGACCTCGGCTGCGGCACCGGGCTGGCCGGGGTGACGTTCCGATCGCTGGCCAGCGAACTGGCCGGCGTCGATCTGGCGCCGCGGATGGTTGAGAAGGCGCGCGCCCGCGGTGTCTACGACCGTCTCGACGTTGCGGACGCGGTGGCCGCCCTGCGGGCGGAGGCGGACGCCTGGGATCTGGTCGTCGCGGCCGACGTGCTCGTCTACATAGCCGACCTCGGCCCGCTGTTCGAGTCGGCGGCCCTGGCCCTGCGGGCGGGCGGGCGGATGGCCGCGACCGTGGAACGGCTGGACGGCGACGGCTTCGCCCTGGGACCGGCCCGCCGCTACGCCCATGCGGAGGCCCATGTGCGCGACCGTGCGGCCGCCACGGGCCTTGCCGTCACCCTGTTGGAGCCGTGCAGCCCACGGCGTGAGCGCGGCCAGCCGGTGCAGGGGCTTCTGTTTGTCCTGACAAAGGTTTAACGACGTTCGTTCGAGCGGGCACTCATATCATATCGCCTGCTCGTAGATCGCCGGCTCGCCCTCCGCCCGCCAGCGGGCGATCACCCGGCCGCGGTCCGTGACGGTGAGGGCCAACCAGTTGCGCTGCCGGATGATGCGGCGCCCGCTCTCCTCGAAGGCCGGCATCTCCAGACTGTAGCCATCCATCGGCTGGTCCGGTCGCGCGGCCAGCCGTTCCAAGGCCGCCGTATACAAGCGCGGCGGCGGTGGGTGCACGATGCCGGAGGAGATGAGCTGCCAGATTTCCGTGCCGCCACCGCGCAGCACGGCCCGCCCGCCGGCGTGCACCTCGCCCGACAGCACGGTGACGCGGCAGCCGTAGGCGCGCGAGAAGTTCACCAGCATCTTCAGCATGCGGCGCCATTCGGACCGGTGGGCGTGGCTGCGCCACTGGTCGCGCAGGTCGTCCTCGTAGCCGGTCCGGAAGGGCAGCCGGCCCAAAAAGCGCTCGATTCCGCCGGTGTCGGCGTAGAGCAGCGGGACGCTGGACAGCAGCAACAGGTGCCGGCAACCCTCGAACCGCGACAGCCAGAGCGGAAGGTCGTGCCAGGTGGTGTCCGAGAACACGCGGCGCGGCGTACGCTCGCTGCGCATGTCGGGCGCGAGGATGCCGAACGCACCGACCCTGAACCCCTGCGAGAAGGTGCCCCTCGGCCCGCCCCACACGCATTCGGGAAGGTCGTCGGCCGGCGCTCCGATCTGGAACATGGTGAAGGTGCGCCGCGCCACCTCCGCCACCCCGCGCAGGACGGGCGCGCGGTTCATCGGTTCAGGGTGCGAGCCGTAACCGTCGAAGATGTCGTGGTCATCCCACATCATGACCGACGGAACTTGGGAAAGTACCGCGGCAACTTCGGGTTGGCCCCAGGTCTTGAGATAGTGGTTGAAGTAGAAGGCCATCGCCTCCTCGGCCATGGCCGGCTCCATCGGCTCCTCGAACCGGGCGGGAGCCGGGCGCGCCCGCCAGCGCGCGATCAACGGGCATTCCCACACCGCATCGGCGTAGAGCTGGTCACCTCCCTGGAGCAGGAGGTGGAAAGGGTATTGCGCGTGCCGATCGAACAGGTCGGCCCACAGGGCGTTGCGTGGGGCCGGGTGGTCGGTGATGGTCGCCTCATCCTCCACGCCGTTGCAGGAGGTGTAGGCGATGCGGACGCGCGCGCCAATTCCGGGCACCGTCACACGCCAGCGCGTGCCCTCCTCGAAGCCATAGGTGACCGTGCTCTCCTCCGCGCCGCGGGGGACGGCGAAATCGAAACGCCAGACATGCCGCGTCTTCCAGGAGCCGACATGGCGCGGCGGCACGGCAAGGCCCACACCATCGACGCGCAGATCCTCGGGCTCGGTCTCGCCGTCCAGGATGAACAGCACGGACAGCCGCCAGCGTTCCGCCTGCTCGCCGCGGAAGTAGAGGACCGGACCGAGGATGATGGTGGGTTCGATGCGCGCGCGAGCCATGTGTCCCTGATAACGCCCGCACGCGTCCACGGCAAAGGAAAGCCCGCGTCCTCCCGAATCAGGACGGCATCATGCGACGTGCCGAGGACCGGAACGGTGGCTCAGCTCTTGCCGCGACCGCGCAGCAGATCCAGCATCCGCTGCGGCACCGGCTCGTCGAGGATGGGATCATAGAGGCGGTGGAGTTCCTGCACGTGCTGACGATGCAACGAAAGCAACGCTTTCGCTTCGGCGTCCGTCTCGACGGCCTCCTCGAACGCCTCGCGCTCGGTGTCGTCGAGTGCCCCATCGAGGTAGGCGTTGATATCGCTCATCGTCACACGCTTCATCTCGTTCAATCCCGGCGCGCCGCCAAGGTCCAGGCCCGGTTACGGAAAGGGTTCAGGACTCTTCCGGCAATATGGTGCCGACCATGCATGCGGTGGAGAGGGATCCGCCGCCTCCGATGGGGGACCCGTCGGAGGACAGCTGGATGATACCCTTACCCGTGCGTGGTGCGGCGTCAAGCCGTCCGCTCGTTCTGAACCTTGCGACCGCGTCGTCTGCGATGGAGAAACACGGGTCGTGCAGCCTTGTTCCGGTCATCCGCATTTCGGAACGGTCATAGGACCGCGCCTGTTGTCAGCCCTGACACTTCTCCCGCAACCGCCGGCGGATCGGCGAGGAAGCAACCCATGGCACAGCAGGAAGGGCGGCAGCCCGCCCAGCATCAGGATACCCAACCCGGCCGCGAAGGGGCGATGACCCCGCGCCCGCAGGCGACCCGGCCGGAGTACCGCGGCAGCGGCAAGTTGCGGGACAAGGTGTGCCTGATCACCGGCGGCGACAGTGGCATCGGCCGCGCCACCGCGGTGCTGTTCGCCCGCGAGGGCGGACGCATCGGCTTCGTCTATCTGGAAGAGGACGACGACGCCGAGGAGACCAAGCGGCTGGTCGAGGCGGAGGGGCAGCCCTGCATCGCCATCCGCGGCGACATCACCGGTCGCGATACCTGTCGGCAGGCGGTGGAGCGCATCGTCGGTGAACACGGACGGATCGACGTGTTGGTCAACAACGCCGCCGAACAGCATCCGCAGCAGAGCTTCGAGGACATCACGCCCGAGCAGCTCGAACGAACCTTCCGCACCAACATCTTCGGATATTTCCATATGGCGCAGGCGGCGCTGCCGCACATGAAGGAGGGCGCCGTCATCGTGAATACGACCTCGGTGACCGCCTACAAGGGCAACGCGATGCTGATCGACTATGCCTCCACCAAGGGCGCCATCGTCGCCTTCACCCGGTCGCTCTCGCAGCACCTCGCCGGTCGCGGCATCCGCGTGAACGCCGTCGCCCCCGGTCCGATCTGGACGCCGCTGATCCCCTCCACCTTCCCGGCGGACAAGGTGGCCGAATTCGGCACTGACGTGCCCATGGGCCGCCCCGGCCAACCGGAGGAAGTGGCGACCTGCTTCGTCTTCCTGGCCTCCGGCGACAGCAGCTACATGACGGGGCAGGTGCTCCACCCCAACGGCGGGACTGTGGTGAACGGTTAGAAGACGGGGCACCGGCATCCTTGCCGGCCAAGCGATTCCACACCCCGATCGCGCCCGATGCCCTACACCGGCAGGGCATCGGGCGCGATCGGAGGAGCCGCCCTCACGCCGCCATGAGGTTGTTCAGCCGTTCGCGGGCGCGGCAGAGGCGGGAGCGGATGGTGCCGATGGAGACGTTCAGCTTTTCCGCCGCCTCCTGGTAGGGGCGGCCTTCGATGGCGACCAGCTTCACGACCTTGCGCTGGCTAGGGGTGAGGGCGGAGAAGGCGCGGTCGACGTCGCGGAACACGAGGCGCGAGAGCTGCGAGGCCTCGACCGACATGGCGCCGTCCCACAGCTCGACCTTGGTCACATGCTTGTCACGCTGGAGATTGTTGAAGTGCAGGTTCTTCAGCATGGTGGTCAGCCACGCCTGCATGTTGGTACCCGGTTCGAACCGGTGCGAGCGCGACAAGGCACGGGCAAGGCAGTCCTGGGTCAGATCTTCAGCAGCGGCGGAGTCCCTGGTCAGCTTGCAGGCGTAGCGCTGCAGGTTCGGCATGCAGCGGATCAGCTCGGCTTCGAACGAATACGCCATGACTGTCTCTTCCTCCGAGGTTCGTTCCAAGGAAGGCGACCGAACGTTGGGGCGCCTTCCGCAAAGTGACGACAAAGACTGTCCGGCGCGTCGCGTGCGGCCGGTCGGGGGTACGGTTCTCGTGGTGTTCGGCGTGGGGCAGGCGGCGCGCCGGGCGCGCTCAGAGTGCCCCGAGTCGTGGAAATGCGACGCGTCTTGACTGGGCCGTCGTCATATCGGTCTCCCGGTACCGTCCGGGGAGAGAGCGCGGAGGGCAAGGCCTATCCGCGTCATCCCCCGTTCGTCGTTACGTCGTGCTCATAACGCGACGTTCGGCCGGTTGTTCCACCAGCGAACCGATCGGCGATGCGTTCGATGTGTAATGCGATAAGGGAATATGTCTACGGCTCAGGTCAGGCTCCCGTTCACCATGGTGCAGTGCCGTATAATGATGAACTATGACGACGCTGAAGCTCGATGAATTTAGATTTATTGCTCACAGGTCGAGAGCCTACACTTCCGATCGGCTATGATCGGCGGTGCTTCGTTCCGATTTTTCGAATAAAATCAATTCAGCGGCGGCTGGAGAATCGCCACCGCTGAAAATTGTGACGAGCGCGTGTCAGGGCTGCCTGAGGTTTCCGCCGGACTGTTCCAGTCGCCGCAGGAACTCCCGCATGACGGTGCGGTAGAGCTCGTCCTTCAGCTTGGCATCCTCGACTCCGAGGTCGAGGTTGGGATTGTCGTTGATTTCGATGACGTGGATGCCGCGGTCGTTCTGCTTGAGATCGACACCGTAGAGGCCGTTGCCGATCAGACCAGCCGCGCGCACGGCGGTCTCCACCACCTCGCGGGGCGCTTCCTCCACCAACAGCGTGCGGGCGGAGCCCTGTTCGGCGCGGCCGTTGCCGGCGTGCTTGACGATCTGCCAGTGCTTCTTGGCCATCAGATACTGGCACACGAAAATCGGCTGGCGGTTCAGCACCCCGACGCGCCAGTCGAACTCGGTGAACATGAACTCCTGAGCCAGGATGATCGCCGATTCCTCGAACAGGCTTTCGGCGGTGGCCTCCAGCTCGCTGCGGTTCTGCGCCTTGAACACGCCGCGGGAGAAGGAGCCGTCGGGGATCTTCAGCACGATGGGGTAGGGGATCTCCTGGTCCAGACCCGGCAGCCCGCGCTTGTCCAGGATCACCGTGCGCGGTGTGGGCACGCGGTGCGCCTTCAGCAGCTCGGCCAAATAGACCTTGTTGGTGCATTTCAGGATCGAGTCGGGGTCGTCGATCACCGGCATGCCCTCCTTCTCCGCCTTCTTGGCGAAGCGGTAGGTGTGGTGATCGAGGTTCGTCGTCTCGCGGATGAACAGCGCGTCGTACTCGGCCAGCCGCAGATAGTCGCCCTTCTCGATCAGGTCGACCTCGATGCCCAGGCTTTCGCCGGCCTTGACGAACTTCTGCAAGGCGCGCGGGCTGGAGGGCGGCAGCTCCTCCTTGGGGTTCTGCAGGATCGCCAGGGTGAAGCGCGCCGCGCTGCGCACCGCCGGCTCCCGCCACGACGCGTGGGTGTATTGGTCGAGCGCCGTTTCCACCTGGGCCGCCTGCTCGGGCGTCAGGTCGTCGAGCCCCAGCGGCTCCACCGCGTGGATGGTCCAGTCCTGCTTCAGGCGCACCTGCACCTTCAACAGGGGGCAGCGGAACAGATCGAAGACGCGCCGGGCGATCTCCTGGAAGCGGCGGTCGTCGGCGTGGCCGAAGAAGACATAGAGGTTGAAGGAGGTCTCCGGCGGCTGCGCCAGCCGCTTGATCTTGCGGCGCAGCGTCTCCTCCACCTCGGGCAGGGCCGGGCGGTAGAGCGTCTTCTGGCTGAGGTCGAGGATGGTCTTGACCGAGGGGATCACCCGCTCGCCCCGCGCCTCGGCCAGCAGCGACACGTAATAGCCGGTGCCGAGATAATCGTAGCCGCGACTGAGATTGATGACGCGGGTGTTCTTCGGCTTCTGCTCCGGCTTCAGGATGTAGTCGCGCGCGGTGGCGACCTGGAGGTTGGCCTTGGCCCAGGGGAAGTCGGACCGGCGGTCCACGACGACGACATGGGAGGGCATCAGGACTCCGCGCGTTCGCTGAGCAGCAGCGTGGCCCGGAGCTGGGCCTTGCCGTAGCGCGCCATGCGTTCGAAATCGCTCTTGGGGATCGGCATGTTCATGCGGTCGATGTCCGCGTGGTGGTGGTCGTGGACGAGCGGATCGTGAACGTAGAGGAAGCGGTCGTCGGCCCCGGCCACGACCACCCAGTGCGGGAATTTTTCGCGGTAGATCCGGTAGCTGCTGATCAGCACCACGGGGATGGACCCGGCGCGCACGGCGTCCGCCATGTCGTCGGCCGTCAGGGTGCGGTTGTGGACGGCGATGTCGGTGCCCGCCATCTCCTCCAGGAAGTCGTCGTGCACGATGCGCATGACCTCCTTCTTGTCGTCGCTGCGCACGCTGTCCAGGAAGGGCGTGGTGTCGTCCTTGATGAACAGCTCGACCCGCAGGCCGCGCCGCCACGCGGCGAGCGCCATCCCGACGGGACCGCAGCCGCCATGGCCGGAGGTCATGAAGACGGTGGTGGACTCCCGCCACAGCCGCAGCTCGAGCCGCCGGCTCAGCTCGATCGCGTCGGGTCTGATCGCCTTCATCGCCATCATCAGCGCCGAGGGTCCGCAGGTGAAGTCCAACGTCTGCTGGTAATAGGGCACTAGCCGCCCGCCGACCGGTGCGCTGGGTCCGGTGGCACCCAGGCGCTTCTCCAGCCTCAGCGCCTCCATGTGGTCTTCGTAATAGTCGGTGTAAACACCGAACTCGCGATATCCGTGGGCTTTGTAGAGCGCGATGGCAGGGACGTTGTCGCGCCTCACCTCCAGCCGCAGATACAGGCAGTCGCGCGCGCGGGCCGCCTGCTCGGCGGCCTCCAGCAGGCGGCGGCCGACGCCCTGGCCGCGGTGGTCGGGATCGACGGCGAAGGAATAGAGGCGCGCCAGCGACGTTCCTGCATGGAAGAGGACGAGGGCGTAGCCAGCCACCCTGCCGCCGTGCGTCTCCACCAGCCCCGTGGCGTTGGCCCTGGTCAGCAGGTAGTGGAAGCTGCGACGGGTCAGCCGGTCGGTGACGAAGGAGCGTTGCTCGATCGTCAGCAAGGCCGGAATATCGGCCGCCACGGCGGTGCGCAGCGCGATCGGCCCAACCGCCTCTTGCGCTGCGGCGAAGGTGGTGGAAGGCTGGAGCATGCGATGGCGATCCTCTGGGTGCCGGACCGGCATACTACTCTTCCCGGCGCGTCCGGGCATCGTGTTGTCCGGCACCCGCAGTGGTAGTCATAGGCTTAAAGCATGCTTAACCAAACTTGAGGAAGATCCGCAACCGGAATGGCCGGACAGGCTGCCTATTCCATTCGTCCGCACAGCCATCGGCAGGAGAAAGTCAGCGACATGGACGCTCGGTACAGGACCCGCGACATCGAACGACGCAGCCTGGATGTGGACGCGCTCAAGCGCTCGTTTCTGGAATGGCTGGTCTATTCCGTCGGCAAGGACGCGCGCGCCGCGACCCGGCGTGATTGGTTCCACACCGTGGCGCTCGCCGTGCGCGACCGGGTGGTCGACCGCTGGATGGACACCACGCGCACCTACTACACCCACGACGTCAAGCGGGTCTATTACCTGTCGCTGGAGTTCCTGATCGGCCGGCTGCTGACCAACAGCTTGGCGAACCTGGGCATCATCGACGAATGCCGGCAGGCGCTGGACCGCATCGGCCTGTCGCTGGACGAGGTGGTGGACGCCGAGCCGGACGCGGCTTTGGGCAACGGCGGTCTCGGCCGTCTGGCCGCCTGCTTCCTCGACAGCATGGCCTCGCGCAACCTGCCCGGCTACGGCTACGGCATCCGCTACGAATTCGGCCTGTTCGAGCAGCGCTTCGAGCATGGCTGGCAGGTCGAGTATCCCGAGCAGTGGCTGCAGTTCGGCAACCCGTGGGAGTTCGCCCGGCCGGAGGTGCTCTATCCCGTGCAGTTCTACGGCCGGGTCGAGGAATTCCGCGACAGCGTGGGCGAGCGCGCCTACCGCTGGGTCGATTCAGAGCGCGTGCTGGCGATGGCCTACGACACCCCGGTGGTCGGCTTCGGCGGCAAGACCATCAACACGCTGCGCCTCTGGGCGGCGCGTGCGACCCGCGACTTCAACTTCGGGCACTTCAACGAAGGCGCCTACATGAAGGCGGTCGAGCAGAAGATCCTGTCGGAGAATCTCAGCCGCGTCCTCTACCCCAACGACGCGACCGAGACCGGCAAGGAGCTGCGCTTCAAGCAGGAATATTTCTTCACCTCCGCCTCGCTGCAGGACATCCTGCGCCGTTACCTGCAGCATCATTCCGATTTCGACCAGCTTCCCAACAAGGCGGCGATCCAGCTCAACGACACCCACCCGGCCATCGGTATCGCCGAGATGATGCGGCTGCTGGTGGACCAGCACGCCGTGAAGTGGGACAAGGCGTGGGAGATCACCCAGGGCTGCTTCTCCTACACCAACCACACGCTGCTGCCGGAGGCGCTGGAGGCGTGGCCGGTTCGACTGCTGGAGCGGGTGCTGCCGCGTCACATGCAGATCATCTACGAGATCAACGCCAAGTTCCTGAACCGCTCCAGCGCGCGGGCGGCGCACGACAACGCGCGCCTGTCGCACCTGTCGCTGATCGACGAGCGGGGTGACCGGCGCGTGCGTATGGGCAACCTCGCCTTCATCGGTTCGCACAAGGTCAATGGCGTGTCGGCGCTGCACACCGAGCTGATGAAGCAGACGGTCTTCGCCGATTTCCACGCCGAGTTCCCGGACCGCATCGTCAACAAGACCAACGGCATCACGCCGCGCCGCTGGCTGCACCAGGCCAACCGCCCGCTGTCCGATCTGATCACCAGCCGAATCGGCGAGGGCTGGATCCATGATCTGTCGGCGTTGGACGCCCTCAAGCCCAAGGCCGACGACGTGGTCTTCCGCGAGGAGTTCCGGCGCGCCAAGCGCAAGAACAAGAAGCGGCTGGCCGCCTATCTCGCCCGCCAGACGGGGGTGGAGATCAACGTCGACAGCCTGTTCGACGTGCAGGTCAAGCGCATTCACGAATACAAGCGCCAGCTCATGAACATCCTGCAGACCATCGCGCTGTACAACGACATGCGCGACAGTCCGACGGTCACCTGGACGCCGGTCACCAAGATCTTTGCGGGCAAGGCGGCGCCCGCCTATCACATGGCCAAGCTGATCATCAAGCTGATCAACGACGTGGGCAAGGTGGTCAACCACGACCCGTCGGTGCATGACAACCTGAAGGTCGTGTTCCTGCCCAACTACAACGTCACGGCGGCCGAGATCATCATGCCCGCCGCCGACCTGTCGGAGCAGATCTCCACGGCCGGCATGGAAGCGTCGGGCACCGGCAACATGAAGCTGGCGCTGAACGGCGCGCTGACCATCGGCACGCTGGACGGCGCCAACGTGGAGATCAAGGACGCGGTCGGCGACGACAACATCTTCATCTTCGGGCTGACGGCGGAGGAGGCGAATTCCCTGCGGCAGGGCGGCGCCTACAACCCGCGCGACGTGATCGGCGCCAACCCGGCGCTGAAGCGCGCGCTGGACATGATCTCCACCGGTGTCTTCTCGCCCGATGATCCCAGCCGTTACCACCCGATCCTGCAGTCGCTGATCGATGGCGGCGACCATTTCCTCGTCACCGCGGATTTCGAGGACTATTGCACCGCCCACGACGACGCGGTCGCCCTCTACCGCGACACCGAGGAATGGACCCGCAAGGCCATCCTCAACACCACGAGCATGGGCTGGTTCTCCTCCGACCGTACGGTCGGGGAATATGCCGACGAAATCTGGGGTGTGAAGCCGATCATCCCGGACGAAGGGGACCACCGGTAACCCGGTTCCCGCGCGCCCCTTCCCGGTGATCCGGGAAGGGCGGTCCGGCTCAGACGAAGGCCTTGAAGGCGATCAGCGTGAAGGTGTCGCGGACACCGTCCAACGTCTGCACGCGCTCCGTGACGAAGCGGCCGATGTCGGTATCCTGGTCCAGATAGCATTTCATCAGCAGGTCGTACTGGCCGGAGGTCGAGTGGACCTCCGACACCTGTTCGACCTGCTGCACCGCCTGATCGGCGACCTCGTACGCCTTGCCGAGGTCGCACTTCACCATGACGAAGATGGTCTGCATGCGCGCTCAGCCCTCCTGGCTGGTGTCCCCGCCGCTCGGCTCGGGCCGCGGCCGGGCGGCCCGCAGCAGGAAGGCCGGGACGTGATCGCCGAAGCCCACCACGGGCTCGTCGTCGTCATCCTCGTCGCGGCGCCGGCGGCGGTCGCGGTCACGCCGCGGCGGCTCGCGCCGGGCTTCGGACAGCGCCGCGCGATCGCGCTCCCGCTCTGTGGGGCGCTCGGGACGCTCCTCCCGCTCCTCGCGACGTGGCGGGCGGTCATCCCGCTCGGCGCGTTCGGCCCGCTCTTCGCGGCGCGGACGTTCATCGCGGCGCGGCCGGTCCTCCGCGCCACGCCGCTCGTCGCCACCGCGCGGCGGCCGGCCGCGACCGAACCGGCCACGACGGCCCTCGCCCTCCTCGAAGGTGGCCGACTCCAGCCCGTCGATGGCGATCATCGGGATGTCGCGCTTGATCAGGCGGGCGATGGCCGCCACCAGCTTGCCATCCTCCGGACCCGCGATGGTGAAGGCGCGGCCCATGCGGCCGGCGCGCCCGGTGCGGCCGATGCGGTGGACGTAATCCTCCGCATGCAGCGGGACGTCGAAGTTGAAAACGTGGCTGAGGCCCTGCACGTCAAGCCCGCGGGCGGCGACATCGGAGCAGACCAGCAGCGTGATGTCGCCGCGCTTGAACAGCTCCAGCGTCTCGGTGCGCTTGTGCTGCGGCATGTCGCCGTGCAGCGCACCCGCGTTGAAGCCGTGCCCCTCCAGCGACTTCTGAACCACAGCCACGTCGCGCTTGCGGTTGCAGAAGATGAAGGCGTTCTTCACGTCCTCCGTCCGCAGCAGATGGCGCAGCGCCTTGCGCTTGTCCTGCTCCTGCACCAGCACCATGGCCTGGGTGACCGTCTCCGACGGGGAAGCCGGCGGGGCGACGGTCACTTCACGCGGGTTCTGCAGGAAGGCGTCGGCCAGGCGCCGGATCTCCGGCGGCATGGTGGCGGAGAAGAACAGCGTCTGGCGGTTCTTCGGCAGCAGCGACACGATGCGTTCGATGTCGGGGATGAACCCCATGTCGAGCATCCGGTCCGCCTCGTCGATGACGAGGACCTTGATGTCGTTCAGCATCATGTTGCCGCGCTCGAACAGGTCGATCAGGCGGCCGGGGGTGGCGATCAGCACATCGACGCCACGGTCGAGTTTCTTCACCTGCTCGGTGAAGGTCTCGCCGCCGATGAGCAGCGCCATGTTCAGCTTGTGGTGCTTGCCGTAGGTCTCGAAGCTCTCCGCCACCTGGGCGGCCAGTTCGCGCGTCGGCTCCAGGATCAGCGAGCGCGGCATGCGGGCCCGCGCACGGCCGGATGCCAGGATGTCGATCATCGGCAGCGTGAAGCCAGCCGTCTTGCCCGTGCCCGTCTGCGCACAGCCGAGCACGTCGCGCCCCTGCAACACCCAGGGGATCGCCTGCTCCTGGATGGGCGTGGGTTGCGTGTAGCCCTTTTCCTCGATCGCCCGCAGGACTTCAGGGCCGAGCCCAAGCTCCGAAAAGATCATCCAATTGGTTTCTTGTTGGAGGTCGAATTAGCGGGGACGCGCCCCCGCTCCGCAGATAGGTTTGGAGCATAGGAAGTCGAAGCGACAAGTCAACAAGCGTGTGATGCCGAATCGGCTTTTAAGTGTCGCAAAGGTGGCGGATCTGGCGGGGACGGGGTGCATCGGCTAGGCTGAGGGGCATTTTGGGAGGAGAACACGCGCCATGCTGCTGTCTGCCGACCGCTCCGCGCTGCTCGTGGTGGACATCCAGGAGCGGCTGGCGCCCGCGATTCCCGCGCGTGACCGCGTGGTCCGCAACACCCGCACGCTGCTGCGGGCGGCTGTCGAGTTGGGGGTTCCGGTGCTTGCCACGGAACATTACCCGAAGGGGATCGGCCACACCGTACCGGAGGTGGCGGAGCTTCTGCCCGCCGGTTGCGTGGTCGAGAAGATCGCCTTCGCCGCGGGCGAGGAATCGGGATTCGTCGAGCGGCTCGACGCGCTGGGCCGCGACCAGATCGTGATCGCCGGGATGGAGGCTCATGTCTGCGTGATGCAGACCGCGCTGAGCCTGCATGGGCGCTCCGGGCGTTCCGCCTTCTTCGTGGCGGACGCCGCGGCGTCGCGCGACCCGGTCAACGCCGAGCTGGCGGCGGTGCGGCTGCGCGCCGGCGGGGTGGGGGTGGTCTCCACGGAGATGGTGGTGTTCGAGTGGCTGCACCACGGCAACACTCCGGCCTTCCGCACCCTGCTGGAGCTGATCCGATGACGAGGCCGCCGCTGATTCTGCTGCCCGGCATGCCGCTGGACGCCGCCCTGTGGGAACACCAGACCGAGCATCTGGCCGAGGTTGCGGAGACCGTGGTCGGTGATGTCACCGGCCAAGACCGCATGGAGGCGCTGGCCCGCGCGGTGCTGGACACAGCACCGCGCCGCTTCCTTCTCGCCGGCCTGTCGCTGGGCGGCTACGTGGCGCTGGAGATCCTGCGGCAGGCGCCGGAGCGGGTGGTGAAGCTGGCGCTCCTCAACACGTCGGCCCGGCCCGACACGCCGGAGCAGACCGCCAACCGCCGCAAGGCGGTCGACCTCGCCCGCCAGGGGCGGATGGGGGCGGTGATGGCGGGCATGCTGCCGCGCCTGATCCATCCCGACCGGCTGTGCGACCGGGCGCTGGTCGGCTCCATCCAGGCGCAGGCCGAGCGGGTGGGGGTGGACGCCTTCGCCCGCCAGCAGGCGGCCATCATCGCCCGCCCCGACAGCCGCCCCGGCCTGCCGGCGATCCACTGCCCGACGCTGGTGCTGTGCGGGCGCGAGGATGCGATCTGGCCGGTGGAGGCGCACGCCGAAATGGCCGACGCCATTCCCGGAGCCCGCCTCGCCGTGATCGAGGAGTGCGGCCATCTGGCGACCATGGAACGGCCGCAGGCCGCCACGGCTCTGCTGCGGGACTGGGTGCTCTACGGCTGAAGGTGGCGGGTCAGCAGTCCGCCCCGCTGCAGCTGTCACGGCTGTCCGACACGGTGGTCGGGAACAGCGCGCTGGTCATGTCGCCCATCAGGGTGCGGAAGCTGCGGTCGCCCGGTCCCTTGCCGTTGTCGAGCCACCCGGTGGCCGAGGTCAGCGCCCCGCCGCCGCGGCAGAAGGCGCCCAGCACCTCGATGTCCGGCTGCGGCGGCTTGGTCTCGAACGGCCCGCCGCTGCAGACGCTGGAACTCAGCAGCGCGCGCACCGGGTTGAACACGAAGGTCACGCGGTAATCCGGGTGCGCGGTGTCGTTGGGCGTGGTGGTGAAGTTGGTCACCACCCCCATCACCCGGTTCTGCATCGCGTCGGTCACCGCCTTGCCCAGCACCGGATTCGGCACGCCGAACGGGTCGCCGTGGATCACCACCCGCGCGTCCCGGTTGCCGAGACCATAGGACGCTTCCGCCTGCGAATAGGCCGGCATCACCTCGCTCGGCACCACCCGGCTGTCGCACGCCGCAAGCAGCAGAAGCAGCACGCCGGGGGAGACCCGGCGCACCGTCCCGCTCCGTAGCCACGATCCCGTCATGACCATGCGTCGCTCCCCGTCCGACCCGCGCCCAACGCCGCGTGAACGGCTGACATGGTGCCCGGCATCGGGGGCATCAAGCATCCCCATTCGGCCACCCCACTACGCCGCGCCTCTGGTTGTACGGACAAGCGGCAAAGTCGTCCGAATAAATCCAACGTCTTTCCAACGCATGTCCGACAAGCGGCGAAGCCAAGGCATTCTGCCGACGTCGGCGGCAAAGAACGCCAACGGGTGGCACAGGGTTCCGCCCGCAAGCGCCGGGACCGGCAAGCGGCGTCGACTCGAAGATCGGCTAATGTTCCTAATCGCCGCGTGCGTGCGCACCGCAACCGGGTGTATATGGAAGCCGTGTTGTCAAGTCTGTGCTTGACGCCGGGGACTTGCGGGCATGGCTCTCACCGACTGGTGCTCGCGCCGCAAGACCGGAAAGACCGATGCCGCGTGGTGCGGCCGGCGCGGCGTCTGGAGCCGGCCTGACCCGACCGGCGATCAATTGTCCACGAGTGCCTGCGGCGGCCCACCGCCCATCCAACCATCCAGCGTCTCGCGCGCGATGCGGGCGAGGACGTCGGATTCCTCATAGGCCCAGACCACCGTCGGGGCCAGGATGGCGCCCATGCCGCAGGCGGCCAGAGTGATGGTGCCGGTCACCGCCAGAAACAGGATGGCGGGGGAGCTGGGCGCCAGCGTGCCGCCGGCGATCACCTGCGCCAGCTCGACAGCCCCCACGGAATAGGTGATGCCGGTGGACACCAGCGACGAGACGAGACAGCCGGCACCCTGCTTCTCGTTCTCGGTCATCGGGCGCAGGGGCCGGTCGGGGCCGGTGGCCCGTGGTTCCGCGGCCCCTGTCGTCTCCGAGTCATCGATGGAACCGGCGGTGAAGGCGGTGACCGTCCGTGGCCGGGCATCGGCGGCTGCGGGCAGGAAGATCGCCAGGGCCAGAACGGCAGAAAGGCGCCGCATGCGGGTTCCTCACACGTCGATGTCGTCGGCCCGCACGAACTTGGCGTTGTCCTGGATGAAGCGGAAGCGCAGTTCGGGCTTGCGCCCCATCAGGCTTTCCACCAGCGACCGGGTCCGCTCGCTCTCCGCCCGCTCCTCGGGATCGGCGACGTTGGGCACCACGACCCGCAGCAGCGTGCGCCGCGACGGGTCCATGGTGGTCTCGCGGAGCTGCGCCGGCATCATCTCGCCCAGGCCCTTGAAGCGGCTGATCTCGACCTTGCGGTTCTTGAAGGTCTTGGCCATCAGCTCCTCGCGGTGGGCGTCGTCGCGGGCATAGACCGACTTGGCCCCGGCGCTGATCCGGTAAAGCGGGGGCAGGGCGAGGTAGAGGTGGCCCTGCTGGATCAGCCCCGGCATCTCCCGATAGAAGAAGGTCATCAGCAGCGAGGCGATGTGCGCGCCGTCCACGTCCGCATCGGTCATGATGATGACGCGCTCGTAGCGCAGCTTGTCGGTGGAGAAGTCCTTCCCGACGCCGCAGCCGAGCGCCAGCACCAGATCGTTCAGCTCCTGGTTCGCCTTCATCTTATCGACCGACGCGCTGGCGACGTTCAGGATCTTGCCGCGCAGGGGCAGGATGGCCTGGGTCTCGCGGTTGCGGGCCTGCTTGGCGGAGCCACCGGCCGAGTCGCCCTCGACCAGGAAGATCTCCGTGCCCTCCGGCGCGTTGCGGGAACAGTCGGCAAGCTTGCCCGGCAGCCGCAGCCGGCGGGTGGCGCTCTTGCGCGCCATCTCCTTGCTCTGCTTGCGCCGCGCCCGCTCCTCCGCCTTCTCGACCAGCCGCTCCATCAGCGCGTTGGCCGACGAAAGGTCGCCGGAAAGCCAGTGGTCGAAATGGTCCTTCACGGCCGCCTCGACCAGCCGCTGCGCCTCCGGCGTCGCCAGCTTGTCCTTGGTCTGGCCCTGGAACTGCGGCTCGCGGATGAAGACGGACAGCAGGATGCAGGCGTCGCCCGTCACATCGTCGTGGGTGATCTGGCCCGCGCGCTTGTTGTTGGTCAGCTCGGCGTAGCCCTTGATGCCGCGCATCAGCGCGGCGCGAAGTCCCGCCTCGTGGGTGCCTCCCTGCGGGGTCGGCACCGTGTTGCAGTAGGTGTGCGAGAAACCCTCGTCGTCGTCCGGCCAGGCCACCGCCCATTCCGCCCGGCCCTGCCCACCCGGAAACTCCATCTGGCCGGCGAAGGGTGTACGGGTCAGGCTCTTGCGGTCGCGCAGCGCGTTGTTCAGATAATCGAGCAGCCCGCCGGGGAAATGCAGGGTCTCCTGCGCCGGCGTCGCCGAATCCTCCGGCAGCAGCGAGGGATCGCAACTCCACCGGATCTCCACGCCGCGGTAGAGATAGGCCTTCGACCGCGCCATGCGGTAGAGGCGGTGCGGCTCGAACCGCGCCGCTTCCCCGAAAATCTCCGCGTCGGGATGGAAGCGGACGGTGGTGCCCCGGCGGTTGACGGTGCCGCCCTGCTTCGCCAGCGGCCCCTGCGGCGTACCGCGGCTGTAATGCTGCACATAGAGCTGCCGCTCGCGCGCCACCTCCACCGTCAGCCGGTCGGACAGCGCGTTGACCACCGACAGCCCGACGCCGTGCAGGCCGCCCGAGGTCTCGTAGACCTTGTTGGAGAACTTGCCGCCGGAATGCAGCGTGGTGAGGATCACCTCCAGCGCCGACTTGCCGGGGTATTTCGGATGGTCGTCGATGGGGATGCCGCGCCCGTTGTCGCGCACCATGATGGTGCCGTCGACGCCCAGCTCCAGGTCGATGCGAGTGGCATGCCCGGCCACCGCCTCGTCCATCGCGTTGTCCAGCACCTCGGCCACGAGATGGTGGAGCGCGCGGTCGTCGGTGCCGCCGATGTACATGCCGGGCCGCCGGCGCACCGGCTCCAGCCCCTCCAGAACCTCGATGTCCTGGGCGGAATAGCTGTCGGCCTTGCGGGCCGTGTTCTCGAAAAGATCGCTCATGACCGGCACTATAGGAATTTCGTCAGGGCTGCGCAAGCCCATCCCTTGCACCGTATATATCCCACGGACACCAGATTTTGGTGAAACGCCTTTTTTCCGTGAGGAGGGCCGATGAGCGACAACACGCCGCATGACATCAACCGGGGACCGGCGCTGCGCGCCATCGCCATGCCGGCCGACGCCAATCCGAACGGCGACATCTTCGGCGGCTGGCTGCTGTCGCAGATGGATCTGGCCGGCGGCATCGTGGCGATCCGCCGCGCACGCGGCCGGGTTGCCACGGTGGGTGTCGAGGCGATGACCTTCCACAAGCCGGTGATGGTGGGGGACGAAGTGAGCTGCTTCGCCTGCGTCGAGAAGGTCGGCCGCACCTCGCTGCGCGTGCGCATCGAGGCCTGGGTGCGCCGCCCGGATGACGAGACGGTGAAGGTGACCGAGGGCGTCTTCACCTATGTGGCGATCGGCACCGACCGCAAGCCGCGCGAGGTACCGCCCGACACGGTGATCGTTTGACCCAAGCCCGAAGGGGGAGGGCGCGTCGCGCCCTCCCCGCCGGGGTCACTGTGCGGTGCCGGACGGGGCAGGCGTCGTCGTCCCTGTGTTGCCGCTCGCGGTCGGGGGAGCGGCGGACGGCGGGGCGCTGGTTCCCGCGGTCGGTGGTGTGGCGCTTTCGTTGTTGGACGCCGTCTGGTCGTCGCAGGCGGCCAGGCCGAACAACAGGACCGGCACCGCCAGGAACCATAGCTTGCTGCGCATCGAAGTGATCTCCTCAAGATGTTGTGGTCCGATGCCAGTATCGGCACCCGTAAGAACGCGGATGGCGCGAATATCATTCCGACGTGTCGCCTGCAATTATGGACAGGTGGCGTCATAGGCCCCTATCCGTTCGTATGCCGGTGCGAGAACCTTCCGGCAACCTGTTGCCGCAAGAAACCGCACCCGTGAATTCTTGACGAATGCTTTTCTTTTCGTTTGACCGGCCCAAACCGGTGTGATTCCATCCGCCCATGACCATCGTGACGACCATCACCGACGCCCTTGGGCGTGCCGCCATGCGTGCGCTCCGGCAGACGATCGGCCCCGCCATCGGGGCCTGCGTCGTGGGCTATTTCGCCTATTACGCCGTCCAGGGCGACCGCGGCCTGATGGCGATGAAACACCTGCAGACCGAGATCGCGGAGGCGGAAGGCATCCTGGCCCAGGTCACGGCGGAGCGGGAGCGGATGGAGCGCCGGGCCCTGTTGCTGCGCAGCGACCATCTGGATCTCGACGTGCTGGACGAACGCGCCAGAATGATGTTGAATCTCAACAATCCGCGGGACGTCATTATAAAGCTCCCGTCGGCCGGAACTCCGGGGTCCGCTTCGGAGAACCGCTGAATATCATGCGATTAACCGGAATTCGGTTAACAGCGATTCCGCTAGAGAAAACAGAGCGTTGTGAAGCTACCGCTTGTCACGGGCGGTTGGCGGCGCTAGAACACTTCCCACGAGCTGGACTCTCGTAACGATCACGGTGCCCGAGCGCCGTCGAGCCCTGGGAGGAATTATGGCCGCGTCCCGACGCCGAACGAAGGCGACCCCCGATTCCGCGCAACCGCAGAACACCCCGGCGGCATCGCCGGACGAGATGATCCGCTACTACCGCGAGATGCTGCTGATCCGCCGCTTCGAGGAGAAGGCGGGGCAGCTCTACGGCATGGGCCTGATTGGCGGCTTCTGCCACCTCTACATCGGCCAGGAGGCCGTGGTGGTCGGCATCCAGGCGGCGCTGAAGGAGGGCGACAGCGTCATCACCAGCTACCGTGACCACGGCCACATGCTCGCCTGCAACATGGACCCCAAGGGGGTGATGGCGGAGCTGACCGGCCGGCGCGGCGGCTATTCCAAGGGCAAGGGCGGCTCGATGCACATGTTCAGCCGCGAGAAGAACTTCTACGGCGGCCATGGCATCGTCGGGGCCCAGGTGCCGCTCGGGACCGGTCTCGCCTTCGCGCACAAGTACAAGAAGGACGGCGGCGTCTGCACCGTCTATCTCGGCGACGGCGCGGTGAACCAGGGCCAGGTGTACGAGAGCTTCAACATGGCGGCGCTGTGGAAGCTGCCGGTCATCTACGTCATCGAGAACAACAAGTACGCCATGGGGACCTCGCAGGAGCGGGCGTCCGCCGGCGAGCTCCACCAGCGCGGCGCCGCCTACGGCATCCCCGGCGTGCAGGTCAACGGCATGAACGTGCTGGACGTGAAGGCGGCATCCGACCAGTGGGTGGATTACGTCCGCTCCGGCAACGGCCCCGTCATCATGGAGCTGAAGACCTACCGCTACCGCGGCCACTCCATGTCCGATCCGGCCAAGTACCGGACCAAGGAGGAGGTCGAGAAGATGCGGACGGAGTCCGACCCCATCGACCAGATGAAGAAGCACCTGCTCGACGCCGGCATCGTGGACGAGGACAAGCTGAAGGAGATCGATCGCGAGGTGAAGGCGATCGTCACCGAGGCGGCCGAGTTCGCCCAGCAGAGCCCGGAGCCGGATCCGTCCGAGCTGTGGACCGACGTCCTGGTCGAGGCCTGACGACAACGCCAAGAAGGGGTACGGCCTTGCGCGGCGGATCAACGCTCCGACCCGCGCGCCGTCCGGAGGAATCACATGCCGATCGAAGTGCTGATGCCGGCGCTGTCGCCCACCATGACCGAGGGCAAGCTGGCGAAGTGGGTCAAGAAGGAAGGGGACGCGGTCAAGTCCGGCGACGTGCTGGCCGAGATCGAGACCGACAAGGCGACCATGGAGGTCGAGGCGGTCGATGAGGGCCGCATCGGCAAGCTGCTGGTGGCCGAGGGCACCGACGGCGTCGCGGTGAACACCCCCATCGCCATCCTGCTGGAGGAGGGCGAGACCTCGGTCGAGGCCGCTCCCACGGTGGAGGAGAGCACGCCCAAGCAGGTGGCCGCCCCGTCCGTGAAGGGCGAGGAGGAGACCAAGCCGACCCTGCCCACCACCCAGGACGCCAAGGGTCCCGCCGCCCCGCCGCCGTCCGACGAGGACAAGTACTTCGCCAAGACCGTGAAGAAGACGGTGCGCGAGGCGTTGCGCGACGCCATGGCGGAGGAGATGCGCCGCGACCCGACCGTCTTCCTGATGGGCGAGGAGGTCGCGCAGTACCAGGGCGCCTACAAGGTCTCGCAGAACCTGCTGCAGGAATTCGGGCCGGAGCGGGTGATCGACACGCCGATCACCGAGCACGGCTTCGCCGGCCTTGGCGTCGGTGCGGCCTTCCAGGGTCTGCGGCCGATCGTCGAGTTCATGACCTTCAACTTCGCCATGCAGGCGATCGACCACATCATCAACTCCGCCGCCAAGACGCTCTACATGTCCGGCGGTCAGATGGGCTGCCCCATCGTGTTCCGTGGACCGAACGGCGCTGCGGCCCGCGTCGGCGCCCAGCACTCCCAGGACTACGCGTCGTGGTACGCGCATTGCCCGGGCATGAAGGTGGTCGCCCCCTATTCGGCGGCCGATGCCAAGGGCCTGCTGAAGGCCGCGATCCGCGATCCGAACCCGGTCATCTTCCTGGAGAACGAGATCCTCTACGGCCACAGCTTCGACGTGCCGGAGGATGAGGACTTCATCGTTCCCATCGGCCGCGCCAAGATCCTGCGCCAGGGCAAGGACGTGACCATCACCGCCTACTCGCTGATGGTCGGCCAGGCCATGGCCGCCGCCGCGCGGCTGGCGGAGGAGGGGATCGAGGCGGAGGTCATCGACCTGCGCACCATCCGCCCGCTCGACGTCCACACCGTCGTCGAGAGCGTGAAGAAGACCAACCGCCTGGTCACGGTGGAGGAGAGCTGGCCGGTGTGCGGCGTCGGCTCCGAGCTCGCCGCCCAGATGATGGAGCACGCCTTCGATTGGCTGGACGCGCCGGTGATCCGGGTGCACGGCGCCGATGTGCCGCTGCCCTACGCCGCCAACCTGGAGAAGCTGGCCCTCCCGCAGCCCGACGACATCGTGGCCGCGGCGAAGAAGGCCCTGTACCGGTCGTAAGGGAGGATCGAAGCCGTGACCATTCCGATTCTGATGCCCGCCCTGTCGCCGACCATGACCGAGGGCAACCTCGCTCGCTGGTTGAAGAAGGAGGGCGACACCGTCAAGGCCGGCGACGTGCTGGCCGAGATCGAGACGGACAAGGCCACCATGGAGGTCGAGGCGGTCGATGAAGGCCGCATCGGCAAGATCCTGGTGGAGAGCGGCGCCCAGGGCGTGGCGGTGAACACGCCCATCGCCATCCTGCTGGAGGAAGGCGAGGACGAAAGCGCGCTGAACGCGGCCCCGGCCGCGCCCGCAGCCGCGTCGGCGCCGAAGGCGGCCGAACCCGAACCCGCGCCGGCCCCGGCCGCCGCGTCTGCTCCGGCGCCCGCTCCTGCGATGAACGGCGGCGGCAACGCCGACGGCCGCGTCTTCGCCAGCCCGCTGGCAAAGCGCATCGCCGAACAGGCGGGTCTGGACCTGCGCGGCATCAAGGGTTCGGGCCCGCAAGGCCGCATCGTCAAGGCCGACGTGGAGGCGGCGAAGGCAGCCCCGCGTTCCGCCGCTCCCGCAGCGGCTGCACCTGCCAAGGCGGACGCGCCGGCCAAGCCCGCGGCCGCTCCCGCGGCGGCGACCCCCGCACCGGCCGCGGCGAAGCCGGCCGGCGTGGACGCCAAGGACTTCTCCGACAAGCTGGGCATGGCCTACACCGCGATCCCCAACAGCGGCATGCGCAAGACCATCGCGCGCCGCCTGTCGGAGGCCAAGCAGACCGTCCCGCACTTCTACCTGACGGTGGACTGCCAACTCGACCAGCTTCTCAAGATCCGGGCCGATCTCAACGGCCGTTCCGACAGTTACAAGCTGTCGGTGAACGACTTCGTGATCCGCGCGGTGGCGCTGGCGCTGAAGAAGGTGCCGGCGGCCAACGCCGCCTACACCGACGAGGCGATCCTGCAATACCACCACGCCGATGTGTCGGTGGCGGTGGCGACGCCCAACGGCCTGATCACCCCGATCATCAAGGCCGCGGAGACCAAGGGCCTCGCCCAGATCTCCAGCGAGATGAAGGACCTCGCCAAGCGGGCGCGGGACGGCAAGCTGAAGCCCGAGGAGTTCCAGGGCGGCACCTTCTCCGTCTCCAACCTCGGCATGTTCGGCATCCGCGAGTTCGCCGCCATCATCAACCCGCCGCAGGGCTGCATCCTGGCCGTCGGTGCCGGCGAGCAGCGCCCGGTGGTGAAGGACGGCGCGCTCTCCATCGCCACGGTCATGAGCTGCACCCTGTCGGTCGACCACCGCGTGGTGGACGGCGCCGTCGGTGCCGAGTTCCTGGCCGCCTTCAAGGCGCTGGTCGAGGATCCGCTGAGCATGCTGCTCTGAGTGTCGGCCGCCGGCATTCCCCGGGGGACGGGGAATGCCGGCGTTCCCAAGACCCTGCATAATCGGTTTAAAAATCAGGAGGAACACCTTGGCCGACATGAATTTCGACCTGATCGTCATCGGCAGCGGCCCGGGCGGCTATGTGGCGGCGATCCGGGCGGCGCAGCTCGGTCTGCGCACGGCGGTGGTCGAGCGGGAAAACCTCGGCGGCATCTGCCTGAACTGGGGCTGCATCCCGACCAAGGCGCTGCTGCGCTCGGCCGAGGCGCTGCGGACCATGAAGCACGCGGCCGATTTCGGGCTGGCGGCGCAGGGCATCTCCGTCGATCTCGACAAGATCGTGCAGCGCTCGCGCAAGGTGGCCGGGCAGCTCAACGGCGGCGTCAAGCACCTCCTGAAAAAGAACAAGGTCACCGTGATCGACGGCGAGGCGAAGCTGGCCGGCAAGGGCCAGGTGGCCGTCAGCAAGGGCGGGGCCCCCGTCGGCACCTTCGGTGCCAAGAACATCATCATCGCCACCGGTGCCCGCGCCCGCAACCTGCCGGGGCTTGAGGACGACGGCAAGCTCGTCTGGACCTACCGCAAGGCGATGACCCCCAACACCCTGCCGAAGTCGCTGCTGGTCATCGGCTCGGGCGCCATCGGCATCGAGTTCGCCAGCTTCTACAACGAGCTGGGCAGCAAGGTGACGGTGGTGGAGGTGATCGACCGCATCCTGCCCGCCGAGGACGAGGAGATCAGCGCCTTCGCCCGCAAGCAGTTCGAGAAGCAGGGGATGCGCGTCATCACCGGTGCGAAGGCCGGCAACCTGCGCAAGGGTGCGGACAACGTGACCGTCGCCATCGACGCGGGCGGCAAGACCGAGGACATCACGGTCGACCGGGTGATCCTGGCGGTCGGCATCAGCCCCAACACCGAGAACCTTGGCCTGGAAAACACCAAGGTGAAGCTCGACCGCGGCCACATCGTGACCAACCAGTGGTGCGAGACCGACGAGCCCGGCGTCTACGCCATCGGCGACGTGACCGGCGCGCCGTGGCTGGCGCACAAGGCGTCCCACGAGGGCGTCATCTGCGTCGAGCACATCGCCGGCCAGCACCCGCACCCGCTGGACGTCCGCAACATCCCCGGCTGCACCTACTCGCACCCGCAGGTCGCGTCGGTCGGCCTCACCGAGGCGAAGGCCAAGGCCGCCGGCTACACGGTGAAGGTCGGGCGCTTCCCCTTCATCGGCAACGGCAAGGCCATCGCGCTGGGCGAGCCGGATGGCATGGTGAAGACGGTGTTCGACGCCAAGACCGGCGAGTTGCTGGGCGCCCACATGGTGGGGGCCGAGGTGACCGAGCTGATCCAGGGCTACACCATCGGCAAGACGCTCGAGACCACGGAGGCCGACCTTATGCACACGGTCTTCCCGCATCCCACCCTGTCGGAGATGATGCACGAGTCCGTTCTTGATGCCTATGGCCGGGCGATCCACTTCTAGCTAGAGTGCCGCTCCGCGCGACGTTTTCCGGTTTCGGGTCGATGGACCGAACGAGTGCCGCCTACGACGAGGACTTCTACGCCTGGACCCAAACCCAGGCGCAGGAGTTCCGTCGTGCCGGCGCCGAACGCGACAACGCGCCCATCGACTGGGAGAATGTCGCGGAGGAGATCGAGAGCATGGGGCGGGGGCAACGGTCGGACGTTCGCAATCGGCTGTGCGTCCTGCTCACCCATCTCCTGAAGTGGCAGCATTGTCCCGAGCTGCGGGAACGCTGCGCCAACGGCTGGCGGCGCACGGTTCGGGAGCAGTGGAAGCAGGTTGCGTGTGAATTCGATGACAGCCCGAG
This sequence comes from Azospirillum oleiclasticum, assembly GCF_013423485.1. Lineage (GTDB taxonomy): Bacteria > Pseudomonadota > Alphaproteobacteria > Azospirillales > Azospirillaceae > Azospirillum > Azospirillum oleiclasticum. Next base: position 134,290 of record NZ_JABFFR010000003.1, read on the forward strand.
CCTGCGCCGGCAGCTCGGGGACCTGTTCGTCATCGCTTACGCCGACGCCCGCGAGTATGCCGCCGACGAGGCCGACGTTGCCATTGCGCACTTCCCGTCCGACCCCACCTTCACGTTGGACGACGCGCTCGATCCCGCCTTCCCGCCCGATCTGTTTCCGCCGGAGCTTCGGGGATGACCCCGCGCCGGCCTTGCACCGGTTCCGCGTCCGCGCGGGGCCCACTGGAGAGCATCACGCCATGACCGCCGCCCCCCCGACCGAGAAGCTCCGCCACCCGGAAAAGGCGCACCGCCCCGACAACCCGGTGCAGCGCAAACCGGCCTGGATCAGGGTCAAGGCGCCGGTGAGCCAGGAGTATCACGAGACCCGCGAACTGATGCGCGGGTTGAAGCTGAACACCGTGTGCGAAGAGGCGGCCTGCCCCAACATCGGGGAGTGCTGGAAGCACCGCCACGCCACCTTCATGATCCTGGGGTCGGTCTGCACCCGCGGCTGCGCCTTCTGCAACGTCGGCACCGGGCGGCCCGACCTGCTGGACCCGCACGAGCCGGAGAAGGTGGCGGAGGCCGTGGGGCAACTGAAACTTACCCACGTCGTCATCACCTCCGTCGACCGCGACGACCTCGACGACGGCGGTGCGGAGCATTTCGCCCGCACCATCGGCGCCATCCGCTCGTCGGCGCCCGGTACCACCATCGAAATCCTGACGCCGGACTTCATGCGCAAGCCGGGCGCCATCGAGACGGTGGCGAAGGCGCGGCCCGACGTGTTCAACCACAATCTGGAAACCGTGCCGCGGCTTTACCCGACGATCCGCCCCGGCGCCCGTTACTTCACGTCGCTTCACCTGTTGGCGACGGTGAAGGAGATCGACCCGTCCCTGTTCACCAAATCGGGGATCATGGTCGGTCTCGGCGAGACGAAGGAGGAGGTGGCGCAGGTGATGGACGACCTTCGGGCGGCCGACGTGGATTTCCTGACCATCGGCCAGTATCTCCAGCCGACGCCCAAGCATGTGGCCGTCGACCGCTTCGTGACGCCGGAGGAGTTCGAGGGCTACGCGCGGCTGGCTCGGGCCAAAGGGTTCCTGATGGTGTCGGCGTCGCCGCTCACGCGTTCCTCCTACCACGCCGGGTCCGACTTCGCGCGCCTGCGCGAGGCGCGGGAAGCGAAGCTGGCCGCCGCGGCGGTCGCCTGAACGGGGCGGGGAGAGACGGGGAATGCCCACGCATGCGGAACGCAAGGTCCTGCCTTACACGCCGGAGCAGATGTACGCGCTGGTCGCCGACGTCGAGCGTTACCCGGAATTCCTGCCCTGGTGCCTCGCTGCCCGCATCCGCCGCCGTGAAGGAAACGTGATGTGGGCCGATTTGGTGATCGGCTTCAAGATGGTCCGCGAACGCTTCACATCGCGCGTGGAGCTGGACGAGTCCAAGTGCCGGATCGACGTGCAGTACACGGACGGGCCGTTCCAGTACCTGAACAACCACTGGATCTTCGAGCGCCAGCCGGGGGGCTGTCTGATCGATTTCTATGTCGATTTCGAATTCCGGTCGAAGATGCTGCAGAAGATCATGGGCCTGCTGTTCAACGAAGCGGTGCGCCGAATGGTGCAGGCTTTCGAGACGCGCGCCCACCAGCTCTACGGCCCGCCCGCGGGCGCCAGCGCGGCGCGACCCGCCTGACGGTCAGCGCAGGTTCGCCTGGGGCCTTGCCGATTTGAGGCGGGCCAGGGCCTCCACCAGCGTGGCGAGGCGAACCGCGGTGCGGTCGCCCTGGAAGGTGTATTCCTTGTGCTTCACCAGCCCCCGCCGCACGGCGGTGGCGATATAGACGCGCCCCACGGGCTTCGTCTCCGTCGCACCGCCGGGGCCGGCGATGCCGGTGACGGCCACCGTCACGTCGGCGCGGGATTTCGACAGTGCCCCCACGGCCATCGCCGCCGCCACCTCCGGGCTCACCGCGCCGTGGGTGTGGATCAGGCTCGGCGGGATGCCCAGCATGTCCGACTTGGCGGCGTTGGAGTAGGTGACGAAGCCGCGGTCCACCACCTTCGAGGAACCGGGAATGTCCGTCAGCAGCGCCGCGATCAGCCCGCCCGTGCAGGATTCCGCGGTGGCGATCGTGTAACCGGCGAACTCGTACTCCGCCAGCAGGGCGGCGGCGGTCTGGCGCAGGTCATCGGAGAACATGGCGGATTCCTCGCACCGTGGCCGGGACAGTCTAGCCGGGTAGGCGGACGGTTGCCACCGCCTGTGCGGCGATGCCCTCGCCGCGGCCGGTGAAGCCCAGCCGCTCGGTCGTCGTCGCCTTCACGCTCACACGATCCGGCTCGATCCCCAGCAGTTCCGCCAGCCGCGCCACCATGGCCGGCCGGTGCGGCCCGACCTTCGGGCGCTCGCAGATGACGGTGACGTCAACGTGCGCGATGCGCCCGCCGCGCTGGCCCACCAGTTCGACGGCGTGGCGCAGGAACAGCGCGCTGTCCGCACCTTTCCATTGCGGGTCTGAGGGGGGGAAGTGGCTGCCGATGTCGCCGTCCGCCAAAGCGCCGAGGATGGCGTCGGTGAGCGCGTGCAGCGCCACGTCGGCGTCGGAATGGCCGTCCAGCCGCTGCGTGTGGGGCACGGCCACACCGCACAGCCAGACATGGTCGCCCTCTGCGAAGCGATGGACGTCGAAGCCGGTGCCGGTGCGCACGTCGTCCAGTCCGGCGAAGCGGCGGGCGGCGAGCAGCCGTTCGGCCCGTTCGAGATCGTCGGGGGTGGTCACCTTGAAATTCTCCTCCTTGGAACGGACGAGCGCCACGCCCATGCCGGCGCGCTCCGCCACCGCCGCGTCGTCGGTCAGCGCAAGCCCGGCTGCCGCGCGGTGGGCCGCCAGGATCGCGGGAAAGCGGAAGCCCTGCGGGGTCAGGGCCCGCCACAGGCCGGTGCGGTCCACCGTGTCGCCGACGACGGCCCCGTCCGCCCGCTTCAGCGTGTCGGCCACCGGCACCGCGGCCAGCGCGCCCTCGTGCGTCGCCAGCGCATCGATCACGGCGCTGATGGTTTCCGCGTCCACCAGCGGGCGGGCGGCGTCGTGGATCAGAACCAAACCCGGTGCACCGGCCGCGGCCAGCGCCTCCAGCCCGTTGCGCACCGAGTCCTGCCGGGTGGCGCCGCCCATCACCGGCCCTGGCAAACCGAGCCCGGCCACCGCCTCGTCATAGAGGTCGCGGAATCCCGGCCCGATCACCACCTGCACCGCATCGATGCGCGGGTGGGTGAGGAAGGCCTCGACCGTGCGGCGCAGCACCGGGCGGCCGGCGAGCGGGAGGTACTGCTTGGGACGTTCGGCGCCGAAGCGCTGGCCGGTGCCGGCCGCGACGATCAGCGCGACGCAGGACTGCATGTTCGGTGGTCCGGGATCAATTGCAGGCTTGACGGAATCGGCCCGGAGCCTAGCCTGTCCGACGGTTCCCGCCAAGGCCGCAGCACGGGCCGCAGGATTGGAAGGGAAGGGCGATCGGGGCGCCGTCGATGTCGTACAATCTCGTTTTCAGCCTGACCGCACTCCTGGCGCTGGTTCCCGGTTCGCTGTTCCCCTACCGCCGCCTCGGCGGACTTGGGCCGCAGGGGCGGTCGGCCGCCTTCTGGGGTGCCATGGCGCTGGGGGTGACCGGGCCGCTGGCGTGGTCGTTCGTGCAGATCGGCGGCGCCTGGCACACCGGGCTGTCCACCACGCTGTGGGTGACCATCGCGGCCAGCATGGTGCTGTTCACCGTGCTCTGCGTCTTTGTGCGGCCGGCCTGGAGGCTGGCGCCGCTCCTGCTGCCCTACCTGTTGCTGGTCGGCGCCTTCGCCACGCTGGTGCAGGGCGCGCCGGAGCCGCTGCTGCGTGGCGGGCCCGGCGTGTGGATCACCGTGCACATCGCGGTGTCGGTGGTGACTTACGCCCTGCTCACCCTGGCGGCCGTGGCGTCGCTCGCCGCTTTCCTGCAGGAACGCGCGCTGAAGGCCAAGCGGCCGACGCCGCTGACCCGCTTCCTGCCCTCGGTGTCGGAAAGCGACCAGCTCCAGGTCGGGCTTCTGGCGGCGTCGGAGACGGTGCTGGGGCTCGGCCTCGTCACCGGCATGGCGGTGCTGCATTACGAGTATGATGTGCTGATCCGCTTCGACCACAAGACGCTGTTCTCCATCGCCACCTTCCTGGTCATCGGCGGGCTGCTGCTGGCACACGCCCGCACCGGTATCCGCGGGCGGGCGGCGGCGCGCGTGGTGCTGATTGCCTATCTTTTGCTCACCCTGGCGTACCCGGGAGTCAAGTTCGTCAGCGACGTGTTGCTGAGTTCTTGAGCAGACAGGGTTTTGCAACCATAGGAAAGCATTCGTTCGCACTTGCAGCATGCCGATTTGGCGTGCTAACCTGCCCAAAATCGTGGCATAAAGAGAGTGTGCCTAACTGGTGGGCAGGTTTGGAGACTCATGGCCATTCGGATCGGTGAAATCGCGCTGACCGCACCGGTGATCCTGGCGCCGATGTCGGGGGTGACCGACCTGCCGTTCCGGCGGCTGGTGAAGGCGTCCGGCGCCGGGCTGGTGGTGTCGGAAATGGTGGCCAGCAACGCCATGGTGCGCGAGAACCGCGCCACCCTGCGCATGGTCGAGACGGTGCCGGAGGAGTTCCCGATGGCCGTCCAGCTCGCCGGCTGCGAGCCGGCCGTGATGGCCGAGGCGGCCCGCATCAACGAGGCGCGCGGGGCCGCCCTGATCGACATCAACTTCGGCTGCCCGGTCAAGAAGGTGGTGAACGGCCACGCCGGCTCCGCCCTGATGCGCGACGAGGCGCACGCCGCCCGAATCCTGGAGGCGACGGTCAAGGCCGTGTCCATCCCGGTCACGCTGAAGATGCGCACGGGCTGGGACGCCACCAGCCGCAACGCGCCGCGGCTGGCGCGGATTGCCGAAGAATGCGGCATCCGCATGGTCACGGTGCACGGGCGCACCCGCATGGATTTCTATGGGGGCCGGGCCGACTGGTCCTTCGTCCGCCGGGTGAAGGAGGCCGTGGCGATCCCGGTGATCGTGAACGGCGACATCGAAGGCTTCGACGACGTTGATCGTGCGCTGGAGGAGTCCGGTGCCGACGGCGTCATGATCGGTCGCGGCGCCTGCGGCCGGCCCTGGTTCCTGGCCCAGGTCGGCCATTATCTGGCGACCGGCGAGCGTCTGCCGGACCCGCCGCTCGACGAGCAGCTCCGCATCCTGCTCGACCATTACGAGGCGATGCTGCTGCATTACGGGCGCGAGCCGGGTTTGCGCGTCGCCCGTAAGCACATTTCGTGGTACTCCAAAGGGCTGAGCGACTCCGCCGAATTCCGGCAGGACGTCAACACCATGGCCGATCCCGAGGCCGTGCGCGCCCGCATCCGTGACTTCTACGCTCCGGCGATCGAAAGGATGGCTGCCTGATGGCCCGAACCTCCGCTGCCGCTCACATGCCGAGACGCCCGTCGCGCAGCGCAGGCCGGTCCAACGGGATCGATCCGTCCGCGGTGCTCAACGCCCTGACCGACCCGGTCATCGTGGTCGATGCCCAGGGCGACATCTGCTTCGTGAACAACGAGGCGCAGGAGTTCTTCGACATGTCGTCCAGCGCGCTGGAGGGCACGCCGATGGCCGACCTTCTGCCACCGGACAGCCCGGTCATGGGGCTGATCGATCAGGTGCAGCGCCACCGCCGCAGCGTGTCGCAGGACGGGGTGGTGATCGACACGCCGCGCATCGGCCCGCACCACGTGTCGGTGCGGGTCGCCAGCATGGGCGTGCCGGCGGACCGGGTGGTGATCAGCATCCACGAGCGCTCCATCGCCCGCAAGATCGACAACTCCCTGACGCATCGGCACGCCGCCCGCTCGGTGACCGCCATGGCGGCGATGCTGGCGCACGAGGTGAAGAACCCGCTGTCGGGCATCCGCGGCGCGGCCCAGCTGCTGGAGGAGAACGTCAGCGAGCAGGACCGGGTGCTGACCCGCCTGATCTGCGACGAGGCCGACCGCATCGTGGCTCTGGTCAACCGCATGGAGGTGTTCTCCGACAAGCGGCCGCTGGAGCGGAGTGCGGTCAACATCCACACGGTGCTGGAGCATGTGCGCAAGGTGGCGCAATCCGGCTTCGCCCGGAACATCCGCTTCGTCGAGCGCTACGACCCGTCGCTGCCGCCGGTCTACGGCAACCGCGACCAGCTCATCCAGGTCTTCCTGAATCTCGTCAAGAACGCGTCGGAGGCGGTTGCCGAGCAGGGCGGCGAGATCGTGCTGTCCACCGCCTACCAGCACGGGGTGCGCATGGCGGTGCCCGGCGGCGACACCCGGCTGCACCTGCCGCTGCTGGTGTCCGTGCAGGACAACGGGGAGGGCATACCGGAGGATCTGCGCTCCAACCTCTTCGATCCGTTCATCACCACCAAGGTGAACGGAACTGGCCTTGGTCTTGCATTGGTGGCGAAGCTCATCGGCGATCATGGCGGTGTCATCGAATTCGACACGCAGCCACGCCGGACAGTGTTCAAGGTGTCGCTGCCCATGTACGACGAAGCTCAGGTTTCCATGGATCAGGCCCCCGTCGCCATGCCGAGGGGCAAACGCTGATGTCGGCCGCCACCATCCTGGTCGCTGATGACGATCGCGCCATTCGCACAGTTCTTACGCAGGCGCTGGCCCGGCTTGGTCACGAAGTGCGCACGACCGGCAACGCCGCCACCCTGTGGCGCTGGGTGTCGGACGGGCAGGGGGATCTGGTCATCACCGACGTGGTGATGCCGGACGAGAACGGGCTCGACCTCATCCCCCGCATCAAGAAGATCCGCCCCGATCTGCGCATCGTGGTGATGAGCGCGCAGAACACGCTGATCACCGCGGTGAAGGCGGCCGAGCGGGGCGCCTTCGAGTATCTGCCCAAGCCCTTCGACCTGAAGGAGCTGGTGTCGGTGGTGGAGCGGGCGCTGAACGCCAATCAGCCGCCGGTCCATCATCCGGCGGACGGTGATGCGGGCGACGAGCAGCTGCCCCTGATCGGCCGCTCGCCGGCGATGCAGGAGATCTACCGCGTCCTCGCCCGCCTTATGGGCACCGACCTGACGGTGATGATCACCGGCGAGTCGGGCACCGGCAAGGAGCTGGTGGCCCGCGCGCTCCACGATTACGGAAAGCGCCGCAATGGCCCCTTCGTCGCCATCAACATGGCGGCGATCCCGCGCGAGCTGATCGAGTCGGAGCTGTTCGGCCACGAGAAGGGGGCCTTCACCGGCGCCACCAACCGCTCCACCGGCCGCTTCGAGCAGGCTCAGGGCGGCACCCTGTTCCTGGACGAGATCGGCGACATGCCGCTGGAAGCCCAGACCCGCCTGCTGCGCGTGCTCCAGGAGGGCGAGTACACGACGGTCGGTGGACGTACGCCCATCAAGACGGACGTACGGATCGTCGCGGCCACGCACCGTGACCTGCGCACCCTGATCCGCCAGGGCCTGTTCCGCGAGGATCTGTTCTACCGCCTCAACGTCGTTCCCATCCGCCTGCCGCCGCTGCGCGAGCGTACGGAGGATGTGGCGCTGCTGGTGCGCCACTTCCTCAACCAGGCGGCGTCGCAGGGGCTGCCGATCAAGAGCATCGACCAGCCGGCGATGGAGCGGCTGAAGCGCTACCGCTGGCCCGGCAACGTGCGCGAGCTGGAGAACCTCGTCCGCCGCCTCGCCGCCCTCTACGCGCAGGAGGTGATCGGCCTCGACGTCATCGAGGTGGAGCTGGCCGACGCCGCTCCCAGCTCCCCGCAGGTCGAGGAGGTGCACAGCGAGGGGCTGGGCTCGGCGGTCGAGCGGCACCTGAAGGATTACTTCGCCGCCCACAAGGACGGCATGCCGTCCAATGGCCTGTACGACCGCATCCTGCGCGAGGTTGAGCGACCGTTGATCACGCTCAGCCTTTCCGCGACGCGCGGCAACCAGATCAAGGCCGCGCAGCTTCTCGGCCTCAACCGCAACACGCTCCGCAAGAAAATCCGCGAGCTGGACATCCAGGTGGTGCGCGGGCTGAAGTGAACACCAACACGTTCGTGGTATAATTGCCGCATATTCATGGAAGCCAAATTGGGGCGGGAATTGGGCCAACGCTCAATTCCGTGATGGTCCGCGGATGAGGCTTGGCGACAGGGCAACAGCGGTGTATCTTTCCGGCAACATCCAACGTGGCCGGAGCCCATGTCGATCCCGTCCAACGACACAGCCTCATCGCGGTGGCGGCAAGTGCTGCAATGGGCGGCGCGCGTCGGGCTGGCCAAGCGGCTGGCGGTGGCGGCGAGCCTTGCCGCGATCGTCGCCGGTCTCGCCACCTACGCGGCGCTGACCGAAAGCCCGCCCTTCGGGCAGGCAGACCCGGCGACGATCACGCTGCTGCTCACCCTGGATCTGGCGCTGCTGTCGGTGCTGGCGGTGCTGATCCTGCGGCGGATCGTCAAGATCTGGATGGGACGGCGGCGCGGGGCCGCGGGGTCGCGGCTGCATGTCCGGCTGGTGCTGGTCTTCAGCGTGCTGGCGGTGGCCCCGGCCATCATCATGGCCGTCTTCTCGGCGATCTTCTTCTATGTGGGCGTGCAGTCCTGGTTCAGCGACCGGGTGCGCACGGCGGTCAACGAATCGCTGGCCGTCGCCACCGCCTACCTGCACGAGCACCAGCAGAACATCCGCGCCGATGCGCTGGCGATGGCGAACGACCTGAACCAGGAGGCGGTGCGGGCGTCGGGCGATCCCGGCCGTTTCGAGCAGATCGTCAACACCCAGGCCCTGCTGCGCGCGCTGTCGGAGGCGATCGTCTTCAACGGCACCACCGGCCGAATCCTGGCCCGCTCCGGATTCTCCTTCGCGCTGGAGTTCGACCCCATCCCGGAGGAGTCGATCGAGCAGGCCCGCCGCGGCGACGTGGCGATGATCCTGGCGGAGAACGACGACCGGGTCCGGGCGCTGGTCCGGCTCGACCGCTTCGTGGACACCTATCTCTATGTCGGCCGGCTGGTGGAGCCGCGGGTGCTCAACCACATGCAGTCGGCCCAGGGCGCCGTGCGCGAATACGCCGAGATGGAGGGCGAGCGCGGCAGCCTGCAGATCACCTTCACCCTGGTCTTCGTCGTGGTGGCGCTGCTGCTGCTGCTGGCCGCGGTGTGGGCGGGGCTGAATTTCGCCACCCAGCTCGCGCGGCCCATCAGCGCGCTGATCGGAGCCGCCGAGCGGGTGCGCGCCGGCGACCTGACCGTGCGGGTGAACGAGCCGCCGGGCGAGGACGAGCTCGGCCTGCTGTCGCGCGCCTTCAACCGCATGACCACCGAGATCGAGACCCAGCGGCGCGAGCTGCTCCAGGCCAACCAGCAGCTCGACGAGCGCCGCCGCTTCACCGAGACGGTGCTGTTCGGGGTGTCGGCGGGCGTGATCGGGCTGGACATGGACGGGGTGGTCAACCTGCCCAACCTGTCGGCCGCCCGGCTCCTCGGCATCGACGATCCGGAGCAGATGATCGGCCACAAGCTGGCCGAGCTGTCGCCGGAGATGGCGGAGCTGCTGGAGAACGGGCCGAAACGCCCCGGCCGGATCGTGCAGGACCAGATCCAGATCCGCCGCACCGGCCGCGCGCCGCTGACGCTGCTGGTCCGGATCGCCGCGGAAGGGGCGGGGAAGGAGGTGCGCGGCCATGTCGTCACCTTCGACGACATCACCGAGCTGGTCTCCGCCCAGCGCAAGGCGGCGTGGGCCGACGTCGCCCGCCGCATCGCGCACGAGATCAAGAACCCGCTGACCCCCATCCAGCTCTCCGCCGAGCGGCTGCGCCGCAAGTACCTGAAGGAGATCACCGGCGACACCGAGGTCTTCACCATGTGCACGGACACCATCGTCCGTCAGGTGGACGACATCCGGCGCATGGTGGACGAGTTCTCGGCCTTCGCCCGTATGCCGCAGCCGGTGATGAAGCCGGTCAACATCAACGACCTCGTCCGGCAGGCGGTGTTCCTGCAGTCGAGCGCGCACGCCGGCAAGGTCAAGTTCGAGATGGCGCTGCCGTCCGGCCCGCTGACCGTGCCCTGCGACAGCCGCCAGATCTCCCAGGCGCTGACCAACCTGCTGCAGAACGCGGTCGATGCCATCGAAGGGCGCACGCCGCCGGAGGAGGGGGGCGGTGAGCTTCCGCCGGGACACGTGTCCGTGCATGTCGATCTCGGCGCCGACACGGTGGCGTTGGTGGTGGAGGACAACGGCAAGGGCCTGCCGTCCGACGAGCGGCACCGGCTCACCGAGCCCTATGTGACGACGCGGGCGAAGGGCACCGGGCTGGGCCTCGCCATCGTCAAGAAGATCATGGAGGACCATGGCGGCGAGCTGACCCTGGAGGACCGCGAAGGCGGCGGGGCGCGCGTCGGACTGGTGATTCCGCAAACCCGGTCGGCGGGCGGCGAAGCGGACGCCGCCCCCGACGACAGGCCGGCGGAGGCCGGCGCTTCTCAGAGGCACGTGGCGCATGGCGCATGACATTCTGATCGTCGATGACGAGGCGGACATCCGGATGCTCATCGCGGGCATCCTGAACGACGAAGGCATGAAGACCCGGGAGGCGGCGGACAGCACCCAGGCCTTTGCCCAGGTGGGGGCGCGGCGGCCCAGCCTCGTCATCCTCGACATATGGCTCCAGGGCTCGAAGCTCGACGGCTTGCAGATCCTGGAAGGGCTGAAGCGCGACCACCCCAACCTTCCGGTCATCATGATCTCCGGTCACGGCACCATCGAAACGGCGGTGTCGGCGATCAAGCAGGGCGCCTACGACTTCATCGAGAAGCCGTTCAAGACCGACCGGCTGATCCTGATGGTCGAGCGCGCCATCGAGGCGGCGCGGCTGCGGCGTGAGAACGAGGAGCTGAAGCTGCGGGCCGGCGGCGATGTGGAACTGGTCGGTCGCTCCGCCACCGTCAACCAGGTCCGCCAAGCGATCGAACGGGTGGCGCCCACCGGCAGCCGCGTTCTGATCACCGGCCCCGCCGGCTCCGGCAAGGAGGTGGTGGCACGCCTGATCCACCAGCGCTCGCGCCGCGCCACCGGCCCCTTCGTCGGGCTGAACTGCGCCACCATGCGGCCCGACCGGCTGGAGATGGAGCTGTTCGGCACCGAGGCCGGGGTGGACGGGCAGGGCCGCAAGATCGGCACCTTCGAGCAGGCGCACGGCGGAACGCTGCTGCTGGACGAGGTGGCCGACATGCCGCTGGAAACCCAGGGCAAGATCGTCCGTGCCCTGCAGGAGCAGGTGTTCGAGCGGGTCGGCGGCGGCCACCGGGTCGAGGTGGACGTGCGGGTGCTCGCCACCTCCAACCGCGACCTCCAGGCGGAGATCGAGGCCGGGCGCTTCCGCCAGGATCTCTACTACCGCCTTGCCGTGGTGCCGATCCGCGTGCCGTCGCTGGGCGAGCGACGGGAGGACATCCCGCTGCTGGCCCGCCACTTCATGCAGCGGTCAGCCGACGCCGCCGGCCTGCCGTCCCGCGAGTTCGGCGAGGATTCGATGGCGGCGCTTCAGGCCTATGATTGGCCCGGCAACGTCCGCCAGCTCCGCAACGTCGTCGACTGGCTGCTGATCATGGCGCAGGGCGATCCGAAGGAGCCCATCCGCGCCGACATGCTGCCACCGGAGATCGGCGCCATCACCCCCACCGTGCTGAAGTGGGACAAGGGCGGCGAGATCATGGGGCTGCCGCTGCGCGAGGCGCGCGAGGTGTTCGAGCGGGAGTATCTGCTGGCGCAGGTCACGCGGTTCGGCGGCAACATCTCCCGCACGGCGGCCTTCGTGGGTATGGAGCGCTCCGCCTTGCATCGCAAGCTGAAATCGCTGGGCGTGCACGGGAACGACAAGGGCAAAGCTTTCGTGGACTGACACATTTCGTCACGGCCTGCCCGCTGTGCGGGATCATCCGAAAGGTGTAGCATCGTACCCCAACGTTGAGGGTAGGGGGCGGCGGTGCGGCTGCGGCGGGTTCATGGTCACGATCCGGCGGGAGCCGGGGGTTTGGTGTCGCGTCGGCGCGGCTTGCGGATCGACCGGCGGTCCGACGTCGCGGCGCTGGTCGACCGGCAGTTCGACCGCCACGACCACGCGCGGCCGGCGCAGGTGGCGGCGTTCACCGCCGCCTTGAAGCCGTCGGAAGACCGGCTGATGGCGCTGCAGACCGCCGGCAACCCGATGCAGTGGACCGATCAGGTTTTCATCGAGGCCAAGTGGCTGCTGCATTACACCACCGACTGGGGCCGGCTCGACCGTGAACTGGGCCGCCTGTCCCAGAGCTTCGAGCGGCCGGACCAGGCGGTCGCGGTGCAACAGTCGCCCATCGACGGAGCGTGGGGTCAGGCCTACGCCGAGTGGTTCCTGAAGCTCGACGCCAGCATCGACGGGCTGAACGAGCTGGCCGACGCCGGGGCCGACGCCGCCTATCCGCTGGCCTTCCTTGCCCCGGTTTCCACGATGGACGGGATGCAGGCGACGCTCGGCGCGCTGCGCTGCTCCGACATCGTCGTCACCGGCCTGGACAACCGCGACGCCTTCGGTTCGCTCACCACCTTCCTGTCGGAGGTGCTGTTCAAGAAGGGTCTGCGCGCTTGCATCGAGCAGCACACCACCGGCTTCACCATCACCGACGCCATGGTGGACTCCTACCGCGCCTGGCAGGACGGCTGGCAGGATCCGGAGACGGGATTCTGGGGCGCCTGGTACCGGGACGGGCACCGCACGGTGAAGGCCCCGGACCTCAGCTTCACCTTCCACACCGTGTCCTATCGCCGAGGCAAGGTCGAGCTGTGGCCGCGCATCATCGACACGCTGCTGGGCATGAAGGACTGCGGCTATCCCTATGGCTGGAAGTCGAACGGGCGTTACCTGAACCACAACAACTACGACGTGGTGAAGATCCTCGGCTACGGCTGGGCGGAGGCGACGGACGCGCAGCGCACGGCGGCGTCCGCGGCTATCGGCGAACTGCTCGACTGGTGCCTGACCAGCTCCCTGCAACCCGATGGGAGCTTCGCCATCGATCCGGATGCTTACAGCAGCGTCGCCGACGCCTTCTATTACGGCGTGGTGTTCCTGGACATCTGCGGATACTGGGACAAGGCCAAGCGCTTCTGGACCGACCAGGACTTCCCGGACGCCAAGGCCAAGGCGGCGCTGATCGCCGGGCGGATCCGGGCGCTGGGGTTGACAGAGGAGTCGGCGAAGGCGGCACTGGCAATCGTGGACGCGGTCGTGTCCTGACGGTACTCGGCTCGGTACGTCCATGCGACGAATGAAGCAGGCAGTCATGAGAGATTTCATCGTGTTCTCCTGGAACCTCCAAGTCTTCGGGGCCGAGAGAGCTCAAAACAATCATATGTACGTTGCCGAAAAGGTCGCGGAAGCGATTAAATTGATCGACGGATGGAAGACGAAGCCGTTCATCGGCTTTTTCCTGGAGGTCATGGGGGCAAAGTCAAGCGCCAAGAAAACCTTGGAGCTTCTGATGAAATCGATCGAAGATACGTTGGCGGTCAACGGGAAGCTGATAGGAAAGGTCGTCGGTTGCGATGCATCGGACAACAAGGAGGAGCATATCATCGTCATAAGCCACCGCATGACCGTGGAATTTTCGACCCTCGACGTGCGCAGTGTTATCGACAAGTATGTGATCGAGGATGTTGTCAAGGCATGTCTGAACCTGGAGCTTATCAACGAAGCGAAGAAGAACAGCAAGAGCCCGAGCATGGGTTCCCTCATCCCCATATCGATCAAGACACAAGACGGGCAGGTCGCGAACGTTGTCCGATCCAGCCGCACCAGCAAGCCGAACCCTTGGCTGTTCGGACCTCCAAGTGGAACGCCATCGACATTTGATACTTTGACAAAGGAAAGTGAATTTGATTTCACATTGTCGTCAATGACGAACACGACGAAGGACCATTTGGGTCTCATAAAGAATATGTTCATAAATGCCAAATACAGTGATCGGCGCAAAGAAATAATAGCGGCAGCTGCGACGAGAGAAGGCTCATCTCTCAGTGCAGACGCAGTGATCGAGCTGGTTGTCAAGAATTTGGGCGATGGCACGAACGCTTATTATTCGTCGCCCAAAATCCAGGACGCGATGAAGTTTTGTCGGGATCCGAGCTGGTATCGCAACGGTGTGATCTGTCGATGCAGCGCCCTGATCGGCGGAGCCGATATCCGGATCGCTGCGATCCATGCCCCCGGCCCGAAATTCTCGAATGTTCCCGAGGTGCCACGATCGATCAAGGAAGCAGCAGCCGGTAAGAACATTGATATTCTCATCGGTGACTTCAATGTTCGCTCGGCTCTTGGCGACGCCGACTTCGTGGACTGTGCAAAATCGTGGAATACGGGAACGACGATTTCCAAGTCCATCATGGCGTTCGGCGAGTCGAAATGGGACCGGATTCTCCTGCGTACCCAATCGGGCCTCACCTGTCTCACCGCCGACCCACTTCTTCCCGGCTTTGGCAAGGGCAAGGAAAAGGACACGATCAAGGAACTCAGCGATCACGGGCTGGTCATCGGCTACATAACGCGGGCCGCGAGCAATGTTTCCGCGTTCTTCCGATTGGGCGACGACATCAATCCGCTGACGAAGCGCAAAGGCCACGACATCGACGAAGATGAGCTCCGCAGCGACACGGACAGTGATGCGGAACAATCGTCGATGATGACATCGCACACCAGGAAGCCACCCGGACCCGATGACCGCAAGAAGATCTTCGTCGCGAAGAAGACCGAGAGCCTGTCCGGCGGTAAAGGCAAACCGTCGGCCGACGTCATCGTCGCCATGTCGGTCAAGAAGAAAGGGGCGCCGGGCGGCACGGGCCAGTGATGGCCACCATCGACCACCGGCGGCATGTCATCTCAGCCGCTTCCCGCCGCCGCCGGCCGGTGCTACCGTTCCCGCGCTGTAACCAGAAGCCCAGCATCAGGGGCGGAGTGGCATGAAGGTCATCATCTGCGGCGCCGGTCAGGTCGGCTCGAACATCGCGAAGTACCTCGCGTCGGAGGGCAACCACGTCACGGTGATCGATCAGGCGCCGGAGCTGATCCAGCGCATCCACGACACTCTCGACGTGCAGGCCATGGTCGGCTACGCCTCGCATCCCGATGTGCTGGAGGCTGCCGGGGCGACCGAGTCCGACATGATCATCGCGGTCACCCAGACCGACGAGGTCAACATGGTCGCCTGTCAGGTCGCCCATTCGCTGTTCAACGTGCCGACCAAGATCGCGCGGGTGCGCAACCAGTCCTACCTGAAGCCGATCTGGGCCGACCTGTTCAACCGCGACCATCTGCCGATCGACGTCATCATCTCGCCGGAGATCGAGGTGGCGCGGGCGGTGTCGCGCCGGCTCCAGGTGCCGGGCGCCTTCGACATGATCCCGCTGGCGGACGGCAAGGTTCGCGTCATCGGCGTGCTGTGCACCGACGCCTGCCCGATCCTGAACACGCCGCTGCGCCAGCTCACCGGCCTGTTCCCCGACCTCAACATCGAGGTCGTCGCCATCATCCGCAACGACAAGCCGATCATCCCCGGCGGCAACGACCAGATGCTGGTCGGGGACGAGGTGTATTTCGTCTGCGACGCCAAGCACCTGACCCGCGCCATGGCGGCCTTCGGCCATGAGGAGGGGGAGGCGCGGCGCATCATCATCCTGGGCGGCGGCAACATCGGCCTGTGTCTGGCGGAGGAGCTGGAGGCCAAGCAGGGCCAGGTCTCCGCCCGCGTCATCGAGGTGAACCGCACGCGCGCCCAGTATGTGGCGCAGCGCCTGTCGCGCACCATGGTGCTGCACGGCGATGGCCTCGATCCGGAAATCCTGGAGGAGGCGAACGTCCGCTCCACCGAGACGGTGGTCGCCGTGACCAACGACGACGAGGGCAACATTCTCGCCTCCCTGCTCGCCAAACGCTACGGCTGCCAGCGCGCCATCACGTTGATCAACAAGACCACCTATTCGGCTCTGGTGACGCCGCTGGGCATCGACGCCATCGTCAGCCCGCGGGCGATCACCGTGTCGACCATCCTACAGCATGTGCGGCGCGGGCGGATCCGGTCGGTGCACAGCCTGCGTGAGGGATTCGCCGAGATCATCGAGGCGGAGGCGCTGGAAACCTCCACGGTGGTGAACACGCCGCTCAAGGACGTGAAGCTTCCGTCGGGCGTCATCGTCGGCGCCATCGTCCGGGGGGACGAGGTGATCATCCCCCGTCCCTCCACCATCATCCGGCCGAAGGACCGGGTGATCATCCTGGCGGCGGTGGGGCAGGTGAAGAAAGTGGAGAAGATGTTCGCCGTGCGGCTTGAATTCTTCTGATACTCGCGGGTAACATGTCAGCCTGCGAATGGAACGATCAGCGAATGCTCCGGAATTCATCCTGGCCACGGGCGTCGGTATGCCGTTTCGGGCATCCACGTGGCGGCCATGACCCTCTAGGCCCACGAGAGGCCGGAACCCATCCGGTGGAATCGGCATGACCGCGGCCGTCGCGGTGCCGCGGGCGGTTCTCTACGACTGGGACAACACGCTGGTCGATAACTGGGGCACCATCCTCGCCGCCATCAACCACACGCTGGTCGCCTTTGGAAGGGAGCCGTGGACGGTCGCGGAGTCGCGGCTGCGGGTGAAGCAGTCGCTGCGCGACAGCTTCCCGCGCATCTTCGGCGACCGCTGGACCGACGCGCGCGATGCCTTCTACCGCTACTTTGAACAGCACCATCTGGAGCACCTGAACCCCCTGCCGGGGGCCGCCGAGCTGCTGGCCGCTCTGCACGACAAGGGGGTCTATCAGGCGGTGGTGTCCAACAAGAACGGCCGCTACCTGCGGGCCGAGGCCGACGCTCTGGGCTGGAGCCGCTATTTCGGCCGGCTCGTCGGCGCCCAGGACGCGGCGTTCGACAAGCCACACGGCGCCCCCGTTCTGATGGCGCTGGAGCCGGCGGGCATCCCGGCCGGTCCGGACGTGTGGTTCGTCGGCGACGCCGACATCGACATGGAATGCGCGCATGGGGCAGGTCTCCTCCCCGTGCTCGTTGGTGAGGCGGACGGGGAGGGTTTCATGACTTTTCCCCCCACCCATCGATTTGCCACCTGCGACGCACTCCGTGCCTTGGTGTGCGGGGGTGGCGACACCATATCCGTTCCGGCGATTGCCGAGGCGGTGCAACGGTCTCCCCGATCCGACCGGTCGGGGGGCGGGTCCTTGTGATGGGACCCCAAGAACATGCAAGAAGGGGGCAGCCAATGTCCGAAAAGAGTCAGAATGTACAGGACGTTTTCCTCAATCACGTCCGCAAGAACAAGACTCCCGTGACCGTCTTCCTGGTGAACGGCGTCAAGCTGCAGGGGATCATCACTTGGTTTGACAATTTCTCGGTGCTGCTCCGACGAGATGCGCATTCGCAGCTCGTGTACAAGCATGCGATCTCCACCGTCATGCCCGCCCATCCCATTCAACTGTTCGAGCCCCCCAAGGAAGGTGAAAGCGACTGATACTATGGCCAACGGCAATCCGGCCGAGCGTGATGGCTCCGGCCGCGCCGTGGTGGTCCACCCCGTTCTCCGCACCGACGCGGACGGGGATCTGCGTTCGCCCGCCGCCCGTCTTGACGAGGCGGTCGGGCTCGCGCGCGCCATCGAACTCGACATCGTCCACGCCGAATGCGTGCGGGTGACGCGTCCGCAACCGTCCAGCCTGTTCGGCTCGGGCGCGGTCGACAGCCTGCGCGCGACCGTCGAGGAGCATGAGGCGGGGCTGGTGGTCGTCGACCACGCGCTGTCGCCCGTGCAGCAGCGCAACCTCGAAAAGGCCCTGAAGGCCAAGGTGATCGACCGCACCGGCCTGATCCTGGAGATCTTCGGCGCCCGCGCCCGCACGCGGGAAGGCCAGCTCCAGGTCGAGCTGGCGTCGCTCACCTACCAGCGCTCGCGCCTCGTCCGTTCCTGGACCCACCTGGAACGGCAGCGCGGCGGCTTCGGCTTCCTGGGCGGCCCCGGTGAATCCCAGCTCGAAATGGACCGCCGCCTGATCGGCGACCGCATCGTGCGCATCAAGAAGGAGTTGGAGGAGGTGCGGCGCACCCGCGGCCTGCACCGCAAGGCGCGGGCGAAGGTGCCGTACCCGGTGGTGGCGCTGGTCGGCTACACCAACGCCGGCAAGTCCACCCTGTTCAACCGGCTGGCCAACGCCGACGTGTTCGCCAAGGATCTGCTGTTCGCCACGCTGGACCCGACCATGCGGCAGGTGACGCTGCCGTCGGGGCGAAAGGTGATCCTGTCCGACACGGTGGGATTCATCTCCGACCTGCCGCACGGGCTGGTCGCCGCCTTCCGGGCGACGCTGGAGGAGGTCGATTCGGCCGACATCATCCTGCATGTCCGCGACATCGCCCATCCCGACAGCGACGCCCAACGCGTCGACGTCGAGACGGTGCTGCGCGAGATGGACATCGACCCGGACAGCGACGACCGTGTGGTGGAGGTGCTGAACAAGGTCGACCAGCTCGACGGGGAGGAGCGGGCCGTGGTGCTGGCGCAGTGCCGCCGCGACGACCGCAAGGTCGCGGTGTCGGCGCTGACCGGGGAGGGGATCGACGCGCTCGACGTCCTGCTCGACCGCCGCATGAACGTCAACCGGCAGGTCGTGGACCTCTCCGTCGGGCTGGCCGACGGGGCGGCACTCGCCTGGCTGTACGACAAGGGTGAGGTGCTGGAGCGGCACGACGACGAGGACCACGCGCATCTGCACGTCTCGCTCGACCCGGCCGACCTCGCCCGCTTCGAAAAGCGCTTCGGACCCCCGCCGTCGCCTTGAGCGGCGGCGGTTTCCGGTTCTGCACCGCCGCCGTGAGCGGCGGCGGTCAGCCGGCGCTGCGTCGCATGCCCGCCATCCAGCGTCCGGCGGCGTAGAGGTTGAGCGCCACATAGGCCAGCGACCCCACCACCCCCATGACCAGCCCACCAAGCTGCTGGTCGGCAAGCGGCGAGAGGCCCCAGGCCAGGGTGGTGGTGGTGTGGTAGCCGAACAGCGGCTCGGGCGCGAAGATCAGCAGCGCCGCCAGCATCGCCAGATGCACCGATGTGCCGAGCGCGGACAGCAGTCCGCGCGCGCGCGTTCCCGAATCGCCGCCCACCAGCACCGACCGCCACGCCGCCAGCGCGCCGACGAACAGCGTCGCGTGCATCAGCCACAGCACCGCATCGGATCGCAGGGCGGCCATATAGGGCCCCGGCAGATGCCACACCCACAGCGTCACCCCGAACAGGCCCCAGGCCAGCTCCGGCACTGCGAAGGGCCGGGCCAGCGACCGCAACCATCCCGGCCAACGCACGGCTCCCGCCGGCCACGCCAGCACCAGCAGCGGCGCGGCGATCTGGATGGTCAGCAGATGCTGCACCACCCGCGCCGCGAAGAGGGCGGAGGTCAGGTTGCAGAGCGGTGACACGAAGGCGACCAGCAGCACCAGCCAGGCGGCTGCGAATCCGAGCACTCTCCAGGACGCCGGAGGCTCCGTCGACCGCCGCGACACCCAGGCAAGACCGACAGCCGCCAGCGCGAAGGCGGCCAGCAGCGGCGGGTCGAGGTTCCACGCCGCCGCCAGTTGCCCCGGAACGGGGGGGCTGCCGCAATAGGGCACGAAGGGAAAGGATTCGACGGGCATGTGATGGCCTTCCGGAGGAGTTGTCCCTTCCAATGCGCATCGCGGGCCGCGGTTCCATTACGATCCGCGACAACCGTGCAACCTTCGGCAAAGAGCATGGCGCGGCGCGTTCGTCTGTCATAGTCTTGGCCGACTTTCCGTATGGGGACATCCTTTGGTGCCGGCCGCCTCCTTCCGATGCGCCATCGCTCTGGCCGTGGCGTTGTGCGCCGCGACGACAGCGCGCGCTCAGGACCCGGAGGTGGCACCGGAGGATCCGCTGCCGCCGCCGCCACCGGAACTGCCGGTGGCCCCGGCCGGGCCGATCGCCACCGCGCCGGACGCGCGCGATCTGTTGAGGGAGTGCGGGGAGGCGGCCTTCACCGACTGTTTCCGCCTGTGGCGCCCCCCGCCACCGCCCCCACCGGTGCCGGAGCCACCGCCGTCCGCCGCCTCCACCGCGGGCATTCCGCCGGGCGCGCCGCGGGAGCCGGCGGCGGGCGGGCTCGCCTCGACGCCCGGCCCGCCGCCCCCGGCCGCCACCGCCGAGGACCAGGCCACCTACGACGCGCTGGTCCGCGCCATGAAGGAATCCGGCCTGGACGGCAAGATCCTGCTGCCGCCGCCGCCCCTGGGCGGTGCCGCCCCCTCCGCTGCCCCGCCACCGCAGAAGGCGCCGAAGTGACCGTGACCAGCCCCCCCATCCCCGATCTCGACCGCGTGTCCGCCATCATCGCCGAGGTGGCGCAGGCCGCGATCATGCCGTACTTCCAGAGGCTGCGCGCCCAGGACATCCGCGAGAAGACCGGCCCCACCGACCTCGTCACCGCCGCCGACGAGGAGGCGGAGCGGATGCTGACGCCGCTCCTGGCCGCCCTGGTGCCCGGCAGCGTGGTGGTGGGGGAGGAGGCGGTCTCGGCCGACCTGCGGGTGCTCGACCGCATCCACGGCGAGGAGCCGGTCTGGATCATCGATCCGGTGGACGGCACCATCAACTTCGCCGCGGGCAAGCCGGCCTTCGCCGTGATCGTCGCCTACGTCGCCGGCGGACGCACGCTGGCTGGCTGGATCCACGATCCCGTGACCGGGCGGACGGCGCAGGGCGCGGTCGGGCAGGGGGCTTGGCTGGATGGCCGGCGGATCCATTTCGACGAACCTGTTCCGCTGCCGCGGATGGTGGGCGCGCTGTCCACGCGGTTCTGCTCGGATGAACGCAGGGACCGGCTCGAAGACCGGGCGCCGGGTCTCGGCGGCATCGCCTACCTGTCCAGCGCGGCGCAGGAGTATCTGCGCATGCTGGAGGGAAGCAGCCACTTCTCGCTGTACCACCGGCTGATGCCGTGGGACCACGCCGCCGGCGTGCTGCTCCTGGCGGAAGCCGGCGGCTGGTCGGCCACCGACAACGGCGTTCCCTATTCCCCCACGGTGATGTCCGGCACCTTGATCAACGCCCGCGATCGCGAAAGCTGGACGCTGCTGAAGGAGTATCTGCTGGGCTGACCTGCTTCGTACGCAAGCACCGGCGCCGGGTACGGCCCGGCGCCGGACCGCCGCGGCTCAATGCGACATCAGCGCCGGGATGTGCATGGTGCGCAGGATCGTGCGGGTGGCGCCACCCAGCACCATCTCGCGCAGGCGGGAATGGCCGTAGCAGCCCATCACCAGCATGTCCGCCCCCACCTGACGCGCGCCGTCGAGGATCGCCTCGCCGACATCGCCGTCGCGGTGCAGCTGGGCCTGATGGTGCGTGCGCACGCCGTGCCGTTCCAGGAACACCATGATGTCGCGCGCCTGGTCCTCGCCCCGGCCTCCCGGCGGCTCCAGGGTCAGCACCGTCACCCGGTCGGCGGCGGTCAGGAAGGTCATGGCGTTGCGCACGGCCAGCGACGCCTCCCGCACATTCTTCCACGCCACCACGATGTGCTTGCCGAATCCCGCGGTCGCCGGCTGGTCGTAGGGCAGGACCAGCGTGGGGCAGGGCACCTCCAGCGGCAGGCGGTCGGGCACCTGCAACAGCACACGGTCCTCCAGATGGGCCGGATGCGACTGGGTGACGATCGCGAGGTCGGCATAGACGGCGCGGGCGGCGAGCTGCTCGACATGGTCGCCCTCCTCCACCGTCCAGGAATAGGAGCAATCCTTCAGCGCGGCGCGGACCTCGCGCTCGACCTCCTCCGCCTTCTCGTGGGCGATGGCGGTCGCCTCGGCCAGAAAGGCGTAGGAGGCGCCGCGGCCGGTGACCGCCGCGGGCATCGTCACCGGCGAGGCGATGTACAGCACCTCCACGAAGGCATCGAAGCGCTTGGCGAGGGCCACCGCCGTCTCGATGCGGGCGCCGTGGCGCTCGTCGTTGGCCATGTGGAGCAGGATGGTCTTGATTGGCATGGTCGCGTTCGTCCCTGAACCCGCCCGGCGGGCATGTCACCGGTGAAGGTAACGCCCGCCGGAGCCGAATGGCAACGACCGTCGGTTCAACGGATCGTCACGGCGTAGCGCTCGACCGGCTCGACCTTGGGGATCATGCCGCGCGCCTTCAGGAATTCGGCAAAGCGGGCGTAGCGGGCGGGGTCGAGCGCCGCCGGGCTGTGGCTGAAGCGCGGCAGCGTGTCGCGCCAGGCGCGGCGGTTCAGCTCGTCGTCCAGCTCCGGCCGGCCCTTGATGAAGAGCTGGCGCGCCTCCTCCGGGTGGTTGAGAAGGAAGAGGGTGGCCTTCTCCACCGCCTCCAGGAACGGCTTGATGCGGGCATCACCGGTCTTGTCCTGATGCGCGACCAGGATCAGCTCGTCATAGGGCGGTACCCCCTCCTCCTCCGGGAAAAAGGCGCGGCCGGGGCGCTTCTCCAAATCCATCTGGTTCAGCTCGAAGTTCCGGAAGGCGCCGACGACCGCGTCGACCTGGCCGGCCAGCAGGGCCGGTGACAGGGAGAAGTTGACGTTCACCAGCGTCACGTCCTTCAGCGACAGCCCGGCGTTCTCCAGCATGGCGCCGAGCAGCGCGTCCTCGAACCCGCCGACCGAGAAGCCGACCTTGCGGCCTTTCAGATCCTTCAGGCTCTTCACCGGCCCGTCGGCGAGCACGACGACGGAGTTGAGCGGGGTTGACACCAGCGTGCCCACGCGCACCAGCGGCAGCCCTTCCGCCACCTGGATCTGGAGCTGCGGCTGGTAGGAGACGGCAAGGTCGGCCCGGCCGGCGGCCACCAGCTTCGGCGGGTCGTTGGGGTCGGCGGGCGCGATCAGCTCGACATCCAGTCCGGCGGCCTTGAAGTCGCCGCGCTCCTGCGCGACCAGCAGTGGCGCGTGGTCGGGGTTGACGAACCAGTCCAGCAGCACGGTCAGCTTCTGCTGCGCCATCGCCGGCGTGGCGGTGAGCAGGCAGGCGGCCAGCAGGGTGCCCTTCAGGACGGCGGCCGGGGCGAACGGCTTCATGGTCTTCACTCTCTCGGGTCGGTGGGTTGGGTGTCCGGCTGCCAGGGCAGCAGCCGGCGGAGAAGCGCATCGACGGCGGCGTAGAGCGCCACAGCGAAGCCGGCCAGCAGCGCCAGCGCGGCGAACATCAGGTCGGTCTGCATGCGGGCGTTGGCGTGCAGCATCAGGTAGCCGAGCCCGGCGGAGGACCCGACCCATTCGCCGACGACGGCGCCGATCGGCGCCACCGCCGTCGCCACCCGCACCCCGGACGCGAAGGCGGGCAGGGCGGCCGGCAGGCGGATGCGGAACAGCGTGGCGGCGGGCGAGGCGCCCATGGTGCGGGCGAGGTCGATCCAGCCGGGCTCCGTCCGCCGCAGCCCGTCGAACAGCGACGCGGTGACCGGGAAATAGATGATCAGCGTCGCCATGGCGACCTTGGACGCCATGCCGTAGCCGAACCACAACACCAGCAGCGGGGCGAGCGCGAAGACCGGGATCGCCTGGCTCACCACCAGCACCGGCAGCAGCCAGCGCCGCGCCGCCGGCACTCCGGCCAGCGTCACCGCCGAGGCGCCGCCCAGCAGCACACCGAGCGCCAGCCCCATCAGGATCTCCGCCGCCGTGGTGGCGCCGTGCTGGAGCAGCAGTGCGGCATGACGCTGCATCGCCTCCGCCACCGCCGCCGGGCCGGGCAGGATGAAACGCGGCACGCCGGTCAGCCGCACCACGGCCTGCCACACGGCGAGCAGCACGGCCAGCGTGACCAGGGGGCGCAGCCACCTCATGCCGCAAGCCTCCGCAGCAGCTCGCCCTGGAGCGCCAGCACGGCGGGATCGTCGGGCGCCCGCGGGGTGTCGCCGGACAGGGCCAAGGGAGCGCCGATGGTGGCGGGGCGGCCGGTCATGACCAGCACCCGGTCGGCGATGCGCAGCGCCTCGAGCGGATCATGCGTCACCAGCAACACGGTACGCCCGGCGAGCAGCCCGGCCGCCAGATCCTGGAGTCGCAACCGCGTGATGGCGTCGAGCGCCGAGAAGGGCTCGTCCATCAGCACCAGCGGCCGGTCCTCCATCAGGGTGCGGGCCAGCGCCACCCGCTGCCGTTCCCCGCCGGACAGGGCCGCCGGGCGGGCGCCGGCACGGTCGCCCAGCCCGACGCGGCGCAGCAGCTCGGCCGCGCGCCCCACCACGGCGCCGTTGCGCGGCTCGCCACGCAACCGGGCGCCGAGCGTCACGTTGTCCAGGGCGGTGAGCCAGGGAAGCAGCAGGTCCTGCTGCGCCATGTAGGCGACACGGCCGGCAAGCGGCCGGCCATCATGGGCGGTCAGGCGCGTCGGCGGTTCGGGAACGGCGAGCCCGGCCAGCATGCGCAGCAGCGTGGTCTTGCCAACACCGCTGGGGCCGAGCAGGGCGGTGACGGTGCCGGCCGGCAGTTCGAGCGACAGGTTCTCGAACAGCGGCATCCCGCCGTGACCGAGGCGGGCGGATGTGACCGATACGGAAATAGGGGCCGGGGCGGGGGCCGCCGGTACGACATCGTGCATGGGTCACTGATCCCTACGCCGGTACGACCCGGATCAGGTTCCAGGGGTCGTCCCGTACGACAGGACCTCTCAGCCGGACATCGGCTCCCCCCAGTGATCGAGACGATGGTATGACAGTTCGGCGACCATCCGGCAAGCGTCCGGATGGTGGCGGGCGATGCCGCGCCTACTCCTCCCGCTTGGCCTGCTGCCAGAGCGCTTCCATCTCGTCCAGCGTGGCCCCTTCGGGTTTGCGCCCCTGGGCGGCGAGCAGCGCCTCGATGCGGTGGAAACGCCGTTCGAACTTGGCGTTGGTGCCGCGCAGCGCCCCCTCCGGATCGACCTGGAGGCGGCGGGCGAGGTTGACCAGCGCGAAGAGGAGGTCGCCCAGCTCGTCGGCGATGCGATCCTGGCCGGAGCCCGCGTCCATCTCCGCGCGCAGCTCGCCCACCTCCTCCTCGATCTTGTCGAGGATGTCGCGCGCGTCGGTCCAGTCGAAGCCGACGCGCGCCGCGCGGTTCTGGAGCTTGAGCGCGCGGGTGAGGGCAGGCAGGCCGGCGATGACGCCGTCGAGCGCGGAGGGCACGCGCTGCTCCTCGGCCGCCTTGGCGGCGCGCTCCGCGGCCTTGTGCTCCTCCCAGCGGGAGGTCTGCTGGCCGGCGGTCTTCACCTCGTCGTCGCCGAACACGTGCGGGTGGCGGCGGATCATCTTGTCGGCGATGACGCCGGCCACCTCCTCGAAATCGAAGCGACCCTCCTCGCGGGCGAACTGGGCGTAGTAGACGACCTGGAACAGCAGGTCGCCCAGCTCCTCGCGCAGCGAGTCCATGTCGCCCTTCTCGATGGCGTCGGCGACCTCGTACGCCTCCTCGATGGTGTGGGGGGCGATGGTGCGGTAGGTCTGCTCGAGGTCCCAGGGGCAGCCGCCGTCCGGATCGCGCAGGCGGGCCATGATGTCGAGCAGGCGGTCGATGTTGCGGGTCATGACGCTCCGGCCGGTCCTCGGGTGTCGGGACCCGCGACCATAGCCGAGCGGGCGGGGCAGGGGAAGGCAGGGTGGAAGGCGGGCGGGCCTGCCGATTCAGACCGCGACCGGGCGGGCGGGCGCCACACGGGGAAAGCCGATGATGAAGGTGGTGCCCTCGCCCGGCTGGCTCTGCACGGCGATGCTGCCGTTCAGTGTGCCGACGATCAGGTTGAACACGATGTGCAGGCCGAGCCCGCTGCCACCGGCACCGCGCTTGGTCGTGAAGAACGGATCGAAGATCCGTCCCTGGTCGGCGGCGGCGATGCCGTTGCCGTCGTCGGTGAATCGCAATTCGACCGTATCGGCATCGAACAGGCGCGCCCTGATCCGGATCGTCCCCGTCTTCCCGGCCTCGAAGGCGTGTTGCAGGGCGTTCATGACGAGGTTGGTCAGGACCTGGAACAGCGCCCCCGGATAGCCGTCGACTTCCAGCCCCTCGTCGCACTCCACGACGACCCTGTGCCCGGCGCGGCGCAGCCGCGGGCTCAGGCTGGTCAGCACCTCGGACAGGTAGGGTTTGAGCTCGAAGACGCGGCGGTCGGCGGTGGTCTGGTCCACCGCCACCTGCTTGAAGCTCTGGATCAGCATGACCGCGCGGTTGGCGTTGGACAACACCAGCCGGCTGGCCTCGTCGGCCGTGGTCATGAACTCCTCGAAGTCGCTGCGCGCCAGCGTGCCCGCCTGGAACTGGCGGCGGAGGCCGGCGACCTGGTCGGCCAGGATGGAGGCGGCGGTGACCGTGATGCCGATGGGGGTGTTGATCTCGTGCGCGATGCCGGCCACAAGGCCGCCCAGCGACGCCAGCTTCTCCGCCTGGATCAGGCTGTCCTGCGCGTCGCGGAGCTGCTGCAGCGCGCGCTCCGCCTCGGCGCGGCGGCGGACCAGCTCCTGGTTGACGGTGCTGAGCTGCTCCTGGAGCCGGTCGCCCAGCCGCATCATCCGGCGCTGCTCGCGCAGGCTCTTGCGGTAGGCGTCGAGAAGCTCGGAATAGGCGGCGCGCGCCTCGTCCGAGCCGAAATCCAGATCGCGGAGCGCGGCCTCGGCCCGCCCCGCCATACGCTCCTCGTTGTCGAACAGCGTGAAGGTCATGACGTGACGGCGGTCGGGATCACGTTGAAGCGCACGAACCGCACATCCTCGGCGAACTCCTCCCCGAACTCCTTCATGGTGTCGTCGTCGGCGGCGTGGAACCAGTTGACGATGACCTGATTGCCGGCCTGTGCCGCGTCGTCGAGCATCAGGAACAGGTTCATCAGGGCCTTGGCCGACGAGCTGTTGAAGTAGTTGAGGGCGATGCGCACGGTGACGCAGCGCTGGTCCAGCGCCTTCAGAATCTCGTCGAGTGTCGACAGCACCGGGCCGTAGAAGGCCGCCCCGTCCTCCGGAAAGGACGCGCCGCTGATGCTCAGCGAGCAGGCGTCCGGGTCGAACTGGATCTCCGGCGAGCGGTCGGTCGGCGCGCGGCTGATGTCGTGGATGTTCATGGTGGTCGCGTCCTTCACACGAAGGCCTTGAGGCAGAAGAATGCCATGTCGTTGCTGACCGGCTTGACGTCGTACTGGATCGGGCCGGCGGCCCTGCGGGCGATCTCGATCAACCCGATGCTGGCGCCCTTGCTGTCGGCGTCCGGAGCATTTCTGAGCCTTTCCTTGTAGTAAGCCTTCAGGGAGTCGTGATCGAGGCTGTTGATGTGGTCGAGCCGCTGCCGGAGCTTCGGCACCTCGGTCGCCTGTACCATGTTGGCACCGGCGACGAAGAAGCGGCCCTGCTGGTCGCGCCCGATGGTGATCACACCGTTCGAAAGCTGGCCGCGGTTCTCCTCGGCGCCCGTCGCGCGGTCGGCCGAATAGCGGATGATGTTCTGGACCTGCTCGATGAAGATCGAGAACACGCGCTTGGTCGTGTTGGTGTCGGCGGCATCGAGTTCCATCTTCTGTTTGATCGCCTCGCCCAGCCCGACCACCAGCTTTTCGGACATGTAGCCGCAGTAGGAGAAGATGATGCCCTGCTCGTCGAGCATGTTTCTGAACGCGTGATACGTGTCAGCCATCATCAGCAACTCCGAATTGCTTAACGACCAAACGATCTGGGTGCTAAATATTGCGAATTGCGCGCAACAATCAACCTTAACACGATTCCAGAGGTGCTTTCACCGCATTTCCAGCTGGAAGCGTCGGCTCCTTCCACTTGTTGGATGGACGGGGACGGAAACCGATCAGCGTTATGTCGTCGAGACGGGGCATCGCTCCCTGGTAATCGGCAAGGGCCCCGAGCACCGCCGCGGACCGTTCGGTGACGTCGCCCGGGGCCGAAGCCAGAACGTTGCGCAGGCGGCGCCGGCCGAAGGCGATGCCGCGCGCCGCGCCCAACTGGTCCGTCAGTCCGTCGGTGTACAGCCAGACCTCCATCCCGGGCGTGAGCGGCAGGGAATGGTTGGTGAAGCCCGCCCCGATATCGACGCTGCGGTAGCCGATGCTCTTGCGGTCGCCACGGATCTCGTGCCAGGTGCCCCATTCGCTGACCACGATCGACAGCCGCGCCCCCGCGAAGGTCAACGTCCCGTCGATGGTCGAGACGTGGCATACAGCGGCATCCAGCCCGTCCTCCGACAGCGGGTTGCCGCCGGCCTGATGCAGCGCGCGTTTGACCAGCCGGTGCAGGTCGGCCAGCGCCGACGCGGGGTCCTTCAGGCGGTTCTCCTGGCGCAGCCGGTCCAGCGCGCCCGCCACGATGATCGTCATGAAAGCGCCCGGAACGCCATGGCCGGTGCAGTCCGCCAGCACCAGCGTGTAGCCGTCCGGCGTCTCGTGCCACCAGTAGAAGTCGCCACCGACCACGTCGCGCGGCTCCCACCGCACCGACAGCCCTTCCACATGGCGTGCCAGCGTGTCGAACTGCGGCAGCAGCGAGCGCTGGATGCGGGCGGCGTAGGCGATGCTCTCCATGATCTGACGGTTCAGCTGCCGGACCGTCTCCGTCTCCTGACGCAGCTGCTCGGTCCGCTCGACGACCGTGTCCTCGATCGTCTCGTACATGCGGCGCAGGTCAGTCATCATCTGGTTGAAGGTGCTGGTGAAGATGCCGATCTCGTCGTGCCGGGTCACCGGCACCGTCTGGTCGAGGTCGCCCGCGGCCACCGCGCGGGCCGCGGCGGTCAGCCGGCGCAGCGGCGTGGCGATGGTGCGCGCCATGACGATCGCGGTGACGACCGCCACGCCGAGGATCGCGCCGGTGATGAGGAGGAGCACGTCGAGCTGCCGCCGCACCGGGGCCAGCGCCTCGGCGGCGTCGATCTTCACCACCATGCCGCCGCTGAAGGACGGCAGGTAGCGCCAGGCCGCCACCACCCGGCGCCCGCGGTAATCCTGGACGATGCCGTAGCCGCGCCGGCCGTGCGCTGCTTCGACCAGAGCGCTTCCACGCTCGCTGCCGCGCGGGACGATGCGGCGGAACGGCGCGTCCGGGTCGTTGCGCAGCGGTGCCACGATGGTGACTCCTCCCGGTGTCGCCGTCCCCACCACCGTTTCCCCGGTGTGGCCGAGCCCGGTGTAGTCGGCGACGAGATTGTAGAAGTCGACGTTGCTCATCTGCACCGCCACCACGCCGATCACGATCCCGTTGTACAGGACGGGGGATGCCAGGAAGGCCGCCGCCTCCTGTGTCGTGGGGTGCTGGGCGAACTCCGACATCTCGGTGCCCATCAACGTCTTCGCGCGGTCGAACACCTTGGCCAGTTCGGTGCCGGCGTAGGGGCCGGTGTAGTAGTTGGTTCCCAGGTCCGGCCCATGCCGGACCGAGAACACCACGTCGCCGGAGTCGGTGATCAGGAACAGGTCCGTGAAGGCCGCCACGTCGATGAAGCGGGCGAGGGTGGGGCGGTGACGGCGTTCGATGTCGCGATAGGGCGGGGTGTCGATGCCATTGGTCTCCGCGGCGTAGCGCATGTCGGTCAGGGCGCGCACGATCTCGGGTTGGCGCGCCAGCACGGTGACGGCGCGCTGGCGTTCGACCACATACGTCTCGATCTGGCTGGCGCGCGCGTCGCCCAACGCCACGAGGTTGGCCTCGACCGCGCGGGTCATGGCGTCCTCGGTGATGGAGTAGCTGACGGCCAGCAAGGTGGCCACCGGCAGCAGCCCGATCAGGAGGAAGGCGGCCAGCAGCCGACCGGCGACGGTCGGCGCGAAGCGCGTCAGGGCAGGCCGGTGGGAAAGCGGGGTCATGGTCACGACCGCCGGATGGGGTCGGGGGCGCTCCAACGGCCGCCCCATCCCGACTGCATGCGCGCGATGAGTTGGTCCCAATCGTCCCTGGTGCGGTGGGTGGGGTAGGGCACCGGGCGGACCGGCTTGTCGGAGTTCCACATGACGTCGACCTGGCCGTTCGGCCGGATGCGCCCGATGCGCACCGCCTTCCAGCAATGCTGGGTTTCCGGATCGACGTAGATGACGCCGCCGGGAGCGGCGTAACTCTGATTCTTCACCGTGTCGCGGACGGCACGGACGGCCTCGGTCCCCGCCTGCTCCACCGCCTGGGCCCACAGATGCACCCCGGAGAAGGCCGCTTGCATCGGGTCGCCGACCGCGCGGTTGGCCCCGAAGCGCGCCTGGAACTGCTGGACGAAGCGGCGGTTCTCCGGATTGTCGATGCTCTGGAAATAGTTGAGCGCGATGTAGTCGCCAGCCACGAGGGACCGGTCCATCGCCTGGATCTCGTTTTCCGTCAGCGCGAAGGACAGCGTCGGCATGGTCGCCGCGCCGACGCCGGCGGCGCGCAGCGCGCTGAAGAAGGCGATGTTGCTGTCACCCTCCACCATGTTCAGGATGACCGCCGGCTGAGTGCCGACGACGCGGCGGACGATGGTGCGGAAGTCCGTGTCGCCCAGCGGCGCGTACTCCTCGCCGACCACCACGCCGCCGAGAGCCGCGACCTGGTCCATGATGATGGCGGCGGCCGTGCGAGCGTACACCTCGTCCGACCCGACCAGGAAGAAGCTGGT
The DNA here is from genome assembly GCF_013423485.1 of Azospirillum oleiclasticum. GTDB lineage: Bacteria > Pseudomonadota > Alphaproteobacteria > Azospirillales > Azospirillaceae > Azospirillum > Azospirillum oleiclasticum. The sequence continues at coordinate 164,976 of NZ_JABFFR010000003.1, forward strand.
CCCCAGATGGTCCATCGCCCATTTGACCGCCGGCAGGATCTGCTGGTTCGGCGCGGCGCCCGTGTGGATCACGGCCGGCGACATCTCCAGCCCCTCGTAACCGACGGGGTAGAAGAGCAGGTGGTTCTGCTGCTCCAGGACCGGCAGCGTGGTGCGGCGGCTGGCGGATGTCCAGCAGCCGAAGATGACCGACACCTTGTCGCGCAGGATCAGCCGCTCGGCCTCCCGGGCGAAGATGTCGGGAACGGATGCGCCGTCGGCGACGACCGGTACGATCGTCCGGCCGCCCAGAAGGCCGCCGGCGGCGTTGATCGCGTCCACACCGAGCAGGGTCGCGTCCGCCACCGCGCGCTCGCTGATCGCCATGGTGCCGGTCAGCGAATGGAGCACACCGACGCGGATCGGCGCACGTTCACTGGTGCCGCCGAGTGCCGCCCAAACGGCTGCACCGCCGGAGAGACCGGCCGCAAGGAGGGCGAGTGCGCGGCGGCGGAGCATGGACGGGCAGGCGATCCGGTGACTGGAGCGGAACGATCATCAGCCAAGGCGGGTCATTTTACAACCCGCAGCGTGCCGCAGGCCCGTGACACTATCGGAATGACGCTCGCCATACGCCAGCTACAACGCGCCAAGAGTCATATAAGCAAGATTATGGAAAATAAAGCCACCGGCGGAGCAGGGCGCCCGTGCTCAGGCGTCCGGCAGCTCGATGACCAGCCCGTCATAGGCCGGCTCGACGCCCGCCGGCAGCTTCCGGCGCAGCGAGGCGTAATCCATGGTGTGGTTCATGTGCGTGAGGTACGCTCGCTTCGGACGCACCCGGTCGATCCAGGACAGCGTCAGCGGCAAGTGCGCGTGCACGGAATGCTCCGGCGCCTCGCGGACGCAGTCCACGACCCAGACATCAACACCGGCGAGCGCTTCGAACGCGTCCTCGTCCAGCCGCACGACGTCGGTCGAATAGGCGAAGCTCCCGAACCGGTAGCCCAGCGTCCGGGAATAGCCGTGGTCCTGAAGGAACGGCCGCACGGGCAGGCCGGCCACCTCGAACGGCCCGTCCACCCTGTGCGGGATCAGCACCGGCCGGTAGACCGGCGCACCCTGTGGCAGCGGCTCGAAGCAATAGCCGAAGCGGCGGTTCAGCTCCTCCAGATGCTCGGGCAAGCCGTACGCGTCCAGCCCATGGCCCATCATCCGGCAGATCTCGCGCAGCTCGTCGATGCCGTGCGAATGGTCGGCGTGCTGGTGCGTCCACAGCACCGCGTCGAGCCGACGCACGTCCGCGGTCAGAAGCTGTTCGCGTAGGTCCGGCGTGGTGTCGACCAGCACGGCGGCCCTGCCCTGCTCCACCAGCACCGACGGCCGCAGCCGGCGGTTCCTGGGCTCGGCCGGGTCGCAGTCGCCCCAGTTGTTGCCAACCACCGGAACGCCAGCCGACCCGCCGCAGCCCAGGACCGTGACGCGCATCGCCGGTCAGGCCGCCAAAGCCGGCGGCGGAACCGCGCGGTCGAACAGCCGGAAGAAATTGTCGGTCGTCCGCCGCGCCAGTTCGCCCGCGTCCACCCCCTTGACCGCGGCGACGACGGCCGCGGTGTGGGCGACGTAGGACGGCTCGTTGCGCTTGCCGCGGAACGGCAGCGGCGCCAGGAACGGCGCGTCCGTCTCCACCAGGATGCGGTCGAGCGGCACGTCGGCGACGATGCCCCTCAGGTCCTCCGACTTCTTGAAGGTCACGATCCCCGACAGCGACAGGTACAGGCCGAATTCCACCGCCTGTTCAGCCAGTTGCCGCCCGGAGCTGAAGCAGTGCAGCAACCCCTTCAGCGCGCTGCCGGAGGCTTCCTCGCGGATGATCCGCATGGTGTCCTCGTCGGCGTCGCGGGTGTGGACGATCAGCGGCAGGCCGGTTTCCAGGCAGGCACGGATGTGCCGGCGGAAGCTCTCCTGCTGCGCCTCGCGCGGGCTGCGGTCGTAGAAGTAATCGAGCCCGGTCTCGCCCAGCCCGATCACCTTGGGGTGGCGGGACAGGGCGACCAGCCGCTCCTCCGTCGCCTCGGCCAGCTCCTCGCCGGCGTTGTGCGGGTGGACGCCCAGCGTGCACAGCACGTCGTCGTAGCGCTCGGCGATCCGGCGGACCTGGTCGAACCGCGAGAGGTGGGTGCAGATGGTGACCATCCGCACCACGCCCGCGGCGCGGGCGCGCTCCACCGTGGCGTCCAGATCCTCGGCGTAGTCGGGGAAATCGAGGTGGCAGTGGCTGTCAACGAGCATGGATCAGGTCTTCGGTTCTTCGACGTAGCGCGGGAACACGCCCTGCGGGGCCGGCAGGGCCGTGCCGGGGACCAGCGCCCCACCCTGCCCCAGCCGGTCGAAGCCGCGGGCGTCCGGCCCCAGCGCCAACTGGTCGAGGATGCGGGACGACGCGGCCGGCATCACCGGCTGGGTCAGGATGGCGAGGTGGCGGATGGTCTCGGCCAGCACGTACAGCACGGTCGCCATGCGCGCGGGATCGGTCTTCTTGAGCGCCCAGGGGGCCTGTTCGTCCACATAGCGGTTGGCGTCGCCGACCACGGCCCACACCGCGTCCAGCGCCTTGTGGAAGGCCTGCACCCCGATCTCCGCCCGCAGCGTGCCCAGCAGAGCGCGGGCGCGGCCCAGCAGCGCCTCGTCGGCCTCGGTGAAGGGACCGGGCTGCGGCACCTGGGCGCCGCAATTCTTGCCGATCATCGACAGCACCCGCTGCACGAGGTTGCCGTAGTCGTTCGCCAGCTCCGAATTGATCCGCCGCACCATGGCGGCGTGCGAGAAGTCGCCGTCGTTGCCGAAGGGCACCTCGCGCAGCAGGAAATAGCGGGTCTGGTCGAGCCCGTAGGTCTTCACCAGCGTCTCCGGGGCGATGACGTTGCCCAGGGACTTGGACATCTTCTGGCCTTCGATCGTCCACCAGCCGTGCGCGAACACGCGCTTGGGCGGCTGGAGCCCGGCGGCCATCAGAAAAGCCGGCCAGTAGACGGCGTGGAAGCGCAGGATGTCCTTGCCCACCATGTGCAGGTCGGCCGGCCAGTATTTGGCGAACTCGCCGCCCTCCGTCTGCGGGTAGCCGACGGCGGTGATGTAGTTGGTCAGCGCGTCCAGCCACACATACATGATGTGGGCGTCGTCGCCGGGAACCGGGATGCCCCATTTGAAGGTGGTGCGGCTGACCGACAGGTCCTGCAGCCCGCCCTTCACGAAGGCGACCACCTCGTTGCGCTTGCCGGGCGGCAGGATGAAGTCGGGGTTGGCGTCGTAGAAGGCGAGCAGCCGGTCCTGCCAGGCCGACAGGCGGAAGAAGTAGGACGGCTCCTCCACCCACTCGCACTCGGCCCCGGTGGGGGCGATCTTCTTCCCGTTCGGGCCGTCGCGCAGCTCGTCCGTCCCGTAGAAGGCCTCGTCGCGCACGGAATACCAGCCGGCGTAGGACCCGAGATAGATGTCACCCGCCTCCACCAGCCGCGTCCACAGCGCCTGCACGGAGGCCACATGGCGCGGCTCGGTCGTGCGGATGAAATCGTCGTTGGAGTAGTCCATCACCCCGACAAGGTCGCGGAAATTCTGCGACACCCGGTCGGTGAAGGCCTGCGGATCGACACCGGCGGCCTGCGCCGACTTCTCCACCTTCTGCCCATGCTCGTCGGTGCCGGTGAGGAACTTGACGTCGTAACCGTCCAGACGCATGAAGCGGGCGAGCACGTCGCAGGCGAGCGTCGTGTAGGCGTGGCCGATGTGCGGCACGTCGTTCACGTAATAGATGGGCGTGGTCAGGTAGTAGGTCTTCGACCCGGCCATAATGGGTGCTCTCCCCGGACTGCGACGGGCGGCGCGACGCCGCTCCCCTCAATGATCAAGTGGCCGCGGCCTCCAGCGTCAGCAAGGCGTTCAGCACCACCTGCTTCCGGTCGAGATTGGCCGATTCCGCGCGCGCGAACAGGCGCTGGACCTTTTCCCACACCTCAACCCAGCGATCAAGGCCGCGCGCCCCGGCCAGCCGTGCCATCAGCGCCACCTCCCCCGGTACCACCTCCGCCGGCCACACGCCGCGGGCCAGCGCGCGGGCGAAGCGGGCGAGCCACCAGACCAGCAGTTCCGTCGCCGTCTCGAACAGCCCGTCGTCCTGCTTGCGCGTCAGCCCGTCGGCGAAGGCGTGGGCGGCGGGTATGTCGAGCCGCGGCAGGCCGGACAGCAGCCCGACCATCTGCCGGTAGAGGTCGAGCCCGCCGGCGTCGGCCAGCGCCATCGCCCGGCCGACGCTGCCCTCCGCCAGCCGCGCCAGCGCCGGGCGCGCGTCCTCCGGCAACTCGGGGCGGTAGCGGCCGAGCAGATCCACCACCGTCTCCTCCGACAGCGGCGCCAGGGTCAGCTTGCGGCAGCGGGAGCGGATGGTGGGCAGCATGCCGCCCGGGTTGTCACTGACCAGCAGCAGCAGGGCCCCAGGCGGCGGCTCCTCCAGAATCTTCAAAACGGCGTTCAAGCCACTGGCGTTCATGCGGTCGGCGCCGTCGATCACCGCCACCCTCCAGCCACCCTCCGCGGCCGTGCGATGCAGGAAGGGGGCGATCTTCCGCACATCGTCCACGGCGATGTCGCGCTTCAACCGGTCGCGCTTCTCGTCCCTCTGGCGTTCCACCGTCAGCAGATCCGCGTGCCCCGCGGAGGAGACGCGACGGAAAACCGGGGCGGCGGGGTCGGTGCGCAGACTCGTCGGCGGCGCGGCCGCGCCGAACAACCCGGCGTCCCGCGCATCGGCGGCCCCCTGCGTCAGCACGAAGCGGGCGAAACGGAAGGCCAGCGTCGCCTTGCCGATGCCGGGCGGCCCGCCGATCAGCCAAGCGTGCGGCAGCCGGCCGGAGTTCCAGGCGTCCAACAGCGTCCGCTCCGCCTCGCCGTGTCCGACGAGGTCGGGGTTGCGACGCGGGGCGGCGGGGTCTTCGGGCGCAGAAGGCTCGGGCTGGCGGGGTTGCCTGCCTACCGGGGGCATGGCGGTCGTGGCGTGTCGTTCATCACGGCACTTTGGCCCATCGTCCGCCAGGGGTCAAACGGCACCGGGGGCGGCAGAAATGACCGGGTACTGGAACGATGCTTCCCGATCCAGGGGTCGATTCGGTTGCGCCGCCGCGGCAGATGGCTTGCACGGCAAGGCCTCCGTCACTGGTCCACGGATTGCAGTTGGCCGCACAATCAAGCGATTGGGGGACGATCATGCTGCACTTCGCCAACGTCACGGTCGCCAGACTGTCGCCGGAGCAGATGCAGTCGATCCAGCGGGTCGCATCGATGGCGGAGGTGAACCGTCCGGCCGCCGCATCTTCGGCATACCGGCAGACCGCCACCGCACCGGACGCGGGTGCACCGCGGCGCGCCACCGACACCGTATCCGTGACCCCGCTCCTTCTGGACATGGACCGGGACCATCTGGCGGCTTTCAGCGCGCTTGGAGAAAAGACGCGCAACCGCCTGATCGAGCTGCACAATGAGGGGACGATCACCACCCACACCGTGGAAAGCGCGCTCGATCTGGCGCTCACCGACGTGCGGCAGCGACGCTACACCGAGGACCGCCAGGCGACGCTGACCGACGACGAGAAGGCGGAGCTCGTCGCCATCGACAAGCGGCGGAACGAGCCGCGCCTGCGCACCTGGGAGGAGACCTACGCCGACATGGTCCGCGAGCGGGAAATCCAGCTGAACATCAAGGTACCGGACGCGGTGAAGGCAACCGGCGGCCTTCCGATGCCGCTCGGCCATCCCGGCGTCCAGGTGGCCACCGGCTCCGACATGATCGAGAACCAGAAGCTGCGGGACCTCGGCGTGAACATCGGCCGCGAGCCCGGATTCGAACAGCGCCTCATGGAGAAGCTGCGCGCCGGCGAGATCGCCCAAGTCGGCCGCGTCGATTAATTCGGCTTTGACTGTATCCTAATCCGGCGGAAGGTTGGTCAATCTCGACTGAACGTCGGTATGACATAGTACTGATCATCAATCCTGTAGGCCGGATGAGTGAATGTGCATCCGCCTGGAAAATCTTTGAGATCGACGATGTATGGCGCAATCTTGAAAAGTTTCGTCAGAAGCAACCTTGCCTCGTAGCAGCCTGGGTCGCGTGTCAGGACGTAAGTGGGGTAGTTTTCCCATGTCAGCAGCAGGAATGTCCAATTGTGCTCCACCACGAAGCGATTGACCGCTTCCACAACTCCGAAGCCCCAATGCGTGGCTGTCATGTTGTTGGTATAATCATGTCCGATTATGAAGCCATTTTCTTTTATCTTCGGTGAGTAGTCGCAGAGGTCCCGGTAGGCTCCTTCATAAGTGTGAATGCCGTCGATATAAACCCAGTCAAGTTGCTTGTCGCTGAAGCGCCCAACGGCGTCGCTGGAATAAGCTCGGTGAACACAGATTTTTCCTGCGGCGATTTCGGCCGAGAAGTTCAGAAGAATTTTGTTGTAACGCTGGGTGTGACCGGTCTCGCTGACATTGTTTGGGTCGTCCAGGTAGTCGTCGCGATTTTGATGCTCCCAAGGATCGATCAGATGAAGCTTGTGAGGATTGACGACATCCAGAATGAGCCGCGAAAATTCGCCCTTCGCCACACCGATTTCAGCCACTTCTCCGCCGGGTGGGAGCATCGTGAGAAGGTCATTGCGGGTCAAGGAAGCAAGCAGCACAATCGTGCCTCAGTCGCAGTTCATCTGTGTTTGTAGAATACGTGCAGAGACAACCCTTGTGCAACTGGACGACACCCCTGAGCGGCGGCTTGTCCAACACATCCCCTAGCGGGGTGGTAGGAGGCGTTCGACCACCGAGACAACGGCAGCCTGCACCGCATCCTCCGTCCCTCGCGCGTCGACCACCACGCAGCGCCCCGGCTCCCGCGCGGCGATGTCGAGGAAACCGGCGCGCAGCCGCTCGTGGAAGGCCCGGTCCATCCGCTCGTACCGGTCCTCGGCTCCCGGCCGTGACGCGGCGCGGGCCAGTCCTTCCTCCACCGGAAGATCAAGGATGACCGTCAGGTCCGGGGCGAAGTCGCCGAGCGCCAGACGCTGCAGCGACCCGATCGTCTCGCGCCCGAGCCCCAGCCCATAGCCCTGATAGGCCATGGTGCTGTCGTAGAAGCGGTCGCACAGCACCCATTGGCCGGCGTCGAGCGCCGGCCACACCGTGCGCTCCAGATGGTCGCGGCGGGCGGCGGTGTGCAACAGCGCTTCGGTCATCGCCCCCCAGCGGCCGGGCTCGCCATCCACCAGCAGGCGGCGGATCTCCTCCGCCCCCGGCGAGCCGCCGGGTTCCCGCGTGGTCACCGGATCGATGCCGCGGGCCTCCAGCGTTTCGGCAAGACGGCGGAGCTGGGTGCTCTTCCCGGCCCCTTCCCCGCCCTCCAGCGTGACGAAGCGCCCGCGCGTCACGATCCGGTTCCGAGCACGAGATACTTGGCCGCCGCGAAGATGCGCCCGAAGACGCCGAGCTTCTCCACGTCGGTGGCGGCAACCACCGGGACCTCCTTGGTGGGAAAGCCAGGTCCGCTGATGACCAGCTTGCCCACGCGGTCGCCCTTCCTGATGGGCGCCGGCACCGGCGACTCGGTGACCAGCGACACCTTCATGTTCGGCCGGTCGGCCCGCGCCAGCGTGACCTTCAGATCACTGGCGACAGTGACCGGCACCTTGTCCGAAGCACCGAGCCACGTGTCCACCTGCTCGATGGTATCGCCGGCCTTGAACAGCGCGTAGGTGTCGAATTCGCGGAAACCCCACTCGATGAGGCGCGCCGACTCGTCGGCGCGGGCCTGCATGCTGGGCAGCCCGTTGACCACCAGGATCAGCCGCCGCCCGTCACGCTCGGCCGACGCGGTCAGCCCGTAGCCGGCGGCGTCGGTGTGTCCGGTCTTCATGCCGTCGACGCCGATGTTGCGGTAGAGCAGCGGGTTGCGGTTGCCCTGCTTGATGCCGTGGTAGGTGAACTCCCGCATCGAATAGTAGTGGTAGTATTGCGGGTAATCCTCGATCAGGTGCTCCGCCAGGATCGAGAGATCGCGGGCGGTCATGTAATGGTTAGGGTCGGGCCAGCCGGTGGAGTTGACGAGATTGGTGCCGGTCAGCCCGAGTTCCTTGGCGCGCTGGTTCATCCGCTCGGCGAAGGCGGGCTCGGACCCGGCCAATCCTTCGGCCAGCACGATGCAGGCATCGTTGCCGGACTGGATGATCACGCCCTTGATCAGATCATCGACCTTGATGACGTTGTTCAGCTCCACAAACATCTTCGAGCCCTGCATGCGCCACGCCCGCTCGCTGACCGGAAGCGTGTGGTCGAGCGACAGGCGCCCCTCCTTCAGAGCCTCGAAGACCATGTACATGGTCATGATCTTGCTCATCGAGGACGGCGGCATGCGCTGGTCGGCGTTCTTCTCGAACAGCACGGTGTGGGTCGTCTGGTCGATCAGGATCGCCTGGCGGGCGATGGTGTCGAGCGAGGCGGCCGACGCGCGCGCGGTGACGCTGGTCGCGGCCAGTGCGGCCACCAGCACGACGGCAAGGCGGTTCCGGGCAGCGGGCATGGTGGTGTCCTTCGTGATGCTCAGCAACGACGGGGGCTCCCGAGGGGGTGATACAGGAATCGGACCTTCACCCCGTTCAGTCCACAACGATTTTGGCTTCCGTGAGGCCGGATTGGAGAATCTGGGTCAGCACGCCGTCGGCGCGCTCCACATCGGCCAGCGGGCCGACGCGCACGCGGTAGAAGCGCTGCCCGTTGACCACCGCCGGCGCCACTTGCGCGCTGCCGAAGGGTGACACGCGGCCGCGCACCTTGTTGGCGTTCTCCTGAACCGTGAAGGCACCGGCCTGGACATAGATGTTGCCCCTGCGGCGCACGGGCGTATCGACCACCACCGGCGACGGCAGGAAGCGGCCCCCCACCTCCGCCCCGGCGACCGTGGTCGGCGGCGGAACTGGCGCGTTGACGGCGGAGACGGCGGGCGGCGGTGCGGCGGTGGCGGTCGCGACCTCGACACGGGCACGCGGTGCCGGCCGAGGGGCCGGCCCCTCGGTTTCGGCCAGGATGGTCGCGGGGGTGTTGCGACGGGCGGCGGCGGCGAGCTGGCGGCTCTCCTCCGCCATGATCTGCACCCGCACCTTGGCCGTTCCCGTCCCCTCGAAACTCAGCAGCTGCGCGCCGCGCCGCGACAGGTCGATGACGCGGCCGGGCTTGAAGGGGCCACGGTCGTTGATGCGCACCACGACGGAGCGGCCGTTGTCCAGGTTGGTGACCCGCACCATGCTGGGCATGGGCAGCGTCTTGTGGGCGGCGGTCATCTCGTTCTCGTCGTAGGGCTCACCGTTGGCCGTGGCCTTGGTGTGGAAGCCCGGCCCGTACCAGGACGCGATGCCCGTCTCGTCGTAGGCGTAATCCTCCGCCGGGTAGTACCAGACGCCGTTCACCTGATAGGGCTTGCCGACTTTGTAGATGCCGCTGCGCGGCAACCCGCCGTCCCCGGATGGTGGCTGCTGCGCGCAGGCCAGCAGCGACAGCGCACCCGCCAGAACGATGGCCGCCCGCATTCCCTGCCCGCACCGCATGCACGTACCTCTCAAGATGTGGTGGCGGCACTCTACTAAAGACACGAACGAACCGCCAATGCCGCAGGCAGCCCCCGCGGCGGCGGTCGGAAAAAGGTTACTCCGCGCCCGGAAACAGGCCTGGGGTGCGGTCCATCAGCCGGTAGGCGGCCAGCCCGATCCACTCCCGGACAGCCGCGGTGACCAGCACCAGCGTCCGCTCCACCTCGAATCCCGCGTAGGGGGCGGCGGCGTCGAAGCTCCGGTAATCGACGGGGTACGGGATCACCGGCCAGCCGATCCGGCGGAAGATGCCGACCGAGCGCGGCATGTGCAGGGCCGAAGTGACGAGGAGCCACACCTCCCCCGGCTCCGGCTTCACCAGATCGCGGCTGAACAGCGCGTTCTCCCAGGTGTTGCGCGACTCGGTCTCGAACAGCACGCGGCCCGTATCGAAGCCGATCTGCCCGAACACCGCCCGCACCACCGCGTCCTCCTTGGCGTCGGGATGCCGCAGCAGGCCCGATCCGCCGGAGGACACCAGCCGGGCGTCCGGATAGCGCCGCGCCAGTTCAACGAAGGCCAGGATTCGCTCGGTCGATTGGTTCACCGACGGCTCGCCCCTGCTGGCGGCCATCATCGGGTCCACCGCCCCACCGAGCATGATGATGCCGTCCACCCGATCCGGCAGCGCCGGGCGGGCGAACCGTTCCTCCAGCGGGCGGGCCGCCCAGTCCCCCACGGGGGTGACGAGAAGCATCGCGAAGGCGACCGCCGCGGCGGCGACCAGCCACCGCCCCAGCCGCCGGAGCCGGTTGCCGGCGAAGAGCAGCACGGCGCCCACGGCCAGCAGAAGCGCCAGCAGGTTACCCGGCATCACCAGCGACCAGAGTATCTTCGACAAGGCAAAGGACAAGGCGCTTTCCCTCGGTGCGTTGGCTGCAACAATGCCGTCACAAATCCGAAATGGAACGGACGTCAAGTTAGTATTTGCTGCGCCGGTAACGCTCCGGCCGGCGTCGCCGGAACGCGCGGTCTCGGACTGTCCTGGCGAACGGTGAACGATCCATGGTGTCGAACCTTAACATCGGAACGCGCATCGGCGCGCTGGTCGTCGCCGCACTGCTGACCATTGGCTTGCTGGGCGGCGTGGTGGTGACGGGCGCCCAACGCGTCTTCACGGCGACCGCGGCGCTGGAGCAGTACCGCCAGCTCTACGAGCGCACCGCGGGTGTCGAGCGCCGTGCCAGCCGCCTGCGCTTCCAGGCACTGCGCTTCGTGAGCGAGCGCGACACCGGGGCCGCCGGGCAGTTCGACCGCAACCGCGCCGAAATCGCCGGCCTGCTGACGGAGATCGCCGACACCGCCGGTGCGCTGGTGCAAAGCTCCGATCTGGAGGCGGTGACCGCCGGCCTCGCGTCGCTGAAGGAGCGGTTCGATGCCGTGGTCAAGGGGGCGACGGTCCTCGGCCTGACCGACGATGATGGTCTGCGCGGCGCGCTGCGCGGATCGGCACGCGCCATCGAGGACGAGCTGAAGCAGTGGCCCAACGCCGACAAGCTGATCAGCCGCATGGAATCCATGCGGAAGATGGAGAAGGACTTCATCATCTACAACGACGAGTCCCTCCTGTCCGGGCACCGCAAGGCGTTCAACGAGTTCTCCTTCTTCCTGTCCGACTCCGGTCTGGACATGGCGACCCAGACGAAGCTGGAGAAGATGGCCCGCGGCTACCGCTCGGAGCTCGGGAAATTCGTGGAGGCCACCAAGGCCTTCCGGGCCGATGTTCAATCCTTTACCGAGGAATTCCAGGCGCTCGGGCCCCGGTTCGAGGCGCTTCTGGAACAAGGCACCGCGGGCATGGTCACCGCAGTGGAGACCCAGAACAGCGTGCGCGACGAGGTGGTCCACAGCATTCTCGTGGCCGGTGCGGTGCTGCTGCCGCTGTTCCTGACGATCAGCCTGTTCGTGGCGCGCAGCATCACCGGGCCGCTGCGGCGGATCGAGGGGGTGATGGAACGGCTCGCCTCCGGCGACCGGGCGGCGGTGGTCCCCGGCACCGACCGGCGGGACGAGATCGGCGCGATGGCCCGCGCCGTCCAGGTGTTCAAGGACAATCTTCAGAAGACGCACGAGCTGGAAGTCGAGGCGCGCGAGGCCGAGCGCCGTGCCGAGGAGGAGCGCAAGACCGCCCTGCGCGCGGTCGCCCAGGACTTCGACCATGCCTTCGGCCGCGTGCTGAACACCGTCGGCAGCGCCGCCGAGCAGATCCGCGCCGGCGCCTACATCCTGCGCGACACCGCCGACAAGATCCGCGAGCAGGCCATGGACACCGCCCACAAGGCCGAGCAGACGGCGGAGGTGGTGGGCATCGTGAACACCGTGTCGCAGACGCTGACCGGCTCCATCGGCGACATCGGCGAACGCGTGAACGACGCCGGCACCGCCGTGCAACGCGCCGTGGCCCACGCCCGCGGCAGCGACGTCGCCGTGCAGGCCCTGACCGAAAGCTCCCAGCGCATCGGCGAGATCGTGGACCTGATCAACCGCATCGCCGCACAGACCAACCTGCTGGCCCTGAACGCGACCATCGAGGCGGCCCGCGCCGGCAACGCGGGCAAGGGCTTCGCCGTCGTGGCGTCGGAGGTGAAGACGCTGGCCAACCAGACGGCGGCGGCGACGCACGAGATTTCCGGCCAGGTGGTCGCCATCCAGACCGCCACCGGCGACGTGGTGGACGCCATCCGCTCCATCCGCTCCACCATCGAGGAGGTGGACGGCCTGTCGCGCGAGGTCTCCACCGCCGTCGGCCGGCAGCTCGAACAGACGCGCGAGATCGTCAACGCAGTCGGACGCGCGTCGGACAACTCGCAGGAGGTGTCCGACAGCGTCAGCACGATGGCGATCACCTCGGCCGAGACCGGCAAGGCCGCCCTGGAAATGATCTACTCCGCCGCCCAGCTCTCCGAGGAGTTCAAGCAGCTTGAGGCGGACGCCGATCGCTTCGTTCAGTCGATCAGCGTGTGAGCAGCCGGCCGACGCGCCGGGGGCTCACGCCCCCAGCATCGCCAGCGCGGCACGCAGCTTGTCGCGGGCCTGTTTGGCCGCGTCCAGCCGCTCCCGCTGCTCCTCGATGACCTCCTCCGGGGCCTTGGCGACGAACTGTTCGTTGCCCAGCTTGGCCTCGGTCTTAGTGATCTCGCCGTCGAGCTTCTGGATTTCCTTGGTCAGGCGGGCGCGTTCCTTCGCCAGATCGACGATCCCCTCAAGCGGCAGGATCAGCGTCGTCTCGCCCAGCACCGCCTGCACCGCGCTCTTGGGCACGGCTCCCTCCAGCGGCGCGACGGACTCGAGCCGGGCCATGCGCAGGATCAGGTCGCGATGGGTGTCGAGACGGCGCAGCGTCTCCGGCCCCGCGTCCTTCAGCAGCAGCGCGATCTGGGCCGACGGCGGCACGTTCATCTCCGAACGCATGGAGCGGACCGACGAGATCAGCCGCACCACCCAGTTCATCTCGTCGCGCGCCGCCGGGTCCTGAAGGGCGGCGCCATGCTCCGGCCAGTCGGCGGAGATCAGCTTGCCCGTGCGCTCGGCGGACAGCTGCTCCCACAGCTCCTCGGTGATGAAGGGCATCAGCGGGTGCAGCAGGTGCAGGATCTCGTCCAGGACCCAGGCCGTGGTGGCCCGCGTCTCCGCCTGCGCGGCCTCGTCGGTGCCGTTCAGGATGGGCTTGGTGAACTCCAGGTACCAGTCGCAGAAGGTGCCCCAGGTGAACTGGTAGAGCGCCCCCGCCGCCTCGTTGAACTTGTAGGCGTCGATGGCCTCGGCCACCTTGCCGGCGGTCTCCGCCAGCTCGCCGACGATCCAGCGGTTGACGGTCTGGGTCAGGCCGGTGGGGGCGAATCCCGCCACCGGAACGCAGCCGTTCATCTGGCAGTAACGGGCGGCGTTCCACAGCTTCGTCGCGAAGTTGCGGTAGCCTTCGACCCGGTTCACCGCCAGCTTGATGTCGCGCCCCTGCGCCGCCATGGCCGCGAGCGTGAAGCGCAGCGCGTCGGTGCCGTACTCGTTGATCAGGTCCAGCGGGTCGATGATGTTGCCCTTCGACTTCGACATCTTCTGCCCGCGCTCGTCGCGCACCAGGGCGTGGATGTAGACGGTGCGGAACGGCACGTCACCCATGAAGTGCAGACCCATCATCATCATCCGGGCGACCCAGAAGAAGATGATGTCGAATCCGGTGACCAGCACGTCGGACGGGTAGTAGCGCGCCAGCTCCGGCGTCTCCTCCGGCCAGCCCAACGTCGAGAAGGGCCAGAGGGCCGACGAGAACCAGGTGTCCAGCACGTCGGCGTCGCGGGTCAGCGCCACATCCTCGCCGAACCTGGCGCGGGCGGCGGCGTGCGCAGCCTCCTCCGTCTCCTCGACGAAGACGCTGCCGTCTGGCGCGTACCAGGCGGGGATCTGATGGCCCCACCAGATCTGGCGGCTGATGCACCAGGGCTGGATGTTGCGCATCCACTCGAAATAGGTGTTCTCCCAGCTCCTGGGCACGAACACCGTGCGCCCGGTCTCCACCGCCTCGATGGCGGGCTTGGCGAGGGTGGCGGCGTCCACATACCACTGGTCGGTCAGCCAGGGCTCGATCGCCACGCCGGAACGGTCGCCGTGCGGCACCATGTGGGTGTGCGGCTCGATCTTCTCCACGAGCTCAAGCGCTTCCAGGTCCGCCACCACACGCTTGCGCGCTTCGTAGCGGTCGAGGCCGCGGTAGGGCTCCGGCACGTTCTCGTTCAGCCGGGCGTCGCGGTCCATGATGTTGATGGCCGCAACCCCTGCCCGCTTGCCGACCTCGAAGTCGTTGAAGTCGTGGGCGGGGGTGATCTTCACGGCACCCGATCCGGTCTCCGGATCGGCATACTCGTCGCCGACGATGGGTATCAGGCGGCCGACCAGCGGCAGCACCACGTTGCGGCCGATCAGGTCCTTGTACCGCTCATCCTCCGGATGCACGGCGACGGCGGTGTCGCCCAGCATCGTCTCCGGCCGGGTGGTCGCCACGACGATGAAGCGGTCGGGCTCGCCCTCCAGCGGGTAGCGGAAGTGCCAGAGGTTGCCCTTGATCTCCCGCTGCTCGACCTCCAGGTCGGAGATCGCGGTGTGCATCTTGGGGTCCCAGTTGACCAGCCGCTTGTCGCGGTAGATCAGCCCCTGCCGGTGCAGGTCCACGAACACCTTGCGGACGGCGCGGTTGAGACCCTCGTCCATGGTGAAGCGCTCGCGCGCCCAGTCGGGCGAGGCGCCGAGCCGGCGGAGCTGGCGGGTGATGGTGCCGCCCGATTCGGCCTTCCACTCCCACACCTTGTCGATGAAGCGGTCGCGGCCGAGATCGTGGCGGGCGACGCCCTCCTTCGCCAGATTGCGCTCCACCACCATCTGGGTGGCGATGCCGGCGTGGTCGGTGCCCGGCTGCCACAGCGCGTCGCGGCCGCGCATGCGGTTGTAGCGGACCAGCACATCCTGCAGCGTGAAGGTCAGGGCATGGCCCATGTGCAGGCTGCCGGTGACGTTCGGCGGCGGCATCATGATGGTGTAGGGAACCGCGTTCGACCGTACGTCGGCCGTGAAGGCGCCGGCCTCTTCCCACAGACGGTAATGCTTCTCCTCGACCTCGGCCGGCCGGTACGTCTTTTCCAACATCACATCGGGCTTTCGTTCAACTCAGCAAGCGCTTGCTAGTGTTAAAATTTCCGGTTCTGGCGCATCATGCGATCGATCTCCTGCTGGACCAGCCGCTCCACAACGGTGGGAAGGTTCTCGTCCAGCCACTCCTTCAGGAGCGGACGCAGCAACTCGCGCACCACATCCTCGACCGTGCGGATGCCGATCGGCATCGGGCCGATCGACAGGTCGTCGCCCAACTGGCGCGCCAGATGCGTGAAGTGCTGCGACGCCACGTCTGCGGTGTGGCGGGAGATCAGGCCGTCGTCGAAACCGCGCGCCCGCTGGCGGGGCCGCGGCGGCGGATCGTCGTCCTCCAGATCCTCGAAGGAGGGCATGCTCCGTCGCGGCGGCGGCGGAGGTGGCGGAGGAGGCGGCATGAACGGGTCCGGCTCCGGCTCGGCAAGCGGCTCGGGAAAGGCCGGTTGCTGCGCCGCCCGCCACGGGTCGAAGTCGTCGTCGTTCCCGTCATCGACATCCACCACGGACCCGTCGTCCTGGACCATCTGGGTCAGTTCCAGGACATCATCGTCCTCCTCCTCGTCCCGCATCATCATCGGGGGAGGCGGCGGCGGAGGCGGAGGAGCCGCCATCGGCGGCGGGGGTGGTGGCGGAGGCGGTGGCGCCGCGGCGGCTTCCGGCTTGCCGCCCGCGTCACCATCCTCCGAAATGATTCGCCGGATGGAGGCGAGAATCTCCTCCATCGACGGCTCTTGCTGACCTTTGTCACTCATCGTGGCAAACCCGGAACACTGACCCGCAGGCCGACACTAGGGCAGGCGTGCCGGAAAAGCCACCCGGCGGAGCCGCGCCGGTACCTGCCCATCGGCTCACTTCGGGATTCCCGTGCCGATCCACTTGTCGCGCACCTGGTCGTAATTGGCGCTGGCGTCGTAATACTCGACCGACAGCCCGAGCTGCCGCGCGGTGAGCTGGCCGATGGCGGACAGGATGGTGAAGGCCGCCACCTGCTCGTTGCGCTGCGCGCGGACGAGATTGACGCGGGCGTTCAGCAGCTCCTGCTCCTGGTCAAGCACGTCGAGAACCGTGCGGGATCCCACCTGCGCCTCCTGTCGGACGCCTTCCAGCGCGATGCGGGAGGCGTTGATCTGCGACTGGAACGATTCGACGTTGGCGCGCGCGGTCTGCAGGGACTGCCAAGCGCTGACCGCCGACTCGGTCACCTGCTGGCGGGTGTCGTCGATCTGGATGCGGTACTGGTTCGCCGTCTGTTTGGCCTCACGGGTCAACGACTCCGGCAGGCCCGCCTGGTAGAGCGGAATCACCACCTGGGCGGTGATCTGCAGGCTGTCGGTGCGGTCCAGATCGATGCCGCTGCTGCGGCCCGGATCGTAGGTGCGCGACGCGCTGAGACCCAGACTGGCGGACGGCAGCAGCCGGCCGTACTGCTGGTCGATGGTGTGGCGCTGCGCCGCCTCGTTGAAGCTGGCGGAGAGCACGTTCGGGTTGTTGGCGCGCGCCAGCTCGACCAGATCGTCGAGGTTGGACGGCAGCCGGAACTTCGGCCGCGGCGCCTTCAGCTCGCCCGGACGGGCACCGACCACGCGCTCGTAGGTGGCGCGCGACGCCTGGAGCGTGCCGTCCGCCTGGATGCGTGACGCGACGGCGCCGGCCAAGCGTGACTCGGACTGGGCGACGTCGGTGCGGGTGTATTCACCGACGCGGAAGCGGTCGCGCGACGCATCGAGCTGGCGCCGCAGCACCTGCTCGTTGTTGACCGACAGCGCCAGCACCGCCTGGTTCTGCACCACGTCCAGATAGGCGGTGGCGGCGTTCAGCAGCACCTGCTGCTCCGACGCCAGCAGGGTCGCCCGTTGCGCCTGCACCAGACTTTCCGCCCGCCTGACCGCCGGGGTGACGGTGGCGTCGTAGAGCGGCTGCGAGAGCGAGCCGGAGACGGCCTTGGCGTTGTTCTGCGACCCGGATTCGATACCAGGCGCCGTGCTGTTGCCGGCCGAGCGCGTGACACCCGCGGTCACGCGCGCCGTCGGCCGGTAACCGGCCAGCGCCTGCGGCACGGATTCGTCCACGGCCCGCAGCCGGGCACGCTGGGCGGCCAAGCTGGGGTTGGTCTGGTAGGCCTGGGCCAGCGCCTGTTCCAGCGTCTGCGCCGAGGCGCCGCCCACCGGCACCAGGGCAGCGGCACCCAGGACCAGCGCGGTCGCCAGAAGCCGGCGCGCGAAGGGGCTCATTCGACTCATCTCAATAGGTCCTCATGTCCGGATCGATCCGCCGCGCCCAGGCATCGATACCCCCGCTCAGATTGGTTGCCTGGTCGAAGCCCTGTTCGCGCAGCCACATCATGACCTGCGCGCTACGCCCCCCATGATGACACATCACCACCACGGGCTTGTCCCTGGGAAGTTCCGCGACGTGGCCGGGAAGCATGCGCATGGGAATCGGCAAGCTCCCCTCGACGGACACCAGATCCGTCTCCCACGGTTCGCGGACATCCAGAAGCACGTGGTCCTCACCGGCCCGCCGCATAGCGTCCAGCCGTTCGACCTCGATCTCCATCGGCACGGACATGGTCCCCCGCCTTCCCCTATTTATGGTTGGCACGCTCGCCGCGACGAGTATGAGGCCGGTTCCCCGCCGACGCCACCGTCCGCCGCCCCTCCGGCGGACGTGATCTCAGAATTCGAACACCGGTTTCGGCTCGAAGCCCGGCAGCAGCGGCGGCTTGGCTTCGAACAGCACCCGCGACGACAGCACGCCGCCCTCGCGCCGGAACAGCTTGACCTCCCCCACGCCGCGGGTTCCCAGGACGGCGGCGACCATCCGCCCGCCCTCGGCGAGCTGGTCGGCGATGCCGGCCGGCACCTCCGCCACCGTGCCGTTGAAGACGATCACGTCGTAGGGGGCCTGCGCCGGGTAGCCGGCGGTGGTCGGTGCGTTGATGACGATGGCGTTGTCCGCACCCACCTCGCCCAGCGCGGAGGTCGCCTGCTGCGCCAGGGCCGCATCCGATTCGATGCCGACCACGGTCGCGGCGATGCGCGCGATGACCGCGGTCGAGTAGCCGGTGCCGCAGCCGATGTCGAGCACCACGTCGGTCGATTTCAGCTCCGCCGCCTGAAGCATGCGGGCGAAGACCATCGGCTCCAGCAGGAAGCGCCCCGGACCGATCGCGATCTCGTCATCGACATAGGCGATGCCGCGCGCGGCCTTGGGCACGAACAGCTCTCGCGGGACTTCCATCATGGAGTCTACGAGACGCTGGTCGGTCACCTTGTTGGGGCGGACCTGACACTCGACCATATGAAATCGGGCGGCGGCGTAATCGGGCATGGCGGTCGCTTGTTCGTCTTGTTGCGTCATGGGCGGCCCCCAGCCGGGCGGAGCGGCTGTGCTGCCACGGGCTATATATCGGCAAATGCCCGCGAAGACAACGCCGCGCCCTGCTACGAACCGCCGCTTGACCAACGGGGCGGAGCGCGCTTATACCTGCGCTCCCCGGTGGCGCGGTGGCAGAGTGGTCATGCAGCGGACTGCAAATCCGTGTACGTGGGTTCGATTCCCGCCCGTGCCTCCATCCCCTCCCGGTTCCGGTCTTTTGCGGACAGCGAAATTTCCGGGTTGACGAGGGGGATCGGGATCAGTAGAAACGCCGTCACCTCTGATCCGGCGTGGCGCAGCGGTAGCGCAGCGGACTGTTAATCCGTTGGTCGTTGGTTCGAATCCAACCGCCGGAGCCAATTAGGAAGAAGGCCGGGAATCCAGCAACGGGTTCCCGGCCTTTCTTTTTTCCGGACCGTCACCTCACCCGGTGAGATCGTCGTAGATGGTGCGGTCCCGCGTGTCGGTCTCGGCGCCCGCCTGCCCGGTCTCGCGACGCCATTCGCCGCACCAGTCGGTGGTCAGCGTCAGCGGGAACCGGCCGTCCGGGTTGCGGGGCGTGACCACGGGCGGGAATCGGCGGCACACGCCTTTCGGTCCCCGCCCGCGCATGCCCAGCCCTTCCCAGAACCGGCAGGTGTAGCAGGTGTCGGTGCGTTTCATGGTGCGGACGTCCCCCCTGTCCGATGGCGTATGCCGCCCACTATCGAACGGGACGGCGCGCGCCGTCGACCGGTTGTTTGCGCCCGGCCGGTGCCGGTCAGGCGATCGATCCGTCCGGCTTGCCGGGGCTCATGTCGCCGGGGTGCTGGACGGCGAAGGCCTTGATCTGCGCGTCCAGCTCACGGCGGCGCCGCTCGTCGGCCGAACCGTGCGGCGCGTTCTGAAGCCTCTGGAACTCGGCGACGGCGCGCTCCAGGTCCGCCAGAGTGTCGATGGTCATGGGTTCGGTCCTTCCATTGCGGTCCCCGCATCAACGTCCGGCGGCGAGCGTATGTTTCCTTTCCGCCGTCCGAACCCTTGATCGCGTGCCTAGCGGTGTCATGTTCATGGAACAACCGCGGCGGAGGTTCGAGCGATGGCGCGCACCCGGCGTTTCCTCCAATGGTCGGCCCCGTGGGCTTTGGCGTTTCTTCTGCTCCAGGCCACCGCCGTGTGGGCCCAGGTGCCCGATCCCGAGACCCTGCTGAAGGCGGTTGTCCGTGTCACCGCCACGGTGCCGCCGGATTCGCAGTCGTCCAGCACGCTGGGCTCGGAACGCGAGGGGACGGGGGTGGTGATCGGCGGTGACGGGCTGATCGTCACCATCGGCTACACGATCATGGAAGCGTCCTCGGTGCAGGTGACCACCGGCGACGGCCGCGCCTACCCCGCCGACATCGTGGCGTACGACCATGTCAGCGGCTTCGGCCTGCTGCGCGCCGGCTACGGCTTCGACGCGCCGCCGGTTCGGCTTGGCGACTCGGGCGCCTTGAAGGAGGGCGACACCGCCGTCGTGCTCAGCCGCGGCGGCGGCTCGCCGGCGCTGCCGACGCGAGTGGTCAGCCGGCGTGAGTTCGCCGGCTATTGGGAGTACATGCTGGACCGCGCCATCTTCACCTCCCCGCCCCACCCCGCCTTCAACGGCGCGGCGCTGATCGACGGGAAGGGCCGGCTGGTCGGCATCGGCTCGCTGATCGTGGGCGAGGCGGTGCCCAACCACGCCATGCCCGGCAACATGTTCGTGCCCGTGGACGTGCTCCAGCCGATCCTGGGCGACCTGTTGGCCTATGGCCGCCGCCAGGACCCGCCGCGTCCGTGGCTGGGCCTGACCCTGCGTGAGCACAATGGCCGGCTGCTGATCCAACGTGTGACCCGCAACAGCCCGGCCGAGGCGGCCGGCCTGCGCCCCGGCGACCAGATCATGGGCCTGTCCGGCCAGCGGGTGGGCACGCTTTCCGAGTTCTACCGTCGCATGTGGGGCATGGGGGACGCCGGGGTGGCGGTGCCGCTCCAGGTGATCCGTGGTCCGGCGCTGGAGTCGGTCACCATCACCTCCGGCGACCGCACCAAGCACCTGAAGCTCAACCCGACCTTCTGAGCGGTCGCGCCGTTGCACCCATCCTTTCGCGCGACGGCGACCCACCATTGTGGCAGACTGGCCCCGCCGCGGGTCCCGACCCGCCCCGAAGGCCGCACCGACCGATGACACAGACGACCCAGCACAGCCGTGGCTACATCGAGGAAGTGCGCAAACACCTGCTGTTCCACCACAAGTGGGTGAACGGAAGGGGCGGGCGGCAGGCGGACCTCAGCTTCTACGATCTTTCCGGCCTGCCGCTGGCGCGCAGCGTGCTGCGCAACGCGAAGCTGGTCGGCGCGTCGCTGTCCGGCAGCAACCTGGCGCTCGCCGATCTCCAGGCGTCCATCCTGCTGATGGCGGAGATGGAGGGTGCCGTCCTCGATGGCGCCAACCTGCTGGGCGCCGACCTGCGGGGTGCCAACTTCAACGGCGCCAGCCTGGCGGAGGCGAACCTGTCGGGAGCGGACCTGCGCACCGGCGTGCTGGGCGCGGTCAGCACCGGCAACGACCGCGGTGCCCGCGACCCGGCCTGGAGCCGCAACACCCAGATGATCGACGCCAAGCTGGGCCGCGCCCTGCTCGTCGGCTCGCGGTTGGAGAACTGCGACCTGACGGGGGCGGAGCTGGCGGACGCCGACCTCAGCGGCGCCGATCTCAGCGGCGCCATCCTGATCGCCACCGATCTCAGCGGTGTGGCGCTGAAGAACGCCAAGCTGTCCGGCGCCATCCTGTCGGGCGCGCATCTGGACGAGCAGGTGGCCGCCCTGTTGGCCGACCAGGGCATCGACCCGCGCGCCAGCCTGACCCCGGTGATCGACCGCCTGCCCGAGCTCGTGGCCCGCCATCGCGCGTGGCTGGACAGCGGCGGCGCCCAGGGCGCGCGGCTGGAGTTGGATCAGGCCGACCTCGCCGGTGCGCGACTGTCGGGGGTGGACCTGTCGGCCGCCCGGCTCCAGCGCTGCGACCTCAGCGGTGCCGACCTGTCCGGCGCCACCCTGACCATGGCCGACCTCGCCTACAGCCGGCTGGCCGGGGCCGATCTGCGCGACGCCGACCTGTCCGGCTGCGGGCTGCGCCGGGCCGACCTGACCGGGGCCAATCTGGAGGGGGCGGCGCTCGACGACATCGCCATCGGCGGCGATCTCTCCCGCCCCTGGCCCACCAACCTGCAGGGTGCCCGGCTGGTGGACGCCGACCTGCGCTGCCGCAGCGCCCGCGGCGCCATGCTGCGCCACGCCGACCTGACCGGCGCGCGGGTCAACATGGCGCTGCTGCGCGGCAGCGACACCCAGGGTGCCAAGCTGCCTCGGGCCGCGGCCTCCGCCCCGGCCTGACGGCTACGGCGCCCCCGCACCATCCGCACCGCTTGGCCCCGCCCCGCCGGCCGGCGTAGGCTGCCGCCCTGGCAATGGCGGACCAAGGAGCACTGCGCATGGACCACCCCGACATCGAGGTCATCGAGAAGCAGACGGTCTGCAAAGGCTTCCTCCAGATCGACCGCTACCGCCTGCGCCACCGCAAGTTCGACGGGAGCTGGAGCGACGTGGTGGTGCGCGAGGTGTGCGAGCGCGGCCACGCCGTCGCGGTCCTGCTCTACGACCCGGGCCGCGACAGCCTCGTCATGATCGAGCAGTTCCGGGTCGGGGCCGCGGCCGGCGGCGGGCCCGCCTGGCTGACCGAGATCGTCGCCGGCATCATCGAGGAGGGCGAGGCACCCGATGAGGTCGCCCGCCGCGAGGTTCGGGAGGAGGCCGGCTGCGAGGTGACGGCGCTGGAGACCATCTGCGACTATTTCCCCAGCCCCGGCGCCTTCAGCGAGAAGGTCACGCTGTTCTGCGGGCGGGTGGACAGCGCCGCCGTCGGAACCACAGGCGGCTGCCCCGACGAGCATGAGGACATCCGCATCACCGTCATGCCCTATGACGCGGCGATCCGCCTGATGGACGAGAACCGCCTGAACAACTCCGTCACCATCATCGCCCTGGCCTGGCTCGCCCGCCACAAGGACGCGTTGCAAGCGCGCTGGGCATGATCCTGCGAATTTCACACGCAGACTTCGCGAAACCCCGCCATTCCACAGGCGCGCCTTGAACAGGATCCCGGCCTTCCGATAGTTTGAGGGCAGGACATAAGAGAGAGGGACGGGTCGTGGACATTCGCGACGGCTTCATCGGCACCATCGGCAACACCCCACTGATCCGGCTGGAAGGGCCGTCGAAGGCCACGGGCTGCAACATCCTGGGCAAGGCGGAATTCCTGAACCCCGGCGGGTCGGTGAAGGACCGCGCGGCCATCGCCATCGTGCGCGACGCCGAGCGCCGCGGCGTGCTGAAGCCCGGCGGCACCATCGTGGAAGGCACCGCCGGCAACACCGGCATCGGGCTGGCGTTGGTGGGCAACGCGCTCGGCTACCGCACCGTCATCGTCATGCCGGAGACGCAGAGCCAGGAGAAGAAGGACATGCTGCGGCTGGTGGGCGCCGACCTGCGCCTGGTGCCGGCCCTGCCCTACAAGGATCCCGGCAACTACGTCCGCTATTCCGAGCGGCTGGCGGCCGAATTGGCGGAGAGCGAGCCGAACGGCGCCGTCTGGGCCAACCAGTTCGACAACACCGCCAACCGCGAGGGCCACCGCCAGACCACCGGCCGCGAGATCTGGGAGCAGACCGACGGCACGGTGGACGCCTTCACCTGCGCCGTGGGCACCGGCGGCACGCTGGCCGGCGTCGGCATGGCGCTGAAGGAGAGGAACCCCAAGGTGAGGATCGTGCTGGCCGATCCCTTCGGCTCCGCCATCTACAACCACTACGCCATCGGCGAGCTGAAGGCCGAGGGCTCCTCCATCACCGAGGGCATCGGCCAGGGTCGGATCACCGCCAACCTCGATGGCGCACCCGTGGACGACTGGGAGCAGATCCCCGACGACGAGGCGCTGGAGCTCATCTTCGACCTGCTGAAGACGCAGGGGCTGGTGCTCGGCGGGTCCAGCGGCATCAACGTGGCGGCGGCCGTGCGGGTGGCGCGCAAGCTCGGCCCCGGCCACACCATCGCGACCATCCTGTGCGACGGCGGGCAGCGCTACCAATCGAAGCTCTTCAACCCCGCCTTCCTTCGTGAGAAGAATTTGCCCGTGCCGTCCTGGCTGGACAACTGACCAAGCAAGAAGCAGGGACCATGGAGCTGATCTTCCGCGCCGACGCCTACGCCCAGCGCTGCACCGCCACCGTGACGGCCGCCGACGACCGCGGCATCCGGCTGGACCGCACCGTCTTCTACCCCACCGGCGGCGGCCAGCCCGGCGACACCGGCACGCTGACGGCGGGCGGCTCCGTCATCCGCATCGTGGATACGGTGAAGGGCGACGGAGCGGACGAGATCATCCATGTGCCGGAACCGGGCACCGCCCTGCCCGCCCCCGGCACCGCGGTGGAGGCGGAGATCGACTGGAACCGGCGCCACCGGCACATGCGCATGCACACGGCCATGCACCTGCTCTGCGCCGTGGTTCCCGGCTCCGTCACCGGCGGGCAGGTCGGGGCGGACAAGAGCCGGCTCGACTTCAACGTGCCGACCGGCAGCCTGGACAAGGACGCCATCACCGCGGCCATCAACGAGCGCATCGCCGAGGACCGGCCGGTCAGCCAGCGTTGGATCACCGACGCCGAGATGGAGGCGCGGCCGGAGCTGGTGCGCACCATGTCGGTGAAGCCGCCCACGGGCAGCGGCACCGTCCGCCTGCTCGACATCGAGGGGGTGGATCTGCAACCCTGCGGCGGCACCCACGTGGCGCGCACCGGCGAGATCGGGGCGGTCGAGGTGGTGAAGATCGAGAACAAAGGCAAACAGAACCGGCGCGTCGTCATCGCGCTGGTCGATGCGTGAGGAGAGGAAGCACCATGACCGCCGAGAACCCGACCACGATCGTCTCCACCGACTGGCTGGCCGGCCGCCTGGGCGACCCCTCCGTCCGCGTGGTGGACGCCACCTGGTACATGCCGGGCAGCGGCAAGGATCCGCGCGCCGAGTTCGCGCAGCGCCACATCCCCGGCGCCGTCTTCATGGACATCGACGAGGTGGCCGAGCCGGACACCCACCCGATCCCCCACGTGGTCCCCACTCCCGACCGCTTCGCCGCCATCGCCGGCGCGCACGGCATCGGCAACGACACGCAGATCGTCGTCTATGACGGCTACGGCCTGCAGACCGCGGCGCGCATCTGGTACCTGTTCCGCCTGTACGGTCACGACAAGGTGGCGGTGCTGGACGGCGGGCTGCCCAAGTGGCTGGCCGAGAACCGCCCCGTCGAGTCGGGCACGCCTGCGGTGACGCCGCAGAGCTTCAGCGCCGCCTTCCGGCCGGAACTGCTGCGCCGCATCGACGACATCCGCGCCAATCTGGACAGCCGCGCCGAGCAGGTGGTGGACGCCCGCGCCGCCGCCCGTTTCGAGGGCACGGTCGCCGAGTCCTGGCCGGGCCGCCCCGCCGGCCACATCCCCGGCAGCCGCAACCTGCCCTTCACCGACCTGCTGGACCCGACCACCAAGACGCTGTTGCCGCCGGACGCCATCGCCGCCAGGGCCAAGGCCGCCGGGCTCGACCTGTCGAAGCCGGTGGTGGCCTCCTGCGGCAGCGGCGTGACCGCCGGCGTGCTGGCGCTGGGCTTCGCCATCGCCGGCAAGTGGGACGTGCCGATCTATGACGGCTCCTGGTCGGAGTGGGGACTGCGCCCCGACCTGCCCGTTGCCACCGGCCCGGCCGAATGACCGGGATCGGCACCGCGCCCGCCATCCGCCCGATGCGGGCGGCGGAATGCGATGCCGTGATCGCGCTGTGGCACGCCTGCGGGCTGGTGGTTCCCTGGAACGACCCCGCCGCCGACATCGCGCTCGCCCTGTCCAAGCCTTGTTCGACCGTGCTGGTGGCGGAGGAGGAGGGCGGCATCGCCGCCTCCGTCATGGTCGGCCATGACGGGCACCGCGGCTGGCTCTATTACCTTGCCGTCGCGCCGATGCGGCAGCGGCGTGGGCTGGGCCGTGCCATGGTTTCGGCCGCCGAGGCGTGGCTGGCCGAAGCCGGGCCGCCCAAGGTGCAGCTCATGGTGCGCGCCACCAACACGATGGTGCTGGCCTTCTACGAGACGCTGGGCTACGCGCCCTCCCCCGTGACGGTGATGCAGAAATGGCTTCGCGACCCTTCAGCCTGACGCCATCAGCCCTTCCCGTCGCGGTGGGGCCGGGCCGGTTGTCCGTGATCGTCACCTATCTGGAGATGACGGCACCGCCGCAGGACGACCCGGTGCCGCGCCCGCCCGGCGACCTGCTGCTGATGCGTGCCCTCGACCCCACGGCCTCCTTCTACCGCTATCTCTACAGCACGGTGGGCGAGCCGTGGCTGTGGCACGAGCGGCGGCGGATGAGCGACCAGCAGCTCGCCGCCATCGTCGGCGACCACCGGGTGGAGGTGCATGTGCTGTATGCCCACGGTACCCCGGCCGGATATGCGGAGATCGACCGGCGCAAGCGCGATTCGGTGGATCTGGCCTATTTCGGCCTGATCCCTGACTTCATCGGCCAGAAGCTCGGGCCCTGGCTGCTGGACCAGTCCATCCGCATGGCGTGGACCGGCGGCACGCGGCGGCTGACGGTGAACACCTGCACCTTCGACCACCCGCGCGCCCTGCCCCTCTACCAGAGCCTCGGCTTCACCCCCATCCGCAGCGTGGTGCGCGAGATCGATGACCCGCGCGTCAAGGGGCCGCTGCCGCGCACCGCGGGACCGCACATCCCGATCATTGAATAGGGCCGATCATCGAGTGACGGGACGGCTCCGGCCCTGCTTCATTCCGCCGCAGCCTGCTCGCGCTCCGGCTCGCTCTCGGGGAAGGCGAGGTCGAGGCGGGTCCCGGTGGCGTGCGCGTAGAGCATCAGGTCATTGAGGAACTCGGTCTCCTTGTCGGCCCCGTCCTTTCGGCGGATGGCGACCAGACGGTCCAGGGCCTTGATGTTGAAGCCGGCGCTTTTTGCCTCGTTCTTCAAGTCCTTGAGGTCATCCTTCAGGCCATCGATCTCATCCAGAAGGCGCTCCATCCGCTCGGCGTACTGGCGGAGCTGGTCGGCGGCGGAGCTGTTCACGACGTTGGTCACGCGGGTGTCTCCCTGGTTCGGGCGCCGCCGTGGGCCGGCGGCGCGGGCGGGGGTGGTAGCACGGGAGACGGCCGGCTGTCCGGAAACATGCGGAACAGCGGCGTGCTGGCGGCTTGACGGGGGCGGCACTGCTCTGTTTTCGTGCAGGAACAAGCCGAGATGCCCCGATGATGACCGATCAACCGCCCGCCGCCCCCCTGCGAATCGCCCACAACGCGATGGCCGACGGGAGCCGTGCGTACGGCCCGTCCGAACGCGCCATCATCAGCCGCGCCGCCTTCGGCGACGCGATGGCGGAGATCGGGTCCTGGCCCGGCTATGCCCCCACACCGTTGCGCTCGCTGAAGGAACTCGCATCGTCCATCGGCATCGACCGGCTTTGGTACAAGGACGAGAGCCAGCGTTTCGGGCTCGGCAGCTTCAAGGCGCTGGGTGGTGCCTACGCGGTGCTGCGGCTGCTGGCGCGCGAGGTGTCGGCGCGCGCACCGGGGGTGCCGGTAACCGCACTCGACCTTGTGGTCGGCAAATACGGGAAGATCACGCGGGCGCTGACCGTCACCACCGCCACCGACGGCAACCACGGCCGCTCCGTCGCCTGGGGCGCGCAGGTGTTCGGCTGCAACGCCGTGATCTATGTGCCCGCGGCCTGCAGCGACGGGCGTCGAAAGGCCATCGAGGCCTACGGCGCCAGGGTCGTGGTGGTGGACGGCGTCTATGACGAGGCGGTCCGCCGCGCCGCGGCCGACGCGCGGGCCAACGGCTGGTTCGTCGTCTCCGACACCTCCTACAGCGGTTACATGGATGTGCCGCGCGATGTGATGCAGGGCTACACCGTGATGGTGGAGGAGGCGGTCCAGCAGCTTCCCGCCAGCGAACGGCCGACGCATGTGTTCGTCCAGGGCGGCGTCGGCGCCCTGCCCGCCGCGGTCTGCGGCCATCTGTGGGAAAGCTGGGGCCGCCAGCGCCCGACCTTCGTGGTCGTGCAGTCGCAGGCCGCGGACGCCATCTACCGCAGCGCCCTGGCCGGGCGGCCGGTGGCGGCGGAAGGGGCGCTGGACACGGTGATGGTCGGCCTCGCCTGCGGGGAGGTGTCGCTGCTCGCCTGGGCGCTGCTGGAGCGCGGCATGGACGCCGTGGTCACCATCTCCGACAGCGCGGCGCTGGACACCATGCGCCTGCTGGCGCAGGGCCGGCATGGCGGGCGCCCGATCGTGGCCGGCGAATCGGGGGTGGCCGGTCTCGCCGCCGTGCTGGCCGTTGCCGCCGATCCCGAGGCGCGGACGGCCCTCGGGCTGATGCCGGACGCCCGGGTGCTGGTCTTCGGTACGGAGGGGGCCACCGACCCTGACATCTATGCCCACATCGTGGGCAGGACGGCCGAGCAGGTGCTTGCCCTCTGAGCAAGCGCGCGGCCGCTGCCGACGTCTTGCGCAGCGCCGCGATTCCGGTCCACCATACCCGCCGGTTCGGGCCCTCCGGCCCATGAAAAACGAACGACAGGGTGGACCACGATGACCAATGGGACGGTGGGGATCGGCCGGCGCTCCGTACTGGCGGGTGCCGCGGCGGCGGGTGCCGTGATCACGCTGGGCGCGCCGGCGATCCGCGCGCAGGAGCGGTCGCTGAAGGTCGGCACCTACGGCGGCTATTTCGAGGACAGCTTCAAGAAGCACATCTACCCGGCCTTCACCAAGGCGACGGGCATCAAGGTCGACAGCGTCGCCGAGCCGACGGGCGAGCAGTGGCTGCTCCAGCTCCAGCAGGCCGCGATGGCCGGGCAGGCACCGGCCGACGTGTCGATGATGGCGAACGTGCCGCGCATCCGAGGCGCCACCGCGCAGCTCTGGGCACCGTTGGACGAGGCGAAGGTGCCCAACGCCAAGAACGTCATCCCCACCTTCCTCGCCCGCTACGACGGCGAGAAGCTGTACGGCGTGGGTGCCGTGTCCTGGTTCATCACATTGGTGACCAACACCAACGTGTTCAAGGAGGCGCCCGGATCCTGGGCGGCCCTGTGGGATCCGGCGAACCGCGACCGCGTCGGGCTGCTGGCGCTCGCCTCCAACTCCTTCCTCGTCGAGATCACGGCCAAGACCCATTTCGCCGACCAGCCGACCGTGCTCGACAGCGAGGCGGGCATCATGAAGGTGCTCGGCAAGCTGGCGGAGCTGAAGCCCAACGTGAAGCTCTGGTACCGCGACGAGGGCCAGTTCCAGGCGCAGCTCCAGTCCGGCGAGATCCCGATGGGCCAGTACTACCACGATGTGGCCGGGCTGGCGGCGAAGGACGGACACCCCGTCCGCTCCACCTTCCCCAAGGAAGGCGGGGTGGTGGACAGCGGCTCCTGGTGCGTGTCCAAGGCCTCCAAGAAGATGGAGGAGGCGCAGATCTTCATCGATTACATGTGCCAGCCCGCGGTGCAGGCGACGCTATCGCGCGAGGTCGGCACCGCCCCCGTCATCCCGAAGGCACTGACCGGCCTGTCCGACGCCGAGTTTGCCGCCGTGTCCAGCGAGACCGCGCCGATCGTCCCGAAATACGGGATGTATCTGGAACGCGGCGACTGGCTGGCCCAGAAGTGGACGGAGATGATCACGGCGTGAGGCCGATGCATGACGTCGGATCCGTACCGTGCGGATTCGACGTTGCGCAACCCGCAGTTCTCCCCACACACCCCATGGTCATATGCCCGATCTGCACCTGACCGGCATCGTCAAGCATTACGGATCGGTGGTGGCGGTCGATCATGTCGACCTGCATCTGCCGGCGGGCAAGTTCGTCTGCTTCCTGGGGCCGTCCGGCTGCGGGAAGACGACTCTGCTGCGCATGATCGCCGGGCTGGAGGCGCCGACCAAGGGCCGCATCAAGCTGGGCGAGGAGGACATCACCGACCGCCCGACCCACAGGCGCGGCGTCGGCATGGTGTTCCAGTCGCTGGCCCTGTTTCCGCATCTGACGGTGGGCGAGAACATCGCCTACGGCATGCGCATCCGCAACGCCCCCAAGGCCGACACGGAGCGGCGGGTGGAGGAGCTGCTGCAGCTCGTGCATCTGCCGGGGCTGGGAAGCCGCAACGTGTCGCAGCTTTCCGGCGGGCAGCGCCAGCGCGTCGCCATCGCCCGGGCGCTGGCGCTCGACCCCGCGCTGTTCCTGCTGGACGAGCCGCTGTCGGCGCTCGACGCCAAGCTGCGGGAAGCGATGCAGGTGGAACTGCGGCTGCTCCAGCGCCGGCTGGGCGTCACCACCATCCTGGTCACCCACGACCAGCGGGAGGCGATGACCACCGCCGACCTGATCGCGGTGATGGCGCACGGCCGGGTGCAGCAGATCGGCAGCCCGCTGGAGATCTACCGCAACCCCGCCAACACCTTCGTCGCCGACTTCATCGGCTCCACCAACATGCTGCCGGCCTCCATCGCCGAGCGGCCGGGGGCGGTGTGGGTGGACGGAGTGGTCTTCCCGGTGGCCAAGCTGCCGGCCGGCGTGGCACCTGGCCGCGAGGTCACCCTGTCCGTCCGGCCGGAGGAGCTGCACCTGCTGACCGGCGACATGGACCAGCGCGGCGAGGCCGTCCTGACCGGCACCGTCTCCTTCGTCCGCGACGTCGGGCAGTCGGTGGAAGTGTTCGTGGAGTGCGGCGGCCGGTCCGTCACCGTGGTCGGCTCGCCCAAGGAGGTGCCGCCGGTGAAGGCGGGGGACGCGGTCCGTGTCGCCTTCCCGGCCGAGGCCTGCGTGGTGCTCGCGCAATGAGGGCGTACGGGCGCTCCACCCTGGTCCTCGCCTACCCGGCGCTGGTGTTGGGGATGTTCCTGCTGGTGCCCTTCGGGATCATGGCGGCGCTCAGCGTCTTCCGCCGGGTGCCGGCCGGCACCTTCGAGCCGGCGATGGTGCCGGACAATTACCTGAATTTGCTGACCCCCTTCTTCCTCGACCGCATCGGCTTCACGCTCGGGCTGTCGGCGGCGGTGGCTGTGGTCTGCGTGGCGCTGGGCTTTCCCTTCACCTATCTGCTGACCCGGCTGCCGCGGCGCCGGCAGGTGCCGTGGCTGGTCTTTCTGCTGGCGGTGCTGGCCCTGTCGGAGGTGATCGTCGGCTTCGCGTGGTCGGTGCTGCTGTCGCGCACGGCCGGGCTTTCCAACCTGCTGGTCTGGCTGGGGCTGCTGTCGCAGCCGGAAAGCTGGGCACCGGGCCTGACCGCGATGATGCTGGGTCTCTGCTACCTCGCCTTCCCCTACACGGTGCTGGTGCTCTACCCGTCGCTGTCCAGGCTCGATCCCTCCTATCTGGAGGCGGCGCGGACGCTGGGGGCCTCGCCGCTGCGCGGCTTCTTCGGGGTGATCGTGCCGGTGTCGCGGCCGGCGATCCTGGCGACGCTGGTGATGGTCTTCGTCTTCGCGCTCGGTGCGTACGTATTGCCGCAACTGCTTGGACGGCCACAACATTGGACGCTGGCGGTGCACATCACCGACCAGGCGCTGTCGCGCTCCAACGTGCCCGCGGCGGCGGCCATGTCGATCACGCTGCTGCTGGCAAGCCTCGCCCTCGTCCTGGTCACCGCGGCCCTCGGCAACCGCCGGAAGGAACAGCCATGAGGGCGCTGGCCGGGATTTTCATGGGGCTGATCGGGCTGGTGCTGGCCGCACCGCTGGCGGTGGTTGCCGGCATCTCGCTGAACCAGCGCAAGATGATGTTGTTCCCACCGCAGGGCCTGTCGTTCCAATGGTACGGCGAGCTGTTCCGCGACGAGGGCTGGCGCAACGCCATGCTGAACAGCCTGTCGCTGGCGCTGTGCGCGGCGCTGTTCGCGACCTCCATCGCCCTGCCCATCGCCTACGCCGTGTGGCGTTGGAACAGCCGCTTCGCCCGCGCGCTGCACGCCATGGGATCCACCCCCTTCATCCTGCCGCCGGTGATCACGGCGCTGGGCTTCCTCGTCTTCTGGACGATGAGCGGCTTCTACGGCTCCTTCGGGGCCGTGGTGATCAGCCACGGCATCTTCCTGGTCACGCTGCCGCTGATCACCGTGTCGCTGGGCTTCGCCGGCATCGACCCGGCCTACACGGAGGCCGCGGCGACGCTGGGGGCGGACGACCGCACGGTCTTCCGCACGGTGGTGCTGCCGATGGTGCTGCCCTACGTGGTGTCGGGCTTCGTCTTCGCCTTCGTGATCTCGCTGAACGAGTACATCATCAGCTACATGGTCGCCGGCTTCACGGTGGAGACGCTGCCGATCAAGGTGTTCAACTCCATCCGCTACGGCTACACGCCGGTGATGGCGGCGGTGTCCGTGGTGTTCATCCTGGTGGCGCTGGTCGCCTTCGGGCTGGTGGGCCGCTTCGGCGACCTGCCGCGCCTGCTGGGCGCCTGGGCGCCTAAGGACTGAACCAGCCCAGGGAGGACACCATGCGCATCGCCGTCGCCCAGACGCGGGGCGAATCCGGACGCATCGACGCCAATCTGGCCCTGCTGGAGGACCGTGCGCACGCGGCCCGCGACGCGGAGGCCGGGCTGTTGGTGCTGCCCGAGCTGTTCCTGACCGGCTACAACACCGGTCCCACCACCGCCGCGCTGGCCGAGCCAGTCGACGGCCCATCTTTGGCACGGGCGGCGGACATCGCGCGGGCCACCGGAACGGCGCTGCTGTTCGGCTTCGCCGAGCGGGCCGGGAACGCCGTCTACAACGCTGCGATCCTCATCGACGCCGCCGGTACTGTCCTCGGGTGCTATCGCAAGGCCCACCTCTATGGCGACGAAAAACAACGGTTTTCACCGGGAGCCGGCATGCCCTTGACGGCCCACATCGGCGGCCTGCGCTGCGGCGTGCTGATCTGCTACGACGTGGAGTTCCCAGAGGCGGTGCGCGATCTGGCGTTGCGCGGCTGTCAAGCAGTGCTGGTGCCGACCGCTCTGCCGGCCGGCATGCCGGAGATCCCCGGACTGCTGGTGCGCGCCCGCGCCTATGAGAACCAGATCTTCGTCGCCTACGCCGACCGCTGCGGGGAGGAGGACGGCCTTGCCTACGAGGGACGGAGCTGCATCGTCGGACCCGACGGGGTGGTACTGGCGGCGGCCGGGGCGGAGGAGGCGTTGCTGGTTGCCGACCTCGACCCGGCGGCGGTCCGCACGGCACGCCTGCGTTTCGACTATCTGGCGGACCGCCGCCCGAATCTGTATGCAAGGCTGATCGTGTGACAGCCGGGCCCGCGCCATGACCATGCCCATCAACCCGTTCGTCTCAGCCGTCGAGGCCCCGCCCATCGCCGAGGCGTGGAGCTGGGTGGCCGGGCGCAGCTTCCCGGCCGACAAGCCGCTGATCGACCTGTGCCAGGCGGTCCCCGGCTACCCGCCCGCGGCCGAGCTCCAGGCCCATCTGGCCGAGCAGGTGATGGCCTACGACACGGCGCGCTATACCGGGATCGACGGCATCCCGCCGCTGCGCGCGGCGCTGGCGGCCAAGACCTCGGCGCTCTACGGCGCCGACCTGTCCGACCGCGAGGTGCTCGTCACCTCGGGCTGCAACCAGGCCTTCGTGGTGGCGGTGATGGCGCTGGCGCGGGCCGGCGACAACGTGATCCTGCCTGCCCCCTGGTACTTCAACCACAAGATGACGCTCGACATGCTGGGCGTCGAGGCGCGCCCGCTGCCCTGCCGGGAGGAGAACGGGCTGGTGCCGGACGCCGCGGAGGCGGAGCGGCTGATCGACGCGAACACCCGCGCCATCGTGCTGGTCACCCCCAACAACCCCACCGGCGCCATCGCCGGCCCCGAGGCCATCGCCGCGCTCTACGAGGTCTGCGAGCGCAACGGCATCCGCTTCCTGCTGGACGAGACCTACAGGGATTTCCCAGACTGGGGCGACGCGGCACCGCACACGCTGTTCCGGCGCCCGGACTGGCGGCAGACGCTGGTGCATCTTTACAGCTTCTCAAAGGTCTACAGCCTCGCCGGCTACCGCGTGGGAGCGGTGATCGCCGATCCCGCGCTGCTGGTCCAGGCCGGCAAGATCCTGGATTGCCTCGCCATCTGCGCGCCGCATGTCGGCCAGAAGGCGGCGCTCTACGGTCTGCGCCACCTCGACGGCTGGGTGACGGAGCGCAAGGCGGACATCGCGGGGCGGGTGGACAGCTTCCGGCGCTGCATGGCCGAGCACGGCAACCGCTGGACCATCGCCAGCATCGGCGCCTATTTCGCCTACATGCGCCATCCCTTCGCGGGTATGCCGGCGCGGGTGGTGGCGAAGCGTCTGGCCGACGAGCAGAACATCCTGTGCCTGCCCGGCCCCATGTTCGGCCCCGGCCAGGACGATTATCTGCGCTTCGCCTTCGCCAATGTGGACGCCGTCGTGATGCCCGAGATCGCGCGGCGCCTCTCCGTCATCGCAGAAGGTGCGTGACGATGCCCGAGCCTTCGGCCGACAGGTCGGAGGCGGTCTCGCGGTAGTCACGGGCGCCGGAGAAGCCGCCCGCCCCGCGCACCCGCTCGATCCAGCGGGTGGAGGCGCCGAGGCTGACCAGCCGCTCCACCATCGCCTGGGTGCTGCGCACGGTCATGTGCCCGTTCTCCGCCATGCGCGGCGCGTGCACCATGAACACCGCGTTGGGTGCCGCGTAGCGCGGGTAGCCTGCGAGATAGACGCCCACGCACATGCTCTCGCACGCCTCGCCCGCCCGCACGCGGGTGGCGATGGAGCGGCCGGCGCGGCGTTCGGCGAGGATGCGGTCGATGATGCGGTAGCCGGCCGCCGTCAGCCCGCCAGGGCTCGACAACTCGACCACCACCGGCGAGGCGGACGGGGTGGAGGCGAGTGCCTCGGCCAACCGGTGTTCGAGCGTCGCGGTGATGATCCCGTCGATGCGCAGAACCGTGGCGCCGTCCTGCACACTGCGCTGCATCAGGGCGTCCGGCAAGACGACCGGGCCGGGCGCCGGGGCGCGGGCGATCGACACCGGTTCGGCGGCCTCGGCAACGAATATGCCGAAGGTGGCGGTCATCAGGGTCAAAACCAGTGCGAACGTGCGATACATACGCAACTCCCTTTCACGGGAGCAGCGTGAGGGGGAATATGTTGCATGTTGGTTAACACGCGCTGACGGCATTCGTAGTAACGACGGGGATCGGCGCGTGTTGATGAATCATGAATGTTCGGATCACGTCAGCGTTGCTGACATTGTTCCTGTTTGCGGCGCCACTGGCCTTCGCCCGTTGCGGCACACCCGCACCGGACAAGCCGCCCGATCTGGTGGAGGTGGATGGCGCGGCGCGCGGCGTGATCGTGGCGGTCCCACCGGATTACGAGCCCACTCGCCCGCACGCGCTGGTCGTCGCCTTTCACGGACGGACCAACAGCAACGCCGAGGTGCGGCGCTATTACGGGCTTGAGGGGGACGCGCGCGAACCGACCATCGTCGTCTACCCTGCCGGCAAAACCGACCGCAGCGGCCGTTATGTCTGGAACATACCGACAGATTTCAATCTCTTTGACGAAATTGTTGAGGTGATGTCCGAGCTCTATTGTGTGGATGGGGAGCGGGTTTTCGTCGCCGGCCATTCCCTCGGTGCGTCCTTCGCAAACACGCTCGCCTGCGCGCGTGGGGCGGCGATCCGCGGGGTTGCCACGGTGGGCGGCGGCATCGGCCCCTCCAGGGATTGCAGCGGCCCGGTGGCCGCCCTGATCCTGCACAACCCGCGCGACCGTCTGGTGCCGATGCGCGAGGCCCTGCGGGTGCGCAACGCCCGTCTCGCGCAGAACGGTCTTTCGCCCGGCAGCGTTCCACTCCTCAAGGATCCGTTCAACTGTCGCCGCTATGGCACTGAGGAGGCAGAGAATCCGGTGATCTGGTGCCCGCACGCCGCGGACGTCACCGCGCGCGGACGCTTCTACCCGCACCAGTGGCCGGAGGGCACGGGTGCCGCGATGATGGCCTTCTTCGGCACGCTGGATGACCACTCCACCGCGGCGCTCCCATAAAGCCATAAATAAACTAAGGTTGATTGTGGCGGTGCAGCACGCTTGGCGCTACCATGGCGGACAAGGGGAGATGCGATCATCTGAGGAGCGGACCATGGCGGACGTCATCTTTTTTGGAATGCCCACCTGCCCGGCCAACGCCAAGCAGAAACAGCAGCTCAAGGCCGCCGGACACGCGGTCTCCGAGCGCGACCTGTCTCAGGAGCTGCTGACACGCGACACGCTGCGCGCCTTCTTCGGCGACCGGCCGGTCGATGAATGGTTCAACCGGCGCGCCGCCGCGGTGAAACAGGGCTCGATCGACCCGGCGACCATCGGGGCCGACGCGGCGCTCGACGCCATGCTGGCCGATCGTGAGCTGATCCGCCGGCCGCTGATCCAGGCCGGCGACCGGCGGGAAGCCGGCTTCGATCCCAACATCCTGCACGCCTGGATCGGTCTGGCGCCCAGCGGCGAGGCCTGCGACGACAAGCACGCGCGCGGCGTCTGCGATCACGGGCACCATCACTTTCCCAAGCGCGCCTGACGCAGGCCTGGCCACCGGCAACGGGTTGTTAACGGCTCAACGCCTATCACCGCTAGCCAGAACTTGGTGCGGATCGCGACGGTCCGTAGCGGACGAGGGCCGTGGATACAACCATTGCTGAGCAGCGGACCGGGGCGGTGCCGGACGGCACATCTCCGGCTGACGCCGACGCGGGTCCGGGCGATGTCGTCTGGTGGAGCATCGTGCCGGAGCTTGCAGCCCTGGCCGCGTTGGCCGCGGTGGCGGTGGTCCTGACCTTCGCGATGCTGCCGGCCGGTGCGCCGGCCATGGGTGGGGCCATCGCAGCCGCCTTTGTCGGGACGCTGGCCCTGCTCGCCCTGCGTCGCGCGCTGGCGACGGCCGCGGCGATGCGGCGCAACGCCCGGCTGCTCGGCGCCGCCAACCGTGAGCTGGCGGTAAGCCGGCAGCGGTTCCGCGATTTCGCGGAGGCTGCCTCCGACTGGTTCTGGGAAACCGGGCCGGACCACCGCTACACGCTTCTGTCGGAGCGGGTGGCGATCCTGATCGGCGGCGAGCCGCGGGATGTGTTCGGCGATGGGCTGGCCGATCTCGGCCGGCTGGCGACCGATCCGATGGCCTGGACCGACGCGCAGCGCGACATCGGCGCCGGGCGTGGCTTCCGCGACCTGGAACTCGGCTGGACCGACGAGACCGGCAAGGCCTTCGTCTTCCGGGTGAGCGCGCAGCCCGTGTACGGCGACGACGGCGCCTTCCTTGGCTACCGCGGGTCGGGCGTCGATGCGACGCTGGAGGTGCTGGCGCTGCGCGACGCCCGCACCACCCAGATCCTCGTCCACGACGCTCTGGAGAGCATTTCCGAAGGCTTCGTGCTGTTCAACCCGGAGGGGCGCCTGCTCTTCTGCAACGACCGCTACCGCAGCGCCTACCCCAACCTCGCCGACCGGCTGGTGCCCGGCGTCAGCTTCGAGGAGGTGCTGCGGGCGGCGGCGGAACGCGGCGGCTTCGGGCAGGATCACGGCGATCTCGGGTCCTGGATCCGCGAGCGGCTGGCCCGCCATCTGGAAACCACGGTCCCGGTGGACCGGCGCCTGTCCGACGGCCACTGGTACCGCATCAGCGAGCACGCCACGCGCTCAGGCGGCATCGTCAAGCTGCTGATGGACATCACCGAGCTGAAGGAACGCGAGCAGGAGCTGGCCGGCCGCACCGAGCGGCTGCGCGAGAGCGAGGCGCGCTACCGCCAGCTCGTGGATCTCGCCCCTTTCGGGGTTGTGCTGTGGGACCGCGCCGCCATCCGCTTCGCCAACCCCGCCGCCGCGGCGATCCTCGGCGCGCCGCACCCGCTGGAGCTCGACGGTGCCCCGCTCGCCCCCTGCTTCGCCGACGGCGAACGGCTGGCGGCGCAGCTCGCCGGCTTCTCCGGTCCCGGCGGCCAGCGGCTGGAGGCGGAGGCGGTCCATGCCGACGGCGAGCGCCGGCAGGTGGAGATCGCCGCCTACCCCGCCGCCTACGACCGCAACGACGCGGTCCTTCTCGTCATCAACGACGTGACCGAGCGCCGCCGCGCGGAAACCGAGCTGCGCCGCGCCCAGAAGATGGAGGCGGTCGGCCGCATGGCCGGCGGCGTGGCGCACGAGTTCAACAACATGCTGACCGCCATCGGCGGCTTCGCCCGCTTGGCCGAGCGGACCCCCGGCGACGTGGAGCGGGTCCGCACCTGCGTGACGGAAATCGCCAAGGCATCCGACCGCGCCGCGGCGCTGACCGCCCAGCTCCTCGACTTCTCCCGCCGCCGGGTGTCGGACGAGCTGGAAACGGTGGCTCTGACGGACGTGGTGCGCGACCTGCGGGTCTTCCTGAAACCGCTGCTCAACGACGGCATCGACCTTTCCGTGGATGTGCGCGACCCCGGCCTGCACGCGATCGCCAACCCCGTCACCCTGACCCAGGCGATCCTGAACCTCGCCATCAACGCGCGGGACGCCATGCCGGATGGCGGGCGGCTGACGGTGACCCTGGAAGCCATCGAGCCGGACGCCGCCTTCCGTCGGCAGCATGACGGGCTGGAAGCCGGCCGCTACGCGGTGATCCGGGTGACCGACACCGGATCCGGCATCGCCGAGGAGATCCGCGACCGCATCTGGGAACCCTTCTTCACCACCAAGGAGCCTGGAAAGGGCACCGGGCTCGGGCTGTGGATGGTCTACGGCACGGCGCGGCAGGCAGGGGGGGCGGTCGAGATGACGTCCAGCCCC
Source organism: Azospirillum oleiclasticum (assembly GCF_013423485.1). Classification (GTDB taxonomy): domain Bacteria; phylum Pseudomonadota; class Alphaproteobacteria; order Azospirillales; family Azospirillaceae; genus Azospirillum; species Azospirillum oleiclasticum. The sequence goes on from NZ_JABFFR010000003.1 coordinate 203,579, forward strand.
GGCGGTGGCAGCGTCTTCTCCATCTACCTTCCCCGGGTCCAGGCCCCGGTCGGCCGGCCGGCGCCGGCGCCCCTTCCCCTGCTGCCGGAGGGCGAAGCGGCCTCCATCCTGCTGGTCGATGACGAGCCCGCCGTCCGGGCCTACCTGACGCTGGTTCTGACCGAGGCCGGCTGCCGGGTGGTGCAGGCGGAGGACGGCGTCGATGCGCTGGAGAAGTACGACGCCCACGGCGGCCTGTTCGACTGCCTCGTCACCGACCTTGCCATGCCGCACATGGGCGGTCCGGAACTGGTGGCGGAGTTGGCGCGGCGGAACCCGAACCTGCCCGTCCTCTTCCTCAGCGGCTACGCCTCCCACGAGAAGGCGGCGGCATTGCTGGCCGTCGCCGGTCGCAAGCTGCTGATGAAGCCGATCAGCCCGGAGGACCTGATCCAGGGCCTGCGCGAGGTGATGGCGGAATGAGGACGGCATGACCATGGACAGACTGGTGGCGGGTGCCGCCGCGCTCGCCGAACCGGTGGAAGAGGCGCCGTCCGGCTTGCCCGACTGCCAATCGGCAGAGGACTTCTACGGCTTCCCGGCGCGTGACCACATCGGCCGCTTCTGCCATCGCTTCCTGGACGAGAACGCGCTCACCCCCAGCGAGCTCCTGCACTCGCCCCGTCACCAGCAGAGCCTGTCCAACCTGCCGACCTTCGTGTCGATCCTCCAGCAGGCCGACCGCGCCATGGGGCGTAAGGGCGCGCTGACCGGGCTGGTGAACGAGGTGGCGCGGCTGACGCGCGAGCGGCTGAAGGCGGACGCTCCGGCCGATCTGCGGCCGCAGAATGTCGCGCTGGAGATCCGGCGCCTTCTGCAGACGCGCGGCGATGCCGGCCGCTTCCATGTCGAGGCGGCGCTGACCCAGCACATCCAGGCCGGCCGCAGCTTCGCCGAGAAGGTTCGGCTGCTCCTGGATCTGGCGGAGGCGACGGACGAGCCGGACGCGCTGGCCTTCATCGACCGGTTCCTCGGCGAGACGATGCGCAGCGACAGCGCGGCGGCATCCCTGTCCGGCGATGCGCCCTTCGCCGTACTGGTCGATCTGCTGACGTCGCTGGCCGCCGCCGACAAGGCATTGGACGAGGAGGCACCGGCCATCCTGCGGAGGATGCAGACCCTGTTGCGCCGCGCGCCCATGCCGGTGCTCCAGGACGGGTTGATGGTGGCCCTGCGGCGGGAGCTGGCGAAGCCCGACCATTTCACCATCGCCAGCGTCGGCGATCTGGCGGGGGTCGAAGCGGTCCAGCGCGAGGTGATGGCGCTGGCGACCCTGGCTGCGCGCCTGCGCGTCGGCGACGGGTTCTGCGGCGGCGAGAAGACCGAGGCGGCGCTGCTGCGCCGCGGCGCGCTCCTGGTGAACGAGGATACGCTTCATGAAATCATCAAAGGCCGCAGCTTCATCCAGAAGCTGCGCACCCTGTTCCTGCTCCAGAAGATGCCGCTGCCGGCCACGGCGGAACGGGCGGTGGTCGCCTGCATCCTGCAATTCTTCGAGAGCCGGGAGTTCGCCGGGCGCCTGCTCGACTGCTGGAAGGAGCGGACCGAGAAGCTGAAGGGGCTGGCCGAGGTGCAGCGGCTCGTCCTCGACAGCGCGCTGGACGCGGAGGAGCGGGAGTACCGGGCGCGGCAGGTCGATGACATCCAGAGCGCCTTCATCCGCACCCAGCGCATCCTCAACCCGCTGACCGGTCGGCTGGACCCGTCGATGGACGCCGTCATCGACGTGGCGAAGCTGGCCGCCGACCGCGCCTTCTGCAAAGGGCGCAGCGGCACCGCCGCTGCCGCCGCCCTGCACCGTCAGGTGCACCGTCCGCGCTTCGTGCGCGGCTTCCTGCTGTCGGCCCAAGGGGCGCGTGAACGCGCGCTGCGGGCGGCCTGGATGAAGGGGGCGCTGGCCGGCGTCGGTGCGCCCTTCATCGACCTTGCCGCCGTGCGCGCGCTGGTGGTGGACGACGAGGAGGGGCCGCGGCGTTTCGTCGGATCGGTGCTGTCCGACCTCGGCCTTGGCGCGGTGGAGACGGCGGTCGACGGCCGCGACGCGCTCGACCGGTTGGACGGGCGGGAGGATGCCTTCCAGGTGATCGTCTGCGACTGGATGATGCCGCGGGTCAGCGGCCTGGATGTGCTGCGGCAGGTGCGGGAGAAGCGGCTCGACCTGCCCTTCCTGATGGTGACGGCGCTCGCCACCCAAAAGGCGGTCGAGCGCGCCGCCGCCCTCCACGTCACCGCCTACATCGCCAAGCCCTTCACGCCGGACCAGCTTGAGGAAAAACTGCTGCTGGTCCTGACGCAGAAGGCCGCGCCGGGCGCCTGACACCCGGCGGTGCGTGCCTCATTCCTGGCCCTTACTCCTGGATGAACGCCTTCAGGTAGCTGTGCGACAGCGGCGTCAGCAGATAGTCGAGCGGCGTGCGGGCGGACATCAGGATGCGCGCCTCCACCGGCATGCCGGTGCGGATCTTCAGGTTGTGCACCTGATGCGGGTCGGAATCGACCAGACGCACGCGCGCCAGATAATACTCCTGCCGGGTCGCCTGATCGGTCAGCCGGTCGGCCGACACATACTTCACCTCACCTTCCAGCGAGCCGACGACGCGCGAGTCGTAGGCGGTGAGCTGCACCTTGACCGGCAGGCCGATGGAGACGGACTTGATGTCCTTCGGCTGGATCTTCACCTCGGCCAGCAGCTCGCGCTCCTCCGGCACGATGTCCAGCACCGGCTCGTTCGGCGCGATGGTGCCGCCGGCGGTGTGGTGGCCGTGCATGACCACGGTGCCGGCGTCGGGCGCCTTGATGTCGCGCGTGGCCAGCCGGTTCGCGGCGTCCAGGATCTGCTCGCTCAAGCGGGCGACCTCGCCGCGGGACTTCTCCAGATCCACCAGCACTTTTTCGCGGAAGTCGCTGCGGCGGCGGATCTGGTCGCCTTTGGCCTCGGCCGCCTGATGGCGGGACTTGGCGATCTCCGCCTCCAGCTCGCGGTCGCGGCCGCGCAGCCGGGCTTCCTCGCGCTGCTGCTCGACCAGCTTCGGCCGGGTGGCGTTGCCGCGGGCGAGCAGTCCCTCGGTGATGCGCAGCTCCTCCTGGATCAGGGTGATCTCGCGCTGGGTGAAACGCTGCTGCTCGACCAGGCTCTTCGCCTCCTGGCCCAGCGTTTCGATGCGTTCGGCGACCAGCTCGTCCTCGGCGGTGAGCTGCGCCTTGCGCACGTCGAACAGGGTCTGCTGGTTCGCCATCATCTTGGTGACGCCCAGATTGGAATAGCGGCGGCTCAGCAGGTCGGCGGGCCAGGCGATCTCCGGCTTGTCGAGCAGCTCGGCCGACAGCCGCGCTTCCAGCGCCAGGGCGTCCAGCCACTGGGCCGTCAGCACGTCGAGCCGGGTCTGCGCCTCGGTGCGGTCAAGGCGGATCAGCACCTGCCCGGCCTTCACCTGATCGCCGCCGTTCACCAGCACCTCGGCGATCGGCCCGCCCTCCTGATGGCGGACGACCTTGCGGCCGGTCTCGGGGGCGAGCGCGCCGGCGGCAACGACGGCGCTGTGCAGCGGCGCCAGCGCCGCCCAGGCGCTCATACCCCCCATGCCCAACGCGATCACCATGCAGCCGCCCATCAGCAGGCCGCGCACGGAGGTGTTGGGGCTGGCCGCGCGGTGGTTGCGGGCGGTGGTCATCGTACCGGTGGCGAGCGCCGGAAGGGTGGTCGTGGTCATCGATCGGGTTTCCTTGCAGGCTGCCGTCAGCCCGCGGACAGGGCGGTCGGGGTGGCGGTCACGCTGCGCATGCGGGCGAAGCTGGCGCCCGCGATCTGCGGCGGGGCAGCCTCCTTGCGCGGGGTGGCGGCGACGGCCATGCCGTTCTGGAGCACGAAGGTCTTGTCGGCCATGTCCACGAACTGCGCGGTGTGGCTGAGCAGGACCACGGTGGCCCCCCGCTCCTTCAGCGCCGACACGAAGCCGCGCACCGCGGCGATGCCGGTGTCGTCCAGCCCCAGCGCCGGCTCGTCCAGCACCACCAGAGAGGGGCTGCCGAAACCGGCGCGGGCCAGAGCGATCAGCCGGGCGAAGGCGCCGGTGATCGGCGAGGCGGGGTCCATCACCTCGGTCTCATAGCCTTGCGGCAGCGTCTCGATCAGCGTGTGCACGCCGGCGATCTTGGCGGCGGCGATCACCGCCTCGTCGCTGGCCGGCAGGAAGCGGGCGATGTTCTCGGCGATGCTGCCCGGCAGCAGGTCCGCACCCTGCGGCAGATAGCCGATGCCGGTCAGCGGGTCCTTTGGCGTCAGCATGGCGAGCGCCAGCCCACCCAGCCGCACCGTGCCGGCCGACGGCGCCTGAACGCCGGCCAACAGCCGCGCCAGCACCGTCTTGCCCGACCGGTTGGCGCCCAGCACGCACACCGTCTCGCCGGCCTCGACCTGGAAGCTGACGGCGCGCAGCACCGGCTTCTGGTCGCGGGGGTTGACGTAGAGCACGTTTTCCAGCGTCAGCCGCTCCGGCTCCACCGGCACGCCGGGCCGCTCCGGCTCGCGCGACAGCCGCTTGATCTGGGCCGACAGGCGGCCCCAGCTCTGCCAGGACTTCTGCAGCCCGCCCCAGGAGCCGACGGTCTGCTCCAGCGCCGCCATGCCGCGGCCGACCAGCATGGATGTGGCGATCATGCCGCCGAAGGACAGGTGGTTCTCGATCACCAGCCAGCCGCCGACCGCCGTCACGCCGATCTGCAGCAGGTAGCGCACCCACTTGGTGAAGGACGCGATCACGGCACCCCTCTCGGCGGCGTAGCCGTTCAGCGCCGCGCCGGTCATGCTGTCGCGGGTCACCGCCTCCAGCGCCGCCGGCCCCATGCGCAGGCCGCGCACGGTGTCGGCCTTGGCCTGCACCGCCTCGAACAGCCGCTGGGCGCGGCCGGACGGCAGGCGCTGGTCCTCGGAAAAGCCCTTGAGCAGCGCGTGACCGGCGTAGCCCAGCACCGTCAGGATCACCATGGCGGCCAGCATCAGCCCGGCCAGCACGGGGTGGATCAGGTAGATGCCCAGCACGTAGATCGGCGTCCAGGGCAGGTCCATCAGCGCGGTCAGCGTCGGCCGCGTCATCGCCCCCTTGACCTCCATGAGGTCGAGGATGGGCGTGGCGTCCGGCCGGCCGCGCGCGGCCTGGTCCAGCATCTCGCCGGTCAGGCGGCGTCGCCACGCCACTTCCAGCGCGTTGGCCGCGCGGTTCAGCATGCGCGAGCGCACCGTCTCCAGCAGCGCGATCATCGACAGCGCGATGACCACGATCACCGTCAGCATCACCAGCGTGTCGATGTTGCCGGACGGGATGGCGCGGCTGAACACCTGCAGCGAATAGAGCGGAACACTCAGCATCAGCGCGTTCACGGCGGCGCTGAACAGGAAGGCGCCCATCAGCACGCGGACGAAATAGCGCCCGCCGAACGCGTCCCGGTTCCCGATGATCCCCGACGTCGCCGTTGAAGTGGGTGGCATGGATCGGCCCTCCTGGTGCCGGCAATTCTCGCAAAATGCCCGCGGCAAGCGGGCGAGGGTGATGGGACGGCTGAAATGGTAAACGGTATGTTAAACATTATCGACGTCACAGGAATGCCACCGGATCTGCCCCCTTTGCGCCGCAACATAGCCGACCCTGCAACGAAAGATCGTCGAGGGTTCGCCCCTATTGGACCCGCGAGTACTTGCCCCATCCGCCGTTTGGACCAAGGGCGGGATCCGCCGGATCCCGGTTGTTTGTCCGGTCCCGCTGCAGGCGGTGTCCGGCACGGGGAACGGGGGGAGCGAATACTGTGGGACGCCAATTGTCGCTCGGGCCTTCCCCTTCGCGCGGAACCTGTCATCTTGGGGCGAGCAAGAGAACGGAGGGACGGATGAGCGGGCCGCTGGTGATGATTCCGGGATCGCTGACGCTGGCGAAACTGCGACGGATCGCACGCGGCGGCGCGCCCGTGACGCTGGCCGACGGGTGGCGCGGGCCGGTCGAGGCGTCGGCGCGGACGGTGGCGCGGGCCGCTGCGGGTGACGCCGCCGTCTATGGCGTCAACACCGGTTTCGGCCTGCTGGCCCGCAAGCGCATCCCCCCCGACCGTGTGCGCGAGTTGCAGCGGCGGCTGGTGCTGTCGCACTGCGCCGGCACCGGACCGGCGCTTGATGCCGCGGCCGTGCGGCTGATCCTGGCGCTGAAGGCGGCGGCCCTGGCGCGCGGCTATTCGGGCGTGCGGCCCGTGGTGATCGAGGCGCTGCTGGCCCTGCACGACCGCGGCGTGCTGCCGGTGATCCCCGCCAAGGGCTCCGTCGGCGCGTCCGGCGACCTCGCCCCCCTGGCGCATCTGACCGCGGTGCTGATCGGCGAGGGCGAGGCGATGGTCGAGGGCGAGCGGATGCCCGGTGCCGCCGCACTGGCCCGCGCCGGTCTCGCCCCGGTCGAGTTGGAGGCGAAGGAGGGGCTGGCGCTCCTGAACGGCACCCAGGTGTCCACGGCTCTGGCCCTGATCGGCCTGTTCGCGGCGGAGGAGACGGTGGCCGCCGCCCTGGTCGCCGGTGCGATGAGCGTGGACGCCGCCATGGGCAGCGACGGCCCGTTCGACGACCGCATCCACGCGGCGCGCGGCCAGCCGGGGCAGCGCGACGTCGCCGCCGTCTACCGCCGGCTGCTGGCCGGCAGCGGCATCCGCGATTCGCACCGCGGCGACCACGGCACGGTGCAGGACCCCTACAGCCTGCGCTGCCAGCCGCAGGTGATGGGCGCCGTGCTCGACCATCTGCGATTCGCCGCCGGCGTGCTGGAGCGGGAGGCGAACGCCATCTCCGACAACCCGCTGGTCTTCGCCGACGACGGCGCCATCCTGTCCGGCGGCAACTTCCACGCCGAGCCGGTGGCCATGGCGGCCGACGTGATCGCCATCGCGCTGGCCGAGACCGGCTCCCTGTCGGAGCGGCGCACGGCCCTGCTGATGGACACCAACCTGTCCGGCCTGCCGCCCTTCCTTGTGCGCGACGGGGGTTTGAACAGCGGCTTCATGATCGCCCAGGTCACCGCCGCCGCCCTGACCGCCGAGAACAAGCAGATGGCCCACCCCGCCTCGGTGGACAGCCTGCCCACCTCGGCGAACCAGGAGGACCATGTCAGCATGGCGACCCACGCCGCCCGACGGCTCGGCGAGATGGCCGACAACCTCGCCGGCATCCTGGCGGTGGAGCTGCTGGCCGCGGCGCAGGGCATCGACCTGCGCGCACCGCTGGTCACGGCACCGGAGCTGGGGCGTGCCCACGCCCTGCTCCGCGGTGTCGCCGCCGCGTGGGTGGACGACCGCGCCATGGCGCCCGACATCGCCGCCGCCAAGGCGCTGGTCACCGGGGGGCGGTTCCTGGACTTCGCGGCGGAGCTGCTGCCCAGCGGCGGGTGATACCAAGTTCCGACGAGTGCAACTCGTCGGGACTTGGCTGGGCCGTTGAGGCCCCTGCTAAGCCAATGCCCGCGAAGGCAAGCGGCCGGATGGCCGCGTCCGCCGTTTGAGGGCCCATTGATCGGCCCCGATCAATGGGACTTTGCAAGAGTCCTACGCCGCCTCGAACTCGCAGGGGATGATGGTCTGGAACTCGGCGATCTCGATCATCTCCCGCACCTGCCCGCGGGGGTGGCGCATGCTCAGCGCGATCCCCTTGCGGCCAGCGGCGGCGTTCGCCAGCACGAGAAGCCCGAGCCCGGCGGAATCGATGAACTCCAGCCCCGACATCTCCAGCACGCAGCGCGAGACACGCCCGCCCTCCAGCTCCTCGATCACGGCGCGGAAATCGTCGGTGGCGTCGAAGGTGAACTGGCCCGCCAGCGTCACCACGCGAGCGCCCGCCTCGTCATGAATGGTGAATGTCACGGCAAGCCCCTCCTGACACGGCCAATGCCGGTCCTTGGTGATGATCCTAGCACAAAGTCAGTGTACCTCTGGGATGGCCGTGACCTGACCTGAGACATGCTGCCACAGCAGAACGAAGGACATGCCGGCGGCGAGATAGAGCGCGTAGGCCGCCTCCACCGCCAGCACCAGCCAGCTCCAGGTCGACGGAAACAGATCCTGGCTCCACAGCGCCCAGGCGGCCGATACGAAGAACAGCACGGCCAGCCGCTCGCCCCGGTACTGGAGCGCGCGGTGGGTGATGCGGATGAAGTAGGCGTGTGCCAGGAACAGCGCCATGCCGATCACCAGCTTGACCGACACATACTCGAAGGACGGGTCGAGCGCCCAATGCACGTAGGAATAGCCGGTCGGGTTGTAGCTGGCGAGCGTCAGGGTGAAGAGGAAGAAGAAGCGGATGAACAGGTCCGACGGTCTGAAACGCGGTGCTGCCCCGGCCATGCCCGATCCTCCCTCCGGCCGACATGACCGAACCCGTCCGGTTTACCTCAACCGGGCGGCGGATTCCAGATCATGGCGACGGTGTCCGCCGGAGGTCACCGTCCACGGCAGCTTATCGCCCGCTGCACACGCGGGTGACGAAGCTGTCGATGTCGCGGTTCAGGTCGGACGCGCGGTGGGCCAGCTCGCCGGCGGACGCCAGAACCTGACCGGCGGCCGCACTCGCCTCCTGCGTGCCGAGCACCACGGTGCCGACCGCGTCGGCCACCGTACGCACGCCGTTCGACGCCTCCTGGATGGAGCGGCTGATCTCGCCGATGGCGGCACTCTGCTGCTCGGCGGCACCGGCGATGCCGACGGCGGTCTGGTCGATTTCGCGGATCATCCGGCCGACGAGCTGGATCGCTTCCGCCGTGCTGCGGGTCACGGCCTGGACAGTGCCGATCTGCTGGGTGATCTCCTCCGTCGCGGTCGCCGTCTGGTTGGCGAGGTTCTTGACCTCGGTGGCGACGACGGCGAAGCCCTTGCCCGCCTCCCCCGCCCGCGCCGCCTCGATGGTCGCGTTGAGCGCCAGCAGGTTGGTGCGCTGGGCGATGGAACTGATGAGCTGCACCACGGTGCCGATCTGCTCGCTGGCGCGCAGCAGCGACAGGATGGTCGCGTCCGCCTCCCCCACCCGGCCGACGGAATCCTTGGCGAGGTCGGCGGTGCGCGACACGCCGCGCGCCACCTCGCCGATGGCACCCGACACCTGGGAGGTGGCGGACGCCACACCGTTGACGTTGGCCGACACCTGCTGCGCGGCGTCGGCCGCGGATCCGGACTGCTCGTTGGTGGTGCTCGCCACATGGGTCATGGAGCGCGACGCGGCCTCGAGCTGGCAGGCGCTGGCCGACAGGCTCGACGCCACCTCGCGGATGCTGGCGCCGATCTGCATGGCTCCGGACACGAAGTCGCGGCTCTTGCGGTCCATCGCTTCCAGCCCGGTGTTGATGGTGTGGCTGAAGGCGGCGAAGTCGCCGACCATGCCGGTGGTGACGATGCGCCGGTAGTACTGGCCGCTCGCCGCGAACTGCATGGCCGCGTGCGACTCCTTCCCGAAGGACTCCATGCGGTCGAGCAGCCGGTTGACGTCGCGCATGGTCTCCGCGATCTCGCTGGTGCCGCGGATGTGGAGCACCCGCTGCGACAGGTCCCCACGGGCCGCCGCGGTCAGGACCGTGTGGGTCCGGCGCAGCGAACCCTGGGTCATGCGGACCCAGCGCACCGTGGCGCCGATGGCGACCAGTCCCGCCACCCCGGCCCCGGCACCCGCCGCACCACCGTGCGCGGCCGACACCACCATGCAGGCGGCGGCCACGGCCAGGGCGGCAAGCGCCTTAGAGAGAGAAGACGAACTCGTCATAGGAGCATCCCTTCTCCCGCAGGATCGCGTCGAGCCGGTCGGCCGCCGCCTGGGTGCCGGCGGCCGGGCTGGTGTGGCGTGTCTCCTCCTCGCGCAATGCCGCGTAGAGGGCCGCGACCTTGTCCACCGCGGCGCGCTGCGGCAACCGGCGACTGGAATGGTAACCGGTGATCGCGGTGCCGCCGCCATAGACCGGCGTGACATGGGCGAACACCCAGTAGAAGTCGCCGTTCTTCGCGCGGTTCACCACATAGGCGAAGATCTCGCGGCCCGACTGTATGCGGCTCCACAGCAGCTTGTAGACACAGCGCGGCATGGCGTCGTGGCGCACGATGTTGTGCGGACGGCCAAGCAGTTCTTCCTCGCTGAAGCCGCTGACGCGGATGAACACGTCGTTGGCGTAGGTGATGATGCCTTTCAGATCCGTCTTGGAGACGATGATCTCGTCCTCCTGGAAACTGCGCTCGCGCCCGTCCACGTTCGCGGCTGACCGACCCATGTTGCCCCCGCCCGACACCCGCTTCGAGGGGGTGGACGGTTTCATGCGCATGCGGCCGGAGCGTTGATCCTCGTCAATTTGAGACGAATACCGGTGCGACAATCTGTTGCACGTCGTCAACCACAACGCGTCCAAAGGTTACCATTTCCCGCCGTTCGAGAGGCGCTCCAGCGTCCGTTCGACCTCACCGAGGTTGCGGCCCGCGTCGCCCTGCCCCGACAGCGTGGCGTGGACAGCGCTCCAGAAGGCGGCGGACACCGCCGTGTACTGGCGGCCCGTGCGTTGCGCCGGCCGTGCCACCGCGGCGAGCAGCGTGCCGAGCTGGTCACGCAAAAAGGGGGTGGCGCTCAGCACCTCCGGATCCTCGTAGAGGGCGGGGATGGTCGGGCTGTAGGACCAGCGGATGGCGCGCCGCTTCTGCTCCTCCCGCCCGGTCATGAAGCGGACGAGGTCGACCGCCTCGGCGACATGCCGGGAATGGCTGGACACGGCAAGGTTCCAGCCGCCCAGTGTGCCGGAATGCTTGCCGTCCGGCTCCCCCATCGGCAGGGCGATGACGCCCACCTTGCCCGCGACCGGACTGTCCGGCCGGTTCAGCTCGTGCCAGGCGAAGGGCCAGTTGCGCATGAAGACGGCGTTGCCGGATCGGAACAGATCGCGCGTCTCGGCCTCCGCGTAGAAGAGCACGGCCCAGGGCGTGATGCTGCCGAGCCACGAGGCGGCCCGGTCCAGCGCCCGCACCGCGCGCGGATTGTTGATGGAGACGCGGCCGTCCGGTTCCACGATGCCGCCGCCGCCGAAGCTGTCGATCCATTCCAGAGCGTTGCAGGTCAGCCCCTCATAGGCCCGGCCCTGCCACAGGAAGCCCTGGAGCTCGCGGTTGCCGGCACGGTGCTCCGCCGCCAGCACGGCCTTTGCCGCCGCCTCCAGTTCCGCCCAGGTCCGCGGCGGCGCGAACCCGTGCTTCGCCAGCAGATCCTTGCGGTAGTAGAGCAGACCGGCGTCCGTGTACCAGGGCATCGCCACCAGCCGCCCCTGCACGGTGTTGTTGGCGACGATCTGCGGGAAATGCGCCTCCACCTCCGCCGCCGGCACCAGCGGGCGCAAATCCACCAGCCGGGGGGCGAGAGCGCCCGGCCAGATCACATCCACCTGGAACACGTCCACCGCGTCCGACCCGCTCTCCAGCGTGGAGCGGGCGGATTCATAGACCAGCGTGGTGTCTTCCGGCTGGTAGAGCAGCCGCACGGCGTTGCCGGTGCGCCGCGACCATTCGTCCGTCGCGGTGCGGCAGGCCTCGGCGAATCCGGCACCGGCGAAGCAGGTGACGGTCAGCGTCACCTGCGCCCGCGCCGTGCCGGCTGTCATGCACAGCAGCAAGGCTCCGGCGACCGCCCATGATGGAAGCATTTCCCCCTCCCCCGGGGATCGTGTCCGCACAGTGTATGCAATCCGCACCGTGTCGTCACGAACCTCGGCTGCCCTCCATCGCCGTGACCACGCTTGCCCCGCCCGGTCAAGCGTTCACGCAGCGAAGGCGCACGGACAGCCGCCATGCGTCGCCCGACGTACGCCGGATGGGCCGCCGGACGGATCGCGATCCGCGGATTTCCCCGGGAACATACCCTTCCACAACACCGTTGTGCCGCAGAACGAAATTCGCGGGGGAACATCATGACGGAAAGGGTCCTGATCACCGGCGGCGCCGGGTTCATCGGCTCGCATCTCGCTGATGAGCTGCTGTCACAAGGGTGCCGGGTGCGTGTTCTGGACTCGCTCGACGAGCAGGTGCATGGCGAGGCGGGCCGCCGTCCCGACTATCTCGCCCCCGAGGTCGAGCTGATCCACGGCGACGTGCGCGACCCCGACGCCGTCGCCCGCGCTCTCAGCGGCATGGACGCCGTCGTCCACCTCGCCGCGCGGGTCGGTGTCGGACAGAGCATGTATCAGGTCGGCGACTATGTCGGTGTCAACGACCACGGCACCGCGGTTCTGCTCCAGGCGCTGATCGAGCGGCCGGTGCGGCGCCTGATCGTGGCGTCGAGCATGAGCGTGTACGGCGAGGGGCTGTACCTCGACTCCAGGGGCAACACGGTGGAGGTGGCCAGCCGCAGCGTCGAACAGATGCGCGCCGGCCGCTGGGAGCACGAATTCGTCGGCCGCGACGACGTCCGCCCAGCCCCGACCCACGAGGGCGTGCACCCGACGCTGGCCAGCGTCTACGCCCTGTCGAAATACGTGCAGGAGCGGCTGTGCCTGCTGATCGGCGAGACCTACGGCATCGGCACGGTGGCGTTGCGCTTCTTCAACAGCTACGGCACGCGTCAGGCCCTGTCGAACCCCTACACCGGCGTGCTCGCCAATTTCGCCACCCGCCTGCTGAACGGCCGTGCGCCCCTGATCTTCGAGGACGGCGAGCAGCGCCGCGACTTCGTGCATGTGGACGACGTCGTGCAGGCCATCCGCCTGTCGCTGACCGCCGAGCCCGCCACCGGTCGTGTCATCAACGTGGCGAGCGGCGTCAGCCGCACGGTGCGAGAGGCGGCGGCGGCGCTGGCCGTGGCCGTGGGCCGTCCGGACATCGAGCCGGAGGTGACCGGCCGCTGCCGCGTCGGCGACATCCGCCACTGCTTCGCCGACATCACCCTCGCCCGCGAGCTGCTGGGCTACGAGCCGCGCGTGACGCTGGAGGACGGGCTGGCCGAGCTGGCCGAGTGGCTGAGCCGGCAGATCGCCGTCGACCGCATCGAGGAGATGCGCAAGGAACTCACCGGCCGGGGGCTGTCGGTATGAGCGGGCGCACCGAGGGCTCCAGAGCCACGCGGGTCCTGATAACGGGCGGGGCCGGCTTCATCGGCTGCAACCTCGCCCACAGCCTGCTGTCGGAGGGGCGGCGGGTCATCATCCTCGACAACCTGTCGCGCGCGGGTGTCGAGCAGAATCTGGCTTGGCTGGAGGCGACGCACGGCGATCAGGTGGAAAGCCTGATCGCGGACATCCGCGATCCGGTCGCCGTGGAAGCCGCGGTGTCGCGAGCTGGAACGGTGTTCCATCTCGCCGCCCAGGTGGCGGTGACGTCCAGCGTCACCGATCCGCGGCACGATTTCACCGTCAACGCCGCGGGCACGCTGAACGTGCTGGAGGCGGTGCGCAGCCAGAAGCGCCCGCCGACCGTGGTCTTCACCTCGACCAACAAGGTTTACGGCACCCTGCCCGGCATCAGCTTCCAGGCCACACCCGACGGCTACGCCCCGCGCGACGCGAGGCTGGCGGCCTGCGGGCTGGCGGAGGCGCAGCCGCTGGACTTCGCCAGTCCCTATGGCTGCTCCAAGGGCGCGGCCGATCAGTATGTGCTGGATTACGCCCGCACCTATGGCATTCCGGCCGCTGTGTTCCGGATGAGCTGCATCTACGGCCCCCACCAGTTCGGGACGGAGGATCAGGGCTGGGTGGCACATTTCATCAAGCGCGTCCTGTCCGGGGGCCGCATCACGCTGTACGGCGACGGCAAACAGGTGAGGGATGTGTTGTTCGTGGACGATCTGGTCGATGCCTTCCGCCTCGCCGAGGAACGGATCGCCTCGCTGACCGGGGAGGCGTTCAACATCGGCGGCGGCCCGGCCAACGCAACCAGCCTCCTGCAACTGCTCGACCGCATGCCGCGGCTGATCGGCCGCAAGGCCGACATCGCTTTCGACGAATGGCGCACCGGCGACCAGCCCTGGTACGTGTCCGACACCCGGCGCTTCTTCGCCCGGACCGGCTGGCGCCCGCGGGTGGGCATCGAGGAGGGGCTGACGCGCCTGTCGCGCTGGCTGACCGACGCGCGTCCGACAGCCGAACGGCTGCGCGTCGCGTCCTGACGATCCGGGGAGAGAAGGCCGATCATGCGCGTAGCCCTCGTCAACCCGCCTTGGAGCTTCGACGGCAGCATCTATTTCGGCTGCCGTGACCCGCATCTGCCACTGGAGTTCGGATACGCCAAGGCGCTGCTGGAGCTGGCCGGGCATGAGGCCGCGATCCTCGACGCCCAGCTCCTGGGCTGGTCCATGGCGGAGCTGACCGCCCGCGTGGCCGCCTTCGCTCCCGACATGACGGTGGTCACCACAGCCCCCAGCTACCTGTTCTGGCGCTGCGCCCCGCCGGAACTGCGGGTCCCCATGGCCACCGTCGAGGCGTTGCGCGGAGCCGGCGGCCTGATGGTCGGCGTCGGTCCGCACGGCTCCACCACCCCGCGCACCGCGCTCCGCAAGCTCGGCGTCGACGCCGTGGTGATGGGCGAGTGCGAGGAGGTGATCGTCCGGCTGGCCGGGGAGGAGGACTGGTCGGCGCTGCCGCATGTCTGCACCTGGGACCCGCACGGCGAGGGCGGCATCCGCGTCAACGGCGGTCCCGCGGCCGCGGCCTTCACCGACCTTCCGGCGCTGCGTTGGCCCACGGATTGGGTGGCCCGCCACCGCCACCAGCACCACCGCTTCGACGCCCCGGCCACCGGACCCGGCGCGGAGATGGAGGCGTCGCGCGGCTGCCCCTTCACCTGCACATTCTGCGCCAAGGAGAATTTCCGCGACGCGTACCGCAAGCGGCCGGTGCCGGTCCTGATCAGGGAACTGGACGGGCTGATCGCGCAAGGGGTCGAGTATGTCTACTTCATCGACGAGATCTTCCTGCCCAACGAGCCGCTGCTGATCGCGCTCGCCGAGCGGCCGGTGAAGTTCGGCGTGCAGACGCGGCTGGATTTGTGGAAGCCCGCACAGATCGATCTGCTGGGTCGCGCCGGCTGCGTGTCGATCGAGGCCGGCGTCGAAAGCCTGACCGTTGCCGGGCGCGCGGCGCTCGACAAGAAATGCCGGCTCGGCACCGACGAGCTGAGCGAGCGGCTGATCCTCGCCAAGCGGGTGGTGCCCTTCGTCCAGGCCAACCTGATCCTGACCAGCGACGACGACCCGGACGAGGTGGCGCGCTGGCGCGCGCTGATGGCGGAGCATGGGGTGTGGTCCAACGACCCGGTGCCGCTCTTCCCCTACCCCGGCTCCCCCGACTACCGCCGGCGCTGGGGCCTGCCCGACGACGATGCGTGGGAGCGGGCGGTGGACGACTATCTCGTCCGTTTCGACCATTTCTGCGACATCCAGGACCAGCGGCCCCGGCGGCTCCAGGAACTCGAAGCCCGCACCCCGCTCCGCGCGGCGGAGTGAGGTCATGGGACCGCCTGCACCGCCGCGCATCCTGATGACGGCCGACGCGGTCGGCGGGGTGTGGGATTACGCGCTGGAACTGGCGCGCGGGCTGGCGGCGGCGGGCGTGTCCACGGCTATGGCGGTCACCGGCGACCCGCCGGACACGACGAAGCGGGCCGCCGCCATGTCGATTCCCGGCCTCATACTGGATGCGGCCCCGTTCAAGCTGGAATGGATGGCCGATCCGGACGACGACCTTCGCCGGACCGGCGACTGGCTGCTGGAGCTGGAGCGCCGTCTGCGTCCGGCCTTGATCCATGTGAACGGCTACGCCCACGCGGCCCTGCCCTTCCGGGCGCCGGTGCTGTGTGTCGCGCACAGCTGCGTGCTGTCCTGGTGGCGCGCGGTGCACGGCACAGACCCCCCGCCCGCCTGGAGGCGCTACGCGGAGCGCGTCGCGGACGGGCTGCGGCTGGCTGATCGGGTGGTGGCGCCGACGCGCGCCATGCTGGACGCGCTGGAGACGCACTACGGACCCATCCCCCGCGGCACCGTCATCCACAATGGCCGCGACCCCGCCGGACGTGCCGACGCGGACAAACGGCACCTGTTCCTGGCGGCCGGCCGGCTGTGGGACGAGGCGAAGAACATCGCCGCCGTCGATGCCATAGCGGCCCGTGTTCCCTGGCCGGTCTTCGTGGCCGGCGACACCGGCGGCCCGGACGGCAACCACACCCCACTGGCCCACGCCTGCCCGCTCGGACGGCTGGCGACCGATGAGATGCGGGATTGGTACGGGCAGGCCGCCGTCTTCGTCCACCCCGCCCGCTACGAGCCCTTTGGCCTTGCCCCGTTGGAGGCGGCTCTGGCCGGCTGCGCTCTGGTGCTCGGCGACATCCCCAGCCTGCGCGAGCTGTGGGACGGAGCCGCCGACTTCGTGCCGCCGGGGGACACCACCGCCCTCGGTGATGCGCTGCGACGGCTGGCCGCGGACAGCGACCGGTGCAGCCACCTGGGAGCCGCTGCGCGTGAGCGCGCGGGTCGCTATTCCGCAGGCCGGATGGTGCGGGCGTATCTCGACCTGTACGCCGACATGGCCGGGCTGGGGACGTGATCGCCCCGGCCCCCCTCCCAATCTCCCCCCGGTCTAAGTGCACCGGATTACCGCGTCTCCGCCGCTTCGCAAGCGCACCGCCACCAACGACAGTGGCAGAGCGCCCCCTTCCTTTCCCGCCCCGACGATCGACGAAGGACTTGATGCGCATCGTCCTGTTCACCCATTCGCTGGTGTCCTGCTGGAACCACGGCAACGCGCATTTCCTGCGCGGCGTGGTGCGCGACCTGCGGACCCGCGGCCATGATGTCCGCGTGCTGGAGCCGCGGGACGGCTGGAGTCGCCAAAATCTGCGCGCCGACGGTGGCGAGGCGGCCGAGGCGGCCTTCCACGACGCTTTTCCCAGCCTGACCTCGCACGCCTACGACCCCGCCGCCCTCGACCTGGACCGCACGCTCGACGGTGTGGACGCGGTAATCGTGCACGAGTGGACCGACCCGGCCCTCGTCGCCGGCATCGGCAGGGTGCGCGCGGGTGGCGGGCGATTCGCCCTGCTCTTCCACGACACGCACCACCGCATGGTGTCGAAGCCGGAGGAGATGGCGGGGCTGGACCTGTCCGCCTACGACGGGGTTCTGGCCTTCGGCGCGGTGCTGCGGGACCGCTACGCCGCAGCCGGCTGGGGCAGGCGCGCCTGGACGTGGCACGAGGCCGCCGATACCGCCTTGTTCCACCCGCTTCCAGGCATCGATCCCGGCGGCGAGCTCGTGTGGATCGGCAATTGGGGCGACGACGAACGCACCGCCGAACTGCACGAGTTCCTGCTGGAGCCTGTGCGCCGCCTGCGCCTCAAGGCGTTGATCCACGGCGTGCGCTACCCGAACCACGCGTTGCGCGCGCTGGCGGAGGCCGGCATCCGCTATGGCGGCTGGTTGCCCAACCACAAGGCGCCCGAGGTCTTCGCCCGCCACCGCGTGACCGTCCATGTGCCGCGCCGCCCCTATGTGGAGGCGCTGCCCGGCATCCCGACCATCCGCGTGTTCGAGGCGCTGGCCTGCGGCGTCCCGCTGGTGTCGGCGCCGTGGGAGGATGCGGAGGGGCTGTTCCGCCCCGGCACCGACTTCCTGATCGCCGACGACGGCGCGGCCATGGAGCGCCACCTGCGCGATGTGCTGAACGATCGCGCCCTGGCCGCGGACCTCGCCCGCTATGGGCGGGAGACGGTGCTGGCCCGCCACACCTGCGCCCACCGCGCGGAGGAACTGCTGAGCATCCTGGCGGAACTCGGCGCCACCGGGACCGCCGACGCCTTCGCCACCGGGGAGACCGCCCGTTGACCGCCCAGACCATCGCCTTCTTCGGATCGAGCCTGGTGTCCGCCTACTGGAACGGGGCGGCCACCTACTACCGCGGCATCATCCGCGCCCTGGCCGCCCGCGGCCACCGCGTCACCTTCTACGAGCCCGACGCCTGGGATCGGCAGAAGCACCGCGACATCGCCGACCCGCCCTGGTGCCGCGTCGTCGTCTACGAGCCGACGACCGACGGGCTGGCGCGCGCCCTGGACGACGCGCGCGGCGCCGACGTTGTGGTCAAGACCAGCGGCGTCGGCGTGATGGACGACGACATCGCCGCCGGAGTGCTGTCGATCCGCCGGCCGGATGGCCTCGCCGTCTATTGGGACGTCGACGCGCCGGCCACCCTGGCCCAGCTCGCCGCCAACCCGGCCGAGCCGCTGAACGCGCAGATCCCCGGCTTCGACATGGTGCTGACCTACGGCGGCGGACCGCCAGTGGTGCGCGCCTTCACGCAGCGCGGCGCCAGGCTCTGCGTCCCGATCTACAACGCGCTCGACCCGGAGACTCACCACCCGGCGCCGAAGCAGGACCGCTTCGCCGCCGATCTCAGCTTCCTCGGCAACCGCCTGCCGGATCGGGAGGCGCGGGTGGAGGCCTTCTTCCTCGACGCCGCAAGCCGGCTTCCCGGCCACCGCTTCCTGCTGGGCGGCAACGGCTGGCACGACAAGCCGCTGCCCGCCAATGTGCGCGCCATCGGCCACGTCTACACCGCCGACCACAACAGCCTGAATTGCTCGGCGACCGCGGTCCTCAACATCAGCCGCCAGAGCATGGCGGAGACGGGCTGGTCGCCGGCCACCCGCGTGTTCGAGGCGGCCGGAGCCGGCGCCTGCCTGATCACCGACGCCTGGACCGGCATCGGGCTGTTCCTGGAGCCGGGCCGCGAGGTTCTGGTCGCCCGTGACGGGGCGGAGGTGGCGGAGCATGTGGCCGCGCTGACGCCCGAACGGGCGCAGGCCATCGGCCGGGCGGCACTCGCCCGTGTGCTGGCACACCACACCTACGACAGCCGGGCGGACGCGGTGGAAGCCCTGCTGACCGGCGCCGATGCCGACCGATTCCTCCTGAAGGAGAGTGCGTGATGCTGCGTCCCATGACCGTCGTCGTCCTCGGCCTGACCGTCACCTCCTCCTGGGGGAACGGGCACGCCACCACCTACCGCGCCCTGCTGAAGGGCATGGCCGCGCGCGGCCACCGCATCCGGTTCCTGGAGCACGACAAGCCCTGGTACGCCGCGCACCGTGACCTGCCGCGGCCCGACTATTGCGACGTCACCCTCTACGACGGCCTGGACGAGCTGGCGGAACGGCACGCCGCCCTGGTGCGCGACGCCGATCTCGTGATCGTCGGCTCCTACGTGCCGGACGGGGTGGAGGTCGCCCGCTGGGTGCAGGCGACGGCGGAGGGGGTGACCGCCTTCTACGACATCGACACGCCGGTGACGCTGGCGAAGCTGGAGCGCGGCGAGCACGAGTATGTGTCGCCGGAGGTGATCCCCGGCTTCGACCTCTATCTCTCCTTCACCGGCGGCCCGACGCTGGAGCGGCTGGAGCGGGCCTATGGCGCCCGGCGCGCCCGGGTGCTCTACTGCTCGGTCGATCCGGAAGGCTATTACCCGGAACTCGGGCCGGTGCGCTGGGACCTCGGCTATCTCGGCACCTACAGCCCGGACCGCCAGCCAACGCTCGACCGGCTGCTGATCCAGCCCGCCCGCGCGTGGGAACGCGGCGGCTTCATCGTCGCCGGCCCGCAATACCCGGCCGACATCGACTGGCCCGCCAACGTGGAGCGGGTGGAGCATCTGCCGCCGGCCGAGCACCGGCGCTTCTACAACGCCCAGCGCTTCACCCTGAACGTCACCCGCACCGACATGATCGCCGCCGGCTGGTCGCCCAGCGTCCGGCTGTTCGAAGCGGCCGCCTGCGGCGTGCCGATCATCAGCGACCCCTGGGACGGTCTCGGCACCGTGTTCGAGCCGGAGCGCGAGATCCTCATCACCAGTGATCCGGAGACGGTGCAGCGCTGGCTGCGCGACACCACCGCCGGCCACGCCCGCGCCATCGGCCGCGCCGCGCGCAAGCGGGTCATGGCCTCCCACACCGGCTGGCGCCGCGCCGCCGAGTTGGAAGGTTATGTGGCCGAGGTGCGCGGCATGGCGGTGCTGGCGGTGTCGGGGGGGTGAGGCTTACACCACCGCCCGCAGGCGGTGCAGCGCCTGCGGGCGGCCGGCGTTGATCATGTCGCGTTCGAACACGAAGCCCAGCTTTTCCACCAGCCGTCGCGACGCCGCATCGGCCGGTGCCACTCCGGCCACGAGGCTGGGCATCCGCAGGTGATCGACGGCGATGCCGATGACCGCCCGCGCGGCCTCCGTCGCGTAGCCCTGGCCCCAATGGTCGGGAGCCAGGGCGCACATCAGCTCCGTCTCCTCCACGCCGTCGATGTCGCGGCGGCGCAACCCGACCCGACCGACGAAGCCGCCGCTGTCACGCAACCGCAGCACCCAGACGCCGTAGCCGTGCCGGCCCCAATGATCGATCATCCGGCGGGTCAATGCCTCCGCCTCGTCCCAACTCGCGATGGCCCCGCCGATCGGGCCCATCACACGGTGGTCGGTATGGAGCCGGTGCATGTCGACGGCGTCGTCCGCACGGACAGGACGGGCGGTCAGCCGTTCGGTTTCGAAGGTATCGATCACCCCGGCGGCCTCCGCTCACAATCCCGGCTGGTACACGCAGACGCGGTTCCGCCCTTCCCGCTTGGCCCGGTAGAGGGCGAGATCGGCCCGGTGGATGGCTTTCTCCAACGTGTCCATCGCCGAGTCGATGCAGGCGATGCCGATGCTGGCCGTCAGGTGGAAGCGCACCGCCGGGCCGGGGATCGGCATGCGCGACAGGTGCCGGCGGACCCGCTCCGCCACCACGACCCCTTCGTCGGGCGTGGTGCCGGGAAGGGCGATCACGAACTCCTCCCCGCCAAGGCGGCCGAGCAGGTCGTACTCCCGCAGCACCGACGTGCAGGCGCCCGCCACCAGCCGCAACGCGTCGTCGCCGGTGGCGTGGCCGTAGCTGTCGTTGACATGCTTGAAATGGTCGACGTCGAGGACCATCACCGACATCGGTTCCTGGAAGCGGTTGGCGCGGGCGAGCTGTTGGCGGGCCATCTCCATGAAGGAACGGCGGTTGTAGATGCCGGTCAGCGGGTCCTTGGAGGCCATCTCGCGCAGGGCCTCCTCCATATTGCGCCGCTCGGTGTAGTCGTAGATCCAGGCGAGGTTGACCTGCACTCCCTGGATCACTGCCTGGTTCACCGTGAACAGCGTCCAGAAGGGACAGCCGTCGGCCCGCTTGAACTGCACCTCCATGTTGACGACGGAACCGGAGGTCCGCAGACGCTCAAGCACCCGTGACCGCTGCTGCTCGTCCACGTAGTAGTCCCGCGCGTGGGAGCCGATGACGCGGTCGCGCGGCATGGCGATCAGCTCGGCGAAGCGGGTGTTGGCGAAGATGATGATGCCGTCGCTGCGGCGGGAGACGGAGACGCCGATCGGGCTCTGCTCCAGGATCGTCTGCAGCTTCGCCTCGTCCGGCATGCCCTTGGACAGGTCATGGATGACGCCGACGATGCCGCCGAGCTGCCCCTCGCTGTTGCAAAAGGCGGCCTTGGAGATGCGCGCCGGCTTCAGTGTGCCGTCGGAGACGGGCACCGATTCCTCGTAGGTGCGCTGGCCCCAGTTCACCACCAGATCCTGGTCCATGGCGGCGTGCGCGCTGGCGACCCGCCGATCCATCACCGCGAAGGCCGTGCGCTCGATCAGCCGCTGGCGGGGCAGGCCGGTGAAGCGTTCGAACGCGTCGTTGCAATCGACGTAGCGCCCCTCGGCGTCCTTGAGGAAAACCGGCACAGGCAGCGTCTCGAACAGCACCTCCTTCATCAGGAGCTGGTCGCGCAGGACGGCTTCCACCCGATGGTGCCGCGAGACGTCGGTGACCGTCAACAGCCGCACCGGCTCGCCGGTCGGGCCGTCGGTCTCCGTCACCGCCTCGACCACCCACATCCAGGCGCCGTCACGCCGGCGGTAGCGGCATTCGCGCGACTGCACACCCGGCAATGCCATCGCCGCCAGCTCGTCGCAGTCGAACTCGCTCGCCGAGAGCCCGACCAGCGTCCCCGGTTCGTACCCGAGAATGCGGTGCAGATGCGGGTTGGCGTACAGGATCGTGCCGTCGCCGTCCGCCACGCAGACGCCGGATGGCAGTCCATCATACAGCCGCCACATGACGGGTGTTCCCACCACCTCCCCCACCTGGACCGCTCCATTGGCGTTCGAGTCAAACATACCGCCCGTTTAGCATATCATTTTCTTGCGTCGCAATCAGAGCGTTTGAGCGGATCGTACGAAAGTCAACAGCGGGTGTTCGTGTGCCATCTTGTCGCGCATCGATGGTCATAGATTGGTTGCATCGCTCAGGAGCGCGTGCAGGCGGACCTCTTCTCTTGTGCGGCGCAGCAAACCGAACCGCAACCATTTGGGATTCCACTCGAACCGGCGGACGAGCACGCCGCCACGCGCCAATGTTGCGTAGAGCTCCTGCGTTCCGCCGCCACCATCGGCAAGCCGGAACAGGTGGGTGCCGCCGACCACCCGCAGCCCGCCGGCCGTCAGAATTCCGTCCAGCCGCCGCGACGCGTCCGCCACACGAACGCGTGTGTCGGCGATCCACCCCGAATCGCGCAGCGCCGCCGTCGCCACCGCCAGCGCCGGACCTGCCACCGCCCACGGCCCGATCGCGGCGCGCATATGGCCGGCCAGCCCCGGTTCGGCCACCGCCAGCCCCAGCCGCAGCCCGGCCAGCCCGAAGAATTTGCCGAAGGACCGCAGCACGACCAGCCCCGGCCGGACGTCGCCGCACAGGCTCGCCTCCGGCAGCGTGTCCACGAACGCCTCGTCCACCACCAGCCAGCCGCCGCGGGCGTGCTGCCGTTCCGCGAGGTCCAGGAGAATGTCGCGCGTCAGGACGCGCCCGTCCGGGTTGTTGGGGTTGACGGCCACGACCACGTCGGCATCGGTGCGGGACAGCTCCGGCACCGTCTCCACGGCGTGCCCGGCCAGTGCCCAGCAGCGCGCGTGCTCCGCGT
The DNA here is from genome assembly GCF_013423485.1 of Azospirillum oleiclasticum. Classification (GTDB taxonomy): domain Bacteria; phylum Pseudomonadota; class Alphaproteobacteria; order Azospirillales; family Azospirillaceae; genus Azospirillum; species Azospirillum oleiclasticum. The sequence goes on from NZ_JABFFR010000003.1 coordinate 226,617, forward strand.
AGGTGGGCCCCAGCACGACCACCCGTCCGCGCGGGCGCAGCAGGGGCAACAGCTGGATCAGCGCCTGCGACCCGGCCGCCGCGGCCAGATGCTCGGCTCCCGGCGCGCCGTAGGCCGCCGCCGCGGCTTCCCGCAGCCGCCGCTCCGCACCCGGTGCCGGCAGCCGGGTCCACAGCTCCGGCTCCAGCGGCGGCAGTGGGTAGGGCCAGGGGTTGATCCCGGTGGACAGGTCGACCCACGGCTCCGGCGCGTCCGGGAACGCCGCCCGCGCCGCCTCCAGATCGCCGCCGTGCAGGATCGGCCCCACGGCGGGCTTGGTGCCGTCCGGCGGATGCTGCATGTTTGCGTCCATCGATACCTTCCTTTCCGGACCCACTCCCGTGAGCCTCGACCTGTCCGTTCTCGCCGCAGCACTGGTCATCGAGGCCGCTGCCGGTTACCCGAATGCATTGTACGCGCGCATCCGCCATCCGGTGGTGTGGATGGGCGCGGTCATCGCACGGCTGGACGCCGCGCTCAACCACGACCACGACAGCCCCGGCCGGCGGCGGGCCATGGGGGTGGTGGCGCTCCTGATCCTGCTCGCCGTCGTGTGGCTGGCGGCGTCGGCGCTGGCGGGCGCGGCGCGTGCCCTGCCCTTCGGCTGGCTGGTTGAGGGGCTGTTGGCCTCCACCCTGCTGGCCCAGCGCAGCCTGCACGACCATGTGCACGACGTAGCGCACGCGCTGGCCACCGGCGGCCTCGACGCCGGCCGGGAGGCGGTGTCGCGCATCGTCGGCCGCAACCCGCAGACGTTGGACGAGCATGGGGTCAGCCGGGCGGCGATCGAGAGCCTCGCCGAGAATTTCTCCGACGGGGTGGTGGCCCCGGCCTTCTGGCTGTTCGTCGGCGGGCTGCCGGGGATCGCGCTCTACAAGGCCATCAACACCGCCGACAGCATGATCGGCCACCGCACCCCGCGGCACGAGGCGTTCGGCTGGGCGGCGGCGCGGCTGGACGACCTTGTCAACCTGCCGGGCTCCCGCCTGTCCACCCTGCTGATCGCCGCCGGTGCGGCGCTGACACCCGGCGCCTCGCCAGAGGATGCGCTGCGGTCCGCCTGGAAGGACGCCGCCCGCCACCGCTCTCCCAACGCCGGTTGGCCGGAGGCGGCGATGGCCGGCGCCCTGAATCTGCGGCTCGGCGGCCCGCGGACCTATGGTGGTGTCCGGATCGCGGATGTCTGGCTCGGCCCCGGTCGCACCGCCGCCACCGTCCACGACATCGACCGCGCCCTGCTGCTCTACCGCCGCACCTGCGCGGCGCTGATCGGTGGGGCGGTGGTGCTGGGAATTGTGCTGTGACTATTGGCTCAAGAGCTAATCGGATGATTCGCCATTCCACTTCGCCTTAAGATGTGCAATAATTGATAGATTATAACATAATAGGATGCATATCATGAATTCTAATTATACTAGGGTTCTGAATCTCGTTGTGGCGTCCCCTGGTGACGTGGACCGCGAAAGAAAAAAACTCTCTGAAGTTGTTGACGAGTTGAATGCTGGGATTTGTCGGAGCCACAATATAACTATTCAGCTGCATACTTGGGAGAGGTTTGCGTATCCAATAATGCACCCCATGGGGCCACAAGGTGCAGTCGATGAAGCGCTTCAAATCGGTCAGTGCGATCTACTTATCGGAATATTCTGGACGAGGTTCGGGACACCTGTTTTGGGAAAGGAATCAGGTACAGAACACGAATTTCTAACTGCTTATAATGCATGGAAGAAAAATGGTTCGCCAAATATTATGATGTATTTCAATAGTAAGCCCTACTCCCCTAAAAGCTATGAAGAAGTGGAGCAGTGGGGTAAAGTCATGCGGTTCAAGAAGACATATCCCGCAGAGGGGCTTTGGTGGGCATATAATGGGCCAAACGAATTCGAGAAAAATATACGTCGACATCTAACATCGCATATAATAAAGAAATATTCGAAGAGGGGGTTTGTTATTACTTCTGATGATATTATCGGCGATTTTGGGGGTGAAGGCGATAAAATTCCACATACTCCTATTTCGAATCCTGATCCTCCTATTGCAGACCCAGTTACTCATATTTTTAAGAATCCAGCATTGAGAGTTGGGGCTTCAATACTTTCTTTCCTTGTATTTTTTTTGTGGATATTCTGGGATGATCGCGTGCCATGTCCTGAAAAGTACAATCCGGTCGTACGTAGCCGAATAGTTACCGCTAATTGTGGTGCTATCGGTGGCAATAACTGTAGCGGAACCCCCACAAATGAAGTTTGTATAAGTTATATGCCGACGGGAAATACTGCTCACCAAAGTTATCTCGCAGCTCCGGTAGTAATTCCCAAAGATGGCCAGCCCACGGCTGGTGTGCATATAACGTACGTTGCTCCAGACCGCACAAAGGTATGTGCAACTGCAAATGCATCGGTTGGGCCGGGAGGAACCAGCACCCGTGTCACTGGAATTCTTCAAGTGACCGAGATGATTTGGGGAAAAGATCCGGCTTGCAGATGATAGAGATAATAGAGTAATAGCCCAATTTTCAAACTGCGCACAACGTACAGTAATTTTTTGTGCATAGAATTTTGATTTTCTTAAGAAGTATGCTTAGGAACGTCAAGTGGTTTTAGAGTGGAAACTAGTCACCGGCCACTGCCTCCAGCAACCCCGCCACATCCACGCACGCCTCCAGCCGCTCCGCCAGAGTGTCCAGCGTCCGCTCCACCGTCCCGTCGTAGGCGAGCCCCCCGCCCGTGCCGCCGAGCGCGCGCAGGAAGGCCCCGCGGAAGCCGTCCGCCGCGAACAGTCCATGCAGGTAGCAGCCGGCGACCCGCCCGTCGGCGGACACCGCACCGTCCGTGCCCTCCGCCAGATCCAGCCCCAAATCCAGCAGGGGGCGGGCGCGGTCGGGGCCGTCGGTGCGGCCCATGTGCATCTCGTAGCCGCGCACCGTCTCGCCGGTGGTGCGCTCGCGCCCGGCGGCCTCGGTCAGCACCTTCGGCCCGCTCATCACCGTATCGACGGCGAGCAGCCCCAGCCCCTCGGCCTCGCCCGGCGGCCCCTCGATGCCGTCGGGGTCGGCGATTCGGCGGCCCAGCATCTGGTAGCCGCCACAAATGCCGAGCACCCGCCCGCCGCGGCGCCAGTGGGCGCGCAGGTCGATGTCCCAGCCCTGAGCGCGCAGGAAGGCCAGATCGGCGATGGTCGCCTTGCTGCCCGGCAGCACGATCAGGTCGGCGTCGCCCGGCAGAGGTTTGCCCGGCGGCACCATGCTCAGGGACACCTCCGGTTCCAGCGCCAGCGGGTCGAAATCGTCGAAGTTGGCGATGCGCGACAGCATCGGCACAGCGATGCGGATCGGGCCGCCGGCCCGCGTCCGCCAGGTGTCGAGCGCCACCGCGTCCTCCGCCGGCAGCATCGCCGCCTCGCGCAGCCAGGGCACCACCCCGAAGCCGCGCCAGCCCGTGCGCTCTCCGATCACCCGCAGGCCGCCGTCGAACAGCCGCACGTCGCCGCGGAACTTGTTGATCAGGAAGCCGCGCACCAGCGCCCGGTCCTCCGGCTCCAGCAGCGCGTGGGTGCCGACCAGCGACGCGATGACGCCGCCGCGGTCGATGTCGCCGACCAGCACCACCGGCACCCCGGCCGCGGTGGCGAAGCCCATGTTGGCGATGTCCCCGGCGCGCAGGTTCACCTCCGCCGGGCTGCCGGCGCCTTCGACCACCACGAGGTCGCAGTCCTCCCGCAGGCGGGCGAAGCTGTCGAGCACGGCGCCCAGCAGCCGGCCCTTGCGCGACTGGTAGTCGCCGGCCTGCGCGGTGCCGAGCACGCGTCCCTGCACCACCACCTGCGCGCCGACGTCGCTCTGCGGTTTCAGCAGCACCGGGTTCATGTGGACCGACGGCGCCACGCCGCAGGCCCGCGCCTGGAGCGCCTGCGCTCGGCCGATCTCGCCGCCGTCCGGCGTGACGGCGGCGTTGTTGGACATGTTCTGCGGCTTGAAGGGCCGCACCGTCAGCCCGCGCCTCAGAAAGGCCCGGCAAAGCCCGGCCACCAGCAGCGATTTGCCGACGTCCGACCCGGTGCCCTGGAGCATCAGCGCGCGGGCCGCCATCAGAACTCGATCCCCGCCTGGGCCTTCACCCCGGCCTCGAAGGGGTGCTTGACGCCCTTCATCTCGGTCACCAGGTCGGCGGCCTCCACCAGCTCCGGCTTGGCGCCGCGGCCGGTGACCAGAACGTGCAGGTCAGGCCGGCGGGCGGTCAGCCCGGCCAGCACCTCCTCGACGGGCAGATAGCCCATGCGCAGCACGATGTTCAGCTCGTCCAGCACGATCAGGCGGTAGCGGGGATCGGCCATCAGCTCCTGCGCCTTGGCCCAGGCGGCACGGGCCGCGGCGATGTCGCGCTCGCGGTCCTGGGTGTCCCAGGTGAAGCCCTCGCCCATCACGAAATGGTCGACCAGATCCTCGAAGCGGTCGAGCGCGAACTGCTCCCCGGTGCTCCAGTTGCCCTTGACGAACTGGATCAGCCCGACCCGCATGCCATGCCCGGCGGCGCGCAGGATCAGGCCGAAGGCGGCGGTGGATTTGCCCTTGCCGTTGCCGGTGTGGACCATGAGAAGCCCCTTCTCGATGGTCTTGGAGGCCACCAGCCGGTCCTGCATCTCCTTGCGGCGGCGCATCTTCTCGGCGTGGCGCTGGTTGATCTCGCTGTCGTCGGTCATGTCCCGTCCCTTTTATCCCTTGAGTGTCATCGGCAGGCCGGCCACCACGAACAGCACACGGTCGGCCGCCGCGGCAACCCGCTGATGCATGCGGCCGGCATGGTCGCGGAAGGCGCGGGCCAGCGCGTTGTCGGGCACGATGCCCTGCCCCACCTCGTTGGAGACCAGCACCACCGTGCCGGCCGCGTCGGCAAGTGCCGCCAGAAGCTCGGCCGTCGCCGCGTCGATGTCGCGCTCCGCGAACATCAGGTTGGAGAGCCAGAGGGTCAGGCAGTCCACCAGCACCGCCCGCCCCTCGCCCGCGTGGACGCGCAGCGCTCCGGGCAGGTCCAGCGGCTCCTCCACCGTGGTCCAGCCGGGGCCGCGGTCGAGCTGGTGGCGGTGGATGCGGTCCGCCATCTCGCCGTCGCCCGGCTCGGCGGTGGCGACGTAGATCCAGGGCTGCGGCAGCGCCCGCACCAGCCCCTCCGCGTGGCGGCTCTTGCCGGAGCGGGCACCGCCCAGCACCAGCGTGACGCGATGGCTCATGGTGCCGCCCCCCTTCGTTGCCACGGGATCGCCCAGCCGTCGCCGCGGCGCAGATCCACGGCGAAGACGCGTTCCGCGGTGCCGCCGTCAAGCACCGCGGAGGGCTCGCCCGACGCCGCGACGCGGCCATGCTCCAGCAGGCAGAGCCGGTCGCAGAAGCGGACGGCGAGCGACAGGTCGTGCAGCACCACCACGACCGCCATCCCCTCCCGCGACAGATCCCGCAGAAGCTCCATGACCTGGAGCTGGTGGTAGGGGTCGAGCCCCGCCACCGGCTCGTCGGCCAGCAGGATCCGCGGCTCCCCGGCCAGCGCGCGGGCCAGCATCACCCGCGCCCGTTCGCCGCCGGACAGGGTGTTGACCGCGCGCGTGGCGAAGCCGGCCACCCCGCAGCGTTCCAGCGCCCGCGCCACGATGCGCCGGTCACCGTCGGTCTCGCCCTGGAAGGCGGCACGGTGCGGGGTACGGCCGAGCATCGCCACGCGCTCCACCGCCAACGGCCAGTGCGCCACCGGGTTCTGCTCCAGATAGCCGATGCGCCGCGCCCGTTCGGTCGGGGTCAGCGCCGCGATGGCCGCGCCATCCACGCGGACATGCCCGGCCTCCGGCACCGTCAGCCCGGCCAGCGCGCCGAGCAGGGTGGTCTTGCCGCTGCCGTTGGGACCGATGAGGCCGACGACCTCTCCGCCCGCGGCGGCGACGGAGACGCCGGTCAGCACCTCCGCCCCGCCCAGCCGGACCCGCAACCCGTCGGCCTCGATGCGCGTCATTAGCCTCGCCTCAGAATGTCGCCCTGACACCCGCGAAGAAGGAACGGCCGGGCGCGTCGTATTGCAAGGTTTCCTGATAGTCGGCGTTGAACAGGTTCTCGATACGCCCGAACACCGCCACCCCGTCGGTCAGCGCGTAGGAGACGTTGGCGTCGAGCACCGTGTAGGCGGCGTTGTCGCGGTCGGAGAAGTTGCTGTCGAGCTGCGGCCCGACGAAGCGCAGGTCGCCGCCGACGTTCAACCGCTCCGTCGCCTGCCAGTCGGCGCCGAGCGCGGCGGCATGGCGCGGGCGGCGCGGCAGCACGCGGCCGGTGTCCAGATCCTCCGAATAGAGGTAGGTGTAGGTGCCGGTCAGCCGCAGCGCGTCGATGGGGCGGTAGGCGACGGCCACCTCCACGCCCAGTGTGCGGGCCCGGGCGATGTTGACGTAAGTGTCGTCGAAGGCGATCAGGTCCTCGAACCGGTTCCAGAAGCCGGTGACGCCGGCCGTCACCCGCTTGCCCCAGAAGGCCTGCTCCACGCCGAAGTCGGCGCCGACGCTCTGCTCGGTGCGCAGGTTCGCGTTGCCGTAGTAGGGGGCGTAGAGCTGGTAGAGGGTCGGCGCCTTGGCGCCGGTGCCGACGCTGCCGCGCAGCGTCGTCCCGCTCTCCTTCAGGAGATAGGCGGCGGTGACGCGGACGGTGTTCTCCGTGCCGAAATCCTCGTTGTCGTCGTGCCGCGCGCCGAAGGTCAGGAACAGCCGGTCGTCGTAGCCGAACAGGTACTGCCCGTAGAAGGAGTTGGTGCCGACGGTACGGTCGAGATCCACGACGGCCCCGCCGCCATAGTCGCTGACGATGCGCGCCGTCTCCAGCTTGCGCTGGGCGCCGAGGGTGAGGGTGTCGTCCTCGTCCACATGGATGTTGGCGCGGTACTCCAGCGTGCTGCGGGTGCCGTCGTAGTTGCTGCGCGGGATGAAGCCGTCCGGCTCGTCGTAGGAGCGGCTGGTGTCCACGACGGAGACCGACAGGATGTTCTCCATCCGCCCGCCGAACAGGCTCACGGTGTTGTCCATCTTGCCGTAGCGCAGGACATGCTTGCCGAAATAGGGCGCGTCGAAGCCGAACCCATCATACTCGCTGCGCAGGTCGAAGATGCCGCCGGCCACATCGACCGTCCAGAATTCGGTCAGGTCCACGCCCGCCTTGCCGGTCAGCGCCCGCTGCTTGGCGCCGTCGTCCTCCGTGGTGTCGGCGACGCGGGAGATGCCGTCGGTGCGCAGATACGCCCCGTTCAGCGCGTAGCCCGCCCGCTCCGTCCCGCCGGAGACGCCGGCCGCGGCGCGGTAGCTGTGGTGGCTGCCGGCCTCCGCCAGCCCGGTCACGGACAGCGGCCCGCGCCCGCGGCTGGTCACGATGTCCACCACGCCGCCCATGGCGTCGTTGCCGTAGAGCGCGCTCTGCGGCCCGCGCAGCACCTCGATGCGGTCGATGCCGGTGGCCAGCAGCGCGTCGAAGTTGAAGGAATTGTCGTTGCTGGAGGGGTCGTTGACCTGCACCCCGTCGATCAGCACCTGCGTCTGCCCCGGATCGGCGCCGCGCACCCGGATCTGCGAGGTCGCCCCCACCCCGCCGTTGCGCGTGATGGTGACGCCCGGCACGGACTGCAGCGCGTCGAGAAGCTGGCTCTTGCCGCGCCGCTCGATGTCGCGGCCGTCGATGACGGTGACGGAGCTGCCGACCTTCTCCGGCGGCGTTTCGATGCGGGTTGCGCTGACGACCACCTCCGGCGCTTCGAGCACCTGGGCCAAGGCGGCTGGGGCGGCTGCGATCGCGGGCGCCAGCGCCGCGAGCGCGGCCCCGGCGTGGAGGAGGGAACGGAGTCGGTGACGGTGGTGCGTGTGTGGCATCGGACGGGTGGTCCCTGACGACGGCGTTGCGGTCCCAGGGGTGGCGCCACGATGCGCCCGCGCATCCGATCCTCGAACTCCGCATGGCACCGCACACCACCCATGGTGGCGTCACCGCACAACGGAACCCCGTCCCACCTGGACACCCCGCCCGGCGGTCGCGTGACGCGCTCGACGGCAGGTCTCCTGGCTCGCGCCTCACCGCGCCCCGCCGCCTTCCCAGTTTCCCAGTGGCGTAATGGCGGAGCGCTCAGCGCCTACAGTTGCGGGGACAGCCACGGCATGGGGCCGAAGCCCGCACCGCGTTCCCTTTTCATCCGCTCTCGCGGAACCGTCGGGGAGGGTGTTAGCGCAGGATGGGGGCGGGGGCAAGGGTGCGTGTCGTCCGATTGCGTGTCCGACCGCTGCCGATATCCCCCGCTTCCAGCACAAGCGGTCAGCGCATGGCCACGGGCCGCAGCGCCGTTCCGGCGACGGTGCCGCGGATCGCGTTGGTGGTCAGGAAATACGCGAACTCGTACACGCGGTCGGCCGCCAGACCCTCCAGGTTGTTGAATTCCATGACGTGCACGCCCTGCTCCACCAGCAGATAGACGTGGACCGGAACGAAGCTGCCGCCATAGGCCTGGGAATCCTCGGGCTTCGCCGGCCCGTACTCCAGGCTCGAGGTGTCCGATCCGAGGATCAGCGCCCCCTTCTGCTCGACCAGCCATTTGGCCGCCGCCAAGCCGATTCCCGCCGTGTCATGCGCGGCGAGCTTGGCGTGGTCGCTGCCGTTCTCGCCCCAATAACGGGCGGTGCCGGTGCGCACCAGGACCACGCTGCCCGGCGTGACATCGACGTTCTGGGCACGGAGCGCGCCCTCGAGGTCGGCGACGGTGATCTCGTAACCGCCGGGCAAGGCCTCGACATTCTTGTACGTCGCGACGTCGATCATCACGCCACGCGCGATGATCGGCGGGATGGTCGTCACGTCGGTCTTCCGCAGCCCGAAGTCACCGCCCCACTCGTCGGCCTTGAAGCCGTTGTAGAAGTGGTTGTCGGGACCATGGGTGATGTGGCCCAGCCCGTCGATCTGGGTGGCCACGTTGTCGTTCATGAAGATGGCGTTGCTGTGCCACGCCGTGCCACCGCCGTTGCCGCCCTCGGGAGTCGTGAAGGGCAGATCCTTCTGGGTCTTGACGCCGTGCGGCGACCGGAAGCTGATGATTTCGGCGGGGCTGTGCCCCGGCCACCGGAACGAGTTGCGGTCGTAGGGAAGGCCGAGATCATACGCCTTCCCCTGGCTGACCAGCCGCAGCGCCGCCAGGCGGGACGCGTCGGTCATCTCGTTCAGGTTCCCGACCTCGTCCTGCGGCCCCCACACCCAGCCCCAGCCCTTGCCCTTGACCCACGCCTTCATGCCCGCGTCCTGAGCGGCAGCCTCCCCCACAAGGAACAGGAGACCCGTCGCCAGGATCATCGTTCGGAGCGTTTCCATGCCTACCTTCCCATCGGTTCTTGGAACGTGTTCTTGCCAGTGCCGCGGATGACCCCGGCCGGCCCGCGCCGTCCGGAAGGGCACTCCGCAAAATGCGGCCGCAGGTGGAGGGAAAGGCGCCTCGACCCGGCACCCCGCAAATCCGCCGGCATCCTGCCACGGCGCCAAACGCAAACCCCCCGAACCATTTGCATTACCAACATTTCGGCCGCCGCCAAGCAAGCGGCGGGCCAGGGATCGGGGTGCTGGGTTTTCAATGAGTTGGCGGTTGGGGGCGTTGGGTGCGTGTTCTTGATTCGGGACGGCGCGGCGTCGGTGGTCGGGTGATATGCGTGGAATCAACGAGTTGGTGTGTACTGATTCGTAACAGTCGCTGTCCAAAAAATTGACGTTGAACGATGGTCGGAGCGTTCGGTGGTGAAGACGGGGGCGAGGATGCGTGGCGGGATATAGGGGGATGCCCTTGCCGTCGTCCGCATCAGTCAGGACCTCTCCATCGTCCGGACCTTGTCGGCCGGAAGGGTGGTATCTGTCGACGGCGTTGCGGTCCCAAGGGTGGCGCAACGATGCGCCCCCGCATCGGGTCCTCAGCACGGCAGACCACCCATGGTGACGTCACCGCACAACGGAGACCCGTCCCACCTGGACACCCCGCCCGGCGGTGGCGCGACGCGCAATGCGGCAGGTCTCCCGGCTCGCGCCTCACCGCGCTCTGCCACCGTCTCAGTCTCTCAGCGGCGTGTTGGCGGAGCGCTCCGCAATTATAGTTGCGCGGGCAACTACGGCTCATGACTTGGGGCCGAAGTCTGTACCGCGTTCCCACTTCATCCACTCGCGAGCCACGCTTGGGGAGGATGGTAGCGCAGGATGGCGGGGTAAGGGATAGTTCTATTTCTGTAAACCACTTGAGTCGGATTTGTCATGGGATAGATTATCTACTTACACTGCGCCTGCTACAGTAAATATACTAGAATTAATATTTAGAATTGCTAGAGCTAGCAATTTTATTTATAATTAATTTTTATTTAGAATTAGTTGCAAAAATAATCATTTTTAAAAAATTCCGATTATTTCTCGGAGAATGATTATATTATTTTTTTTGATCCGAATCTCTCCAATGCCCTCTTCGCCAAAGTCTTCAGAATTTTTCTACAAGATAGAATAAACGCGTCGATCTCGATCGCTGAACCTGACCGCAACGTATATCCATAACTAAATTTACCATGAACAATAGAATTTCTTAGAGCGTATATGGCTTCGTTGAGCAAGTTCTCTTGGGGCGATTTGATAACGCCATGGGAACAAGCTTCGTCCAAAATGTCTTTATCTACTATTTTATTGATTGTCTTAAATATTGTCGCTTTTTCATCTTTTGACAAAAGATCAACTATTCGCTTCGAAAAATCTGCGTCACTGATATTGTGGTCATTTCTCATTCCTTTTATTTGATTAGCGTTTTCAAAGAAAGAATAGTATTCAATTACTCTATAAAAATATATGCATGCTGACATATCATCATACTGAACCAAGCCACTATAGAAAAATCGCAGCGGTTCTATATTTGATACAATTGGCGGTACTTTAATTATCTCGCAATCAGAGCCGTCAGCGCACTCGTCCAAACTGCCGATTTCCGCCTCATTGATCGCTAGCAACTCAGGAACGTATCTGAAATGTTCCTCAAAATATATACAAGAATTTATAAACGCCTGCTCCGCCTCGTCGAAGTCAGCGCCAACGATTCGTACGCTTTCAATCATACTCCATTCTCCATAATATCTCTCTTTATAATGAGATTGAAATACTATGGCAGCGATAGGAGTAGCAGTTCCAAAAGTAATTTCTAGCTCTCCGGATTTAAAGCATACAAAATTTCTCTGTTCAGAATTAATAAAAAATTCGTGATAATTACCAATGCTGAAGCCGGTAAATCCGTGCGCCTTGAAGTTATTTTTATTGCGCTCTTCAATCTTAGAAAGATTTGGAAAGTAATCTCCTTCTGGAAGGACTATATCGCATCCAGCAAGAGGCCAGTTAACTTGGACTCCATCCGCAATCTTCGAATAAAAAAGGTGCGCTCCATCAATTTCTGAAACCAAGGGGTCGAATTCAAAAGGGATAAATGGGCTTGAAGTTTTGGTGACTTCTTTTTGTTTCTTAACAAAACCGAGTTTTTCAGCCATTTTTAGCCTCGCTTCGGATGCTCAAGAAAGCTGTGCAATGTCTACCCTTGACCAAGAGCGGCTACCAAAATCCTTATGTGGCGTACTGAAGCAACTGATCAACCCCGACTCCAAACCGCCTCTGATTGGCACCTTAGGCACGCTCATCATCCTCTCGCGGCGCAATCCCCACCCCCGACCGCGCCAGGATCTCCTTAGCCCGCCCGCGAACGGCCCGCGCCCCGCGGGCAGCGAAGTACCGCTCGGCCTCCGCCTGCGCGCCGACGCGGGCGGCGAGGGCGGTGGTGATGTACTGGTTCAGGCTGACGCCGGCGGCTTCCGCTTGGGCGGCGGCCTGCTTCTCCAGGTCGTCGGGGAGGCGCAAGGGGAAGGTGCTCATTGGCGCAGTCTCCTCAACACGTCTCTCGGGCGCTCGACGGCGATGCCGAAGGATGCGGCGCCGACGCGCATGTCGGCAAGGTTGAAACTGGCGATCACGTCCGCGCTGCCGTTGATCGCGGCTACCAGCACATCATCGGGATCGGCGGTCGCCGTGCGCCACCGGTTGTGGATCACCACGAGCGTGCCGATGGCGGCGAGGTCGTCCAGCACCGCAAGCACGTCCGCCTCACCGATCCCGAACTTCGCAAGATTGCCCGGCCGGGTCAGCACCGCTTCGTACTCCACCAATAACGTGGTCGAAAGCAGCAGATGGGCCTTGCCGTCCAGCAACTCCAGCAGAAGTTGGCGTGACGCCCCGCCCCCGCTGTGGAAGGCCGCGAACATCACATCGGTGTCGAGGACGATCCTCATCATTGTGCCACCTTATGTGATGTTCGTGGCACGGGGCAAGAACAGGGTCACCCCTCCCCCATCCGCCTCGGAAACCGCACCGTGAACCGCGCCCCCTGCCCCGGCACGCTTTCCACGCCGATTCGCCCGCGCAGCTTCTGCTGGACGATGTTGTAGACGATGTTCAGCCCCAGCCCGGTGCCGCCGCCTGTCCGGTTCGTCGTGAAGAAGGGGTCGAAGATGCGGGGCAGGATGTCGGGGGGGATGCCCTTGCCGTCGTCGGCGTAGGTCAGGACCACCTCGTCGTCGGGGCCCTGGCCGACGGTGATGGTGATGGCGCCGCGGCGGCCGGGTTCGAAGGCGTGGACCAGGGAGTTCATGACGAGGTTGGTCATCACCTGGGCGACCGGGCCGGGGTAGCCGTCGACCTCCAGCTCCTCGGGGCAGTCCACCCGCACCGTGTGGCCGACCGGGCGCAGGCGGGGGCCGAGGCTGACCAGGATCTCGTTGATGTACTGGCCGAGGTCGAACACGCGGCGGTCGTCGCGGGTCTGGTCCACGGCCACCTGCTTGAAGCTCTGGATCAGCTCCGCCGCCCGGTGGGCGTTGGCGAGCAGGCGCTGCGACGCCTCCTCCGCCACCGCCACATAGCGGTTCAGCTCGCTGCGGCGGATGTTGCCGCTCTCCAGGCAGGCGCGGAGCGAGGCGGTCTCGTCGGCCAGATGGCTGGCGGCGGTCACGGTGATGCCGACGGGGGTGTTGATCTCGTGCGCCACGCCGGCGACGAGGCTGCCCAGCGCGGCCATCTTCTCCGACTGGATCAGGCTCTCCTGCATCTCGCGCAGCTCGACCAGCGCGCGCTCGGCGCGCTCCTTGGCGGCGCGCAGCTCCTCCTGAGCGTTGCGGCGGAAGGTGATGTCGTAGTGCCAGACGATGTGCGCCGGGCCGCCGTCGAACTCCATCGGCCGCACGTCCAGCAGGCACCACCAGGTGGTGCCGTCGGCGCGCCGGCGCAGCACTTCCATGCCGCTCACCGGACCGTCGGTGCGCAGCGCGTCGAGCAGCCGGCGGGCGTCGGCGGGATCGGCGAAGGTGTCGGCGATGGGCACCCCCAGCACGGCGTTCGACCCCACCAGCCCGAACATCGCGTTGAAGCGCGGGTTGGAGTAGAGCCGCCTGTGGTCGTGGGCGGAGATGATGGAGATGCCGACGGGGCTGGTCTCCAGCATCGTGCGCCAGCGCCGCTCCTGCACCTCGCGCTCGCGCTCCATCGCCTGCTTGGCGATGGCGTTGTCCTTGAACACCTCCAGCGAGCGGGCCATGGCGCCGATCTCGTCGGTCACCGCGGTGCCGTGGATGGGGCGGCTGTAGTCGCCGCCGGCGATCGCCCGCATCGCCTCCATCAGGCTGCGCAGCGGCCGGCGGATGCTCTGCCCGATCAGCCAGGACACCGCGGCGCTGGCGGTCAGGAACAGCAGTCCCGTCACGCCCAGCAGCACGCCGACCCGCCAGATGGCGTTGTCGAACCGGCGCTCCGCCTCCGTCTCGCGCTGGCGCACGTGGGACAGCAGCCGGTCGATGATCGAGGCCATGGCCCGCTGGCCGCCGTCCACCTCGTCGATGACCAGCCGGTTCTGCCGCTCGATGCTGTGGCGCATCACCGACATGGCCTGGCGCAGCAGCTCCACCCGGCGGGCGATGGCGTCGAGCGCGCCGTCCAGGACGGAGTCGTGGGCCATGGCGCGCATGCGCGGGATGGAGGCGACGATGGTGTCCAGGTTGCGCTCCGCCCGGTCGGCGGAGGCCTCGTCCGCCGACAGGTAGAAGGCGGTGGCGGCCAGCAGAGCGTCGGCGAAGGCCTCGCGCGCCTTGCCGAGATGGCCGAGCATCGCCGGATTGCGCTCCCGCGCCGCAGCCTCCAGCGTGGTGTAGAGCACCGGCATCTCCGCACCGGCGTTCAGGATCGCCATGTCGTAGGTGCGGCGCAGCCGGGTCTTGATGTCGCGCAGCGCGTCGAAGCTGCCGAAGAAGCGGTTGGACGCGGCGGTCAGCCTGGACACGTCGCCGGCGATCTCCGGGTCTGGCGCGCCGCTCGCCGCCAGCTTGTCGAGCAGCGCCTTCTGCCGCCCGTCGATCTCCACCAGCAGCGGCTCGGTGGGGGTGTGCAGGTAGCGGTGGACGAGGTTCTGCAGCCGGCCGATGTCGCTGTCGATGCCGACGAACAGCCGGTCGAGCGCGCGCGCCCTGCGCACCTCCTCCCACTGGGTCTGGACGATCCCGGCGCCGCCGATGATCAGGCCGCCGAACACCGCCATCACCAACCCGTTCAGCGCCACCATCAGGAAGATGCGCCGCCCCACGGGGATGGAGCGGATCGAGCGCGCCCACAGCCAGAGCCGCGCGGCGATGCCGCCGCGGGGCATCGCGATCAAACCGGAGCTTTCACCCGCGCTCATGCCGGGCGCGCCGTCAAAGGACAGGGGCGGTTGCAGGGACCGGTCGCGACGCCGTACCGTCGGTCACCATCGCGCTTGCGCCGCCTCCCGCCCCCGGACGCGCGGCACCCCGCGCGCCCCGCGTCCGCAAGGTAGCGGAAGTTCCGAACTTTTGCATCATCCGGCCGATGCTTCGCGGCGGTTGACAAGCCGCGGCATCGCAACATTCTTTCCGACAAAACGACCCTGCATCCGGGGATGGCGCCCGCCCATGACCTCTCTCGAAATCATCACCCGCCGGCCGGCCGGACCGGCCCGCCCGATCCCGCTGCTGTTCGTCCACGGCGCCTATTGTGGGGCCGCCATCTGGGACATGCATGTCCTGCCGTGGTTCGCCGCCCGCGGGTGGGAGGCGCACGCCGTCTCGCTGCGCGGCCACGGTGGCAGCGACGGTCACGACTGTCTCGCCTGGCACAGCCTCGCCGACTATGTGGACGATGTGCTGCGCACCATGGACGGGCTGGACCGTCCGCCGGTGCTGATCGGCCATTCCATGGGCGGCATGGTGGTGCAGCGCGTGCTGCTGCGGCGCGCGGCTCCGGCCGCGGTGCTGATGGCCTCGGCCCCGCCGCAGGGTTTGTGGCAGTCCACCCTGGGCCTCGCCGCCCGGCACCCGCGCGTGCTGGCGCAGATGTCGGTGTTGCTGACGCTGGGCAAGGAGCATGTGGATCTGGAGGAGATCCGCCCGGCCCTGTTCTCCGACCGCATGGACCCGGCGGAGATGGAACGGTTCGTGCCGCTGCTGCAATCCGAATCGCGCCGCGTGCTGATGGAGATGCTGGCCTGGTCGCCCTTCCCGCCCCTGCCACCGCCGTCGATCCCGATCCTGGTGCTGGGTGCCGAGGAGGACCTGCTGATCCCGCCGGAGCAGGTGCGCATGACCGCCCGCGCCCTCAGCACCACCGCCACCCTGTTCCCCGGCATGGCGCACGCCATGATGCTGGAGCCGGGGTGGGAGGATGTGGCGAAGACCATCGACGGCTGGTTGTCCGCGACGCTCGCCGCCCGCGCAGCGTAACGGCGGGCCATCGACCTCCAGCCGTCAGCCACCCGCCGGCAGCGTCAGCGTCACGCGCAGCCCGCCCATGGGCGACTCCGCCAGCGCCACGCCGCCGCCGTACAGGCCGGCCAGCTCCTGCACGATGGCAAGGCCGAGGCCGCTGCCGTCCACCCGCTCGTCGAGCCGCACGCCGCGGCCGAGCACGTCGTCGCGGCGGTCGGGCGGCAGGCCGGGGCCGTCGTCGTCCACATGCACGGCGAAACGCGCGCCGGCAGGTGCCATGACGGTGACGGCCACGCGGGACGCCGCCCATTTGCAGGCGTTGTCCATGACGTTGCCCAGCATCTCCTGAAGGTCCTGCACCTCGCCGCGGAACAGCGCGGGCGCTCCATCCACGGCGAGGACGACGCCGCGCCCGGCGTGCAGCCGGCCCAGCGTGCGGGCCAGCGCGTCGGCCACCGGACGCACCGCCGTCGCCTCGCCCAATGAGCCGGCGGTGGCGGCGGCGCGGGCGCGCGCCAGATGGATTTCCACCTGCCGCCGCATGCGCGCCACCTCGCGGGCCAGCCGGTCGGCGCGCTCGGGATCGCGGGCGGCCAGCGCGTCGGCCTCGTTCGCCAGCACCGACAGCGGGGTCTTCAGCGCGTGCGCCAGATTGCCGGCCTGGGTGCGGGCGCGCTCCAGCAGCACCGCCTTGCCGTCCAGCACCGTGTTCAGGTCATCGGCCAGCGGCTGCACCTCCGCCGGGTAGCGACCGCCCAGCCGCTCCGCCCGCCCCGTCCGCACGGCGGCGAGATCGCGGCGCATGCCGCGCAGGGGCCGCAGCCCCAGCACCACCTGCGCCGCCGCCGCCGCCAGCAGCCCGGCGCCGAGCACCACCAGCGACAGGGTGAGGGTGCGGCCGAAGGCCGCTTTGGCGGCGCCGACATCGGCATCGTCCACCGCCACCGCGATGCGCACGGGGGCGGCCAGATCGGCCAGCGCGACGCTGCGCTCCCACACGCTCAGCCGCTGCCCGTCGGGGCCGGGCAGCGCCGCCGCGTGCACCTCCCCGTCCGCTGGCGCCGGCGGCAGGTCGAGCGCCGCGTCCCACAGGGAGCGCGAGCGCAGCGGCGCGCCCTGCGGCGGGACCACCTGCCAGTAGAGTCCGGAATAGGGCCGGTGGAACAGCGGGTAGGTCGGCTCCCGCGTCAGCACCGGGCGGCCGTCCACCACGGTCAGGGCGGCGACGAGGTCGTCGAGATGGTCGCCCATGCGGCGCGCCTGCTCCGCCTCGACATGGCGGTGGAACAGCCCGTCCAGCACGTTGCCAGCCAGCGCCAGCGCCAGCGTGATCCACACCGCGGCACCGACCAGCAGCCGCGCGCCGAGCGACGCCCGCGCCTTCACGTGCCCACCTTCCACCTCACGCCCCTTCGCCTCGTCCACCCCGACCATCGGCACCTTCCCACTCCAGGTGCCCGAAACAGGCAGCGAGCGCAACTCGGAGCAACAGACGTGCGCGTATACGACTGAAAATTACTTATGATTGCGCCTACTTCATTATATTTCTACTGTTAACAAATCAGCAACATCGCCGGCCTATCGTGGATAAAGACACGAAAATAGATATAAAACTTATAGGAGGCGAACAATGCCATCTGCGCTCATCATCGACGATGAAAGCATGGTGCGATTGGCATTGCGCCAAATGCTCGAACGCCAGGGGTTTGACATACTCGAAGCGTCGGATGGAGAAGAGGGGTTGCGTTTGTTCGCCACCCGCCCGGTGGAGCTTGTGGTGTGCGACCTGATCATGCCGCGCTCCGATGGGATCAGCACGATCATGAACATTCGCAGAATCTCGTCGCGGGTGAAGATCATCGCCATCTCCGGTGGCGGCCGGAGTCATGCGCTGGAACTGCTGAATGTCGCCGAGCAAATGGGCGCCGACCACATTCTGGAAAAGCCGTTCACGCGGATCCAACTGCTCGACGCCATCTCCCACTGTCTGCCGCGCGTCTCGACGGGGGCCTCTCAGGCCGGTTGATCGACCGATCCATGCTCAAGGACGAAGACCGAATGCCCAAAGCATCGCTCTCAGAAAAGCTCCGCGGCTGGTTTGCCGATGACGATTCATCGTCGTCCCCGGCGGAGTCCCGACGGGCGCCGGTCGAGTCCCACCGGGAGCTGGTGGACACCGCGCTTCCCCGGGACGCGGAGAGCACGCTGTCGCTCGAACGCCGCCTCAAGGAGCTGCTGACCCACCCGCAGCTCCTGTCGGCCGGGCGCATCCACTTGATCAATTTTGCGAACCTGCGGAAGCGCCTCGGTGACTCCTGGCCGCGGCTGCGCGACCGCGTCCACGCTGCGGCGGATCGTCTCATCAACCAGGCCATCGGTCCCCGGGATGTGCAGTTCCGCAACGGGGACGGCGAGTACATCATCGTCTTCGCGGCCCTCAACAGACAAGCGGCGACCCTGGTCTGCGCCAAGGTTGCCGAGGAGCTCCACCGTCTGTTCCTCGGTGAGCCGGAATTGAGCGAGGTCACCATCTCGACGGCCGTGGGGGTGGTGGATGGCCGGCTCCTCTATGAGGAGGTATCGGCGGCCGATCTTCTTCGTGAGCTTGAACGCGAGCGCCAGGTACCGTCGGAATCGGCTGCCCCACTACCCGAGGCGGCGCGCGACGGGGCGGGAGTCTCCGCCACCACTCCGGCGGAACCGCGCAAACTGCAGCTCGCGTCCCAGGCGTTCGAGCGCATCGACACCATGTTCCGGCCGGTCTGGGATGTCAGGCGGCAAGTGATCTCGACCTACATGTGCACGCCCGTGCGGCTCTTCCCGGACGGCACGTCGGTGGAAGGCGTCGCCGCCCTGGCGTCGATCTCCGATCCGCAACGCCTGGCTGCAGCGGACATGGATTTCCTGACCAACACGGTGGAGACCCTGGACGAGCTGTTTTGCAACAAATTCCGGCTCATGGTCTCGGTGCCGGTGTGTTTCGAGACGCTGGCGGCGCGGCGATCGCGTCAGGAATACATCGGCCTGTGCCAGTCGGTGCCCACCTATCTGCGACAGTTCCTCTCCTTCGAATTCCTCCGTTTTCCGGACGGGGTGCCGAACGGCCGCATGACGGAACTGGTCAATGAACTGCGGCCGTTCGGTCGCCGGACCTTCCTGCGGGTCGACGTGAGGCAGCCGAACTTCACGCTTCTCGTCGGCACCGGGCTCACGGGCGTCAGCACGCTGGTCAACGCCGACCGTGGTGCCGAGGCGCGCACGATGGAGGAGCTGAACAGCTTTGTCGCCGCGGCCGAGCGGGCCGGCCTGCAATCCTGCGTCGCCGGAATCACGTCCACGAGTCTGGCCATCGCAGCCCGGGCCGCCGGCTTCACCTTCATTGCCGGCGACCGCGTTGGCCGTACCGAGGAGGTGCCGCAGCACATGCTGCACTTTGGCTGGCAGGATCTGTTCCTGCGCGGTTCCAAACGACCGGGCTGATGGTCCGGCGCCAGACGAGAACGAGACCGCCAACGAAGGGGAGACCCGCCATGCCCTCGGCCGATCGGCAGCCCGTCGCCGCGATCCGGACGCTCGCGATCGCCTCCCGAGACATCAGCCGCAGCCGGCTGGCGGAACTCGCGTTCGACGGCGTTCCGCCGGCTCTCGTCGTCGGGTTCGTTTCACCCCACCTGGACTTTCCGGACGTGGCGGCCGCGATACGTGGGATCCTGGACCCGGATCAGCGTCTGGTGTTGATGTCCACCGCCGGGGAGTTGTGCTCCGGTCACCCGGGCGGGCTCTATGGTCCGTCGGAGGGCGCCTGGGACAACATCGTGCTCGAATCCTTCAGCCGTGAGCTGCTCCGGAACGTCAGCGTGCACGTCGTCCCGCTGCACAGCGAGGACATCCGGTCCGGTGCCATCACGCTGAGTGACGAGCAGCGTGTGGACGCCATTGCCCAGGACCTCGCAACGGTCAGGCCGCCCTTCCCCCTCGATTGCCGCGATACCCTCGCCCTCGCGTTCATCGATGGCCTGTCGGCAAGCGAAAGCTGCTTCATGGAGGCGGTGTACGCGACCGGGAGC
Organism: Azospirillum oleiclasticum; assembly: GCF_013423485.1. Lineage (GTDB taxonomy): Bacteria > Pseudomonadota > Alphaproteobacteria > Azospirillales > Azospirillaceae > Azospirillum > Azospirillum oleiclasticum. Next base: position 246,539 of record NZ_JABFFR010000003.1, read on the forward strand.
TTCCCGATCCTGTTTGTCGGCGGGTCGGCGGGCGGAACATTCGACTTCCGTCACACCTGGATCTTCGATGGACAACAGGTGCGCGAAAACCATGCCGTCATCGCCTTCATCAAGCTCGCCCCCGGCAAGCGGTATGGCGTCTTCAAGACCCAGAACTTCGAAAAAACGGGCGTGTCCTTCACCGTCCTCGACGGTGATCCGGTCCGCCGCCGGGCAACCCGGGTCATCAACCCCGACAGCTTCGAGGTGGTTGGCTTCGTCGACGCGCTGTGCACAGCGCTGGAGTGCCGCCCGAAGGACCTGGGTGACAAGTTGAGATCCTACACCTTCGCCATCGATCTGGATGGCGAGCTGTTTGTGCGCTCCGTCTCGGGCATCGATCCGAAGGACGGTGCCGTGAGTTTCTTTTGCGACGTTCATCCGGGGGACGAGTTGTTCCTGGTCAAGGCGACCGACTTCGTTGGACAAACCGAGGCCGACTTCGCCGCCTTTTTGAAGGGGAAGCCAAAGCCGATCGGCGGCATTCTGAACGACTGCATTCTGCGTCGGATCAACAACACGCCGTATCTGCCCGACCTGACCGGGTTCGGAGGCATCCCCCTGGCCGGCTTTTCGACCTTCGGCGAGTTGCTGGGCATCCACATCAATCAGACGCTGACCGCACTCTTCTTCTTCGACGCGGACATGCCCGGCGGCTTCCACGACGAGTACACCAACCGCTTCCCCGTGCATTACGCCCGGTATCAGAGCTCCTTCAGCAAGGCACGCCACAATCGGTTGGGCATGCTGAACCGAATCAGGCAGCGTCTCATCCAGACGCTGATGACCCAGGCGGACGCCACGGCCACCCTGTCCGGCGCGGTTGCTCAGATCACGACCTGCGCCGAGCGGGGGGCCGCGGACGGCATGGGGGTCCTGACCACGACGGTGATCGACCTGCTCGCGGCGGTCCAGCGGATCACCACCGAGCGGGAGAGCGTGGCCGAAGCGTTGGGCACCCGGGAAGAGGAACTGCGCATCGCCGAGGCGCGCCGGGTGGCCGCGGAACGGCGCATGGAACACGAAGCCCAGCGCCAACATGAGCGCAAGCTCGAATCGCTGGGCTGCCTGGCCGGCGGGCTTGCCCATGAGATCAACAACATGCTGCAACCCATCATCGGGCTCACCGAACTGGCCATGGATGACCTGCCCGAGGGCAGCACGGCGCACCGGAACCTTGCCTGCGTGATCACCGCGGCGCAGCGGGCTCAACGCCTCACCAAGCAGGTGCTGACCTTCAGCCGCGCCGACTGGAGAACGCCACACACGTTGCCACTGGCCGCGGCGGTTCGTAACGCCGCCGACATGGTGAATATCATCGGGGGACGTCGGGTGTCCATCGACTGGCACGTCCGCGTCGACGATGTGCTTGTCCACGCCGACGAGACCGGCGTCGTCCAGGTGTTGATCAACCTCGTCAGCAACGCCATCGACGCCATCGCGGACACCCAGGGTCTGGTGGAGATCGCCCTTGACAAGGTGTGGTTGGCGGAAGGTGCAGCGGGGGGACCGGAGTATGCCGAAGGATGGTACGCGATGCTGTCCGTCCGCGACACCGGTTGCGGCATGGACGCCCAGACACTGGAGCGTGCCTTCGACCCGTTCTTCACGACCAAACCGGTCGGCCAGGGCACCGGGCTGGGACTTGCCATGGTCCATGGTCTCGTCGCCGACTGGGGTGGTCATGTGTCTGCCGAAAGCACCGTCGGACAGGGAACCACCGTCCGCATCCTGCTGCCCGCGGTTTGAACCCTGATTCAGACGGACTTTCGAGAGGCACTGCTTCCGCAGACATACGGCCACACGTCCGGCGGCCGTGTCGGTGTCCTCCAGCAGCGGCGGTTCCGGCTTACGCAGCCTCACTCCCGACCGTGTAACCCAGCCCGCGCACGGTGCGGATGACCTCCGTCCCCAGCTTCTTGCGCAGCCGCGCCACGAACACCTCGATGGTGTTGCTGTCGCGGTCGAAATCCTGGGCGTAGACATGCTCGGTCAGCTCGCTGCGCGACACCACCCGGTTGCGGTGCATCATCAGGTAGGCCAGCACCCGGTACTCGTGCGCGGTCAGCGTCACCGGCGCGCCGTTCGCCGTCACCCGGCCGCTGCGGGTGTCCAGCGTGACGGTGCCGCAGGTCAGCTCCGCCGCGGCGTGGCCGGCGCTGCGCCGGATCAGCGCCCGCACGCGGGCCAGCAGCTCCTCCATCCGGAAGGGCTTCACCAGATAGTCGTCGGCCCCGGCGTCGATGCCCTCCACCCGCTCGTGCCAGACGCCGCGGGCGGACAGGATCAGCACCGGCATGGCGCGCCCGCCGGCCCGCCACGCGCGCAGCACCGACAGCCCGTCGCGGCCGGGCAGCCCGAGGTCGAGCACCACCGCGTCGTAGGGCTCGGTCGCGCCCCGGAACTCGCCGTCCGTGCCGTCGGCCGCCTCGTCGACCGCGTAGCCCTCCGCGGCCAGCGCAGCCGCGACCTGCCGGCGCAGCGCCATCTGATCCTCGACCACGAGGACCCTCATGGCGGCGCTCCCGGTTTGCGCCGCGCGGACTCCAGGTCGCGGCCCTTGGCCTTGAGCAGCCGGCCGCTGCGGGCGTCGTAGACCAGCTCGATCTTGCGGCCGCCGGACGCCAGGATTTCGATCTCGTACACGGCGGCGCCGTCCTCCTCCTCCAGCTCCACGTCGAGCACGCGGCCCACGAAGTCACGCTCCACCCGGTCCAGCACGGCGCGCAGCGGCAGCAGCTCGCCACTCTGCACGCCGGCGCGCGCGCGGTCATGGTCGTCGGCCCGGACGGATCCCGCAGGGCCAGCCAGCGTCAGGGCCACGCCGGTGGCCACGGCCAGGAAGGGGCGGTTTCGGTTCCTCGTCATGGTCCCATATGGCGCCAAACCCGATGAACGCAGGCTGAACGCACCGTTCAGGTGCGGTTCAGGGGCGCTCCCCCATGATCCTGCCATCGACGACGACAACGGAAAAGGACATCACCATGAACCGCAAGACCATCGCCGCCGCCCTGCTGATCGCCGGCACCCTGGCCGCCGGGAGCGCCGCCCTGGCCCAGCAGTCGGCACCCGCCCCGCAGGGGCCCGCCGCCGCGACCGCGCCCGTGCTGACCATCCAGGAGGTGATGGACCGGCTGACCCGGGAGGGCTGGCGTGACATCACCAAGATCGAGCACGAGCGCGGCAAGTACGAGGTGAAGGCGCGCGGCGCCGACGGCGTGCGCATGGAACTGGACATCGACGACCGCACCGGCGCCATCCTGAAGCAGGAACGCGACTGAGCCCTTCCGGTCCGGAGCGCGGCACCGCTTGCGACAAGCAAGGGGCGCCGCGCGTCGGCATTGCCCAATCATGGTTAAAGGTATAGACCTTCGGGGTAGCGCCTGCGCGACCGCGCGATCCGGGGAACTGGCCGGGGAATTGGGATGACCGACATCGACGACCTGCTGGGTTCGGCCTCGTCCGGAATGGACGGCACCGGCTCCTTCGCCATCGGCGATGCGCCGGTCGAGATCAAGGTGGTCATCGGCACCGCCCAGCTCCGTGTCCGCGATCTGCTGAAACTCGGCCGCGGCGCCGTGGTGGAGTTGGACCGCCATCTGAAGGACCCTACCGACGTGTATGTGGAGGGGGTGCTGGTGGCGCGTGGAGAGGTGGTCATCGTCGACGACAAGATCGGCGTGACCCTGTCCGACTTCATCAAATCCAACCGCGAGTGGAAGCGCTGACGCCGAGTCCCGCCCCGATCCCACCCGCCCCATGCCTGTCCGACCATGATGGAGCCTTCGTGATCGCCGACCGTTTGCGCCGGCTCGCCGGCAGCCGCCGGGCCGCCACCTGGGCCTCGGCCCTGCTGCTCGTGGGGGCCGGTGCCGCCGCCGCCTCCGTCTTTCCCTTCATGGCCGGGCTGCCGGACGTCACCGCGGTCTACAGCACGCCGCAGCCGGTGGTCGGGATGAAGCCCGGCGTCAAGCTGCCGGTCTACGACGTGCAGCCCGACGGCCGCGCCGTGCGCAGCGGGCAGGCCTATGTGGACGGCGAGGGGCGCCTCCAGCTCTCCCGTTACGACGGCCGCCGCGAATCCGCCGCCGTGCCGGAAGCGGTGCTGATGCCGGCCAGCGTCCGCTCGCTGTGGGTGCTGGCGACCGAGGCGGAGCGGGAGGAGCTGCGCAACACCGCGCGCGGCTTCATCCGGGCGCTCGGCGCGGCCATCGATGGCGCGGTGAACTCGCCGGTGTTCGACACGGAATACAAGCCGGTCATCGAGGACACCATCCGGACGGCGGCCACCGCCGCGTGGGCGTCGCCTCCGGTTCAGGCGGCCTTCGCCGATCTGCTCCAGGTGGCCGACCCGATGCTGCGGCAGGTGGCGGCGGACGACCTGCGGCCGGCGCTGGTGGAGCGGTTGCAGCCCGCCCTGTGGCAGGCGGTGCGGACCAACGCCGTGAACATCATCGACGTGTTCTCCGACTTCCGGCTCGACCTGAAGCCGCTGGAGAACGCGGTCAGCGGCGCCATCGCCGACCGGCGGGTGCGCGACGGCATGGCCGGCATGCTGGCGATCCTGGCCGGCACCCACCAGATGCGCCTGCTGGCCGAGCGGTTGGGCGGTGAATTCCTGCACAACCTGCGCAACGACCCGCGGCTGGCCGACACCATCGGCCGCATGATGCAGGACGGACGCCTGTCCGCTTACCTGGAGCCGCTGGGCGACCCGGCGCTGACGCTGGCGCGGGCGGTGCCGCGCACGCTGGCGCGGCTGGACGAACACGCCGACCTCAACTCGCTCGCCGCCGACATCTTCAAGATGCAGGCACGGGGCATCAGCAGCCATGTCGTGATCCACATGACCGCCAAGGACCGCGACCGCGTCGCCGTCATCGACCCGCTTGCTCCCGTCACCCTCGTGCGGGAGGCCCGCTGATGACCACCGCCGTGCTTGAAAAGCCCATCCTGTCGCTCCGCGGCCTGACCATCGTGGCGCCGGGCGGCACCACGCTGGTGGAGAACGCCTCCTTCGACATCGGAGCCGGCGAGATCGTGCTGCTGGTGGGGCCGTCGGGGTCGGGCAAATCGACCATCATCAACCTGCTGTCCGGCCTGCCCGACGCCAAGGCCGGCGGCTGGCGGGTGACCGGCACGCTGGATTGCGGCGGCCGCCATCTCGACCTGTCGCGTGAGCGCAGCGACGTCGGCGGTCTGGTGTTCCAGGACAACGCGCTGTTCGACGACCTGACGGCTGGCGAAAACCTGCGCATCGCCGCCGATCATGCGCCCGCAACCGACGGCGAGCTGCGCACGCTGGCGACGTCCCTGCTGCCGGACGTGGCGGCGGACAAGCCGGTCAGTTCCTGCTCCGGCGGCCAGCAGCAGCGGGTGGCGATCGCGCGCACCCTGCTCGCCAACCGTCCCATCCTGTTCTTCGACGAGCCGAACTCCGGCCTCGACATCCGCTCCTCGCGGGCGCTGGCGGGCATGGTGCGCGACATCTGCAAGCGCATGGGCAAGCCCGCCGTCATCGTCGCCCACCATGTGGAGGATCTGCTGCCGGAAGCGGATCGCGTCCTGCTGCTGGACACCCGCAACCGCTGCCTGCGCGCGGTCGAGCCGTCGCTGGACGCGATCGAGCGGGAGCTTCTGGCCCTCGACCCGTCGGCATCGCGCGTGTCGGACGGGCCCGCGACAGCCGAGCCGTCCGCCGCCCCCTGGGAAGGCCGCCTGCCCTCGGCCAGCCGAGGCCACTGGTTCAGCCGCTATTTCCTGGAGTATTTCTGGGTGCTCTGCGCCTCGCCGCTGATGCTGATGTATGTGGCGATCGGCGGCATGATCGTGGGCTTCGTGGAGATCTGGTTCGGCTTCAACTATCACTCCTTCGGCGGCTACCTGAAGTCGCTGCTGCACGACGAGACGCTGGTCGGGCTTGGCCTCATCCAGGTGACGGTCGCCGTGCCGCTGATCACCGGCATCCTGGTGGTGGCGCGCAACAACGCGATCATCGCCGCCGACCTCGGCAACCGCGTGCTGTCCAGCCAGTTCCGCGCCATGGCGAACCTGCGCATCCCTGCCATGGCCTATCTGATCGGCTCGGTCCTGCTGAACATGGTGTTCGCGTCGGTGGTGCTGATGGCGGTCAGCATGTCGACAGCCGCCTGGACGTCGCTGCAAACCTGGCACCTGCTGTTTCCCGGACAGTCGTCGGAGCTGTTCCGCGAGAATTTCTTCCGCGTCTTCCTCAACGGCGGCCCGCATGTGACCATGGATCTGGTGTGGGTGCTGGTGAAGACGGTGACCAGCTCGGTCGTCGCCGGACTGGCCGCCATCGTCATCGGGCTGCGCAAGAAGGACTCGGTCGTGGCGATCAACTACGCCATCGCCGAGAGCATCATCGCCGGCGTGTCGATCACCCTGTTCGTCCACGCCATCGTGGGAATCTTCCAGTTCTGACGGTGGGGCGGCTGCGGCCGCCCTTCCGCGTCAGCGCTCGCTGTTCTCCGCGGTCTGCTCGTCGTCCTTCTTAGCGGCGGCGAGCTGTTCCTCGGTCGCCTCGATCTTCACCTTCGCGGTGCCGTCGTCCTTGATGCCGAGATGGTCGGCGGCCTTGCTCGACAGGTCGATGACCCGCCCCTTCACGTAGGGGCCGCGGTCGTTGATCTGGACCTCGACTTCGCGGCCGTTCTCCGGATTCTTCACCGTCACCTCGCTGCCCAGCGGCAGGGTGCGGTGCGCCGCGGTCAGGTCGTTCTGGTCGAAACGCTCACCGCTGGCGGTCTTCTTGCCGTGGAAGCCGGGCCCGTACCAGGATGCGCGCCCCGTCTGCTCGAACGCGGGTTCATCGTCGGCAAAGGCGGGAGTTATCAACATAAGCGCCAACGAAAGGCCGGCGACGATCGAACGGACGGGCGTGGTCATTCGGCCCGGCATGCTTGTCTCCATCGTGGTGTGCCCAACGGCACGGTTGACACGACGAACGCACGCGTGAACGGCAATGTTCCAGGCAGCCCGTTGCGGGTTGGTGGTGGTATGCCACCTTCCGCGCGTCACTCCTCCAGTATCTCGCGGAGGGCGGCGACCACCGCCCGGTTCTCCTCCTCCGATCCGATGGTGATGCGCAGACAGTCGGTGAGGGCGTAATCGGTGACGCTCTTCACCAGGATGCCGCGGCGTGCCAGATGCTCCGTCACCTGCGGCACGCCCAGCGACGGATCGGGCGGGATGCGCGCCAGAATGAAGTTGCAGACGCTGGGATAGACCCTCACGCCGATGGCTTCCAGCTCGTGCGACAGCCAGGGCAGCCAGTGGGCGGTGTGCGCGAAGGTCGCCTCCTCATGGCCGGTGTCGGCGAGTGCGGCGATCGCCGCCTCCTGCGCCGGCAGGGACACGTTGAAGGGCCCGCGCACGTGGTTGAGCGCACCGACCACGCTTCCCGGCCCGTAGGCCCAGCCGACCCGCAACCCCGCCAGCCCGTGGATCTTCGAGAAGGTGCGGACCATCATCACGTTGTCGCAGGACTCCACCAGCTCCGTCCCCTCGGAGTAGTTGTTCCGGCGGCAATACTCGGCGTAGGCGGAATCCAGCACCAGCAGCGTGTGCTTGGGCAGCCCGGCGCGCAGACGTTGCACCGCTTCCGCGGTGATGTAGGTCCCCGTCGGGTTGTTCGGGTTGGCGAGGAAGCAGAGCTTGGTCCGTTCTCCGGCGCGGTCGATCATGGCGTCCACGTCCACCACCATGTCGCGCTCCATGGCGACCACCGGGGTGGCGCCGCTCGCGCGTACCGCCTTGAGGAAGCCGCGGTAACCGTGCTCGTGGGTCAGCACCTCGTCCCCCGGCCCGGCGTAGGCCTGGCAGACGAGGTGGATCATCTCGTCCGACCCGCCGGCACAGACCACCCGCTCCGCGTCCAGCTCGTAGCGGCGGGCGATGGCGCGGCGCAGCCGTTCATGGTCGGCGGACGGGTAGCGGTGGATCTGCGTCGCCACCTTGCGGTAGGCGGCCAGCGCTGCCGGGCTCGGCCCCAGCGGGTTGACGGTCAGCGACAGGTCGATCCAGGCGCGATCCTCCTCCGGCGGGCGGATGGGGCGGTACACCTTGATCTGGCCAACGCCGGGGCGCGGGTTCAGCAGTTCCATGGGTGTCCTCCGGAGCGTTGAAGCGGCATGAACGCTGCCCCATTCAACCCCAAACCGGCGCCGGATCGCCAGTGTTCCGAGAGGCGCGGCGGAATGCCGCGCCGCCCGAAGGACAGGCACATCCTCATCAATGGCTGAGAATTTGGCTCAGGAACAGCCGGGTGCGTTCGGAGCGCGGGTTGGTGAAGAACTCGTCGGGCGTGTTCTGCTCGACGATCTCGCCGCGGTCCATGAAGATCACCCGGTCGGCGACGGACTTGGCGAAGCCCATCTCGTGGGTGACGCACAACATGGTCATGCCGGTCTCCGCCAGACCGATCATGACGTCCAGCACCTCCTTGACCATCTCGGGATCAAGGGCCGAAGTCGGCTCGTCGAAAAGCATGATCTTTGGGCTCATGCACAACGAACGGGCGATCGCCACACGCTGCTGCTGACCGCCGGAGAGCTGGCCGGGGAACTTGTTCGCCTGACTGGCGATCTGCACCCGCTCCAGATACTTCATGGCGGTGGCCTCCGCCTCCGCCTTGGGCTGACGCCGCACCCAGATCGGGGCCAGCGTGCAGTTCTCCAGCACCGTCAGGTGCGGGAACAGGTTGAAGTGCTGGAACACCATGCCGACCTCACGGCGCACCAGCTCGATGTTCTTCAGGTTGTTGGTCAGCTCGATCCCATCGACGATGATCTGGCCGCGCTGGTGCTCCTCCAGCCGGTTGATGCAGCGGATCAACGTGGACTTGCCGGACCCCGAGGGCCCGCAGACGACGATTCGCTCGCCCTTGCGGACCGACAGGTTGATGTCCTTCAGCACATGGAACTCGCCGTACCATTTGTGCACGCCGACGCACTGGATGATGGCGTCGGTGCCGGTCTGGCGCTGCGCCGCGGCGCTGGTCGTGGTGGCCATGGGTGTCTCTCCTACCCGGTCTTGCGTCAGCGCCGGCGGGCGCGGTTGAGGTCCTTCTCCAGCCATTGGCTGTATTTGGACATGAAGAAGCAGAAGACCCAATAGATCAGGCCGATGAACAGATAGGCCTCCTTGTAGAAGCCGCGCCAGGTCGGGTCGGTCAGCGCCGCCTTGGCGGTGCCCAGCAGGTCGTACAGCCCGATGATGATGACGAGCGAGGTGTCCTTGAAGAAGCTGATGAAGGTGTTGACCAGCGGCGGGATGGCGATGGCGAGGGCCTGCGGCAGGATGATCTTGCGCATCTTCAGCCAATAGCCGAGACCCAGCCCGTCCGCCGCCTCGTACTGTCCCTTCGGGATGGCCTGGAGACCGCCGCGGATGGCCTCGGCCATATAGGCGGCGGCGAACAGGATGAAGGCCACCTGCGCGCGCACCAGCTTGTCGATGGTGACACCGTTGGGCAGGAACAACGGGAGCATGACCGACGCCATGAACAGCAGGCTGATCAGCGGCACGCCACGGATCAGCTCGATGTAGGCGACGCTGACCGCCTTGATGCCCGGCAGGTTCGACCGCCGGCCGAGCGCCAGCAGGATCGACATCGGGAAGGCGACGGCCAGCCCGACGACCGACAGGATGATGGTCAGCGGCAAGCCGCCCCACAGCGAGTTCTCGACGTAGGTGAGCCCCAGCACCCCGCCCCACATCAGCGCGCTGACCAGCGCCAGCCCGCCCGCCCAGACGGCGAGGAACCACGGCTTCCAAAAGCGCTTGTCGCAGCTCGCCGCCAGCAGACCGATGAAGATCATGATGGTCAGCAGCGGGCGCCACTGCTCGTCGTAGGGAAAGGTGCCGAACAGGATGAAGCGCAACTTCTCGCTGACGAAGGACCAGCAGGCGCCGCTGTAATCGGCCCGGCATTCCTGCACGGGTGCCGAAAATCCGTGCGCGTTGATCACCAGCCAGGACAACAGGCCGGGGATGATCTTGTAGAGGAGCCAGATGATGGAGATGGTGAGGAGCGCGTTGTACCAGGTGTTGAACAGGTTGTTGCGCACCCAGGCGATCGGGCCGACCACGGTGATCGGCGGACGTTCATCGGGGAGCGAACCGGCGTGTTGCACGTTCTCCGTCATGGCCTACCGCTCCACCAGCGCGATGCGCTTGTTGTACCAGTTCATGAACAGCGAGATGCCGAGGCTGATGGTCAGGTAGGTGCCCATGATCATCGCCACGCCCTCGATCGACTGTCCGGTCTGGTTGATCGTCGTGTTGGCGATCGAGACGAGGTCCGGGTAGCCGATGGCGAGCGCCAGCGAGCTGTTCTTGGTCAGGTTCAGGTACTGGCTGGTCAGCGGCGGCACGATCACGCGCAGCGCCTGGGGCAGAACCACCAGCCGCAGCGTGTTGCCGCTGCTCAGACCCAGCGAGCGGGCGGCCTCCGTCTGGCCCCAGTTGACCGCGACGATGCCGCTGCGCACCACCTCGGCAATGAAGCCGGCGGTGTAGATGGACAGGCCGAACAGGATCGCGAAGAATTCCGGCGACATGGTGGCGCCGCCGACGAAATTGAAACCCTGCACCCGCGGCACGTCCATGGCCGTCGGCGCCCCGCCGACCAGCCAGGTCAGCAACGGCATGCCGAAGATCAGGCCGAGCGACGCCAGCCCCACCGGGAAGGGCTGGCCGGTGCGCGCCTGCCGCGCTCGGGCCCAGCGCGTCATGGCGATCGCCGCGGCCACACCGACCAGCAGCGCCACGATCATCCAGTTCCAGACGGGGTCGGATTCCGGTACCGGAATCTTGATCCCGCGCTGCGACAGGAACACACCCGGCAGCGGGTTGAAGGCCTCACGCACCGACGGCATGCTCTCGGTGATCACCGCGTACCAGACGAAGAGCTGGAGCAGCGGCGGCACGTTGCGCACGACCTCCACATAGAGGGACGCCAGCTTGGCCAGCAGCCAGTTGGACGACAACCGGGCGATGCCGACGAGCGTGCCGATCACGGTCGCCACGATGATGCCGATCACCGACACCTTCAAGGTGTTCAGCACGCCCACCAGAAAGGCGCGGCCATAGCTGTCCCGCGGGTGGTAATCGATCATCGATTCGCCGATGCCGAAGGAGGCCTCCCGCTCCAGGAAGCCGAAGCCGGTGGCGATGGACCGGCGCGCCAGATTGTCGAGCGTGTTGTGGACGAGCCACCAACCGAGAAGCACGACCGCGCCGATGATCAGAACCTGGAAGACGACCGCGCGCACCGTCGGGTCGTTGATTGAAAGCGTGAATCCGCTGTGGGCGCCACGTCCGGCGCCCCCGCTCTCGCTGGTCACGGTCTGTATCCCCTCTCCTGTCCCGGACGACCCTGGAAGGGGTCCTGCAAGTTCCGGGCCGGAACCGCCGGGCCGTGGGGGCCCGGCGGAAACGACTGGCCGGTGCCGCGCGTCAGCGCAGCGGCATCGCGTACTGCAGGCCGCCCTTGGTCCACAGGGCGTTCAGGCCGCGTTCCAGCTTGAGAGCGGTGTTGGGGCCGACGTTGCGGTCGAACACCTCGCCGTAGTTGCCGACCTTCTTGATGACGTTGTAGGCCCACTTCTCGTCGACACCCAGCGACTTGCCCATGCCGGGGGAAACGCCGAGCAGGCGCTGGATGCTCGGGTTCTTGCTGTTCATGAACTCATCGATGTTCTTGGAGGTGATGCCGTTCTCCTCCGCGTCGATCATCGCGTACACCGTCCAGGTGACGAGGTCGTACCACTGGTCGTCGCCATGGCGCACCGCCGGGGCCAGCGGCTCCTTGGAGATGATCTCCGGCAGGATCACGTAATCCGCCGGGTTGGGGGCCACCGCGGCGCGGGTGCCGGCAAGGCCGGAGGCGTCGGTGGTCAGCACGTCGCAACGGCCGGCGAAGAAGGCGGCGTTCACCTCGTCCACCGACTCGATCACCACCGGGTTGTACTGCATGTTGGTGGCGCGGAAGTAATCCGCGAGGTTGAGCTCCGTCGTGGTGCCGGACTGCACGCAGACGGTGGCGCCGTTCAGCTCCTTGGCGCTCTTCACGCCCAGCTTCTTGGAGACCATGAAGCCCTGGCCGTCATAGTAGGTGACCGGGGCGAAGTTCAGGCCAACCGAGGTGTCGCGCGTCAGCGTCCAGGTGGTGTTGCGGGAGAGGATGTCCACCTCGCCCGACTGGATCGCCGGGAAACGCTGCTGGGCCGACAGAGGCGTGAACTTCACCTTCGCAGGGTCGTTGAACAGCGCGACCGCGACGGCGCGGCACACGTCCACATCAAGGCCGGTCCAGTTGCCGGAGCTGTCCGGGTTGCTGAAACCGGCGAGACCGGTGTTCACGCCGCACTGGATGAAGCCCTTCTGCTTGATCGCGTCCAGCGTCTGACCAGCGTGCGCGGTGCCGGCGGCACCGATGGAGAGCGCTACGGCCGCCGCGGCAAGGATTCCCGATTTCATCGTTGCTCGTCCCTGTCTCTAGTGTCTTTTGGTCGTTTCACGCCAGCGTCCAGACCCCTGCGTTTTGCGCAGGTCTGACGTGATCGTGACAAAAACACTGCACCATCGGCGTACCGCTTGTCGAATCCTGAGTGTATTTCCCGTGACAATCGCCCGCACGCACCGTCGGCTGCGCATCGGTTTGACAGCCACCCGGCGGCGTGAGCAAGATCGTTGCTTTCCAAGAGACCGCAGACAGCCATGAAGAACGCCAAACCGGACACCACGCTCGTCCACGCCGGCCGCAATCCCCACGCCAACCATGGAATCGTGAATCCGCCGGTCTACCACTGCTCCACCGTGCTGTTCCCGACGGTGCAGGCGCTGGAGGATGCGGACAAGCGCCCCTATGACGGCGTGCGCTACGGCCGCGCAGGCACCCCGACCTCCTTCGCCTTCGAGGACTCGGTGGCGGCTCTGGAGGGCGGACACCGGGCGGTGTCCATGGGCTCCGGCCTGTCCGCCATCACCACGGTGCTGACCGCCTTCACCAAGGCCGGGGACCATGTGCTGGTGACCGACAGCGTCTACGGCCCGACGCGCCGCTTCTGCACCGACGTGCTCGGTGCCTACGGTGTGGAGACGGAGTTCTACGACCCGCTGATCGGCGGCGGCATCGCGCGGCTGCTGCGCCCCAACACGACGGTGGTGTATCTGGAGTCGCCGGGCTCCCTCACCTTCGAGGTGCAGGATGTGCCGGCCATCGCGGCGGTGGCGAAGGCCGCCGGAGCCACGGTGCTGATGGACAACACCTGGGCGACTCCGCTGTTCTTCCGGCCCTTCGACCATGGCGTCGACGTGTCGATCCACGCCGCCACGAAGTACCTGGTGGGCCACGCCGACGCCATGATGGGCGTTGCCGTGTGCACCGAGGAGTGCTTCGTGCCGGTCAAGCGCACGGCCAACATCCTGGGCGCCTGTGCCGGCCCGGACGACCTCTACCTCGCCCTGCGCGGCATGCGCACGCTGTCCGTCCGCCTGAAGCGCCATCAGGAATCGGCGCTGATTCTGGCCGACTGGCTCGCGGCGCGGCCCGAAGTGGCGCGGGTCCTGCACCCCGGCCGTCCCGGTGATCCCGGCCACGCGCTGTGGAAACGCGACTTCCTGGGCGCCTCCGGCCTGTTCGCCGCCCTGCTCCACCCGGTGCCGAAGCCGGCGCTCACCGCCATGCTCGATCATATGGAGCTGTTCGGCATGGGGTATTCCTGGGGCGGCTTCGAAAGCCTGATCCTGCCGACCAAGCCCGGCCACGCCCGCACCGCCACGCGCTGGGACGAGTCCGGACCCCTGATCCGGCTGCACGCCGGGCTGGAGGACCCCGACGACCTGATCCGCGACCTGGAGCGCGGATTCGACCGCATGAGGGCCGCGCTGTGACGATGGAATCCGAACTCGCCCCCATCCTCGGCGAAATCCGCTTCAACGAAGACGGCCTGGTGCCCGCCATCGCCCAGGCCGACGGCACGGGCGAGATCCTGATGATGGCCTGGATGAACCGCGACGCGGTGGTCGAGACGCTGACCACCGGCCGCGTCTGCTACTGGTCGCGCTCCCGCCGCGGGCTGTGGCGCAAGGGGGAGACGTCCGGGCAGGTGCAGCGGCTGGTGGAGCTGCTGATCGACTGCGACGGCGACACGATCCTGATGAAGGTCGAGCAGCATGGCGTGGCCTGCCACACCGGGCGGCGTTCCTGCTTCTTCCGCGCCGTGCGCAACGGAACGCTTGAAACCATTGCGGATCCGGAAGCGAGCCCCGACGCATTGTATGGACACGTACACGTCAAAAGTGCGCAGGGCGGGTCGGATACACAAGCCGATTGATCTATGTCAAAGAGCGAAGCCCGGCTTTCCGGTACACATCCGCTTGTCTCTAACCCTCCCTGTAATCGCCTTAGCCGGAGGTTCCGCCAGGAACCTCCGGTCTTTTTTTGTGCGCGCGGCAAGGCCATGCCTTGACGTGCACGTTAGTCAGATTGCGTCAGGAAATGCATGGGATTTGACATGGATCAAAGGAAAGCGGCGGCAGCGGGGCTATACCTCTTCTCGTCTCTAACCCTCCCTGTATTGACTTCCACCGGAGGTTCCCAAAAGGAACCTCCGGCTTTTTTTTCTGTTCTCACGGGGTGAGAGGGAATCACGGGCGACCACGCCCGCGGGTCCATCGCAACAGCGCCGCCACCGCGGCGATCGGGAGGACGACGACCGCTCCGATCAGTATGTAGGGAAGCGCCCATTCCATCACGCCGCCGGCGAGCTGTGCGATCTCCACCACCGTATGCCAGGTGTCGGTCAGGATGCGCGCCGGATCGATGTCGAACACGGAGATGGCATAACCGACCACGAAACACGCCAGCACGATCTTGACGATCATACCCAAGTCACAGACTCCATGATACGTTGAGAGTGGCGGGGATACCATTATTCCTGAACGACGGCGCCGCTCCGCGGTTCCGCTCCGGCGGGACGGCGGGTCCGGGCCAGTCCGCTATCATATGGGTGTTCCTGAAGCAGAGGGAGGAACCTGTGTCGGGTCGCCATACACTTTGGGCCGTTGCCGGCCTGCTCGTCGGTCGTTACGGCAACGCCGCGGCCGCCCAAGCCATTGCGAACGCGAACGCCGCCGCGCGCGACGGCGATCCGCCGGCCGAACGATTTTGGGCCGGCGTGGCCGATGCGCTCACGCCCGATGCCGGTGACGACGGCCGCCGCGAACGTTCGCCGCCAACCGGCCATTGACCGCAAGCTTATCCCAGTTTCCGTGGATAACTCTGTGGACCCGCGGGGATTCACGGAGGAGCGGCCCGGCATGTGTGCGGCTGCTTAAAATGCAGGCTGCGGTGAGCGCGTTGTCAATGCTCAGCTTTCTCTAATGATTGCCCGGTCGCGGTGCAGCGTGCACCCCGCAATCGGGGGCTCCACGCGTGGCCCCGCCGACGGGGATAACTTCGCGCCGCCGATGATTACGGATACGTGACGGTTTTGTGCAGCGTCCCGCCGCGCGAATCAGCCGGCGGTTCCCGTCGCGCCGGCTGTGGGGACCGTCCAGGTCGATAGGAACCGGCGTCACAGGAACATGGCGGTGTGCTCGATCACTTCGTGTCCGCCCCGCCAGATCATGTCGAGCGCCACATAGGTGATGATCGCCAGCCCGACCCAGCCGATCCAGCGGTGGCGGTGCAGCAGGTGGGCGATGGCGTTGGCGGCGGCGCCCATCAGCGCGACCGACAGCAGCAGCCCAAGCACCAGCACCGTCGGATGGTCCTTGGCGGCGCCGGCCACGGCCAGCACATTGTCCAGCGACATGGACAGGTCCGCCATCACGATCTGCCCGATGGCCGTTCCCATGCTCTTGGTGTTCTGTGC
Organism: Azospirillum oleiclasticum; assembly: GCF_013423485.1. Taxonomy (GTDB): domain Bacteria; phylum Pseudomonadota; class Alphaproteobacteria; order Azospirillales; family Azospirillaceae; genus Azospirillum; species Azospirillum oleiclasticum. The sequence goes on from NZ_JABFFR010000003.1 coordinate 262,483, forward strand.
GGGCACGTCCAGCGCCTCGTCCGGGGTCACCTCGTCGGAGCCGCCGGCCTGAAGCTCGCGGAACATCTTCCAGCACACCCACAGCAGCAGCACGCCACCGGCCAGCGTCAGCCCGATGAGGGCGAGGAGCTGGGTGGTGAGCAGCGCGAAAATGATGCGCAGGAGGATCGCCGAGCCGATACCCCAGAAGATCACCGTCGCCCGCTTTTCCCGCGGCACGCCCGCCGCCGCCATTCCGACGACGATGGCATTGTCTCCCGCCAGCACGAGGTCGATCGCCACAACCTGACCGAAGGCCACCAGCTGCGGCCAGAGATCCGTCATATCCATCAGCTTTTCCTTGTCTCTCCACGCCGCATCACACCCGTCACCAACAGCCCCCGCTGTGGTGCGATGCGGCGTGCAGAGAAAGAACGGAGCTCCGCCGGGCGTCAAGGTTCCGCATTCCGTCCGCGCAGCAACCCGGAAAGGTTTTCACGCATACGGTATCGGAGTACTATCCGCTGCCAGCCCCGATTGACCGCCCAGATCCCGGAGCCGCCATGTCGACCGCCTACACCCAGCTCCACCGCGACGTGCTGATCAACGCCGATCTGTGGGACAGCGCGCCGCGAATCGTGGCCGCCGACTGGGGTTTCGAGGGGATCATGGGCATTCCCGGACTGACGTCGGCCGACGATCTGGCGCTCGCGATCCAGGCCGGCGCCGGCGTCAACCTCGATTACGCCGCGCTCGATCCGGACCCGCCGCTGCGCAACCTCACCTCCGGCGGCTCGCCGGCCGGCATCGTGGCCGGCGGCTTCGGGGCACCGACCCTGTTCGCGGACGCCTTGCCCATCGAATTCAGCTGGCCGCTGCTGCCCAGCACCGTCCTGCCCACCGATTTCCGGATCATCCTCAACTCGGGCGAGGAGGTGACGCCGCAGGTGGCGGCCCTCAACCCCAACTTCGACCACAACGAACGCCATGTCGTCGTGCTGTTCGGGGAGTTCGGAAACCGCCTGCTGCCGGGCCAGCCGGGCGCCGTCTACCCGGTGTCGGTGCGAATCGCCGATGACGGCACGCCGCTGATGGCGGTCGGCCCGGACGGGCCGGTCAGCCTGGTCGGGATGACGGCGCAGAGCCGGAACCCCTTCGTCACAGGACCCGCCATCGTCGGCGCCCGGCTGACGCGCATGTCCGCGGTGGGCGACTTCGCCCCCGAGGCGCTCGGCAGCGCCGGCGCGAACGACGGGATGACGCTCTATGGTGCCGACGCGCAGTACCGGCTGCGGCTGTTCACCAACGGCGGCTTCTCGCCGGACGGGGTCAGCGGCATCCTTCCCAGCGAGTTCGCCCGCTACTTCCGCCTGAAGGCGACCGACGCCGCTGGCGCCACGGTCACCATCGACCGCACCGGCGTCACCTACGACCTGGGCGTCGGCACATTGCAGGTGGTGGGGCTCGCCGAGCTCGGGCAGCCGCTCACCGCGATCGCGAACGAGTCGGCCTATTACGTCGAGGATCACGACAACTACGTGGACATCGTGCTGAAAGGCGACGCCGCGGCGGTCGCCCGGCTGTTCCAGGTCGAAATCCCCACCAGCGCCACAGCCGGCTACAACGACCTCTACACGCCCGGCGGTCCCGGCCGCACGCCGACGGCCGGCGTGACCTACACCGCGCCCGCCGCGGCGCAGAGCTTCCCCGTCTCGGTGAGCCTGGATTCGTTGGGAACAGTGAATTACGCGGTGCAGAGCCTCGCCGCCTACGATCAGGACGCCGGGCTGCCGGTGGTCTTCCGGCTCTACAACCCCGGCACCCAGGATCATTTCTACACGACCAGCTCGGCCGAGGCGGTGGAGGCCGTGGCCGGCGGCTACCAGGAGGAGGGCGTGCCCTTTTCCGCCGAAAGCGGCACGCCGGGGCTGGTCGATGTGCTGCGCCTGTACAACCCGGTGACCGGCGACCACCTCTACACCACCAGCACCGCCGAGCGCGACGCGCTGGTCGCCTCCGGCTCGGGCTACCGGTACGAGGGCGTGGGGTTCCAGGCCTACGGCACGCCGCAGGAGGGGGCCGCCGCGGTTCACCGCTACTACTCCGACGAGGCGGTCGATCATTTCTACACCACCTCCCTTGCCGAGGGCTCGGCCTCGGGTTACCGGTACGAAGGGGTGGCCTGGTACGCCGCCGACTTTCTGGCGGCTGACACCGCCATCACTGTCCTGACCGGACGGGATGGTCCCGATGTCTTCCGCTACGACGCCCCCGTCGAGGGTGGCGACACGATCATCGGGTTCCAGCTCGGGGAGGACCGGATCGAGGTCTCGGGTGCGGGGTTCGGCGGGCTGGCGCCGGGCGCCCTCGCAGCGGATCGCTTCGCGCTCGACACGCCGGTGGATGGCGACGACCGCTTTGTTTTCGATACGGCGACCGGGGTGCTGTCCTACCACCTCCACGGTGCCGATGCAGGTGCATCCATGGCCCTGGCGACGTTGACCGGCGTCCGCACGCTGGTGGCCGGCGCCATCGTCGTGGTGTGACGACGGCGCGGCCATCGGGAGCGTGGCGACCCCTGCTGGGCTCGAACCAGCGACCTATCGCTTAGAAGGCGATTGCTCTATCCAACTGAGCTAAGGGGCCTTGGGCGCATGCTTTTCGCCGGGCAACGCCCGGACGCGTCAGCGGACGCGGTCGTAGCGGAAATTGTCGGCGTAGTTGCGCGGGCGGACCCGGCGGATGGCGGCGTCCTGCACCGTGTACTCCCAGCCCTTGCGCTCGGCGAAGGCCATCGCCTCCTCCTTGCTGTCGAAGGTCAGGCGGATCTGGTTCAGCGTGTCGCCCGAGCTGGTCCAGCCCATCAGCGGCTCCGGCCGCCGCGCGGTCTCGATCTCGGCCTCGAGCATCCAGTGGGTGTGGCGCCCGCCGCGCCCGGATTGCATGGCCGTCTTGCTCGGCTGGAAGATCCGGACCTTCATCGCGACGCTGCTCCTCTTCTTCTTGTTGCCCAAGGGTTGGCCGGTCGGTGGTCGGGGCGCCCGGATTCGAACCGGGGGCCTCCAGTACCCAAAACTGGCGCGCTGACCAGACTGCGCTACGCCCCGCCGACCCGCAGTCAGATACACGAACGCCGGGCGAACGGCAAGACGTGCAAGCCGGTCGTGGCGGTCGCGCGTTGGCGGTACAATGGGGGCCGACCGGGCCCCGCACCGAAATCCCGAGGGACGAGACATGTCGCCGCGCACCATCCCGCTCACCGACCCGCTGCACGCCTGGCTTCTCGAGTATTCGCTGCGCGAGGAGCCTGTGCAGAGCCGCCTGCGCGCCGCCACCGCCGCACTGGGCGACGCCGCCGGCATGCAGATCGCGCCGGAACAGGGGCAGTTCATGGCCCTGCTGGTCGAGCTGACCGGGGCCACCCGGATTCTGGAGATCGGCACCTTCACCGGGTACTCCGCACTCGCCTGTGCTCTCGCGCTGCCGCTGGGCGGGCGGCTGGTGGCCTGCGACGTGTCGGAGGAATGGACCGCCATCGGCCGCCGCTATTGGGAGGAGGCGGGTGTCGCCGGCCGCATCGACCTGCGGCTGGGCCCGGCGCTCGCCACCCTCGACCGGCTGATCGACCAGGGTGAAACCGGGCGCTTCGACATGGCCTTCATCGACGCCGACAAAAGCAGCACCGACGCCTATTACGAGCGATGCCTGACCCTGCTGCGGCCGGGCGGGCTGGTGCTGGTGGACAACATGTTCCGCGGCGGCGACGTCGCCGACCCCACGGTCACCGACGCCGGCACCGCCGCCATGCGGGCCTTCGCCGCCAAGCTGCACGCCGACTCCCGCGTCAGCCTGTCGGTCGTGCCCATCGGCGACGGTCTGGCGTTGGCCCGCAAGCGGGGCTGACGGGCGGGCCGCTATTCGTGCCGCAGCGCCTCGATGGGGTTGAGCAGCGAGGCGCGCCGCGCGGGGTAGAGGCCGAAGAAGACGCCGACCAGCCCGCTCACCCCCACCGCCAGCGCCACCGTCTCCCACCGCACCAGGGTCGGCCAGCCGGCGACATGCGACACGGCGGCGGCCGAGCCGATGCCGAGCGCCACCCCGACCGCGGCGCCGAGCAGCGACAGGGCGGTCGACTCGATCAGGAACTGGGCCAGGATGTCGCGCCGCCGGGCTCCGACCGCCAGCCGCAGCCCGATCTCCCGCGTGCGCTCGGTGACCGACACCAGCATGATGTTCATGATGCCGATGCCGCCCACCAGCAGCGACACCGCCGCCACCGCGGCCAGCAGGGTGGACAGCGCGCGGGCCGAGGCGTCGCGGGTGGCCCCCACCTCGCTCAGGTCGCGCATCCAGAAGTCGTTCTCCTGCCCCGCCGCCAGCCGGTGGCGTTGGCGCAGCAGACCGCGGATCTGCTCCTGCGCCTCCACCATGTCGGCGCCGTCCTCCATCTTCACGGTGATCTGGTGGACGAAGCGGCTGTTGGTCTTCGCCATGCCGGGGATGTTGCGCTTGGCGGTGTAGAGCGGGACATAGACCACATCGTCCTGATCGTTGCCGCTGGCGTTCTGCCCCTTCTCCGCCAGCACGCCGATCACCGTCAGCGGCGTGGAGAAGACACGCACCGTCTGGCCCACCGGGTCGCCGCCGCCGAACAGGTTGCGCACCACCGTGCGGCCCAGAAGCACCACCTTGTTGGCCTGGGCCACGTCCTCCTTGGTGATGGCGCGGCCCTCGGCGATGGTCCAGTCGCGCGCTTCCAGGAACTCCGGCGTGATGCCGAACAGGGTGGTGCCCCAGTTCTGGTTGCCGGCCACCACCTGGAGCCACCAGCGCACCAGTGGCGTGGCGATCACGGCACCCGGCACCTCCCGCGCGATGGCGGCCGCGTCCTCCTCCACCAGCGTGGCGGCGCTGCCGGCGCCGAGCCGCACGCCGCCGCGCACCACGCTGCCCTGCCCCACCAGGATCAGGTTGCCGCCGAGGCTGGCGATCTGGCGCAGCACCTGCTCGCGGGCACCGGTGCCCACCGCCACCATGGCGATCACCGCGGCCACCCCGATGACGATGCCCAGCATGGTCAAGGCCGTGCGCATGGGGTTGCCGCGCAGCGAGCCGAGCGCGGTGCGCAGCGCGTCGAGCGGGCTCACGGGCTGGCCTCCTGCGGCACCTGCCGGCGGTCCTCGTTCAGGTGGCCGTCGCGGAACAGCAGCACCCGCCCGGCGAAGGCCGCCACCTCCGGCTCGTGGGTCACCAGCACCACGGTGATGCCGGTGCGGTTGAGGCGCTGGAACAGCGCCATGATCTCCAGCGTGGTGCGGCTGTCCAGCGCGCCGGTCGGCTCGTCGGCCAGCAGCAGCGGCGGCCGGTTGACCAGCGCGCGGGCGATGGCGACGCGCTGCTGCTGGCCGCCGGAGAGCTGCGAGGGCCGGTGGTGCGCCCGTTCCTCCAGCCCCACCGCGATCAGCGCCGCCTCGGCCCGCGACGCGCGCTCGGCCCGCAGGACCGCGCGGTTGTAGACCATGGGCAGCTCCACGTTGGCGCGGGCCGTCAGCCGCGGCAGCAGGTTGAAGGACTGGAAGACGAAGCCGATCCGACGGCTGCGCACGGCGGCCAGCGCGTCGGCGTCGAGGTCCCCCACCTCCTCCCCGTCCAGCCGGTAACGGCCGCCGTCGGGCCGGTCCAGGCAGCCCAGCAGGTTCATGAAGGTGGATTTGCCGGAGCCCGACGGCCCCATGACGGCCACGAACTCCCCCCGGCCGATCTCCGCCGACACACCGTCGAGCGCCCGCACCCGATGCGGGCCCATGGCGTAGACGCGGGTCAACCGCTCCACCGCGATCAGCGGGTCAGAATCCAAGCCGCGTCCCCTGGCGCTGGTCGGCGCGGTCGGCGGCGACGCCGACGATCACCTCCTGCCCGGCGCTCAGGCCGCCGACCACTTCGGTGAAGCTGCCGTCACCGATGCCGAGCCGCACCGGCACCGGCACGGCGGCCCCCTGCGCGCCGGCGATCCACACCGTGCGCCCGGCGTCGGGGTTGCGCTTGTCGGACGTACGGCGGTCGGGGCCTGTGCCTCCCGGCGCCGGCGGGCGGAAGCGCAGGGCGGCGTTGGGGATCTTGAGCGCGCTCGGCCGCTCGTCCACCACGATGCGCAGGTTGGCGGTCATCCCCGGCAGCAGCCGCATCTCCGGATTCTCCACGCTGATCACGACGATGTAGCTGACGACGTTCTGCTCCTCCTTCGGCGCCAGCCGCACCTGGGCGACGCGGCCGGTGAAGCTGTCGTCGGGGTAGGCGTTCACGGTGAAGCTGACCGGCAACCCGTCGCGCACCCGGCCGATGTCCGCCTCGTCGATGTTGGCGAGCACCTCCATCTGGCGGAGGTCCTGCACGATCGTGAAGAGCTTGGGCGATTGCAGGCTGGCCGCCACCGTCTGGCCGATGCTGACGGCGCGGTCCACCACCACCCCGTCGATGGGTGCCCGGATGGTCGAGCGGTTCACGTCGACCTGCACGAGCTGGAGCGCGGCCTGCTTCTGCTCCACTTGCGACGCGGCCACGCTGACCTGCGCCTCCGCCACCTGGAGCGAGGCTTCGGCGGCGGTGATACCGGCGTCGGCCTTCTGGCGCAGGGCGCGGGCGGATTCGAGCTGGGCGCGGGCGGAGCGGGCCGCCGTATCCGCCTTCTCCAGGTCGGCGGTCGCCACCACACCGCGGCCGCGCAGCGCCTCGCGCCGGGTCAGGTCACGATCGGCTTCGACGACGGCGAGTTGGGCGCGGGCCACCTGCGCCACCGCGTCCGCCGCCGTGGCGCGGGCGGTCGCCACGTCGGCCCGCGCCTTGTCCAGCAGGGCGCGCTGCATGGTCAGCGTGGCTTCCGCCGAATCCAGGTCGGCCCGCCCCTGGCCCAGCCGGGCGTCGAGCTGGTCGCCGTTCAGACGCGCCAGGATCTGCCCCTTGGTCACCGGGCTGTTGAAGTCCGCCCGCAGCTCGGCGATCTGGCCGGAGAGCTGGGAGCCCACCTCCACCGTCACCAGCGCGTTCAAGGTTCCGGTCGCGGAGATGGCGCTGACCAGCGGCCCCTCCTCCACCCGCGCCAGCCGGTAGGGGGGCGGCGGCTCCGCCTGCGCCATCACCAGAAAGAACCACGCCCCCGCCCCACCCAGCAGGACCGCCAGTGCCGTCAGTGCCAATCGCCGTGCCATGGTGGAGCTGTTTCCGTTCCGCGCCTCATCCGTACCGATGATAGCGCAGAATTAGGGCGAACCCCGGGCCAAGGAAGGGGGGTGTGCGCTTGTCACCACTTACTTTGCGGTGCCGAACAGCGGGTGCACCACGCGGTCGCCGGGGCGGATGCCCAGGCGCGCGCTCAAGCCGCCGTTGATCTCCAGCACGCCGAGGATCGGGCCGGCGGAACGGATGCCGTCGAGCGAATGGGGGGTGGCGCGCTCATGGATGTTGACGATGCGGCCGTCCGCGCCGATGAACAGCATGTCCAGCGGGATCAGCGTGTTCTTCATCCAGAAGGTGGCGAACTGCGGCTGATCGTAGGTGAAGAGCATGCCGGCCTCCGGCGCCATCTTCTCCCGGAACATCAGCCCCTGCGCCTGCTGCGCGGGCGTCTGCGCGACTTCGACGGTGAAACGGAACTTGCCGCCACCCGCGGTCTCGACGGTGAGCTGCGACTTGCCGAAGCTCTCCAGCGCCGCGGCCGGTCCGGCGAACGATGCGAACCCGAGGACGAGAACCAGAAACACCCGCGCGATCATGACCGCCCCTGCGCTTGCGACGAACGGTGCCGACCTTGCCCCGTTCAGGGGGCCGAGTCCAGTTCGTCGGGCACGGCGAAGCCCCGCGGCGGCTGACCCGAGGCGTGGATCGTCCACATGGTCTCGAACGCCCTCTCCAGCGCGCGGGCGAAGCGGTCGGTGTCGAACAGGGCCGACGACGAACGGCCGGCGGCCAGCCGTGCCTTCAGCGCGGCCACCTTGTCGGGAGATCGGGCGAGCCGCAGCGCCGCGGCTTCGTATTCGGCCAGGGAGCCGCAGACAAGCTCCGGCAGCCCCGCGGCGTCCAGCAGACTGGCCGCCACCCGCGCCGCAAAGCCCTCCCCCCGCACGGTCAGCAGCGGCAGGCCGGCCCACAGCGCGTCGCTGGCGGTGGTGTGGGCGTTGTAGGGAAGGGTGTCGAGGAACAGGTCGGCGAGCCCGTGGCGGCCGAGATGCTCCGGCAGGGGCGCCTTGGGAGCGAAGACGAGGCGCGCCGGATCGACACCGCGCGCGGCGGCCTCCCGCCGCAGGTTCGCCGCCGCCTCCGGATGGCTCTCCAGCAGCCACAGGACGCTGCCGGGAATCGCGTGCAGAAGCCGCATCCAGACAGCGAACAGGTCCGGCGTGATCTTGTAGGCGGTGTTGAAGCACGCGGCGACGAACCCATCCGCCGGCAGGCCGCAGTCGGCGCGCGTCGGCCGGTCGGCAATCGCGCGGCGGCGGTCGTTGGGCTGGTAGACCCGCGGCAGATGGACGATGCGCTCGCAGTAGTGCGGCTGCTGGTCGAACGGCGCCACCACCGGATCGGCGATGACGTAGTCGATGAAGGGCGCGCCCATCGTGCCGGGATAGCCCAGCCACTGCGCCTGCACCGGAGCCGGCCGCAAGGCCATGATCTCCAGTCTGGCGCCCTGGGTGTGGCCCTTCAGGTCGACCAGCACGTCGATGCCATCAGCCGCGATCCGCCGGGCGGCGTCGGCGTGCGACAGGGCCGCCACATCCATGAAGCGGTCGAACCCCGCGGCCAGCCGACGCCGCATCGGGCCGCCGTCGTCCGGGCCGTAGGAGATGCCCGTCACATGGACCCGGCCGCGGTCGTGCCGCTCGATCAGTTCCGCGATCAGCACCGCCGTCGCGTGCTCATGGTAATCGGCGGACAGGTAGCCGACGCGCAGTCGCCCGTCCGCCGCCAGGGTCCGCCGTCCCTCCTGCAGGGCCGGCGCGCGCGAGGCGCTCCGCGTCCGCCACGCGCTGTAGCGCTCGGCGCAGGCGCGCTCCTGCGCCGGCCCCGCCCCCTCGCTGAGGAAGATCCAGGGCTGCACCTGTTGGCTGGCGCCGCGCCGGACCAGATCGCGGAGTGCTGCCGACCGCTCCGCCAGCCCGTCCCAGCGGGCGAGATGGCGCCGCTGCTGGACGAGCTGGGCCAGCACACCGCCCGCATCCGGAAGACCGAGCACCAGCGCCCGCTCGAAGGCAGGAATGGAGCCGGGGGCGTCGCCGGACTCCTTCAGCGCCAAAGCCAGATTGGCGTGGGACTCCGCGACACCCGGCGCAAGGGCGATGGCGGTGCGGAACGCGGCGGTGGCCTCGCGCAGCCGCCCGCCGTCGCGCAGCACCGCGCCGAGGTTGAGGCGCGCCGCCAGCAGGGCGGGGTCGGTGCGCACGGCGGCGCGCAGTGCCCTTTCCGCCTCCGCCAGCCGGCCGAGATCCTTCAGCACCGCACCGGCGTTGGCGTTGGCCGCGGCGAAGGACGGCATCAACCGCGCCGCCTCCACGTAGCAGGCCGCGGCCTCCGCCAGCCGGCCGCAGCCGTGCAGCAGGACACCGAGGTTGAAATGGATGCCGCCGAAGCGGGGCAGCCAGCGCAGCGCCGCCCGGTGCTCGGCCTCCGCCTCCTCCAGCCGGCCGGCGCGCCGCAGCCCTTCCGCGCGGTTGGAGCGGGCGACCGCCTCCTCCGGCGTGCCCTTGCACCCGAGCGCGTCAAGCGCCCGGAACAGGCCGGCGAGCGCCGCCGCATTCTCCGGATCGCGGACCAGCGTCCGCCGGTGGGCGTCGATCGCGGCGCGGTGGGCGGCGGCCTCGCTCACGGCCTATTTCCGAACCCAGGCCCCGTTGGCAAAGACATACTGGCCGGCGGGGGTGCGGCCGATCAGCTCCTTCCCGGCGATGGCCTGCACCGCCTGGAGCGAGGTGCCGTTGGCCTTCGCCATCTCACCATAGCGGGCGAGGCGGGCGGCGTTCACCCGCTCGGCCAGGGCGGCGGCCGAGGCGGGGGCGCCGGGCACCGCGCCCACCAGCCCGTCCGGACGCTCGCCCACATGGCCGGCCTGCTTGGCGTTGGCCAGCTCGTCCTGCGCCAGCGCTGGCAGGGTGGGAAGCGCCGCGACGGTCAGCAGCGCCGCGGTGGCGGTCAGGAACTCGCGGCGGTTCATTTCCCCGCTCCCTTGGTTGGCAGGCCGAACAGGGCCGGATCGTCCTGGATCACCTTCTCCAGATCGCGCTCCAGCTTCACGCGCACCTCCTGCTCGATGCGGATGTTCAGGTTGATCTCGATGGGTTTTTCGGGCGCTTCCAGCTTCACCGTCGGCGCGCAGGCGGCGAACAGGGGCAGCATCAGCGCCGTCACAAGGGGGAATCGTATGGTCATGGGGGTTTCAGTCCGAACTCCGTCATGCGGTCGCGAACCGCCTCGGGGATGCGGTACGCATCGATGCTCTGGCGCAGAATCCGGTCGAGCGCGCCCGACAGGTTTAGATTAAGCTTGACCGGATGACCATCGTAGAAATCGGGGTTGGCGCCCTGCAGCGACAGCCCGACCACCAGTTCCCCGCCCGCGGTGCCGTTCACCGTCAGGCGAAGCTCCTGGTAACGGAAATCGGTCAGCGCCCCGCGCAGCAGGTCGGTGGCGCTGCCCGGCTCGCCCGCCAGGAAGGAGGGAGGCTCGGCCGGGTCGTAGCGCACGGCGCCGGGGGCCGAGGACTCCAGCACCCCGTTGTCGATGCGCACACTGCCGCCGTCGATGCGCACCGGAAGCTGCCCGCGCAGCCGGCCGGTCGCGTCCAGCCCGTCCACCGCCGCCAGGGCCAGGAGCTGGGCGAAGTCGATGCCCTCGGCCTCCAGCTCCACCAGCCCCTTGGGCGCCTGCGGTGACAGGGCGAAGGGCTTGGCGCGCAGCACGCCGCCGGCCCAGCGCCACTCCGCCCGCTCCACGGCGACCCGCCCGTCGCGGCCATAGCCGAAACGCAGCGTGCCGTCGGTCAGCGGGATGCCGACGTCCAGCAGCGACACCGCCAGCGTCTGCCCGGCGGGGGCGACCGGCGGCAGCAGACTGGACAGCCGCACCGTGCCGTTGACCCCGACCACCGACACCGGCCCGACCGAGGCCGCGACCCCGTCCAGCAGCACCTCGGCGGAGGAGGTCGGCGCCCCCTCCCCCCAGTCGATGCGTCCCTTGGCCGCCACGCCGCCCGCGGTCGCGGCGACGGTGCCGGTCAGCACCGGAAAGGCCTTCTCGAGTGTGCCGCCGTCCGCAGCGAAGGCCAGTTTCGGCAGGCGCAGGTCCGCGTGGCCCTTGCCCGTCGCCGTGTCGTGGGTCCCCTCCGCCGTCACCCGCAGCGGCCCGGTGCCGGTGGCGGAAAAGGCCACCGGCTGTCCGGCCAGCCATGCGGCCTTGGCCGTCACCCCCAGTGGCGCCACGGCCGCCGGCCGCGCCGTGTGCCGCACCGTCGCCGACGCGGCCAGATCGATGCGCTGATCGCTCCCCGTGAGCGTCAGCGCCACGTCCGTCGCCTCGACCGCCGCGGCGGGAACCGCCAGCCGCGGCACATCGGCCAGCGCGCGGAGCGCAATGGACTCGGCGCTCCCCGGCGTCCAGATGGCCAACGGCCCGCCCGCCGCCGCGCGCAGGCACAGCCCGTCGGGCAGGGCGATGCCCTGCCCCGCCACCGCCAGCCCCGTCGCCCGCAGGGTCAGGCACCCGTCCGGCACTGCCCGCACCGCGAAGCCGTCCATTCGCAGCGCGACCGCGCCGGCCAGAGACAGGCGCCCCGCCGCCGGCCCGATCAGCGGGGCCAGGGCCGCAAGATCCTGCTCGGCCGCCGGCAGTTCCAGACGCGCGTCGAAGCCGGGGCCGTTGCCGGTGCCGGTCAGCCGGAAGGGCTGCGACAGGCTGCCGGCGCCGGTGTCCACATGAACCGCCGCATCCTCGACCGTCAGCTCGTCCACGGGAATGGCGGGAAGACCGGTCGTTCCGCCGGTCGTTGCGGTATCGCCGCCCGTCGCCGACGGCAACCCCGGAATCCCGAGCGCGCCACCGTCGCTCAGCCGAAGCCGCAGGTCGACACCGCGGAGCGCCACCAGGTCCAGCCGCCCAGCCATCAGCCCGGACGCGGACCAGCCCAGCACCACGGACTCCGCCTTGCCCGCGGGCCCGAGACCGAGACCGAGCGACGCGTCCACCCCGTCGAGGTCCAGCCGTCGCACGACGACCGCGGCCTCCGGAAAACCAGCGGCGCGCAACGCCTGTGTCGCCACGGCGCCGGCGATGCGCTCGCGCGCGAGCACCGCTCCCCCCGCCGCTCCGGCCAGCACCAGGACCCCGCCGATCAACCACCGCCTTGCGCGCACCCGTCCCCCTCGTCCCTGCCCTGCCCAGCCCTTCCCGGCGATGAACACGCCGCCGGCACAGTATAGTCCGCGATTGGGGCGGGGTTGCGACAACGGGCACCATCCCGCCGCCGCCCGCCTTTGCGTCCGACCGGCGTTTCCCCTATGGTCCCGGCCTGGACATCGGGACATCGGAGAAGACTTCATGTTGCGTGTGTCACGCATCCTGCTGGCGGCCTTGGTCGCCGCGTTCATCTGGCATGGGGAGGCAAAGGCCTTGGATCCGGAAAACACCCTCTATCTCGACCTGAAGGACGGCCGCGTGGTGATCGAGCTGCGCCCCGACCTCGCCCCCGGCCACGTCGCCCGCATCAAGGAGCTGGCGCGCGAAGGCTTCTACAACGGCGTCGTCTTCCACCGCGTCATCGACGGCTTCATGGCGCAGACCGGCGACCCGACCGGCACCGGCACCGGCGGCTCCGGCAAGAAGCTGAAGGCCGAGTTCTCGCGCGAGCCGCATGTCCGCGGCACCCTGTCGATGGCCCGCACCAACGACCCGAACAGCGCCGACAGCCAGTTCTTCATCGTCTTCGCGCCGGCGAACTACCTGGACGGCAAGTACACCGTGTGGGGCAAGGTCGTCGAGGGCATGGAATTCGTCGACATGATCAAGAAGGGCGACTCCAACCGCAACGGTTCGGTGTCGAACCCCGACAAGATCATCAAGATGCAGGTCGCCGCCGACGCCAAGTAAGGCGCCGCCGTCGCCGGCAATCCCGCGCCCGGACCCGGCCACATCCGGCCGGGCGCGGTGTCAGCTGATCGCGGCGGAGAAGGCGCGCAGCAGGTCCAGCATGGATTGCGGCCGGTCGTGCTGGCGCATGGCGAGGCCGGACATCAGCACCTTCTCGAACGCCGGCGGCACCTTGGCCCCCAGATTGGCAGGCCGTGGAATGGTGTCGCTGAGGAAACGCGACGTCGCGTCGGGCGGCGCCTTGCCGGTCACCGCGCAGTAGATCGTCGCGCACATGGCGTAGACGTCGGTCCACGGCCCCTGCTTGGCGTCCTGCGAATACTGCTCCGGCGGGGCGTAGCCGGGCTTCAGGATGACGGTGAGCTGGGCACCCTGCCCGGCGGCCTGTCGGGCGGCGCCGAAATCCAGCAGCTTGCGTTCCCCCGACTCGGTGATGAAGATGTTGTCGGGGCTGACGTCGCGGTGGATCAGCCCGGCCTCGTGCACCGCCTGCAAGGCCTTCATGATCGGCGCCAGCAGCCCCAGCGCGCGGCGTCCATCGACCGCGCCGCCGTTGTCGGCGATGAAGCGCTTCAGCGTCTTTCCCTGCAGCAATTCCATGATGATGTAGGCGGTGCCGTTCTCCTCGAAGAAGTCCTGGACGACCACGATCTCCTTGATGGTCCTGAGGCGGGCCAGCATGCGCGCCTCGTCCATGAATTTCTCCAGCCCGAGACGGAACGCCTCCTCGTGCACGTCGGAGAAGGCGGCCACCCGCGTGCCGCCGGGCAGGCGCGAGATGAGGTTGGACGGGTAGAATTCCTTGACCGCCACCTTCACATGCAGCCGGTCGTCCCAGCCCAGATAGGTGGCGCCGAATCCGCCCTGCCCGATCAGCCGCCCGATGCGGAAACGATCGTGCAGCAGGGCACCGGGCGGCAGATGAATGCCGGACCGGCTGTCGCTCTGGCCCGGCCAGCCGCAGGATGCGCAGGTGGTGGCGCCGCCCTTGTCCGCGAAGCAGTTCGGGCAGCGGTCCTCGCCCCCGCCGCGGCGCGGCGCCACCGGTGGCGCCGCGATCATCATGGTCGAGGCTATGCGGGTACCGCCCGCCGGTATCGGCAGTCTCGGCGGGGCGGACGGTGGCGGGACGCGCGGCATGGCCAGCGGTGCGGCGACGGTCGTGGCTGTGGGGACGGTGGCACCGCCCGCCGGCTTGCGCGCTGCCGGCACGGTCGGAACCGGAATGGCCGCACCGCCCCCCGATCCGCCGCCCATCTGGTGGAGCTGGCCCAGCAGCTCGGACAGCCGGCGGATCTCCATCTGCACGAACTCGTTGCCGGCCTCCTGCGCGAGCTCGGCCTGGAAGCCGGGCTGCCGCACCGTCTCCATGATGTATTGCCGCACCGGCGGCAGCCCGCCCTGCTCGGTCAGCAGGCCGGAGCAGGCGAGTTCCGCCAGCCGCAGGGCGCGGCGCCGGTGCAACGGTTCAGCTTGCCGCAGGCGGGCGAGCAGGCGCCCCTGCCGCGCCAACCCGTCGAACAGCGTCGCCAGCCGCCCGGCGAGCTTCATGGAGGACTCCGGCGGCAGCGCGCTGGCACGGATGGCGGCCGCGGCCCCATCGATGAGGTTGCGCAGGCGCCCGACTTCGGCGGTGCCGAGCAGCGTCCCCTCGACCAGCATCTCGTTCGCCAGGGCGCCGTTGGCGGTGTCAACGATCTCCTGCATGTGGCGCTCGGCCGCCTGCGTCCGCGAAACAGCGGCCAGATAGTGCAGGCGAGTGAACAGGTCGTTCAGCGATTCGGCCAGCCCGACGATCGACCGGCGGAAGGCGCTGGCACCGCCCTGCTCGAGCCGGCGCGAATACCGGATCGTCAACGCCTCCGCCATGCCCTCGCCGCCGACGACGCACTCGGGCCGCAGCAGCAGCCCGGCCAGGGTCTTCAGCGACTCGGCCTCCTCCATCGGCGTGCCGCGGACCAGCGGGTGTGGCGCGCGCAGGGCGCGCCGCGTGCGGTCGAGCACCGCCGCCCGCGTCTGTGGCAGCAGCCCCTTGCGGCAGAGCGCGTTCAGCGACGACAGCCGGTTCGGCCCGCCGGCGGTGGCGGTGGCCGTGTCGCACAGGAATTGCGTGCAGAGCTGGGCCAGCACCGCGCCCGGCGCCTGGGCGGCGTTGCCGAACAGCTCCTGCAGGACCGGGCCGAAGCCGAGAAGGTCGGCCAGCACCTCGTCGCCGACGGCGATCAGCCGCTCGTCCCGGTCGGCGCGCAGCAGCTCGATGGTGTGCTCCAGCTTGGCCGGCCAGACCCGCAGCTCCGCCAGTTCCGTGGCGATGGCGACGCGCAGGTCGTAGCGCGCGTCGCCGGTCGGGCACTTTCCGGGAGCCGCCGCGAGCACCGCGTCCACCGTGCCTTGCAGCCGCGGCAGCGACGCGAAGGCCAGCTGCGCTTCCCGCGCGCGGGTGGTGGTACGGTTCAGCGCGTCCTGCAGGGTGGCGCGGCGTGTCTTCTGGTCCTGCCCCGGAAAGCGCGCCTGGATGGTGGCGACGCGGGTCAGGGCGGTGTCCAGCACCGTTCCCTGCTCCAGCAGGGACTTCATGAACTTGGCGTTGTGGATCAGCTCGAACGGTGTGACGCACAGCGGTTCGAGCCAGGTGCGGAGCGCCATGCCGATGACCACCCGCGCCGGTCCGGCGTGGTAGTCGGCCAGGTCGTGACACAATTCCGCCTCGTCGAGCACGGCCGCGATGGCCGGGGCGGTGGCGGTGGACGGCTTTTTCTGCAAGGCTCCCGTCTCCACATCGCGCGCGCCGGTGCACCGCCGGCCGGCGCCGCGAGACGACCATCGTCGCGGCGCGACCGTAAATTTCAGGTATACACCCGTCCGAAAGAATCATCGAAAACGGTTTCGTACGCGGGTGCAACATGCGATATGGGCGGCTTGCCCGAGACCGGACGACCGGAGACGATCGCCGACGATGCAGAACCATCCGGACATCCTGAACCTGACCGCCGGCCCGCTCACCTGCGCGCTGTGCCCGCGCGTCGGCGGTTCCATCGCCCGGCTGGTCCTCGACACCGCCGCGGGACCGGTGGATCTCCTGCGCCCGACGCCCGACCGGGCGCTCCCCGAAGGCTCGTTTGGCGGCGGGACCGCCGACCAGTTCGCCAGCTTTCCGCTGGTGCCCTTCTCCAACCGCATCGCGCAGGGGCGTTTCACCTTCGACGGGCGGCCGGTGCGGCTTCCCTGCCCGCCCCCGCACGCGCCGCACGCCATCCACGGCCACGGCTGGGCGGCGCCCTGGCGGCTGGACGCGGCGGACGGACGGTCGGCGCGGCTGGTCTATTCCCACCCGGCCGACAGCTGGCCCTGGCGCTACACGGCGGTGCAGACGCTCGCCCTCGATCCGGAGGGGCTGAGCGTCGGGATGGAGATGACGAACGACAGCGACGCGCCGATGCCGGCCGGGCTCGGCGTGCATCCCTATTTCCCCAAGCCGCCGGGGACGCGGCTCACCGCGCGCGCGGGCTCGGTCTGGCTGAACGGGCCGACCATCCTGCCGGAACGCCGGGCGCCGGTCCCGCCGGAGTGGGACTTCTCCACCGGGGCCACCATGGACGGGGTGGTGATCGACAATGGCTTTCCCGGCTGGGACGGCACCGCCGTCGTATCCTGGCCCGACCGCGGGCTGGCGCTGACGATGCGTGCCGATCCGCTGTTCCGGCATCTGATCGTCTACGCCCCGCCCGGCGGCGATTTCATGTGCGTGGAGCCGGTGTCGCACATGACCGACGCCGTGAACCGGAGGGATGTCCCCGACTCCGGCTTCACCGTGCTCGCCCCGGGCGAACGGCTGGCAGGGAGTGTCCGGCTGTCCGTCCGGCCGCTCGCGTGATGGCGGGTGTCATAGAAAGTAAGATGAGTACCGTCGCCGCCTGTTGCTCATCCACGATGACGGGGATGGGAGCGGGAGTCCGGATGTGACGGGGGACGAGGGGAATCGGGACGGCCGGCAGGCGACGGCAGCGGTCGAGGACGATGTCTTCATCACCGCGGTGGAGATGAACCGCGTCCCCATGGTGCTGACCGACCCGGCCCTGCCCGACAACCCGATGATCTTCGCCAACCAGGCCTACTTCGACCTGACCGGCTACCGGGCGGAGGAGGTGTACGGGCGCAACTGCCGCTTCATGCAGGGACCCAAGACCGACCCCGCCACGGTGCGCACCATCCGCGACGCGGTGCGGGCGCACCGGCCGGTGTCGGTGGAGATCCTGAACCACAAGCGCGACGGCACACCCTTCTGGAACGCGCTGTTCATCGGCCCGATCTTCGGGCGCGAGGGGTCTCTGCGCTACTTCTTCGCGTCGGTCTTCGACATCACGCCGCGCCGGATCGAGGACCGGGCCCTGCGCCAGGCGCAGAAGATGGAAGCCGTCGGCCAGCTCACCGCCGGGCTCGCGCATGACTTCAACAATCTGCTGCAAATCGTTGCCGGCAATCTGGAAACCGCGATGGAGGAGATGAAGGACAACGCCCGCGGCCGGCGCGCGCTGGAAAACGCCAGCCTCGCCGTCCGCCAGGGTGCCCGCCTCACCCAGCAGCTCCTGACCTTTGCCCGCAAGCAACGGCTGGAGCCGCGGCCGGTCGACCTCAACGCGCTTCTGATGGAATGCCGCGACATCCTCGTCCGCACGCTGGGGACGCGCGCCCTGCTGGAATTCCGGCTCGATCCGCGCGCGGCCACCTGTCTGGTCGATCCGGTCTATCTGGAGATGGCGCTCCTGAACGTCCTGATGAACGCGCGCGACGCCATGCCGGACGGCGGACGGGTCGTGGTCGCGACGGGATCCTGGGGCGAATCGCCCGGTGCGGCGGCGGTGGAGCGGCGCGATTTCGTCGCCGTCTCCGTGGCGGACGACGGCGGCGGCATGCCGTCGGATGTGCTGCAGCACGCCACCGAGCCCTTCTTCACCACCAAGCCCCCCGGCCAGGGCACCGGGCTCGGTCTCGCCATGGTGCACGGCTTCGTCCAGCAGTCGCACGGGCGGCTGGACATCGAGAGCGAACCCGGCAAGGGGACCGTCGTGCGCCTGCTGCTGCCGGCCGCCGCCTCCACCCGGCCCGAGGAGGCCCAGGAAGAGGCGCCGCTCGTCCTTGCGGTCGATGACAGCGAGGACATCCGCACGCTGGTGGAACTGCACCTCTCCGCGCTCGGCTACCGCGTTGTGCTGGCGGCGAGCGGCGAGGAGGCGCTGGACGTGCTGGATCGGACGCCGGCCGTGCGGCTGCTGTTCACCGACCTTGCCATGCCCGGCGGCATGAACGGACTCACCCTGATCCGCCGGGCCAAGGAGCGCCGGCCGGATCTGGCGGTGCTGATGACCACCGCCTACGCCGACGATTTCGTGACGGAGGAGGATGAGGGCCTTCCCGCCAACCTCCTGGTCAAGCCCTTCCGCCGCGTCGATCTGGCCGACCGGGTGCGGGCGGCGCTCGGGGACGGGTCGGTCTAGGCCCCGTCCCTGCCGCGCGCCGGTCGCTCCTTGAGCGACCGGGCCGGCGCGCCGAATCGACGGGAGATCGCCCGCGAGAGCGCGGAGGCGCTTTCGTAGCCCACCTCCCGTGCCACCAGCTTCAACGGCTTGCCCTCCGTGATCAGCTCGCGCGCCAGCGTCAGCCGCCACTGGGTCAAATACTCGCCGGGGGTCAGCCCCACCACGGTGCGGAAGGTGTTGGCGAACACGGTGCGCGACATCCCCGCCTCGTCGGCAAGCCGTTCCAGGCTCCAGGCAGCGTTCGGCGTCCCGTGCATCGCGGTCAGGGGGCGGGCGAGGCCGGGATGCGCCAAGCCCGCCAGCAGCCCGGCCTGTGTCGCGCCGGTCTCGATCAGATGGCGCAGCAGCTTGACCACCAGCACCTCGCACAGGCGGTCCAGGATGGTCTGGCGCCCGCAGCGCGGCTGGAACGCCTCCTCCAGCAGAAGGGTGACGAGGCCGCTGAAGCTTTCGCCCTCCAGGGGAAGCACGATCACGGACGGAAGAGCAAGGCCGAGCGGGCTCCGCTCCACGGTCAGGTCTATGTCGGCGGACAGCAGGTCGGCCACGGCGTCTTCGGAATCCGCTTCAAGCCGATGGGGTAGTGCGCGGGAAAAGAACAACAATCCGGGGCTGGACAGGGAAAAGACATCGCCGCGCGGCCCCACCACCCTGGTCCGGCCGGTCCGCAGGATGTGCAGTTGCCCGCCATGGTCGGGAATCACCGGCTCCATCGGCAACAGGACGGACCCGGCGGCGACGACCCGCGCCTTGACGCGGAACCGCTCCAGAAGGGTGGAGAGCCGGTCGATCCGTGGGCGGTCGATCCGTGGCTCGTCACCCGGTCGATGAGAGGACGGCATTCGTACGTTCAGCAATCAATGGCGGACGAATTGCATCTCTGAGTACGGCATTCTGCGATGGATGTCGAGGCCGAGGCACGGCCCACCCTCACGACCACAAGGAACACCGACCATGCTCATGCCACGCCAGCCGGTTCCCGCCCTGAGCGTCAAGACGCTCACGAACGGCCGCTTCGATCTCTCCGCCGAGCAGCCGGAACGGTTTGCGTTGGTGGCCTTCTACCGCGGGCTTCACTGCCCGATCTGCGCGCTCCATCTTGGAGAGTTGGAACGGCTCGTCGGCGAGTTCGCCGCCCGCGGCGTGACCACGATCGCCGTCAGCTCCGACGACCGGGACCGTACCGCGGCGATGGCGGAGAAGATCACGGCGACGTCGCTGCGGTTCGGTTACGGACTGCCGCTTCCGGTCGCGCGGCAGTGGGGACTCTATGTTTCCGCCAGCCGCGGCAAGACCTCGATCGGCATCGAGGAGCCCGCCCTGTTCTCCGAGCCGGGCGTCTTCCTGGTGCGGCCCGACGGCACCCTCTACTACGGATCGGTCCAGACCATGCCCTTCGCCCGGCCGCACTTCTCGGAGTTGCTGAAGGCGATCGACTTCGCGATCGCGAACAATTATCCCGCGCGCGGCGAGGTCGGCGAGTTGGCGTGAGGGCCGGCTGCGTGGTGGAGCGCGCCGTCAGCGGGCATCCAGCATCGCGGTGAGCCGCTCCGCCACCGCGCGCGGGCTGACGGGCTTCGCCAGATAGCCGGTCCTGGCGTTCTCCTGATGGGCGTTGCCGCTTTCGCCCAGCCAGCCGCTGACCACCAGCACCGGCATATCCGGCCATCGCTCACGCAGGCGGCTCAGAAGTTCCATGCCGTTCATGCCGGGCATGCGCAGGTCGGTGACCACGGCGGCGGCGGGATCGGTGTCCTGCACCGCCAGGGCATCGACCCCGCTGTGGCAGACGGTGACGCGGAATCCCCGCTCCCTCAGCGCATCCTCGAACAGAATCGCGACAAGGAATTCATCATCGACAACCAGGACATGCGGGACCCCGTCGGGGCCCCCAATCTGCGATACCAAAACGACTCTCCCGTCACTTCGGCCTTTGCCGCGGCGGAGACGGCGTGACAAGAGTTCGTTCACTAGTCCACCCACGCCGCGCGCGCAACCCGACGCGGCGATGTACGACGAGTGGATTAGCCGAAACGTCTATTCCGGGAAGGCCTCGACGCAGGTCTTGACCTGCTTCTGGAACTCCTGGTCCGTGCGGTAGCGCGCCAGCACGGACTTGTCACGCTGGAGCAGGAACATCACCGTGCCGCGTGTCGGCAGCGCCCGCGGTGCCGGCTTGTCCAACAGCTCGCCGTTCCAGTCGATGCGGGCGTTGAAGTAGCTGGCACGCGAGTACAGCATGAACAACTTGTTCTCCGGCGCCAATTTCTCCCGCCTCAACAAAGCATAATAATAGTAATTTTTCCCATGGAAATAATTATTATAGATCGCTTGCAGTGCTCCGAATCGTTCGTCGGGACTGGTTATTTTCTTGATCTGCATCTCCATGCGAAAACCGGCGAAAAGATACTCCCTCGCCTCATTCTCGAAGGAGAAGGCGGAGCCTTTGATAAGGGACATCTGCTCCGCGTATTTCTTGATGATCCGGCTCATCAGCAGTTCGAGGAAACGCCGCTCCGGCCCCAGCGCGTCGGGAAGCTGCGGGATCATGTCCAGCACATGCCGCAAATGATAGGGGTGGCGCACGATGATCATCGTCACCGCCTGCCCGTTCCGCTTCAGTTTGGCGCGCTGCTCCGCCGACAGCGTCACCGACGGCGAGACCGACGCCAGGACCGACGCCACCGTGTCCTGCACCTTCCACCGCATCCGGGTCTGCGCCGATTGGGCGCCGATGTTGAAGCGTGCCAGCCAACGCCGCATGCGGTTGCCGAACTTCTCCCGCGGCAACTTGTGGGTCGGCAGGTCGGGAACGACCAGCGCATTGCCCAGCACGTCGGCCGACGGCGGCAGCGGGTTGAAGTTGAAGTACTTTCCGGTGACCACCCCGCGCGGGCCGTCGTCGCCCGCCCCGCCGGCGCGTGCGCCCGAACCCTGCTGAGCGGAGGACAAGAGAACCATAGGCCGTCGAGCAACCCTGTGCCGGCGGTCGGCCGCCATCGTCAGACCCTGCCCGGCACGGCGGAACAGTACCGGACTCCGATGGCCATGGTCCAGCGCGGGACGATGCGGCATTGCAACATGCCGGTGACGCCGCCGCCGCGACCGGGGCGTCGCGAGCGGACTGACAGGCGCGATGGACGGTGTTAACGTGCATGTTTGGGGAATGTTGCGGCGCAACAGGAAGGGATGCGGGTGAGGCGATGGCGATCCATGTGGCGTTGAATCACAAGACCACTTACCACTACGACCGGCTGGTGTCGCTGGGGCCGCAGATCGTCCGGCTGCGTCCGGCGCCGCACTGCCGCACACCGATCCTGAGCTACTCCCTGAAGGTGACGCCGCGCCAGCACTTCCTCAACTGGCAGCAGGACCCGCAGTCGAACTATCAGGCGCGATTCGTTTTTCCGGAGAAGACCAGCGAGTTCACGGTGGAGGTCGACCTCGTCGCCGAGATCGCCTCGATCAACCCCTTCGACTTCTTTCTGGAGGAGAAGGCGACCAAGGCACCGTTCGAGTACGAGCCCTGGCTGATCCGCGAGCTGCGTCCCTATCTGGAGGTGGAGGAGCCGGGGCCGCTGCTGCGGGCCTATCTGGAAGGGGTGCCGACCGAGCCGTTGCCGACCATCGACTTTCTGGTCGCTGTCAACCAGCGGCTCCAGCAGGACATCGGCTATGTGATCCGGCTGGAACCGGGCATCCAGACCTGCGAGGAGACGCTGGCCAACCGCACCGGCTCCTGCCGCGACTCGGCGTGGCTGCTGGTGCAGCTCTTCCGCCATCGCGGTCTCGCGGCGCGTTTCGTCTCCGGCTATCTGATCCAGCTCACCGCCGACCAGAAGGCGCTGGACGGCCCGTCGGGGCCGGAGGCCGACTTCACCGACCTGCACGCCTGGACCGAGGTGTTCCTGCCCGGTGCCGGCTGGGTGGGCCTCGACCCGACCTCCGGCCTGCTGGCC
The DNA here is from genome assembly GCF_013423485.1 of Azospirillum oleiclasticum. GTDB lineage: Bacteria > Pseudomonadota > Alphaproteobacteria > Azospirillales > Azospirillaceae > Azospirillum > Azospirillum oleiclasticum. The sequence goes on from NZ_JABFFR010000003.1 coordinate 285,086, forward strand.
GGCGAGGGGCACATCCCGCTGGCCTGCACGCCCGACGCCACCTCCGCCGCCCCGATCTCCGGTCTGGTGGACGAGTGCGAGGTGGAGTTCGGGCACGCGATGTCGGTGACCCGCATCTACGAGGCGCCGCGCGTCACCAAGCCCTACACCCTCGCGCAATGGTCGTCGATCGAGGCGCTGGGTCATCGGATCGACGAAGATTTGACGGCGGGTGATGTCCGTCTGACCATGGGCGGTGAGCCGACCTTCGTGTCCATCGACGACATGGACGGGGCGGAATGGAACACGGCCGCGGTCGGTCCCACCAAGCGGCGCCTGTCCTCCGACCTGATCCACCGGCTGATGCGACGGTTCGCCCCGGGCGGCCTGCTGCATTACGGCCAGGGCAAATGGTACCCGGGCGAGTCGCTGCCGCGCTGGGCGATGACCGCCTACTGGCGCAAGGACGGTGAGGCGCTGTGGGCCAACAGCGACCTGCTGGGCCGCGACGACAAGGATTACGGCTTCACCGCGACCGACGCCGGCACCTTCCTGGTGTCGCTGGCGACGCGGCTGGGCATCGACGGCTCGCTGGTGCTGGCCGCCTACGAGGACCCCTGGCACTACCTGCGCAAGGAGGCCGAGCTCCCCATCAACGTCGATCCTTTCGACAGCAAGCTGGAGGACAAGGAGGAGCGCGAGCGTCTGTCGCGCGTCTTCACCCGCGGGCTGAAGACCCCGGTCGGCTTCGCCCTGCCGATCAACCGGCAGGTGACGCAGAAGGGTCCGGTGTGGCTGTCCAGCCCGTGGCCGCTGCGCCAGGAGAAGCTGCTGCTGATCCCCGGCGACAGCCCGGTCGGCTTCCGGCTGCCGCTGGGCTCCCTGCCCTGGACGGCGGCGGCCGACTACCCCTACCAGTGGGAGGTCGATCCGTTCGAGGAGCGCCAGCCGCTGCCGCCCAACCAAGTGCCGTTGCGCCAGCAGCGCGCCCACGACGGCATCAAGCCGGCCCCGCGGGACATGCTGCACCAGCGCGCCATGGCCGAGGTGCGGGCCGAGATGCCGGAGCACGGCAAGTCGGCGTGGTGGATCGTGCGCACCGCCCTGACCTGCGAGGCGCGCAACGGCAAGCTCTACCTCTTCCTGCCGCCGATGAACACGCTGGAAGACTTCGTGGAGATGATCAGCGCCATCGAGGCGACGGCGGTCGAGCTGGACATGCCCGTGCTGATCGAAGGCTACAAGCCGCCGAACGACCCGCGCCTCAACCAGCTCGCCGTCACCCCCGACCCCGGCGTGATCGAGGTCAACATCCACCCGGCCAAGAACTGGGACGAACTGGTCCGCAACACCGAGGATCTGTACGAGGAGGCGCGCCAGTGCCGCCTCGGCACCGAGAAGTTCATGCTGGACGGCCGCCACTGCGGCACCGGCGGCGGCAACCATGTCGTGCTGGGGGCGGCGACGCCGACCGACAGCCCCTTCCTGCGCCGGCCGGACCTGCTGCGCAGCATGCTCACCTACTGGCAGAACCACCCGGCCCTGTCCTACTACTTCGCCGGCATGTTCATCGGCCCGACCAGCCAGGCGCCGCGCGTCGATGAGGCGCGCGACGACGGGCTGTACGAGCTGGAGATCGCCTTCGCGAAGCTGGACGAGGCGGCGGCCAACGGCACCGCCTGGCCGTGGCTGGTCGACCGTGTCCTGCGCAACCTGCTGGTCGACATCACCGGCAACACCCACCGCGCCGAGTTCTGCATCGACAAGCTCTACTCGCCGGACCAGTCCAGCGGCCGGCTGGGGCTGCTGGAGTTCCGCGCCTTCGAGATGCCGCCGCACGCGCAGATGAGCCTGACCCAGCAGCTGCTGATGCGGGCGCTGGTCGCACGCTTCTGGAAGGAGCCCTACCGCGGCCGGCTGCAGCGCTGGGGAACGGAGCTGCACGACCGCTTCATGCTGCCCTACTTCGTCCATCATGACATGATCGACGTGCTCGACGACCTGAGGGCGCACGGCTACCCCTTCGAGGACCAGTGGTTCGCCCCGCACTACAACTTCCGCTTTCCGGTCTACGGCCATGTCAGCCAGCGCGGCATCACGCTGGAACTGCGCATGGCGCTGGAGCCGTGGAACGTGCTGGGCGAGGAACCGGGCGGCGGCGGCACCGTGCGCTATGTCGACAGCTCGGTGGAGCGGGTGCAGGTCCGCGTCACCGGCCTGACCGAAGGGCGCTACGTCATCACCTGCAAGGGCCGGCGTGTGCCGCTGATCCCCACCGACGTCGAGGGGGAGTTCGTCGGCGGCGTGCGCTACCGCGCCTGGCAGCCGCCCTCCTGCCTGCATCCGACCATCCCCGTGCACACGCCGCTGGTGTTCGACATCGTCGACACCTGGGCGGGCCGGTCGATCGGCGGCTGCACCTACCACGTCATGCACCCCGGCGGGCGCAACTTCGAGACCTTCCCGGTCAACGCCAACGAGGCGGAGGGCCGCCGCCTCGCCCGCTTCTTCCCCTTCGGCCACACCCCCGGCCCGATGGACATCCCGGTCGAGGAGCGCAACCCGCAATTCCCGATGACGCTGGATCTGCGGCGCGGGGGTTGAGGATTGTTCTCCCTCCCCCGCTGGCCCAGCGGGGGAGGGTCGGGGTGGTGGCGGAGTGAGGATCGGCTCGTGGCCGATGGTCGCACCCGCGGAACAGGATCATCCACGGGCGGTGTTGCATCGTTACAAGGTATGGGATCGGAACGACATATCCCATACCGAAGGCGCAATCGGCCTGTTGCTATAACCTTGCATACAGGCTGGTGGCCGTTCACACTCGTGGCTCACCGCACCCGGTGGGTGCCGATGCAACGCCTTTGCCACTGATATCAGGACGTGTCCAGCCTCGACACCCCAACACCGGATCACGCGGACGCCTCGTCCAAGCTGATTCAGGGTTCGCTGTTCGGCGAAGCCGACGCGATCGGTTACGGGCTGGGCCCCATCTATGATGAGATGGTGACCGGTCAGGGCCGGTTGCGGCCGCATTGGCAGACCTTCATGGGCACGCTGGGTCCGCTCGACCCGGAGATCATGGCCGAACGGTGGGAGGAGGCGCGCCGCCTGCTCCACCAGAACGGCGTCACCTACAACATCTACGGCGACCCGCAGGGGATGGAGCGGCCCTGGCCGCTCGACATGATCCCGCTGCTGATCCCGTCGCACGAATGGCGCGCCATCGAATCAGGGCTGGTGCAGCGCGCGATGCTGCTCAACGCGGTGCTCGCCGACCTCTACGGACCGCAGACCCTGATCCGCGACGGCCGGCTGCCGCCCGCGGTGATCTGCGCCGACCCCGGCTTCCGCCGGGAGGTGCACGGGGTTCGTGTGCCCGGCGACATGTTCCTGCATTTCTACGCGGTTGATCTGGCCCGTGCGCCCGACGGGCGCTGGTGGGTGCTGTCCGACCGCACGCAGGCACCGAGCGGCAGCGGCTACGCGCTGGAAAACCGCGCGGTGATGGCGAAGGTGCTGCCGGACAGCTTCCGCCATTGCCACGTCGAGCGGCTCGCCCCCTTCTTCAACGCCTTCAAGGACACGCTGCGGGCGCTGGCCCCGCGCCGCGAGAACCCGCGCATCGTCCTGCTGACGCCCGGCCCCTACAACGAGACGTATTTCGAGCACGTCTACCTCGCGCGTCATCTCGGCATCACGCTGGTGGAGGGGGCCGATCTCACCGTGCGCGACCGGCAGGTCTTCCTGAAGACCCTGTCGGGGCTGGAGCCGGTGGACGTCATCCTGCGCCGGGTCGACGACGATTTCTGCGACCCGCTGCAACTGCGCGCCGAAAGCACGCTGGGCGTGCCGGGGCTGGTGCAGGCGGTGCGGGCGGGCACGGTGGTGGTGGCCAACGCCCTCGGCAGCGGGCTGATGGAGTCGATGTCCTTCAAGTCCTTCCTGCCCACCCTCTGCCGCCACCTGCTGGGGGAGGAATTGCGGCTGCCCTGCGTGGCGAGCTGGTGGTGCGGGGCTGATTCGGAGCGGAGCTATGTGCTCGACCATCTGGACGGGCTGGTGATCAAGCCGGCCTTCCCGTCCCGCTCCTTCGAGCCGATCTTCGGCGCCGATCTCTCCACCGCGGAGCGCCGCGAACTGGTCGAGAAGATCCGCCGCCGGCCGTGGGACCGGGTGGGGCAGGAGCGGCTGTCGCTGTCCACCGCGCCGGTCTGGCAGGGCGGGCGGCTGCAGCCGCGGCCGCTGGTGCTGCGCGTCTTCCTCTGCGCCACCGCCGACGGGCGCTACGCGGTGATGCCGGGCGGTCTGACCCGGGTGTCGACCGAGCCGGGCAAGCTCGTCGTCTCCATGCAGCGGGGCGGCGGCAGCAAGGACACCTGGGTGCTTGCCGCCCGCCGCATCGAGAGCAGCACGCCCGCCGTGCGCACGACCAGCTTCGGAGAGCTGCGGGCGGCGGAGTTCCGCTCCGCCGCCACCGACCTGCCGAGCCGTGTCGCCGACGGGCTGTTCTGGCTCGGCCGCTACGCCGAGCGGTCGGAAGGGGCGGTGCGGCTGCTGCGCGGCGCCTACACACGTCTGACCGACGGCAACATGCCCGGTGCCAGCGACGAACTGCGCCCGCTGCTGCGGCTGATGGCGTGGATCGGCATGATCCCGTGGGACCTTGCCAAGATGGGTGGAATCGGGTCCGGCCGCGCGTTGCGCACGGCGCTCCAGACCTCCGTCTTCGACGCCGAGCACCCGAACAGCCTGCGCTCCAACGTCATCCGGCTGCACCGCACCGCCTACTCCGTGCGCGACCGGCTGTCGCTCGACCTCTGGCGCGTCATCTCCTCGGTGGAGCGGCAGAGCGTGCAGCCGCGCGGCCGGGTGGACGCGGCCAGCATGCTGCTGCGGCTGGATGACGTGATGACCAGCCTCGCCGCCATGGCCGGGCTGGAGCAGGAAAGCATGACGCGCAGCCATGGCTGGCGCTTCCTCGACTTCGGCCGCCGCGCGGAGCGCGCCATCCACATCGTCTCCGTGATGCGCGGCGTGCGCATCGCCGAGACCGAGCGGATGGCGGAGATCGAACAGACCGCGGCGCTGGAGGTGCTGCTGGAGCTGGGCGAAAGCTTCATGACCTACCGGGAGCGTCATCTGGCGGCGCTGCAGCTCGCCCCGGTGCTGGAGCTGCTGCTGGTGGACGACAGCAACCCGCGGGCACTTGCCTTCCAACTCCAGGCGATGGAGCGCCACCTGCGCGCCCTGCCCCGCTCCGCCAGCCCCGGCCACGACGACCCGACCGATGCGGCGTTGCGCATCATCCACGCCGCGATGTCGTCGCTGCGGGTGGAGACGGTGGGCCACGCCGCCACCCTCGCCACGGTGATCGACCAGCTCGCGTCGTCGCTGCCGGAGGTGTCGAACCTGTTGGCCCACGCCTATTTCAGCCATGCCTTCGCCCGACCGGCGTGACGAGGCGGCCCTTCCGGCCGGAGTCCCCATGCGCTACCGCTGCCGCCACACGACCCGTTACGACTATGGCGAGGACGTCCCCGCCTCCCACCACATCGTGCATCTGACGGCGCGGGAGCACCCGCTCCAGCGCTGCCGCCGCAACCTGTTGACCGTCGAGCCCGGTGGCAATGTGGTGCGGGCCGACCAGCTCGACTATTTCGGCAACCCCATCACCTATCTGGCCGTGCAGGAGCCGCACCGCCATCTCGTCATCACCACCGAGAGCGAGATGGAGGTGTTCCCGTCACCGCCCATCGACGCCGAGTCCACCCCGGCGTGGGAGCGGCTGCGCGATGTTGTGCGCACCGGCATGCCGGTGCCGAACGACGGCGGCGAGATCCTGCAATACGCCTTCGACAGTACGCTGGTGCCGACCGGTCCGGAGCTGGCCGCCTACGCCGCCCCGTCCTTCACGCCGGAATTGCCGGTGGCGCTGGGCGCCATCGACCTCATGCGGCGGATCCACCGGGACTTCACCTTCGACCCGCACGCCACCACGGTGGCGACCCCGTTGCGCCAGGTGCTGGCGAACCGCCGCGGCGTCTGCCAGGACTTCGCCCACGTGATCGTGGGTGCCCTGCGTTCCCTCGGGCTGCCGGCGCGCTACGTCTCCGGCTACCTGCGCACGCTGCCGCCGCCGGGACGGCCCCGGCTGATCGGTGCGGACATGAGCCACGCCTGGGGCTCGGTCTGGTGCGGCAGCGACCAGTGGCTCGACCTCTGTCCGACCAACGGCCGCGTGACCGACGAGGACTTCATCACCGTGGCCTGGGGCCGCGACTACGACGACGTCAGCCCGGTCCGCGGCGTCATCCACGGCGGCGCCGGCCATGGCCTGTCGGTGGAGGTCGATGTGGAGCCTCTGGACGACTGAACGCACGGGAGACGTGTCACCCGCGCGCCACCCGCTCCATCGCCGCCAGCATCTCCGTCGGGCTGACCGGCTTGCGCAGCACCTCAAGCGGCATCCAGTCGGCTCCGGTCAGGTCGTCCTCGCCGGGGAGGAAGGCGACGAAGCCGGTCATCACCACGATGGGCAGCGTGGGGCGGCGGCGGCGCAATTCGCGGATCAGGCTGCGGCCGTCCATCCGCGGCATGCGCAGGTCGGTGACCACGAGGTCCGCGGGGTCACGGTCGAAACGCTCCAGCGCGGCAATCCCATCGCCGGCGACGCTGACACGGAAGCCGCAATCGATCAGATAATCCTCGATCGCCAGCGCGGCCAGCGCCTCGTCCTCCACCACCAGAACGTGCCGCGCCTCAGCCATGCGACCGCCCTCCCTCCTCCGACGACGGCTGGGTCGCCGGCAGGGTGATGAGGATGCGGGTGCCACGCAGGCCGTCGCCGTGCTCCACCGTCTCCGCCTCGATCCGTCCCTGCATGGCGGTGATGATGCCGTAGCCGATGGACAACCCCAGCCCGGTGCCCGCGCCGACCTCCTTGGTGGTGAAGAAGGGGTCGAAGATCCGCGGCAGCACATGGGCGGGTATGCCGCCGCCGTTGTCGGTGACGGCGATGCGGATGTTGCGACCGGCGGGATCCGCCTCCACCGCGATTCGGATCAGCCCCGCGGCCGGCACCCCGCCGGCCCGCCGCTCCTTGATGGCGTCGCGGGCGTTGGCGAGCAGGTTGACGATCACCTGCTCGAACTGGAGCCGGTGGCCGTTCACGGCGCAACCGTCGCCGTCACCGGTCACCTCGACCGTGATGTCCTCGAGCTGGTACTGGTGGCGCACCATCTCGACCGCGAAGGCCACCCCTTCCGCCGGGTCGAACAGCGCGCCGCCGGCGCTGTCGCGCCGGCTGAAGCTGCGGATGTGGTCGATGATCCGGCCCATCCGCTCGGTCTGATCGGCGACGATGGTCAGCACCTTGGTCAACCGTTCGGGGTCCAGCTCGTTCCGGCGCAGGCGCGACAGCGAATTCTCCGCCCACATGCGGATGACGTTGAGCGGCTGGCTCATCTCGTGCGCCATGCCGGCCGCCAGCGTGCCGAGCGTCGCCAGCTTGGAGGTCTGGATCAGCTCCTCCTGGAGGCGACGGCGCTCGGTGATGTCGCGCGCGCTGCCGAGAATCTGCACGACCCGCCCGCCGCCGTCGAACACCGGCACCAGCACGACGTGCCAGATGCGCTGGCCCACCGGCAGCTCCATCGCGTCCTCGAAATCGACCGGCCGGCCCTGCTCGATGCAGGCGGCGAATTGGCGCGTGGCTGTCGCAGCGGTCGCCGCCGGCAGCGCTTCCGCCACCGTCCGCCCGCAGAGCGACGCCGGGTCCAGTCCGGTCGACCGGGCATGGGCCGGGTTGACCGCGTCGAAGGCGAACTGGCCATCCGGCCGCACGGTCACGATGAACAGCGCCTCCGCCAGATTGTTGAAGAAGCCGGAATAACGTTCCTCCGCCTGGCGACGCACGGTGATCTCGTGCTGGAGCGCCACATTGGCCTCGGCGAGCTGCCGCGGGCTCGGCAGCGCCAGTGCCTTGGGCATCAGGACCCACAACGCCACCGCGGTGAGCATCGAGACCAGCGCCGTGGCGACCTTGATCAGCGCCTCCAGCCCGTAATCGGGGGTCCACAGCGTCCAGATGCTGGCGAAATGGGTGGTGCCGCAGGCCAGGATGAAGGCGGCGAACAGCCAGAACACCCAGGAGAACGCCACGTCCCGCCGCCGGTGGACGAAATAGACCAGCGCCAGGGGAATCGAATAATAGGACAGCCCGATCAGCGCGTCGGAGGAGACGTGGAGTGCCAGCAGCTCCGGCTGCCACGCCAGACAGATGCCATGAGGGATGAAGGCGCTCCGGTCGAAGAGCGCCGCAAAGCCACCGAGCATGTCGTCCCACCCGCCCCGATTGCCGGACCCGTCCGGACCATGCCGCACACGCGTGCGTGTGCGACCACAATCAAGTATCCGGCGGCGTCCGTCAATCCCGACCAGCGGCCGACCCGCAGGCGCGATTGACGGGCGAACTGTGGAATACTCTTGGATGTCGGGTTGGATACTTGCTCAGGCGGCGGTCTGGACCTTGCGATTCTGTTCGCGCGTCTTCAAGAATCGCAACGCAGGAAAGTCTTCTTGTGTCCGGTTCAGGTGCCAGGCGTTGCGCGCCAGGAACACGAGCGCGCCGTCGTGGTCCTCCGCCAGGGCCGAGCGGTTGAGGTCCAGGAACTTCTTGAGCTGGACATCGTCGTCCGTCTCGATCCAGCGGGCGGCGTCGACGCCGGCGCCCTCGAATCGGGCGGAGATGCCGTATTCCGCCTCGATCCGCGCGGCCAGCACCTCGAACTGGAGCTGGCCGACCACGCCGACCACCCAGTCGGCACCGGACAGCGGCTTGAAGACCTGGCTCGCCCCTTCCTCCGCGAAATGCTCCAGCGCCTTGCGCAGGTGCTTGACGCGCATGGGATCGTCCAGCCGCACACGCTGCAGCAGCTCGGGCGCGAAGCTGGGCACGCCGGTGAAGCGGATCTCCTCCCCCTCGGTCAGCGTGTCACCGATTCGCAGGGAGCCGTGGTTGGGGATGCCGATGATGTCGCCGGGCCATGCCTCCTCGGCCAGCTCGCGGTCGCGGGCCAGAAACAGCACGGCGTTGTTGACCGCCAGCGTCTTGCCGGAGCGGATGTGCTTCAGCTTGGCCCCGCGGCGGAACCGGCCCGACACCAGCCGCACGAAGGCGATTCGGTCGCGGTGGTTGGGGTCCATGTTGGCCTGCACCTTGAACACGAAGCCGGTGACCTTGCCCTCCTCCGGCTCCACGATGCGCGGCTCGGCCGGCTGCGGGCGCGGCGGCGGGGCGTTCTCGGCCAAGCCGAGCAGCAGCTCCTGGACACCGAAATTGTTGATGGCGGACCCGAAGTAGATGGGCGTCAACCGCCCGGCCCGGAATTCCTCCAGGTCGAACTCCGGCATCAGGCCGCGCGCCATCTCCACATCCTCGCGCAGCTTCGCCACCGCGTGGTCGGGCAGAAGCTCGTCCAGCTTCGGATCGTCGAGCCCGTGGCAGGCGATGCCCTCGCTCGCCACGTCGCCCTGCGTGCGGTCCATCAAGATGAGCTGGTCGCGGATCAGATCGTAGCAGCCGAGGAAGTCGCGCCCCATGCCGATGGGCCAGCTCGCCGGAGTCACGTGGATCTGGAGCTGGTCCTCGATCTCCGACACGAGATCGAAGGGGTCGCGTGCCTCGCGGTCCATCTTGTTGACGAAGGTGGTGATCGGCACGTCGCGCAGGCGGCAGACCTCGAACAGTTTGCGGGTCTGCGTCTCGATGCCCTTGGCGCCGTCGATCACCATCACCGCGCTGTCGACCGCCGTCAGCGTGCGGTAGGTGTCCTCCGAGAAGTCCTCGTGGCCCGGCGTGTCCAGCAGGTTGAAGGTGCGGCCGTCGTAGTCGAAGGTCATGACCGAGGCGGTGACGGAAATACCGCGCTCCCGCTCCACCTTCATCCAGTCGGAACGCGCGCGCCGCTGCTCGCCACGCGCCTTCACGGCACCCGCCATCTGGATGGCGCCGCCGAACAGCAGCAGCTTTTCCGTCAACGTGGTCTTGCCGGCGTCGGGGTGCGCGATGATGGCGAAGGTCCGTCGCCGGGAGACGGCATCCAGCAACTCGGACATGCGCGTACCAGTTCCTCTCAAAGCGCGCGCGTGGGAAGTGGAGCGCGCGGAAGGACCTTATGTAGCAGGCGCATCCAGCGGCTTGAAGGGGAAAAACGGACGGCGGCGCCCATCCTAGCCACAAGACATCAACAGCACAGATTGCAGTACACTCGGCACGTTCCATGCGGCTGCTCGGCTAAAAAATACTCTCTTTTTGGCCACGTCTCATGCATAGGATGAAAGAAAGGATTTTCATCGGAGAAAAAATAAATCTTTTTAGAAATTATTATAATTCATTTATTTAAATGATTTAAATGTATCGCTGGATAAATCAGAATGACTGAATTCCCTTGGTCATAATCATTATGATTACATCAGATAACATGAATTGTGAAGATCTTTGCCCATTTCCATACCGGTTCTGCAACATAAAGTGCCCATTGACATCGATCGCAAGATGCGGTGACTATTAAAATTTAGAATGGGGAGAAACGAACATGGCTTTTGAAGTTCATTACGGAAGTGCTTCAGGCGTCAGCTTGCCGATACGTGCGTCGTTGGAGTCGACCGCATTTTTTTCAAATATAACATTCGGAAATCCCGGGAGCATGCTCACTACAACTTTTACTATAAAAGGAGAAGGGATATTTGACCTGACCGTCTTTCTTATCTCAGGAAATGATCGGGTTGAATTTGAGCTTCAAGGAGTCGGATCTGACGATAAACTTATTATGATGGCTTTGACAAATTCCGAGTTCATTGCATCGACGTTTCACAAGGCTCCACATACAAAAATCCGATGCACAGCGCGTTGCATTTCAACTGGCCAGTCGGCGCAGGGCTGTGTGACCTGCACTCAAGGACCGTTGACAATTCAGGTGTGTTGCTGATGCTAAGTGATCGCGTAATCCGCGTTGACGTGCGTGATCTTGACGATCTGCCAGTTGGCGGGGCGAAGGTCCTCTTCTCTCTGGATGGCGAGCCGTTCTCGGAAGTCGTCACGGGGATTGAACCCATCACCTGCCAGATCAGCAGTCAGGCCTGCAAAGTCGGAATATCGGTGTCATACAAGGATTACACGGAAGGGGTGCTGTTGTCCCAGGACGCCAATCGACATGTATTTTCTATCCCAATACACCAGAGAGACAACAACATGACGCAAACCGCCGAGCGTTGGGCAGTTATTGTGGGGTGCATATTTGTCGCTATTGCTATTTTCCTTGGATTTTATTTTGATAATCAGTCAAGTCTTCAGAATAGGATAATTATATCCGTTCTCTCGATAGGGCTCGCCAGTTTTGGGTCAACAATCATCGGAGTTCTGAAGGTTGAAATGAAGCTTGGACAGAGACTCGCAGTTACAGCGGCCGGCGCTTTGGCGATCTTCGTGCTATTGTTCTTTTTTGGACCGGGAGAATAGGAAAGCGGCTCAGCCACAATGACGGAAATCTTATGGATGCTGACAGAACACTCGTCGTCCATTCGGCCCAGCGATCCTAGTACCGAGGTGCTAGGATCGCTGGGCGGTCAAACCTAAAGATCCAGTTCGGCGATCTGCACGGCGTTCAGCGCTGCGCCCTTCAGGAGCTGGTCACCGCACACGAACAGGTCCAGCCCGTGGTCGCCGAACACCGGGTTGTTGCGCACGCGCCCGACCTCCACGTCGAACTGCCCGGTGGCGGTCAGCGGCATGGGGTAGACGGCGTTGGCGGTGTCGTCCACCAGCTTGACGCCGGCCGCGTCAGCCAGCACGCGGCGCGCCGCCTCCGCCGTCACCGGTTCGATGGTCTCGATGGTGATCGCCTCGGAGTGCGCCCGGTAGGTGGGGATGCGCACGGCCGTGCAGCTCACCGGCAGGTCGGGCAGGCCCAGGATCTTCCGCGTCTCCCAGGTGACCTTCATCTCCTCCTTCGTGTAGCCGTTCTCCTGGAAGGCGTCGATGTGGGGGATCAGGTTGAAGGGGATGGGGTGATGGAAGACGCTGTTGGTGACCGGCCGACCCTCCAGCCGGTTGCGGGTCTGCTCCTCCAGCTCCGCCATGCCCTCGGCCCCGGCACCGCTGGTCGCCTGGTAGGTCGAGACGATCACCCGCTTCAGCCCGAAGGCGCGGTGCAGCGGACCGAGCGCCACCACGGCGATGGCGGTGGTGCAGTTGGGGTTGGCGATCAGGCGGCCCCCACCCCCATTGGAGACGTCGAAGGCGGCGGCGTTGATCTCCGGCACGATCAGCGGGATGTCGGCGTCGTAGCGGAAGGCGGAGGAGTTGTCGATCACCAGCGGCCCGGCGGCGGCGATGGCCGGCGCGTGCGCCTTGGCGAAGTCGCCGGACACGGCGAGCAGGACGACGTCGCAGTCCTTCACCCGGTCGACCGAGAATTCCTGCAGCGCGATGGCTCCGTAGGGCGTCTCCATCACCTTGCCGGCGCTGCGGCCCGACGCCAGAAGACGCAGCTCGCTCACCGGGAAGCTGCGGCGATGGAGGACCTCGACCATCTCGCGGCCGACGGCGCCGGTGGCGCCGACAACGGCAACGCGGCGGGGGGCGGGATTGTTGGCATTGCTCATGACTGTTGCTCCGTCCTGCTGTTCCGGGGCGCTGCACGGTGCGGAAGCGGAGCCCAGATATGGCGAAGGCCCCGTCCGTCTCCGGCGGGGCCTTCCTCGTGGGGTTGTCGTCGCCGCTTCAGCGCACGTCACACCGGGAAGGCCCGCCGAAGCGAGTCTTTTTGGTGGTGGTCGTGGTGATGGTGGCGATCGACGGGTTCATGGGCGGTTCGATACGCCAAGTGCCGGGGCTTGTAAAGGGGCCTTTGTGCGACTTCCGGTCCCGCCGGGTCGTGGCGCGGCTGTGCCCCTAGTGCGGAATGGCAACGGTTTCCGGGGATTGTCCAGAGACCGTTGACTTGGCTGCGTGCTTTCCGCATTGCTGACGTATGACCGCGCCCGCCTCCCGCCAGGTCCGCCGCCGCGCGGATCGCCAAGCCCGGAAAATCCTGAAACCGGTCCTGCTGTCCGGCCTGCTCGGGCTGGCCGTGGTGTGCTCGGCCGTGCTGGTGCGGCACGCGTCGGCGCAGGCCCCGGCGGCGAACACGCAGAACCAGGAACCGGTGCTGCTGGTCGCGGACAGCGTGACCTTCGACGAGGAGACCGGGATCGTCACGGCGACCGGCAACGTCGAGCTCTCGCAGGGCCCCCGCACGGTGCGGGCGGACACCATCACCTACAACCAGAAGACCAAGGTCGTCACAGCGTCCGGCAACATCCGGCTGGTCGAGCCGACGGGCGAAATCCTGTTCGCCGATTACGCCGAGCTGACCGACGACATGGCCGAGGCGTTCGTCACCAACCTCCGCATGCTGATGACCGACAACAGTCGCATGGCGGGTACGGAGGGCGAGCGGCGCGGCGGCCGGATGACCCGCGTGAACCGCGCGGTCTACAGCCCCTGCGATCTGTGCAAGGATGACCCGAGCCGGGCGCCGCTGTGGCAGATCCGCGCCGTGCGCGTGGTGCACGACAACGAGGCGAAGGAGGTCCGCTACCGCGACGCGGTGCTGGAGCTGTTCGGCCTTCCCGTCGCCTACACCCCCTACCTGTCGCATCCCGACCCGACGGTGGAACGTCGCACAGGCATGCTGGCCCCCGTCTACGGCCGAACGTCCGACCTGGGCATGTTCCTGCGCACCTACACCTACATCGACATCGCCCCTGAACAGGACGCCACCATCGAAGTGACCAAGTTCGGGAGCGAGAGTCTGCTGCTGGGCGGCGAGTACCGGCGCCGATTCGAAAAAGGCAATCTGATACTCAGCGGCAGCATCACCCGTGGCGACCTGACCGACGCGGCCGGCGACTTCAAGCGCAAGGACTGGCGCGGCCACATCGCCGGCAAAGGCCTGTTCGAGATCGACGACACCTGGCGCTGGGGTTTCGAGGGACAGCGGGCGAGCGAGTACACCTATCTGAGGCGCTACTTCGACTACCGCGACAAGGACATCCTGACAAGCAAGGCCTTCGTCGAGGGGTTCCGCGGCCGCAACTACGCGGCGGTCACCGCCTACAGCTTCCAGGACCTGCGCTACAACAACACCACGCAGGAGCCGCTGGTCCTGCCGGAAGGCGTGTACAGCGCCTACGGCGAGCCGGGCGGCGTGTTCGGCGGGCGCTGGTCGATCGACGCCGGTGTGCTGTCCATCCTCCGGCCCGACGGCCCCAGTTCGCGCCGGTTCTCGGTCGCCCCCGGCTGGCGCCGCGAGATGGTGTCCGACCTCGGTTTCATCACCACGCTGAACACCAGCGTGCTGATGGCCGGCTACCAGACCAACGACTACGACCGGCCGGACATCGCGGGATCGACGCGGGAAGCGAACAACCGCTTCCGCTTCTTCCCCTCGGCCGACATCACCGTCCGCTACCCCTTCGTCCGCTACGGCGAGTCGTCGTCCCAGCTCATCGAGCCGATCGGCCAGTTCCGCGTGGCACCCCAGGTGTCCAACAACCTGGAAGTCCCGAACGAGGACAGCCTGGACGTGGAGTTCGACGAGACCAACCTGTTCATGCCCAGCCGTTACACCGGCATCGACCGGCTGGAAGGCGGGATGCGCGCGACCTACGGCGTCCACGCCGCCACCTGGTTCAACTCCGGCCCACGCGCCAGCGTGTTCCTCGGCCAGAGCTACCGGATCACCGAAAGCACAGACTACGCCTACGGCTCGGGCCTGGAGAACAAACAGTCGGACTATGTGGGTCGGGTGGAGCTGGTTCCGGGCTCCTGGTTCGACGCGAACTACTCCTTCCGCCTGGATCAGAGCACGCTGGAGCCGCGCCGGCACGCTCTGACCGCATCGACCGGCTATGGTGGCCTGCGAGTCTTCACGAACTACACCTACCTCGACCAGTTCAGCGATCCCTACACCCGCTCCCAGTCGGAAATCGAGCAGGCGACCTTCGGCGCGTCGCTGCGGCTCGGCCAGTTCTGGTCGGCGTCGGCCGCCCATGTGCAGGCCTACACCCCCGATCCGGGCCCCCGCGTCAGCCTCGGCGTCCTGACCTATCAGGACGAGTGCTTCACCTTCGACACCGTGCTGCGCCGCGATTTCACCGACACGCCCGGCGAAAGCGGCTCCGGGACGACGGTATATTTCCGGCTGGTGTTCAAGAACATCGGCGAGTTCAAGTCGCCGACGCTGTCGGGCGGGCTCTTCGGCGGGCGCACCGATCAGACGACCACACCGTAAACCGACGACCGCGCCGCTGTGCGGGGTTGCATCACGGCGTCGTAGCCGCTAGCCATTGGGGCCACCCGCGGCGCCGCTGCGCCGTGCCCGCCGACCGCACCGCCGACGACACCGCATGGCCCTTGGACGATACGACTACGAACGCCGATACCGGCGCCGGATGTGGACACAGATCCTCAAGGTGGGCGTCGTTGTCGCCTTCGTCCTGGCTGTGGCCCTGTTCTCGTACCAGATGGGCATCGAGCAGTTGAAGGGACGCGACGCCTCCCTGCGCGATGAGGTCAACACCTTGTCGCGCCAGAGGACCGAGTTGGAGCTGCTGGCCAGCCAGATGCAGCACGCCGCCCGGACGGCGGAGGCGAAGCTGGCGGAGGCGGAGGCGCGGCTGCAGCGCGACGTGCCGACCGGCGACCGCGCGCGGCTGCTCCAGCTCGTGACCGACCGGCTGAAGGGGGGAATGGACGCGAACCGTCTGGGCTTCGTGATCCAGAACGCACAGGCGCAGCGCAACTGCCAGCAGCCGGAGAACAAGCGGTTCGTCATCGCCACGCCACTGATGAAGTCCGGCGTGCGCGGAGTCGGCTTCGCCAACGGCACCATCACCGTGACCGGCGAAGGTGTGTCGGCCCGCGATGGCCAGGGCAACCCGGAGAGCTGGTTCGATCCGGGTCAGCCCGTGACCATCAGGATCATCGCGATCGGCGGCAAGGAAAACGTCGTGACCGGTCCCCTGCCGCTGCACAAGTCGGTGGTGATCGACAACAACGAGTACCGCTTCACCTTCGCGGCCGGCTCACGCTCCTTCGTCGATGTGACCTCCGACCGCTGCCCGTTCCCCTGACTGGCAAGGGTTGGGGTGGCCGGTCCCTTCGGGCACCGGCCACCCGCGCGTCAGACGTAGAACATGAAGGTCACGATCACGAACAGCGGCACCAGGATGCCGCAGGACCAGGCCATATAGCCGAAGAAGCTCGGCATCTTCACGCCGCGCTCCTCGGCGATCGCCTTCACCATGAAGTTCGGCGCGTTGCCGATGTAGGTGTTGGCGCCCATGAAGACCGCGCCGGCGGAGATGGCCCCCAGCGTCAGCGACAGCTCGTTCATCAGCACCGCCGGGTCGCCGCCCGCCGTGTTGAAGAAGATGAGATAGGTCGGCGCGTTGTCGAGGAAGCTCGACAGCGCCCCCGTCGCCCAGAAATACATGGCCGGCGACGGCACGCCGTTGGGGTTGACGGAGGCGATGATGGCACCCAGCGCCCCCGCCTCCCCCGCCCGCAGGATGGCGAGCGCCGGAATGATGGTCAGGAAGATGGCGGCGAACAGCTTCGCCACCTCGGCCATCGGCCCCCAGGAGAAGCCGTTCAGCTTGCGGCTCTTGTCGTCGGTCAGGCGCAGCGACAGGAATGTGATCCCGATCAGCAGCGCCATGCTGAGGATGCTCTCCAGCTTCACCGGCACATGATAGACGGAGAAGGACACGCCGCTCTGCCACGCGCCCACCAGCACGGCCAGCACGACTCCGCCGAGCAGCAGGAAGTTGACCGTACCCTCGACGCGGATCGGCTCCTTCTCGTGGACGCCCTCGACCAGCGCGTGCTTGCCCGGGTCGCGGGTGTGCAGCACGGTGTCGAGCACGAAATAGATCGCCAGCAGCGCCACCGTCACCAGCAGCATGGGCGCGAACAGGTGCACCGTCGGCCAGAAGAAGGACACGCCCTTCAGGAAGCCGATGAACAGCGGTGGATCGCCGAGCGGCGTCAGGGAGCCACCGACGTTCGACACCAGGAAGATGAAGAAGACGACGGTGTGGACCTTGTCCTTGCGGTTCTCGTTGGCGCGGAGCAGCGGGCGGATCAGCAGCATGGAGGCGCCCGTGGTGCCCATGAAGCTCGCCAGCGCGGCGCCCAGCGCCAGACCCACCGTGTTCGCCAGCGGAGTACCCACCAGCGATCCGGCGAGTCGCACGCCGCCGGCCACCGTGAACAGCGCGGTCAGCAGCACCACGAAGGGGATGTATTCGAGCAGCGCGGTGTGCAGCAGCTCGTACAATGCCAGCTCCCACCCGAAGCGGATGGCGAAGGGCACGATGAAGGCGAGCGCCCACAGGGCCGCGATCTTGCCGAAATGATGGTGCCAGACATTCGGCGCGAAGAGCGGAAACAGCGCGATCGACAGCAGGACCCCGGCGAAGGGGATAACCCACAGGACTCCGAGCTGGAGCCCGTCGAGATGCGGGGCGCCATGCCCGGCCTCGGCGGCCAGGGCCGGGCTGGCCATGCTCAGCGCCATCGTGGCGATCAGGGTGGCGACCGCGGACGGCACGCCGCGGACGGTGCGGGGGAGTCTATGGATCATTGTATGACGTCAATCATCGGCAGGAGCGGCAGTATGCGTCGGCGACCAGCGCAAGCCAAGCCGGAATGGCTCACCGGCAGGGCTCCAGAACGATGGGCCGGTCCGCCGTGGGACCGGTCCAGCCGTGCAGCGGCCGGCAGTCCCCGCCGACGCACAGGCTGTGGTCGGCGGTGAAGGACGAGGCGGCCAGCACGATCCGTTCCAACGGCGGCAGGTCCGGACGCCACACCCACCAGCCATCGACCAGACGGGCGTCGGCCGGCGGCTCCATGCCCGCCCCGGTGCTGCGGATGCGAGCCTCCACCGCCACCAGGCGCTGCCCCTCGATGCGCCAGGCCTCCCGCCATTCGGTCTTCTCCACAGAGTGGGTCCAGGACAGGGTGATGTCGGTTCCGGGGATGCTCGCCAGCACCGCGCCGGCGAGCGTCGCCACGCACAGCGCGCTCACGCCCGGTGCCCGCGCCGCTGACGCCAGTACTGCCAGGCCATGAAGGCGGCGGTGATCGCGAATCCGGCCTCGTCCGTCACCGGCAGCGCCAGCACGAACAGGAAGGCGCCGGTGGTCGCGAACGCCCGCTCGATGAGGTTGAGCGGCGTCAGGAAGAAGCCGATGGTCGCGGCCCCCCACAGCATGATGCCCAGGCACGCCTTCGTGAAGATGTAGGCGACGGCGACAACCCCGCCGTCGCCCTGCAGCATCAGCGCCGGGTCGTACACCGCCATGAACGGCACCACATAGCCGGCCATGGCGATGCGCGTGGCGATGAACCCGATCTGCATGTGCCCGGCGCGCGCGATCGACGACGCCGCCAGCGCCGCCAGGGCCACCGGGGGCGTCAGGTCGGCCATGATGCCGAAGTAGAAGACGAACATGTGGCTGACCAGCAGCGGCACGCCCATCTGCAGCAGGGCGGGTGCCGCGATCGAGCTGGTGATGATGTAGTTGGCCGTGGTCGGCAGGCCGGTGCCGAGGATGATGCTGGCGATCATGGTCAGGATCAGGGCCAGCAACAGGTTGCCGCCGGACAGCGCAACGATGGCGTTGGCGATGCTGGAGGCAAGCCCCGTCAGCGACAGGATGCCGATCAGCACGCCCACCAGCGCGCATGCCACGCCCACGCCAAGCGCGTTCTTCGCCCCCTCCGCCAGACTGTCCAGGCAGATGCGCAGCGTCTCCACCCCGCCCTTCACCAGCAAGCAGGGGACGACCAGAAGCGCCACCAGCAGGAAGGACATCTCCTCCGTCCGGAAGCCCAGCCGCCACAGCCCGGCGGCGGCCAGCCCCACGGCGATCCAGAAGACCACCCGCAGCACCATCGGCCCCAGCGCGCCGGCGATCGTCCCGCCCAGGATCAGCACCGCCGTCGCGGCCAGCCCGATCACCCCCGCGAACAGCGGCGTGAAGCCCGAGAACAGCAGATAGACCAGCGCCGCCAGCGGCAGGATCAGGTACCAGCCCTCCATCAGGGCGCGCATCACGCTGGGGCATTCCTCGCGCGGCAAACCGATCAGGTTCCGCTTCCCGGCCTCCAGATGCACCATCCAGAAGGCGCTGCCGAAATAGAGCACGGCGGGGATCAGCGCCGCCGTGGCGATGTCGGTGAAGGGGACGCCGATGGTCTCGGCCATGATGAAGGCGGCCGCGCCCATGACCGGCGGCATCAGCTGGCCGCCCATGCTGGCCGTCGCCTCCACCGCCCCGGCGAAGGCCGGACGGTAGCCGAAGCGGGTCATCAGCGGGATGGTGAACTGCCCGGTGGTCAGCACGTTCGCCACGCCCGACCCGTTGATGGTGCCCATGAATCCCGACGAGATCACCGCCACCTTGGCCGGCCCGCCCTTGGCGTGGCCGACCAGGCCCAACGACACGTCGTTGAACAGCTTGATCATCCCCGCCTTTTCCAGGAAGGCGCCGAACAGGATGAACAGGAAGATGAAGGTGGACGACACGAAGATCGGCGTTCCGAAGATGCCCTCGGTCGAGAAATACAGCGTGTCGATGATCTGATCGTAATCGAAGCCGCGGTGCGCCAGCCCGAAGGGCAGATGCCGGCCGAAATAGGCGTAGGGAATGAACACGCCGCAGATGATGGGAAGCGCCGGGCCCATCAGGCGCCGCGCCGCCTCGAACACCAACAGGATGCCGATCGCCCCGACCACAAGATCCAGACCGCTGGGGTCGCCCGCCCTTTGGATCAGGTCGGCCTCGAACCACCAATGATAGAGGCCGAGCAGGAAGGCCAGACCACCGAGCGCCCAGGCGTGCCACGGCACCGACCGGCGTGTGCCCGGCCGGAACCCGAACAGCACGAAGGTGAGCAGCAACAGGAACCCGACGTGGATCGAGCGGACCACAAGGCTCGACAGCGGGTTGAAGGCCGCCGTCCAAATCTGGAAGACGGAAAAGGCGATGGCGATGGCGAAGACGATCCGTCCGGACGTGCCCTGGAAGGACACGAGCGTGCCGGGATTCTCCCGGTCGAGGGCGGCGCGGACCTCCGCCTCCTCCGGCGATTGGGCGAGCGTCGACATGTCGGGCGTTCCACAGGGGGCCAATGAAAATCCCTCCCCCGCGGCGTGGCGGGGGAGGGATCGGGTCATGCCATCGCGAGCGGTCGGTGCCGGCCGCTCAGTTCATGCCTTTTTCCTTGAAGTACTTCTCGGCGCCGGGGTGCAGCGGCACCGGCGACTTGGTGACCGAAGCGTCGAACTTGATGCCCTTGGCTGCGGCGTGCGCTGCTGTCAGCGCTTCCAGGTTCTCATAGGTCGCCTTGGTCATGGCGTAGGCGATATCGTCCGACACGCCGGAATGGGTGACGAGATAGTTGCGGACGGCGGCCGTCCTCACCGCCTCGTCCTGCCCCTTGTAAGTGCCGGCCGGGATGGTTTCGGACACGAAGGTCTCGTCGCCCACCTTCTTCACCGTCTCCTCCGGCACCGACACGATGGTGATGTCCTGGGTGGTGGACAGATCACGGATGGCGGCCACGCCGAGGCCGGCGGAGATCAGCGTCGCGTCGAGCTGCCGGTTCTTCATCAGATCGACCGACTCGCCGAAGGGCAGATATTCGGTCTTGGCGAAATCGCCGTACTTCATGCCGGCCGCGCCGAAGATGGCGCGGGCGTTCAGCTCGGTGCCCGACTTCGGCGCGCCGACCGACACGCGCTTGCCCTTCAGATCGGCCAGCGTCTTGATGCCGCTGTCCTTGGTGGCGACGATCTGGATGTAGTTGGGATAGATGGCACCGATGGTGCGCAGCTTGGTCAGCTTCGCCTTGAAGCCGGCCTCCTCGTCGCCCTTCCAGGCCTGGCTCAGCGAGTCGCCGAGCGTGAAGGCGATTTCTCCGCGACCGGCCTGCAGCAGGTTCAGATTCTCCACCGACGCCTTGGTGGCCTGCACCGTCACCTTCGAATCGGCGATGACCTTGCCGTACAGGTTGCTCAGCGCCACGCCCAGCGGGTAATACACGCCGCTGGTGCCGCCGGTCAGCACCGTCACGAACTGCTCCGCGCGCGCCGGAAGGGCCGCAAGCACACACACGCCACAGACGGCCAGCATCTTCTTCACCGCAACACCTCCCTTATTGTCCGTTCTCGGCCTATCCGCCGGCAATGAAGGCGGCACTCTACCGCGTGTCGACTGATGATGCCAGCCTGCACCCATTTTCACGGGAATTCCGATGATCCAGCGCACCGGATCGGAGGCTCCCTCCCCGCCCGCCCCGTCCGACGCGGCGTTCGTTCTGCCTTTCGGTTGAGCATCTTGTCGCTCCGTCGTGTTTCGGACGATCAGCGCCTTGACCTTTCCGCCCATCATCCCTCTATCCTTGTCGCCGGGCCCGGCACCTGGCGTGCGACGCGAGAAGCCCCGTGCGCGGCGCCGGACCGAGGACGGCAAGGGAGGCGACACCGATGGCGAACACCGTTACGTTGACCGTCAATGGAAAGACGGTCACGCGGGAGGTGGAGGAGCGAACGCTGCTCGTCCATTTCCTGCGCGAGACCCTGGGCCTCACCGGAACCCATGTCGGCTGCGACACCAGCCAGTGCGGCGCCTGCGTCGTGCATGTGGACGGGCGCTCGGTGAAGTCCTGCACGACGCTGGCGGTCCAGGTGGACGGCGCGTCGGTGACGACGATCGAGGGGCTGGCGGCGGCCGACGGCACGCTGCACCCGATGCAGGCGGCCTTCCGCGAGCATCACGGCCTGCAATGCGGCTTCTGTACGCCGGGCATGGTGATGAGCGCGGTGGATCTGGTCCGCGAGAATCCCACGCCCAGCGAGAAGGACGTCCGCGAGGGGCTGGAGGGCAACATCTGCCGCTGCACCGGCTACCACAACATCGTCAAGGCGGTGCTGACGGGCGCCGAGGCGATGCGCTCGGGCAGCGACGCCAAGATCGCCGCCGAGTGACGGGGACGGACGGGTTCACGGGAGGACAACGCACATGGCGAACCCCAGTGGCATCGGCGCCAGCGTACGGCGCCGCGAGGACAAGCGCTTCCTGACGGGGAGCGGCACCTACACCGACGACATCAACCGCCCCGGCCAGACCTTCGCGTGCATGGTGCGCTCGCCGCACGCGCACGCCGCCATCCGCGGCATCGACACCGCCGCGGCGCTGGCCATGCCCGGCGTGGTCGCGATCTACACCGGCGCCGACATGGCGGCGGACAATGTGAACGGCCTGCCCTGCGGCTGGCTGATCCACAACAAGGACGGCTCCCCCATGAAGGAGCCGCCGCATTTCCCGCTGGCCCGCGACCGGGCCCGCCACGTCGGCGACACCGTGGCGGTGGTCATCGCCGAGACGCGCGAGCAGGCCAAGGACGCCGCCGAAGCTCTCGTGATCGACTACGAGGAGCGGCCGGCCGTCGCCTCCGCGGTGAAGGCGCTGGAGCCGGGCGCCGCCCTGGTGCACGACGACGTGCCGGGCAACCTCTGCTACGACTGGCACCTGGGCGACAAGGCGGCGACCGACGCGGCCTTCGCGCAGGCGGCCCATGTCACCACGCTCGACCTCGTCAACAACCGCCTCGTGCCCAACGCCATGGAGCCGCGCGCGGCCATCGGCGAGTACGACCGGGCGACCGGCGAGCACACGCTCTACACCACCTCCCAGAACCCGCACGTCATCCGCCTGCTGATGGGCGCCTTCGTGCTGGGCATCCCCGAGCACAAGCTGCGGGTGGTGGCCCCGGATGTCGGCGGCGGCTTCGGCTCCAAGATCTTCCACTACGCCGAGGAGGCCATCGTCACCTGGGCGGCCAAGAAGGTCGGACGGCCGATCAAGTGGACGGCGGAGCGGTCGGAGAGCTTCCTGACCGACGCGCACGGGCGCGACCACGTGTCCCGCGCCGAGCTGGCGCTGGACAAGGACGGCAACTTCCTGGCGCTGCGCGTCCACACCGTCGCCAACATGGGCGCCTACCTGTCGACCTTCGCCAGCTCGATCCCGACCTACCTCTACGCCACGCTGCTCGCCGGCCAGTACAAGACCCCGGCGATCTACGCGGAGGTGAAGGCCGCCTTCACCCACACCACGCCGGTGGACGCCTACCGCGGTGCCGGCCGTCCGGAAGCCTGCTTCCTGATCGAGCGCATCGTCGACAAGGCCGCCATCGAGCTGGGCATCGACAAGGCCGAGCTGCGCCGCCGCAACTTCGTGCCGAAGGAGGCCATGCCGTACCAGACGCCGGTGGCGCTCCAGTACGACACCGGCGATTTCGCCAAGAACCTGGAGATGGCTCTGCCGGTGGTGGACTACGCCGGTCTGGCGCAGCGCAAGACGGATGCGAAGGCGCGCGGCAAGCTGCGCGGCATCGGCTTCGCCACCTACATCGAGGCCTGCGGCATCGCCCCCAGCAACATCGCCGGGGCGCTCGGTGCCCGCGCGGGCCTCTACGAGTCGGCCGAGGTGCGCTTCCACCCGACCGGCAGCGTGACCGTTTTCACCGGCTCGCACAGCCACGGCCAGGGCCACGAGACGACCTTCGCCCAGCTCGTCGCCGACCGCTTCGGCCTGCCCATCGAGAACATCGAGATCGTGCACGGCGACACCAACAAGGTGCCGTTCGGCATGGGCACCTACGGCTCACGCTCGCTGGCGGTCGGTGGTTCGGCGCTGGTCAAGGCGATGGACAAGGTCGAGCGCAAGGCCAAGAAGATCGCCGCCCACCTGATGGAGGCCGCCGAGGCCGACATCGAGGTCAAGGACGGCAAATTCTCCGTCGCCGGCACCGACAAGGCCGTCACCATCGGCGAGATCGCGCTGGCCGCCTACGTCCCGCACAACTACCCGCTGGAGGAGCTGGAGCCGGGGCTGGACGAGCAGGCCTTCTACGACCCGAAGAACTTCACCTACCCCAACGGCTGCCACGTCTGCGAGGTGGAGATCGATCCGGAGACCGGGGTGACCGAGGTGGTGGCCTTCACCGCCGTGGACGATTTCGGCCGCGTCATCAACCCGCTCATCGTCGAGGGCCAGGTGCACGGCGGCATCGTCCAGGGCATCGGGCAGGCGCTGCTGGAGAACTGCGTCTATGATGACGAGACCGGCCAGCTCGTCACCGGCTCCTACATGGATTACTGCATGCCGCGGGCGGACGACGTGCCGTCCTTCACCGTGCAGTACCACGAGGACCAGCCCTGCACCCACAACCCGCTGGGGGTGAAGGGCTGCGGCGAGGCCGGGACCATCGGCGCCTCGGCCGCGGTCATCAACGCCGTGGTGGACGCGCTGGCCGAGTACGGCGTCACCCACATCGACATGCCGGCCACGCCGCAGAAGATCTGGCAGATCGTCCGGCAGGCCACCCCCGCCATGGCGGCCGAGTAAGGAGGACACCCGCGATGTACGCGTTCGCGTTCCAACGCCCGAAATCGCTCGCCGACGCCGTGACCGCCATCGGCGCGGAGGAGGACGGCAAGCTGCTCGGCGGCGGCCAGACGCTGCTGCCGACGCTCAAGCAGCGCCTCGCCCAGCCCAGCGCGCTCATCGACCTCTCCGCCGTGCCCGAGTTGAAGGGCATCACGGAAGCGGCCGGGGGGCTCACCATCGGCGCCTTCACCCGGCACGCGGAGGTCGCCCATTCCGCCACCGTGGCCCGCGTCATCCCGGCGCTGGCCTCGCTGGCGGAGGGCATCGGCGACCGTCAGGTGCGCAACATGGGCACGCTGGGCGGCTCGATCGCCAACTCCGACCCGGCCGCCGACTACCCGTCGGCGGTGGTCGGGCTGAAGGCGACCGTGAAGACCGATCGCCGGGACATCGCCGGCGACGACTTCTTCACCGGCATGTTCGAAACGGCGCTCGAGCCGGGGGAGGTGATCGTCTCCGTCCACTTCCCGAAGCCGGACAAGGCCGCCTACGCCAAGTTCCGCAACCCGGCCAGCCGCTACGCCGTCGTCGGCGTGTTCGTGGCCGTGTTCGGCAGCGAGGTGCGGGTCGCCGTGACCGGCGCCGGCCCCTCGGTCTTCCGCCTGCCCTCCTTCGAGGCGGCGCTGGCCGGCAATTTCAGCGCCGCTGCGCTGGACGGCCTGACCGTGGACGCCGATGGCCTGAACGCCGACCTGCACGCCAGCGCCGAGTATCGCGCCCATCTGGTGGGCGTGATGGCGAAGCGGGCGGTGACGGCGGCGGGGTGATGCCCTAGGATGCGGGTGGGTGATGCGCAGGCGCCACCCACCCGTTGCATCGAATGGTCGCATGTCCGGTTCGAGAAATTGCATGCGGGCGAGTGATAACGCTATCCTGCAACCGACACTGTGGGGTGCGAACCATGGCCGACGACGAGATCAAGACCCTCCTGCGACAGATCGTGGACTATCTGCCGAAGCTGGCGACCAAGGAGGAGCTTTCCGAATTGCGGGAGCAAGTCACTGGACTGCGGAAGCATGTCGATGATGGTTTCGCCCGCCTCGACGCCAAGATCGACGTGGAATCGCGCGTCATCAACACCCGCCTCGACGAACAGGGCAAGGTCCTCGTAGCCCTGATCCCCACCCGCATCGCCGCGATTCCTCCGGCCGCGGAATAAACGTCTCTAACCGCCCCCCTTCCCCACGAACGCCGTCGGCGTCGTGCCCGTCACCTGTTTGAACGCGTAATCGAAGGCCGCCGTGCTGGAGAATCCCAGCCGGTGGGCAAGGTCCTTCACCGGCGGCGGGCTGCTCCCGCACAGAGCCTCGATCGCCGCCATGATGCGGGCGCGCTGGCGCCAGGTGCGGAAGGACAGCGACGTCTCCTGGGAAAACAGCCGGGTGACGGTGCGGGCGGAGGTGCCGGCGACCGCGGCCAGATCCTCCAGGTCGCGGATCCCGTCCGGCTCCGCCAGAACCAGCTCCGCCACGCGCCGCGCCCGCGGGTCCTGCGGCATCGGGATGAAGGTGGCCGGGTCCTCCGCCTCCGTCAGCTCGAACAGGATCAGCCGACCCAGCGCCACCCCCCGCTCGGGGTGGCGCCGGTCTGCGAAGCAGCCGAGGATCAGTTCCCGCAACAGCGGCGCGACGCGGACCACGAACTCGTTCCCCAGGCGGCCCGCCTTCGGGTGCGCGGCGACGTGCGCCGGGTCGACATAGAGCGAGCGCATCTCGATGTCGCTCAGCATGTCCACCGCGTGCGGGCGCTGGCTGGGCAGCCAAACGGCCCGGTGCGGCGGAACGAGCCAGCGCCCGCGCGTCGTCGTCGCCTGCATGACGCCGCGGGCGGCAAACAGAAGCTGGGCCTCCTGGTGAGCGTGCAGGCCGAGGCTGGCACCGCGCGGGTAGCTGCGGGCCAGCGTGGCGAAGGCGCCGCGCGTCTCGTGGCATTCCGACGGCGGCCCGACTGGCGTTTTGTCGATGTGGTTTGGCGTCACATCCATGGCAGGCCAGTCTACAGTAGCCTCATCAATCCGCAAGAGGACAGCCGGTGATGAACCGCCCCGCCACCGTGATCACCTACGTCAACATCGGCCACTTCATCGACCATTACGCCATGCTGGTCTTCGCTGCCGCGGTGGTGCTGATGGGGCCGGCCTTCGGCATGGGCTATGGCGAGCTGCTGCCCTACGCCACGCCTGGCTTCATCGCCTTCGGCGCGGGGGCGCTCGTCATGGGCTGGCTGGGCGACCGCTGGAGCCGGCGCCACATGATGGCGGTGTTCTTCCTGGGCATCGGCGCCAGCCTCGTCGGCGCCGGCTTCGTGCAGACACCGCTGCAACTTGGCGTGGCGCTGTTCTTCATCGGCCTGTTCGCCGCCATCTACCACCCGGTGGGCACCGCCATGCTGGTCTCCTACGCCGAGCGGGTGGGGCACGAGGTCGGGCGCAACGGCGTGTGGGGCAATTTCGGCGTGGCGCTGTCGGCGCTGCTGACCGGCGGCTTCAGTCAGTATCTCGGCTGGCGCGCCGCCTTCATCCTGCCGGGTGTGGTCACCATCGCCATTGGCATTGCCTTTGTTGGCGCCGTCAAACACGAGGTGCGGCAGGGCCACAAGACCGCCAAGGCCACCGCCCGGGTGCCGGCGAGCGCCATGCCGAAGGTCATCCTGGCGCTGGCGCTTGCCATCGTCGCCTCCTCAACCACCTTCAACGCGGTGACCGTCTCGCTGCCCAAGCTGTTCGCGGAGCGTCTTTCCGGCCTTGCCACCGATCCCGCCCTGCTCGGCCTGATCACCGCCGCGGTCTATGTCTGCGGGGCGGCGACGCAGGTGACCATCGGCAGCTTCCTCGACCGCCACTCCCTGCGGTCGCTGTTCCTGCCCATGGCGCTGCTCTACACGCCCACGCTTCTGCTCGCCTCCGTGCTCCACGGGGCCGGGCTGATCCTGGCGGCGGTGGGCATCGTGGTCGCGATGTTCGGCATGGTCACCGTCAACGACGCGATGATCGGCCGCTTCACCGCCGACGAATGGCGTTCCCGCGCCTTCGCCCTGCGCTACTTCATCGGCTTCACCGGGGCGGGTGCGTCGGTGGCGCTGGTGGCCTGGCTGCACGGGGCCGGCGGCTTCGCCCTGATGCTCCAGGCGCTGGCCGTCCTCTGCCTCCTGATGCTCGTCGCCGCCGCCATCCTGCCGACCGAGGAGCGCGTGCCGGAGGCGGCGGCGCAGCCGGCGGAGTGAGGCGGTCATCGACAAACTTGCGCCGCGGCCCAATCTTAGGAAGGTTAGTCGGCAACGACCACCCGGTGGCAGTTCGATGGACCTTCTCTCCCGGATCACGTTCAATCCAAACCAGTGCGGCGGGCGGCCCTGCATCAGGAGCATGCGGATCCGGGTGCAGGATGTTCTGGGCTTGCTGGCGGCGGGTGAGACGGAGGAGGACATCCTGGCGGATTTTCCGGACCTTGAGTCGGACGACATCCGAGCCTGTCTTGCCTTCGCCGCGGCGGAAACGGACCATCCCGTTCTGCGCGCGGTGTCGTGAAGTTCCTGGTCGATGCACAGTTGCCCCCGGCGCTCGGCCGCGCCATTGCCAAGCACGGGCACAACGCGGCTCATGTGTCCGACCTTGGGCTTCAATCGGCCGACGATTCGGTGATCTGGAGCGACGCCATCCGACTTGGCGCCGTCATCGTCGGCAAGGATGAGGATTTCGTCACGCGCCGGATCAGCCGACCTCCTGCGCCTCCCGTCGTTTGGGTGAGGATCGGCAATGTCTCCCGGCGTCATCTGTTGAGAGGCTTCCTGCCGCTTCTTCCGCAGATCGTGGCGTTCGTCGACGCCGGAGAATCCATCGTCGAAGTGCGCGACGGATGACGGCGGATTGCGGCAGAATGCACCCCTTACCACCCGCAAACCCGAAGTCCGGTCATGCCCCATCCCCTCCCCGCCTCCGTCGATGACACCGTGGCCCTGCTGGCGGCCGGCGACTATGTCGCCGAGCGGTCGCTGGCGACGGCGCTGTATCTGGCGCTGAAGCTCAAGCGCCCGCTGTTCCTGGAGGGCGAGGCCGGCGTCGGCAAGACCGAGATCGCCAAGGTGCTCTCCGCCACGCTCGGCCGGCGGCTGTTGCGGCTGCAATGCTACGAGGGGCTGGACGCCGCGGCGGCGGTCTACGAATGGAACTACGCCCGGCAGATGATGGAGATCCGGCTGGCCGAGGCGTCCGGCGCCCGCGACCGCGACGCGCTGGCGACCGACCTGTTCTCCGACCGCTTCCTGATCCGCCGCCCGCTGCTCCAGGCCATGGAGCCGGACGTGAACGGCGCGCCCGTGCTGCTGATCGACGAGCTCGACCGCACCGACGAGCCGTTCGAGGCCTATCTGCTGGAAATCCTCTCCGATTTCCAGGTGACGATCCCCGAATACGGCACGGTGAAGGCGCCGGAGCCGCCCATCGTCATCCTGACCTCCAACCGCACCCGCGAGATCCACGACGCGCTGAAGCGCCGCTGCTTCTACCACTGGGTCGACTACCCCAACGCCGAGCGCGAGCGCGCCATCCTGGCGGTGAAGGCGCCGGGGGCGGAGGCGCGGCTGGCCGCCCAGGTGGTGGGCTTCGTGCAGAAGCTGCGCGCCATGGATCTCTACAAGGCCCCGGGCGTGGCGGAGACGCTGGACTGGGCGCAGGCGCTGGTGGAGCTGAACCAGCTCGAACTCGACCCGCGCACCATCAACGACACGCTGGGCACGCTGCTGAAGTATCAGGACGACATCGCCCGCATCCAGGGCAGCGAGGCGTCGCGCATCCTCACCCAGGTGAAGCTCGAACTGGCCGCGACGCCAAACCGATGACCCCCCCTGAACCCGGCGGCGGCCGGCTCGTCCTCAACCTCATGCATTTCGCCCGCGTGTTGCGGGCCGCCGGACTGCCGGTCGGTCCCGGCCGCGTGCTCCAGGCGGTGGAGGCGGTGGAGGCGCTGGGGCTGGACAGCCGGCGCGACTTCTACTGGGCGCTGCACGCCGTCTTCGTGAACCGCCACGACCAGACGGAGGTGTTCGACCAGGCCTTCCACCTGTTCTGGCGCAACCCGGATCTGTTGAAGCGCATGATGGGCATGATGCTGCCCACGGTGCGTGAGGAGCTGCGCCCCGACCAGAAGGACATGAGCCGCCGCGTCGCCGAGGCGCTGCGGGACAAGGACGCGCCCGAGCCACCGCCGCCGGAGGAGAAGGAGGAACTGCGCGTCGAGCTGGACGCCGCCCTCACCGTCTCCGAGCGCGAGCAGCTCCAGGGCAAGGACTTCGAGACGATGTCCACGGAGGAGCTGGCCGAGGCACGGCGCCTCATCGCCCGCATGGCGCTGCCGGTGGCCGAGGTGACCACGCGGCGCCATCGGCCGGACCAGCAGGGGCCGCGCATCGACCCGCGCGCCACCCTGCGACGGATGATGAGGACCGGCGATCTCGCCGACCTCGCGCGGCGCCGGGTGCGGACCCGGCCGCCGCCACTGGTTCTGCTCTGCGACATCTCCGGCTCGATGACGCGCTATTCGCGGATGCTGCTGCACTTCATGCACGCGGTGACCAACGACCGCGACCGGGTGCACAGCTTTGTCTTCGGCACGCGGCTGACCAACATCACCCGCCATCTGCGCCAGCGCGACGTGGACGAGGCGTTGGATTCGGTAGCCGCCGCCGTCCAGGACTGGTCGGGCGGCACCCGCATCGGCACAGCGCTGCACGAATTCAACCGGGTGTGGGCGCGGCGTGTGCTGGGCCAGGGGGCCGTGATGCTGCTGATCACCGACGGGCTCGACCGCGACGCCGGCGAGGGGCTGGCGATGGAGGCGGAACGGCTGCACAAGAGCTGCCGCCGTCTGGTCTGGCTGAACCCCCTATTGCGCTGGGACGGCTTCGCACCGAAATCATCGGGGATACGGGCGCTGTTGCCGCATGTGGACGACTTCCGCCCGGTGCACAACCTGAACAGCCTGGGCGACCTTGCCCGGGCGCTCGACCGTCCCTCCCGCCGCCGTGCGGAGGGGATGCGACGGTGGCTGAGAGAGGCGGCATGAACACGAGCGACGACATCCTGTCCACCGCGGCGGCCTGGATGGCCGAGGGGCGCAAGGTGGCGCTGGCGACGGTCGTCAGCACCTGGGGCTCCTCCCCGCGCCCGGTCGGCAGCCAGATGGCGGTCGACGCGGCCGGCGCCATGGCCGGCTCGGTCTCCGGCGGCTGCATCGAGGGGGCGGTGGTGATGGAGGCGCAGAAGACCCTCCAGGACGGCGAGCCGCGCATGCTCTCCTTCGGCGTCACCGACGAGATGGCGTGGGAGGTCGGGCTGGCCTGCGGCGGCAAGGTCCAGGTCTATGTGGAGGCGGTGGAGTGAAGCGAGCCCTGTTCGACCGCCTGATGGCGGCCAAGGCCGGCGCCGTGCCGGCCGCCCTGGTGACCGACCTTGGCACCGGCATGCAGTCCCTCGTCACGCCGGAGACGGTGGAGGGCGCCTTCGGGATGGATGAGACGCTGCTGCGGCTGGTGCGCGCGCGCATCCAGGCCGACCGCAGCGGCATCGTGGAGGAGGGGGACGACCGCTTCTTCGTCCATGTCCACAACCCGCCGCTGCGGCTGTTCATCGTCGGCGCGGTTCACATCGCCCAGGCGCTGGCGCCGATGGCGGCGCTGACCGGCTACGCCGTCACCGTCATCGACCCGCGCCGCGCCTTCGCCACCGACGAGCGCTTTCCCGGCATCGCGGTGAACGGCGAATGGCCGGACGACGCGCTGAACGCGCTGAAGCCCGACTCGCGCAGCGCGGTGGTGACCCTGACCCACGACCCCAAGCTGGACGACCCGGCGCTGCTGGTGGCACTCCGCTCCCCAGCCTTCTACGTCGGCGCGCTGGGCAGCAGCCGCACCCACGCCAAGCGCGTCGATCGCCTGCGCGAGCAGGGGCTGAGCGACCGCGAGATCGCCAACATCCACGGCCCTGTCGGCCTGTCGATCGGCGCCGTCTCCCCGGCCGAGATCGCCGTGTCCATCATGGCCCAGATCACCGCGGTGCGCCGACGGGATCGGGATTGAGGCGATGCGCTTCGGCACGCGGCCCGTCGCCGATTGCACCGGCGCCATTCTCGCCCACTCCCTGCGCGCCGGTTCGTCCGTCCTCAAGAAGGGGCGGGTGCTGAGCGCGGTGGATGTGGCGGCACTCACCGCGGCGGGGGTGGAGACGGCGACCGTCGCCCGGCTCGACCACGACGACATCCACGAGGATGCCGCCGCCGCGCGCGTCGCACAGGCACTTTCCGGGTCCGGCCTCACCATCGGCGCCGCCTTCACCGGGCGGGTCAACCTGTTCGCGGCGGCGGCCGGGCTGGCGGTCGTCGATGCCGACGCCATCGACCGCATCAACCTGCTGCACGAATCGGTGACCGTCGCCACCCTGCCCGCCTTCGCCCCGGTCGAGCGGGGCAGCATGGTCGCCACCGTGAAGATCATCCCCTTTGCCGCCCCCCACGACGCGGTGGAGGCGGCGGAGGCGGTGGCGGCGGCCATGGCCCCGGTCCTGCGCGTCGCCCCCTACCGCCCCTTCACGGCTGCGCTGATCCAGACCGTGCTGCCCGGCACCAAGCCCGGCGTGCTCGACAAGACCGTGGGCGTCACCCGCGACCGGCTGACCGCGCTGGGCGGCACCCTGTCGCAGGAGACGCGCTGCGCGCACGAGGAGGGGGAACTGGCCGCCGCCATCGACGCCGCCGGCAAGCCCGACCTGCTTCTGGTCGCCGGTGCCTCCGCCATCACCGACCGGCGCGACGTGCTGCCCGCCGGGATCGAGCGGGCGGGCGGTACGGTCGAGCATTTCGGCATGCCGGTGGACCCCGGCAACCTGATCCTGCTGGGACGCCGCGACGACCGGCCGGTGCTCGGGCTCCCCGGCTGCGCACGGTCGCCGAAGCTGAACGGCTTCGACTGGGTGATCCAGCGCGTCGCCGCCGGTGTGCCGGTGACCCGGCGCGACATCATGCGGATGGGCGTCGGCGGGCTTCTGGCGGAGATCCCGTCGCGTCCCCTGCCCCGTCTGGACGCGACCCGGCCGGGGCCGGAGGCGCCGCGCGCGCCCCGCGTCGCGGCGCTGGTGCTGGCCGCCGGCCGCTCCAGCCGCATGGGCTCCAACAAGCTGGTGGCGGACGTGCAAGGTGTGCCGCTGCTGCGGCGCACGGTTCAGGCCGTGCTCGCCTCGCAGGCCGGTCCCGTGATCGTGATCACGGGCAACGAGCCGGACGAGGTGCGCAGTGCGCTGCAAGGGCTGGACGTGACCTTCGTCCACAACCCCGACTTCGCCGAGGGGCTGAGCACCTCGCTGCGCGCCGGGCTGGCCGCGGTGCCCGGCAGCGCCGACGGCGCGCTGGTCTGCCTGGGCGACATGCCGCTGGTGGCGCCGGTGGTCATCGACCGGCTGATCGCCGCCTACAACCCGGTGGAGGGCCGC
Source organism: Azospirillum oleiclasticum (assembly GCF_013423485.1). Classification (GTDB taxonomy): domain Bacteria; phylum Pseudomonadota; class Alphaproteobacteria; order Azospirillales; family Azospirillaceae; genus Azospirillum; species Azospirillum oleiclasticum. Next base: position 318,111 of record NZ_JABFFR010000003.1, read on the forward strand.
GCCATCGTCGTGCCGGTGGCCGGCGGCAAGCGCGGCAATCCGGTGCTGTGGGACCGCTCGCTGTTCGCCGACATGGCCCGCGTCGCCGGCGACACCGGCGCCCGTCACCTGATCGGCGCCAACGCCGAGCGGGTGTGCGAGGTGGCTGTCGAAGACGACGGCGTGCTGACCGACATCGACACGCCCGACGCCATCGCCGCGCTGCGCCGCGCGCTGGACACCCCGTGACCACGATCAGCGCAGCACCGGCCGCCCCGCCTCCCCGTCCCAGCGCCACACCGGCCCGCCGGGTGCGATGCGCACGCCACCGACCCAGCGTTCCGGCGGATCGAGCGCCATGCGGTCCAGACGACCGGCCAGCACGGCCCGGCCGGCGTCGGTGATGGCGAGTCGGTGTCGCCACGACGGCTCACTCTCCGGCGCTTGCTCGGCGATGCGGTACAGCGGCTCCCGCCCACCGCCGAGCGCTTCGAGGATGGTCCAATACATCAGGTCGCCAAGCCAGGGCAGCGGCTCGCGTTCGCGCATCAGCCTGGCGTACAGACGCCCGGCCCGCTCCTCCCCGTCCATCAGGAGGGCGAGGGTCAGCCGCTCGGTCAGCGACAGGCCATCGGCGACACCCGGCAGCTCGGCCAGATGGCGCCCCAGCGCCCCCGCCATGTGCGGTAGGCCGGGAACGCCGGTGGCCGCGAGGTCCGCCAGCCCGCGCGGGTCGTCACGGCGCAGCGCCGCCCATACCGCCCGCCCGCCGGCCAGCTCCCCGGCACCCAGCCGGCGCCGCCGGCCCCACAGAAGGCGCAGCGCCTCGGGCGGGAGCTGGCCCAGCCCGATGAAGCGCTCCGATCCGGGGAAATGGTCGGCCGACACCAGCTCCAAAACCGCCGGAACACGCCCTTCTGCGAAGGCCGCCAGACAGCGGGCGAGAATCAATTGGTCGTAGCTGTCGTGCTCCATCCACAGCACGACGCGACGGTAGCGCCCCGCCGCATTGGCAAGCCCGTCCCGTTCGCCGGTCAGCCGGGCCGTCATCGCCGCCATGTCCTGACCCGCGGTGGCGCCGAACGAGTCGGCCAGGAAGCGGGCGCGGGTGGCGATCAGGTCGCCCTGCTCCGGCACCGGCCCCATGCAGATGGGGTCCGACACCTCCAGGAAGTCGCCGGTGAAGCCGCCGTCCCGCAGCTCGTCGTGGATGTCGCTGCCGCAGCGGATGTGCAGGGTCGGTGTCTCCGCGTCCGGGGCGGGGCCGCCGATCGCCGCGCGCGCCGCCCGCATGGCATCGACATGGGCGCGCAGGCGGGGCCAGCTCGGCACGCCCAGCTCGCGGGCGATCACCAGTTGCGCGTCGGCCAGCACGGCCGCCGCTGGAGCCGGTCTCTTCGGGTGGTGGTCGCCCAGGCGCGCCGCTGCGGCAGGATCGCCGGCACGCAGGGCCTTCAGCAGCTCCTTGGCGCGGGTCTTCTGCTGGTCGAGGTCAAGGCGGAACGGGACGCGCGGGCGCCCCGCGGTCGGGTCGGTCATCGGATTCCCTTTCCATACAGGTCCGTGTCCGCCGACAGACTGAAAAGGGAAGCAGACGGGTGATGCCCTGGCTTGCCGGTCGCGGGCGCAGCCCTTTCCGCGGACGGGCGGGTCCGACCAGACCCGACGCCGCGAAGTCTGACCCGCCCGGCACCCGCCGTCAACAGGCCGTCGTCAACCCGCGGCGAGATCCAGCCAGCGCCGCGCCAGCGTGGCCGCAAAGGTTTCCGCCGTCGGCATGTGGGCGGCGATCTGCGCTTCGATCGCCGCGGCGGATGGCGCCGCCGCTGCCCGCCGGCCGGCGGCCATCTCCGCCTGCCAGTCGCGCAGGATCGCGGCGTCCGCCTCCGGGTGGAACTGGAAACCATAGAGGAACCGCCCCATGCGGAAGGCCTGGACCGGCGTGTGGTCGTTGCTGGCGAGGCGCACGCCACCGGCCGGCAGATCGAAATGGTCGAAATGCCACTGCGCGACGTGGCGCACCGGGCCGGAGTCGTGCAGCAGCGGGTCGTCGGCGGCGCCAGGCTCGAGCCGCAGCGGGTGGAATCCCAGCTCCGGCCCCGCCAGGTTGCGCCGCACATCCGCCCCGAAGGCGCGCGCCGCAAGCTGCCCGCCCAGGCAGAGCCCCATCACCGGCCGATCCTCCGCGAAGGACCGGATCAGCCGCATGGACTGCGGAAAATGAGGCCCCTGCGCGTCGTCCCAGGCGTCCTGCGGCCCGCCCAGCACCACCAGCCCGTCGTAGCCGGCGGGACCCTCCGGCAAGGCTTCGCCGCGCTCGGTGCGGACGGTGACGAGGGTGGCGCCCAGCGCCTCCAGCGCCGTGCCGATCATGCCGACAGGGGCGGTGTGGCTGCTTTCGATGACCAGAATGCGCATGGCGGAACACCGTTCGCGGTGCGGAAAGCGCCAGCTAAGCCCGCCCGGCCGCGCGCGGCAACCCCCGCCCGGCGCATGGACGCTCATCACTTGGCGCGCCTTGTCACATGATGGGCGATTGCCCCGCGGGTGCGAAGGCTCGTAATGTTTCCGCGGTAACCCTTGCGGACAGCCGGCCGATGACCCGATCCAACGATTTCGCCCTTGCCTACAACGCCGCGCACGAGGAGGCCGGGCTGACGCGAGTCAACGTCACCCAGGTCATGCACCGCATCGCGGCCGACCCCGGCTATCTGCTTGGGGAGGAGTTCGGGCAGCTCGCCGGCCAATGCCCGGTCCACCACGGAACCCGACCGGAGGATTACGACAAGGTGGTGGTCAACACCACCCTGACGGTGCTGTACGAGGATCTTCGGACCCACGTCCTGAACGGCCTGCCGCTGACGCCGGACGGCGGGCTTGCGATGCTGACCCCGCCCGAATCGCCGCACGGGCTCGACCCCAACGACCGCGAGGCGCTGGCCGCGGTGGCGCCGGAGACGCTGTGCTCCTTCCTGCGCGACTGCTCCTGCACGCTGCTCGACGCGCTCATCCGCGCCTGGGCGGTGAAGGTGATGGCGGAGGAGGAGCGCTGCCGGGCGGAGGGGGAGATCACCCCGATGGCCGCCGCCAGCTTCGCGCTGGACCAGCGCCTGTCCACCTCCGATCTCTACGTCCCAAGCGGCTACAATCTGCTGTCGATCACGAAGACCGGCAGCCACACCGCACTCCACGTCTGCTGGAACTTGCTGGAGGCGTCGGTGATGCTGGCCCCCGGCAAAACGGCGGCCGAGTACACCGAGCTGATCCGCCGCAGCCTCAAGCATGTGGTGCCGCTGTCCATGGGCAGCCTCGGCATGCTGGTGCAGTACATGGAAGCGACGGGAATCGAGGCGGAGGACCATCAGGCCATCCACGTCCTGCCCTTCACCCAGACCGCCTTCCTCTACGACGACACCGAGGACGGCGGTGTGATCCGCCTCAACCCCGACTTCATCAAGCCGACGGCCAAGGAGGGGGAGCATTACTACACCGGCTGCCCCGGCTTCTACGCAACCAACATGATCAAGATGTACATGGAGATCGCGCTGATGATCGCCGTCGATTACGGCGTGTTCGACCGGTTGCAGGAGCGCAGGCCGGCTTGACGCGGCGGCGCGGCTGCCTATGTTCGCGGTCTCCCGCGCAATCGAGGTGATCCTTGGCCAAGAAATGGCTGTTGCGGCGCTACGCCGCCGAGCTGTCCGACCGCATCAAGCGGAGCCGCGGGGCCATGGCGACCCCATGGCAACGCACGCTCGGCCATTTCGAGAGCGTGTTCATCGACCACGCCGTGTTCCGGCTGATGTACGCCAACCATTATCAGGTCGGGCCGGGCATGTTCCGCTCCAGCCAGCCCTCCCCCTCGCACATAAGGCGGGCGGCGGCGGCCGGGGTGAAGACCATCATCAACCTGCGCGGCTCGCGCGATTGCGCTTCCTACACGCTGGAGGCGGAGGCCTGCCGGGCCTACGGCCTGACGTTGGTGGACTTCCCGGTCAACTCCCGCGCGGCTCCCAAGAAGGAGACACTGCACCGGGCGCGCGCGATGTTCGAGAGCATCGAGTATCCGGCGCTGATGCACTGCAAATCGGGCGCCGACCGCGCCGGCTTCATGGCCGCCCTCTATCTGCTGGTGCACGAGAAGAAGCCGCTGGACGAGGCGATGCGCCAGCTCCACTGGCGCTACGGCCATTTCAAGCAGGCGAAGACCGGCATCCTCGATCATTTTTTCGAGCTGTACGGCCGCTACAGCGAACGGCGTCCCATCGCCTTCTACGACTGGGTCGATCAGGTCTACGATCCCGAGGAAACCGCCAGCAGCTTCCGCTCGCGGGAATGGGCGAACGCGGTGGTTGACCGGGTGCTGGAGCGCGAGTAGGGCTGCGGGGCAACCGAGACGGCCATCCGAGGAGACGCCCCATGCCGCTCTGCCAGTCCATGGACGAGGTCCGCGCCAACATCGACCGGCTCGACCGCGAGATCCTCCGCCTGATGGCCGAGCGCGGCACCTATGTGGCGGAAGCCGGACGGCTGAAGCCCAAGGTGACGGACGTGGTGGACCAGCCGCGCATCGAACAGGTCGTTGCGAACGCCCGCGCGCTGGCCGAGCAGCACGGACTCGACCCCGCGGTGGCGGAGGCGACCTACCGCGCCATGATCGACGCCTTCATCGCGATGGAGCACAAGGTCTTCATGGCGAAGGCGGCGGGCTGACCGGAGGCGGGCTGACCGGCGGCTTCGTCCCCCGGTCACGGCGCAGCAGCCGGCCCAGGTCACTGCGCCGCACCAGCCCAAGCCCAAAGGCCAGCGCGCCATAGACCACCAGACCCGCCACGCACAGCAGCGCCAGCGCGCCGACCCGTTCCCACAGCGCCCCACCGTGCAGCCACGGCGACAGCGGCGACCGCAGCGCCCACAGCGCCGCCGCCATGCCGGCCGCCGCCAGCGCCATGCGCGGCAGGTTGCGCCGCAGCCGCGCGTCGGCGGTGAACAGCCCGCGCCGGTGCAGCAGCCACGCCAGCAGTCCGGCGTTGACCCAGGCCGACAGCGAGGTGCCGACGGCAAGCCCCACCTGCGCCAGCGGCCCCATCAAGGCCAGCTTGACAGCCACATTGACCACCGTGGCCGCCAATGCCACCCGCACCGGGGTGGCGGTGTCGTGGCGCGCGTGGAAACCGGTCACCAGGCTGCGGATCACCACGAAGGCCGGCAGGCCGAGCGCGTAGGCCTGCAAGGTCGCCGCCGCCGCCGCCGCATCCTCCGCACCGAATCGCCCATGCTGGAACAGAACCGACAGGATGGGCAGCCCGGCAACCAGGAAGGCCGCCGCCGCCGGCAGGGTCAGGGTCAGCGACAGTTCCACCGCGCGGTTCTGGCTCTCCACCGCGCCGCGCTCGTCGCCGCTCTTGATGCGCCGGGCCATCTCCGGCAGCAGCACGGTGCCGATGGCGATGCCGATCACGCCCAGCGGCAACTGGTTGAGACGGTCGGCGTAGTAGAGGTAGGACACCGCACCCGTTGGCAGCATCGAGGCGATGATGGTGTCGGCGAACAGATTGATCTGGGTGAGCCCCGCCCCCAGCGCCGCCGGCCCGAGCACGGTCAGGAAGCGCCGCACCCCCGCCGTCATCCGCGGCAGCCGCAGCCGCAGCCCCATGCCGGCGCGCCGCACCGCCCCGGCCAGAAACAGGAACTGCGCCACACCGGCCGCGAACACGCCCCAGCTCAGCGCGTGCCCCACCGTCGGGGCCAACGGTGCCGCGGCGAGCAGCGACGCGATCAGGCAGAGGTTCAGCAGCACCGGGGCCGCCGCCGCCGCCCCGAACCGCCCCAGGCTGTTCAGCACCCCGCCATACAGCGACACCAGCGAGATGAGGAGCAGGTAGGGGAAGGTGATCCGGGTGAACAGCACCGCCAGCTCGAACTTCTCCGGCTCGTCGGAGAAGCCGGGGGCGAAGACGGTGATGAAACCCGGCATCGCCGCCATGACCGCCACCAGCAGCACCCCCTGCGCCACCACCAGCAGCGCCATCACATCCTCGGCGAATCGCTTGGCCGCCGCGTGCCCCTCCTGCACCAGCGTGCCGGAGAAGAGCGGCACGAAGGCGGCGTTGAAGGCCCCCTCCGCGAACAGGGCGCGGAAATGGTTGGGCAGGCGGAAGGCGACGAAGAAGGCGTCGGCCACCGGCCCCGCCCCCAGCAGCGCCGCGGTCAGGATGTCGCGCAGGAAGCCCAGCGCGCGGCTGACGAGCGTCAGCCCGCCGACGGACAGGATGTTGCGGATCAACGGTGGCGGTCTCGGCTCAAGGGTCGGGGCTCTAGGGTCGGGGCTCAAGGGTCGGGCGGCCGGCATCCTACAGCGAGCGGCCCCGCCGCCGCCACGATCCAGGCCGTGTGATTTCGCGGGCGCGGCATCCCGCCGCCTCTGCTAGCATCGCCGCCCAACGCAAGCGGGAGCCCCCGGACATGGCACAGCCCCTTCCCCTCACCTACCTCGAAGCCGGCGAGGCGCTCGGCGGGACGCCGCTGCTGGTGATCCACGGCCTGTTCGGTTCGGCCCGCAACTGGGCCACCCTCGCCCGCCGGTTCGGCGAGCGGCAAAGGGTCTACGCGCTGGACCTGCGCAACCACGGCTCCTCCCCCTGGGCGCCGACCATGAGCTACCCGGAGATGGCCGACGACGTGCTGCGCTTCCTCGACGACCGCGGCTTCCGCCGCGCCGTGGTGGTCGGGCACAGCATGGGTGGCAAGGCCGCCATGACCCTGGCCCTCAACCACCCCGAGCGGGTGGAGCGGCTGGTGGTGGTGGACATCGCCCCCGTCGCCTACACCCACACCTTCCAGCCCTTCGTGCAGGCGATGAAGCGCGCCGACCTGACCGTCAGCAACCGCCGCTCCGACATCGAGGCGCAGCTCGCCGACGCGGTGCCGGAGGCGCCGCTGCGCTCCTTCCTGCTGCAGAATCTGGTGCTGGAGAACGGTGCCTTCCGCTGGCGCATCAACCTCGACGCCATTGAGGCCAACATGCCGGACCTGATCGGCTTCCCCGACCTCGGCGACCGCCGCTACGAGGGGCCGGCCCTGTTCATCGGCGGGGCGGAGTCGAACTACACCGCGCCGGAACATATGGGCAGCATCGACCGCCACTTCCCCACCGCCCGCGTCGAGCGCATCCCCGGCGCCGGCCATTGGGTGCACGCGGAAAAACCCGACCGCTTCGCGGAACTGGTGGAAGCCTTCGTGTGAGACGCGGGTGATGTTGGGTCCTCGGCGCAACCGGGACCCAACGTCACGCTTGCGTCAATCCGCGCCCAGCTTGGCCCCGGGCTTGCCGCCGACCGTCCCCGGCGTCTGACGGAAGGCGTCGGTCAGGTACGGGGCAAGCGTCTGGCGCATGGTGCGCAGCCACTCGTGGATGACGATCAGCGAGCGCGACGCCACCGGCGGGGTCATGCCCAGCTTCACCAGATCCTCGCGGGTCATCGCCGCGACCTGATCGATGCGGTGGCCGGTCAGGCGGGCCCAGGCCGGCGCCGTGCAGGGCGGCATGGAGATGACGTGCAGCCCCTCGCGCTCCTGCATCTCGGCCTTGCGGCGGCCGTACTCGCTGTCGTCGAGCTGGCTGAAGGGGCCGGACACGCCGTTCTCCACCAGCACCCGCTTGGCCTTCGGCGCGATGGTGGCGATGCGCTCCAGCGTCGCCATGCCGGTCTGCAGCGAGGCGAGATCGACGGTGATCGGCACCATGAAGGTCAGCCGCTCGCCGGCACCCACATAATAGTCGAAGCCCGACACCTCGGCCCAGTTGAAGAACCACTGGCTGATGTTGCCGCCGAAATCGAACAGCCGGCCGCCACGCTGAAGCTCCGGGCCGATGGTATCCCAGAATTCATAGAAGCCGTCGCCGGAACCCATCAGGTTCATGAAGTCCTGCGAGATCTTGCGGTGCTCGACCATCTCCGGGCCGAACAGGCGGGCAAGGCGCTCGTTGACTTCGTATTCGACCACCCGCAGGGGCAGCCCTTCCAGCATGGCGGTGGCGATCAGGTGGTGGGACAGCAGAGTCTTGCCGACACCGCCGCGGTCATTGAGGACGAAGATGGTTCCCAACATGCGATCGCCTTTCCAAGGTCGGTTCGTTGCTTCAGGGCTTGAGGGCGATGGTGACGGAGCGGGGCGCTGGGCGGTCATCGCCGGTGCCGCGGGGGCCGGCTGGACGGCCGCGGGCGGGACAGCGGCGTGGGGGGGTGCCGGTTGCGGCGGTGGTTCCTCGACCGTCACAGCCGACCGACCAAGGGCCGGTTCCGGCGTTTCGACCGGATCCGGGTCCACCGGTGCCGGGTCCGCCGGTGCCACGTCGGGTTCCGATGCTTCCGGCAGCAGTTCCGGTTCCGGCGCTTCGACCACAGTCTCGGGTCCCGGTGCCCCCGGTGCCGCCACCGGTGCGCCCGTGTCTCCCGCCTTGCGGCCCGCCACGGCTTCCAGAGCCGCGCGGCGCACCGCCTCGACGATCTCCGGGGACGCCTCGGCCGTGCCGGGCGGCGGTTCGGCCCCGCCCCGCATCTCGTTCCCGACGAGGAAGAAGGCGGAGCGCAGGGTGACCGCGGCGATCGGCTGGCTGTCGCGCGTGGTCACCCCGAGTCGTGCGAGCACGTCCGAAATGTCGGCCCAGGACAGCCCCCGCTCCCGCATCAGGCCAATGTCGGCGTAGCTGTCGCGCACCGCCTGCATCGCGCTGCGATTGCCCGCGGGGCGATCGGCCAGGAGCCGCTCGAGTTCCGTGCGATCAATCGACACCGTGATAACTCGGAGAATTGATGGTGAAAGATGATGAGGCGCCCCGCACCACCGAAGGATTCGATTCCCCCGGCCCGCGAAAAATAGTACAAGCGACAGCGGGGTGCAAACGGATTCCACCCCCGCTAAACACCGTTAAACCTGTGATCGACAACAAAGCTGTGATCGACAACGAACCCGCCGCGTCTTAGGGATTGAAGGACCGAGGTTGCCGAAGATGCCCCAGGATTTCCGGCCGCAGCGCCCTCCGGCGGAAGGCATCGGATTTCACGAGCTGCGGCAGGCCTGCGAGATTTCGGCACTGCGCGAGGATTTGGAGCGGGTGCTGGCCGAAACCGGCGACCTGCGCGGTCGCATCGAGGATTCGGTGGAGCAGGTCCGCTCGCGCTTCGCAGCACTCACTCCGGAGGAGCTGGCGGATTCCGCCGCCATGGCCCCGCTGCTGCAATTCGCGGTCGCCCAGCTCATCACCATCCGCGACCAGGCCCGAGCCCTGCGGCTGGAGAGCGGCCCGCGGCCGGACGAGGCACGCCCGTCCTGGGCGGCGGCCTACGCGCCGCTGCGGCCTTCCCTGGTCACCTCCCCCCGCGCGGCCGCTCCGGAGCCGGAGCCGGAGCCAAGTCCCACGCCGCCGAACCCGCCGCCCCGACCGGCCGCACCGCCGCCGCTGACGCTGCGGCCGGAACCGGCACCAAGGCCGATGCCGCTCCCTCTCCGGACGGAGCCTGTCGCGCCAGGACCGGTGCCGCTGCCGTTGCGGGCCGAGGCACCGTCACCGCCGACGCCGCCAGCCCCGGATCCGGCACCGCAGCCGCCCGCCGGAGGCTGGATGTTGCCATCGGGAACAGCACCGCGCCGCCCGGCCGAACCGCGGCGCGAGGCGCCGCCGGGTTTCGTCGACTGGCTCCGCCCGGCGCGGCGCTGACCCCTTTGGGGGGGCCACCTGTGTCGACTCGGTACCGCTGAGGGGGAATCGAACAAATTCCGGTCAAATCCACCTTGTCTCCGATCGTTGGGGGTATTAGTTACCCAATAGTAAATGTCGGGTCACCGAATGAGCGGCGGCGAGGAGGTGGTCGTGTCCCAGGAAGGAGAGCCTACCCATACGATCGGCCGGTCGGCGGCGCGACGTGTCTTCACGATCGACCCGGTACCACCACGCTGCGGTGCGGCGATGCAGCCGCGCACGCCGCGGCGCCTGCGTCTCCTTGTGGTCGAGGATGAGGTGATCGTCGCCCTTGCCATCAAGGAGACGGTGGAGGATCTGGGGCACGAGGTTTGCGGCGTGGCGCGCAGCGAGGCCGAGGCGCTGCGCATCGCCGATGCGCACAGGCCCGACATCGCGCTGATGGACGTGCAGCTCGCCGGCCCGGTGGACGGGGTGGAGGCCGCGCGGCGCTTGAGGGCCGACCTCGGCATCCGCTCGCTGTTCCTGTCCGGCTGCGCCGACCACGCCACGCTCGCCCGTCTGACCGCCAGCTACCCGCTGGGTGTCGTCCACAAGCCTTTTTCGAGCGCGCAGCTCAAGGTTGCCTTGGACCTCGCGTCCCGCCGCCTGCGGCTGCCCGCCGCGGTTCCGGCGGGCGCCTGAACCGCGGCGCCGCGTCCGCTTTACAGCTCCGCCACCTCGATCACCCCCGACACGCTTTTCAACGCGGCGCGGCTCTGGGCCGTGAAGCTGTAGCCGCCGGGAAGCTGGATTTCAGCCTCCCGCAGCGCGTCCATCTCCACCAGAAGATGGATGCGTCCCTTGCCGCGGCCGAAGCGGTCGAGCATGGCCTTCAGGTGTGGCAGCGGCGCGGCGTCGCGCACCACCACCCGCAGCCCCTCCGACACCGAGGCGACGGCCTCGTCCAGCGGCTTCACCTCGTTGCAGGTCAGCCGCACCTCCTCGCCGTTCAACTGGGCGTCGACGCTCAGCAGCACCGCCCGCCCCGCCTCCAGCAGCTCGCGGGAGGAGGCCAGCGTCTCCGCGAAGCAGGTCACCTCATAGACGCCGGACGCGTCGGACAGCGCCACGAAAGCGAAGCGGTTCCCGGACTTGGCCGTGCGCTCCTGCCGGTTGATGACGATGCCGGCCATGCGGTAGCGGGTGGAGCCGCCGCGCGCCATGGCCGTCTGAAGCTCGGCCGAGCGCAGCACCTTCATGCGCGACAGCGGGCCGGAGAAGGCGTCCAGCGGGTGGGCGGACAGGTAGAAGCCGATGGCCCCGAACTCGTGCTTCAGCTTGACCAGCGGCTCCCAGTCGGCGATCTGCGGCAGCTTGGGCTCCTTCAGCCCTTCGCCCGATCCGCCGAACAGGTTGCCCATGCCGCTGTCGCGCTCGGCCGCCGCCGCCTGGGCGTAGCGGATCAGCGTCTCCAGCGCCGCGTGCACCTGCGCCCGGTTGGGGTTGATGCCGTCGAAGGCACCGGCGCAGGCCAGATTCTCCAACTGCCGCTTGTTGATGGTCTTCAGGTCCATGCGGCGGGCGAAGTCGAACAGACTGCGGAAGGGGCCGTTCTTCCGCCGCTCCTCGACCAGCGTCTTCATCGCGGCAAGGCCCACGCCCTTGACTGCGGCCAGCGCGTAGCGGATCGCCTTCTCCCCGTCGCCGACGGCCTCGACCGCGAAGATGGACTCGGAGCGGTTGATGTCCGGCGTCAGCAGCCGGATTTTCAGGCGGGTCAGCTCCTGCCGGAAGACGTTCAGCTTGTCCGTGTTGCCGAGGTCGAGCGTCATCGACGCCGCCATGAACTCCACGGGATGGTTGGCCTTCAGATAGGCGGTCTGGAAGGCGACCAGCGCGTAGGCGGCGGCGTGGCTCTTGTTGAAGCCGTAGCCGGCGAACTTCATCACCTGATCGAAAATCAGGCTGGCCTGGTCACCATCGACCCCGCGGCCGGTGGCCCCGTCCACGAAGATCTTCCGCTGGGCGTCCATCTCCTCCTTGATCTTCTTGCCCATCGCGCGACGCAGCAGGTCCGCGCCGCCCAACGAATAGCCGGACAGCACCTGCGCGATCTGCATCACCTGCTCCTGGTAGATCATGATCCCGAAGGTCTCCTTCAGGATCGGCTCCAGGCTGTCGTGCATGTAGTCCGGCTTTTCCTCGCCGTTCTTGACCTTGATGTATTTGGGGATGTTGTCCATCGGGCCGGGTCGGTAGAGCGAGACCAGCGCGATGATGTCCTCCAGCCGGTTGGGCTTCAGGCGCTTCAGCACGTCGCGCATGCCCGAACTTTCGAGCTGGAACACCCCGGTCGACTCGGCCCGTCCCAGGATCGCGTAGCTGCGTTCGTCCTCCAGCGGCAGGTTGGTCAAGTCCGGAGGGTCCGGGATCAGGTTGACCGCGGTCTGCAGCACGGTCAGGGTCTTCAGACCGAGAAAGTCGAACTTCACCAGCCCGGCCTGCTCCACATACTTCATGTTGAACTGCGTGACCGGCATGTCCGAGCGCGGATCGCGGTAGAGCGGCACGAGTTGGTCCAACGGCCGGTCGCCGATCACCACGCCCGCCGCGTGGGTCGAGGCGTGGCGGTACAGGCCCTCCAGCTTCAACGCGACGTCGATCAGCCGCTTGACCGTCTCGTCGCCGTCCCGCGCGGCCTGGAGCATCGGCTCGCTGTCGATGGCCTGCTGGAGCGTGACGGGGTTGGCCGGGTTGTTCGGCACCATCTTGCAGATCTTGTCGACCTGCCCGTAGGGCATCTGCAGCACGCGGCCGACGTCGCGCAGCACCGCGCGCGCCTGGAGCTTTCCGAAGGTGATGATCTGGGCGACGCGGTCGTAGCCGTACTTGTCCTGGACGTAGCGGATCACCTCTTCGCGGCGGTCCTGGCAGAAATCGATGTCGAAGTCGGGCATCGACACACGCTCGGGGTTCAGGAAGCGCTCGAACAGCAGACCGAAGCGCAGCGGGTCCAGGTCGGTGATCAGCAGCGACCACGCCACCACGGAGCCGGCACCCGAGCCGCGCCCCGGCCCCACCGGAATGCCCTGCTGCTTGGCCCACTTGATGAAGTCCGACACGATCAGGAAGTAGCCGGGGAACTTCATCCGCTCGATGACGTCCAGCTCGAACTCCAGCCGCTCGCCGTAGGTCTTGCGCGCCTCGTCCTTCTCGGCATCGGTCATGGCCGGGGTGAAGACGCTCTTCTCCAGCCGGTAGGCCAGCCCGTCCCGCGCCTGGGCGCGCAGCTCCTCGGCCTCGCTGCGGCCGGCCTCGGTCGGGAAGGCGGGCAGGATCGGCTTGATGGGCTTGAGCAGGAAGGAGCAGCGCCGGGCGATGACGACGGTGTTGTCCACCGCCTCCGGCAGGTCGGCGAACAGCAGCCGCATCTCCTCCGCCGACTTGAAGCGGTGGTCCGGCGTCAGCCGCCGCCGCTCGTCCTGGCTGAGATAGGCGCCCTCGGCAATGCAGAGCAGCGCGTCGTGAGCGGCGTACATGCCCTCGTCGGCGAAGTAGCAGTCGTTGGTGGCGACCAGCGGCAGATCGTGGGCGTAGGCGAGGTCGATCAGCGCGGGCTCGATGGCGTCCTCGATCGCCGCGAAGGCGCCGCTGTGCCGCTGCAACTCCACGTACAGACGACCGGGGAACAGGCGCTTCAGCGTGCCCAGCGTCTCCACCGCCAGATCCTTCTGCCCCTCGCCCAGCAGCCGACCGACGGAACCGCCGGGGCCGCCGGTCAGGGCGATCAGCCCGTCGCTGCGGCCCTCCAGCGCGTCCATCGTCACCTGCGGGCCGGCCATAGGGTCCGACTCCAGGAAAGCCTTGGAGACCAGCGCCATCAGGTTCCGGTAACCGGTCTCGTTCTGGCAGAGCAGCACGAGCTGGTCCGGTGCCGGCGGCTTGCCGGGCAGGCCGGGCTTGGCGTCGGCGGGAACCACGCGGGTGATGCCCAGCACCGTACCGATGACCGGCTGCACCCCCACATCCATGGCCGCCAGCGCGAATTCCAGCGCGCCGAACAGGTTGCCGGTGTCGGTCACAGCCACCGCCGGCATGCGCTGCTTGACGCACAGCTTCACCAGCTCCTTCAGCTTGATCGCCCCTTCGGAGAGCGAATAGGCGGAATGGACGCGCAGGTGGATGAAATCGGCGTTGGGCATGCTGTTCCCTTCCGGGCGCTCCGTGGGCACCGGCATGGCGGCGCCGACGCGGGGGATGTCGTCATGCCGCAACCGGCACCGCGATTCAAGGCTATGCGAATGGTTCGCCCCGGCGGCGATTCATGGTATCCCGCTGGGGCAGCCGGTGCCAGACGCGAGGGGAACAAGCGCGACGGGGCCGGCCGGAACAGGGACCGTTCGGGAGATGCCCATGCGACCGCTCCGCCATGCCGCCGGGGCCGTGCTGCTGCTGACCGCGCTGGCCGCCTGCCAGCCGATGCCGCCGCCGCTGCCCGACGCCACCGCGGCCCGGCCGGCGGCGGAGCCGAAGCCGTTCCGCGACCGCCGCGGCTGGGTGGTCACCATCGTTCCGGCCAGCGGGTCCAACCGCGCCCACTGCGTGGGGCAGCGCGCGGTGCCCGCGGGGCTCGCCGTCACCTTCATCGCGGGCGACCCCAACTCCTCCTTCCGCCTCTCCGGGCTGCCCACCACGCCGCCGCCCGGCGCCAGCGAGCGGTTGGCCGTCCGCTTCGACGACGGGCGCGATCGCGAACGGCGCACCTTCGACGCGCGCGCGCTGCCCGACGGGTCGCTGGAGGTCACCTTCCCCACCATCCAGTATGACGGCATCCTCGACCATTTCGGCCGCGCCCGCACCGTCACCTTCGAATCCCAGCGGCTCGGCCTGATCGGGTCGGTGGATCTCGACGGCTCCTCCTGGACCATCAACGCGACCGACGAGTGCCGGCGGATGCACGTGTTGCCGTGACGGCCATGCGCCAACCGCGCTTGTGCGCGGTGGGTTGCCCTCTCTAGGGTCGGCCCATGCCGATCCGTCACATCGCCCTCGCCCTGCTGGTCGCCGCCGTCTGGGGCTTCAACTTCGTCGTCATCAAGGTGGGGCTGCGGGATTTCCCGCCGATCCTGTTCTCCTGCCTGCGCTTCGCGCTGGCGGCGACTCCGCTGCTGGTGCTTGGTTTCGCGGGCGGGCCACCGGTGGCGTGGCGCTATGTGCTGGGAATCGGGATGATGCTGGGGGTGGTGAAATTCTCGCTGCTCTTCGTCGGCATGGACATGGGGATGCCGGCCGGGCTGTCGTCCCTGCTGCTCCAGGCGCAGGCCTTCTTCACCGTGCTGTTCGCCGCTGTCGCGATGGGCGACCGGCCGGGACCGCGGCAGCTTTCCGGCATGGCGCTGGCCTTCGGCGGGATCGCGGTGATCGGGACCGACCTGACCGGTGCCGGCACCGGCTCGCTGGCCGCTCTGGCGCTGGTGATCGCCGCCGCCGCGGCGTGGGGCGTGTCCAACATCATGATGAAGCGGGCGGCGGCACCGGACCTGCTGCGGCTGATGCTGTGGGTCAGCCTCGTGCCGCCGCTGCCGCTGCTGGCCCTGTCGCTGACGGTGGAGGGGCCGCAGCGGGTGGGCGACGCGCTGGCGGGACTGTCCTGGCTGGGCCTCGGCTGTCTCGCCTACATCGCCGTGCTGGCGACGTTGTTCGGCTTCGCCGCCTGGGGCTTCCTGCTGCGGCACCACCCGGCCAGCCTCGTGGCGCCCTTCACCCTGCTGGTGCCGGTGTTCGGGATGAGCTCGGGGGCGCTGCTGCTGGGGGAGACGGTGTCGGCGACCAAGATGGCGGGTGCGGCGCTGATCATGCTGGGGCTGGCGGTGACCGTGCTGCGCCCGCCGCGCCTCCTCACCCGCCGAGCGACGCCTTGAGGAATTTCACCGTCCGGTCCCAGGCCAGCCGCGCCGCCGGTTCGTTGTAGCGCTCGGCCGAGGTGTCGTTGTTGAAGGCGTGGTTCACGCCCTCGTACATGTGCTTCTCGTAGCGGACGCCGGCTGTCTTCAGCGCCTCCTCGTAGGCTGGAACGCCCTGGTTGATGCCCTGGTCGAGCCCGGCGTAATGCAGCAGCAGCGGCGCCTTGATGATGCCGGCCATGGCCGGGTCCGGCGAGCGGCCGTAATAGACGACGCCGGCGCCGAGGTCGGGCGACTTCACGGCGAGCTGGTTGACCATGCCGCCGCCCCAGCAGAAGCCCACGGCACCCACCTTGCCATTGGTCCGGTCGCGGGCCATCAGGAAGGACATGGCACCCACCAGATCCAGCACCACTTTGCTGCTTTCGAGCTGGCCGATCATGCTGCGGGCACGGTCGGCATCCTCCGGCGTGCCGCCCAGCGGCGACAGCAGGTCGGGCGCCAGCACCACGAAGCCTTCCAATGCCAGCCGCCGGGCGACGTCCTGGATGTGCGGGTTCAGCCCGCGGTTCTCGTGGATCACGATCACGCCGGGCAGCACCGCCTCGCTCTGCTTTGGCCGGACGAGATAGCCCCGCACCGGACCGGTGCCGCCCTGATACTCCTCCCAGCGCGCGTCGAGCCGCGAGTCGTCGGCGGCCACCGCCGCGGCGGCGGCCGGGTTCGGTTCCAGAGCACCCAACACGGCCGGTACCAGCGCCGCACCGCCGAGCATGGCCGTGAGGCGTTCCAGGAACACGCGGCGTTCCAGCGGGGCGTGGGTGTATTCGTCGTAGAGGTCGATGATCCGCTGGTCCATGTCCCTGTCCTTCCCGGTGTTTGCCAGAGAGATCGCGCGCGGTCCGCGCGGCTCCAACTCTGCGCTTCGGTCTATGACGCCGGCCGGCCGCGACACCAGGGCGCTGGCGTATGAAAGGTTGCACTGATAGGGTCGCCTCATACCTCGAACGATCGGGGTAACGCCCTCCTGCAAGCGGTTGAACGCCATGGCCGTGCCCGCCGATTTCGATGCGTTGCGCTATCTCGCCAGCAACCCCGACCTCGTGAACGCCTTCGGAGTCGATGTGGAGGCGGCCTACGCCCATTGGATCCACCACGGCCGGGCCGAGGGTCGCAGCCTCACCAGCTTCGATCCGCTGCGCTACATCGCGTCCTATGGCGACCTCGCGGCGGCGTTCGGCACCAACAGCACGGCGGGCCTGCTCCATTACCTGACCGCCGGCCGGCTCGAGGGGCGGAGCGCGTCGGGCTTCGACGCGCTGCAGTACCTCGCCAGTTACGGCGATCTGGCGTCCGCTTTCGGTGCCAACGAGACCGCCGCCTACGCCCACTACATCACCAATGGGCGTTTGGAGGGGCGGACGGCCAGCTTCAACGCCCTGCAATACATCGCGTCCAACCGTGACCTGATCAGCGCCTTCGGAACCAACACGACCCTCGGCTACCTGCACTACATCGCCCATGGCCGGTTGGAGGGTCGGCCGACGACCGGGTTCGACGTCACCGCCTACCTGACCATGAACACCGACGTGGAGCAGGCCTTCACCGGGAACACGACACAGGCGGTGCTCCACTACATCCAGCATGGCGCGTCGGAGAACCGGCCGACCTCCGGGACCGACTATGCCGGAAACTCGACGGCGGCGGCTCGGCTGATCGGCGTGGCGGACGAAGCATCGCTCGCCTACAACGATTATGTCGGGGCGACCGACACCGACGATTATTACAGCTTCACACTCACGGCGACCAGCAACCTGAACCTGACGCTGCAGCGGCTGAGCGCCAACGCCGACGTCCAGCTCCTCAGTTCGACCGGGACTGTGCTGGGCAGTTCCTCCAACGCCGGCACGCTGAACGAGACGATCAACGCCTACTCGCTGACGGCCGGGAGCTATTACGTGCGGGTGCAGGCGCCGACGTCCGGCGGTACCGGCTACCGGTTGGCGTTGAACACCACCGTGTCTGCCAGCACCGGCAGCGACAGTGCCGGCGACACGCTGGCGACGGCCCGCCAACTCGGCACGCTCAATGGCGCGCTCCCGACGATCCAGGACGCGATCGGTGGCAGCGACACCAACGATTACTACCAGTTCACCACCGGCGGCACGACCAACTTCCGTCTGGGCCTGAGCGGCCTGTCGGCGGACGCCGACGTTCAACTCCTCGATTCGAGCGGGTTGGCGCTGGCCTCGAGCACCTATGCCGGCAACCACGCGGAAGCGATCTATTACAACGGGCTGGATGCCGGAACCTATTACGTCCGCGTCTACCCCTACGCCGGCAGCACCAGCTACAGCCTCGATCTCTCCGCGACCGCGGTCACGGGGGCAAGCTCGGCCGATCTTGGCGGCAACAGCTTCACGGCGGCCAGCAACCTGGGCACGCTCGGCGGCACGGCCATTTCCGTGCAGGATTTCGTCGGCACGTCGGATCGACTCGACTACTACCGCGTCACCACAACGGCCACCTCGACCTTCCAGGCGACCCTGACCGGTATGTCGGCCGACGCCGACCTGCGCCTGTACAACAGTTCGGGCGTGCAGATCGCGTCGAGCCTGAACTGGTCCTATTTGGACGACAACATCCGCTACAACAACCTGGCTGCCGGCACCTACTACGTGCTGGTCAACCAGTTCTCCGGAAGCACCAACTACACGCTGACCCTGCAGGCGGCGGGCTCGACGGCGGTCAACGAGGCGCCGCGCCTCACCGGCAGCGTCAGCACACAGTCGGCCACGGAGGGGGCCGCCTTCACCTACCAGGTGCCGTCCACCCTCTTCGTCGATCCGGAGAACCAGGGGCTCACTTACAGCGCCACCCAGACCAACGGATCGGCCCTGCCCTCCTGGCTCAGCTTCAACGCCGGCACGCGCACCTTCAGCGGCACCGCGCCGTCGGGCACCGCCGACGTGGCCGTCCGCCTGACGGCGCGCGATCCGGCGGGGGCATCCACCTCCGCCGACTTCACCGTCACCACGCCGTCGGCTTCCTCCATGTCGACCTGGACGGTGATGGTCTATGTAGATGCGGACAACAACCTGGAATCCTTCGGCATCGAGGACATCAACGAGATGGAGGCGGCCGGCCTGCCGTCCAACGTCAACGTCGTGGTGCAGATGGACCGCATCGGCGGCTACGCCACCTCCAACGGCAACTGGACCGACACCCGGCGCGGGCGGATCACCAGCGACACCAACACCGGCCTGATCGGCAGCACCCTGACCTCGATCGGCGAGGCCGACATGGGCGCGGGGGAGACGCTGACCAGCTTCATCAACTGGGCGTCCGGCACCTACCAGGCGACAAACTACGCGCTGGTGATCTGGAACCACGGCGGTGGCCTGACCGGCACGAGCTGGGACGACACCAACAACTCGAACCTGACCATCTCCGAGACCACACGCGCCATCGCCAACTCCAACATCGGGCGGGTGTCGATGCTGGGCTTCGACACCTGCCAGCAGGGCATGGCGGAGCAGGCGATCGACGTCCGCAACATGACGGAGGTGCTGGTCGCCTCCTCCGAGAACGAACCCGGCGACGGCTGGGACTACACGGGGTGGCTCAACCGGCTGGCCGCCAACCCCTCGGCGACCGCCACCCAGCTCGGCGCCGCCGCGGTCAGCGCCTACGATGCCTTCTACAACGACAGCAGCTCCACCCTGGCGGCCACGCGGGTCAGCGCCTACGACGCGCTGACCACCAGCCTGAACAACTTCGTGTCGACGGTCACCGGCAGTGCCACCTCCGCCGACTGGACCGCGATCACCAGGGCGCGCACGGCGGCGCGCAGCTATGGCGGTGTCGACGCCTACCGCGACCTGGGCGGCTTCATGGGGTCGGTGGCAAGCAACGCGTCCACCGCGTCGATCCGCAGCGCCGCCAGCGCGGTGCAGTCGGCCGTCAGCAACTCGGTGATCCAGCAGGTCAGCATCAGCGGCTCCTCCGGCCTCAGCATCTATCTGCCGTCGGCGAGCAGCAGCCTGTATTCCGGCTACTCGGAGGGCAACCTGTCCTTCCTGTCGTCGGTGAACTGGGATGATTTCCTGACGGCGATGCGCACCTACGGGCGTAGCGGTGCCGGTGCCGAGCTTGTCGCGGAGCTGGACGCGCAGGAACGCGCCCGCGGCATCACCGCCAGCGGGAACCGCTACACCGGCTTCGATCTGCTGGGCCAGACGGGCGGGATGCTGGCTTCCGCCTGACGCGGCGGTCTCACCCCCGCGGGTGCAGCAGCCCGTCGCGCAGCTCCAGCACCCGGTCCATCCGGCCCGCCAGCTCGTGGTTGTGGGTGGCGATCAACGCCGCCACGCGCGAGCGGCGGACGAGGTCGGTCAGCATCGCGAAGACATCGTCGGCCGTGTGCGGGTCCAGGTTGCCCGTCGGCTCGTCGGCGATCAGCAGCCCCGGCTGGTTGGCGAGCGCGCGGGCGATGGCGACGCGCTGCTGCTCGCCGCCCGACAGGCGGGCCGGCCGGTGGTCGGCGCGCTTCTCCAACCCCACCGCGGCGAGCAGCGAGCGCGCCCGCTCCGCCGCTTTGGGCTTTGCCACGCCAGCCACCATCTGCGGCAGCACGATGTTCTCCAGCGCCGAGAATTCCGGCAACAGATGGTGGAACTGGTAGACGAAGCCGATGGCGCGGCGGCGCAGCTCGGTCCGCTTGCCGTCGTCGAGCCCCGACGCCTCGACACCGCCGATCCGCACCGAGCCGCCACCCGGTCGCTCCAGCAGACCCGCGATGTGCAGCAGCGTGGATTTGCCAGCCCCCGAGGGCCCGACCAGCCCGACCAGCTCGCCTGGCCGCACCGCCATCGCCGCACCCCTCAGGATCTCCAGCCGCGTGCCCGCCTGCTCGAAGACGCGCACGATCCCGTTCAGCTCCAACATCGGTCCATTCCCGTCCATGCCATCACCCGCTGCGGCATCACTCGTAGCGCAGCGCTTCGACCGGGTCGAGCCGGGCAGCCCGCCAGGACGGGTAGAGCGTCGCGCCGACCGACAGGGCCAGCGCCATCGCCACCACCTGCACCACCTCGCCCCAATCCACCTTGGCCGGCAGTTGCGACAGGAAATAGATCTCGGCGTTGAACAGGTTGGTGCCGGTCAGCCCCTGGATGAGCTGCCGGATGCCTTCGATGTTCTCGCAGAACAGCACCCCCAGCACCAGCCCGGCCAGAGTCCCCACCACGCCGACGGTGGAGCCGGCCAGGAAGAACACCCGCATGATCATGCCGCGGGTGGCGCCCATGGTGCGCAGGATGGCGATGTCTCGGCCCTTGTCCTTCACCAGCATGATCATGCTGGAGATGATGTTGAAGGCCGCGACCATGATGATCAGCGACAGGATCAGGAACATCACGTTCCGCTCGACCTGCAAGGCGGTGAAGAAGCTGGCGTTCGACTGCTGCCAGTCGACCACGCGGCCGACGCCCGCCACCTCGGCCGCGATGCGGTCGCGGGCCGCGGCGATGCGGGTGGGGTCGCTGACGAACACCTCCAGCGAGGTCACGGCCTCCGGCACCCGGAAGAAGAGCTGGGCCTGCTCCAGCGGCATGAAGACGAAGCTGTTGTCGTACTCGAACATGCCCACGTCGAACACCGCGGCGATGGTGTAGGCGCGCATGCGCGGCACGGTGCCGAAGGCGCTGACATTGCCCTGGGGTGCTATGAGGGTGAGCTGGTCGCCCACCGACAGCCCCAGCCGCTGCGCCATGCGGATGCCGATGGCGACGCGATCCTCGCCGAAGGCCTCGACCGAGCCGCGCAGGATGTTGGTGGACAGGGTCGGCCGCTGCCGGAAATCCTCCGGCCGCACCCCGCGCACCAGGGCGCCCGACGCGGTGCCGCGCACGCTGACCAGCGCCTGCCCCTCCACCGTCGGCGTCACCCCGACCACGCCGGGCACCCGGCGCAGCGCCTCGGCGAGCCCGTCGAAACCGTTCAGCGGCCCGCCGCGCGCGGCGTAGACGTTCAAATGCCCGTTCAGCCCCAGCACCCGGCCCAGCAGCTCCGCCCGGAAGCCGTTCATGACCGCCATGACGATGATCAGCGTCGCCACCCCCAGCGCGATGCCGAGCAGCGAGAATCCGGCGATGACCGAAATGAACCCTTCCTGCCGCCGCGCCCGGAGATAGCGCATCGCGACCATGCGTTCGAACGCGGAGAAGATCATGGGATGCCCGGCATCGTGCGCGCAAAAGGACGGTGGACCATTCGGCCCACCGTGGCGGAAGATGGGGCGCGTGGCGCCCCGTTCAACGAGCGTAGGCCAAGCCGCCGGCCGTTCACCCGCCGATCAGCCTGGTCAGCGCGAACTCCTCCGACACCTCCTCCTTCTGGCCGGTGGCGCGGCGCTTCAGCTCCACGGTGCCGTTCTTCAGCCCGCGCGGGCCGACGACGAGCTGCCAGGGCAGGCCGATCAGGTCCATGTCGGCGAACTTCACGCCCGGCCGCTCGTCGCGGTCGTCGTACAGCACGTCCAACCCGGCGGCGCGGAGCTTGTGGTAGAGGTCCTGGCACACGGTGTCGGTCTGGCTGTCGCCAGGCTTCAGGTTGACCAGCCCCACATTGAAGGGCGCCACGCTGTCGGGCCAGATGATGCCGTGATCGTCGTGCGACGCCTCGATGATGGCGCCGGCCAGGCGCGACACGCCGATGCCGTAGGAGCCCATCTCCGCCAGCACCGGGTTGCCGTCGGGACCGGCCACCACGGCGTTCATCGGCTTGGAGTATTTCGTCCCGAAATAGAAGATGTGTCCGACCTCGATGCCGCGGGCCGAGACGAGCTGGTCCTCCGGCACCGGGCTCTCGCCCGGAACATGCTTCTCGTCGGTGGCGGCGTAGATGCCGGTGCACTTGTCGAAGAAGGCCTGCAGGTCGTCTCCATAGCCGGGAGCGTCGGCCAGCACGTCCAGGTTCATCCAGTCGCGGTGGCAGAACACGCCGCTCTCGCCGGTCTCGGCCAGGATGATGAACTCGTGGCTCAGGTCGCCGCCGATGGGGCCGGTGTCGGCGCGCATCGGAATGGCCTTCAACCCCATCCGCGCAAAGGTGCGCAGATAGGCCAGGAACATGGTCTGGTAGGAACGACGCGCCCCGGCCGCGTCGATGTCGAAGGAATAGGCGTCCTTCATCAGGAACTCGCGCCCCCGCATCACCCCGAAGCGCGGCCGGATCTCGTCCCGGAACTTCCACTGGATGTGGTAGAGGTTCAGCGGCAACTGGCGATAGCTGCGCACGAAACCACGGAAGATGTCGGTGACCATCTCCTCATTGGTGGGGCCGTAGAGCATGTCGCGGTCGTGACGGTCGGTGATGCGCAGCATCTCCTTGCCGTAATCGTCGTAACGGCCGCTCTCCCGCCACAGATCCGCCGACTGGATGGTGGGCATCAGGATTTCCTGTGCGCCGGCGGCATCCTGCTCCTCGCGGACGATCTGCTCGATCTTCTGGAGCACCCGCCAGCCCAGCGGCAGCCACGCGTAGATACCGGCGCTGGTCTGCCGGATCATGCCCGCACGCAGCATCAGCTTGTGCGACACGATCTGCGCGTCGGCGGGGGATTCCTTCAGCGTGGGCATGAAAAAGCTGGACAGCCGCATGGCTCTGACTCGCGCGTAAGCGGTTCGGGGAGTGGGACTTTAGGAAGCCGGACCCGGCTTGTCCACCGCTCAGCGCGTGCGGCAGACGGCGTAGAGCTCCGCGCGGGCCGAGGGGCCGACCGGCTGGCCATTGAACAGCACCCGGTCGCCCTGGATGGTGATGCGCCCGAACTCGGTGCTGAGCGGCAGCCCCTGCGGAACGGCGAAGCCCATGCGGCGGGCGAAGGCCGCGGTCACCGGCATCTCGAAACGGTCGAGGCCCGGAAGCGCCCCGCCGGAGCCCGGCAGGTCGGCCGGCGCCACCGGGTTGCCGCGCACATCCACCCCCGGCGTGTACTCCACATCCGGTGCCGGCCGGTGCGCCGGCAGGTACCGGCACAGCGCCGGGTCGATTCCGGCGGATGGCGCCTGCGCCACGGCCGAGGCGGACGCGACCATGACCAGCACCGCAACCGCAAGCCCGCGCATGGTCGTCCCCCGGTTCAGTCGTCCATCTGGAGAGTGTTGGGCATCGATTTCCAGTAAACCGACAGATAGGGCATGCCGCGTTCCGCCTCCTCCTGCGTCCGGGCGGACTGGCGGATGTATTTCCCGATGAATGTCTTGTTGACATGCTCCAGATCGACCGCAGCCTTCAGCACCAGAAGCTCGCCGACCCGCTCCGGCAGGTTGTAGTGCCATTTCTGGAGGGCGTCGGAAAGCACACCCGGCTTCGCCTGCTCATGCCCGCTCAGGTAGAATTCCTGGTGATGGTACTGCTTCAGTTCCTTCATGGCGGCGAACAGGCGCGCCGGCTTGGTGCGCACCAACGACTTGAAGAACCGGACATCCTCATAGAACAGCGGCAGGAAGCCCCGCTTCTCCGCCAGCCCGGTGAGCATGGCGTAGAGCCCCTCCATCACCACCGTCTCGCCCTCGCCCGCCTCGTCGCGCTTGGCCGGACCCTTGGAGCGCCCGAACAGCGACTGGAGGAAGCCGCCCTTCTTCTCCTTCGGAGGACCGTTGGCGGCGGCCGCAGCGGCGGCCGTGGTCTTGCGTTCCGCCCACAGCGAATCCCACGCGAAATCCCACGCCACGAAGACGGCGTTCGACCGGTCGTCCAACACCGTCAGCAGATACTCGCGCCCCTCGCGGGCCCAATCCACATCCCCAAGAATGGCCCGCACCGGGCGGCGGCTGATCACGATGGGGTAGATCCCGACGCGCAGGATCTCCGTATAGATGTCAACAAAGATCGGTGTCTGCGCGAAAGGCAGGAGTGAACAGGGCTGCTCCTCCGGTTGCAGCAGCTCCAAGGTCTTTTTGGTACGCTCCATCAACTCGGTCAGCAGCACCGCCGAGAACTGGTCGAAGCGCTCCTTCTCGTTCGCGGTCATTGACGCCCCGATCACCGTCCCCCGCCCGCAACCCTGCAGTGGCGAGACTCCCTTGAAATCCACCCGCGGCGCAAGAGCCGTTCCGCGCCAGTCCTCCGGAATGCGACATTCTACGACGAAATCTTAAAATTTTCCGACATTGGTGAACATACACGCGACAGCGGCGCACTTTTGCCGGGCGACCGAAAGAAACGGGCGCCGCGCCGGACATCATGCTGCGCCGGCACGCCCCAAAAAGAAAGGGACCGCGCAGACGGAGCAGCGCGGCCCGAGGTTAGGGAGGAATCGCCACCAGGCGTCGGAAAAGAGGGCAAGCCCTCTCAACACGACGAATCTTGATCCGGATTCCGGCACATGGCAAGCCCAAATGTGAGGCAACGGATAACGTTGCCCTATTTTTTTGCAGTTCTGCCCAGAGACTGGACAACTGCCTTGGACTTGATCGTCCAATTGCTCAAATCGTAATCACCATATCCGGTATACCCAACCTTGACCGCGGCCATCCAGGGTGGGTCAAGCGCCGCGACTCCATCCCACACCGGACAGCCGGGGTGGTGGGCGCCGGGCAGATAACCGAGGCTCATCAGGAACTCGCCGACGATCTCCCCGCCAGTGAAGCGGAAGGTTCCCTTGAACAGCTTGACCCACTCGGGCTTCGTGCGTGGATGGTGGGCGCGCAGCCACGCCGCGAAGGACCCGTGCGACGCCCGCATTTCCTGAATGCGCCGCGCGTTCGCGATGGCCGCCTCCACCTTCAACCGGTTGCGCACGATGCCGGCGTCGGCCAGCAGCCGCGCCACATCGTCCGGTCCGAAGGCCGCCACCCGGTCCACGTCGAAGCCGGAGAAGGCCGCCCGGAACGCGTCGCGCTTCTTCAGCACGGTCAGCCAGGACAGGCCGGCTTGGTTGATCTCCAGCACCAGCCGCTCGAACAGGACGGACTCGTCGTCGGACGGGAAGCCGTACTCCGTCTCGTGGTAAGGGCCGTGGAAGGAATGGCCGGGCGCCGCCTCGCAATAGGTCGAGGACATCACATGTGCCGGGCCATGTCGCGGAAGGAGATGAGGTCCGACGCCACGACCCCGTAGATCGCCAACCACACCAGCACCGAAATTCCCGTGGTCACCGCGAACTTCATCAGCATCCGCGGCCGGGCGGGGGCGCTGTCCGCCATCCCCTCCTCCGGCTGGTCGGGCGGTGTCGCCCCCCAGGGCAGGACGGCGAACAGGATCACCCACCAGGTGATCACGAAGACGGCGATGCCGGACACCCACCCCATGACGATCCCCTACGCCTGCTCCAACTCGACCAGCGTGCCGCAGAAATCCTTGGGGTGCAGGAACAGCACGGGCTTGTCGTGCGCGCCGATCTTCGGCTCGCCGTCGCCCAACACCCGGGCGCCCTGCGCCTTCATCCGGTCACGCGCGGCCATGATGTCGTCCACCTCGTAGCAGACGTGATGGATGCCGCCCGACGGATTCTTCGCCAGGAAGGGCGCCACCGGCGAGCGCTCGCCGAAGGGGTGGAGCAGCTCGATCTTCGTGTTGGGAAGCTCGACGAACACAACGGTGACGCCGTGCGGTGCCAGATCCACCGGCTCCGACACCTTGGCCCCCAGCGTGTCGCGGTACAACGCGGTGGCCGCCGGCAGGTCCGGCACGACGATGGCCACGTGGTTCAGCTTGCCGATCATGGGACTGTCCTCTTTCAACTCAGACGCGGACCAAGTGGACCTCGGTGACCGGCTTCTTGCCATGCGACGCGTTGAAGCTCCGGCGCACGGCGATGCGCGCGGCCTGCCGCACCTGCTCGTCGTCGAGCCGCGCCGCCTTGGGCAGCGCCGCCACCGCCTCGCGCACCGCGTCCACCACGTCGAGCAGCGCATCGTGCTCCTGCCGCTCGTCGAGCAGCCCCATGGTGGCGACCTGCGGCGCCGTGATCAGCTCGCCGCGCGCGTTGATCACCAGCGTGGCGACCGCCGCACCATTGTGGATCATCCGGTTGCGCGATTTCAGCAGGCCACCGTCGAGCGGCACCAACCGCTTGCCGTCGAGCGCCAGCCGACCGGCGTGCACCTGCGCCACCACCTTGGCCGGGCCGGGGACCAGACGCAGAAGCTCGCCGTTGGTGGGGACGATCCCCTGCCCCACCTGACAATCGGTCGCGATGCGCAGATGCGCCAGTTGATGGCGCTGCTCGCCATGCACAGGGACGGCCACCTGCGGGCGGACCCATTGATAGAGCCGGACCAGCTCGTCCTGAGCGGGATGCCCCGACACGTGGATCGGCGCGTCGTCGGCCGTCACCACCTCGATGCCGCGCGCCACCAGCAGATTCTGTATGCGGCCGATCGCCCGCTCGTTTCCGGGGATCTCACGCGAGGAGAAGACGGCGACGTCGCCCCGCTCCAGCGTCACCTGCGGGTGATCGCCGGCGGCGATCCGGGCGAGCGCGGAGCGTGGTTCGCCCTGGCTGCCGGTGCAGATCATCACCACCTCCCCGCGCGGAAGGTAGCCGACGTCATGCTCGGTGAGGAATTGCGGCACATCCGCCAAATAGCCGTTGGACCGCGCCGCCTCGTTGATCCGCCACAACGACCGCCCGACCAGCGCCACCCGCCGCCCATGCGCCGCCGCCGCCGCGGCGATGCTCTGCAGCCGCGCGACGTTGGTGGCGAAGCAGCTCACCGCGATGCGGTTGCGGTAGCGGCCGAACAGGTCGGTCAGCCCCGCCAGGACCTCCGCCTCCGAGCCGGAGGTGCCGGGAACCATGGCGTTGGTGCTGTCGCACACCATGGCCGCCACGCCGGCATCGCCGATGGCGCGGAACTTCGCCTCGTCGGCCACATCGCCGAGCTGCGGATCCGGGTCGAGCTTCCAGTCACCCGTGTGGAGCACCGTCCCGGCCGTCGTGCGGATCGCCACCGAGCTCGGCTCGGGCACGGAGTGGGTGACCGAGACGAACTCGAGGTCGAAGGGCCCGACCTCGAATCGCCCGCCGATCGGCACCTCGTGGATCGGCACCCGTCCGCTCAACCCCCGCTCCACCAGCTTGGCGCGCAGCACCGACGCGGTGAAGGCGGTGCAATAGACGGGGCAGTCGAGCTCCGGCCACAGATACTGGACCGCGCCCAGATGGTCCTCATGGGCGTGGGTCAGCACCAGCCCGACCAGATCCTCGCGCCGCTCGGCGATGAAGGACGGATCGGGCATGATCACGTCGAGCCCCGGCATGGTCTCGTCGGCGAACGAGATGCCGAGATCGATGATCAGCCATTTCCCCTTGTGACCGTAGAGGTTGAGGTTCATGCCGATCTCGCCCGAACCGCCGAGCGGGAGGAAATAGACGGCATCGTCCTCGAGCGCGAAGCCGTCGCCGGCACCCGGAAGACCGGAATCCATGTCGATCATTGAGCCACGTTTCGCTTGTACACGAGCAGGAGCCCGCGAGTGGTGAGTTCGTTGTCGACGTGATGGACCATGCCGGACGCCTCGGCGAAGGCGCGCCCCAGCCCGCCGGTGACGATCACCGTCACCACCGGGTCGCCGGTCGGCGACAGCTCCGCCTTGATGCGCCCCAGCAGCCCTTCGATCATGCTGGTGTAGCCCCAGAACATGCCGGACTGCATCGCCCCGACCGTGCCCTTCCCGATGACTTGCGGCGGGCGCACGATGTCCACCTTCGGAAGCTGCGCCGCCACGCGGTGCAACGCGTCGAGCGCGAGGTTGGGTCCCGGCGCGATCACCCCGCCGGCAAAATTTCCGTTCGAATCCACCACGTCGAAGGTGGTGCCGGTGCCGATATCCACGACGATCAGAGGCGCCGGATAGCGGGCCCGGGCGGCGATGGCGTTGACCAGCCGGTCGGCCCCCGCCTCGCGCGGGTTGTCGAGCAGGATGCCGATGCCGAGATCGACCGCCGGGTCACCGATGCGCATCGGCTCGCAGCCGAAATGGTCGGTGCACAGCCGCACGAGGTTGAAGGTGGCGGCCGGCACCACGCTGGACAGGATCGCCGCGTGGATGTTCACCGCCTTCAGGCCCTTCATCGCCATCAGCGCGAGAAGCCACACCGCGTACTCGTCGGAGGTCCGCCGGCTGTCGGTCGAGATCCGCCACTGGCCGCGCTTCGCGTCGCCATCGAACACGGCGAAGACCACGTTGGTGTTGCCGGCATCGATCGCAAGCAGCATGTCAGCCCTCCGCCGGGGACGCCGGCGCACTTCCGAAGAACACGTCGCCGGCGGCGATCCTGCGCCGTCCGGTCCCGTCCTCCGGATCAAGCAACAGAACGCCGTCCATGTCCAGATCGGCGAAAACGCCGCGCACCGCCTCCCGCGCCAGCCGCACCGTCACCGGACCGCCGAGCCCCACGGCCCGCGCCAGCCAAGCGTCGCGGATCGCCGGGAACCCGCCCCCGGCCCACAGCCCGTACCAGTGGGCGAGGCAGGCGGCGTAGACCTCCAGCGCGACCGTGAGCGGCACGTCCTCCGCCCCCTCGCTCGCCAGCGACGTGGCGGCATACTCGGCAAGGTCCGGATGGTGCCGCACGTTGATGCCAACGCCGAGCACCAGCCAATCCACCGCGCCGTCTGCCCCCGGCTCGGACTCGAGCAGGATGCCGGACAGCTTGCGCCCGCGCACCAGCACATCGTTCGGCCATTTGCAGCCGACTCCGCTGCCCGCCGGCAGCAGCCGCTCCGCCATGTCGGCGACCGCGAGCGCCGCTACGAACGACAGCTGCGCCGTCTCGGCCGGTGACCGGCGCGGGCGCAGTATGGTGGAGCTGTAGAGATTGCCTTCGGGCGAGGACCAGGCCCGGCCACGCCGGCCGCGCCCGGATTCCTGCCGCAGCGCCCACACGACCGTTCCCTCCGCAGCGCCCTGGCGGGCGAGCTGCTTGGCCTCGTCGTTGGTGCTGCCGACCCTTTGGAACCCGACGACACGGAACCCCGGAGGCAGGCGGAGCCCGTCCGCCTCCGACAGGGTTCCGTCCGTCATCCGGCGAACAGCGCGGCCGCCGCGGCCGCTGCGCTGTTCAGGATCGGGGCCGGAGCCACGAAGAACAGCAACGTCACCAGGCTGGTGGCGACGAGGATGCCGGTCATCCCGTCGTCGTTCACCTTGTCCATCGTCTCCACCGGCTCATCGAAATACATGATCTTGATGATGCGCAGGTAGTAGTAGGCGCCCACCACGCTGGTCAGCACGCCGATGACGGCCAGCGTGTAGAGATGCGCCTCGACCGCCGCCAGGAAGACGTAGAGCTTGCTGAAGAAGCCCGCCATCGGCGGGATGCCGGCCATGGAGAACATGAAGATCGCCATGGCGGCGGCCAACATCGGGTTGGTGCGCGACAGGCCGGCGAGGTCCTTGATGTCCTCGACCATGCGGCCGTTCTGCTTCATGCACAGGATCACCGCGAAGGTGCCGACGTTCATGAACAGGTAGATCGCCATGTAGATCAGCACGCCGCGCACGCCTTCCTGCGTGCCGGCGGCCAGCCCGACCAGCGCGTACCCGATGTGGCCGATCGAGCTGTAGGCCATCAGGCGCTTGATGTTGTTCTGGGTGATCGCGGCGAACGACCCCAACGCCATCGACAGGATCGACGTCACAATGATGATCTGCTGCCACTGCCCGACGAGGTCGCCGAACGGCTCGATCAGCAGGCGGGTGAACAGCGCGATCGCGGCGATCTTCGGCGCCACCGCGAAGAAGGCGGTCACCGGGGTCGGGGCACCCTCGTAGACGTCCGGCGTCCACATGTGGAACGGCACGGCCGAGATCTTGAAGGCCAAACCGGCCGCCACGAAGACGAGCCCGATGATCACGCCCGCCGACGGGTGCGTGCCGCCGGCGAACAGCGCCGCGATCTTGTCGAACGCCGTGGTGCCGGCGAAGCCGTAGACCAGCGACGCGCCGTAGAGCAGCAGGCAGGACGACAGGGCGCCGAGCACGAAATACTTCAGCCCTGCCTCCGACGAGCGCGCGCTGTCACGGCGGAAGGCGGCGATCACGTAGAGCGCCAGGCTCTGCGTCTCCAGACCGACATAGAGCGAGATGAGGTCGTTGGCCGAGATCATCATCAGCATGCCCAGCGTCGCGAAGAGCATGAGGACCGGGAACTCGAACCGGTCCATCTTCTCGCGCTGGATGTAGCCGATCGACAAGATGACCGACAGCGCCGCCGCCACCAGCACCAGCACCTTCATGAAGACGCCGAAGGCATCCATCACGAACAGCCCGTTGAAGGTGACCACGCGCCCGGTGCCGTAGCCCATCGACAGGACCGCGGCGAACAGCATCGCCAGCACCGTCATGTAGGCGACGGCCTTGGTGGAGTTCTCGCCGCGGAACACGCCGATCATCAGCAGCGCCATGCCGGCGCAGGCGAGGAACAGTTCCGGCAGCGCCGGCCAGAGGTCGGGAAAGGGAGCCATCATGATCGCACCTCAGCGCGCGGCGACGGAGACGGAACTGGCCGCGGCGGCCAGCTTGGACTGGTAGGTCTGGATGAGCTGGGCGGTCGAGGCTTCCGTGACCTTGAGGAAGCTGGTCGGGTAGATGCCCATCCACAGCACCACGATGATGAGCGGGACGAACACCGCGATCTCGCGGCCGTTCATCTCGAACATGTGATGCTTCACATCCTCCTTGGTCAGCTTGCCGTACACGATGCGGCGGTACAGCCACAGCGCGTAGGCGGCACCCAGGATCATGCCGGTGGCGGCCAGCATCGCCACCCAGGTGTTGTCGCGGAAGGCACCCAGCAGCACCAGGAATTCACCCACGAAGCCCGAGGTGCCCGGCAGACCCACCGACGCCATCGTCATGAACAGGAAGACCACGGCGTATTTCGGCATGCGGTGGACGAGGCCGCCGTAACGCGCGATCTCGCGGGTGTGCAGCCGGTCGTAGACGACGCCGACGCACAGGAAGAGCGCACCCGACACGATGCCGTGCGACAGCATCTGGAAGATCGAGCCCTGGATGCCCTGCTCGTTCAGCGCGAACATGCCGATGGTGACGAAGCCCATATGCGCCACCGACGAATAGGCGATCAGCTTCTTCATGTCCTCCTGCGCCAGCGCCACCAGCGAGGTGTAGATCACCGCGATGACGCTGAGCGTGTAGACCAGCGGGGTGAAGAACTCCGTCGCCTCGGGAAGCATCGGGATGTTGAAGCGCAGGAAGCCGTAACCGCCCATCTTCAGCAGCACGCCGGCCAGGATGACCGAGCCGGCCGTCGGCGCCTCGACGTGGGCGTCGGGCAGCCAGGTATGCACCGGCCACATCGGCACCTTCACGGCGAAGGACGCGAAGAAGGCCAGCCACAGCCAGATCTGCATGTTGCGCGGGAAGGCGGTGGCGGTGATCGTCGGGATGTCGGTGGTGCCGGCCTGGAAATACATGACCAGGATGGCGATCAGCATCAGCACCGAGCCGAGCAGCGTGTACAGGAAGAACTTGAACGCCGCGTAAACCCGCCGCGGTCCGCCCCACACCCCGATGATCAGGAACATCGGGATCAGCACGCCTTCGAAGAACATGTAGAAGAGGACGAAGTCGAGCGAGCAGAACATGCCGATCATCAAGGTCTCGAGGACCAGGAAGGCGATCATGTACTCCTTGACGCGGGTCTGCACCGACTCCCAGCTCGCCAGGATGCACAGCGGCATGAGGAAGGTGGAGAGGATGACGAACAGCACCGAGATGCCGTCGACCCCCATGTGGTACGTGATGTTGAAGTCAGGGATCCACTCCCGCCTCTCCACCATCTGGTAGGCAGGGTTGGCCGGATCGAAGTTGATCCAGATGAAGAGCGACAGGACGAAGGTGATGATCGTCGTCCACAGGGCGACGTAGCGCGCGTTGCGGGCCACATCCTCCTGCGTTCCGCGCACGAAGAAGATCGCGACGGCACCGACCAGCGGAAGGAAGGTCGTGAACGTCAGAAGCGGCCAGTTCGCCATTGTTGTTGTTCCCCCGTTCCGCTCAGCCGAACATCGAGAGCCAGACGACCAGCGCCACGACCCCGATCACCATGGCGAACGCATAATGGTAGACATACCCCGACTGCAGCCGGCTGGCCCGAGCCGCCACATCCTGCGTGGCCGCCGCGATGCCGTCCGGACCGACCCCGTCGATCACCGCACCGTCGCCCGCCTTCCACAGCCCGTAGCCGAGCCAGCGTGCGGGCTTCACGAACAGCGTGTCGTACAGCTCGTCGAAGTACCACTTGTTGTACAGGAACTGGTGTGCGCCCTTCGCCGCGTTGGCGATCCGCCCCGGCAACCCGGGCATCATGATGTACAGCACATAGGCGAGCGCGATGCCGACCAGACCGACGATCAGCGGCAGCATGGGCACCCAGCCCGGCACATGGTGGGCGGCTTCCAGCGTGTCGTTCTCGTGCAGGACCTTGATGGCGGCGCCCCAGAAATGCTCCCGACCCTCGCCGACGAAGGAATGGTTGAACAGCATGCCGGCGAACACCGCGCCGACCGCCAGCACCGCCAGCGGCACCGTCATGATCAGCGGGGATTCGTGGACATGCGCCATCACCCGCTCATTGGCCCGCGGCTTGCCGTGGAAGGCCATGAACAGCAGGCGCCAGGAGTAGAAGGCGGTCAGGAAGGCCGCGGCGATGCCCAGCCAGAAGACGAAGGTGCCGTGCGCGCTGTGGTCGGCGAAGGCAGCCTCCAGCACGATGTCCTTCGAGTAGAAGCCGGCGAAGACCGGGATGCCGGCCAGCGCCAGGCTGCCGATCCACATCAGCGCGTAGGTCACCGGGATCAGGCGCCAGATGCCGCCCATGTTCCGCATGTCCTGCTCGTCCGACATGGCGTGGATCACCGACCCGGCGCCGAGGAACAGCAGCGCCTTGAAGAAGGCGTGCGTGAACAGGTGGAACATGGCGGCGCCGTAGGCCGACACCCCGGCCGCGAAGAACATATAGCCGAGCTGGCTCATGGTCGAGTAGGCGATCACCCGCTTGATGTCGAACTGCGTGAAGCCGATCGTAGCCGCGACGATCGCCGTCAGACCGCCGACGATGGTGACCACCGCCAGCGCGTCCGGGGCGTATTCGAACACCGGCGACAGGCGGCAGATCATGAACACGCCCGCCGTCACCATGGTCGCCGCATGGATCAGCGCCGACACCGGGGTCGGGCCTTCCATCGCGTCCGGCAGCCAGGTGTGCAGGCCGAGCTGCGCCGACTTGCCCATGGCGCCGATGAAGAGCAGCAGGCAGGCGCAGGTCAGCGCGTCGAACTGCCAGGACAGGAAGGTGATCTTCTGGCCCACCAACTCCGGAGCCTTGGCGAAGATCGTGTCGAACTCCACCGAGCCGACCAGCACGAAGAGGGCGAAGATGCCGAGCACGAAGCCGAAGTCGCCGACGCGGTTGACGATGAAGGCCTTCATCGCCGCGTTGTTGGCGCTCGGCTTGTCGTACCAGAAATTGATCAGCAGGTAGGAGGCGAGACCCACGCCCTCCCAGCCGAAGAAGAGCTGCACGAGATTGTCGGCCGTCACCAGCATCAGCATGCAGAAGGTGAACAGCGACAGGTAGGCCATGAAGCGCGGCTTGTTCGGGTCATGGCTCATGTAGCCGACCGAATAGACGTGCACCATCGCCGACACGGTGTTCACCACCACCAGCATGACGGCGGTGAGCTGATCGACGCGCAACGCCCAGGACACCTCCAGCGCGCCGCTGTCCATCCAGGTGAACAGCTGCACGGTGCGGGGGCCGCCGTGGCCGGTGACCTGGAAGAACAGGATCCAGGACAGTACAGCGCAGACCAGCAGCGCGCCGCAGGTGACGAACTGCGCCGCCCGGTCGCGCCAGTCCGGCCCGTGATGGCCGTGGCCGCCGTGTGAATCGTGACCGTGGTCGTGACCATGGCCGTGGTGGGCGTCCGGCGATCCGGCGAAGAGGGCGATGGACCCCGCGACCAGGAACGCCAGGAGCGGAAGGAATACGACGAGCACTTCCATGGCGGCGGCCTCAGCCCTTCATCATGTTGATGTCTTCGACTCGGATCGAGCCGCGGTTGCGGAAGTAGACCACGAGGATCGCGAGTCCGATCGCCGCCTCGGCCGCCGCCACGGTCAGGATGATCATGGCGAAGATCTGACCGACGAGGTCGTTCAGGTGCACCGAGAAGGCGATGAGGTTGAGGTTCACCGCCAGCAGCATCATCTCCACCGACATCAGGATGATGATGACGTTCTTGCGGTTCAGGAAGATGCCGAAGATTCCCAGCGTGAACAGGATCGCCGCGACGGTCAGGTAATGCCCAAGCCCGATAGCCATGATCAGACGCCCCCCCCGGTCGGGACCTTGCGGATGACGACCACCTCCTCGCGGCGGCGGGCGAGCTGCGCGCCGACATTCTGCTTCCGCACGCCCTCGCGCGACCGCAGGGTCAGCACGATGGCGCCGATCATCGCGATCAACAGCACGATGCCGCTGGCCTGGAAGAGGTAGACGTAGTGGGTGTAGAGCAGCTGCCCCAGCGCCTCGGTGTTGGTCGCCTGGTCCAGCGGCGGCATCGGCGCGCCGGCGGCCTGCGGGGCGGCCGGTGCGGTCACCCAGGCGCCGAGCACGACGGCCAACTCCACCAGCAGGATCAGCCCGATCAGCGCGCCGAAGGGCAGATACTGCAGGAAGCCGCTGCGCAGCTCCTTGAAGTTGATGTCGAGCATCATCACGACGAAGAGGAACAGCACGGCCACGGCGCCCACATAGACGATGACCAGGATCATCGCCAGGAACTCCGCCCCCATCAGCACCGCCAGGCCGGCGGCCTGGAAGAAGGCGAGGATGAGGAAGAGCACCGAGTGGACCGGGTTCCGCGCCGAGATGACCATCACGCCGGAGGCCACGAGGATGGCGGAGAAGACGTAAAAGGCTATGGTTTGCACAATCATGGAGTTCCCCGCCTCCGGAGTCGAGGGTCGGTGTGATCCGTCCGTTCCGGGCTTCTTGTCCAGGGGTCCCGATCGGGACGGCGCGGCTCGGAACGCCCCGCCCCAGACCCCACTGCGGCTGCGACTATTAGCGGTAGGGTGCTTCGGCCGCAAGGTTCGCGGCGAGCTGGGCTTCCCAGCGGTCGCCGTTCGCCAGCAGCTTCTGCTTGTTGTAGAAGAGCTCCTCGCGGGTCTCCGTGGAGAACTCGAAGTTCGGCCCCTCGACGATCGCATCCACCGGGCAGGCCTCCTGGCACAGGCCGCAATAGATGCATTTCGTCATGTCGATGTCGTAGCGCGTGGTGCGCCGGCTGTAGTCGTCGCGCGGCTCGGCCTCGATGGTGATGGCCAGCGCGGGACAGACCGCCTCGCACAGCTTGCACGCGATGCAGCGCTCTTCCCCGTTCGGGTAACGGCGCAACGCATGCTCGCCGCGGAAGCGGGCGCTGATCGGCCCCTTCTCGAAGGGGTAGTTCAGCGTCACCTTCGGCTTGAACATGTAGCGCAGGGTCAGCCCCAGCCCCGTGACCAGCTCGGTCAGGAACAGGCTGCGCGCCGCACGGTCGAGGAACGCCATGGCCTCAGTCTCCTTCGCACCAGGGACGGGCGGACCCGCCCCCGCATTCGTTCACGTCACTTCGGCAGCCAGCCGAAGGTCACCAGGACGCCGGCGGTCAGCACGACCCACAGCAGCGAGAAGGGCAGGAACACCTTCCAGCCCAACCGCATCAGCTGGTCGTAGCGGAAGCGCGGCATGGTGGCGCGGACCCAGATGAAGACGAACAGGCAGAACACGATCTTCAGCGCGAACCAGATCGGCCCGGGGATCCAGGTGAAGGGCACCATGTTCAGCGGCGGCAGCCAGCCGCCCAGGAACAGGATGCTGGTCATCGCGCTCATCAGGATCATGTTGGCGTATTCGCCGAGGAAGAACAGCGCGTAGGGGAACGAGCCGTACTCCACCATGAAGCCGGCGACCAGCTCCGACTCGCCTTCCGGCAGGTCGAAGGGCGCGCGGTTCGTCTCGGCCAAGGCCGAGATGAAGAAGATGACGAACATCGGCAGCAGCGGCACCGCGAACCACACCGTGGTCTGCGCCCGCACGATATCGCTGATGTTCAGCGAGCCGACGCACAGCAGCACCGTGATGATCACGAGGCCGATGGACACCTCGTAGCTGACCATCTGCGCCGCCGACCGCAGCCCGCCGAGGAAGGCGTAGCGCGAGTTCGACGCCCATCCCGCCATGATGATGCCGTAGACGCCCAGCGAGGAGATGGCGAACAGGTAGAGGATGCCGACGTTGATGTTGGCCAGCACCACGCCTTCCGCGAAGGGGATCACCGCCCAGGCGACCAGCGCCAGGAAGAAGGTGAGCATCGGCGCCACGTAGAAGACCACGCGGTTGGCGCCCGACGGAAGGATGTGCTCCTTCGCCAGCAGCTTCAGACCGTCCGCCATCGGCTGCAGCAGGCCGAAGGGGCCGACCAGCATCGGCCCCTGGCGGAGCTGCATGGCGCCCATGACCTTGCGCTCGGCATAGGTCAGATAGGCCACGCCGACGAGCAGCGGCACCACGATCGCCAGGATCTGGAGGACGATGATGATCAGCGGCAGCAGGAAGCCGCTCCAGAAATCAGCCATGGGTGCCGGTCCTCTCTTCAGCGGCCGCGGAGGCGCCGCGCACGAACGTCTCCGTGCAGCGGGCCATGGTCTCGGACGCCCGGCTGATCGGATCGGTCATGTAGTAGTTCGTGATCGGGGTCGCGAAGGCGGCACCGTCCAGCGCACCGGCCGTGCCGAACCCGCCCCAGGCGGCCGGCGTCACCGTGCCCAGCTTGCCGAACACCGGGTTCACCGCGACCATGCGGGCGCGGAGCTGGCTGACGCTGTCGTAGGGCAGCGTGTGGCCCAGCCGCTCCGACAGGGCGCGCAGGATCTTCCAGTCCTCGCGCGCCTCGCCCAGCGGGAAGGTCGCGAGGCGGGCGATCTGCGGCCGGCCCTCGGTGTTGACGTAGGTCGCGTTCTTCTCGGTGTAGGCGGCACCCGGCAGGATCACGTCGGCGCGGTGCGCACCGCGGTCGCCATGGTGGCCCTGGTAGATCACGAAGGCGTTGCCAAGCCGGTCCGTGTCCAGCTCGTCGGCGCCCAGCAGATACACCACCTCGACCGCGCCACTGGCCGCACCGTCGAGGATGCCGGCGACCGAACGGCCGCCCGCGCCCGGCACGAAACCGATGTCGAGCCCGCCGACCCGCGCCGCGGCCCGGTGCAGCACGTTGAAGCCGTTCCAGCCGTCCCGCACCATCCCGAAGCTCTCGGCCAGAGCGCGCGCCGCCGCCTGGATCGCCAGCCCGTCGGGCCGCGCCAGCGCGCCGGCGCCCAGGATCAGCATCGGCTTCTTGGCGCCGCGCAGAACCTCGGCGAAGGAGTGGTTGCCGTCGATGAGCTGGCTCAGCGTGTCGGTGCCCGCCCCCAGATAGGTGGTCGGGTAGGTGAGGTCGCGCTGCTCGCCGATGACAGCCACCTTCAGCCCGCCCATCAGGTAGCGCTTGCGGATGCGGGCGTTGACGATGGGGGCTTCCCAGCGCGGGTTGGTGCCGATCAGCAGGATCGCGTCGGCCTGCTCGATGCCGGCGATGGTGCTGTTGAACAGGTAGCCGGCGCGGCTGGAGGTGTCGAACATCGCGCCGTCCTGACGGCAGTCGATGTTGGCCGAGCCCAGCGCGGTCATCAGGTCCTTCAGCGCCAGCATCGACTCCACATCGACCAGATCGCCGGCGATGGCGGCGATGCGTTCACCGGGCAGACCCTTGACCCGCGCGGCGATGGCGGCGAAGGCGTCGGCCCAGCTCGCCGGCTGGAGCTTGCCGTTGACGCGGAGGTAGGGGCGGTCGAGCCGCTGGCGCTTCAAGCCGTCGTGGTGGTAGCGGGTCTTGTCGCCGATCCACTCCTCGTTCACGTCCTCGTTGAGGCGCGGCAGCACGCGCATCACCTCGGGCCCGCGCGTGTCCACGCGGATGTTGGAGCCGACCGCGTCCATCACGTCGATGGTCTCGGTCTTGCGCAGCTCCCACGGGCGCGCGGTGTAGGCGTAGGGCTTGGAGGTCAGGGCGCCGACCGGGCAGACGTCCACGAGGTTGCCCGACAGCTCCGACGCGATCGCCTGCTCGACGAAGGTGGTGATCTCCATGTGCTCGCCGCGGCTGACCGCGCCCAGCATCGGCACCCCGGCGATCTCGTTGCCGAAGCGGATGCAGCGGGTACAGTGGATGCAGCGGGTCATGAAGGTCTTGATCAGCGGCCCCATGTACTTCTCGGTGACCGCGCGCTTGTTCTCGCCGTAGCGGCCGCGGTCGAAACCATAGGACATCGCCTGGTCCTGCAGGTCGCACTCGCCGCCCTGGTCGCAGATGGGACAGTCCAGCGGGTGGTTGATCAGCAGGAACTCCATGACGCCCTTGCGCGCCTTGTGCACCAGCTCCGTGTCGGTCTTGATGACCATGTTGTCGGCGCAGGGCATGGCGCAGGAGGCGACCGGCTTGGGCGCGCGCTCCATCTCCACGAGGCACATCCGGCAGTTGGCCGGCACGCTGAGCCGCTCGTGGTAGCAGAAGCGCGGGATTTCGATGCCGAGCTGCTCGCAGGCCTGGAGCACCGAGGTGCCCGGCTCGACTTCGATCTCGATCCCGTCGATGGTGAGTTTCGGCATGGGATCAGCGGCTCCTTACTCGGCGGCCATCTGGTGGGCGCTGTTGCGGTAGTCGAGGATGCGGCGCTCCATCTCCGGCCGGAAATGCCGGATCAGGCCCTGCACCGGCCAGGCCGCGGCGTCGCCCAGCGCGCAGATGGTGTGGCCCTCGATCTGCCTGGTCACCTCCAGCAGCATGTCGATCTCCTCGACCCGCGCGTTGCCGCGGACCATGCGCTGCATGACGCGCGAGAGCCAGCCGGTGCCCTCGCGGCACGGCGTGCACTGGCCGCAGGATTCATGCGCGTAGAAGCGCGACAGGCGGGCGATGGCCTTCACGATGTCGGTGGACTTGTCCATCACGATCACCGCGGCGGTGCCCAGCCCCGAGCGCACCTCACGCAGGCTGTCGAAGTCCATCAGCACAGTGTCGCAGATCGACTTGGGCAGCACCGGCACCGAGGAGCCGCCGGGGATGATCGCCAGAAGATTGTCCCAACCGCCGCGCACGCCGCCGGCGTGGCGCTCGATCAGCTCCTTCAGCGGAATGCCCATCTCCTCTTCCACGTTGCACGGCCGGTTGACGTGGCCGGAGATGCAGAACAGCTTGGTCCCGGTGTTCTTCGGACGGCCCAGCCCGCCGAACCAGCCGGCGCCGCGGCGCAGGATGGTCGGCACCACGGCGATCGACTCGACGTTGTTCACCGTGGTCGGGCAGGAGTAGAGGC
Source organism: Azospirillum oleiclasticum (assembly GCF_013423485.1). Taxonomy (GTDB): domain Bacteria; phylum Pseudomonadota; class Alphaproteobacteria; order Azospirillales; family Azospirillaceae; genus Azospirillum; species Azospirillum oleiclasticum. The sequence continues at coordinate 358,116 of NZ_JABFFR010000003.1, forward strand.
CGGCCTGCGCCGGGAAGGGCGGCTTGTTGCGCGGCTGCCCCTTCTTGCCCTCGATGGACTCGATGAGCGCCGTCTCCTCGCCGCAGATGTAGGCGCCGGCCCCGCGGTGGATGTAGATGTCGTAGTCGTAGCCGGTGCCGCAGGCGTTCTTGCCGAGCAACCCCGCCGCGTAGGCCTCGTCGATGGCGACCTGGACGGCCGAGCCCTCGTTGTAGAACTCGCCGCGGATGTAGATGTAGCAGGCCGACGCCCCGATGGCGAAACCGGCGATCAGGCAGCCCTCGATCAGCTTGTGCGGATCGTGGCGCAGGATGTCGCGGTCCTTGCAGGTGCCGGGCTCGCCCTCGTCGGCGTTGACCACGAGGTAGACCGGCTTGTCGGTCACGTTCTTCGGCATGAAGGACCACTTCATGCCGGTGGAGAAGCCGGCGCCGCCACGGCCGCGCAGGCCGGACTCCTTCACCTCGTTGATGATCCAGTCCTTGCCCTTTTCGATCAGGGCCTTGGTGCCGTCCCAGTCGCCGCGCCGTTGGGCGGCCTCCAGGCGGAAGTCCTGGAACCCGTAGAGGTTCGTGAAAATGCGGTCCTCGTCGCGAAGCATCGCATCACCCTCAATCGTCGGCCTGGGCGTCGGCGCCCTGCGGGGTGCAGAACGCCTTCAGCGTGGTGGGACCGCCCTCCGGGCAGGAGGTCTGGCGCCCGGTCTGGGATCCCGCGGGCGGGGTTTCGCCACGTTTGAACGCGTCGATGATCCGCTCCATCTGCTCCGGCCCGACATCTTCGTAATAGTCGTCGCCGATCTGCACGACAGGCGCGTTGACGCAGGCCCCCGAGCACTCGACTTCGCCCAGCGTGAACTGGCCGTCCGGCGTGGTCTCGCCGAGATCGATGCCGAGCTTGCGCTTGCACACCGCCACCACGTCGTCCGATCCGCGCAGCCAGCAGGGCGTGGTCGTGCACACCTGGATGTGGTGCTTGCCGATCGGGTGGTGGTTGTACATCGTGTAGAAGGTCGCGACCTCGTACACGCGGATCGGCGGCATCGCCAGCATGGCGGCGATGTGGTCCATGATCGGCTGCGTCAGCCAGCCGCCGTTCTGGCGCTGCGCCAGATCGAGCAGCGGCATGACGGCGCTGGCCTGACGGCCCGCCGGGTACTTGGCGATGATGCGCTTCGCGAGCTCCTGGTTCTCGTCGGAGAACGCGAAGGCGGCCGGCTCCCCCGCCGGCGCCGCAACGGTGGCGCTCATCGGTCGATCTCTCCGAAGACGATGTCCATGGACGCGATGTTGGCCACCGCGTCGGCCAGCATGTGGCCCTTCGACATGAAATCCAGCCCCTGCAGATGCGCGAAGCCGGGCGGCCGGATCTTGCAGCGGTAGGCGCGGTTGCTGCCGTCGGACACCAGGAACACCGCGAATTCGCCCTTCGGCGCCTCGATGGCGGTGTAGGTCTCGCCCGCGGGAACGTGGAAGCCCTCGGTGTAGAGCTTGAAGTGATGGATGAGCGCTTCCATGGAACGCTTCATCTCGCCGCGCGGCGGCGGCGCCACCTTGCGGTCCTGGGTTCGCACCGGCCCGTCCGGCAGTTCCTTGAGACACTGGCGGATGATGCGGTTGGACTGCCGCATTTCCTCCATGCGCACCAGATAGCGCGCCCAGCAGTCGCCGGTCAGGCCGACGGGAACGTCGAACTCCATGCGGTCGTAGACCTCGTAGGGCTGCGACTTGCGCAGGTCCCAGGCGACGCCGGATCCGCGCAGCATCGGACCGGAGAAGCCCCAGTCCAGCGCCTGCTCCTTGCTCACGACACCGATGTCGACGGTGCGCTGCTTGAAGATGCGGTTCTCGGTCAGCAGGTTGTCGAGATCATCGACGAATTTCGGGAACTTCTCGGTGTATTCCCAGATGTCGTCGGTCAGCCCGGCCGGCAGGTCCCAGGCGACGCCGCCGACGCGGAAATAATTCGCGTGCAGACGGGCACCGGAGACGCGCTCGTAGAACTCCATGAGGATCTCGCGCTCCTCGAAGCCCCACAGCGCCGGTGTGATCGCCCCGACGTCCAGCGCGCCGGTGGTGATCGACAGGATGTGGTTGAGGATGCGGGTGATCTCGGAGAACAGCACGCGGATGTATTGGGCGCGCGGCGGCGGCTTGATCCGCAGCAAATTCTCCACACCCAGCACGAAGGCGTGCTCCATGCACATGGGCGAGACGTAGTCCAGCCGGTCGAAGTAGGGGATCGCCTGCTGGTAGGTCTTGTACTCGATCAGCTTCTCGGTGCCCCGGTGGAGCAGGCCGATGTGCGGGTCGCAGCGCTCCACGATCTCGCCGTTCAGCTCCATGACCAGTCGCAACACGCCGTGCGCGGCGGGGTGCTGCGGCCCGAAATTCATGGTGTAGGGCTTGATCTGGGTCGGCTTGCCGCCGGCGTGCCCGGTCGGCGCGGTCGCGGTCGTGCTCACGGCTTGCTCCCGGTCGTGTTGCCGGTGTTCGGTGCCTGCGCCTTCTCGTCGCCGGGCAGCATCACGTTGGTCATGCCTTCCCACGGGCTCAGGAAGTCGAAGGTGCGGAAGTCCTGCGTCAGCTTGACGGGTTCGTAGACGACGCGCTTCTGCTCCTCGTCGTAACGGACCTCGACGTAGCCGGTCAGCGGGAAGTCCTTTCGGAAGGGATGCCCCTCGAACCCGTAGTCGGTGAGGATGCGGCGCAGGTCCGGGTGGTCGGAGAAGAACACCCCGAACATGTCCCAGGTCTCGCGCTCGAACCAGTTGGCGGCGCTGTAGACGGACACCACCGACGGGACGGGGGTGTCCTCGTCGGTGGTGACCTTCACCCGGATTCGCTGGTTGTGCTTCAGGCTCAACAGGTTGTAGACGACCTCGAAGCGCTCCTCGCGCTCGGGATAATCGACCGCGGTGATGTCCATCACCTGCTCGAAACGACAGTTGGTGTCGTCGCGCAGGAAGGTCAGGGCCTTCACGATCGCCGGTCGGCGGACGATGGCGATCAGCTCGCCAAGCTTGATCTCGACCTTGAGCACATCGTCGCCGAGGCGCGACGCGATGTGGTCGCCGAGTTCCTTGAGCGCTTCTTCGGTCATGGGCCTGTTCGCCTGCCTTCTTGGTCTTCAGCGCGCGATGCGGTTTCCGCGTCGGATCTTCTTCTGGAGCTGCAGGATGCCGTAGACCAGCGCTTCCGCGGTCGGCGGGCAGCCGGGCACGTAGATATCGACGGGAACCACGCGGTCGCAGCCGCGCACCACCGCGTAGGAGTAGTGATAGTAGCCGCCGCCGTTGGCGCAGGACCCCATCGAGATCACCCAGCGCGGCTCCGGCATCTGGTCATAGACCTTGCGCAGCGCCGGGGCCATCTTGTTGGTCAGCGTGCCGGCCACGATCATGCAGTCGGACTGGCGCGGGCTGGGGCGCGGGATCACGCCGAAGCGGTCGAGGTCGTAGCGGCTCATGTAGGCGTGGATCATCTCCACCGCGCAGCAGGCCAGCCCGAAGGTCATCGGCCACAGCGACCCGGTGCGCGCCCAGGCGAGCAGATCCTCGTACTTGGCGGTGATGAAACCCTTGTCCTGGATCTCCTCGTTCACCGCGCGGAAATAGGCGTCCTGTTCCGGTCCGGGCGGAATCGGCGCCAGCGGGTTCGCGGCTCCTACTCCCATTCCAGAGCTCCTTTCTTCCACTCGTAGATGAACCCGATCGTCAGGATCCCGAGGAACACGATCATCGACCAGAAGCCGAACAGCCCGATGTCACCCAGGGCGACCGCCCAGGGAAACAGGAACGCGACTTCCAGGTCGAAGATGATGAACAGGATCGAGACCAGGTAGAACCGCACGTCGAACTTGGTGCGGGCGTCCTCGAAGGGCTCGAATCCGCATTCGTACGGTGACACCTTCTCGGCGTCCGGGTTGCTGCCGCCGACCACGTAGGAGGCGCCGACCATCACGGCCGCCAGGCCGATCGCGATCAGCAGGAACACGAGGATCGGAAGGTACTCGAAAATAAGCGGGTTGCTCACCCCTTGGTCCTCCCGTCAGCCCATGCCACCTAGACGGCACGGCCCCCGAATTGGGCCGACACGTCATGGCGTGGCAGGAATGCCTTGGATTAGCCCTTCAGACGGCCGGCACTATAGGCCCATCGCTCGCCCAAGGAAAGCGCTTTGAGACATTCTCCAGCGGCCAAAAAGCCAGTCACACCAAGCCTTAGCGGGCACTTGGTGTTACCAGCGAATTCGTCGCAGGCGATTTTCGAAGGGTGAAAAAACGACGAAAGGGAGAATGGCGCGAGTGACGGGACTTGAACCCGCGGCCTCCGGCGTGACAGGCCGGCGCTCTAACCAACTGAGCTACACCCGCGCAACGAGGAACACCGGACGGTCGGGGTTTCCGAACCGCGGCGGCCGGAGCCGCCGGACGGGGTGTTCCGTCGTGGGCGGCGTTCTAGCCGCCCTGCCCCGCCCCTGTCAACGGAAATAAAGCCGGCGGTGGCGAACCCTATTCAGAACGGTCAACCGGCAAGCGTGCGGCGGCGCAGCCGGTCGAGCCCGTCGAAGGCGGCGAGCATGGCGTCCGGCAATTCACGGCGGTCGATGGCACCGGGCCCGCCGAATCCGGTCAACGCCTCTTCGAGCGCGCGGGCCAGAAGCTCGGCGACTTCGAGATTCTCCTGCTCGATGGCAAGTTCAAGGGCGTTCAAAATCCGGTCGCCCAACCGCCGCTCATCAATACCCACGCCGTCCTCCGTCGCTTCGTCGGATCATCCGTGGGGAGCATAACACGTTCGCGTGCTGCCGCCCGGCGCTTCGTAGTGCCGCAGAGTCGCGATGGAGCGCGGGGCCACTTGCGGCACGATCGGCGGCGCCGCGGCGGGATGGTGGGCGATGAGGGTTTCGAACCCCCGACATCCTGCGTGTAAGACAGGCGCTCTACCCCTGAGCTAATCGCCCGCAAAGGTCGCCGGGGCCGTCGCCCGGTGCGCCGGCCGGCCGGCACGGGCCGGCCGGAGCGCGGGTAACGCCGTGCTCAGTTGAGCGCGTCCTTGAGGTTCTTGCCGGGCTTGAACTTGGGCTGCTTGGACGCCGGGATGGTGATCTTTTCACCGGTGCGCGGGTTGCGCCCCTCGCTGGCGGCGCGCTCGGCGACCGCAAAGGTCCCGAAACCCACCAGCCGCACCTCGTCGCCCTTCTTCAGGGAGTCGGAGATGCCGTCGAACACCGCATCCACCGCCTTCGTCGCGTCGGTCTTGGACAAACCGGCGGCGTCGGCGACAAGCGCCACAAGATCATTTTTGTTCATTACAATCCCCCTTCCCCAAATCGTTTAAAAACCAAAGATCAAAGTCGTCCCCCGACTTCGCGAGCGCCGAGTGTAAGCGCAGGAAATGCCGCCCGTCAATGAAGGACGGGCGGCATTTCCTGGAAAAACGGCTGATTTCCGCGGGTTACGTCAGTGCCGCAACACCTCTCCCGCGGCCTCGCCGTCGCGGGCCTTGGACGGGGTTTCGACACGTTCCTCCGGCTCGGTCCACTCGATCGGCTCGAGCGGCTTGGTCAGCGCGTTGCGCAGCACGTCGTCCACGGAATTCACCGGGATGATGGTCAGGTTCCGCTTCACATTGTCCGGAATGTCGGCCAGATCCTTTTCGTTGTCCTTGGGGATCAGCACCGTCTTCAGGCCACCGCGCAGCGCTGCCAGCAGCTTCTCCTTCAACCCGCCGATCGGCAGCACGCGACCGCGCAGCGTGATCTCACCGGTCATCGCCACGTCCTTGCGGACGGGGATGGTGGTCAGCACGGAGACGATCGAGGTGATCATCGCCACGCCGGCCGACGGACCGTCCTTCGGGGTGGCACCCTCCGGAACGTGCACGTGGATGTCGCGCTTTTCGAACATGGTCGGCTTGATGCCGAAGGCGACGGCGCGGGATTTCACATAGCTTTCCGCGGCCTGTACCGATTCCTTCATGACGTCGCCGAGCTTGCCGGTGGTGGTGATGCGGCCCTTGCCGGGCAGCGCCACCGCCTCGATCGACAGGATCTCGCCGCCCACCTCGGTCCAGGCGAGGCCGGTGGTGACGCCGACGAGGTCCTCCAGCTCCGCCTCGCCGAAGTGGAAGCGGCGGATGCCGGCGTATTTGTCGAGGTTGCGCCGCGTGATCTGGACCTTCTCGGAGCCCTTCATCAGGATCTCCTTGACGACCTTGCGGCAGAGGTTGGCGATCTCGCGCTCCAGCGAGCGCACGCCGGCCTCCCGCGTGTAATAGCGGATGAGGTCGCGCAGCGCGTCGTCGGAGATGTTGAACTCGCCCTTCTTCAGGCCGTTCGCCTTCACCTGCTTCTCGATCAGGTGACGCTTGGAGATCTCGACCTTCTCGTCCTCGGTGTAGCCGGCGACGCGGATGATCTCCATGCGGTCCAGCAACGGCTGCGGCATGCGCAGCGTGTTGGCCGTGCAGACGAACATCACGTCGGACAGGTCGTAATCGACCTCCAGGTAATGGTCGTTGAAGGTGCCGTTCTGCTCGGGATCCAGCACCTCCAGCAGCGCCGAGGACGGGTCGCCGCGCCAATCGGCGCCGAGCTTGTCCACCTCGTCCAGGAGGAACAGCGGGTTCGACGACTTCGCCTTCTTCATGCCCTGGATGACCTTGCCGGGCATCGAGCCGATGTAGGTGCGGCGGTGGCCGCGCACCTCCGCCTCGTCACGCACGCCGCCGAGCGACATGCGCACGAAATTGCGGCCGGTGGACTTGGCGATCGACTTGCCGAGCGAGGTCTTGCCGACGCCGGGAGGCCCGACGAGGCACAGGATCGGACCCTTCACCTTGTTCATGCGGTTCTGCACCGCGAGGTATTCCAGGATGCGTTCCTTGACCTTGTCGAGGCCGTAATGGTCGGCGTCGAGGATCTTGTGCGCGAGCTTGATGTCCTTCTTGACCTTGGTGCGCTTCTTCCACGGAATCGACAGGATCCAGTCGAGGTAGTTGCGCACGACCGTCGCCTCGGCGGACATCGGGCTCATGGTCTTGAGCTTCTTCAGCTCGGCCAGGGCCTTCTCGCGTGCTTCCTTGCTGAGGCGGGTCTTGTTGATCTTCTCCTCGATCTCGGCGGCCTCGTCGCGACCGTCCTCGGTCTCGCCCAGCTCCTTCTGGATGGCCTTGAGCTGTTCGTTCAGGTAGTACTCGCGCTGGGTCTTCTCCATCTGCCGCTTGACGCGGTTGCGGATGCGCTTCTCCACCTGCAGCACGCCGATCTCGCCCTCCATGAAGGCGTAGACCCGCTCCAGCCGCTCCGACACGGTCGCGCATTCCAGAAGCTGCTGCTTCTCGGGAATCTTCAGCGCCAGGTGCGAGGCGACGGTGTCGGCCAGCTTGCCGGCCTCTTCGATCTGGTTGATCGAGACCAGCACCTCGGGCGGGATCTTCTTGTTCAGCTTGATGTACTGTTCGAACTGCGAGACCACGGCGCGGCTGAGCGCCTCCAGCTCCTGGTTCTCGCCCGCCTTCTCCTCGATGGGATCGGCGTAGGCCTGGAAGAAGTCGTCGTTCTCCGCGAACTTCACGATGGACGCCCGCTGTCCGCCTTCGACCAGCACCTTCACCGTGCCGTCCGGCAGCTTCAGCAACTGAAGCACGGTCCCCACGGTGCCGACGCTGTAGATGTCGGCCGGGTTCGGATCGTCCTGCGCGGCGTTCTTCTGGGTGACGAGCAGGATCTGCTTGTCATCCTTCATCACATCCTCGAGCGCGCGAACCGACTTCTCGCGCCCGACGAACAGCGGAACGATCATGTGCGGGAACACGACGATGTCCCGCAGGGGCAGGACCGGATAGAGGACACCACGGGGAATCTCGAACATCGCTTCTGTGCCTCTTCAAGGGGAAACCGCCAGCCCGGGATGGGCCTGACGATGGCGTCCCGCCTCGCAATGAGCGCAAGAACACCGCCCGGTGTGAAAGTAACGTGGCACACCCCTACCCACCCTTCAAGGGGAAGGCGTCGCGGGCGCACAACGACCACGGCCGGATCGCCGGCGTGAATCGGGACCGGAGCGGCAACGGACCCTTGCGCGAGAGGATTGCCCGGCTATGCTTTTCAGGGTTGCCACCCTTCGCGATGGACAACCAGGCTGCCATCCGACAGGTCGTCTTCACAGCCCGCAGCGAGAGGAGAGGCGCGTGCCTGGTCTTACCGCGCAACAGCTCAGGACAGCCCTCGTGAACGACCCGGCGGGCTTTCTTGCCAGCACCGTGATCCAATTCGATCTGGCGAACGGCATCTCCCCGAATGGCTGGCAACAATCCACCGCCGGTTCCCTGATGATCGGCCCGACCCTGCCGAGTGTGCACCGGCCGATGCGGTTCCGCTCGACCCACCGCGACAGCTTCAACGTCGAATACCGCAACGGCCAGAACGGTTGGGCGACCGACGGCGATTTCTACCACGTCACGCCGGACGGCGGTGGTGAGCTGTTGGCCTATTTCCTGCCCTGGCGCGCGGATTCGGGCTATTCGCTGGTGATCGGAGCGGACGCGCAGCTCTTCTTCAACGCCATGATGGACGGCTGTTCCTTCGGCTGGACAATCGGACCGAACGGCACCATCCGCGTGGCGCACCACAACATCCAGGGCGACGACGGGCTGACGAACAACGCGCAGATGCTGCAGAGCCTCGGCATGTACCAGAACCGCTTCATGCGTGACGATTACCGGCACTTCGATGGCGGCTACGGGTCCTGCTCGATCATCGGCGCGCGCGGAAACAACGGCTGGCGGATCTACGCCCAGGTGCTGAGCGGCGGATTCGGGAACTACCGGATCGAGCAGGTGGACCGATTGCAATGACGGGATGTGCCGTCGGCGACAGGCATCGGCCATGGCGTGCGTATAGCTGTATGATCTATTTCGTCGAGGGAGGGAAAGGATATGGCACAGCGACCGAAGGGAGCTACCGCGCTTGGCAGCCATTTTTACCTGTTCAAGTCGGAGACGAACAAAACGGATTGCCTGATTTCCGCGCATGGCGGTTACAAAAAGACAACCAGTGATTTTACCGTGAAAGGGTGCACCCTTTACTTCTACGTCGACCACGACTTCGCTCTGGCCGATCCCGGCATGGCGTTGATGTACAAAAAAGGAAAGCCGGTAGAAACCATCTCCGACAATCAAAAATGCAGGAATTATATTCTATCAAAATATCAAGGCCGCCACAGCAAAAGCGGTGAAACTTATGAAACCATCCATGACGCCATTCAGAGAGATGACGCGTACACGTCACAAATTCTCTCTCTGAAAGGTATAATGGACGAAAAATCTTGGAAGTTGTCAATGCAACAAACCAACTCCATGAACATCTTGACGATCCGGAATCGCTGGTTCAATACGAATCAAAATTTGAGTGACGCCATCGCGGCCGCTCGTCGTGAAATGAGCACGCTGGTGAATTTCCACTGCTCGTTCTGCCGCTGCCTGGTCGGTGGCACAAGCATCAAGACCGGATCGGTCGAATACCAGCCCCTGCTCAGTGACTTCTAAGACCGTCACCACATCAATTGGCCCGGCGGAGACCATGGACGGGGTGAAGCGCGGCAGCGCGGCCCTCCGCGGGTCGGTGCGACATCCGCTGTCGAGCCGACCCGGGACTTGTGAACGGCCGCGGTGCGAGACGTTTCCATGGTCGTCCGGAGCGGACCGGGAGTTGGACACGAGGGGGGCGGCGATTCCCCCCTCCATCACTCAAGCAGCAGGTTCGTTGAAACCGCTCAGCTGGCGGGCAGATACACCTCCCCACCCTGTTCGCGGAAGGACTCGGACATCGCGGCCATGCCCCGCTCCTGCTCCTCACGGCCGGCCATGTCGCGCACCTCCTGCGAAATCTTCATCGAGCAGAATTTCGGCCCGCACATCGAGCAGAAATGGGCCAGCTTCGCCCCGTCGGCCGGCAGGGTCTGGTCGTGGAAGCGCTCGGCGGTGTCGGGATCGAGCGAGAGGTTGAACTGGTCGCGCCAGCGGAACTCGAATCGCGCCCGCGACAGGGCGTCATCGCGCGCCCGCGCCGTGGGATGCCCCTTGGCGAGGTCCGCGGCGTGGGCGGCGATCTTGTAGGTGATGACGCCGGTCTTCACGTCGTCGCGGTCGGGCAGGCCCAGATGCTCCTTGGGCGTGACGTAGCAGAGCATCGCCGTGCCGAACCAGCCGATCATCGCAGCCCCGATTCCGCTGGTGATGTGGTCGTAGCCGGGAGCGATGTCGGTGGTCAGCGGCCCGAGCGTGTAGAAGGGCGCTTCCCCGCACAGCGCGAGCTGCTTGTCCATGTTCTCCTTGATCTTGTGCATGGGGACATGGCCCGGCCCCTCGATCATCACCTGCACGTCGTGCTTCCAGGCGATCTGCGTCAATTCGCCCAGCGTCTCCAGCTCGGCGAACTGGGCGGCGTCGTTGGCGTCGGCGATGCTGCCCGGCCGCAGCCCGTCCCCCAGCGAGAAGGAGACGTCGTAGGAGCGCATGATCGCGCAGATCTCCTCGAAGTTGGTATAAAGGAAGCTCTCCTTGTGGTGGGACAGGCACCATTTCGCCATGATCGAGCCGCCGCGCGAGACGATGCCCGTCACCCGGCGCGCCGACAGAGGGATGTGCCCCAGCCGCACCCCGGCGTGGATGGTGAAGTAATCCACCCCCTGCTCGCACTGCTCGATCAGCGTGTCGCGGAAGATGTCCCAGGTCAGCTCCTCGGCCTTGCCGCCCACCTTCTCCAGCGCCTGATAGATGGGCACGGTGCCGATCGGCACGGGGGAATTGCGGATGATCCATTCGCGGATGGTGTGGATGTTGCGGCCGGTGGACAGATCCATCACCGTGTCCGCACCCCAGCGGATCGACCACACCAGCTTGTCCACCTCCTCCGCCACCGAGGAGGAGACGGCGGAGTTGCCGATGTTGGCGTTCACCTTCACCAGGAAGTTCCGGCCGATGATCATCGGCTCCGACTCCGGGTGGTTGATGTTGGCGGGGATGATGGCCCGGCCGCGCGCCACCTCGTCGCGCACGAACTCCGGCGTCACATGGGCGGGGATGGCGGCGCCGAAGCTCTCGCCGTCCAACGCACCGGCCTCGCGCAGGGCCTCCCGGCCCAGATTCTCGCGGATGGCGATGTACTCCATCTCCGGCGTGACGATGCCGGCGCGGGCGTAGGCGAGCTGGGTGACCGCCAGCCCGGCCCGGCCCCGCAGCGGCTGCCGGCCGGCGCGGTCGAAGACGGGGACCGGGCTCTCCTCCCCCGCCTTCAGGCCGTTGTCCTCCGGCCGGACGCTGCGGCCGTCGCACGGCTCCACATCGCCGCGCCCCTCGATCCAGGGCCGGCGCAGCGCGGCCAGGCCGCGGCGGATGTCGGTGGCGGCGGCCGGGTCGGTGTAGGGACCGGAGGGGTCGTAGACGCGCACCGGCGGCTCGTTGGCTGATGGCGTCAGGTCGATCTCGCGCATCGCGACGCGCAGCTCCGGATGGATGCGGCCGGGCACATGGATCTTGCGGGAGGACGGCAGCGGCCCGGTGGTGACGCCGAATGGCTCGACGGGGAAAGGCTGCACGGGAAGGCTGTCGGGCATGGTGCTTGGATCTCCATCGTTCGTCGGTCGAGGAGATCCGGGCGATTCGCGCGGTGATTGGATGAGCGGCCCACCGGCGACCCACGGGTGCCGGTGCTGCGCCTGTTCCTGTCCCTACGCCGGTACGACCCGGATCAGGTTCAAAGGGTTTCCGCGCATCGCGACGGTGTCTCAGCCCCCGGCCGGGGCTCCCCTTGGAACGCGGACAGTGTTGGACACGAACGATGCGCCTGTCAACGCCGCGTGCGGCGGAACCCGATCGGACGGCCGACGTTCATCACAGGCCCGCCAGCACCACGAGGCCGACACCACAGGGATTGCCCGGATGCCACAGGACACCGCGTCGAAACTCCAGGCGCGGCCGATTCCGGTCCCGTCCGCGGCGCCGGAGTCGCCGCCGGTCACCACCATGCTGATGATCCTGGCCCTGATCATGGTCACGCTCTATGTCGGGCGCGACCTGCTGGTGCCGATCGCGCTGGCGGTGCTGCTCAGCTTCGTGCTGGCGCCGCTGGTGTCGCGGCTGCGGCGCTGGCGGGTGCCACGGGTGCCGGCGGTGGCCGCGGTGGTGGCGCTGCTCTTCGTCGTGATCGCCGGCTTCGGCCTGATGGTGGGTACCCAGATCGCCGACCTCGCCGGCAACGCCCCCACCTACGAGCGCAACATCCGGCAGAAGATCCAGTCGTTGGAGGGTGCCGGTCAGGGTGGCGGGCTCGTCAGCCGGGTGTCGTCGATGGTGCGGCACCTGCGCAGCGACATCCAGCAGGCCGCCAGCCCCGAAAAGCCGCCGTCCCCCGGCGTCAACCCCGACACGCCGCCGGCGCAGACACCCGTCCTGGTCCGGGTGGAGGACGACGCGAGTCCCGTCGAGGTCCTCGGCAACTATCTCGGCCCGGTGCTGGCCCCGCTCGCCACGCTCGGCATGGTGCTGGTCTTCACCCTGTTCATCCTGCTGCAACGCGAGGATCTGCGCGACCGCTTCATCCGGCTGGCCGGGTCGGGCGACCTGTCGCGCACCACCGTGGCGATGAACGACGCCGGCAAGCGGGTCAGCCGCTATCTGCTGATGCAGGTGGTGGTCAACGCGCTCTTCGGCATTCCGGTGGGCATCGGGCTGTGGCTGATCGGCGTGCCGAATCCGGCGCTGTGGGGGCTGCTGGCCTTCGTGCTGCGATTCGTGCCCTTCGCAGGACCGGTGATCGCGGTGTCCTTTCCGCTGCTGCTGTCGATCGCCGTGGACCCCGGCTGGACCATGCCGCTTCTCACCGCCGGTCTGTTCGTGGTGCTGGAGCTGTTCAGCAACAACGTGGTCGAGCCCTGGCTCTATGGCCCGGCGACCGGCATGTCGGCGGTCGCCATCATCGTGTCGGCCGTGTTCTGGACGACGCTGTGGGGACCGGTGGGTCTGCTGCTGGCGACTCCGCTGACCGTCTGCCTGGTGGTGCTGGGCCGCCATGTGCCGCAACTGCATTTTCTTGAGGTGATGTTCGGCGACAGGCCGGTGCTGCCCGACGAGGCCAAGGTGTACCAGCGCCTCCTCGCCGGCGATCCGGAAGAGGCCATCGAGATTTGCGAGGCGACACTGGAGCAGGGGGAGTTCCCTGCCCTGCTCGACCGCGTCCTGCTGCCGGCCCTGTCGCTGGCCGAACAGGACCGGCAGCGCGGCACCTTGCTGCCCGAGGGCCGGCACGCGGTGGCGACGGGCATGGCGGCGCTGCTGGAGTCGCTCGGTGACCTCGGTGCATCGGCAACCTCGCCTGGAACCGGGCGGATCCTCTGCATCGCCGGCCGCAACGAGTTGGACGAGGCTGCCGCCCGCCTGCTGTCCGAACGCCTCCGCCGCGATGGTGCCGATGCCCCCGTCATCGCCTGCGCAGAGCTTTCGCCACGCCACATCGACAGGCTGGATGCGGCCGGGGTGCGCGCGGCGGCGGTGTCCTATCTGAACCCGTCGGCCCTGTCGCACGCGCGCCGCACGGTGGCCCGGCTACGGCGGCGGCTCGGCCCCGGTGTGCCGATCCTGCTGTGTCTCTGGGAAGCCCATCCGGAAGCCGACGCGCCACGGCGGGCGACCGCCGAGACCGCGGCCGATCGGGTCGCGACCAACATCGGCGCGGCCGTCGAGCAACTGGAGGAGCTCGGCGGGGCGGTGACGCTGAACGCCGCGGAGTGACCGGCCACCGGCTGGCGACGGTTACGCGCGCCGCCGCTCAACGATCGGCAGCTCCGCGACCTCGCCGGAGCCGCGGTCGGGCGGGCTGACGATGCCGCCGGAGACGACGAGCTTCAGCCCGTCCTCCACCGTCATGTTCAGCACCACCACCTCGCGCCGCGGCGCGACGATCAGGTAACCGGCGGTCGGCGGGGCGCAGGGGATGAAGACGTGCACCATCTCCTCCGCCGACACCTTCTGCATCTCCGGATGCGCGGTGCCGGTGATGAAGCCCATCGACCACAGCCCGTGGCGTGGATACTCCACCATCACCACCTCGCGGAAAGCGTTGGACTTCTTCGCCAGCACCGTCTCGAAAATCTGCTTCAGCGCGCCGTAGACGCTGCGCACCACCGGCATGCGGGCCACCACCCCCTCGCCCGCGCGCAGCAGCAGCCGCCCGACATAGCCGGCGGCGAAGGCGCCGATCAGCGTCAGAGCCAGGATCACCACCAGCACGCCGATGCCCGGCACCGAGAAAGGCAGGTAATAGTCCGGCATGTAGCCCGCCGGGATCAGCGGGCGCACGGTGTTGTCGATGAAGGAGATGAACCACCACGCGATGTAGGCGGTGATCGCGATGGGGGCCGTCACCAGCACGCCGGCCAGGAAATAGGCGCGCAACCGGCCCGTGAAGCCGATGCCGTCCCGCCGCGGCGGCTTCGGCGGCTGGGGGTGGGACGGTTCGGGCGCGGACTCGGTCGTCTGTCCGTCGTCGCTGGGGTTCACGAAAGGCCTCGCGCGTGATCGCAACGCGCCATGATGGACCGGCGGGGCGCGCGGCTCAACGACCTTTCATGCTTTTGTTGAACGGCGCCCCCGGCGCTTCAGCCCAGGGTCCAGCAGAGCACCGCCACACCCAGCGCGATGGCGGAGCCGTCCACATGGTTGGGGAAGGTGTCCCAGAAGCTCTGCGTGGTGGCCGGGCTGCGCTCCTCGCCCAGCTCGTCCAGCCACAGGCCGGCGGGCAGGCCGCCGGCGAAGCGTTCCGCCAGCGCCCCCGACAGGTGCGCCATGCCGACCGCCAGATAGCAGAACTTCACGAACTCCAGCAGAAAGGCCAAAGTCCCGCCACCCTCCGCCGTCGGCAGCACCGCGGTGCCGCTCGCCAGCACCGCGGTTCCCATGGCCAGCGCCGCCGCGAAGGGAATCGCGACGACGGACAGCAGGCGCTGGGTCTCGACACGGCGCGCGCTGGGAATTCGGCTGAACATCGGAAAGAACCTTCGGCGGCTGCGGGTACGGACGCCCCATCTACCCGCCGAATCGGTTAACGACACCTTAGCGCATGGCGTTGGTCACAGGCCACGCTCAAGGCACCTCCCACACGATCTCGTCGTCCACGGCGTAGATGAAGCATCCCTCCGGCTCGTGCTTGGCGCAGTATTCCAACGCCGCCTCGCGCGCCTCGTCCTCCGTCTTGCGGCCGGTGGCGTAGCCGTAGGCGCCGCGCCAATGGAGCGCCAGGGCTTTCGACTCCGACTTGCCGGCATAGACCCCCATGGCGGCGAAAGCATCGGCCCGCGTCAGGAAGGGCACCGTGGCGGGATTGACCGCCCCTTCCTTCTCGATCTCGAAGTCGGCGAGCCGCAGGGGCGTGCCGGGTGGCACGACCAGACGGTCATCGACCGCGTAGAGGGCGCAGCGGCGCCCCGCCAGGAACTCGCACCGCTCCAGCGCCGCCCGTGCGACACGCGAGGGCGGCAGTGGACCGTTGGCGCTGGTGACGTAAGCGTAGGAGCCGTTCGTGGCGACCGCGAACGCTTTCGGCGACGGTGCCGACGCGTAGCGGGACAGCGTCTCGCGCGCGGCCGGCTTCACATAGGGCACCGCGGACGCGTCGAACAGCATGCTGCCCGCGGATGGCGGCTTGCCGGGCAGAACGGGCGGGGCGACGGTGCCGGCGACCTGCGGCGCGGCCGGGGCCGGCGCGGGGACCGGTGTGGCCGGCTGCGGGGCGGCCGGGATGGGCGTCAGCGTGCGCAGGCGGCTTTCCGCCAGGCTGCGGAAGGTGCCGCCGGGGAACTGCTCCAGGTAGGCCTTGAACAGGGTGGGGTCGGCGCTGTCCTTGATGGAATTCCAGAAGGCGACCTCGCGGTCGGCGGCGGGGCCGGGCGGCGGCGGCTTGGCCGCACCGGTGGGGGCGAAGAAGTGGAACTCCCCGTCCAGCGGCGACGTCGAGAACCACGGTTGCTGGCTGCCGCCGGTCTTGCGCATCACCTGGACGCCGACGTTGTTGAACACGTCGAACACCGTGCTGCCCG
Source organism: Azospirillum oleiclasticum (assembly GCF_013423485.1). Lineage (GTDB taxonomy): Bacteria > Pseudomonadota > Alphaproteobacteria > Azospirillales > Azospirillaceae > Azospirillum > Azospirillum oleiclasticum. The sequence continues at coordinate 374,211 of NZ_JABFFR010000003.1, forward strand.
GCCGCCGCATCGCCTCCGCCAGCGCCGCGGTGTAGGGGCTGTTGCGGCCGTCGCCGTCGGCGGCGAGCGCGCCGGGCTGGGTGGCGTAGCCGATGACCGTGCCGGCCGGCGCCTGCATCTGCGCCAGCCCGGAGGAGGCCGAGCGCATGCCGCGCCCGCCGAACGGGTTGTTGCGGCAGGCATCGAGCACCACGATGTTCATCCGCCGGTCGTTGCCGTCCATGGCGTCGAGCACCAGCCCGACATCCACCAGCTCGTAGCGGACGTCCGCCTCCGACGCCACCTTGGCGGTGACCGGGACGAGGTAGTTGGTGCCGTTCATCTGGATGCCGTGGCCGGCGTAGAAGAACACCGCCGCCGACGCGCCGCGGATGCGCTGGCCGAACTCGCGCACCGCCTTCTCCAGATCCTCCCGCGACAGGTCGATCAGGGGCTTGCCGCCGATCAGGTCGAAGCCGGCGTCGTCCAGCGTGGACGCCATCAGCTTGGCGTCGTTGGGTGGATTGAGCAGCGGCGTCGCGTGGCGGTAATCGCCGTTCCCCACCACAAGCGCCACCCGGTCCCCGGCCGTGGCGGCCGACGGAAGCCAGAGGGCGGAGACGACGCACAGAAAGGCGATGAGCATCCGGATCGCGGCCACGCGCGGTCTCCACCAAGCCGTTGCGCCGGCCGGGCCAAACGCCCGACCTTTCGGAGTATGCATCTTGGCGAGGCCATCGACGCCGCGCAACCGGCGGATTGGCGTGGTCTCCCGAAGCCGCGCCGTCAACGGCGGCTTTGCGGGAACCGTCGGCTCCGCTATGATCGGGCATACGAACGGGGGCGGCACGGCATGGAGACGGTCAGCGCGAGTCTGGACCGCATCGCGATCCTCCGCACGCTGGATGCGGATGAACGGCTGGCGCTGACGCGCCAATGCCGCTGGCGCCGATTCCGCGCCGACGAACAGATCATCGACCATCTGAGCGACACCCGCGACGTCTGCTTCGTGGTGGAGGGTGCGGTGCGGGTGGTCAGCCACTCCGTGTCCGGCCGCGAGATCAGCTTCGACGAGGTGGAGGCCGGCGGCTTCATCGGCGAGCTGGCGGCCATCGACGGCGGCCCGCGCTCCGCCTCGGTGGTCGCCCGCGACGACAACACGCTGGTGGCCTTCCTCGCCCCGCGCGCCTTCCAGGAGCTGGTGACCAACCGGCCCGAGCTGGCGCTGATGCTGATGCGCCGGCTGTGCGCCATGGTCCGGCAGGCGACCGAGCGGATCATGGATCTATCGACACTCGCCGCCAACAACCGCGTGCACGCCGAACTGCTGCGCCTCGCCCGCCCCAACCGCAAGCCGGACGGCACCGCCGTGATCACCCCGGTTCCGGTTCATGGCGACATCGCCGCCCGCATTAGCGCGACCCGCGAGACGGTGGCACGCGTGATGGGGGAGCTGACCCGCGACGGCGTGATCGAGAAGCGCGGATCGTCGCTGGTGATCCGCGCCTTCGACCGTCTGGACGAGATGGTGCAGGAGGTGCGCGGCGTCGGGTGAGCCACCGCCGCTGCGCCGACGCCCCTACCCCGCCGCCTTGCCGATGGCGGCCATCAGCTCCGGGCTGGTGACCATCGCCAGCAGGGTGATCTGGGTCATCAGGGCGATCTCGCCGCGGCCGGCGGCGGCCAGCAGCTCCGGCTTCGTCAGCAGCTCGATCCGCGTCTCCTCCAGATCGCCCGAGTCCGGCTCGGCGACCCGGCGGCAGCCGGTGGCGTGGAACATGTGGGACGTGGCGCCGCCGGCGTTGGCGTACATGGTGTAGGCGCCGAGGTCGGTCCAGCGCTCCGCCACGCAGCCCGTTTCCTCCATGAGCTCTCGCTTCGCCGTCTCCAGCGCGCTCTCGCCGGGCTTGTCCATGTGGCCGCCGGGGAAGGTCAGGCAGACCCGCTTCGGCCCGTGCCGGTACTGGCGCATCGCCAGGATCCGCCCGTCCTCCATCTCCGGGAAGATGCAGACGAAGGCGGGTTGGCGGAGCTGGTAGAAATTCTCCACCACCCGCCCGTCCGGCAGTTCGACCGTGTCGACGCCGACCCTCATCCAGGGCGAGGCGTCCAGCAGCTCGCGGCTCTCCAGCACCCGCCAGGGCTTGAGTTCGTCCGTCACGTCAGCCCACCGGGTAGGGCGGCTTGGTGTAGCCGGCCGGGGACAGGGTGAAGATCTCGCAGCCGTCCTCGGTGATGCCGACCTGATGCTCGAACTGGGCGGACAGCGAGCGGTCGCGGGTGACGGTGGTCCAGCCGTCCGACAGGATCTTCACGTCGGCCTTGCCGGCGTTGATCATCGGCTCGATGGTGAAGACCATGCCGGGGCGCAGCTCGATGCCCTCGTCCGGCCGGCCGAAATGGTTGACGTGCGGGGCTCCGTGGAACTCCCGGCCGATGCCGTGCCCACCGAACTCCCGGACGACCGAGCAGCGGTTGGCCTCCGCCAGCGTCTGGATGGCGTGCCCGATGGCGCCCAGCCGTGCGCCGGGCTTCGCCTGGGCGATGCCGGCCATCATGCAGTCGTAGGTCAGCTCCACCAGCTTGCGCGCCTTCACCCCGATCCGGTCGCCGACATAGAACATGCGGCTGGTGTCGCCGTACCAGCCGTCCAGGATCACCGTCACGTCGATGTTGACGATGTCGCCGTCGGCCAGCCGCTTGTCGTCGCTGGGAATGCCGTGGTTGACGACATGGTTGGGGGAGATGCAGGAGGCCTTGGGATAACCCTTGTAGCCGACCGTCGCCGGGATGCCGCCGTGCTCGCGCTGGAACGCCTCGATCAGCCGGTCGAGATGGCCCGTGCTCACCCCCGGCTTCACGAAGGGGGCGATGTGATCCAGCGTCTCGGCGGCCAGCCGCCCGGCACGCCTCAGCCCTTCGAAATCCCCCGGCCCGAGCAGCGGCACCCGCCGCCCATCGATGTCGATCGCGTACGCGCCCGATGCGTCGTTCATTCCTTCACCCTTTCACTCATGCCCCCACCTAGCGGAATACCCGCATCGGGGGCAAGGGCTGCGTTTCCGGCATAGGCGCGGCGTCGGCGGATTGCTATATGAGGGCCTTCCGAAACAACGGCCGGTTCACACCCACCGTGGCGAAGCCCACCACCCGTTACGCCTGCCAGTCCTGTGGCGCCTCCTTCCCCAAATGGGCGGGGCGCTGCGACGCCTGCGGCGAGTGGAACACGCTGGTCGAGGAGGCGGTGCCCGACGCGGCGCCGAAGGGGCTGGGGGTCGCCAAGGGCCGCCGCATCGAGTTTGTCGGCCTGACGGGTGCCGGCGCCGCCCCGCCCCGCCGCCTCACCCGCATCGCCGAGCTGGACCGCGTGTGTGGCGGCGGCATGGTGCCGGGCTCGGCCCTGCTGGTCGGCGGTGATCCCGGCATCGGCAAATCCACCCTGCTGCTCCAGGCAACCGCGCGGCTGGCGCAGGAGCACCGCGTCGCCTACGTGTCCGGCGAGGAGGCGGTCGATCAGGTGCGGTTGCGCGCGCGCCGGCTGGGCGTGGCGGAGGCGCCGGTGGCGCTGGCCTCGGCCACCAGCGTGCGCGACGTGGTGGCCGCACTCGACGCCGCCGACGGGCCGGAGATCGTCGTCATCGACTCCATCCAGACCATGTATGTGGACACGCTGGACAGCGCGCCCGGCACGGTGGCGCAGGTCCGCGCCTCGGCGCAGGAGCTGATCCGCGTGGCCAAGCGCCGCGGCGTCGTCCTCATCCTCGTCGGCCACGTGACCAAGGAGGGCATGATCGCCGGCCCCCGCGTGCTGGAGCACATGGTCGACACCGTCCTCTATTTCGAAGGCGACCGCGGTCACCAGTTCCGCATCCTGCGCGCGGTCAAGAACCGCTTCGGCCCGACCGACGAGATCGGCGTGTTCGAGATGACCGACGGCGGGCTGTCGGAGGTCTCCAATCCCTCCGCCCTGTTCCTGGCCGACCGGCGCGGTGACGTGTCGGGAGCCGCGGTCTTCGCCGGGATGGAGGGCACGCGGCCGGTGCTGGTGGAGGTGCAGGCGCTGGTCGCCCCTTCCCCGCTCGGCACACCGCGGCGCGCCGTGGTCGGCTGGGACTCCGCGCGGCTCGCCATGGTGCTGGCGGTGCTGGAGGCGCGCTGCGGCGTGGCGATCGGCGCCAACGACGTGTACCTGAACGTGGCCGGTGGATTGCGTGTGACCGAGCCGGCGGCGGACCTCGCGGTCGCCGCGGCCCTCGTTTCGTCCTTGACGGGGGAGCCGGTTCCGGCCGATGCCGTGGTCTTCGGCGAGATCGGGCTGTCGGGCGAGGTGCGCGGCGTCGGCCAGACCGATCCGCGGCTGAAGGAGGCGGCGAAGCTCGGCTTCGCCACCGCCCTGATGCCGGCCCGCGCCGGTGCCGGGCGGGGCGATGGCGGGCTGCGCACCGTCGAGCTGCGGCGCCTCGGTGAACTGTTGCCACTGTTCCAGCAGGGCGAACCCGGGCCCGGTCGGGGATAGCAGATCGGGGATGGCGGGTCGAGGATAGCGGACCATGGAAAACCTACCGATGAACCCGGCGGACATGGCGGTCGTCGCCGTGCTCCTGCTGTCGGCCTTGCTGGCCTTCACCCGCGGCATGGTGGCGGAGGTGCTGTCGCTGGCCGCCTGGGCCGGGGCGGCGCTCGCCACCCTCTACGCCCTGCCCAGCGCCCTGCCGGTAGCGCAGCAGTTCATCAAGGTGCCGATGCTGGCCTACGCCGCGTCGGCCGCGGTGATCTTCTGCGTGGCGCTGGTGGCGTTGAAGATCCTGGCGAACATCCTGTCCCGGCGGGTGCAGAACTCGTCACTGTCGGCGGTCGACCGCTCGCTCGGTTTCGTCTTCGGTCTGGGCAAGGGAGCGTTGCTCGCGTCCGTCGCATACCTGTTCTTCGTCTGGCTGGTGCCTCCGCCCGAGCATCCGCAGTGGCTGAAGGACGCGCGCACGCGCCCCTTGCTGCACGAGGGTGCCGGCATGATCTATGCGCTGGTGCCTGAGAATCTGAGGGCTGACGGGCTTGCCCGCGCCGATCTGACCCGCGACCGGGTCCGACAGGCGGTCGAGGCCAAGGAGCAGCTCGACCGCCTGGCCACTCCGGTGCCCGCCGGCAGCAAGACGGGTGCGCCCGACGGCGAGAGGGGCTATAACAGGTCGGAGCGCGGCAGCCTCGACCAGCTCTTCCAACAGAACTCGCAGGGTCCGGCGCCTGCACAGTGAGGACACAAGGATGCTGACGACGCACCCGTTCGATGACGACAAGCTGCACGAGGAGTGCGGGGTGTTCGGCATCCTCAACCACCCACAGGCCGCGGCGATCACCGCGCTGGGGCTGCACGCGCTCCAACACCGCGGGCAGGAGGCGGCGGGCATCGTCAGCTTCGACGGGGATTTCCACGTCGAGCACACGATGGGCCTCGTCGGCGACCATTTCTCGACCGAGGCGGTCATCTCCAAGCTGAAGGGGCCGGCGGCCATCGGCCATGTGCGCTACGCCACCACCGGTGCGGCGATGATGCGCAACGTGCAGCCGCTGTTCGCGGAGCTGGAATTCGGCGGCTTCGCCCTGGCGCACAACGGCAACCTGACCAACGCGCAGTCGTTGCGCCGCCAGCTCGTGCGCCGCGGCTGCCTGTTCCAGTCCACCACCGACACCGAGGTGATCGTCCATCTGATGGCGCTCGCCCGCGGCGGCTCCCCGGTGGACCGCATGATCGAGGCGGTGCGGCAGGTGGAGGGCGCCTTCTCCCTGGTCGCCATCACCCCGAAGCAGGTGATCGGCGTGCGCGACGCGCTGGGCGTGCGGCCGCTGGTGCTGGGCAAGCTCGGCGACAGCTACATCATGGCGTCGGAAAGCTGCGCGCTCGACATTGTCGGCGCCGATTTCGTGCGCGACGTCGAGCCGGGCGAGATGATCGTGCTGGACGAGTCCGGCGTGCATTCCATGCGCCCCTTCCAGCAGCAGCCGCGGCGCCTCTGTATTTTCGAGTACATCTACTTCGCCCGCCCCGACAGCGTGATCGAGGGGTCCTCCGTCTACGAGGCGCGGCGGCGCATCGGCGAGGAGCTGGCGATCGAGGCCCATGTGCCGGCCGACGCCATCGTCCCGGTTCCCGACAGCGGCGTGCCGGCCGCACTCGGCTACGCGACGCAGAGCGGCATCCCGTTCGAGCTGGGCATCATCCGCAACCATTATGTCGGCCGCACCTTCATCGAGCCGACCGACCAGATCCGCCATCTTGGCGTGAAGCTCAAGCACAACGCCAACCGCCGGGTGATCGAGGGCAAGCGCGTCATCCTGGTGGACGACAGCATCGTGCGCGGCACCACCTCGAAGAAGATCGTGGAAATGGTGCGCGCCGCCGGGGCGGCGGAGGTGCACATGCGCATCTCCAGCCCGCCGACCGCGCACCCCTGTTTCTACGGCATCGACACGCCCGAGCAGGACAAGCTGCTGGCCCACCGCTTCTCGGTGGAGGAGATGCGGGAGTTCATCCAGGCCGACAGCCTCGCCTTCATCTCCTTCGACGGTCTCTACCGCGCGATGGGCGAGCCGCGGCGCGATCCGGACGCGCTGCGCTATTGCGACGCTTGTTTCACCGGCGACTACCCGATCCGCCTGACCGACCGGGACGAGCGCGACAGCATCGAAAACCTGCGTCCGGCGCTGCGCGCCTGATGTGACGACGTCCTGCGGCTGGAGGGGAACGGAGACCATGGCGGATTGGCGTGCGCCTCTGGCGGTCGCGGCGGTGGGGGCCGTGGCCCTGCTTGCCGGTGCCGCGCCGGCCCGGGCGGGTCTGATGGTGGACCCGCGTGTCTATGGCCATGGCGCGCAGCAGACCCCGCAGCCGCAACCGGCACCGCCGGCGGATGCGGGCTATTCGGTGGCCGCGTACCCACTGCGCTGGTGCGTGCAGGGGGCGACCGTGACCATGGTCTTCTCCGCCGTGCTGTCGGCCCCTGCGGTGGTGACCGGCATCGGGGCTCCGCTGGGGGCCGCCGAGATCGCGACCGCCGCCGGCACCGGCTGTCTGTTCGGCGTCGCCTGGGGCGCCACGCTCACCAGCGTCCAGTGGGTGGGCAGCCAGGTGCTGTGGCTGTTCTCCGTGGACCCGCCGCCGCCGCGGATCATGGCCATCCAGGCCCGGACCTGACCGCCGTCCGCCTCCCCCGCCCCGTTTCCCCCGCCCCGTTTCCATAGTCCGCGAGTAGCACGCCCCATGTCCCGTCTGTCCGGCCGCGTCGCCCTGATCACCGGCGCCTCCCGCGGCATTGGCGCCGCCGTCGCCAAGCGTTTCGCCGCCGAAGGCGCGCACGTGATCCTGACCGCCCGCACCGTCGGCGGGCTGGAGGAGGTGGACGACGCCATCCGCACCGCCACCGGCCAGAGCGCCACCCTGGTGCCGCTCGACCTGCGCAAGACCGACCAGATCGACCAGCTCGGCTATTCCATCTACGAGCGGTTCCAGCGCCTCGACATCCTCGTCGGCAACGCCGGCGTGCTGGAGACCCTGGGGCCGGTCGCGCAGTTCGAGCCGAAGCTGTGGGACCGGGTGATGACGGTGAACGTCACCGCCAACTACCGCCTGATCCGCACCGCCGACCGGCTGCTGCGCGCGTCCGACGCCGGCCGGGCGATCTTCGTGACCTCCGGGGCGGCCCAGGCCCCCTACCCCTACTGGGGTCCGTACGCGGCCAGCAAGGCGGCGTTGGAGATGCTGGTGCGCAGCTACGCGATGGAAATCGCGTCCTCCAACCTGCGCGTCAACCTGATCGACCCCGGAATCGTCGCCACCAAGATGCGCGTCCAGGCCTTCCCCGGCGAGGACCAGTCCACACTGACCCAGCCCGATGCCATCACCGACGCCTTCGTCGCCCTGGCCGAACCCGCCTGCACCCGTCATGGCGAGATCGTCAAGGCGCAGGGCTGACCGTCGCGCCGACGGCCGGGCGATCATCCCGCGCTGAAAGCGCCCGGCGGGAAGCGGTCGATGCGGAAGTCGTGCAGCGGCGTGTCGGTGCGGCCGGTGGCGACGAGTTCGGCCATCACGTCGCCGACGCCGGGGCCGAGCTGGAAGCCATGGCCGCAGAAGCCGAAGGCGTGGAACAGGCCCGGGGTGGTCGCCGACGGCCCCATGACCGGCAGCATGTCGGCGACATAGCCTTCGCAGCCCGACCAGGTGCGGATGACGGCGACGCGGGCGAGCGCCGGCAGAAGCCGCACCAGTTGCCGGAGCTGGTGGGGCAGACGTCCCGGATCGGCCCTGGCGTGCCCCGGATCGAGATCCACCGCCACCCGTTCGGCGGCACCGCCGAATACGATGTTGCCGCGCTCGACCTGACGCAGATAGCCGCCGCTCCGCTCGCCGCGGCTCCAGATGCCGACCACCGGCAGCACCCGGTGCGGCAGGGGTTCGGTCACCCCCATCTGCGGGCCGCGGGCGGTCAGCGGCACCGGCTCCCCGAAACGGGCGGCGATCCGCGCCCCCCAGGCCCCGGCGGTGTTGAGCAGGCAGTCCGCGGCGAGGACGCCCTTGGAGGTTGTCACCGCGAACCCCGCGCCGGTCCTGGAGACGTCGCCGACCTCGGCCTCCTCCACGATCCGGGCGCCCAGCCGGCGGGCGGCGTCGGCGAAGGCGATCGACACCAGCCGCGGGTTGGCGCTGCCGTCCATGGGCGAGAAGGAGGCGGCGATCGCCTCCGGCCCGACGCCGGGAAAGCGGGCGCGGATGTCCGCGGGCGTCAGCTCCTCCAGCTCCAGCCCCCAGGGTCTGGCCTCCTCGGCGAAGCGGCGCATGTCGGCCAGCCCGTCGGCGTCGAAGACGAGACGCAGGTGGCCGGTCGCCCGGAACTCCACGTCGCGGCCCAGCAGCCGCTCCGCCTCCCCCCACAGCCGCAGCGAGCGGTGGGCCAGGGGCAGTTGCGGCAGATGGCGGCCGGTGCGGCGGATGTTGCCGAAGGAGGCGACGGTGGCCCCCGTGCCGATCCGGTTGCGCTCGACCAGCGTCACCCCCAGGCCGCGCCGTGCGAGGAAGAAGGCCGCGGCCGATCCCATCAGACCGCCGCCGAGCACGATCACATCCATCACCGTCTCCATCCGCTTGCCCCGGCGGGGTACGCACCGCCCGGATCCTGGCGGATGCACGGGGCTGGATGCAAAGACGGCTTCCGGGCACGGCCATAAGCGGGGCCTATGGTCGCGTCCGGGCACCGGCATAAGGCCGGCTTATGCGTGCGGCCGGATTGCCACTTGGACCCCGCCCCGGCCCTCATGCCAGCCTTCGGCCATCGCAGGAAAGGGTCGATCATGGATGGTGCCAGTGCCCCGGCCGCCGGGGGGAACGAAGCCGCCGACTGGAAGATCGGCGTCGATATCGGCGGAACCTTCATCGATTTTTGCGCGCTGGAAACCCGATCGGGGCGGATGGCCTCGCTGAAGGTGCTGACGACCCCCGACGAGCCGGGGGCCGAGCTGATGACCGGGCTGGCGCTGCTGGCCGAGCGCGAGGGGCTGGACCCGGCGGCGGTGTCGCGCTTCGTCCACGGCACCACCGTCGGCATCAACACCATCATCCAGCGCAAGGGCGTGCGGCTGGCCCTGGTGACCAACGCCGGCTTCGAGGATGTCATCGAACTGGCCCGGCTGCGCATGCCGGACACCTATTCGCTGTTCTGCGCGCGTCCGGACCAGTTGATCTCCCGCGATCTGGTGTTCGGCATTCCGGCCCGCCTGCGAGCCGACGGGACCGAGACCCTGGCCCCTGATCTTACGGCGCTGGCGGCGGCGGTCGACGCGGCGAAGGCCAAGGGGGCGAAGGGGATCATCGTGTCCTTCCTGCACGCGTGGCGCGACGGCCGCCAGGAGGCCGCGGTGAAGGCCGAAATCGCCCGTCTGGCGCCGGAGCTGTTCACCTTCACCTCGTCCGAGGTGTGGCCGGTGATCCGCGAGTATGAGCGGACGACCACCGCCATCCTCAACGGCTATGTCCACCCGCGCGTCTCCGACTATCTGGCGGCGCTGGAACGGCGGCTCGCCGCGTCCGGCGTGCCGGCCACGGCCATGCTGACCAAGACCAACGGCGGCGTGATGACGGCGGCGGAGGGTCGGCACGCCTGCGTGCACATGCTGCTGTCGGGCACCGCGTCTGGCGTGATCGGGGCGGCCTGGCTGGCCCGGCAGGCGGGGGAGACACGGGTCCTGACGCTCGACATCGGCGGTACCTCGGCCGATTTCGCGCTGATCGTCGATGGCGAGGCGCAGTTCGGCACCGGCGAGCTGATCGGGGAGTTCCCGCTCTACATCCCGTCGGTGTCGGTCAGCTCCATCGGCGTCGGCGGCGGCTCGATCGCCGGCGTTGACGCCCACGGCGTGCTGCGCGTCGGCCCGGAATCGGCGGGGTCGGTGCCGGGCCCGGCCTGCTACGGCAAGGGCGGCGACCGCGCCACGGTGACCGACGCGATGGTCGTGTGCGGCTGGCTCGGCCACAGCGACATGGCCTATGGCCGCCTGCGCATGGACGCCGGCCTGGCGCGGGAGGCGGTGTCCCGCCTGGCCCTGGCGCTGGGGCGCCCGGTCGAGGAGACCGCGCAGGCCATCCTCGACGTCGCCGTCTCCGAGATGCTGGTCGAGGTGGAGAAGCTGGCATCGCGCACCGGCGTCGATCTGCGCGAGTTCACCCTGATGCCCTTCGGCGGCGGCGGCCCGATGCTCGGCACCTTCCTCGCCCGCGAGCTCGGCATGGCGCGGGTGATGGCACCGCGCCGCCCCGGCGTGGTGTCGGCGCTGGGCGGGCTGGTCGCCGACCTGCGCGGCGATTTCATCCGGACCCTGTTCGCCGACCTGTCGGCCGGGCTGCTGCCGTCCCTGCGCGGTGTGGTGTCGGCCCTCGCCGACGAGGGGTGCCGCTGGCTGGCCGCCCAGGGTCACGACGGGGCCATCGACCTCCAGCTCTCGGCCGACATGCGCTACGCCGGCCAGAGCTACGAGATAGAGGTCGCCCTGCGGCCGGAGTGGCTGGAGGCCGGCGATGCCGCCGCGATCGCCGCGGCGTTCCACGACACCCACCAGCGTCTCTACGATTTCCACGACCCCGAGGGGCGGATCGAGATCGTCAACATCCGCCTGAGCGCGATCGGCGCCGGACCAAAGCTGACCTTCCCCGACGCCGACGAGGTCGACGCGCCGGCCGCACCGGAGCGCGCGATCGCGGTGTTCACCGGCCGGACGACCGAGCGGATCGGCCTCTACCGGCGCGACGGGCTGCGGCCGGGGGGACGCTTCGCCGGGCCGGCGGTGGTGGCCCAGGAGGACACCACCGTCGCCATCCCGTCCGGCGCCATGGTCCATGTCGACCGCCACCTCAATCTCCACCTGACCTTTGCCGAGTGACCGCCATGTTCGATCGCATGACCCTCCAGGTTCTGGCGAACCACGCCCGCGCCGCGGCCGAGAACATGGCCCACACGCTGCACCGCACGGCCCATTCCGCCTTCGTCAAGGAGACGGAGGACTTCACCGTGATGCTGCTGAACCGCAAGGGGGAGACCTTCGCGGTGCCGATGGAGCTGGGTGCCACCTGGTACCCCGGCCTGAACTGCGGCCGGGCGATCGCCATGATTGACGACTACCGGCCGGGCGACGTGGGGTTCACCAACGACCCCTACTCCTCCTTCGTGGCGACCCACGCGCCCGACACCCATCTGTGGAAACCGGTCTTCCACGAGGGGGAGATCATCGCCTGGACCGGCGGGCACATCCACAACACCGACATGGGCGGCGCCGTCCCCGCCTCGCTGTCGCGGGCGCTGACCGAGATCCACCAGGAGGGCATCCGCTTCCCGCCGATGAAGCTGGTCCGGGAGGGCGTGCTCGACGACACGATCATGCGGATCATGACCACCAACGTCCGCAAGCCCGACCTCAACGTCGGCGACATCAAGGCGCTGATCGGCGCGCTCAACACCGGCGAGCGCAAGATCCTGGCGATGGTCGAAAAGTTCGGGCGCGACATCTTCCTGGACGGGGTGGAGGCGCTGCTCGACCACGCCGAGGCCCAGGCGCGCGCGGTGCTGCGGTCGATGCCCGACGGACGCTGGGAGTTCGCCGATTACGCCGACGAGGATTCGGTGGAGGCCAACCCCTGCCGGCTGAAGCTGACGCTGACCATCCGCGGCGACGAGGCGGTGCTGGACTTCACCGGCTCGGACCCACAGCTCGCCTCGTCGCTCAACGTGCCGTCCGGCGGCGATCCGCGTCACACCATCCTGCTGGTCGGCGTCTATTACGTGCTGCGGACGCTCGATCCCAAGATCCTGCTGAACACCGGGCTGACCCGGCCCTTCACCTGCATCACGCCGGAGGGATCGGTGCTCAACCCGGTCCACCCGGCGGCCGTCGGCATGCGGTCGCTGACCTGCGCCCGGCTGCGCTCGGTGGTGTTCGGCGCCTTCTGCCAGGTGGTGCCGGAGCGTCTGCCCGCGGCACCGGCCGGCAACAACTGCATCGTCAACGTGATGACCACCGACGAGCGGACCAGCCGCACGGTCATCGCCGCGGTCAACCCGGTGGTCGGCGGCGGCGGCGCCATGCCGCACCGCGACGGCACCAACGGGTCCGGCGCCGACGCCGCCTATCTGAAGAACACGCCGATCGAGATCACCGAGACCGAGACGCCGGTCGAGTTCGTCCGCTACGGGCTGGCGCGGGACAGCGGCGGGGCCGGCCGCTGGCGCGGCGGGCTGGCGACGGAGATGGCCTTCCGCGTCTTCGCCCCCGACAGCCGCATCACCGCCCGAAACCGCGACCGCAGCGTCTTCCGCCCGTGGGGCACGCTGGGCGGGTGCGCGGCCGGGCTCTCCGACATGGTGGTGAACCCCGGCACCCCCGAGGCCCGCCGGCTCGGCAACATCGACACGGCGGTGCTGCAGCCGGGCGATGTGCTGGAGATCCGCTCGGCCGGCGGCGGCGGGCGCGGCGATCCGCTGGAGCGCGAACCCTGGCGGGTGGCCCGCGACGTGGAGCGCGGCTACGTCTCGGCCGAGGCGGCCCGGCGCGACTATGGCGTGATCCTGCGCGACGGCGTTCCCGACGAGGTGGCGACCGCGGCGGAACGCGCGATCCGACCGAAGCCCGCCGGCTTCTTCCACTTCGGCCCCGAACGGTCCGGGTACGAGGCGCAATGGACCCCGGCGGCCTACGACCGCCTGATGGGGATTCTCTTCAGTCTGCCGATCCACTGGCGCTTCTTCACCAAGACGGAGATCTTCCGCCGGATGAAGGGCCGTGCCGGGGCCGAGGGCGTGGAGGCCGCCTTCGCCGAGGTGTGCCGCCGCTTCCCCACGCTGCCGGCACCCCGGCCGGCGCTGCGGGACGCCGCGGAATGAGCGGCGGACAGGGCAGCCCGGCCGCCGGCGGCCGGGTGGTGCGACTGGCCGAGACCGGGCGGCGGCCGGTGACTTTCTTCCTGGACGGCCGGGAGTGCGTGGCGCTGGCCGGCGATACGGTGCTGACGGCGATCCTCGCGTCGACCCCGGCGGTGCGCCGGTCGGACTTCGGGCCCGAAGGCCGGGCGGGCTTCTGCCTGATGGGGGCCTGCCAGGACTGCTGGGTGTGGCCGGAGCAAGGCCCGCGCCTGCGAAGCTGTTCGACACCGGTCGCCGAGGGCATGCGGCTGCTGACCACACCACCGGGAGACTGGCCGTGACGGCGCCGGCACCGCCGCGGGTGGTGATCGTCGGTGCCGGGCCGGCCGGCATCCGGGCGGCGCAGACGCTGGTGGCGGCCGGCCTCGCCCCGGTCGTCATCGACGAGGGCGCGCGCGCCGGCGGGCAGATCTACCGCCGTCCGCCCGAGGGCTTCACGCGCCCGCCCGAGACCCTCTACGGGCCGGAAGCGCCCAAGGCGCGCGACCTGCACGCGGTGTTCGACCGGATGGTCGCGGCGGGGCAGCTTCACCATCACCCGCGCAGCTCGGTGCTGGCGGTGGCCGGGGGCGAACTTCATGTGCAGAGCGACGCCGGCGGATCGCGGATCGGCTACGACCGGCTGATCCTGGCGACCGGGGCCACCGATCGTCTCGCCCCGGTCCCCGGCTGGCAGAATCCCGGCGTCTTCAGCCTCGGCGGCGTGCAGATCGCGCTCAAGGCACAGGGGGTGGCGCTCGGCCGGCGGATGGTGCTGGCCGGTTCCGGGCCGCTGCTCACCCTGGTCGCGGCGCAGTTGCTGAAGGCCGGCGGCACGGTGGCGGCCGTGCTCGACACGGCACCGCTGGGCGGCCAGCTCGCCGCATGGGCGGGGCTGGCGGCAAGGCCGGGGCTGGCGCTGCGCGGGCTCGCCATGCGGGCGCGGCTGGGGCGCCTCTACCACGCCGGCGTCAGCCTCGACCGCATCGAGGCCGACGAGCGCGGGCCGGTCGCCATCCGTTGGCGCGACGCCTCCGGCCGGCCGCGGGAGACCGCGTGCGACATGGTCGGGCTGGGCTGGCATCTGCGGGCCGAGACGCACCTCGCCGATCTCGCCGGCTGCCGGTTCGCCTATGACGAGACCTGGGCGCAGTGGCTGCCCATGGCCGACCGGATGGGTCGCGCCGGGAACGGCGTCTATCTGGCCGGCGACGGCCTGCGCATTCTGGGCGCCGACGGCGCGGAGCTGGCCGGGCGGCTGGCCGCCGCGGCCTGTCTGGCGGATCTGGGGCTGCCGGCACCCGACCCACGCGCCGACCTGCGCCGGCTGGCGCGGCTGGAGCGTTTCGCCCGCGGCATCGCGCGGGCCTTCCCTTGGCCGGCCGACATGGTCCGCGCCCTGCCCGACGAGGCGGTGGTCTGCCGCTGCGAGGGGATCACCGCCGGCGCCCTGGGCGACACGGTGGAGTACGGCGGGCCCGAGGCCAACCGCGCCAAGTCGCTGGGCCGCGTCGGCATGGGGCGCTGCCAGGGCCGCTATTGCCAGCTCGCCGCCGCCGAACTGATCGCCGCGCGGACGGGCGACACCGCCGCCCGCGATGTCGGAAGGCTGCGCGGCCAGGCGCCGGTGCGCCCCCTGTTGGTCGGGGCGTGGGAGAAGACGCCGTGACACAGCGGATCCGGCGGGAGCGACGCAGGGCTGACGGGCGGGCCGCCGCCCTACGCGGTGTCGCCGCGGATATCCCGCCCGAGGGTCGCGCAAGCCTGACGCAGACAGTCGCGCATCGCCTCGTGACTGCCCGACAGGCTGCGGTTCCGGCTCGTCAGGATCGCGATCGGAACCGGGATGCGTGGCTGGAAAGGCCGGCGCACCAGGCCGGGGAACTGCTCCCACGGGATCAGGCCGTCCACGATGGCGATCCCCAGCGCCTCTCGGACGAACGGCAGGGCGGTGATCGACACGTCGATCTCGATCGCCGGGGCGTAGGAAACGCCCTCAGCGTCCGCCGCTCCGGCCAGCAGCCGGGCGGGCAGCGTGTCGGCCCGGTAGGAGATCAGCGTCTCGTCCCCGATGTCGGCGAACCCGACACGGTCGAGGGCGGCCAGCCGGTGCCCCGCGGGCATGACGCAGACCAGCTCGGTGTGCCCCACCGTCTCCACGTCGATGTCGTGATGGGGCAGGTTGTTCATGGCGACGCCCAGCGACACGTCGCCGTTGCGCAGCATCTCGATGACGTTCATCACCGGCGCCACCAGCGACCGGACGACGATGTCGGGATGCGCCTCGCGGAAGGCGAGCAGGGCCTTCGGCACGATCGACATCGACGGCGGTGCGGAGGAGGCAAGCCGAACCAGCCCGGACCGGCCGTACCGCATGTCCACGGTGCGCCGGCGCAAGGCTCCGAGCTCGGAGAAGATCCGTTCCGCCTCGGGATAAAGCTCCTCCGCCTGCTCGGTCGGCACCAGACGGCCGCGCACGCGGTTGAACAGCTTGAAACCGAGCTGGTCCTCGGCGTTGAGAAGGATCTGGCTCAAGGCCGGCTGCGAGATGTTCAGCATGGCGGCGGCACCCGTCACCGTCCCGCAGCGCATGAGCATGCAGAAGACTTCCAGTTGACGCGCGCGCATTCCCTGTCCCGACGATGTCCGCCCTCCGGTTATTAAGACGGCAGGGGTGGAGCGAGGCAACATGGTTCTGCACACCCGTCCCGCCCTTTGCCTGTGAAGGATCGCAGCAATGACCGACCATTCCGCCACCTCCATCGCCGCCAAGGGTGCGATGATCCCGCAGATCGGCCTCGGCACCTGGGAGCTTGGCGGCCGGGTGCTGGCGGACGCCGTCGACGCCGCGGTCGCCGCCGGCTACCGCCATTTCGACACCGCACCCCGCTATGGGAACGAGGCCGAGCTGGGTGCGGCGCTGCGGGCCACGGGGCTGGCCCGCGACAGCCTCTTCATCACCACCAAGGTCTGGTACACCGAGCTGTCGGCCCCCGCCCTGCGGCGGTCGGCCGAGACCAGCGTCGAGCGGCTGGGCCTCGGCCCGGTCGATCTGCTGCTGGTCCATTGGCCCAGCCCCGACGTCCCGCTGGAGGAGACGATGACGGCACTCCGCGAGGTCCGGCTGGGCGGGCTGACGCGCCACATCGGGGTGTCGAACTTCCCGGTCTCCCTGCTCGACCGCGCCGTCGCCCTGACCGACGGGGAGCTGGTCGCCAACCAATGCGAATACCACCCCCGGCTCGATCAGGCGGCGCTGATCCGCCGCTGCCGCCACCACGGCCTCGCCTTCATCGCCTACGCACCGGTCGGGAATGGCCGGTTGCTCCAGGACCCGGTGATCGCGGCGCTGGCCCGGCGCCACGATCGCAGCCCCGCCCAGATCATCCTGCGCTGGCACGTCCAGCAAGGGGTGGCGGCGATCCCCCGGTCGACAAACCCGCGCCACATCGCCGAGAACATCGCCGTTACCGGCTTCGCGCTCGACGAGGCCGAGATGGCGGCGATCAGCGGGCTCGCGGTTCCCGACGGCCGCATCTTCGACCCGGCCTGGGTCACGGGCTGGGCGTGAGCCGGGATGTCCACCTCCGCCGGTCAGCCGAGCGCCTGGCTGACCAGCCCGAAGGTGACGGGCCGGCCGGGGCCGCGCGTGGCGGGATCGACGAAGCAGCTCACCCCGAGCGACATGGTGAGCACCGTGTCGTAAACCGGCAGGCCGGACTGGGTGAGAAACGACGGGAACGCGCCCTCGTCCAGATGGGTGTCGAGCCGCAGGAAGCGGCCATCGAGTTCGGCCACGAACGGTGCCACGACGGCGATGGCGTCCTCGTCCGACGCGGCCACCACCGGGCCGACGACGTGGCCGCGGCCGAACGGGCGGCACAGGGCGAACGCCTCCAGCACCCCGTCGCGGAAGACGCCGAGGCCCTGCGAATGGCCGTACAGCCGCCCCAGCAGGCCAGCGCGGCACACACCGAAGGCGCGCGCATCCAGCGCGGTCGCGGCATCGCGATCGGCGGCCTCGAGCCGGCGCAGGACCGCGCCGTCGGGCACCAGCGGGGGCACCGCCGGCCGCCTCGCCTCACCCTGGCGCTGATAGACCGTCTTCTCCGGCACGAAACCCAGCGAGAGGTAGAGGCGCCGCGCCGCGCGGGTGGCGCTCAGCCGGAACGCCGACCGGCCGGACTCGGCCAGCACACGCCGCATCAGCCAGTCGCCGACACCCAGCGTCTGCAGGCGCGGCGACGTGACGGTCATGCCCACCGTGGCGAAAGTCGGGTCATGGGCGAACCACATCGCCGATCCGAGGACTCGGTCGATCTCGTCGAGCGCCACGAACCCACGGCCGAAGTCGCGCAGGAACTGCCAGTCCTCGGCCCGGTGCGGCCAGCCGACGGACATCGTCAGCGCGTGCAGACTTGCCAAATCCACCTCGAGGATGTCGGCCAAACGCACCTCGAAGGCGTCGACCGCCAGCGATTCCGGTGCGGTGCTGTCCATGCTCCTCCTCCCGCTCACTTCGTCACGGACGGGGCCGGACGCCCCGGCCGGACACGCGCTCCGACCGGCGCAGCCCTACCGTGTGGTCCCGTGCAAGACTAGACGACGAACCGCCGCACAAAGCGCCGCCGGCCATCCCGCCCGCACAACAATCAACCATATCCCCGGCGCATTCAGCACGGAATGACGGACGCTCCCGCTAAGATCATGACGACCGGCGCCGCCGCATCGCCCGCCGTCGCCACCCACCACCGCCACCGCCCGCCCTGCGGATTCGTCCGCGGGGACTCGTTCCTTCCGCCCGAGGCATGCCAATGACGGTGATCGACATCCTGGAGCGCCTGG
This sequence comes from Azospirillum oleiclasticum, assembly GCF_013423485.1. GTDB lineage: Bacteria > Pseudomonadota > Alphaproteobacteria > Azospirillales > Azospirillaceae > Azospirillum > Azospirillum oleiclasticum. The sequence continues at coordinate 392,471 of NZ_JABFFR010000003.1, forward strand.
TCGCCGTCCCGTCGGTGGTCGGAACCCCGAACCATGCCATCGTGGACGGCATCCGGGCGATCCTGGCGGAGGCCGGTGCCCGCGTGCACATCCTGCCGGGGCCGGAGGGCGACCGCTCCAACCTGTTCGCCACCATCGGGCCGGCCATGGTGCCGGGCTATGTGCTGTCCGGGCACATGGATGTGGTTCCCGCCGGCGAAGCCGGGTGGACCGGCGACCCGTTCCGGCTGCGCGCCGAGGACGACCGGCTCTATGGCCGCGGCACGTCGGACATGAAAGGCTTCATCGCGGCGGCTCTCGCGGCCCTGCCAGCCCTGACGGCGGCACCGCTCGCCCGCCCCATCCATATGGCCTTCACCTACGACGAGGAGGCCGGCTGCCAGGGTGCCCCACACCTGCTGCCGCATCTGCCGGCGCTGTGCGCGCCGCCGCTGGGCGTCATCGTCGGGGAGCCGAGCGGCCTGCGCGCCATCCGCGCCCACAAGGGCAAGGCCGCCGCCCGCCTCACCATCCAGGGACGGGCCGGCCACTCCTCCCGTCCCGATCAGGGGCTGAACGCCATCCACGCCATGTCCCTAGCCCTGTCCGGCGCCGTCGCGGAGGCCGAACGGCTGACCGCGGGGCCGCTGGACGCGGTCTTCGAGCCACCCTGCTCCACCCTTCAGGTCGGCACCATCCGCGGTGGGCAGGCCGTCAACGTCATCCCCGACAGCTGCACCGCCGAGTTGGAGGCACGGGCGATCGCCGGGGTCGATCCCGCCGCCCTGCTGGCGCCGGTGCGGCGCGCGGCGGAACGGCTGAGCGAGCAGGGATTCACCGTGGAGTGGACCGGGACGAGCGCCTACCCCGCCCTGTCCCTGCCCGCCGCCTCGCCCCTGGCGCTGCTTCTGGAGGAATTGACCGGGCAGACACCCCTGGCAGCCGTCAGCTACGGCACGGAAGCCGGCCTGTACCAGACCACCGGGGTGGACGCCATCATCTGCGGCCCCGGCGACATCGCGCGCGCCCACCGCCCCGACGAATACATCCTGACCGGGGAGCTGCTGGCCTGCCAGTCCATGATCGAGCGGCTCGGCGCCCGCTGCCGGCTGTGACCGCCGGCCCGCACCCCCAAACCGATCGCGTCCAGCCGATGAGGAACCGATGACCTTCCTGTTCAATTCGGACGCCGCGCGCGGGGCCGTCTTCGCCGAAGCCTTCGCCCGCGACCTGCCCGACCTGCCCTTCTCGATGGACCCGGCCACGGTCGATCCGGACAGCGTCCGCTACCTCCTGACCTGGACGATCCCGCCGGATCTGCACCGCTACCGGAACCTCGAGGTGGTGTTCTCCATCGGTGCCGGGGTGGACCAGTTCACCATGGCCGCCCTGCCCGACCATGTGATGGTCGTGCGCATGGTCGAGGACGGCATCCTGCGCATGATGCAGGAATATGTGGCGATGGGCGTGCTGATGCTGCATCGCCTGATGCCGACCTACCTCGACCAGCAGCGCCATCGGGTCTGGAAGCCGATTCCCCAGTCGCAGGCGCACGAACGCCGCATCGGGGTTCTGGGGCTCGGCCAGCTCGGGCAGGCGGTGCTGGAGCGGTTGAAGCCGTTCGGCTTCCCGCTGGCGGGCTGGAGCCGTTCGCCGCGCAGCGTCGAGGGCGTGGCCTGCCTGCATGGCGCCGACGGGCTGGACCGGCTGCTCGCCGCCGCCGACATCCTCGTCTGCCTGCTGCCCCTGACACCGGAAACCCGCGGCTTCCTCAACGCGGACCTGTTCGCCCGGCTGCCGGCCGGTGCGTCGCTGGTCCACACCGGGCGGGGGCCGCAACTCGACGCGGCGGCGCTGGTCGCGGCGCTGGAGTCCGGGCATCTGTCCGGCGCCGTGATCGACGTGACCGACCCGGAGCCGCTGCCGCCGGAGCACGCCTTCTGGCAGCACCCGAAGATCATCCTGACGCCGCACATCGCCAGCGTCACCCAACCGACCGGCGCCGCCCGCGCGGTGATCGAGAACATCCGGCGCCTGCGCGCCGGCCTCGACCCGGTCGGGCTGGTCGATCGGGGACGCGGCTACTGACCCGTTTCCGCATCAATGTCCGCCCGCATCATTGTCAGAAGGCCCATCATGCCCCTGCTCAAGACCATCGACACCGCCCCGTCCTTCGCCCCGCGCTTGTCCGAGCCGGCCCCGGACCGGCTGATCGCCGGCTCGCCCGCCTTCAGGACCTGGGCGCAGGACGACGCCCGCGACGGCACCGTGCGCACCGGCGTGTGGGAAGCCACACCCGGCGAGACCCGCTCGATCAAGGGCGAGACCTTCGAGTTCTGCCACATCCTGTCCGGTGTGGTGGAGATCACGCCCGACGGCGGTGCCCCGGTGATCTACCGGGCCGGCGACAGCTTCGTCATGAAGCCCGGCTTCCTCGGCGTGTGGAAGACCATCGAGACCGTCCGCAAGATCTACGTCACCGTGGGGTGATGCCCGGAGACCGCCGCCCCCCGGCCCGCCGGCCGGGACACCGCCGTTCGAGGATGCGCGATGACCCTGAGCTTCGATCCCGACCATCTGCCGTTTCCCGCCGGGCATCTCATCGGGGACCGCCTGATCCCGGCGGGTGACGGCATCGGCATGCACCGCCCGTCCGACGGGCGGGCCTACGCCGACTGTCCCGTCGCCTCCGCCGACCTCGTCGATGAGGCGGTGTCCACCGCCCGCGCGGCCCTGAAGGCCAGCAATTGGGGCACGGTCCGTCCGCGCGAACGCACCCGCGCGCTGCATCGCTGGGCCGACCTGATCGAGGCGGAGGCGGAGACGCTTGCCAAGGTGGAGGCGCTGTCCTCGACCCGCCCAGTCGGCCAGCTCGTCGCCGGCGACATCGCAGTGACCGCCGAGCAGATACGCTTCTTCGCCGAGCTGGCCGACAAGGAAGGCGGCGCCCTCGCCCCCACCGACGATGACAGCCTGGGCATGACCATCACCGAACCCTACGGGGTGGTCGGCGCCATCACGCCCTGGAACTTCCCGCTGTCCATGGCCGGCTGGAAGCTCGCGCCGGCGCTGGCCGCCGGCAACGCGGTGGTGCTGAAGCCGTCGGAGATGACGCCCTTCTCCACCGTCCTGATGGCGCAGCTCGCCATCCGGGCGGGGCTGCCGGCAGGCCTGATCAACGTCGTGCTGGGCGATGGCCCGACGACCGGGGCGGCGATCACCGGCCATCCGGAGATCGCCAAGATCAGCTTCACCGGATCGACCGCGGCGGGATCGGCCATCATGGCCAACATCGCCCGCAGCGGCGTCAAGCCGATGACGCTGGAGCTGGGCGGCAAGAGCCCGCAGATCGTCTTCGCCGACGCCGACCTGCCCCAGGCCGCCGCGGCCATCGCCACCAGCATCCTGTCGAACGCCGGGCAGGCCTGCGTCGCCGGCTCCCGCCTGCTGGTCGAGGAGGATGCCGCCGAGCCGCTGGTCGCGATGATCCTGACCCACATGCGGGCCGTGCGCCCCGGCCCCACCTGGGACGAGGCCACCCGCTATTCGCCCATCGTCTCGGAACGCCAGCGCCAGCGCATCCACGCCATCGTCACGGCGGCCATCGAGGCGGGCGCGGACTGCCTGACCGGCGGTGCGGCGATGGAGAGCGCCGGCTATTTCTACGCCCCGACCCTGCTGGCCGGGGTGGACCAGCGGTCCCCCGCGGTGGTGGAGGAGATCTTCGGGCCGGTGCTGACCGTGCAAACCTTCGTCGAGGAGGAGGAGGCGGTCGCCTTGGCCGACCACCCGATCTATGGCCTGTGCGCCGGCCTCTACTCCCGCGACCTGTCGCGCGCGCTGCGCATCACCCGCCGGCTCCAGACCGGCACCGTGTGGGTGAACCGCTACGGCCGTTCGCGCGACCACATCCTGCCGACCGGCGGCTACAAGCGCTCCGGCATCGGCAAGGATCTCGGCCGCGAGGCGTACCACGCCAACCGGCGCAGCAAGAGCGTGCTGATCGGCCTGTGACCGGGCCAAGGGAGGAAGGACACCATGACGAGCCATTCCATCGCCGTGATCAAGGGTGACGGCATCGGTGCCGCGGTCATCGACGCCGCGTGGGAGGTGTTGCAAGCCGTCGCCAAGGGGTCGGGCTTCGCGCTGCACGACACCGCCTTCCCGTGGTCCTGCGACCATTATCTGGAGACCGGCGCCATGATGCCGGCGGACGGCATCGACACGCTGCGCCGCTTCGACGCGATCCTGCTGGGCGCCGTCGGCTGGCCGGCGAAGGTGCCGGACGCGGTGTCGCTGCACGGGCTGCTGCTGCCGATCCGCAAGGCCTTCGACCAGTACGCCAACGTGCGCCCGCACCGGCTGCTGCCGGGTGTGCAGGGGCCGCTGCGGACGGACCGGTTCGACATCCTGTGCGTCCGCGAGAACACCGAGGGCGAATACGCCGGGGCCGGCGGGCGCATCCATGTGGGCACTCCGCACGAGGTGGCGGTGGAGACCGGGATCTTCACCCGCCGGGGCGTGGAGCGGATCCTGCGTTTCGCCTTCACCCAGGCGCGGAAGCGGCGCGGCAAGCTGGCCTCGGTCACCAAGTCGAACGCGCAGAAGCACTCCATGGTCTTCTGGGACGAGATCACCCGGCAGCTCGCCGCCGAGCACCCGGATGTGGAGGTGACCTCCTACCATGTCGATGCCATGGCGGCGCGCATGGTGACGGCGCCGGAAAGCCTGGACGTGGTGGTCGCCTCCAACCTGTTCGGCGACATCCTGACCGACCTGGGGGCGGCCATCCAGGGTGGCCTGGGCTTCGCCGCCTCCGCCAACCTCAACCCCGAGCGCGGCGCCCCGTCGATGTTCGAGCCGGTGCACGGCTCGGCCCCCGACATCGCCCCGCTCGGCATCGCCAACCCCATCGCCGCCATCTGGTCGGGCGCCATGATGCTGGAGCATCTGGGCGAGACGGCCGCCGCCGAGCGGGTCATGGCGGCGCTCGCCGCCACCACGGCGCGCGGCATCGGCACGATCCCTGGCAAGGACCGCACGAACGCCATCACCGCCGCCGTGCTGTCGGCGCTGTCCTGACCCGCGGCCTCGACGCACCACGACCGAAGACCGGAGCATCATGAAACAGGAACTGACCGATCCGACGCTGTTCGTCGAACAGGGGCTGATCGACGGGCGCTGGTGCGCCGCCGCCGCCGGCCGGACCATGCCGGTGACCGACCCGGCGACGCGCTCGACCATCGGCACCGTGCCCGACATGGACGGCGCCGACACCCGCGCCGCCATCGACGCCGCCGCCGCCGCCTTCCCCGCCTGGCGCCGCCGCACCCACGCCGAACGCGCGGCGCTGCTGGAAGCCTGGCACGGCCTGATGATCGCGCATCTGGAGGATCTCGCGCGCATCCTGACGGTCGAGCAGGGCAAGCCGCTCGACGAGGCGCGCGGCGAAATCCGCTACGGTGCCTCCTTCGTGAAGTGGTTCGCCGAGGAGGCGCGGCGCATCGGCGGCGGCACCATCCCCTCGCCCACCGCCGACCGCCGCATCGTCGTGCTGAAGGAGCCGGTGGGCGTCTGCGGGATCATCACGCCCTGGAACTTCCCCAACGCCATGATCACCCGCAAGGTGGCCCCGGCGCTGGCCGCCGGCTGCACCGTGGTGATCAAGCCGTCGGACTTCACGCCCTACTCCGCGCTGGCGCTGGGCGTGCTGGCCGAACGCGCCGGCATTCCCGCCGGCGTCGTCAACATCGTCACCGGGCGGCCGGACGCCATCGGCCAGGAACTGCTGGCGAACGACAGCGTCCGCAAGATCTCCTTCACCGGCTCCACGCGGGTCGGTTCCCTGCTGATGCGGGGCGCCGCCGACGGCATCAAGCGGCTGAGCCTGGAGCTGGGCGGCAACGCGCCCTTCATCGTGTTCGACGACGCCGATCTCGACGCCGCGGTCGAGGGCGCCATCGCGTCCAAGTTCCGCAACGGCGGCCAGACCTGCGTCTGCGCCAACCGCATCCTGGTCCAGGCCGGGGTGTACGAGGCGTTCCGGGACAAGCTGGTCGCCCGCGTCAACGCCATGACGGTGGGGCCGGGGCTGCGGCCGGGGGTGGCCATCGGGCCGATGATCAACGATGCGGCCATCGCCAAGATCCACCGCCACATCGAGGATGCGCTCGCCAAGGGGGCCCGCGTCGCCTCCGCCGCCACGCCGGCGCCGGAGGGGCAGTTCGTGGCGCCCGTGGTGCTGACCGAGGTCACCACGGACATGCTTCTGGCCAGCGAGGAGACGTTCGGGCCGGTCGCCCCCCTGTTCCGCTTCGACACCGAGGAGGAGGCCATCGCCATCGCCAACGCCACGCCCTTCGGGCTGGCCGCCTATTTCTACACCCAGAGCCTGAAGCGGTCCTGGCGGGTGGCGGAGGCGCTGGAGGCGGGCATGATCGGGCTCAACACCGGCGCCATCTCGACCGAGGTCGCCCCCTTCGGCGGCGTCAAGCAATCGGGGCTCGGCCGCGAAGGGTCGCAGCTCGGCATCGAGGAGTATCTGGAGGTGAAGACCTTCCACATCGGCGGCCTGGACTGACGCTGGCCGATTGGGGACGCGGCGCGGCCCGGTGGCCGGCGCCGCACCCCGCAAGGCTTACCGGATGCGGTCGAGCAGGCTGTAATAGAGACCCACCAGCGGCAGGAACCAGGGCTTGCCGAAATGGCCGGGCACCGCGGGCCAGGGCATGCCCTTCATCGGGTTGGCGTCGCCGCGCCCGAGGATCGCGTCGGCCAGCGTCATGCCGAGATGGGTGGAAAGCTGGGCGCCATGGCCGGAATAGCCCATGGCGAACCAGACGCCGTCGTGATAGCCGGCGCGCGGGTAGCGGTCCTTTGTCATGTCCACCAGCCCGCCCCAGCAATAGTCGATGTCGACTCCGGCGAGCTGCGGGAAGAGGCGGGCGAGGTTCGCCCGCAGGATGGCGCCGCTGATCGCATCCGATGTCTGGTCGGAGGTCGCCGAGAAGCGCGCCCGGCCGCCGAAGATCAGCCGTCGGTCGGGCGACAGGCGGAAATAGTTGCCGATGTTCATCGAGGTGACGTAGGTGCGGTTGCCCGGCACCACCGCCGCGATCTCCTGATCGGTGAGCGGCCGGGTGGCGATGATGAAGCTGCCGACCGGAACGATCCGGCGCCGGAAATAGCCGAAATTCGGCGTGGTGTAGGCGCCGGTGGCGACAAGGACCTGGTTGGCGGTGACGGTGCCGCGGCCCGACACCAGCCGGTGCCGGTCGCCGTTGCGGGTCTGTTCGGTGACCGGCGCCCGTTCGTAGACCACGGCACCGTGGCGCCGTGCCGCCCCGGCCAGTCCGGCGGCGTAGCGGCCCATGTGCATCATGGCGCTCTTGCGCGACAGCATGGCCCCGAAGAAGGGCGAGCCGATCTCGGCCTTCAACGCCTCGGGCGTGAGCAGCGCGGTGTCGGGATCGACCTCGCGGTTCACCGCTTCGAAGTTGCGGGCGATGGCGTCGAAATGCCTCGGCTTGGAGGCCAGCTTCAGCTTGCCGGCGCGGCGGAAGTTGCAGTCGATGCCCTCCTCGGCGATCAACGCTTCCAGCGTGTCGATGGACTGGTCCAGCGCCCGGTAGAGCGCGATGGCCCGCTCCGTGCCCAGCTCCGCCTTGGCGGCCAGGAAGCTGTGCGCGAGGCCGTTGTTGAGATGGCCGCCGTTGCGCCCGGAGGCGCCGCTGCCGACCGTCCCGGCCTCCAGAACGACGACCCGCGCGCCGGCCTTCGCCAGCTGGCGCGCGGCGCCCAGCCCGGTGAACCCGCCGCCGATGACCGCGACGTCGTAATGGCCGGAGGCGTCCCCCTCGGCCCCGCCGGTGAAGGCGGGGGCCGTGTCGTGCCAATAGGACACGAACTTCATCGCGGAAATCCTTTCGTCACCCGTCGATCCTCAAAGGCCGACGACGTCGGGCAGGCCGGAGATGCCCGCGATCTCGACATAGCCGTAATAGGGGTTGGCCGGCTCGTGCCCGCGGTTGACCCACACCTTGTTGGTGATCCCCAGATCGTGGGCCGACATCAGGTCGTAGCGGAAGGACGAGGAGCAGTGGAGGATGTCCTCCGGCCCACAGCCGAGCATGTCGAACATGTACTCGAACGCCTGGAAGCGCGGCTTGTAGGCACGCGCCTGCTCGGCGGTGTAGACCGCGTGGAAGGGAGCGCCGAGCTTGGCGACGTTCGACGGGATCTGGTCGTTCATGGCGTTGGACAGGATGACCAGCGGAATCTCCTTGGCCACCTTGGCGAGCCCCGCCGGCACGTCCGGATGCGGACCCCAGGTGGGCACGCGCTCGTAGACCATCCGCGCGTCCTCGGGACGGAAGGTCACGCCGTTGCGCTTGCAGGTCCGCTCCAGCGCGTTGTGCACGACCTCGGCGTAGGGCTTCCAGTCGCCCATGATCTCGTCGAGGCGGTAGGCGGAGAAGTTCTTGATGAACTCCGCCATGCGCGGCTCGTCGAGCCGGGAACCGTACAGATCGCGCGCGGCCTCCGCCATTTCGTAGCGGATCAGGGTGCCGTGGCAATCGAAGGTGACGTATTTGGGACGGAACTGGCTCATGGGACCTTCCTTCGGGGAGCGTGATCGATCGTTCCACCACGATCCTAGCCCCGCGTGATGAGCGGCCCCGACCGAATTGCCCGGCGGCAAAGCAGAATGTTCCGTTTCCTCGACACCGTTCAGCACAGGGTTGGGGCTTTGATGCCGGCAACCGGCCTCCGCCGGCGCCTCCCGAGGGCCGTAACGGCATTTGATGCGGTGGGCCGCGACCGCGACGGCGGAAGATGTCGCCGCCGGCACCGCCTTCAGCCGAACCTCCGGAGCCTACGGCGTCACTCTTGGGGGAGCGGGTGAAAGGGTTGCCGATGAGCACACAGTCCGTCGAGGGAATGACGGTGGAACTCCAGACGTTCGAACCGGAGCACCGGGAGGGGGCCCAGCGCCTGTCCCGGCACGAGCAATGGCCGCACCGTCCGGAAGACTGGACGATGGCGCTGTCCCTCAGCCATGGGCTGGTGGCGGTGGACGACCGGTCGCGGGTGGTCGGCACGGTGCTGATGACGCCCTACAGCGACGAGGCCGCCACCATCAACATGGTCATCGTTGATCCGGCCTGGCGCGGAAAGGGGCTCGGCCGCCGGCTGATGGATGGCGCGATGGCGCTGGCGGGGGAACGCCCCCTGCGGCTCGTCGCCACGCGTGACGGGCTGCCGCTCTACGAGCGGCTCGGCTTCCGCGAGACGGGGCGGGTTCTCCAGCACCAGGGCGTATGCCGCCCGCTGCCCGCACCGCTGCCGACCGATGTCACGCCGGCCGCGGCGGAGGACAGGACCGCCATCGCCGGGCTGGACCGGCTCGCCGTCGGTGCCGACCGCGGCGAGCTGATCGACCGGTTCGCGGAGGTTGGGCGCTTTCTTGTGCTGCGCACCGACGGCGCCGTCACCGGCTTCGCAGCCCTCCGGGACTTTGGCCGGGGTCGGGTGATCGGCCCGGTGGTGGCACCGGACCTCGACGCTGCCAAACGCCTGATGGCGCCCTTCATGACCGAATGCGCCGGCACCTTCCTGCGCGTCGATACCACCGCCGCGACCGGGCTTGCCCCGTGGCTCGCCGAATGCGGCCTCGACCATGTCGGTGGCGGCGTGGCCATGCAGCGGCCCGTCGTGACACCGCTCGCCACGCCCGTTTCGACTTTCGCGCTCGCCAGCCAGGCATTCGGCTGATCCGGAGAGGACCATGCTCAGCAATTCCCTGATCGAACTCGATCGCGCCCATCTGGTGCATCCCGTCGCCTCCTACCGCGGCCACGAGCGCGCCGGTGTGCGGGTGCTGGCGTCCGCCAAGGGGGCGGCGGTCACCGACGCCTCCGGTCACCGGCTGGTCGACGGCTTCGCCGGCCTGTGGTGCGTGAACGCCGGATACGGGCAGGAGAGCCTGATCGCCGCGGCCACCCGGCAGTTGCAGGAGCTGCCCTACGCCACCGGCTATTTCGGCCTCGGCTCCGAGCCGGCGATCCGGCTGGCGGCGGAGCTGGCGGAGCGCGCGCCGGGAGACCTGAACCACGTCTACTTCACGCTCGGCGGCTCCGACGCGGTCGACAGCACCATCCGTTTCATCCGCTATTACTGGAACGCCCGGGGCGAGCCGCAGCGCGACCAGTTCATCTCCATCGAGCAGGGCTATCACGGCTCCAGCGCGGTGGGGGCCGGGCTGACGGCGCTGCCCGTCTTCCATGCCGGCTTCGGCCTCCCCTTCGCGTGGCAGCACAAGATTCCGTCGCACGACGTCTACCGCAATCCGGCCGGCCCCGACGCCGCGGCGATCATCGCCGCCTCGCTCGACGCGCTGGAGAGCAAGATCGCCGAGGTCGGCGGGCCGGAGCGTGTGGCCGCCTTCTACGCCGAGCCGATCCAGGGATCGGGCGGGGTGCTGGTGCCGCCGCCGGGCTGGATGAAGGCCATGCGCGAGCGGTGCCGCAGCCACGGCATCCTGTTCGTCGCCGACGAGGTGATCACCGGTTTCGGCCGCACCGGCCCCCTGTTCGCCTGCACCGACGAGGATATCGTCCCCGACCTGATGACCACCGCCAAGGGGCTGACCTCCGGCTATGTGCCGATGGGTGCCGTCTTCCTGTCGGACGCGGTCTACGACACCATCGCGGACGGCGCAGGAGCGGCGGCCGTCGGGCACGGCCAGACCTATTCCGCCCACCCCGTCAGCGCCGCGGTCGGGCTGGCGGCGCTGCGGCTCTACGAGGGCGGGCTGCTGGAGAACGGGGTTCGGGCGGGCGCCCGGCTGATGGCCGGTCTGCGGGCCCTGGCGGACCATCCGCTGGTCGGGCACGTGCGCGGGCGCGGCATGCTGGCCGCGATCGAGCTGGTCACCGACAAGGAACGCAAGACGCCGCTGCCGGCCGAGGCCGAGCCGTCGCGCCGCATCTTCGACCGGGCGTGGGACAACGGGCTGGTGATCCGGGCGTTCGGCAACGGGGTCATGGGGTATGCCCCGCCGCTCTGCTGCACCGACGACGACATCGACGCCATCCTGGAGCGAACGGCGCGGACGCTGGACCAGACGCTGGATGATCCGGACGTGCGGCGGGCGCTGCGCTGAGACTTTCCGGCGATCGCTCCGAAATACCGTGGACCCGCTCCGATTCGGAATTTTCTGCCGTGCCAACCATCCGTTTCGGAGACTCCCCCGAAACCATGGAGCGACACTGTAACGGACAAGGGACGGAGACAGCCGCCCAGCTCCGGCAGACCGGCCGGCACCGAGCCGGCACAGGCATCAAAGGTTGGCAGAAGCATCTGCCTGATTTTGAACCTGACCTGATCAGGACCCGATGGGGTCGCCAAGACAAGGGGGCAGAGCGTTGAGCAAGAGCCTGTTGTCCTTCAAATACCTGACCTTCGACGTGGTCGGTACGCTGATCGATTTCGAGGGTGGGATCACGGGATGCCTTGCCGGCATCGCAGCGGAGACGGGAACGACCGTGGACGGCGAAACCGCCCTGGCCCTCTATCGCAAGGCCCGCTACGACACGGACGCCGGGCTTTTTCCCGATGATCTCGTCCGGGTCTACGGCGTCATCGCCCCCGGGCTCGGCCTGCCCGCCGACCGCCGGTACGGTGAACGGCTGCGCGATTCCGCCGCGTCCTGGTCGGGCTTTCCCGACAGCAAGGCGGCGCTGGCCCGGCTGGCGCAGCGTTACCGGCTGATCGCCATGACCAACGCCCGGCGCTGGGCCTTCGAGCATTTCTCGCGTGAACTCGGCGATCCCTTCCACGCCGCCTTCACCGCCGACGATACCGGCACCGAGAAGCCCGACCCCGCCTTCTTCCAGCAGGTGTTCGCTTTCGTCGGACGTGAGGGTCACGGCAAGGACGACATCCTGCATGTGGCCCAGAGCCAGTACCACGACATCGGGGTGTCGCGGTCCCTGGGCATGACCAACTGCTGGATTCAGCGGCGCCACGCCGTGGCGGGCTATGGCGGCACCATCGAACCGGCGGAATTCACCGTCCCGGACCACCACTTCACGTCGCTGGCCGGGCTGGCCGACGCGGTCGATGCGGCGGCGGGACAGGTCGTTCCCGCCTGACCCGGCGGAATACTCCTCGTGGCACGAACAACAAACAACGTCGAACAGAGAGAGGCAGACATGAACAACGGCATCCACAACTGGAGCAAGCGCGACGACCTGATGGTGGAGACCGCCATCCGGCGCGGCGCCACCCGGCGCGAGCTGCTCACCATGCTGCTGGCCGGCGGTGCCTCGCTGGCCGCCGCCAACGTCGCGTTCGGCCGCGCCTCGTCGGCGCTGGCCGCAACCCCGGTGAAGGGTGGTGCGCTGAAGGCCTCCGGCTGGTCCTCCTCCACGGCCGACACGCTCGATCCCGCCAAGGCGTCGCTGTCCACCGACTATGTCCGCTGCTGCTCCTTCTACAACCGGTTGACCTTCCTCGACCAGAAGGGCCTGCCGCAGATGGAGCTGGCCGAGTCCATCGAGACCAAGGACGCCAAGACCTGGACGATCAAGCTGCGCAAGGGCGTGACCTTCCATGACGGCAAGACGCTGACCGCCGACGACGTCGTCTTCTCGCTGAAGCGCCACCTCGACCCGGCGGTGGGGTCCAAGGTCGCCAAGATCGCGGCACAGATGACCGGTTTCAAGGCGGTCGACCCGACCACCGTCGAGGTCACGCTGATGGGCCCCAACGCCGATCTGCCGACCATCCTGTCCATGCACCACTTCATGATCGTGGCCGCCGGCACGACCGACTTCTCCAAGGGCAACGGCACCGGCGCCTTCGCCTGCAAGACCTTCGAGCCGGGCGTGCGCTCGATCGGTGTGCGCAACGGCAATTACTGGAAGTCGGGTCCGAACGTCGACTCCTTCGAGTTCATCGCCATCAGCGACGACAACGCGCGCGTCAACGCGTTGTTGTCCGGTGATATCCACCTGGCCGCCGCGATCAACCCGCGCTCCCTGCGGCTGGTGGAAGGCAAGGATGGTTTCACGTTGTCCAAGACCACCGCGGGCAACTACACCAACCTGAACATCCGCATGGACATGGCGCCGGGGCACCAGAAGGACTTCGTGGACGGGATGAAGTATCTCGTCAACCGCGAGCAGATCGTGAAGTCCGCCCTGCGCGGGCTTGGCGAGGTCGGCAACGACCAGCCGGTCTCCCCGGCCAACTTCTTCCACAACGCCGCCCTCAAGCCCAAGCCCTTCGACCCCGACAAGGCCAAGTTCCTGTTCAACAAGGCCGGCGTGCTGGGCCAGTCGATCCCCGTCGTCACTTCCGAGGCCCCGGCGTCCGGCATCGACATGGCGATGATCATCCAGGCGACGGGTGCCTCCATCGGCATGAAGCTGGACGTCCAGCGGGTGCCGTCGGACGGCTACTGGAGCAACTACTGGCTGAAGGCGCCGATCCATTTCGGCAACATCAACCCGCGCCCGACCCCCGACATCCTCTTCTCGCTGCTCTACGCCTCCGACGCACCATGGAACGAGAGCCGCTTCAAGTCGGACGCCTTCGACCGGATGATGCTGGAAGCCCGCGCCTCGCTCGACCAGACCAAGCGCAAGGAGATCTACGACGCCATGCAGGTGATGATCGCCGAGGAGGCCGGCACCATCATCCCCGCCTACATCTCCAACGTCGATGCGATCACCAACAAGCTGAAGGGCCTTGAACCGAACCCGCTTGGCGGCATGATGGGGTATGCGTTCGCGGAGTATGTCTGGCTGACCGCCTGAGTCCATGACCGGACGCCCGGGCCTCGGGTCCGGGTGTCCGGCCGGCCATCCGCCCTTTCCACCCGCCCCGGCCGGGCGGCGCGCACACCGTGGAGTCGAGGCGTGAAAGCTCGTGTCCCGTCCCTGATCCTGCACCGCCTGCTCATCGCGGCGCTCACGTTGTTGATCGTGTCCTTCGCCGTCTATTTCGCGACCTCCATGCTCCCCGGCGACACGGCCACCATCCTCCTCGGCCAGTCCGCGACCCCGGAGGCGATCGCCGGCCTGCGCAAGGCCATGAATCTCGACGAGCCGGCGATCCTCCGTTTCCTGAAATGGATCGGCGGGCTGTTCCGCGGCGAGTTGGGCACCTCCTACGCCAACAACATGCCGGTCGCCGCCCTGATCGGTGACCGGCTGCTCAACACCCTCAAGCTCGCCGGGCTCACGACCATCATCGCGGTGCCGCTGGCGCTCACGCTGGGGATCACCTCGGCCATGCGGCGCGGCACGCTCTACGACCGGATCGTCACCGTGGCGACCGTCGGCGTCATCTCGGTGCCGGAATTCGTGATCGCGACATCCGCGGTCCTGCTGTTCGCCGTCTATCTGCGCTGGCTTCCGGCCCTGTCCCTGACCGGTGACGCCCACGGGCTGATGGGGATGCTGCGTGTCTACGCCATGCCGGTGATCACGCTGACCTTCGGCGTCTCGGCGCAGATGATCCGGATGAGCCGGGCCGCGGTCATCGAAACACTGAACACACCCTATGTGGAAATGGCCCTGTTGAAGGGAGCGTCGCAATCGCGCCTCGTGCTTCGCCACGCCCTGCCGAACGCGCTCGGCCCCATCGTCAACGCCGTGGCCCTGTCGCTGTCCTACCTCCTGGGCGGGGTGATCATCGTGGAAACCATCTTCAACTATCCGGGTGTCGCCAAGCTGATGGTCGATGCGGTCTCCACCCGCGACCTGCCGTTGATCCAGTCCTGTGCCATGATCTTCTGCGTGGGGTATCTGCTCCTGGTCACCGCCGCCGACGTGATCGCCATCCTGTCCAACCCGAGGCTCCGATGACGACCAGACCAGCCTCCGTCCCACTCGCGTCGCGGCTCGGCTACCGGATCAACCCGGTCGGGCTGGTCGCCTTTTCGGTCATCCTGTTCTGGGCGGTGGTCGCCCTGTTCGCGGACAGCCTCGCCCCCCATCCGGTGGGGGAGATCATCGACAACGACTTCTTCGGCCCCATGCGCGCGGGCCTCTGGCTGGGCTCCGACTATCTCGGCCGGGACATGCTGTCGCGCATCCTGCTGGGCGCCCGCTACACGGTCGGCATCTCGCTGGCGGCGGTGACCATCGCCTGCTTCTCCGGCGTCGTGTTGGGGATGACCGCCGCGGTCGTCGGCGGCACGCTGGACACCGTGATGAGCCGCCTGTTCGACGCGCTGAATTCGATCCCCAGCAAGCTGTTCGGACTGATGGTGGTGGCCGCCGTCGGCTCCTCGATCCCGGTGCTGATCCTGACCCTCTCGGTCATCTACACGCCGGGCGCCTTCCGCTTCAGCCGGGCGCTGGCGGTGAACATCGACACCATGGACTTCATGATGGTCGCCCGCATCCGCGGTGAGCGACTGCCCTACCTCATCGGCGCCGAGATCCTGCCCAACATCGTGGGGCCGGTGCTTGCCGACCTCGGCCTGCGCTTCGTCTTCATCGTGCTCCTGCTGTCGGGCTTGTCCTTCCTCGGGCTCGGCGTGCAGCCGCCCTACGCCGACTGGGGTGCCCTGGTGCGCGAGAACATCGGCGGCCTGGCCTTCGCGGCACCGGCGGTGATCGTCCCGTCGATCGCCATCGCCACGCTGACCATCAGCATCAACCTGCTGATCGACAATCTGCCCCAGAAGGTCCGCGACCGGAGCGTTTCCCCATGAGCCCCATCGTGCAAATCCGCGACCTGAAGGTCGAGGCGAGAACGGATTCCGGCCGGCGGGTGGCGATCATCAAGGGCGTCAGCCTGGATGTCGCGGAAGGCGAGGTCATGGCCTTCATCGGCGAAAGCGGCTCGGGAAAGACCACGGTCGCCATGACCCTGCTCGGCTACGCCCGTCCGGGCTGCTGGATCGCGGGCGGCGAGGTGCGGGTGGACGGCGTCGATATGGCCGCACTGCCGGAAAAGGAGCGCGCGCGCATCCGCGGCACCAAGGTCGCCTATGTGCCGCAGAGCGCCGCCGCCGCCTTCAACCCGGCCATCCCGATCATGGAGCAGGTCATCGAGGTGACCCGCATCCACCGCCTGATGCCGCCGGAGGAGGCGCGCCGCAAGGCCGTCGAGCTGTTCCGCGCCCTGTCCCTGCCCGATCCCGATCACATCGGCGACCGCTACCCGCATCAGGTGTCGGGTGGCCAGCTCCAGCGCCTTGCCGCCGCGATGGCGCTGATCGGCGACCCCAAGGTCGTCGTCTTCGACGAGCCCACCACGGCGCTGGACGTCACCACGCAGGTGGAGGTGCTGCGCGCCTTCAAGACGGTCACCCGGAAACACCGGATCGCCTGCGTCTACGTGTCCCACGATCTCGCGGTGGTCGCCCAGATCGCCGACCGGATCACCGTGCTGAAGGGCGGCGAGATCCAGGAATGCGGAACCACCACGGACATCCTGGAACGGCCGCAGCATCCCTACACCCGGCAGCTGCTCGATGCGTTCCGTCCCGCGCCACACGCCCGCGCGGTGCTCACCGATGACGCCCCGCTGCTGCACGTCAATGGGTTGAGTGTCGGCTATGGACCACCGGGTGCCAACGGCAAACCGCTGGTGCTCGCGGTCGAATCCGTGAGCCTGACGGTCAGGCAGGGCACCAACGTCGGCATCATCGGGGAGTCCGGCAGCGGAAAGTCGACCCTGGCCCGGGCCATCGCCGGCATACTGCCGGCCTGCGGCGGCGACATCCTGTTCGACGGCCGGGAGCTTTGGGACAGCGCGCGCAAACGCAGCCGCGACCAGCTGCGCCAGCTCCAGATCGTCTTCCAGCATGCCGACACCGCCCTGAACCCGGCGAAATCGATCGAGCAGATTTTGGGGCGGCCCCTGACCTTCTACCATGGTTTGCGCGGCAAGGCGCGCGACGCCCGCATCGACTCGCTGCTCGACATGGTCCATCTGCCGCGGGCGCTTCGTCACCGGCGCCCCGGCGAGCTGTCGGGTGGCCAGAAGCAGCGGGTGAACGTCGCCCGTGCCCTTGCCGCCGAGCCGAAGCTGATCCTGTGCGACGAGATCACCTCGGCGCTCGACACCGTGGTGGCGGCGGCGGTGGTCGATCTGCTGAAGGAGCTTCAGCGGGAGCTCGGACTGTCCTACGTCTTCATCAGCCACGACCTGTCGGTGATCGAGGCGATCTGTGACGAGATCATCGTGATGCACCGCGGGCGGATGGTCGAGGCGATCACGCCGTCCGCCCGTCAGCAGCCCAAGCATCCCTACACCCGCCTGCTCTTCTCATCGGTGCCGAAGCTGGATCCGACCTGGCTCGACGGGCTGGATCCCCAATCCGAACGCATGCAGGCGGCGTCCGGCGGCTGACCGCTACAGCGGGAAAAGGCTGGTCAGCGGCATGTGCGCCCGAACGATGGGCGATTTCAGGACGACGAAACTGAAATACTTGTCGATGCCGATGTCCATATCGGTCAGCCGTTCCATGATCTCCTGATACTCGCTGATGCCGGAGGTTACGAACTTCAGCATGTAGTCGTAGCCCCCGGACACCAGGTGACATTCGAGCAATTGATCGACGTTCTTGACCGCGGCAAGGAAGCGCGCGAAGTCCACCTGGCGGTGGTTTTTCAAAGTGATCTCGGTGAACACCGTCAAGGTCTGGCCGAGCTTGCTGACGTTGATCTGGGCCGAATACCCCTCGATGTAACCTTCCGCCTGCAGCTTCTTCACCCGCATCAGACAGGGGCTGGGCGACAGGTTGACCAGCTCGGCCAGCTCGACGTTGGTGATCCGCCCGTTCTTCTGCAACTGATGCAGGATCTTGATGTCGATCCGGTCCAGCTTCATCGACGATCCATCCGGTTCGAGGGACGGCGTGGAGAAAGCCGGTCGGCAGCACAAAATTCCACGCCCGTCGTCGTCGGAGCTTAGCACGACGCCGCATTCTGTCCATGATCGAGCGGTATTCCGCGGCAGAACAAAGCATCGGCCGGCGCCGTCCCGGCAGAATGAAATGCCGCCAAGCCCGCCAATCCGGTCCCACGCGGCCGCGAGAGGGCGCTAGAGTCCCGGCGTCGTCCGTGGAGAGAAGCCTTCATGCCCGTTCCCCTGCACCTCATCGAGACCAGCCCGCGTCTCCCCGAAAGCGCCGACGCCGTCGTGATCGGCGGCGGTATCGTCGGCGTCTGGACGGCCTATTTCCTGTCGCGCCGCGGTTTGTCGGTGGCGCTGGTGGAGAAGGGCCGGATCGGCGCCGAACAGTCCAGCCGCAACTGGGGCTGGTGCCGTCAGCAGAACCGAGACGCGCGCGAGTTGCCGATGGCGACCAGGAGCCTGGATCTCTGGCAGCGTTTCGCCGCCGAAAGCGGCGAGGACACCGGCTTCGCCCGCTGCGGCCTGTTCTATCTGAGCAACGACGAGCAGGAGCTGGCCGGCTGGGCGCGCTGGGGCGACTTCGCCCGTTCGGTCGGCGTCACCACCCACATGCTCAACGGCGCCGAGGCGACCGAACGCGGACGGGCCACCGGCCGGAGCTGGAAGGGCGGCGTGTTCTCCCCGACCGACGGGATCGCCGATCCCGCCCGTGCCGCAGCGGCCGTGGCCCGCGCGGTGATGAAGAGCGGCGGCACGGTCCACCAGATGTGCGCGGCGCGCGGCCTCGACATCGCCGGCGGGCGGGTCCGCGGGGTGGTCACGGAACAGGGAGCCATCCGGACCTCCGTCGCCGTCATGGCCGGCGGCGCCTGGGCCTCCTCCTTCTGCCATCAGCTGGGCATCCGCTTCCCGTTGGCATCGATCCGGTCGTCGGTGCTGTCGGTGTCGGCCGCCGCCGGGCTGCCCGACGCGCTGCACACCGCCGCGGTGTCCGTCACCCGGCGCGGCGACGGCGGCCACACGCTGGCGATCAGCGGGCGCGGGCGGCTCGACCCGACGCTGCAGCAGCTTCGCTTCGCGCCGCAATTCCTCCCGATGTTCCGGCGCCGTTGGCGCAGTCTGCTCCCCGGCGGAATCGACGGACTGAGATCGGGCCACGAGACGCTGCACCGATGGACCCTGGACGGTCCGACCCCGATGGAGCGCGTCCGCATCCTGGACCCCGCCCCCGACCGGAGCACCATCCGCTTGACACACAGGCGGGCCCTGGAACTGCTCCCGGCTCTGAAGGAAACGACGGTCACCGGCGCCTGGGCCGGTTACATCGACAGCACGCCCGATGGCGTTCCGGCCATCGGCGAGGTGTCATCGCTTCCGGGCTTCATCCTCGCCGCGGGATTCAGCGGTCACGGCTTCGGCATCGGCCCCGGCGCCGGCCATCTGATCGCCGACCTGATCACGGACCAGTCGCCCATCGTCGATCCGCGCCCCTACCACCCCGGTCGCTTCGCCGGATTCAACGTCGGCACCGTCGCATCCTTCCGGGATGGTCTCCCGAACGTCTGGACGCCGGGTTGCGTGGCCTGATCTCTCGCTCGGACGGCGGACCGGGGTCCTGCTGCAGCGTTCATGATGCCGCCGCAATGGTCGTGTTCCCGCGGGCCATGCCGGAGCCGTGACGAACCGCCCCATGCTTGTTGGGGATTTGTCCGGGGTGGGCAGGCGCTTTCCGCCAAGTTCTTGGAAAGGTTGGCGTCCCCAAGGGGATTCGAACCCCTGTCGCCGCCGTGAAAGGGCGGTGTCCTAGGCCTCTAGACGATGGGGACCGCGTGGACGGGCGGAGAATTAGCGGGGGCGGCGGGGGAAATCAAGGCATTTTCGTTGCGGGGAGGCGCTCAGCCGCCATGCGGGTGGGCGACGTCGTCGATGAGGAGCTGGACGGCCTCGTTGCCGTTCCAGCGATCCACCCGCAGCACGCCCGCCAGGTGCAGCGTTGCGGAGCCGGAACGGAGAAGTGCCTGCCCAAGCGCGCCGTCCAGCGCCCGGAACGCGATGCCCTTCAGGCGCGCGCCGTCGTTGCCGGCCAGGATGACGCGCACGTGATTCGCTCCAACCACATCGGCACGGACCACCCGCGCGTCGGCCAGCGCAAAGCGCGGCTCGGCGTTTCCGGTGCCGAAAGGACCGAGCTTCGCCAGAGTCTCCACCAGCGTGGCGGTGGCGCCGCCCACGGCCAGCGCACCGTCGAGGTCGAGCGTCGGCACCAACGGGGCGGACCCCACCTGCTCGGCCACCCGCTCACCCAGGAAGCGGCGGAGGTCGTCCAGCCGGTCGCCGCGCACGGTGAAGCCGGCGGCCATGCGATGGCCGCCGCCGGCCAGCAGCAGCCCCTCCTGTCGCGCCGCGATCACCGCGGCCCCCAGATCGACGCCGCGCACGGAACGGCCGGAGGCCTTGCCCACCATCATGCCGCCGTCGCCGGGGACGAGCGCGACGACGCAAGCGGGGCGACCGAAACGCTCCTTGAGCCGGCTGGCGACGATGCCGATCACGCCGGGGTGCCAGCCCTCCCCCGACACGAAGACGAGGCCGGTGTCCTCCTCCGCGTGACGCTCGACCAGGGCCATGGCGTCGTCGAGGACTACCTGCTCGATCTGCCTCCGTTCGCCGTTGTGGGCGTCCAGCCGGCGGGCGAGGTCCATGGCCTCGACCGGATCATCGGTGGAGAGCAGGCGGGCGCCCATGTCCGCTTCCCCCACACGGCCGCCGGCGTTGACCCGCGGCCCCAGGATATAGCCGGCGTGGTAGGCGTCCGGCCGGTCCTTCACGCCAGCCACGTCGGCCAGGGCGGCAAGGCCGGGGTTGCTGCGGCGGGCCATCACCTTCAGCCCCTGCGCCACCAGCGCCCGGTTCAGCCCGACCAGAGGCACCACGTCGCATACGGTGCCGAGCGCGACCAGATCCAGCCAATCCATCAGCGGCGGTTCCGGGCGGTCGGCGTAGAAGCCGGCACGGCGCAATTCGCGGTTGACGGCGACCACGGTCAGGAAGCAGACCCCCGCTGCGCACAGCGTGCGGAAGGCGCCGTCCTCGTCCAGCCGGTTGGGGTTGACCACGGCGACGGCCGGCGGCAGCCGCGGCTCGGCCGCGTGGTGGTCGAGCACCACCACCTCCAGCCCGGCCTCCGCCGCCGCTTCGAGGGCAGCGAAGGCAGACACCCCGCAATCCACCGTCACCACCAGCCGCACGCCTTCGTTCCGCAGGCGCACCAGAGCTTGGGCGTTGGGGCCGTACCCCTCCTTCACGCGGTCGGGGACATAGACGCGCAGGTCGGTGCCGAGCGCCCGGAAAAAGCGGCGCCACAGGGCGGCTGACGTGGCGCCGTCCACGTCATAGTCACCGAAGACCGCCACCGGTTCGCCATCCATGATCGCGGCGGCGATGCGCGACGCGGCCTTGTCCATATCCACGAAGCGCGACGGGTCGGGCAGGCAGGAGCGCAAGGTCGGGTTGAGGAAGACATCGCACCCGTCCTCCCCCACCCCGCGCGAGGCCAGCACCCGCCCGACGATCTCCGGCAAGCCCCGGCCCTGCGCCAGCCCCCAGGCCAGCCGTTCATCGAAAGGCCGCGCCTGCCAGCGCTTGCCGGTCACGGAGCGGGCGACGTTGAGGAACGGGCGTGGAGCGTCGGTCATCCGGGGCGGTGGTCCTTCGCGTGCGGCGGAAAGCGCTTGCTTAGCAGACGGCGGCCCTGCCCGTCAGCCCCCCTCCCGCGCCGTCGGTTTGCGGCGCAGCGGCGTCGCCTGTCCGTCCTTGCCGCCCCCGTACGCGACGCCCATGAAATCTGCCCATCTCAAAGCCATTCCGGTATCGCATCCAAGCATGAATCGTATGGCTTGCTACGATCCTGAAACGAGTGAACCGGGAATGGAGCGTGTCTGCATCGTGCCGTCGGGGAGGATGACGGTGCGCAGGTTGGGAAGGGAATCGAGGGGGGAGAGGTCGGTGGGGGCGATCCCGGCGAGTTCGATGATCTCCAAACCGGTCAGCGTCGCGAGCGGCGACAGGTCGGTGATGCCCGACGACCTGAGACTCAGTTGCTTCAGGGACGTGAGCCCGCTCAAGGAGCGGAGATCGACCTCGCGGATCGCGCCCAATCCTAGGATCTCCAATTTCTCCAAGCCGGCCAAGGGTGACAGGTCGATTATTGCGGTCCCATACAGCTCAACCATTTGAAGGGAACGAAAACCCGCCAACGTCGAGATATCGTGCAGGTTCGAAAGACCCGACAGGTTGAGCCGACACAGTTCCACCAGATCGGCGAGCGCGGAAATGTCCGCGACCGGAGTGTCGCTGATGTCGAGATTGGTCAACCCGTCCAGCGCGGACAGCGGCTGGATGTTCTTCACAGGCGTTCTTCCGAGGAACAGCGCCTCCAGACAGGGAAGTGACGCCAACGGGCGAAGGTCGCTGACCAAGCTATCCGAAAGATCCAACGTTTGCAGGCCCGTCAACGTCGCCAGCGGCGACACGTCCGTCACCATCCGCCGCCATCCGTTTTCCAGCGGCAAACCGTCCAGCAGGAGCTTTTGGACCGACGGAAGGTCCAGCGGGTTGAAGGACCCGACCAGCTCATCAATGACGGCCTTGCGCAGATCGGATCCGTAACGACCGAGGGCCGCCGTCTTGGCGCGGCCGGAGCCGATGCGCAGAAGCGCGCGCACCGTTGCGGCCGTGGAACGGACGTTGCGGGGCTTGGCGGCGATCAGCGGGTCGAGCACTTGTTCGCCGGCCTCGGCCAGCAGTTCCGCCTCTTCGACCGTCTTCGGCGGGATGAGGGTGGTTTCCAGCTCGGCATGGCGCGCGCGCAGCGCGGGTGACAGGGCGACCGCCACCGTGCCCACGGCCCAGGCCATCACTTGCAGACGGCGCTTCACTTTGCCCGCGGGTTCTGTGTCAGCGGCTTCGGCGATCTGGGTGAACAGGCTGTCCACGAAGGGGCGCGGACCGCCGCCGGCGGCGAACAGCAGGACGTTGCGCCATTCCGGATTGCGCGCGCGGGCGGCCAGCTTGTCCTCCAGCCGCATCTCGATGAAATGCTGGGCGGCCAGAAACTCCTTCAGCGTGTTGTGCAGGAAGTCCAGCCGGCCGGGCGAGGAATCGCGCAGCAGGCCGCAGCGCTCGACCACGGCGCGGCGGAACGGCTCCACCGCCTCGCCGGCATGGCCGAAGGACTCCAGCATGCCGGAGAGGATGCGGTCGGCGGTTTCCACCCGGATGCTTGACCCGATGGCGCTGCCGGGACCGTCCACAAGGTAGAAGGCCAGTTCCCGCATCAGCGCGCGCTTGCGCTTGCCATCCAGCCCGGCCCAGACGGGGTGCATCACGTCCCGCCGCAGACGGCTTTCCCGGTCCTTCTCGTCCACCAGCAGGGTGCAGAGCTTGTCGCACAGCTCGAAGGCGCGGTCGGGAACGTCGCTTTCGATGCGGTAGTTCAGCGCGCACAGCATCGCCAGCATCAGCGGGTTGCTGCCCAGCCGCGCCAGCGACGGCGTGTCGTCCAGCCGGTCACGCAACCGCTGTTCCTTGGCGTAAAGTGTGCCGCGGCGCTCCACTGGAACCGCGGCGGCCATGGCGTGATGCCAGCGCCCGATCAGCTCCCCCTGGTCCCGCGCGGTCAGCGGGGCGATGGTCGCCTCGGCGAAGCCGTAGCGCGCGAGCCATCCCGCTGGCACCGCCGCCGGCCGGGTGGTGACCACGAAGCGCGCCTTGGGATAGGCGGCGACAAGCTGGCCGATCGCCTCGGCCACCCTTGGCCGGTCGAAATGCGCGACCTCGTCCACGCCGTCCAGCATCACGAACACGCCGCCGCCGGTCAGCGCCTCCACCATCCAGCCCTCGGGCGCCGGCCCGATCACCCGCTCCACATGCGCGATGAACTGGTGGACCGGTGGGATTCCATCGGGGCAATCACGCAGCCGGATCAATACGGGCAGGCAACGGCGCCAGCGCAAGACTATGTCGAACAACGACCGCTGTCGCTGCCAGCTACCGTTGAAGAGCTCACTCACCGCACTGCCCAAGTGGCTGCGCGGTTCTGTCATCTCCATGGCAGCCCAACGCAGCAGAGTAGTTTTACCGCCGCCAGCCTCTCCGCGCACCAGGAGCCGGCGGTTTTCCGTATCAACAGTGGCGAACAAATGGCTTGCAAATATTCTTTCAAATTCTTCCGCCGTGGCCGCGTTTCGATTCAGGCAGAGAGTGGTATAGGCAGCGGATAGCGCCTGTTCTCTGGCCTCAGCCGGCAGATCCGATCCGAAGAGCTCAAGGCGGTTGTTTGCTCGCTGAACATGGGCGGCGTAACGGTGCTCATACTCCAGCCGCACCTGATCGCGCCGCTTCCGGCGCTCCTGCTCGGTTGGCAGCCGCTCCAGCACCTCCCGCTGGAACGCCCGGTCGAACCCCTTCAGATCCGCGGCCCTGTCAACCAACCCCGCGGCAAGGTCGGTAAGCGCGGACTCGTACAACTCCCGCTCGGCCACGCCGAAATCAGCGGACGGCGGTTCCTTTGCCAGCTCCTCCACCAGTCGCCGCGGATCCAGGTTGCGGGCGAGGAGCCCCTCCGGAGTCGCCGCCTCTGCGATCACGGCGCCCAACGCCTCGGCCACCGCCTCGACCCGCACCGGCGTACCGTCTGCCTCGAATGTGGCGGCATGGCGGGACACGATGGAGGAGACCAGATCCTCGGCCAGCCGGGCCGCCTCCTGCCGGGCCTGCTCGGCGTCGGTGCGGCGGGCGGCGTCGTTCAGCAGGGCGGCGCCGCTTTCCGCCAGATCCTCCAGCCCCGCCCGGCGGAGCAAGCCCTTGGCGAGCGGAACGACCAGGACCTTGGTGAATAAATCGGCCTTGCCCGCCATCCCCATCGCCTCCGAATTCTTACCACCTGTTTGTCTCAAATTTCCACGAACGCCGCAAAGGCAAAGTGCTGGCCACCATCGACTTGAGCCACATCAAGGCGCGACCTGCGCCGATCCTGCATACTCCGCTGATCATCCCGCGGAGGAGGAGACAGAATGATCACCACCGCGATATTCCCGGCCCGTTACGTGCAGGGCGAGGGCGCCCTGGAGAGCCTGGGAGAGGAGCTCGGCCGTCTCGGCGGGACCGCCCTGGCGGTCGTTGACCCGTTCGTGCTTCCGGACCTGAAGGGCCGCATCGCCGACGCCGCGGCCGGCGGTCTGACGGTCGATATCCAGGCCTTCGGCGGCGAATGCTCCGACGAGGAGATCGACCGGCTGACCGCCATCGCGCGCACCGGCAAGGCCGACGTCGTCGTCGGCATCGGCGGCGGCAAGGCACTGGACACCGCGAAGGCGGTCGCCCACGCGCTGGGCGCCCGCTGCGCCGTCGTTCCCACGCTCGCCAGCACCGATGCCCCGTGCAGCGCCCTGTCCGTCATCTACACCGCCGAAGGGGCGTTCAAGCGCTACCTCGTGCTGCCCCGCAACCCGGATCTGGTGCTGGTGGACACCGGCGTCGTCGCGCACGCCCCCGTCCGCTTCCTGGTCGCCGGCATGGGCGACGCGCTGTCCACCTGGTTCGAGGCGGAGGATTGCCGCGTCAAGCGCGGCGGCAACATGACCGGCCGCATGGGGCCGATGACGGCCTTCGGGCTGGCCCGGCTCTGCTACGACACGCTGCTGGAGTACGGCGTGCTCGCCCGCGGCGCCTGCGAGCAGAAGGTGGTCACCCCCGCCCTGGAGCGCATCGTCGAGGCGAACACGCTGCTGAGCGGGCTCGGCTTCGAAAGCGGCGGGCTGGCGGCGGCGCACGCCATCCACAACGGCCTGACCGCGCTGGAGGAAACCCACCGTTACTGGCACGGGGAGAAGGTCGCCATCGGCACGCTCGCCATGCTGATGCTGACCGGCCGCCCGGCCGCGGTGATCGACGAGGTCTACGGCTTCTGCGAGAGCATCGGCCTGCCGACCACGCTCGCCGACATCGGGCTCGGCGCCGTGACCGACGATCGGTTGCTGCTCGCCGCCGAGCGCGCCTGCGCGGAGGGCGAAACCATCCACAACGAGCCCTACGAGGTCACCCCCCACCGTGTTCTGGCGGCGCTGAAGGCGGCGGATGCGGAAGGGCGGCGGCGGAAGGCGCTCCGGTAACCGTTGGGCCATACCTGCGGAAGGGCGCGCGGGGCGATCCGCGCGCCCTTTTTATTGTCGCCATGTGCTCCTATACTGTGAGAACGGACCAATTCTCCCGAGTGACATGCCATGCCCGATGGTTACGGCAAGCTCACCCCCCGCGACGACCCTTACGGCTGGGCGCTGGCCCAGATCGAGGCGATACGCGGCCTGCCGGCTGACACCGCCGGGTTCGACCGTGACGGGATGTTGGAATTCTTGGAGGATTCGGCACACGCCATGCTCGCAAAGGTGAAGAGCCAGCTCATCAACCTGATGGCCCACCTAACCAAGGCGGCATGCACGCGCAACTCGGAGGTAATCGGACACTGGCGGAACGAGTGCCGCAACTTCCATCAGGAGATCGTCATCGAGTACCGCCGGTCGATGCGCAAAGAAATCGACATGGAGCGGCTGTGGCGATACACGATAAAGCGGGTCACAGAGTCATTCGAGGACTACGGCGAACCCATTCCCAAGCTCCCCGCCGAATGCCCTTTCACGCTCGCCCAACTCGTGGACGAGGAGCTTGATATCACCGGCGCGATGGAGTCCTTGCGGGCGCGCTGGAGCGGCGGCTGAACCGCCGCTCCGCAACCGGAAGACCAGCCCTTACTTCGGCAGGCCGGGCTTGCTCTTGAAGTTGTGGTGCGCCTCGATGTAGCGGACGGTGCCGCTCTTGGAGCGCATGATCACCGAATGCGTGATGGCCCCGCCGCCGAAGCGGCGGACGCCGCGCAGCATGGCGCCGTCGGTCACGCCGGTGGCGGCGAACATGACGTTGCCGCTGGCCAGCTCGATCATGCTGTACTTCTTGTTCAGGTCCTTGATGCCCCAGCGCTCGGCACGACCCCGCTCGTCGTCGTTGCGGAACAGCAGCCGGCCCTGGAACTGGCCGCCGATGCACCGCAGCGCCGCCGCGGCCAGCACGCCCTCGGGAGCGCCGCCCGAGCCGACATACATGTCCACCCCGGCGCCGATCTGGCTGGTGGCGATCACGCCCGACACGTCGCCGTCGGAGATCAGCATGATCCGCGCCCCCGCCTCACGCACCCGGGCGATCAGCTCGGCGTGGCGCGGGCGGTCGAGGATGCAGACCAGCAGCTCCTCCACCTCGGTGCCCTTGGCCTTGGCAAGGTTCTTCAGGTTGGTGGCCGGGCTCTCGTCCAGATCAACCACGCCCTCGGGCAAGCCGGCGCCGACCGCGATCTTGTCCATGTAGACGTCGGGGGCGTTCAGGAAGCCGCCCTCGTCGGCCATCGCCACCACGGCCAGCGCGTTGGGGCCGCCCTTGGCGGTGATGGTGGTGCCCTCCAGCGGGTCGAGCGCGATGTCCACCTTCGGCCCGACGCCGGTGCCGACCTTCTCGCCGATGTAGAGCATCGGCGCCTCGTCGCGCTCGCCCTCGCCGATCACCACGGTGCCGTCGATGGTCAGGGTGTTGAGTGCCTGGCGCATGGCATCGACGGCGGCCTGGTCGGCCAGCTTCTCGTTGCCGCGGCCCATCAGCAGCGAGGCGGAGAGCGCCGCCGCCTCGGTCACGCGCACGGCCTCCAGCGCCAGGTTGCGGTCCATCCCGGACAGGTCGACACGGTGTTCCATTGTTGTTATCTCCCGATTCCTTGATTTGCCCGGTTCTGGTTCAGAAGGATTCGATGCGGATCATCCGCGGCGGCTCCAGCACCGATTGCTGGGCGGCGATGACCGCCAGCGCCCGCTGCATGGACGCCTCGTCGGTGTCGTGGGTGGTCAGCACCACCGGCACACCCTCGTCGGGTGCCCGTCCCCGCTGAAGCATCTGTTCCATCGACACGTTCTCGTCGCGCATGGCCGCCGCGATGTCCGCTATCACGCCGGGGCGGTCCACGACCATGAGGCGGACGTAGTAAGCCCCCTGCCGTGCGCTCATCGGCAACGGCTCCAGCCGCGACAGGCGATCGACCGGCACCCCGAAGGTGGCGGTGCGGCAGCCGCGGGCGATGTCGACGATGTCGGCCACCACGGCGGACGCGGTCGGCCCGGCCCCGGCCCCGCGGCCGACGAAGACCACGCGCTGCACGAAGTCGCCCTGTGCCACGACGGCGTTGAACACGCCATCGACAGCCGCGATGGGCGTGTCCTTCGGCACCATGCAGGGATGCACCCGCTGCTCGACTCCACCGTCCAGGCGCCGGGCGATGCCGAGCAGCTTGATGCGGTATCCCAACTGGTCGGCGTAGTCGAAATCGACCGCGGAGACGTGGCGGATGCCCTCCACATGCACGTTGGCGAAGTCGACCGGGCAGCCGAAGGCGACCGCGGTCAGCACCGCCAGCTTGTGCGCCGCGTCCACCCCATCGATGTCGAAGCTGGGATCGGCCTCGGC
This sequence comes from Azospirillum oleiclasticum, assembly GCF_013423485.1. GTDB lineage: Bacteria > Pseudomonadota > Alphaproteobacteria > Azospirillales > Azospirillaceae > Azospirillum > Azospirillum oleiclasticum. The sequence goes on from NZ_JABFFR010000003.1 coordinate 420,890, forward strand.
ATAACCCAGCGCCTGCGCCTCCGCCAGCACGTCGGCGAAGTCGCGGCCGGTGCGGCGCATCTCGGTCAGGATGTAGTTGCAGGTGCCGTTCAGGATGCCGTGCACCTCGGTGATGTCGTTGGCCGCCAAACCCTCGCGCAGCCCCTTGATGATGGGGATGCCGCCGGCCACCGACGCCTCGAAGGCCAGCGACAGGCCGCGGCCCTCGGCCGCCTTCGCCAGCGCGGTGCCATGATGGGCGATCAGCGCCTTGTTGGCGGTGACCACATGGCGGCCGGTCTCCAGCGCCGTCTCCACCGTGCGGCGGGCCGGCCCCTCCGAGCCTCCGATCAGTTCCACCACCACGTCGGCGCCGCCGTCGGCGGCCATGGCGACGGGATCGTCGAACCAGCGGAAGGTGGACAGGTCCACCCCGCGGTCCTTGCCGCGGGAGCGGGCGCTGACGGCCACCACCTCGACGCGGCGGCCGGTCCGCTGGCGGATCAGCTCCGCCTTCTCCGTCAGCAGCTTGACCGTGGAGGCGCCGACCGTGCCCAGGCCGGCAACGGCGATCTTCAGGGGCTCCGTCACGACGCTTTCGCCTTCACCGGTTGCAGGAGGGCCGCCCGCGCCGCCGGGTCGTGGCTGGCCGCCGCACCCGCCGCGTTGGAGCGGAAGAAGTCCTTGATGTTGCGGGTGGCCTGACGGATGCGGTGGACGTTCTCCACCAGCCCCAGCCGGACATGCCCGTCGCCGTACTCGCCGAAGCCGATGCCGGGCGCGCAGGCCACCTGCGCCTCCTGCAGCAGCAGCTTGGAGAATTCCAGCGAGCCCATATGGGCGAACTGCGGCGGGATCGGCGCCCAGGCGAACATGCTCGCGGGCGGGGTCGGGACCTGCCAGCCGGCGGCGGCCAGCCCCTCGATCAGCACGTCGCGGCGCTGCTTGTAGGTGTTGCGGATGACGTCCACGCACTCCTGCGGGCCGTTCAGCGCGGCGGCGGCGGCCACCTGGATCGGCGTGAAGGCGCCGTAATCCAGGTAGGACTTGATGCGCGCCAGCGCGGTGATCAGCTTGCGGTTGCCGGTGGCGAAGCCGATCCGCCAGCCGGCCATGCTGTAGGTCTTGCTCATCGAGGTGAACTCGACCGCGATCTCGCGCGCGTCGGGGATCTGCAGGATCGACGGCGGCGGCTCGTCGCCGAAATAGATCTCGGCGTAGGCGATGTCCGACAGGATGTAGATGCCGTGCTTGAGGCAGAACTCGACGATCGGCTTGTAGAAGTCGAGGCCGACCACCTGCGCCGTCGGGTTGGACGGGTAGTTCAGAACCAGCGCCAGCGGCTTCGGCACGCTGTGGCGGACGGCGCGCTCCAGCATGTCAAGGAAGCTGGCGACGTCCGTCCCCGTCCCGTTCTCCGCACCCACCGGCAGGTGGCGGATGGAGGCGCCGGCCAGGATGAATCCGAAGGGGTGGATCGGGTAGCTGGGGTTCGGCACCAGGATGATGTCGCCCGGGCTGGTGATCGCCTGGGCGAGGTTGGCCAGACCCTCCTTCGACCCGATGGTGACGATGCACTCCGTCTCCGGGTCGATGTCCACGTTGAAGCGGCGCTTGTAATAGCCGGCATGCGCCCGGCGCAGGCCCGGAATGCCGCGGCTGTTCGAATAGCGGTGGGTCTTCGGGTTCTGCACCGCCTCGCACAGCTTGTCCACGATGTGCTGCGGTGTCGGCTGGTCGGGATTGCCCATGCCCAGGTCGATGATGTCCTCACCGGCCGCGCGGGCTCGCGCCTTCATGGCGTTCACCTCGGCGAAGACGTAGGGCGGAAGGCGCTTGATCCGGTGGAAATCAGACTCGCTCATGGACGCTCCGGGAACCAGACCGGTCCGCGGGCTGCGGTTGGAAGATCACGGGCGAACCGGGGACCCCCTATCTAGCGCCGCAGCCCAGCCGACGCCAGCGAAATGGACGGGGTGCGGCGGCAATACACGCTTCGACGGGGGATCGGGGCTAAGCGCCGCTCCGCCCCGCGGCCATCCGCGCCGCCGTGCGTAGCGCGGCGAGCAGGCTGGAGGCGCTCGCCCGTCCCGTTCCGGCGATGTCCAGCGCCGTGCCGTGGTCGGGGGAGGTGCGGACGAAGGGCAGGCCCAGCGTCACGTTGACGCCCGTCTCGAAATCCAGCGTCTTCAGCGGGATCAGGCCCTGGTCATGATACATGCACAGCACCGCGTCCCAGCGCGCGCGGGCGCCGGCGTGGAACAGCGTGTCCGCGGGGCGCGGCCCGTCGGCGTCGATGCCCGCCTCACGCAGCGCGGCGACGGCCGGGGCGATCACCTCGATCTCCTCGCGGCCCATGGTGCCCTCCTCGCCCGCGTGCGGGTTGAGCGCCGCGACGGCCAGCCGCGGCCGGGGGATGGCGAAATCGCGCGCCAGCGCCGCCGCGGTCACCCGCCCCACATGCACGATCGCGTCGGTGGTCAGGGCGCCCGGCACCGCCGCCAGCGGCAGATGGATGGTGGCGAGCACCACCCGCAGGCCCCCGCCCTCCAGCATCATCACCGGCTCCTCGGCCATGCCGGCGAGGTGGGCCAGATACTCGGTGTGGCCGGGGTGGCGGAAGCCGGCGGCGTAGAGCGCCGATTTCTGGATCGGGTTGGTCACCACCGCTGCGGCGCGCCCGGCCTGCACCAGCTCCACGGCAAGGTCGATGGCGGCGATCACGGCGGCGCCGTTGGCGGGATCAGGGCGCCCCGGCACCACCGGGGCCGGCAGCTCCAGCGGCAGCACCGGCAGCGCGTCGGCGAAGACGGCCGCGGCGTCCTCCGGCCGCTCCACCGCGCGCACCGGCACCTCCAGCCCGATGCGGCGGGCGAGGTCCGACAGACGGGCGGGGCTGTCCAGAATCACGAAGGGCGGCACGCCGTCCGTCCGGCGGGCCGCCCAGGCCTTCAGCACGATGTCGCCGCCGATCCCGGCCGGCTCGCCCATGGTCACGGCGAGCGGCGGGAGGGCGGTCACGTCCGGTACTCGATGAAGGCGGAGCGGCGCAGGTCGCGCAGGTAGCGGCGCGACAGCATCTCCGCCCGTTCGTTCACCAGCTCCCGCTCGATCTCGTCGCGGGTGGGAAGCGTGGTCTTGGCCGGCTGCACGGGCGGCGGCGGAGGCGGGGGCGGCGGGGCCGCGGCGGGGGCCGGCGGCTCGATCATCGGCATGTCGCGCTTGCAGACGATCAGCAGGATCGAGGCGGCGGCGCTGTTCAGCACCGGGCTCGGCTGCCCGACGGGAATGTTGACGACGAGTTGCTGCAACGGCTTCGGCAGGTCCTTGGCGTTGAGCATGCCCATGTCGCCGGCTTCGGGAATGCCGCTGGCCCGCGCCTTCTCGATGAAGTCGCCGCAGCTCCTGATGCTCTTGCGGGCCGCCTCGGCGCGGTCCTTGGCGGCCTTGCGGCCGGCATCGGTCGGCTCCAGCACCGGGAAGATCATCTGGGCGAGTTGGACCTTGGTCCGGTTGATGTCGGGCCGCGGCTCCGGCCGCGGGGCGGCGGCGGGCTGCGGGCGCGGCATTTCCGGCGGCGCGTTGGAGCCGACCGTGCGCTGGCTGCGCACCAGCAGCACGTGGTAGCCGTCGGCGGTGCGCACCGGCGGGGACAGGGTGCCGGGGCGCATCTTGCGCAGCGCCTCGTCCAGCTCCGGCCGCAGCTCGCCCTGGCGGATCCAGCCCATGTCGCCGCCGGTGGCGGCGCCGGCCGACTGCGAGAACTGGCGGGCGACGGCGGCGAAGTTGCCGCCGCGACGGATCTCGTCGCTCAGACGCTCGGCGACGCGGCGGACCTCGTCCTCCTGCGCGGGGTTGTCGACCGACAGGAAGATCTCGGCGACCAGATACTCCGGCTTGCCGATGTTCTCCTTCATCCGTTCGAGTGCCGCGTCGATCTCGTCGTCACCGATCACCACCTCCTGGCGGATCTTGCGCTGGAGCAGCTTCTGCCAGGCCAGCGTGGAGCGGAGCTGGTCGCGCAGGGTGGACATCGGCGTGCCGCGGTCGCTCAGCACCTTCTGGAGCTGCTGGCGGTTCATGCCGTTCTGCTCGGCGATGCGGCCGACGGACTCGTCCACCTCCTTGTCGGTGACGGTGATGCCGATGCGCTTGGCCTCCTGCACCTGCAACCGCTCGTCCACGAGCTGCCGCATCACCTGCGGCACCAGCCGCTGGCGCGATTCCTGGCTGTCGGGAAGGCCGGCGTTGAGCAGGGCCAGCCGGATGCGGGCGTAGACGTCCGACATGGACACCACATCCTCGTTCACCACCGCGGCGATGCGCTCCGACTGCGTGCCGGGGCCGGCAGCCGGACGGGCGGCGGCCGGCTGGGTCGCGGCGCGCTGCTGGGCGGCGGCCGGCTGGGCGACCATGCCGGCCACTAGGACGGCGGTCGTGGCGGCAAGAAGGGACCGCACGGCTCGCAAACTCGGCATGGTGCTCCTGCTCCTGAAACGGTGGCCGTTATACGGCCCCCTTCCTTTCGATGTAAACCCTCGTCCTTGGCGACAATGAGGCGCGGTGCATCCCGCCCACCTCAACCATCCTCAAGATGCAGCAGCGCGCCGACGCCCAACAGGATGCTGATGATCGACGGGCTCCAGGCCGCCATGGCGACCGGGATGGTCTCCGACATGCCAAGCGTGCGGATGATGTCGGTCAACACGAACACGACGAAACCGGTCAGCACGCCGCCCGACACGATCAGCATGGTGCCGCCGCGCCGCGGCATGCGCAGCGAGAAGGCGGCGGCGAACAGCACCATGGCGCAGAACAGCAGCGGCTGCGCCAGCAGCGCCTGATAATGGATGCGGTGGCGCACCGCCGGGAAGCCCGTCGATTCCAACGTCTGGATGAAGCGCGGCAGCGCCCAGAAGGAGATCGTCTCCGGTGGCGCGAAGCTCTCCTCGATCGCCGCCATGTCCAGCCCGGTGGGGATGGAATGCACCCCCAGCGCCACCGGCTCCTGCTTGCCCTTGTAGAGCATGGCGTTCTGCAGGTCCCAGCGGCCGGCGCGCAGCGTCGCGCGCGGCGCGTCCACCCGGTCCAGCAGCGTGCCGGCGGAGTCGAGGCGGAAGACGATCACGTCGGTCAGCTCCAACGTCTCCGGCTTCACCCCCTCGGCGTGGATGAAATACTGCTCGCGGTCGTCCGACTGCCGCAGCCACAATCCGGCCTTCGACAGGTCGAGCGCGCTGGATTTCAACTTCAGGTAGCGCTCTTCGAGCTGGTCGTATTTGGCGATGAAGACCGAACCGACGGGGTTGATCACCGACACCTTGACCACCCCGATCATCGCGGCGCCGATCAGCACCGGCATCAGGAACTGCCATGCCGACACGCCGACCGCGCGCGCCACCACCAGCTCCGCGCTCCGCGTCAGCCGCCAGAAAGTGAACATGCCCGCGAACAGCACCACGAAGGGAAAGATCTGCTGGCCGATCTCCGGCAGCTTCAGCAGCGCCATCTGCAGCACCAGCCAGAAGGTGATGCCGGGCTTGCTGCCGGCGCGGCGCAGCAGCTCGACCGTGTCGAGCAGCAGGATGACCGCCAGCAGGATCATCAGCAGCAGGCAGAACCAGGTGAGGAACTGCCGCCCGATGTAGCGGGACAGGGTGACCGACGTGTACATCGACGCTATGTACGGCATCCACCGCACCGGAACAAGCGCGGCCGAAGTGCCGCAACCGCCATTCCTTGTCACGCCACCGCCGCGCCGATTTCTGGGATGCAGTGCTCCGCGCCCTGCGCTAAGAAGGGCGCTGCATACGGCGGTATTCTGCTTGCGGGGAAGGGCAACGAACGGTCGCCCACCCTCCGCGGGGCGGCAGCCGCGGGTTCCGGAACAGCGCATGACCATCCCCCGCATCATCCACCAGACGTGGAAAACCGTCGACATTCCAGCCGCTTATCGTGGCTTCCAGAGAAACTGGAAGAGGCACCATCCGGACCATGCCTATCGCCTGTGGACCGACGCCGACATCGACCGGCTGGTCGCGGAGGAGTTTCCGGAGCTGTTGCCGGTCTATGCGGGCTACCACACGGCCATCTGCCGCGTGGACCTCGGTCGTTACCTGATCCTGCTCAAGCATGGCGGCGTCTACGCCGATCTCGACTGCGACTGCCTGCGCCCGATGGATCCGCTGCTGGATGGTGCGGAATTCGTGATCGGGACGGAGCCGGACAGCCATCTGGCGCTCGACAAGGCGGTGCAGCGCCGGCTCGCCCGCATCCTGTGCCCGTCGGTGATCGCCTCCGTGCCCGGTCATCCCTTCTGGCGCCACATCCTCGCGCGCATCGTCGAGGCGCGGAACGAGGAGGATGTGCTGGACGCCACCGGCCCCTTCCTGCTGACGCGCGCCTGGGACAGCTTCCCCGAGCGGGACCGGGTGATGCTTCTGCCGCCGCACCGCTTCTACCCGGTGGACAAGGACGACTGCTGGAACGGCCGCGTCTTCGACCTGGAGTTCTGGGAGCGCGCGACCCGCGACGCCTATGTCCTGCATCACTGGGACGGAACCTGGTTCCGCGGCGATGCGGCCCACGGGCGCCTGCCGACCGACGTGCGGGTGCAGGTGAACGACCCGACCGAGCCCGCCCCACCGGCCGGACCGTCGCCGGGCGGACAGCCGCTGATCTCCTGCCTGATGGTGACCCGCGACCGGCCGGCCCTTGCGCGCCGCGCCATCGACGCGTTCCTGGCGCAGACTTGGCCGAACCGGGAGCTGGTCATCGTCGATGACGGACCCGACGACACGCTGGCGGACATCGTCCGCGGCCTCGCCCGGCCGGAGATCCGCATGCTGCGCCTGCCCGACGAGGGGCGGAGCCTGGGCGAGCTGCGCAACACCGCACTCGACCACGCCGCCGGCGCCTACATCTGCCAGTGGGACGACGACGACCTTTACGACCCGCAGCGGCTGGAATACCAACTCGCGGTGCTGTCCCTGACCGGTGCGCGCGCCTGCGTGCTGGCGCGCTGGATGATGTGGTGGCCGACGGCGGGGCGTGTCGCGGTGTCGCCGGTGCGGGACTGGGAAGGCTCGCTGCTCTGCGAGGCGGCGGCGATGCCGCGCTACCCGGCGCTGCGGCGGGGCGAGGACACGCCGGTCGTGGAACGGCTGCGCCGCACGGTGCGGATGGCCGCCCTCGATCTGCCGCGGCTCTACACCTACGTGGTGCACGGCGCCAACACCTTCGACGCGGCGCATTTCGACGTGCATTGGCGGCACGCCACCGCCCGCTTCGAGGGGGAGCGCGCCCGCGCGGTGCTGGAGGAGCTGGCCTCCCGCCTGCCGATGCTGGAGCTGCCGCCGCCTCTCCCGGCGTCCGCGGCGCCAGCCGCTGCCGCAGCGGAGCCCGATCCGGCGGTGCTGGTGCTGACCCCCGCCAAGGACGCGGCCCGGCACCTGCCCCGCTATTTCCAGCTTCTCGACCGCCTGTCCTACGACCCCGCCCGCCTGTCGCTGGGGATCCTGGAAAGCGACAGCGGCGACGGCACGCGCGCGCTGCTGGAAGCCCGCCTGCCCGAACTGCGCGTCCGCTACCGCCGCGTCACACTGCTGCACCACGACTTCGGCTTCCGCCCGACCGTGCCGCGTTGGGACGCGCGCATCCAGCGCCAGCGGCGCGCCATCCTGGCCCGCGCCCGCAACCGTCTGCTCAGCGGCGCCCTGGCGGACGAGGCGTGGGTGCTGTGGCTGGACGCCGATCTGGTCGATTATCCGGAGGATCTGCTGCGCCGGATGCTCGCCGCGCGGCGCGACGTGGTGGTGCCGCACTGCGTGCTGCCCGACGGCCGCACCTTCGACCTCAACACCTTCCGCATCGCGCCCGGTCACGGGCCGGTGGAGGATTCCCGCCACATGATCGACGGCATCTACCAGCCGCCGCGAGGGGCCGGCCGCCTCTATCTCGACGCCTTCAGCGGCGGCGGGATCGTTCCGGTGAACGGGGTCGGCGGCACGGCGCTGCTGGTCCGCGCCGACCTGCACCGGGAGGGGCTGTGCTTTCCGCCCTACCCGCACCGCGGCTACATCGAGACGGAGGGTCTGGCCGCCATGGCGGCCGACATGGGTGTCGGCTGCTGGGGCATGCCGGACCTCCGCATCGTGCACGCCGCCGTCTGACGCGCAAGCCGAAAGCCGACCATGCACGATCCCATCGACGTCAGCGTCGCCGTCTGCACGCACCGCCGCCCGGCACTTCTCGCCGCCTGCCTCGCCAGCCTGGAAGGCCAGGACAACCCCTTCGGCCGCCGGGACATCCTGGTGATCGACAACGACCCCGACCGCGGTGCCGAACCGGTGACGCGGGCGGCGGCGCCGGCGTTCCGCCGGCGCGGGGTGGAGCTGCGCTACGAGCACGAGCCGCGGCCCGGCGTCGCCCACGCCCGCAACCGCAGCCTCGTGGCGGCACGCCACCCGATCATCGCCTACATCGATGACGACGAGCGGGCGGCTCCCGGCTGGCTGGCGCGCCTGATCGCCCCCTTCCACGAGCAGGGTGAGGCGATCGACATCGTCGCCGGCGAGGTGGAGCCGGACTTCGCCGACGTGGAGCCGCCGGACTGGCTGACCGGCGATGTCGTCCAACTGCTGTCCTGCCGCTGGCGCTGGAGCGACCAGCCGCGGCTCCTCAGGCCGCAGGAATGGTTCGGCGAGGGGAACTGCGCCTTCCGCCGCGCCCTCCTCGCCGACCGCGGCTTCAACCCCGCGCTCGGCCGCCGGGCCGAATCGCTGATGACCAACGAGGGCATCGTCTTCAGCAAGCTGCGCCAGGAGGGGGCGACGGCGTGGTGGGAGCCGCGGGCGGTGACGTTCCACCATGTCCACCCGGAGCGGCTGACCCGGCGCTGGATGCTCCGCCGGCAGTTCTACCAGGGCTATTCCGACGTGATCGCCAACCGCGAGATCGGCCGGGACTACCAAATCCCGTCGGTGCCCATGGACCTGCAGGCGCTCGGCGCCCTGGACGTCGAGGGCATGCCCAACACCGATTTTCCGAGCTTGCTGAAGGTCTACTACGTCGCCGGCTACGCCTTCGGCCGGCACATGCTCTGACGGTGGGCGGTCACCCGGCGACCGCCTCCGCCGTCTCCTCCGCGTCGATGCAGTCTGACTCCAGCACCACCGCGCATTTGTGCTCCAGATGCGCGCGCAGGATGACGGCGAGGGCGGCGCCATCGCGGCGGACCAGCGCGTCGAGGATGCGCTCGTGCTCGCGCACCGCCTCGTCCCAGCGCTCCGACGACATGTTCGCCATGAAGCGGACACGGCGCACCCGGCCTGCGAGGCTGTTGTACATGGCGGTCAGCACCGGGTTCTCGGCGGCACCGAGGATGGCCCGGTGGATCTGCTCGTTCAGCCGGAAATACTCGCGCAGGTTCCGCCGCGCGTAGTGGGCCAGCATCTCGTAATGCAGCGCCCGGATCTCGGCGACCGCGTCGTCGGCGATGCGGGTGCAGGCAAGCTCGCCGGACAGCGCCTCCAGCGCCCCCATCACGTGGAACATGTCCTCGATGTCGCGGCGGGTCAGCCGGGTGACGCGGGCGCCGCGGTTCGGCAGCAGCATCACCAGCCCCTCGCTGGCCAGCACCTTGAACGCCTCGCGGAGCGGCGTGCGCGACACGCCCAGCCGTTCGCACAGCTCGCGCTCGTTCAGCCGCTCGCCGGGACGCAGGTCGCCCTCCACGATCATGTCGCGCAGGCGGGAGACGACCTCGTCGTGCAGGCTGCCCCGCAGGATCTTGTTCACCGCCCCCCGTCCTTCCCGTCGAGTGCCTCGGCCAGCAGCACCGCGGCGTGCACCGCCGTCCGCTCCGTCCCGTCCTTGATCTGGTGGCGGCAGCTCGTGCCGTCGGCCACCAGCACCTCGTCCGGCCCGGCGGCCCGCGCCGCCGGCAGCACCCCCAGCTCGCCCATCCGCATCGACACCTCGTAATGCTCGGCGTGGTAGCCGAAGGAGCCGGCCATCCCGCAGCAGGTCGATTGGATGGTCGTCACCTCCAGCCCCGGCACCAGCCGCAGCACGCGCTCGATGGGCGGCACCGCCCCGAACGCCTTCTGGTGGCAGTGACCATGCAACACCGCGCGTTTGTACGCCAGCGGCTTGAGCGGAAGCTTCAGCCGCCCGGCCGCCCGCTCGCGGTCCAGGAACTCCTCGAACAGCAGCGCCTGCCCGGCGATCGTCGCGCTGTCGGCACCCGGCAGCACCGCCAGCAGCTCGTCGCGCAGCGTCAGCAGGCAGGACGGTTCCAGCCCGACGATCGGCACGCCGCGCTCGGCGAAGGGCAACAGCGCCGCCACCAGCCGCCGCTGCTCCTCCCGCGCCTCCTCCACCAGCCCCGAGGCCAGGAAGGTGCGACCGCAGCAGAGCGGACGACCGCCGCCCGGCGGGACCGCGGCGTGCACCGTGTAGCCGGCCGCCTCCAGCACGCGGCGCGCCGCGCGGGCGTTGTCCGCCTCGAACCAGCGGTTGAAGCTGTCCACGAACAGCACGACCTCCCCGGCCGTGCCGGTGCGGCTCTCGTCGCGCCCCTCGTCGCGATAGGGGCTCGGGTGCCAGCGCGGCAGCGCGCGGTGACGGCTGAAGCCCGACACCCGTTCCATCAGCGCCGGCAGGCCGGGGATGCGCTCGCGCAGGCCCAGCAGCGCGCCCACGCGCGACGCCCAGGGCGCGTAGCGCGGCAGCCACGCCACCAGCCGCTCGCGCAGCGGCAGCGGGTGGGTCTTGCGGCGCTGGTGCAGCGCCTCGATCTTCATGCGCGCCATGTCCACGCCGGTGGGGCATTCGCGCTTGCAGCCCTTGCAGGAGACGCAGAGGTCGAGTGCGGCATGCACACCGTCCGACGCCAGCGCGTCGGGTCCGAGCTGGCCGGACAGCGCCAATCGCAGCGTGTTGGCCCGACCGCGCGTGACGTGCATCTCGTCCTTGGTGGCGCGGTAGGACGGGCACATCACGTTGGGGTCGGACTTCCGGCAGGTGCCGTTGTTGTTGCACATCTCGGCCGCACCGAGGAATCCGCCCGGCCACGCCGACCAGTCCAGCGCCGTCTCAACCGGCACCGGCGCGTAGTCGGGCTTGTAGCGCAGCAGGGTGCGGTCATCCATGCGCGGGGGATCGACGATCTTGCCGGGGTTCATCAACCCGGCCGGGTCGAAGGCCCGCTTGACCTCGCGGAAGGCGTTGACGATGCGCGGCCCGTACATGGACTCGTGGAACTCCGACCGCACCAGCCCGTCGCCATGCTCGCCGGAGTGGGAGCCCTTGTACTCCCGCACCATCGCGAAGGCCTCCTCCGCGATGGCGCGCATCTTGTGCACCTCCATCTCCTGCTTGAGGTTCAGGACGGGACGCACGTGCAGGCAGCCCTCCGACGCGTGGGCGTACCAGGTGCCCTCGGTGCCGTGCTTGTGGAAGACCGCGGTCAGCCGCTCGGTGTAGTCGGCCAGATGCTCCAGCGGCACCGCGCAATCCTCGATGAAGGAGACCGGCTTCCCCTCCGTCCGCATCGACATCATGATGTTCAGTCCGGCCTTGCGCACCTCCCAGATCGCCGACTGGAAGGCGGGGTCGATGGCCTCGACCACACTGTCCGGCAGCCCCAGGTCGCCCATCAGCTCGACCAGCCGGGCGAGGTTCGCCACCTCCTCCGCGTGATCCTCACCGGCGAACTCCACCAGCAGCAGCGCCTCCGGCTCGCCGCGGATGAACTTGTCCATGGTGGCGCGGAACAGTGGAATGCCTCGACCCAGCTCGATCATGGTGCGGTCGACCAGCTCCACCGCCGCCGGCTTCAGCGCCACGATGTGCTGCGCCGATTCCATGGCGCTGCGGAAGGTCGGGAAGTGGCAGACGCCCAGCGTCTTGTGCCGGGGCAGCGGCGACAGGTCGAGCGTGATGCGCCGGAAGAAGCCCAGCGTCCCCTCCGACCCCACCATCAGCTTGGCGAGGTTGGGGGTGTCGCCGCCCAGCCGCTCGATGTTGTAGCCGCCGACCTTGCGCTGCACCGGCGGGAAGCGGGCCGCGATCTCGTCCGCCTCGCGGGCGTGCAGCGCCGTCATGCGGGCGAGCAGGTCGCGGTGGCGGTCGCTCTCCGGCGGGCCGCCGTCCAGCCGCAGCTCGGTGCCGTCGGCCAGCACCGCCTCGATGGCGCGGACATTGTGCACCATGTTGCCGTAGCGCAGGGAGCGTGTGCCGCAGGAGTTGTTGCCCGTCATACCGCCGATGGTCGCCTGCGCCGAGGTCGAGACATCCACCGGGAACCACAGACCGTGCTTCTTCAGACCGGCGTTCAGATGGTCCAGCACGATGCCCGGCCGCACCACCGCCACCCGCGACTCCGCATCGAGCGCCAGCACACCGTTCAGATGCTTGGAACAGTCGATGACCAACGCCTCGCCCACCGTCTGCCCGCACTGGGAGGTTCCGCCGCCACGCGGCAGCACGGGCACCCCCTCCTCCCGCGCGATGGTCAACGCCGCGGTCACGTCCTCGTCGGTCTTCGGCACGACCACGCCGACCGGCTCGATCTGGTAGATGGACGCGTCCGTGCTGTAGCGCCCACGCGAGAAGGCGTCGAACAGCACCTCGCCCTCGACGGCGGCCTTCAGCCGCCCGGCAAGCGCGCTGTCCCCGATCCGCGCGCGCCCCGCGCGCCGCGTGTTGGCGTCCAGTGGCATGGCTTCCTCCCCACGGTCTTGTTGGCTTCAGTCTAACGTTTTGCATGCAAGATGCAAAGACCCGCACGCACCTCAATCCCCTAGTACGCCCCCGGTGGGAGAGGGAGGGGCCCGCGAAGCGGGTGGGTGAGGGCTAGGATTCGCCGAAAGTCCTAGCCCTCACCCTTCCCATGCGGCGCATCGGCCCCTTCCCTCTCCCGCTGGAGGCGGGCGAGGGAGATAATCGCTTGCGCCGATCCATTTTGCATGCATAATTCCGCTGGCCTACAAAACAATCCGAGTTGGGAGGGACCGCGTCCATGGCGCATCGCAGCGGACGGCATTTCCTGCAAATCCCCGGACCGACGAATGTTCCCGACCGCGTGCTGAGGGCGATGGACCGCCCGACGATCGACCACCGCGGGCCGGAGTTCCAGACGCTCGGCCGCGAGGTGCTGGAGGGCGTGAAGCCGGTGTTCGGCACCGCCGGATCGGTGATCATCTACCCCGCGTCCGGCACCGGCGCGTGGGAGGCGGCGATCGTCAACACGCTGTCGCCCGGCGACCGCGTGCTGATGTTCGAGACCGGCCATTTCGCCACGCTCTGGCGCAACCTCGCCCAGCGCTTCGGGATCGAGTGCGTGTTCGTGCCGGGCGACTGGCGCCACGGTGTGCCGCCCGACGCGGTGGAGCAGCACCTGCGCGAGGACCGCGACCACACGATCAAGGCTGTCATGGTCGTCCACAACGAGACCTCGACCGGCGTCACCAGCCGGGTGCCGCTGGTCCGCCGCGCCATCGACGCCGCCGGCCACCCGGCGCTGCTTCTGGTCGATACCATCTCGTCGCTGGGCTCCATCGACTACCGCCACGACGAGTGGGGTGTCGACGTCACCGTCGCCGGCTCGCAGAAGGGCCTGATGCTGCCGCCGGGCCTCAGCTTCAACGCCATTTCCGACAAGGCGCTGGCCGCCAGCAAGACCAACCGCCTGCCCCGCTCCTACTGGGACTGGGAGGACATGCTGAAGCCGAACGCCACCGGCTTCTTCCCCTACACCCCCGCCACCAACCTGCTCTACGGCCTGAAGGAGGCCGTGGCGATGCTGATGGAGGAGGGGCTGGAGAACGTCTTCGCCCGCCACGACCGCCATGCGGAAGCGACCCGCCGCGCCGTGCGCGGCTGGGGGCTGGAGGTGCTGTGCGCCGAGCCGGCCGAGTATTCCGGCTCGCTGACCGCCGTGATGATGCCGGACGGGCACGACGCCGACGCGCTGCGCCGGGTGATCCTGGAGCGCTTCGACATGTCGCTCGGCGCCGGGCTCGGCCGGCTGGCCGGCAAGGTCTTCCGCATCGGCCACCTCGGCGACTTCAACGACCTCGCCCTGCTCGGCACGCTGACCGGCGTCGAGATGGGGCTGTCGGCGGCCGGCGTGCCGCACCGCAAGGGCGGCGTCGAGGCCGCCATGGCGTATCTGGAGGCCGGCGACGCGAAGCAGATGGCGGCGGACTGACGCCGGCCACTCATCACAAAAACGGGAGGGAACGAACGATGAGCTATCTGGGCAGGACAATCGCGGCGGCGCTGGTCGCCGGCGGGCTCGCCACCGGCACCGCGGCCGCGCAGACCGAGATCAAGCTGGGCCATGTCGGCGAGCCGGGCTCGCTCTTCGACCGGTCCTCGCAGGAATTCGCGCGCATCGCCAACGAGAAGCTGGGCGGCAAGGCGAAGGTCGTCGTCTACGGCTCCAGCCAGCTCGGCGGCGACTCCGAGATGATGAAGAAGCTGAAGCTCGGCACCATCGACCTGTCGCTTCCCTCGACCGTGATGTCGACCGAGGTGCCGGTCTTCGGCATGTTCGAGATGCCCTACCTCGTCCAGGACCGCGAGCACATGGCCCGCATCCGCGACGAGATCGTCACCCCCTCCCTGTACCCGGAGGCCGAGAAGAAGGGCCTGAAGATCCTGGGCGTGTGGGAGAACGGGTTCCGCCACATCACCAACAGCAAGCGCCCGATCGCCAAGCCCGAGGATCTGCAGGGCATCAAGCTGCGGGTGCCGCAGGGCGTGTGGCGCGTGAAGATGTTCGAGACCTACGGCGCCAACCCCAGCCCGATGGCCCTGTCGGAGGTGTTCGTGGCGCTCCAGACCGGCGTCATGGACGGGCAGGAGAACCCCTTCGCGCAGATCTACCCGGCCCGCTTCCAGGAGGTGCAGAAGTACCTGTCCCTCACCGGCCACGTCTACACCCCCGCCTATCTGACCGCGGGGCGGAGCTGGAGCCGCCTGCCCGAAGACGTGCGCAAGGTGCTGACCGAAGCCGCCGTCGCCGTCCAGCCGACCGTCTACAAGCTGGCCGCCGAGATGGACGACGATCTGCTGGCCAAGCTGAAGGCCGCCGGCATGCAGGTGAACGAGGTGGACAAGGCCGCCTTCGTCAAGGCCAGCGACGGCATCTACAAGGCCTTCGCCACCGAAGTGCCGGACGGCAAGCCCCTGGTCGACCGCGCGCTGGCGCTCGCCAAGAAGTCGTGAGGAACGGCCCCTCCCCGCCCGCCGGGGAGGGGTTTCCCGTTCACGGCCGCCCGCAACAAGGAGCCCGCCCGTGTTGGACCTGCTGCGCTCGGGGCTCGAGCGCCTGCTCGAGGCTTTCCTGATTCTCCTGGTCGGGGCGCTCACACTGCTGATCGTCGCCGGCTTCGTCTTCCGGTATTCCGGCCACTCGCTCACCTGGTACGACGAGGTGGCGTCGGTCGGGCTGGCCTGGCTGACCTATTACGGCGCCGCGCTCGCGGCGTTGAAGGGCGCTCACATCGGCTTTCCCGGCCTGGTCAACGCGCTGCCCCCCGGCCTGCGCGTCGCCGCCGCGATCTTTTCCGAGGCCTGCGTCTTCCTGTTCTTCGGTGTGCTCGCCTGGATGGGATGGGAGGTGCTGGTGATCCTGGAAGGCATGACGCTGACCAGTCTGCCGAACATTCCCCTGCAACTCACCCAGTCCGTCATCCCGGTGGGTGCGGTGCTGTTCATGCTGTGCGAGGCGCTGCGCCTGCCCAAGCTTCTGCACGAGGCGCGCAGCTCCGGCTTCAAGGACCATGAGCTGGAGGACGCGCTGAGCGACAGCCGCAGCGTGTCGCACGATCCGGCCCCGGCCGCCGCCCCGATGGGGACCGCCGCCGTGCAGGGAGGGCGCCGGGCATGACCATCGGTTTCATGCTGAGCGGCCTGATGGCCCTCGTCCTGCTCAACGTGCCCATCGCGGTGGCGCTGGGCCTCGTCGCCATGGCCGCCATCGTCACCACCCAGGGCACGGACATGCTGCCCAACGTGGCGCTGGTGATGTTCGAGGGCGCCACCAACTTCCCGCTGCTCGCGATCCCGCTGTTCATCCTGGCCGGCGCCATCATGAACGCGTCCAGCATCTCCCGCCGGCTGGTGGCCTTCGCCTCGGCGCTGCTGGGCTTCGTGCGCGGCGGGCTGTCGATGGTGGTGATCGGCGCCTCGATGTTCTTCGCGGAGATCTCCGGCTCCGCCGTGGCGGGGGTGGCGGCGCTTGGCACCATCCTGATCCCGGCGATGCAGCGCAAGGGCTACTCGAAGGAGTTCGCGGCGGCGATCTGCTCGTCGGCCTCAAGCCTCGCCATCATCATCCCGCCCTCGATCCCGATGATCCTCTACGCCGTGATGGCGCAGACCTCGGTCGTCAAGATGTTCGTGGCCGGCATCCTGCCGGGCATCATCGGCGCGGTCGGTCTGGCGGTCGCCGCCTACATCCAGGCGGTGCGGTACAATTTCCCGGTCGAGGAACGGTTCCGCATCAGCCGCGTGTGGGAGGCGGCGCGCGAGGCGGCCTGGGCCTTCCTGCTGCCGGTCATCATCCTGGGCGGCATCTTCGGCGGCTTCGTCACCGCGACCGAGGGTGCGGGTCTGGCGGTGATCGCGGCGCTGTTCATCAGCGTGGTGATCTACCGCGAGCTGACCTGGAAGGATCTGAGCAAGGCCGCCCTTGACGGCGGCCTGCAGACCGCGGTGGTGATGCTGCTGGTGGCCGCGTCGGCGCTGATCGGCACCTTCCTGACGGAGGCGCAGCTTCCGCAGAAGCTCGCCGGCTCCATCGCCAGCGTGACGACCAACCCCTACGCCGTGCTGGCGCTGCTCAACGTCGCCTTCCTGATCCTCGGCATGTTCCTGCATTCGGCCGCCGCCATCATCCTGGTGGTGCCGATCGTCATGCCGCTGGTGACGGAGGTCGGCATCGATCCCGTGCATTTCGGGCTGGTGGTCACGCTCAACCTCGCCATCGGGCAGCAGACGCCTCCGGTGGCCAGCGTGCTCATCGCCGCCTGCTCCATCGCCAAGTCCGACATCTGGGAGACGACGAAGGTCAACCTGCCCTTCATCGGCGCCCTGCTGGTCGTGCTGATGATCTGCACCTACGTGCCGGCCGTGTCGCTGGCGCTGGTCGACCTGTTCTATTGAGGCATCCCATGACCGACGAGCTGCTGACGCGGCGGGACGGGGGGATCGTCACCCTCGTCCTCAACCGGCCGCACAAGCTGAACGCCATGACCAAGCCGCTGTGGCGCGCGCTGGGCGAGGCGTTCCGCAGCCTGCACGAGGACGACACGGTGCGCTGCATCGTCCTGCGCGGGGCCGGGAGCAAGGCCTTCAGCCCTGGCAACGACATCGCCGAGTTCGAGACGGAGCGCTCCAACATCGAGCAGGCCCGCGCCTACGGCACGGTGATGCACGAGACGCTGGCCGCCATGCGCGACTGCCGCCATCCGTCGGTCGCGCTGATCGAGGGCATCTGCGTCGGTGGTGGGCTGGAGATCGCCGGCTCCTGCGACCTGCGGATCTGCGGCGAGTCCAGCCGCTTCGGCGCGCCGATCAACCGGCTCGGCCTCGTCATGGCCTATCCGGAGATCGACGCGCTGCTGCGGCTGGCGGGGCGCGCGACCACGCTGGAGATCCTGCTGGAAGGCCGCATCTTCGGCGCGGCGGAGGCGAAGGAGAAGGGCCTCGTCACCCGCGTCGTCTCCGACGACCGGGTGGAGGAGGAAGCCTACGCCGCCGCCACCCGCATCGCCGACGGCGCCCCGCTGGTCGCCCGCTGGCACAAGCGTTTCCTCGACCGGCTGGAGCAGGGCACGCCGCTCACCGCCGCCGAGCTGGAGGAGGGCTACGCCTGCTTCGGCACGGAGGATTTCCGCATCGGCTACCGCGCCTTCCTGGCGAAGGAGAAGCCCGCGTTCGAGGGGCGCTGAGATGACGGAGCGCAAGGGACCGCTGGCCGGCGTGACGGTGATCGAGCTGGCCCACATCATGGCCGGCCCGGTCTGCGGCATGATGCTGGCCGACATGGGCGCCGACGTCATCAAGGTGGAGAAGCTGCCCGGCGGCGACGACAGCCGCCGCATGGTGCCGCCGACCGTGGACGGCGAATCCGCCGCCTACATGATGATGAACCGCAACAAGCGCGGCATCGCGCTCGACCTCAAGACCGAGGGCGGCAAGGCGGTGCTGCGCCGCCTGCTGGCGTCCGCCGACGTGGCGGTCGAGAACTACCGCATGGGCACCATGGAGAAGCTGGGCTTCGGGGAGGCTGCCCTGAAGGCGCTGAACCCGCGGCTCGTCTACTGCGCCATCAGCGGCTTCGGGCGCAGCGGCCCGCTCGCCGACCAGGGTGGTTTCGACCTGATCGCCCAGGGCATGAGCGGCCTGATGAGCATCACCGGCGAAGGCCCCGGCCGCCCGCCGGTGAAGGTCGGCGCCCCCGTCACCGACATCACCGCCGGCCTGCTCGCCGCCATGGGCGTGCTGGCGGCCCTGGTGGAGCGCAACCGCACCGGTGAGGGCCAGGGCGTCGACACCTCCCTGTTCGAGGCGGGGATCGTCCACACCTACTGGCAGTCGGCGATCCGTTTCGCCACCGGCAACGACCCCGGCCCCATGGGCTCCGCCCACCCGCTAAACGCGCCCTACCAGGCCTTCCCCACCGCCGACGGCTGGATCAACATCGGCGCCGCCAACCAGAACAACTGGCTGCGGCTGCTCGACGCCATCGGGGCGGCGCACCTGAAGGACGACCCGCGCTTCGCCGACAACGCGTCGCGCATGGCGCATCTGGCCGCGCTGGAGCCGGTCCTGTCCGACATCTTCCGCGCCCGCCCGACCGCCGAGTGGCTGGCGCTGCTGGAGCGCGCCGGCGTGCCGGCCGGCCCGGTGCTGTCCATCGGCGAGATGCACGACCACCCCCACACCATCGCCCGCGACATGGTGGTGGAGGTGGATCACGCCCGCGTCGGCCCCACGAGGGCCATCGGCCTGCCCGTCAAATTCTCCCGCACACCCGGCTCGGTGGAGACCGGCGCCCCGACGCTCGGCCAGCACAGCCGCGCCATCCTGGCCGAGCACGGCTTCGACGAGGCCGCCATCGACCGCCTGTTCGCGGAGAAGGCGGTGGCGTGAGGCGTTCTCGCGTCGGGCCCCCGCCCAACCCTCCCCCACGGCGCGGGAGAGGGCTTTTTGTTTCTCCCTCCCCCGTCGCAAGACGGGGGAGGGTCGGGGTGGGGGCCGGGCGCGACAACCCCTCACCGTCCCTGTTGACCATGACAACCGCAACCATCCAGGGATGAACCGTCATGGCCGACCCCGACAAGCGCGACGACAAGGCTCCGGGCAAGCCTCCCACCACCAAACCGAAAAGCCCCCGCGACGAGGCCGATCCCGGCACCCCCGGCACCGGCGAGAACATCGATCCCAAGACCGGGGAACGCTTCACGGAGGGCATCGGGGGCGCGTAAAGCGCAGGGCACCCACCCCGACCCTCCTCCGCTTCGCAGGGGAGGGAGAAAAACCTCCCTTGCGAAGCGGGGGAGGTTGCCCGCGCCAGCGGGCGCGTGGGAGCAATCGCAGCGCGACAACGCCCCCTACCGATCCACTCGCGTGCAGTGGACCACATCGTCCTCCCGCCCCGTCACACGCAACGCGAAACGGCGGGCACCGCCGTTCCTGGGCCTCACGTTGATGATGTCGCCCGCCCCCAGCACCCGCTCCACATCCACCAGTTCGCCTCCCGCCAGCCGGTGCTCGCAGTCGGCGTCGGTGCAGATCAGGCTCCAGATGGCGCCCATGGGCGTGTCGGAATCCTTGCGCAGCCCGATCACGGGAACCGGTTTGCCGCGACTGAAAAAGCCCATGCCATGTCCCTCGTCAGCGCCAGGGGGCGCCGGCGGGAAGCCGGCTCATCAGCCCGATGGGCAGCAGGAACAGCGCCAGGTTGGTCCAGGAGAAACGCCGCTCCGATCCGGCCGGGCCACGGTCGTCCGGTTCCCGCTCCATCCAGCCGCCCGACGCTCCGTTGTATTCCGCCATCGGCCGCAGCGTGGAGCCGGAGCTGTCCGGGGCCGGCTTGTTGTCGAACATGCCGCGCTCGAACATGCGCGCACTTGCCTTCTCGGTCAGGCCGGGGGCGATCGCCTGCTGGATGGCGGCGAGCCGCCCGATGCCGCCCACATGCACCTCCCGCTTGGGATCGAGCGCCAGCGCCACGATGCAGCGCGCCACCTCCTCCGGTGCGGAAAGGGACGCCGGCGGCTTGATGGCGCGACCGGTGTAGTTGGCGGCGTGCTGCCACAGCGGCGTGTCGATGGCGCCCGGCATGACGGTGCAGACATGGACGTCCGGCTCGTCCACCAGCTCCTGCCGCAGCGATTCGGTGAAGCCGCGCACCGCGTGCTTGGCGGCAGCGTAGGCGGTGGCGTAGCGCTGCCCGGTCTGCGAGACGATCGAGGCGACGTTGACGATCACCCCCTCCCCGCGATCCAGGAAGTACGGCAGCACGGCCCGGCAGCCGTTGACCACCCCGAACAGGTCGGTCTGCACCACCCGCCCGAACACGTCGGGCGGCGTCTCCTCGAAGCGGCCGAAGGCGATCACCCCGGCGTTGTTCACCCAAACGTCGATGCAGCCGAACGCCTCGACGGCGCGCCGGGCAAGACGCTCCACCTGTTCGCTGTCGGTGACGTCGCAGGGCACCACCATGGCCCGTCCGCCGGCGTCGATGCAGTCCTCCGCCACCTCGTGCAGCGCCGCCTGACGCCGCGCCGCCAGCACCACGGCCGCCCCCTCGGCGGCGAAGGCCAGCGCCGTGGCGCGCCCGATCCCGCTCGACGCGCCGGTGATGACGACCACCTTGTCCCGAAGCTCTTCGGCCATGACTGACGATCCGTCGCGTTGTTCGTCCCGGTCCTACAACAAGGCCGCCGCCGGGAAGGTCCCGCCTGCCACGGAAGCGCAGGATCCCCTTCATTCCGGCCCCCGTCCCGCGCTACAGTCGTCGCCGGCGGATGCTGCGGTGCGAAGGAGCGGATGGGCGTGTCGGCGCGTGAACTGGACGTCAAGGGTCTCCACTGTCCGCTGCCGATCCTGCGGACCCGCAAGACGCTCGACCTCATGGCGGTGGGGGAGGAGCTGGTGGTCTATGTGACCGACCCCGCGTCGGTCATCGACTTCCGCCATTTCTGCAACATCACCAGCAACGAGCTGCTGGCCTATGAGACGCGCGATGGCGTGTTCGTCTACCGCATCCGCCGCGGTGCGTGAGGAACCGTCCATGGACAGCCGGCACCCCGCGGTCCCGCCGCCGCTGCGCCCCGGTGCGGTGCTGCACGGCCCCGGCTCCGCCGCCACCGACGCGCTGCTGGAGGGCTTCGCCCGCGAACTGACAGCCCGCGGCTTCCGCGTCGGCGGCGTCATCCAGCGCAACGAGGCCCCGCGGGAGGGCTGCGCCGAGCTGATGACGCTGGTCGACCTCGGCAGCGGCCGGGTCTACGACATCACCCAGAAGCTCGGCCCCGGCTCGCAGTCCTGCCGCGTCGATCCCACTGGCGTGGCCGAGGCGAGCGAGGCGGTGCGCCGCGGCGTGGCGGAGCGGGTCGATCTGCTGGTGGTCAACAAGTTCGGCGGGCTGGAGGCCGGCGGCGGCGGGCTGGTGCAGGAACTGCTGGCCGCCATGGCGGAGGGGGTGCCGGTGCTGACCAGCGTCGGCAGCCGCTACACCGACGATTGGCTGACCGCCACCGGCGGGCACACCGACCTTCTGGCGCCGTCCATGGCCGCGCTGTGGCGCTGGTGGGGGCCGCACCGCCTCTACCCCGACCTGCTGCAGGGGATCGAGGACGCCGGGGTGCACCGCGTCGGCATCGGCGAGCATTGGGTGTTCGTGGAGACCGGCCGCGCCATGGGCCTCGCGTCGCGCCCGCCGCAGACCCGCGGGCGGGCGCTGCCGCCGCCGGAATTCTGGGCCGGCCGGAGCTTGCGCGACCTCGCCGCCCCGGCCGCCGCCGGCTGGGACGCGCTGGAGGTGGCGGTCGCCGTGGCCGCGCTGAACGCCCATTACAACCACGCGGGCGTCGAGGGGCCGGCGGTCAACGGGCTCGACCTGTTCGACGCGGCCGACGGGCCGCTGGTGGTGGTCGGCGGCTTCCCCCAGATCCGCGAGCGCCGCCCCGACGCGCGGGTGATCGAGATGGACCCGAAGCCCGGCGAGTATCCGGACACCGCCGCCGACTGGCTGATCCCCGCGGCCGGCGGCGTGATCGCCACCGCGTCCGCGCTGATGAACCGCAGCCTGCCCCGCCTGATCACCGCCGCCCCGCATGGCCGGCTGGCCCTGGTCGGCCCCGGCACGCCGCTGACGCCGCGGCTGTTCGCCTATGGCATCGACGCGCTGTGCGGCTTCGTCGCCACCGACCGGGAGGGGGTGGCCGGCGTCATCCTCGGCGGCGGCTCCTCGCGCCAGTTCCATCCCCTTGGCCGCATGGTGACGCTCCGTACCCCTTGAGTGGCGCCGTCAGCGCCCTCACCTTCCAGCACGACCATCCTGAACCGAACGAGGACCCACCATGGACGACCGCACGCGCACGGAGCTGGAGGCCGCCGCCTTCCGCGGACTCGTCGCGCATCTGCAGAAGCGCACCGACGTGCAGAACATCGACCTGATGAACCTCGCCGGCTTCTGTCGCAACTGCCTGTCCAAATGGTACCGCGCCGCGGCGCTGGAGCGCGGCCTGTCCATGACCGACGACCAAGCCAAGGAGGCCGTCTACGGCATGCCTTATTCGGAATGGAAGACCCTGCACCAGGCCGAGGCCACGCCGGAGCAGATGAAGGTCTTCGAGGAAACCAAGCCCCTGCACGCCGAAATCAGCGGGCATGTGAAGAAGTAACGCTGCTGAAACCCTCTCCCGCCTCCGGCGGGAGAGGGAGGGACCCGCGAAGCGGGAGGGTGAGGGCTGGGTCTTCCCGGCAAACCTAGCCCTCACCCTTCCCACGCCGGAGGCGTGGTCCCCTTCCCTCTCCCGCCGGAGGCGGGCGAGGGAGCAACCGCTTACCCGAACAGCCCCGTGAAGGGGATGACGGTCACCATGTCGCCGGGCTCGATCGCCGTCGCCTCGGCCGGCACATCGACCAGCGCGTCGGACTCCACCATGGAGGTCAGCACGCCGGAGCTGTCGTTGGGGAATTTGCGGGCAACGGGACGGCCGTCCTCCCCCATCTCCAGCGTCACGCGCAGGAATTCCCGCCGCCCCGCCTTCTTGCGGAAGCGGAAACCGGACACCGCCAGCGCGCGCGGGGTGAAGACGCGGTCGGCACCGCTCAGCCGCAGCACCAGCGGCCGGCCGACCAGCATGAAGGTCACCATGGCCGACACCGGGTTGCCGGGCAACCCCAACACCACCGCATCGCCGACGCGGCCGAGCGCCAGCGGCTTTCCCGGCCGCAGCGCCAGCTTCCACAAATCGATGGACCCCAGCGCGGTGACGGCCGCCTTCACATGGTCCTCCTCCCCCACCGAGGCACCGCCGGAGGTGACGATCAGGTCGGCCTCCCCGGCCGCACCGGCCAGCGCGTCGCGCACCGCGTCCAGCCGGTCGGGCAGGATGCCGAGGTCGCGCAGCTCCACCCCCAGCGCCGTCAACTGCGCGCCGACCGTGTAGCGGTTGCTGTCGTAGATGGTGCCGGCCGGCTTCGGCCCGCCCGGCTCGCGCAGCTCGTCGCCGGTGGACAGCAGCACGACGCGCAGCGGGCGGCGCACCAGCAGCTCCGCCCGCCCGCAGGAGGCGGCCATCCCCACCTCCTGCGCGCGAAGCCGACGGCCCGGCGCCAGGACCCGCGTGCCGGCCCGCATGTCCTCCCCCGCCGGGCGGATGTTGGCGCCGCAGCGGACGGCCTCGCGCAGCGTCACCGCGCCGTCCGCCGCCTCGCAGTCCTCCTGCATCGCCACCGTGTCCACGCCCGCCGGCACCGCGGCCCCGGTGAAGATGCGCACCGCCTGCCCCGGCCCGACGTTGCCGTCGAACACCGACCCCGCCGGCACCCGCCCGATCACCGTGAAGCGCGCGCCGGCCTCGGCATCCGCGCCGCCCGCATTCAGCCCGTAGCCGTCCATCGCCGACACCGCGCACGGCGGCACATCGCCCGGCGCCTCCACCGGCACGGCCAGCACGCGTCCCAGCGCGCGGGGGAGCGGCACCGTCTCCGTTCCCGTCACCGGGCCGTAGTCGCGCATCACCCGAGCCAGCGCCTCGTCGAGCGTCTGCGGGGCGGGTCCGGGCGCCGCGAAACAGTCCATGGTCGTTTCCTCCTCGTTCGCCGGGCGAGGGTAGCGCCGACCGCCGCTCACCGCAACGTGACCCGCCCCTCACGCGCCCGTGACACCGCGGGGCGCACAGGGCGACTATCGTGTCGACCACCGACAATGGGAGATGCGCATGCTGCGAACGGCAACCCTTGCGGCGGCCCTGGCCGCGATGACCGCCCTGGCCGCCCCGGCGCTGGCCCAGGATACGAAGCCGGCGGCCGACGGACTGGCGGTGGCGACCTTCGCCGGCGGCTGCTTCTGGTGCATGGAGCCGCCCTTCGACAAGCTGGACGGTGTGGTCTCCACCATCTCCGGCTACACCGGCGGATCGGTGGTGAATCCCAGCTACAAGCAGGTGTCGGCCGGCGGCACCGGCCACACGGAAGCGGTGGAGATCCGCTACGACCCGAAACGGGTGTCCTTCCAGACGCTGCTCGACACCTACTGGCACAACGTCGATGCGGTGGACGGCGGCGGCCAGTTCTGCGACCGCGGCAGCCAGTACCGCCCGGCCATCTTCGTCCACGACGAGGAGCAGCGCCGGCTTGCCGAAGAATCCAAGAAGGCGCTGGACGGCCGCTTCGCCAAGCCGATCGCCGTCACCATCGGCCCGGCCGAGACCTTCTACCCGGCCGAGGACTACCACCAGAACTACTACCAGAACAATCCGGTCCGCTACACCTACTACCGCTACGCGTGCGGGCGCGACAAGCGGCTGGAGGAGCTGTGGGGACCGAAGCCGTCAGGCTGACGTCACGCGCCGGTAACCACGGCTGGCCTCGATGAGGTGCCGCGTGTAGCCGTCGGCCGCCTCGCCGCGGCGGAGATCGGCAACGTCCATCGTCTCGACGATGCGCCCGGCCTGCATCACCGCCAGCCGCTCGCACATCAGCGAGACGATGGCGAGGTTGTGGGTGACCAGCAGCAGCGTCAGCCCTCGCTCCGCCCGCAGCCGGCGCAGCAGGTTCAGGATCTCCGCCTGCACCGACAGGTCGAGCGCGGAGGTCGGCTCGTCCAGCAGCAGCACCCGCGGCTCCAGGATCAGCGCGCGGGCGATGGCGATGCGCTGCCTCTGCCCGCCGCTGAGCTGGTGCGGATAACGGAAGCGGAAGCCGCCGCCTAGCCCGACCTCCTCCAGCGCGCGTTCGATGCGCCGCTCGGCGTCGCCCAGCCGCTGGATGGCGACCGGCTCGGCCAGGATGCGGTCGACCGTGTGGCGCGGGTGCAGGGAGCCGTAGGGGTCCTGGAACACCATCTGCACAGCCTTGTGGAAGGCCGCCGTGCGCCGCCGCCCCTGCTCCGCCCCGCCGACCAGCACGCGGCCTGTCCAGTCCGGGTTCAACCCGGATATGGCGCGCAGCACCGTGGACTTGCCGGACCCGGACTCACCCACCAGCGCGAAGGACTCCCCCTCCGCCACGCGGAAGGACACGCCCGCCACCGCGGTGACGGCACTCCGCCCGCCGCCGAAGCGGACGGTGAGGTCCCGCACGTCGATCACGACCCCTCCTCCAGCCAGGCCGGGTCGCGCCGCAGCACCGGCAGGTCGGCCGGCTCCGCCTCGATGCGCGGGCGGGCGGCCAGCAGGCCGCGGGTGTAGGGGTGGCTGGCCTGGGCCAGATCCGCGGCCCGACAGGTCTCCACCACCCGGCCGCCATACATCACCAGCACGCGGTCGCAGAAGGACGCCACAAGGTCGAGGTCGTGGCTGATGAAGATCAGCGCCATGCCGCGGCTGGACACGAGGTCGTCCAGGATGGACAGCACCTGCGCCTGCACCGACACGTCGAGCGCCGAGGTCGGCTCGTCGGCGATCAGAAGGTCGGGGTCGGGGGCCAGCATCATCGCGATCATCACCCGCTGCCCCATGCCGCCCGACACCTCGTGGGGGTAAAGGCCGTAGACACGCGCCGGCTCGCGGATGCGCACCGCCTCCAGCATCGCCAGCGCCCGCTCCCGCGCCTCGCGCCGGCCGACGCCGCCGTGCACCCGCAACGCCTCGGCGATCTGCGCCCCCACCGTCATCACCGGGTTGAGGGAGAATTTCGGGTCCTGCATGACCATGGAGATGCGCCGCCCGCGCAACCTCCGCAGCGTGCGTGCGTCCGCGGCCATCAGGTCGATGCCGTCGAACGCCAGCCGCTGCGCCGTCACCTCGGCGGCCGGCGGCGTCAGCCGCAGCAGCGCCCGCCCGGTCAGCGACTTGCCGGACCCCGACTCGCCGACGATGCCCAGCCGCTCCCGCCCCAGCGTGAAGCCCACGCCGCGCACCGCCTCCACCGTCCGCCGTTCGGTGCGGAAGCGGATGCGCAGATCCTCCACAGTCAGCAGGGGGGCACCGGTCATCGCTGCTTGGGGTCCAGCACGTCGCGCAGGCCGTCGCCCAGCAGGTTGAAGCCCAGGCTGACCACGCAAATGGCCACCCCAGGCATGGCGGCAACCCACCACTGGTCGAGGATGTATTTGCGCCCGCCGGCGATCATCGCCCCCCACTCCGGCGAGGGTGGCTGCGCCCCCAGCCCCAGAAAGCCCAGACCCGCCGCGATCAGGATGATGCCCGCCATGTCCAGCGTCACCCGCACGATCACCGACGACAGGGTCAGCGGCACCACATGCCCCCAAAGGATGCGCGCGGCCGACGCCCCCTGCAGCCTTGCGGCGGCGATGAAGTCGCTGTTGCGGATGGTCATGGTCTCGGCCCGCGCGATGCGGGCGTAGGGCGGCCAGCTCGTGACGGCGATGGCGATCACCGCGTTCTCGATGCCCGGCCCCAGCGCCGCGACGAAGGCCAGCGCCAGGATCAGCCGGGGGAAGGCCAGGAACACGTCGGTGACGCGCATCAGCACCGCGTCCACCCAGCCGCCGCGGTAGCCGGCGACGCAGCCGACAGCCAGCCCCACCGGCGCCACCAGCACCATGGTCAACGCCACCACCGCCAGCGTGATCCGCGCGCCATGCACCAGCCGGGACCAGATGTCCCGCCCCAGATCGTCGGTGCCGAGCCAGTGCCCCGCCGCCCCCGGCGGGGTCAGCCGCGCCGCCAGATCCTGCGCCACCGGCGAATGGGTCGCCAACAGGGGTGCGGCGGCGGCCACCAGCACCAGCCCGGCGACGATCGCCAGCCCCGCCATCGCCAGCGGGTTCCGGCTGAACAGCCGCCAGCCGGCGTAGCCCTGCCCCAGCCGGGCCTGGAGCCGCGAGCGCGGCGCCTCCTCCAGAAGCCACGCGGTCAGGCTCATCGCGCCCTCGGGTCGAACAGGCGGTAGAGCAGGTCCGACAGCAGGTTCACCCCCACGAACACCACCCCCACCACCAGCGTGCCGCCCAGCACCGCGTTCATGTCCACGTTCAGCAGGGAGCTGGTGATGTAGGACCCCAGCCCCGGCCACGCGAACACCGTCTCCGTCAGCACGGAGCCCTCCAGCAGATGGGCGTAGGACAGCGCGATCACCGTCACCAACGGCACCATGATGTTGCCCAGCGCGTGGCGCCAGACGATGCGCGCCTCGCTCACCCCCTTGACCCGCGCCGTGATGATGTACTCCTGCCGCAACTGGTCGAGCATGAAGCTGCGCGTCATGCGGCCGATGTAGGCCAGCGAGAAGACGCCCAGCACCCCGGCCGGCAGCACCAGATGGCTGACGGCGTTGCCGAACACCTCCCATTCCCGCGCGAGTGCGGCGTCGAGCAGCAGCAGCCCCGTCACCGGCTCCACGATGTCCTCATAGCCGATGGACAGCCGCCCCGGCCCGGCCACCCAGCCCAGCTCGGCGTAGAACAGCAGCAGCCCCATCAGCCCCAGCCAGAACACCGGGATCGAATAGCCGGCCAGCCCGATCACCCGCACGAGGTGGTCGATCCAATGCCCCTGCCGCACCGCCGCCAGCACCCCCATGGGCACGCCCAGCAGGACCCCGATCAGCGTCGCCGCCGTCGCCAGTTCCAGCGTCGCCGGGAAATAGCGCGCGATGTCCTCCGTCACCGGGCGCGACGTTAGCACCGACATGCCGAAATCGCCCCGCGCCACCTGCGACACGTACAGCCCGAACTGCACGTACAGCGGCCGGTCCAACCCCAGCTCGACGCGCGTTCGATCGTACAGATCCGGCCCGGCGTTGTCCCCCACCACCGCCAGAACCGGGTCCACCGGCACCACCCGTGCGATGACGAAGGTGACCAGCAGCAGCCCGAACAGCGTCACCCCCACCCCGGCCAGGGTGGCGGTGACGCGGAGCAGCAGACGGCCGATCGGGTGGAGGAACTCCGGCGAACTCACTTCTTCTCGATGCCGCGGTAGTAGTTGTTGTCGAAGCTGGGGCCGAGGATGAAGCCCTCCACGCCTTTGCGGCGGGCGGCCACCTCGATCTGCTGGAACATGATGACGAAGGGCGACTCCGTCTGGTGGCGGCGCTGGATGTCCTCGTAGACGGCGGCGCGCTTGGCGGCATCGCGCTCGACCACCGCGGCCTCGGTCTCCTTCGTCATCGCCGGGATGTCCCAGGCGTTGCGCCACGCCAGGGTCTTGGTGCGGCCCTCGTCCGCATTGTCCGGGTTCATGGCGAAGGTCTGGGCGTTGGTGTGCGGGTCCTGATAGTCGGGGCCCCACTCGCCGATGTAGATGTCGTGGTTGCGGGCGCGGTACTTGGTCAGCGTCTGCTTGCCGTCGCCGGGGATCAGGTCGAGCTTGATGCCGGCCTTCGCCCAATTGGCCTGGATCGCCTGCGCCACGTCGGTGTAGGGCGAAACGTTGCGCACATCCATGGTCACCGCGAAGCCGTCGGGCACGCCCGCCTTGGCGAGCAGCGCCTTGCCCTTCTCCAGGTCGAAGCCGTAGGGCTTGGTCTCGATCGCGCCCATGAAGCCCTTGGGCAGGAAGGCCTGGTGCACCTGGTACTTGCCCTTCAGCAAATTGTCCTGGATGCCCTGGTAATCGACCAGCCATTTCAGCGCCTCCCGCACCTCGGGCTTGCGCAGCGTCTCGTTCTTCTGGTTCAGGCCCAGATAGAAGATCGTGCCCTTCACCCCCTCCTGCACGGCGAGGTCGGCGTTGCCGGCGATGCCGGCGATCTGGTCCTTCTCCAGATTGCGGGCGAAGTCCACGTCGCCCTTTTCCAGCAGCAGCCGCTGCGCCGCCGCCTCCGCCACATGGCGCACCACCACCCGCTTGTTCTTCGGAGCACCATCCCAGTAATCGGCGTTGGCCTCCAGCGTGTAGCTTTCCTTGGGCTCCCAGCGCCGCAGCCGGTAGGGGCCGGAGGCGGCGGAGTTGCTCTTCATCCAGCCGTTGCCCAGGTCGCCGTCCTTCTCGTTCTTCAGGACCGTCGCCTTGTCGACGATGCCGCCGACCGACGCGGTCAGGCAGTAGAAGAAGAAGGTCGGGGCGTAGGGCTTGTCGGTGGTGATCACCAGCGTGCGCCCGTCCGTCGCCCGGATGCGCTCGCGCACATTATCCTTGGTAAAGCCGAACTGGGCGATGATGAAGGCCGGCTGCTTGTCCAGCAGCACCGCGCGCTGGAGCGAGAAGGCCGCATCCTCCGCCGTGACCGGGTTGCCGGAATGGAACTTCACGCCGTCGCGCAGGGTGAATGTGTAGGTCTTCCCGTCCTCCGACACGGTCCAGCGTTCGGCCAATTGCCCGCGGATGTCCGCCACGTTGCCGGGATCGAAGGTCAGCAGCTTGTCGTAGATGTTGCCGACAGCCTCGCTGCCCGAGAATTCGAAGGACTCGGCCGGATCGAAGGTGATGATGTCGTCGATCTGCTTGGCCATGACCACCGTGTCGCGCGGCGTTGCCGCCTGCGTGGCCAGCGGTTGCAGCACGGTTCCCGCCAGCAGAATCCCCGTCGCGATCCAGCGTGCGATCGTCATCGCCGTTACCCCCTGTTGTCGGCTTGTCGTCAGCCGGGCGGGACCCGCCGCGGCGCGGATTTTCAGACAGTCTGGTCCGGTCGCGGCTCCCCTGTCAACGAAGGGGCGTGCCGGCGCATCGGCACAGTTCCCCGGAACGCCGATCCGAATAAATCCTTTGGGCGATTGACGTTCTGCAATCGCCGGGTCAACTATTCGATGTCTGCGTCGTGCCGACAGCGCGGCCTTCCGGAGATCAGTTTTGGATACTTTGCCCGCCGGTGCCGCTCCAATCCAGTTGTCCGGCGAAAGGCGGTTCCAGCTTCTCGTCGATAGCATCCACGACTACGCCATCTACATGCTGGATCCGCAAGGTTACGTGGTCAGCTGGAACCCTGGCGCGCAACGACTGAAGGGTTACAGCCCCGACGAGATCATCGGCGAACACTTCTCCCATTTCTTCCCGGCGGAGGACCGGCGCGACGGGCTGCCGCAGCGCATGCTGGCGAAGGCCTTCAAGGAAGGGCGCTACCAGACGGAGGGCTGGCGCGTCCGCAAGGACGGCAGCCGCTTCCGTGCCAGCGTGGTGGTCGACACCATCCGCGACGAGAACGGCGCGCATCTCGGCTTCGCCAAGATCACCCGCGACATCACCGAGCGGTTTGAGGCCGAGGCGGCGCTGCGCCTGAGCGAGGAGCGGTTCCGGCTGCTGGTGCAGGGGGTGATCGACTATTCCATCTATCTGCTGGACACCGATGGCCGGGTCACCAACTGGAACGCCGGCGCGGAGCGCATGAAAGGTTACACGGCCGACGAGATCGTCGGCCAGCATTTCTCCCGCTTCTACCCGGAAGAGGACCGCGCGGCCGGCGCCCCCGCCCACAGCCTCGACACCGCGCGCCGCGAGGGCCGCTACGAGACCGAGGGCTGGCGCGTCCGCAAGGACGGCACCCGCTTCTACGCCAGCGTCGTCATCGACGCGATCCGCAACGAGAGCGGCGACCTGATCGGCTTCGCGAAGATCACCCGCGACATCACCGAGCAGCGCCGCACCCGGGAGGCGCTGGAGGAGGCGCGCATCGCGCTGTTCCAGTCGCAGAAGATGGAGGCGCTGGGCCAGCTCACCGGCGGCATCGCGCACGACTTCAACAATCTTCTGACGGTGATCGTCAACAGCCTGGATCTGCTGCGCCGGCGCGCCAAGGATGCGCGCGACCTGCGGCTGGTGGACAACGCCCACCGCGCGGCGGAGCGCGGCGCCAGGCTGACCCAGCAGCTCCTCGCCTTCGCCCGCCGGCAGGCGCTGACCCCAGCCAGCCACGACGTCAACACGCTGATCCGCGGCTTCGAGCCGATCCTGCGCCGCGCCTGCGGCGAGGCGGTGGCCTTGCGGGTGGATCTCGTCCACCGTCCCACCCCGGTGGAGATCGACGCGCCGCAGTTCGAGGCGGCCCTGCTCAACCTCGTGGTCAACGCCCGCGACGCCATGCCCGACGGCGGCCGGCTGACGGTCGCGTCGGGCCTTTTGGAGGTGGACGCCGAGCGCGCCGAGGGCTGGGGAGTGAAGCCCGGCCACTTCGTCGCCGTCCATGTCACCGACAGCGGCACCGGCATCGCGCCCGAGATCGTCGAGCGGGTGCTGGAACCCTTCTTCACCACCAAGGAGATGGGGCGCGGCACCGGCCTCGGCCTCAGCCAGGTCTACGGCTTCGTGCGCCAGTCCAACGGCCAGATGGAGATCGCCAGCACCGTTGGCCAGGGCACCACGGTCAGCCTCTACCTGCCGCTGGGCGAGGGGGTCGTGAACGCCGACGACGCGCCCGAACACGGCGCCGCGTTCGGGGGCTATGGCACCGTGCTGGTGGTGGAGGACGAGCCGGAGGTGCTGGAGATCGCCGTGGAGCTGTTCCACGCGCTGGGCTATTCGGTCCTGACCGCCACCGACGGTGCCGCAGCGCTGGATGTGCTGAAGCGCCCGGACAGCATCGACGTGCTGTTCACCGACGTCGTCATGCCCGCCGGCATCAACGGCCTGGATCTGGCGCGCGAAGCCTGCCGCCTGCGCCCAAGGCTCCAGGTCATCCTCGCCTCCGGCTACCCGATCCCCGCCACCTCCCCCCAACTCGCCGGCCTCGCCAACGCCGCCTTCATCACCAAACCCTACCGCTGGTCCGAACTGGCCGAGCGGCTGAAGTCGCTGCGGGCCGGTGGGAACGCATTGGAGTAGATCGTCTCGGAAAGCGGTTCATTACGACTCATAATCCGATACTGTTTTCGCCTTAAAAGCGTCAACACAGGAGGAGGAGACCGCAATGACCGAGACCGGGGCGAACCGGCACCCGACCGGAACCGACCACCTGTCACGCCGTGACTTCATCAACCGCACCGCCATCGCCGGAGCCGCGGCAGCGGTGACCGGCATCGCCGCGGCGCCCGCCATGGCGCAATCCTCGAAGCCCACAGCCGAACCGAAGAACGCAGCCGTCATGCCCGGCTCCATCGCGGAGGCGGGCCAACGCATCCGCAACGGCTCCCTGACGGTGGAGGACTTCACCCGGCGCTGCTACGACTGCATCGACCGTCTCGAACCGAAGCTGAACGCCTTCATCCTCCAGACCCGCGACGCGGCGCTGGAGACGGCGCGGGAGCGCGACCGCGAACTGGCGTCCGGCAGGGACCGCGGGCCGCTGCACGGCATCCCCATCGTGGTGAAGGACCTCTACGACATGAAGGGGCTGCCGACCACCGTCGGCTCCAAGGCCTTCCGCGACCGGATGGCGACGGAGGACGCCACCACCATCCGCAAGCTGAGGGAGGCCGGCGTGGTCATCCTTGGCAAGACCAACATGAACGAGTTCGCCGCCGGCGTGTCCGGAACCAACACGGAGTTCGGCGACACCCACAATCCCTGGTCGCTCGATCACTCGCCCGGCGGTTCGTCGAGCGGCACCGGAGCCATGCTCGCGGCGGGGGTCGGACTGGGCGGCACGGGGTCCGACACCGGCGGCTCGATCCGCGTGCCCGCAAGCTGGTGCGGCATCACCGGCATCCGGCCGACCGCCGGGCTGGTCAGTCTGGCCGGGCTGTTCCCGCGCTCTCTGTCGCTCGACACGGCGGGGCCGCTGGCGCGCAACGTGCGCGATCTGGCCGTGATGCTGGACGCCATGGCCGGCTATGACCCGCGCGATCCCAACTCCTCCTTCGCCCAGCCCCACGCGCGCTACGCCGACAGCCTCGACGGCGGCGTGAAGGGCCTGACCTTCGGCATCGTCAAGAACTACACCTACCGCGACGTCGACCAGCCCGTCGCCGACGCGGTGCGGGCCGCCGCCGACACGCTGGCCCAGCTCGGCGCCCGGATCACCGAGGTCGAGATCGCCCCGCTGGAAGGAAAGCTCGACTATTCCAAGCTGTTCAGCGACGTGCTGCTGTACGAGTTCAACCAGATCCTGGGCGACCAGTACCGCAACACGCCGAACGCCAAGGATCTCTACGGCCCGATCGTGCAGAGCAACATCGATGTCGGCTCGAAGGTGGCGAAGGAGACCTACGAACAGCGCATCCGCGAACGCCCCGGCGTGATCGCGGAGGTGAAGGCCGCCTTCCGTCAGATGGATGCCCTGCTCACCCCGGCCCTGCCCTCCACCGCTCCGTTGCTCAAGGCATCGGCGCAGGATTACGGCCGCGGCCGGCAGTTCACCATCCCCTTCAGCTACACCGCCCTGCCGTCGGTGGTCGTTCCCTGCGGTTTCGATTCGAAGGGCCTGCCCATCGGGCTGCAGATCGTCGGCGACCATTTCCAGGAAGCGCTGCTCCTTCGCATGGCGCTCGCCTTCGAAGCAGCGACGCCGTTCGACGACCGTCACCCGCCGATCCACTGCGCCTGAGGCCGGCAGGACCGGCCGGTGAAGCAGGAGGGGACGTAATCGAAAGGGATGGCGCGGGCCGGGGCTTCCGGGCAGTCTGGTCCCGCCTGTCCCACCCCGGAGTCCTCGCACCGATGGCCAGCGTCGCCGAAGCCCTGTCCATCGCGCTCGACCACCACGGCGCCGGCCGTGTGGTGGAGGCGGAGACGTTGTACCGACGCATCCTCGCCGCGGTGCCGGACGAGGCGAACGCGCGGCATCTGCTGGGCGTGCTGTGCGGGCAGACGGGGCGCGGCGGTCCCGCCCTGCGGTTGCTGCGGGAAGCGGTGGCGCTCGCCCCCGCCATGGCCGACCACCACCGCAACCTCGCCGCCCTGCTGGACGCCACCGGTTGCGGGGCCGACACGTTGCCCGCACTGCGCGCGGCGCACCGGCTGATCCCGGCGCACGCGGATACCGCCGACCGGCTCGCGCGCGCGCTGGTCGCCGCGGCCGACCGGGCGCTGGATGGTGGAACGCCCGCCGTGGCCGCGCGCCTATACCGGGAGGCGCTGGCGCTACGCCCGGAGTCCACCGAACTGCGCTTCAACCTTGCCGTCGCCGACCGCGACTCCGGCCATACCGCGGACGCCGCGGCGGGCTTCGCCGACGCGGCGCGGCGGCAACCGGAGCTGGCCGCGGCGCATCTGGAGCAGGGGCTTGCGCTGAACCGGCTGGGCCGGCCGGCCGAGGCCGCGCGCGCCCTGCGCCGTGCGCTCGCCACCGTTCCGGGGCACGCCGATGCGCTGTACGCGCTGGGCACCGTCACCACCGACGCCGCCCCCCTGCGCCGCGCCATTGCCGGCACCCCGGACCACGCGCACGCCCACGCGGCGCTGGCGCTGCTCCACCAGCGCGCCGGCCGCACGGCCGAGGCCGCCGCCGGCCACCGGCGGGCGCTCGCCCTCGCCCCGGCCCTTCCGGAGGCGCTGGTCAATCTGGGCACCGCGTTTGGCGAGCTTGCGCGGCTCGACGCCTCGCTGCAGCTGGCGCAACGGGCAGTAGCGCTGGACCCGGCGAACGCCGACCATCATCTGGCGCTCGGCAACGCGCTCCAGGCCCGGCGCCTGTTTGGCGCGGCGCAGGCCGCCTACCGCGCCGCCCTGGCCCGCCGCCCGGCGTTTCCCGAAGCGTACGGCAATCTGGGCATGGCGCAGCTCCGCGCCGGGCGGCCGACGGACGCGCTGCGCAGCCTCGCCGCTGCCGCGGTCCTCCGGCCGGACGACCGCACCCAATACGCCAACCTCGGCCTGACGCTGAAGGATATCGGGCGGGTGTCAGAGGCGCTGACCGCCTACCGCCGTGCGCTGGCCGTCGATCCGGGCTGGACGGAGACGCACTCCGACCTGATCTTCACCATGGATTTCGACAGCACCGCCACGACCGCCGACCTCCAGGCCGAGCGGCGGCGCTTCAACGAGCGCCACGCCGTGCCGCTCCGCGCCGTGCGCCGGCCGCTGCGCAACGATCCGGACCCGGAGCGACGGCTGCGCGTCGGCCATGTCTCGGCCGATTTCCGTGTCAACTCCGCCGCCTTCGCCTTCGGGCCGGTGCTGCGGCTGCTCGACCGTTCCCGCTTCGAGGTCGTCTGCTACTCCGGCGTCACGGTCGAGGACGCGATGACGCGCGAGTTCCGCATGATGGCGACGCTGTGGCGGGACACGGCCGGTCTCGGCGACGAGGCGCTGGCCGAGCGGATCCGCGCCGACGGCATCGACGTGCTGGTCGACATGTCCGGCCATTCCTCCGGCAACCGGCTGGCGGTGTTTGCCCGCCGGCCGGCCCCGGTGCAGCTCAGCGGCTGGACGCACCCGCACGGCATCGGGCTGGAGACGATGGACGCCGTCTTCTCCGACACCGTCACCATCCCGGCGGCCGAACGCCATCTGTTCATGGAACAGGTCTGGGACCTGCCCTGCTGCATCGGCTTCGAGGCGCCCTCCTACGCGCCGCCGGTGGTGGCACCGCCGTCGCAGGCCAGCGGGCGGATCACCTTCGGCTGCCTGAACCGGCTGTCCAAGGTGACGCCGCCGGTGATCGCGCTGTGGGCGCGGCTGCTGCGCGCCTGCCCCGGCACGGCGCTGCTGCTGAAGGACAAGGCGCTCGGCGATCCGGCGGAGCGGGAGCGCCTGCACAGCGCCTTCGCGGCCCACGGCGTGGACCCGGAGCGGCTGCGGCTTCTCGGCGGCAGCGCGCACGCCGACCATCTCGCCGCGTACGGCCAAGTGGACATCGCCCTCGACCCCTTCCCGCTCGGCGGCGGCATCACGACGATGGAATCGCTGTGGATGGGGGTGCCGGTGGTCACGCTGCTCGACCGCAAGCCGCCGGGACGCGTTGCCGGCGCCATCGAAGCCAGCCTGGGCATGGGCGACTGGGTGGCGACGGACGAGGACGCGTACATCGCCATCGCCACCGCCAAGGCCGCCGACCCCGCGGCGCTGGCACCGCTGCGCGCCGGGCTGCGCCGGCACTTCGCCGCCTCGCCCGTCGGCGACTTCGCCCAGTACACCCGCGCGGTCGAGGACGCCTACCGCAACCTGTGGCGGCGCTGGTGCCGGGCTTCCACCAAACTGTAACAGGACCGTCACTTGCCTGACCAACAATGGCTTCGATAGACCCTGCGCAGGGGTGACGGAGGCGGGGCATGGCGGAGAGGGTGGCGGCATCGCCGAGGCGGCGGCGCCCGATCGCGGCGCTGGGCGGCGCGTTGATCGCGGTGTTCCTGGTGAACGGGCTGATCGGGCTGTTCGCCATCCAGCACGAGCGCGACAGCGACATGGCGGAGCAGGCCATGGAGGCCCGGCTGGAAACGGCGCTGGACACCGCGCGCACCGCGCAGGTCGCCTTCAAGATCCAGGTGCAGGAGTGGAAGAACATCCTGCTGCGCGGCGGTGATCCCGTGGAGTTCGACCGTTTCCTCCGACGCTTCGAGGAGCAGGAGCGCGCGGTCGCGCGGGCGCTCGCCACGCTGAAGGACGACGCCGCCACCCTCGACATCGACGCCGCGACGCCGGAACGGCTGTTGGCCGACCACGCCACCCTGGCGGCGCGCTACCGCGGCGCCCTGCCGCTGTTCGACCGCGCCGACCCGGCCAGCGTACGCGCGGTGGACACGGCTGTGCGCGGCATCGACCGGCCGCTCGACCAGGGCATCGACGGGCTGGCCGAAGCCTTGCGACGGCGCGCCGCCGCCGTCCGGATGGAGCAGCAGGCGCAAGCGGCGGACCGCTACGCCACCCTGCGCGCGGTGTCGCTCGCCAGCCTGCTGGCCGGGCTGGCGCTGATCGGCGTCATCCTCGTGCGCGGCGCGCGGGCGGGCTGAGACCGGTGGAGATCGTCGCTTCCCTGTTCGGCGGACTCGGCCTGTTCTTCACCGGCGTGAAGCTGATCGGCCGCAACCTCCAACACATGGTGGGCCGCCGCTTCCGCGCGCTGGTGGCGCGCGCCACCGGCAATCCGCTGACCGCCGCGCTGGCCGGCACCGCGCTGGGGGTGCTGACGCAGAGCACCAACGCCGCCACCTTCATCGTCATCAACCTCATCTCCGCCGGGGCGCTGACGGTGCGGCGCGCCATGCCGCTGGTCGCCTGGGCCAATCTCGGCACCTCGGTGCTGGTGATCCTGGCGGTGGTCGATCTGCGGCTGGCCGTGCTGTATCTGCTGGGCGTCACCGGCCTCTGCCATTACTTCGACCTCGACAGCTCGGCCCGCTGGCGGCATCTGGTGGGGGCGCTGCTGGGGCTCGGCATCCTCTTCCTCGGCCTGCAACTGATGAAGGGCGGGGCGGCCCCCTTGCGCGAGCTGGCGATGGTGCAGTCCGCCCTGCGCTTCGCCGCCTCGTCGGAGGCGCTGCTGGTGCTGATCGGCGCCGCCGTCGCCATGGTGGCGCAATCCTCCGCCACCGTGTCCGTCCTGGCCGTCACCATGGCGTCGGCCGGCCTGTTCGGGGAGGAGGCGACGATCCTGCTGGTGCTGGGTGCCAGCCTCGGCTCCGGCGCCACCACCTGGCTGATGGCCGGGAACCTGGAGGGCACGCCGCGCCAACTCGCCGTGTTCCAGGCGCTGTTCAAGGCGGTCGGCGTCGCCATCCTGCTGCCCCTGTTCCTGATCGAATCGCACCAGGGCGTGCCGCTGCTGCGCCACGCCATCGACGGCCACGTCCCCGACCTCGCCCACCGCGCCGCCGCGGTGTATCTGCTCTGCCAGCTCGTCCCGGCGCTGGTGCTGGCCCCTGTCTACGGGCCGCTGGCGCGCCTGTTCGACCGGCTGCTGCCGGCCAGCCGGGTCGAGGTGCTGTCGCGCCCCGCCTTCCTCTACGATCAGGCGCTGGTGGACGCCGAAAGCGCCCTGCCGTTGGTCGAGCGGGAACAGGAGCGGCTGATCCGCCACCTGCCGGACTATCTCGACAGTGTACGCGCGGAGCCGCCGGCCGCGCAGCCGGTCCCGCCGGACGAGCTGCACGCCGCGACCGGCAGCGTCGCCCGCGTCATCGACTCCTTCCTGACCGAGCTGCTGGACGCGCCCCTGTCGCGCGGCGCGCTGGAGCGTGGCGTGCTGGTGAAGACCCGGCAGGAGATCGTCGTCTCCCTGAACGACAGCGTGCATGAGCTGGTCCGGACCATCGCCGCCGCCCCGCCCGAGGTGCGCGCCCAGCCGCTCACCGGCAACCTCGTGGAGAGCCTGCACGCCCTGCTGCTCACCTTGGCGGAGGCCGCCGCCCACCCGGAAGCGGAGTCGATCGATCTGCTGATCCACCTGACCGCCGACCGCGCCGAGCTGATGGAGCGCATCCGCCGCACGCTCCTGCGGTCGGAGACCCCGCCGCCCTACCCCGTGCAGCAGGCGCTGTTCGCCATGACGATCCTGTTCGAGCGCCACGTCTGGCTGATCCGCCGCTACGCCCTGCTGCTGCGGCCGGAGGGTGGGGAGGAGACCGGCTGAACCCCGCCTAAATTTCCCAGAGCCGCGGCAGCCGCGCCGGCAGGCCGGCCGCGGCCGAGCGGAGCGCGCTCCACAGGGCGGCGTACGCGCGCCGTACGTGCCGTGCGTCGCTCCCCAGCACCCGCATGACCAGCAGCCCATCGACCACGCTGGCCCCGGCACGCACGCCGGCCAACCCCTCCATCACCGCGCGCGCGGCGTCGCGATGATCCGGCGCCCCCGGCCCGGCCAGCAGCAGCGTGGCGACGGCCCCGGCCCCGTCGAAGGCGGCGGGGTGGGCGATGGTGGCGGCGAGGTCGCCATCCAGATGCAGCGCGTCGGCCCAGACCAGCCGGCCGTCCACCGCCACCTCCCACGCATCGCGCACCAGCCCGCGGGTCAGCCGCTCGCCATGGGCGGCGCGGCCGAACACCAGCATCTCCCCGGCCAGCGCCCGCGCGTCCTCGTGCAGGTCGAGCCGGGTGGAGCGGCGCAGGCGCGAGCCGTCGAAGACGATGGCCTCCTGCGGCATCCACTCCAGCCAGCCCCCCGCCTCCACCGTCACGGCCGTGTCGATGCGGCAGTCGGCCCCGGTGGAGCGGTAGACCTTCTCCGCGGCCTGGCTGGTGACCAGCGCCGCAGCCCCCGGCCCGGCCGACACGGCGAGATCCAGCCGGTCGCCGCCGACCAGCCCGCCCGAGGTGGTGACCAGCACCGCGTTCGGCAGGTCCCCCACCCGCGGCGTCGGCATCAGCCAGCGCAGCGGGTCGTGGTGGTACAGCGTGGCGAGCCGGGTCGCCCCGTCCCGCCGCTCGAACCGGATCTCCGCGGCGCCGTGCACGGCGACCTTCTTCGTTTCGCCCGCGCGCGGCGGTGCGAGTGCTTCGGACATGTCCCGGCAATCCCGTTGTGTCACGCGGCTCCCGCCGCTTTTGCCGCCGCCCGCACCGCCTCCACCGCCAGCAGCACCCGCTCCGGCGTCGCCGGGGCGTCGAGGCGCACCGGCACCCGGTGGTCGCCCACCGCGGCCACCGCGTCCTTCAACGCCAGCCAGCCCGACAGCGCCAGCATCAGCGGTGGCTCGCCCACCGCCTTGGAGCGGTGGATGGTCTCCTCCCGGTTGGGGCGGGCGTCGAACAGGCGGACGCGGAAATCCTCGGGCAGGCAACGGGAGGTCGGGATCTTGTAGGTGCTGGGGGCGTGGGTGCGCAGCCGCCCCTGTCCGTCCCACCACAGCTCCTCCGAGGTCAGCCAGCCCAGCCCCTGGACGAAGGCGCCCTCCACCTGCCCCAGGTCGATGGCCGGGTTGATGGAGCCGGAACAGTCGTGCAGCAGATCGACGCGCGGGAAGCGGTACTCGCCGGTCAGCGTGTCGATGACCGCCTCCGCCACCGCCACGCCGCAGGCGAAGTAGAAGAAGGGATGGCCGCGCCCCTTCTCGCGGTCCCACCAGATCTTGGGCGTCGTGTAATGGCCGGTGGCGGACAGGTGCACACGGTCGAGATGGGCCTTCTTCGCCAGCTCGGCGAAGCCCATGGCGTGGTTGCCGGCGAACACCGCGTTGTCGCGGAACATCACCGCCTCCGCCCCGACCTTGCAATGCCCGGCGACCCAATCGGTCAGCCGGTTGCGGATCGCGCGCGCCGCCAGCCGGGCGGCGTGGCCGTTCAGGTCGGTGCCGGCGGACGCCGCCGTGGGCGGGGCGTTCGGCACCTTCTCGGTGGTGGAGGCCGTCACCCGCACGCGGTCGATGTCGATCTGGAACTCCTCCGCCACGATCTGCGCGATCTTGGTGTGGATGCCCTGCCCCATCTCGGTGCCGCCATGGTTCACCTGCACCGACCCGTCGGTGTAGACATGCACCAGCGCCGAGGCCTGGTTCAGATGCTTGACGGTGAAGGAGATGCCGAACTTCACCGGGGTGAGCGCCAGACCCTTCTTCAGCACACTGTTGGCAGCGTTGAAGGCGGCGATCCCCTCCCGGCGCCGCCGGTAGTCGCTGCTGCGCTCGATCTCGTCGATCAACTCGGCCAGCAGGTCGGGTTCGGACACCCGCATGCCGTAATGGGTGGTATCGCGGCCCGGACTGCCGCCCAGGCCGCCGCCGTAGAGGTTGGCGCGCCGAACCGCAAGCGGGTCCTTGCCCAGGCTGCGGGCGATCTCGTCCACCACATGCTCGATGGCGGCCATGCCCTGCGGCCCGCCGAAGCCGCGGAAAGCGGTGTTGGACACCGTGTGCGTCTTGCAGCGGTGCCCGGTCACCCGGGCGGCGGGCAGGAAATAAGCGTTGTCGGCGTGGAACATGGCGCGGTCGACCACGCCGTTGGACAGGTCCAGCGACATGCCGCAGCGCCCGGCCAGATCCATCTCCAGCCCCCGTATGCGCCCATCGGCGTCGAACCCCACGTCGTAGCGGACGTGGAAGTCGTGGCGCTTGCCGGTCATCAGCATGTCGTCGTCGCGGTCCAGCCGGAACTTGACCGGCCGCCCGGTGGCCCGCGCCAGAAGGGCGGCGATGCAGGCGATCTGCGCCGGCTGGCTCTCCTTGCCGCCGAAGCCGCCGCCCATGCGCCGGCACTCCACCGCCACGCTGTGCATGGGGATGCCCAGCACCTTGGCGACCGCGTGCTGCACCTCCGACGGGTGCTGGGTGGAGGAGTGGACGAGCAAATCCCCGTCGTCGCGCGGGATGGCGTAGGCGATGTGGCTTTCCAGGTAGAAATGGTCCTGGCCGCCGATCTCCAGCGTGCCGGTCAGCCGGTGCGGCGCCGCGGACACCGCCGCCGCCGCGTCGCCGCGCGCCATGGTGATGGGGGGCGAGACCATCGCCCCGGCTTCCAGCGCCTGTTCGGCGGTCAGGATCGCCGGCAGCTCCTCGTAATACACCTCGACCAGCTTCGCCGCGGCGCGCGCCCTCATCATGCTGTCGGCGGCCACCGCCACGACGGCCTGACCGGCATACTCCACCAGGCCGGACGCCAACACCGGGTCGCCCGGCATCACGGCACCGATGTCCAGCTCCCCCGGCACGTCGTCCGCCGTCAGCACGACGGCCACACCGGGCGCCAGCCGCGCCGGCCCGGCGTCCACCCCGACGATGCGGGCGTGCGGCTTGTCGGACAGGCGCACGGCGGCGTGCAGCGTGCCCGGCAGCTCCGGCAGATCGTCGATGTAGCGGGCCGCACCGGTGACGTGCCCGGCGGCACTCTCGTGCTGGAGGGCCGCGTGCACGCCACCGCGGATCGGGCGCGCCACGGGGGGCAGGGCCGTGTCAGGCATGGGCGGTCTCCAGCGCGTAGGCCTCCTCGCCGCCCGTGTGGCGGAGGAAGCGGAGCACGAGGTTGCGGGCGACGGCGGCGCGGTAGCGGTCGCTTGCCCGCATGTCGGACAAGGGCGTGAAGTCGGCGTCCAGCG
This sequence comes from Azospirillum oleiclasticum, assembly GCF_013423485.1. Taxonomy (GTDB): domain Bacteria; phylum Pseudomonadota; class Alphaproteobacteria; order Azospirillales; family Azospirillaceae; genus Azospirillum; species Azospirillum oleiclasticum. The sequence continues at coordinate 463,304 of NZ_JABFFR010000003.1, forward strand.
CCGGCAAGGCCGCCGTGACCGCGGCCTCGCTCCACGACCCGCCGGTCAAGGCCGCCTCCAGCGCGCGGGCGCGCGCCGGGGTGGCCGCCATGCCGCCATAGCCGGCCCGGAACTCCGCCACCGTGCCATCCTCGGCCAGCGTCAGCCGGAAGGCGGCGCAGACGGCGGAGATGTCCTGGTCGCGGCGCTTGGACACCTTCCAGGTGGCGAAGACGTCTCCCGGCCGCGGGTACGGGATCAGCACCCGCTCAAGGAACTCCCCTTCGCGCAGGTCGCTGCGGCGGTAGCCGAGGTAGAAATCCTCCAGCGCCACGGTGCGCCGCTGGCCGTCGCGGTGCAGCACCAGCTCCGCCCCCAGCGCCAGCAGCGCCGGCATGCTGTCGCCGATGGGGGATCCGTTGGCGACGTTGCCGCCCAGCGTGCCGGAGTTGCGCACCTGCGCCGCCCCGATCCGCCGCACCAGCGCCGCCAACGCCGGAAGCCGCCGCTCCAGCACCGGCAGGAGCGCCGTGTAGGTGACGGCCGCTCCCACGTCCAGCCGGTCCTCCCCCTCCACCAGCGTGCGCAGTTCGGCCACCTCGGCGAGGTGGATCACCTCCGGCAGGGTGCGCAGATGCTTGGTGACCCACAGCCCCACGTCGGTGCCGCCGGCCAGGATCGTCGCCTTTGGGTGGGCCAGGACCAGCGCCGACAGGTCGGCCAGGGTCTTCGGCTGGTGCAGCACCCGGCCCTGACCCGAGACGGTCAGCGCGTCGGGCCGCGCGATGGAGCGCAGCAGCGTCGCCAGACCGCCCTCCGCCCGATCGAAGCGGTCGGTCGCCGGGTCCTTCGGCGGCAGGCTGCGGGCGGCGTCGAGGATCGGGCGGTAGCCGGTGCACCGGCAGAGGTTGCCGGCCAGCGCGTCGTGGATGGTGTCATCGTCCGTACCCCCACCCGTCCGGTGCAGGGCGAACAGCGCCATCACGAAGCCCGGCGTGCAGAAGCCGCATTGGGAGGCGTGGTTCTCCATCATCGCCCGCTGCACCGGGTGCAGCTCCGGCCCGTCGGCCAGATCCTCCACCGTGACCAGCAGCTTGCCGTCGATCTGCGGCAGGAACAGGATGCAGGCGTTGACCGCGCGGTAGCGCAGATGGTGGCCGCCGCCGTCCAGCTCGCCCAGCACCACGGTGCAGGCGCCGCAGTCGCCCTCCGCACAGCCCTCCTTCGTGCCGCAGCGCCCGTTGGCGCGCAGCCATTGGAGCACGGTCATGGCGGGGTCCGCCTGCGGCACCTCCACCACCCGGCCCCCCAGCACGAACCGCAGCGCGTCCGTCATCTCGCCTCTCCGCCCACCCGTTGCGCCCATCATGGAGAAGCCGGCACCGCCGCTCAACCCCCGCCCGCGAACTCGGTGCGCCGCGTCGCCCAGCCGGTGGTGCGGCGCTCCACGGCGGCGAAGGCGAAATAGAGCACCACGCCCATGGCGGCGATCACCAGCAGCCCGGCGAAGACCAGCGGGATCTGGAAGCGCGAGCTGGCCTGGAGCATCAGGTAGCCGATGCCCTCGTTCGACGCGACCGTCTCCGCGATCACCGAGCCGACGAAGGCCAGCGTGACCGCCACCTTCAGCGACGCGAAGAAATAGGGCAGCGAGCGCGGCAGCCCGACCTTGATCAGGATGTCGCGCTTGCTGGCCCCCAGCGAGCGCAGCACGTCCTCCAGCTCCGGCTCCAGCGTGGCGAGACCGGTGGCGACGTTGACCGCGATGGGGAAGAAGCTGATCAGGAAGGCGGTGAGGATGGCCGGCACCGTGCCGATGCCGAACCACACCACCAGCACCGGCACGATCGCCACCTTCGGGATGGCGTTGAAGCCGATCAGCACCGGGTAGAGCCCGTGATAGACCAGCGTGGACGACCCCACGGCCAGCCCCAGCAGCACGCCGGCCGCCACCGCCAGCGCGAAGCCGACCAGGGTGGTGAACAGGGTGTGGCTGGCGTGCTGCCACAGCGGCCCGGCGTAATCGACCACCGCCACGAAGACCACGGACGGGCGGGGCAGCACGAAATCCGGCACCGCCAGCGCCACGCAGACCAGCTCCCACAGGACGAACAGCCCGACCACCACGGCCCAGGGCATCACCGTTTCAAGCCGCCTGCGCGTCATCATGCCGTTCCCTCCGCCGCGGTCTGGCGCACCCGGCTGATCTCGTCACGCAGCGCGTGGACCAGCCGCCCGAACTCCGGCGTGAAGGTCGTCTCCAGCGTCCGCGGGCGCGGCAGGTCGATCTCGTAGCGGGAGACGACGCGGCCCGGCCGGCTCGACATCACGAAGACGGTGTCGGCCAGATAGACCGCCTCGCGCAGGTCGTGGGTGACCAGGATGGTGGTGAAACGCCGTTCCATCCACACGGTTTGCAGCACCGCCCACAGCTCCTCCCGCGTGAAGGCGTCGAGCGCGCCGAACGGCTCGTCCAGCATCAGGAGCTTCGGTTCGTGGATCAGCGCCCGGCACAGCGAGGCCCGCTGCTGCATGCCGCCCGACAACTGCCAGGGAAACCGCCCCTCGAACCCCGCCAGCCCGACCGAGGCCAGCAGTGCCCGCGCTTGTGCGTCGTAGGCGGCGCGCTCCCGCCGCAGCCGGGCGCGGTGCGGCTGCACGATCTCCAACGGCAGCATCAGGTTGCCCAGCGTCGTGCGCCAGGGCAGCAGGGTCGGGTTCTGGAACGCCATGCCGGCGATCTTCAGCGGCCCCGCCACCTCGTGCCCATCGACGATGACCCCGCCCGAGGTCGGCGGCATCAGCCCGGTGACCAGCTTCATCAGGGTCGACTTGCCGCAGCCGGACGGCCCGACCACCGCTGCGAACTCCCCCGCCGCGACACTGAGCGACAACCCGTCCACCGCCAGCGTGCCGCCGCCATAGGCAAGCCGCACCCGGTCCAGCTCCACGAAGGGATGCACGTGCGTGGGTTCCTCTGGCGTCAGGGCAGCGACCGCTCGGCCTTGGGCGGCAGGTAGGCGTCGGTGTAGACGTCGGCCGTGGTCAGGTCCTTGGGGAAGCCATAGGTGGCCTTCAGGATGTCGATGGCCGCCTGCATGCGCGCCGGGTCCACGTGGCTCAGGCCGTTGGCCTTGGCGTTGTCGCTCAGCATCAGCTCGTCGAAGGCGAGCTTCATGCGGTCCAGCTCGATCTTCGGGTCGATCAGGCTGTCGCGCTTGCGCAGCGCCGCGATGGCGGCCTCCGGCTCCTTCACCGCATCGACATGCGCCTTCAGCGTCGCCTTGACGAAGCCCGCCATCGCCTTGGGGTTCGCCTCGGCGAACTTCCTCGACGTCATGATGGCGTTGGAATAGAGCGCCACCCCGTGGTCGCGGTAGCGCATGACGACGATGTCCCCGTCCGGCACGCCGGCCGCGCGCAGCGAGAAGATGCCGGTGGTCAGGAAGCCGGTGATGGCCGGCACGCGGCCCTGCGCCAGCAGCGTCTCGCGCAGTTGCGGCGTGACCGTCTGCCAGGTGACGGAGCCGGCGTCGATGCCGACCGCCCGCGCGAAGGCGGGGAAGAGCTGCCGGCCGGAATCCGTCTCCGGTGCTGCCAGCGTCGTGCCCGCGAGCTGCTTCGGCGTGGTGATGCCGCTCTTCTTGGTGGTGATCACGGCGAGCGGCGAGGCGTCGTAGAGCACGGCGACGGCGATCAGGTCGCTGTCGCGCTCCGCCTTGAAGCGGATCATCGGGTTGATGTCGCCGAAGCCGACGTCGTAGGTGCCGGCGGCGATGCGGCCCGGCACGGCGCCGGAGCCCTCGCCCCGGTCGATGGTGACGTCCAGCCCCTCCGCCTTGTAATAGCCGCGCTCGGCCGCCAGCAGGAAGGGCGCCTGCGGCCCCTGGAAGGCCCAGTCCAGCGTCACCTTGACGGAGGTCTGGGCGGCGGCCGGCAGGGCGGCGAGCGCCAGGGCGGCGCCGGTCAGGAGGGCGGCGAGGCGGCGGGTCATGGCGGCGGTCACGTCCAGACTGGATGTTGCAAAGGCCCTGCTCTTCAGCAAGCGCCATACCAAGGCCGTTCCACGCCATACATCGCGGGATGGCAGCCATGTCTGCTCACGAACATGGCGGTTTTCAGCCATTTCGCCCACGGTTTAGGCAAGTACGTCTTGGTACAGACGCCGGGCGGCCATGAGATTTGCGATGTGGACGAGTCGACGGCGCTGGGGCAGGCTCCGGCATCGCACGATCATCGGGCCATCGCCATGACCGACACCATCCTGTCGCTTGCCGCGGCCCTCGCCGACGGCCGCACCACCAGCCTCGCCCTGACCGAAGCCGCCATCGCCCGCATCGAGGACCCCGAGGGCGAGGGCGCCCGCGCCTTCCTGCGCTTCGACCGCGAGGCGGCGCTGGCCCAGGCGCGCGCCAGCGATCTCCAGCGCACCCACGGCATCGTCCCCTCGCCGCTCGCCGGCATCCCGATCTCGGTGAAGGACCTGTTCGACGTGCGCGGGCAGGTGACCACCGCCGGCTCCACCGTGCTGGCCGATGCGCCCCCGGCCGAGCACGACGCCGCCGCCATCGCCCGGCTGCGCGCCGCCGGCGCGGTCATCATCGGCCGCACCAACATGACGGAGTTCGCCTTCTCCGGTCTCGGCCTGAACCCGCATTACGGCACGCCGGCCAACCCCTGCGACCGCACGCGCATCCCCGGCGGCTCGTCGTCGGGCGCCGCGGTGTCGGTGGCCGACGGCATGGCGGTGGCGGCGATCGGCAGCGACACCGGCGGTTCCATCCGCATTCCCGCCGCCTTCTGCCGGCTGGCCGGCTTCAAGCCGACGCAGGCGCGCGTGCCGCGCGACGGCGCCTTCCCGCTCTCCTGGTCGCTGGACAGCGTCGGCCCGATCGCCCGCTCCATCGCCTGCTGCGCCATCATCGACGCGGTGCTGGCGGGCGAAGAGCCGACCGCCCCCTGCGAACCGTCGCTGGAAGGGCTGCGCCTGGTGGTGCCGCGCAGCTACCTTCTCGACGGGCTCGACGCCTGCGTGTCGGAGGCGTTCGACGACGCTCTCGATCGCCTCGCCCAGGCCGGGGCCAAGATCGAGGACCGGGCCCTGCCGATCCTCGACCGCATCCCGGCGCTCAACGCCCGCGGCGGCCTCGTCACCGCGGAGGCCTACGCCCGCCACCGCGAGCTGCTGGAGCAGGCCGGTGACCGCTACGACCCGCGTGTGCGCAGCCGCATCCAGCGCGGCGCCCAGCAGACCGCCGCCGAGTACATCGAGCTGACCCGCGCCCGCGCCGCCCTGATGGCGGAGACCGACGCGCTGACCGCCGATGTGGACGCGCTGGTGCTGCCGACCGTCGCCATCGTGCCGCCGCGCTTCGACGCGCTGCAGGTCGACGAGGCTTACAACCGCATCAACATGCTGGTCCTGCGCAACACCTCGGCCTTCAATTTCCTGGAGCGCCCGGCCGCCACCGTCCCCTGCTGCGGCAGCGCCTGCCCGACCGGCCTGATGATCGTCGGCATCCGCGGCCAGGACCGCCGCCTGCTGGCCGTCGCCCGCGCGGTGGAAACGGCGGTGTCGTAAGGGGCGCCTTGCCCCTCCCCCGCCGCTTGCGCGACACTGGCGTGACCGGGCCCGCCGCGGTGGCGGGCCGTTTCGCGGGGATCATCCTCCCTTGCCCGAGCTCGACACGCTGCGCCGCCTGATCGCCGACCGCACCGACGAGGCGGTCGCCCTCACCCGTGACCTGATCCGCATCCCCACCGTCAACCCGCCGGGCGACGCCTACACCGACTGCGCCGAGTTCATCGGCCGCCGCTTGGCCGCCCGCGGCTTCCAGGTGGAGTATGTGCGGGCGGAGGGGGTGCCGGGCGACAGCGACCGCTACCCCCGCACCAACGTCATCGCCCGCATCGAAGGGCGCGGCCCCGGCCCCTGCGTCCACTTCAACGGCCACACCGACGTGGTGCCGGCCGGGCGCGGCTGGACCGTCGATCCCTTCGAGGGGGTGGTGAAGGACGGCAAGGTCTACGGCCGCGGCTCCTGCGACATGAAGGGCGGCATCGCCGCCTCCATCATCGCGGTGGAGGCCATCCTCGACAGCGGCATCCCCTTCCACGGCGCGCTGGAGATCTCCGGCACGGTGGACGAGGAGTCGGGCGGCTACGGCGGCGTCGGCCATCTGGCGAAGCTCGGCTACTTCTCCCGCCCGCGCGTCGATCACGTCATCATCCCGGAGCCGCTGAACGTCGACCGCGTCTGCATCGGCCACCGCGGCGTCTGGTGGGCGGAAGTCGAGACCAAGGGCCGCGTCGCCCACGGCTCCATGCCCTTCCTCGGCAACTGCGCGGTGCGCCACATGGGCGCCGTGCTGCACCGGATCGAGACGGAGCTGATCCCGCGCCTTGCCGCCAAGCGCACCACCATGCCGGTGGTGCCGGAGGGGGCGCGCCAGTCCACCATCAACCTCAACTCCATCCATGGCGGCCAGATCGAGAAGCACGGCGGCTACCCCTCCCCCATGGTCCCCGATTCGTGCCGGCTGGTGCTCGACCGCCGCTATCTGATCGAGGAGGACCCCGAGGAGGTGCGGGCGGAGATCGTGGGCATCCTGGAGTCGCTGAAGGCCGAGCGCCCCGGCTTCGATTACGAGCTGAGCGAGGTGCTGGCCTTCCTGCCCACCATGACCGACGCCGACAGCCCGGTCGTACGGGCGGTGGAGGACGCCATCCTCACCGTGCTCGGCCGCCCGGCGCAGCAGGTCGTCTCCCCCGGCACCTACGACCAGAAGCACATCGTGCGCGTCGGCCATCTCAAGGACTGCATCGCCTACGGCCCCGGCATCCTCGACCTCGCCCACCAGCCGGACGAGTATGTCGGCATCGACGACCTGATCCACTCGGCCCAGGTGATGGCGCTGGCCGCGTTGCGGTTGCTTGGTTCAACCACTTGACCCGCGGTGGCGGTTGAGCCAAACCCCGTTGCGGCCGGACACTTCGGGTGCGCTGCGAAAATCGGCGAAACCGGTGCCGGCCCGATCGAAGAATGAATGCACCGCAAACGCGTGTGCATTAGAGTGCTGAGCCAACGAACGGTCTCAACGGACGGTCTAGGGAGGACCCCCATGTTCCTGAAGAAGATTCTCACCGCCACGGTGCTGGGCGCCGCCCTCGTGTCGACCGCCGGCGTGGCGGGTGCGGCCGAGCTGAAGCTGGGCTATTCGCTGGCCCCCACCTCGCACTACGGCGTCGGTGCCACCGCCATGGGCGAGGAGCTGGCCCGGCTGTCCGGCGGCAAGTGGACCATCAAGCAGTTCCCGGCCAACGCGCTGGGCGGCGAGCGCGAGATGGTGGAAGGCGCTCAGATCGGCACGGTCGATGTGGTCGTCACCTCCTCCGGCCCGGTCGGCAACTTCGTGGCGGACACGCTGCTCACCGACATCCCCTTCCTGTTCAAGGACTTCAAGCATGTCGACGCGGTGCTGGACGGCCCCATCGGCCAGCGCATCCTCGACCAGTTCCCCAAGCATGGGCTGATCGCTCTGGCCTGGGGTGAGAACGGCTTCCGCAACCTGACCAACTCCAAGGTCGCGGTGAAGACCCCGGCGGACGCCAAGGGCCTGAAGATCCGCACCATGGAGAACCAGGTGCACATGACCGCCTTCCAGACGCTGGGCGTGCTGCCCACCCCGATGGCCTTCCCCGAGCTGTTCACCGCCCTCCAGCAGGGCACCGTGGACGGTCAGGAGAACCCGATCGGCGTGATCATGTCGGCCAAGTTCGACCAGGTGCAGAAGTACCTGTCGCTGACCCAGCACGTCTATTCGCCGGCCTTGATCATCCTGTCGCCGGCGGTGTGGAACAAGCTGTCGGCGGAGGAGAAGGGCTGGTTCAAGACCGCCGGTCTCGCCGGTGCCAAGGCCATGCGCGAGAAGGCACGGTCCGACGCCGCCAACGGCGTGGAGGAGCTGCGCAAGCGCGGCATGACCGTGGTCACCGACATCGACCGCGCCGCCTTCCAGGAGGCGCTGAAGCCGGCCTACGAGCAGTACGCCAAGAAGTTCGGTCAGGAGAAGATCGACGAGATCCGGAACTACAAGTACTGACCGAGACGTACCGACCGTGACCGGGCGCCGGGCTTGACCGCCCGGCGACCCCGCGCACCGGAGCCCCCAGATGTTCTCCGCCCTCTCCGCCGCCGAACGTTTCCTCATGCGCTGGACTCTGCGCGTGGCGATGGCGCTTCTGGTGCTCACCGCCTGCGTGTCGCTCTGGCAGGTGATCACACGCTTCGTCTTCGAACAGCCATCCACCTGGTCGGAGGTCGCCGCCCGCTCGCTCAACATCTGGATGGTCTATCTCGGTGTCGCGGTGGCCTTCCGCACCGGCGCGCTGATGTCGGTGGAGTTTCTCTACGAAAAGTTGCGCGGCACGGCCAAGCTGGTCCTGATCGCCGTCATCACCGGCCTGTGCCTGGGCGTGCTGCTGGTCATCGCGTGGTTCGGCTGGGAGATGGCGGGGCGCGTTCAGTTCCAGATGCTGGCCGGGGTGGAAAACCCGCTGACCGGCGAGGGGATCTCGATCGCCACCGTCTACATGGCGATCCCCGTCGGCGCCGCGCTGGCCATCGTCGGCCTGCTCGCCCGCGCCGTGGAACAGGTCCGCGAGGTCCTGGGCACCAGCGAGACCTCGACCGTCGGGCGCGAGATCTTCGAGCTGTAGATCGATGCCGGGCCGCTTTCCTTACGCCGCAATCCTGGAACACCACCTCTCCCCGCCGGGGAGAGGATCGTTTGGAATTCCCGCCCCATGACCAGCTTCGTCCTCATCGCCATGGTGGCGCTGTTCGCGCTGTCGGTGCCGATCGCCATCGCCATCGCCGGGGCGGCCATCGGCGGCATCGCGCTGTTCACGGAAATGCCGCTGATCGTCGTCGCGCAGAAGCTGATGACGACCATCGACAGCTTCCCGCTGATGGCGATCCCCTTCTTCATCCTGGCCGGCAACCTGATGGAGGCGGGCGGCATCTCCAACCGGCTGGTGGATTTCGCGAAATCCATCGTCGGCGGGGTGCAGGGCGGGCTCGCCTGCTCCTGCGTGCTGACCTGCATGATCTTCGCGTCGGTGTCGGGATCGAGCGTGGCGACCACCTTCGCGATCGGCGCGGTGATCATTCCGGCGATGATCAAGCACGCCTACCCCAAGGAGTTCGCGGCCGCCCTCCAGGCCACCTCGGCGGAGCTGGGGGTCATCATCCCGCCCTCGATCCCGATGATCCTCTATGGCGTCAGCGCCGAGGTGTCGATCGGCGAGCTGTTCGTCGCCGGCATCGGCCCCGGCCTGCTGATCGGCGGCGCGCTGACGCTGTTCACCTACACGCTGTGCAAGCTCAACGGCTGGGGCAAGTCCGACCGCGACGGGCGCATCGGCTTCGTCAAGGCGACGGAGCGCGCGGCGCTCGCGTTGCTCATGCCGGTGATCATCATCGGCGGCATCTACCGTGGCGTCTTCACCCCGACGGAGGCGTCGGTGGTGGCGGTGTTCTACGGGCTGTTCGTCGGCCTGGTCGTCTACCGCGCCATCACCCCGCGCGACCTCGTGCCCATCCTGCGCAAGTCGGTGATCTCCTCGGCGATGATCATGTTCATCATCGCCGCCGCCGGGCTGTTCAGCTTCCTGATCACCCGCGCCGGCATCCCGGCCGCCATCGGCGCCTGGATCGCCGAGACCTTCAACGCCGGCTGGAGCTTCCTGCTGGCGGTCAACCTGTTCCTCTTCATCGTCGGCATGTTCATCGAGACCTCGGCCTCGATCATCGTGCTGGCGCCGATCCTGGCGCCGGTCGCCATTCATTTCGGCATCGACCCGATCCATTTCGGGCTTGTGATGGTGGTCAATCTGGCGCTCGGCATGATCACCCCGCCCTTCGGGGTCAACCTGTTCGCCGCCTGCCAGGTGGCCGGCATCAGTCTGGAGCGGATGGTCCCGCGGCTGGTGCCCTTCGTCCTGGTGGTGATCACCTGCCTGATGATCATCACCTATGTCCCCGGAATTTCCCTGATCTTCCGGGGCCTGCTGTAACCGTCGGAGATCCGTCATGGACACCAAGCTCCTGATCGGCGGCCGCTGGGTGGACGCCGCCACGGGCGGCACCATTCCCGCCATCGACCCGTCGACCGGCGAGACCTTCGCCACCATCGCCCGCGGCATGGCCGAGGATGTGGACGCCGCCGTCGCCGCCGCCCGCGACGCGCTGGAGGGCGACTGGGGCCGGCTCAGCGCCATGGAGCGCGGGCGGCTGATGCAGCGCCTCGCCACCCTGATCCTGCGCGACACCGACACGCTGGCCGAGATCGAGTCGCGCGACGTCGGCAAGCCGCTGACCCAGGCCCGCGCCGACGTCGTCGCCTGCGCCCGCTATTTCGAATTCTACGGCGGCGCCGCCGACAAGGTCCACGGCGACACCATCCCCTACCAGAACGGCTACACGGTGATGACCCTGCGCGAGCCGCACGGGGTGACCGGGCACATCGTGCCGTGGAACTACCCGCTGCAGATCGTTGGCCGCAGCGTCGGCGGCGCGCTCGCCATGGGCAACGCCTGCGTGGTCAAGCCGGGGGAGGACGCGTCGCTCAGCACGCTCTACCTCGCCAAGCTGGCGGTGGAGGCCGGATTCCCCGCCGGTTCGATCAACATCGTGACCGGCTATGGCGAGGAGGCGGGGGCGGCGCTGTCCGCGCACCCCGGCATCGACCACATTTCCTTCACCGGCAGCCAGGAGGTGGGCGTGCTCGTGCAGCAGGCCGCCGCCCGCAACATCGTGCCGGTGACGCTGGAGCTGGGCGGCAAGTCGCCGCAGGTGGTGTTCGCGGACGCCGATCTGGAGCAGGCCGTCACCTTCGTGGTGCGCGGCGCCATCCAGAACGCCGGCCAGACCTGCTCGGCCGGCAGCCGGGCGCTGGTGGAGCGCTCCATCTACGACCGCTTCACCGCCATGGTGGCGGAGCGCTTCGCGGCGCTCACCGTCGGCCCGGCGCTGGACGACCGCGACCTTGGCCCGCTGATCAACGAGAAGCAGCGCGACCGCGTCGCCGGCATGATCCGGACCGCCAAGGACAACGGCTTCCGCGTGCTGGCGGAGGGGCGGATCGCCGACGGCGCGCCGACCGGCGGCTACTACGTCGCCCCCGTGCTGTTCGGCGACGTGCCGCAAGACAGCCCGCTCGCCCAGCAGGAGGTGTTCGGCCCCGCACTCGCCGCCACCCCCTTCGACGGGGAGGAGGAGGCGGTGCGGCTCGCCAACGGCACGCCCTTCGGGCTGGTGGCCGGTGTGTGGACCCGCGACGGCGGCCGGCAACTGCGGATGGCCAAACGCATCCGTGCCGGTCAGGTCTTCATCAACAACTACGGCGCCGGCGGCGGTGTGGAGCTGCCCTTCGGCGGCATGAAGAAGAGCGGCTTCAACCGCGAAAAGGGCTTCGAGGCGCTCTACGGCTTCTCCGTCGTCAAGACCGTGGCGATCAAGCACGACTGACGACCGGATTCACGCGTCGGAAAGGAACAATCATGCGTCTGGCAGGGAAGATCGCCGTCGTCACCGGCGGCGGGTCGGGGTTCGGCGAGGGGATCGTCAAGCGCTTCGTCGCCGAGGGGGCGAAGGTGGTGGTGGCCGACATCAACGGCGACGCCGCCCGCCGCGTGGCAGCGGAGGTCGGGGCGGACGCGGTCGCGGTGACCGCCGACGTCACCGTCGGCGCCGACGTGAAGGCGATGATCGACGCCGCCGTCAACGCCTGGGGCCGGCTCGACATCCTCATCAACAACGCCGGCTGGACCCACCGCAACATGCCGATGACGGAGGTGGACGAGGCGACCTTCGACCGCGTCTACGCCACCAACGTGAAGTCCATCTATCACGGCGCGATGCACGCCGTGCCGCTGTTCCGCGCCCAGGGCGGCGGCGGGGTGATCCTCAACATCGCCTCCACCGCCGGCGTCCGGCCGCGGCCGGGGCTGGTCTGGTACAACGGCAGCAAGGGTGCGGCCATCACCATCACCAAGGCGATGGCGGTCGAGCTGGCGCCGGATCGCATCCGCGTCTGCGCCATCAACCCGGTGGCCGGCGAAACCGGCATGCTGCACCTGTTCATGGGCGAGGACACCGAGGCCAAGCGGGCGCAGTTCCGCTCCACGATTCCGCTCGGGCGGTTGAGCCTGCCGTCCGACATCGCCAACGCCGCGCTGTACCTTTGCTCCGACGAGGCGGAATTCCTGACCGGCGTCTGCCTGGAGGTGGACGGCGGCCGCTGCGTGTGACCATACGTCCCGGCGGTCGCGCAACGCCGTTGCGCGGCAACCGGGGCTTTCGTTCCGCCCCTCGGCAGTGCACAATGTGCGCCTACGGTCGCTACGGAAGGCCTGACGAGGACGAGCATGTCGACATCCCCCGACCGGCGCTATCGCACGGTGTGGATCTCCGACGTCCACCTCGGCACGCGCGGCTGTCAGGCCGCGCGGCTGTTGGATTTCCTCCGCGAATGCGAGGCGGAGACGCTGTATCTGGTCGGCGACATCGTCGATGTCTGGCGCCTGCGCCGCCGCCGCTTCTGGCCGCAGGAGCACAGCGACGTGGTGCAGAAGCTGCTGCGCAAGGCGCGGCGCGGCACCCGGGTGATCCTGGTGCCGGGCAACCACGACGATGTGCTGCATGATTACGTGGGGCTGGAGTTCGGCCAGATCCTGATCAAGCCCGACCACATCCACGAAACGGCTGATGGCCGCCGGCTGCTGGTGATCCACGGCGACCAGTTCGACACGGTGGTCGCCCGCGCGCCGTGGCTGGCCCATCTCGGCACCCACGCGCTGGCGGTGTCGCAGCTCGTCAACCAGTGGTTCAACTGGTGGCGGCGGGTGTTCGGCTATCCCTACTGGTCCTTGTCGGGCTACCTGAAGCACAAGGTGAAGCACCGCGCCGCCTTCATCGCCAAGTTCGACGCGGCGCTGGTGCTGGAAGCGGAGCGGCGCGGCGTCGACGGCGTCGTCTGCGGCCACATCCACCACCCGGAGATCCGCCAGATCGGCGCGATCACCTACTACAACGACGGCGACTGGGTGGACAGTTGCACCGCGCTGGTCGAGGACGAGAACGGCCAGCTCGAACTCATCCGCTGGCCGGAACCCTCCCGCCGCGCCGCGCCGGAGCCGGAAACCGAGCCGGCGACCGGAGTCGCCGCCCGGCTGAAGCGGCTGCGCCGGCTGGTGCCGACCGCGTGACACGGCGCGCGGGACGGGGGCGGCGGTCTGCCCTCAGCGTGTCTCCCCCGGCCGGCTGAAGGGGCTCGGTCGCTCGGAGCCGAACACCCGGGCGCGCGACTGGCGCCAGGCGGCGCTGTTGAGGTCGCTGTTGTGCAGCACCCGCATGTCGGTGACGCCCTTCTGCCCGTTCAGCCAGCCGGCGAGCGCCTCCTCGAAGCGCTCCGCCTCCCGCTGGTCCGCAACGTCCAGTCCGATATCGACGGTCAGGTTGGTCTTCACGGCCGGTTCCTCCATCGTTGGTGAGTTCCAACGATGGAGACAACAGCCGGCGGCCCGGACCCTCCCGCCTATTCCGCCGCGGCGGCCGTCCGGTGCGCCTGGATCAGCGACCACACCGCCTGCGGGGTGGCCGGCATGTCCACATGGCGGATGCCGTAGACCGACAGCGCGTCCACCAGCGCGTTGATGACCGCGGGCGGCGAGCCGATGGCCCCGGCCTCCCCCGCGCCCTTCATGCCCAGCGCGTTGGTGGTGCTCGGCACGCAGTTCAGCTTGATGGCGATGGGCGGGATGTCCACCGCGCGGGGGAGCTGGTAGTCCATGAAAGAGCCGGTGAGGAGCTGGCCCGACTCCGGGTCGAACACCACCCGCTCCTGCAACGCCTGCCCGATCCCCTGAGCGACGCCGCCATGGATCTGGCCCTGCACCAGCAGCGGGTTGATGACCATGCCGAAATCATCCACCACGGTGTAGGACACGACCTCCACCTCGCCCGTATCCGGGTCCACCTCGACCTCGCAGAAGTGCGTGCCGTTGGGGTAGGTGTTGGACGGCGGCGTCCACTGCGCCATCTCCGAAAAGGCCGGCGCGCCCGGTGCTGCCGTGGCCGCCTTGGCGGCGACCTCCTTCCAGCTCACGGCGCGGTCGGTGCCGACCACGGTGAAGGCGCCGTCCTTGAACTCCACGTCCACCGGTGCCGCCTCCAGCAGGTCGGCGGCGACGGCGCTGGCCTTCGCCACCACCTTGCCGGCACTCTCCGCCAGTGCCGCCCCGCCCACCGGAACCGAGCGCGAACCGCCGGTGCCGCTGCCGAAGGACACGCGGTCGGTGTCGCCCTGCACCACCTCGATGTCCTCGGGCGGCACGCCCAGCCGGTCGGCCAGGATCTGCTTGTAGGCGGTCTCGTGCCCCTGCCCGTTGGTCTGGGTGCCGATGAACAGCACGACGCGGCCGTCGCCCGCCACCTCCACCGTCGCCTGCTCCGGCCCGCCGCCCGAGCACGCCTCGATGTAGGTGGAGATGCCCGCCCCGCGAAGCTTGCCGCGCCGCGCCGCGTCGGACTTGCGGGCGGCGAGCCCGGCGTGGTCGCCCATCGCCAGCGCGTCGTCCAGGTTCTTCGCGAAATCACCGCTGTCGTACACCTGCCCGAGCGGGGTGCTGTAGGGCATGGCCGTCGCCGGGACGAAGTTGCGGCGACGGATCTCCACCGGGTCGATGCCCACCTCGCGCGCGGCGTGATCGACCAGCCGCTCCAGCAGATAGGCCGCCTCCGGCCGGCCGGCGCCGCGGTAGGCATCGACCGGCTGGGTGTTGGTGAACACGCCCTGCACGCGCGCGTACAGCACGGGCGTACGGTAGGACCCAACCAGCATCGGCGCCATCAGGTCGGTCGGCACGAAGGGGCCGTAGTTGGACAGGTACGCCCCCATGTTGGCGATGGTATCCACCCGGATCGCCAGGAAATGACCCTCGGCGTCCAGCGCGATCCGCGCCTTGGTCACGTGGTCGCGGCCGTGATCGTCGCTGAGGAAGCCCTCCGTCCGCTCCGACGTCCACTTGACCGGCCGCCCCAGCTCCCGCGCGGCAAAGAGCGCCGCCACATATTCCGGGTAGTTGAAGATCTTCATGCCGAAGCCGCCGCCGACGTCGGTGGTCAGGAAGCGGAACCGCTCCTCCGGCAGCTTGAAGATGCTGGAGAACTGCTTGCGCAGCCCGTGCACGCCCTGGCTGGACACGTACAGCACCAGCCGCCCCGTGCCCTCCTCCACCGCGGCGAGGCAGGCGCGCCCCTCCATCGGGTTGGCGACGACGCGGTTGTTGATCAGGTCCAGCTCGACCACGCGGGCGGCGGCGGCGAAGGCCGCCTCCACCCCCGCCTCGTCGCCCATGCCCCAGTCGAAGCAGCGGTTGTCCGGCGTCTCGTCCCACACCAGCGGCCGGCCGGGCTCCATCGCCTCGCCCGTGCCGCTGACCGACGGGCGTTCGGCGTACTCCACCGCGACCAACTCCATGGCGTCGCGCGCCTGGTCGACCGTTTCCGCGATCACCACAGCGACGGGATCGCCCACATGCCGCACCCGGCCACGCGCCAGCGCCGGCCGCTTGGGGTTGGCGCAGCGGCTGCGGTCGCGGTTGCGCACGGGGGCTTGGCATTCGATGGGGCCGATGCCGGCCGCATCCAGATCGGCCGCCGTGTAGACCGCCAGCACGCCGGGTGCGGCCAGGGCCGCCGCGCTGTCGATCCCCGTCACGTCCGCGTGCGCGTAGGGCGAGCGGACAAAGGCCGCGTACGCCTGCCCCGGCAGCGACACATCGTCGGTGTAACGCCCGCCGCCCGTCAGCAGCCTCGCGTCCTCGGTGCGCGGAACGGGCTGGCCGATGCCGAACTTCGTCATGCCGTGATCGCCTTCTCTCGTAACCCTTGCCGCCGAAGATAGGCCAGATGATGCGGCGCGCAAAGGCCGCGGGCACGCGCGCGCTGGCAATGCAGCCCCGCCCGCCCCATAATCGGCGCATGTGCGGACGCGTCCTCCTCGCCACGCCGGTGGCCGAACTGCAACGGCTCTTCGGGTTTCCGGAGCTGCCGAACCTGTCGCCCCGCTACAACATCGCGCCGACCCAGGACATCGCCACCGTCCGCGCCGACGAGACCGGCCGGCATCTGGCGCTGCTGCGCTGGGGCCTCGTGCCGCACTGGGCGGACGACCCGTCGATCGGCAACCGGATGATCAACGCGCGCGGCGAGACGGTGGCGGAGAAGCCCGCATTCCGCAACGCGCTGAAGCACCGCCGCGCGCTCATCCTCATCGACGGCTTCTACGAGTGGCAGGCCGCGGCCGACGGCGGCAAGCGCAAGCAGCCCTACGTGATCCGCCGGCGGGACCGCCGCCCGATGGCGCTCGCCGCGCTGTGGGAGCGGTGGAAGGGCCCCAAGGGTGGCCCGCCGCTGGAAACGCCGTTGGAGACGGTGACCATCGTCACCACCACGGCCAACGCCACGCTGTTCCCCCTGCACGACCGCATGCCGGTGATCGTCGACGAGGCCGACTGGGACGCCTGGCTCAACCCGGAAACGCCCGCCTCCGTCGCGGAAACCCTGATCCGCCCGGCGCCCGACGATCGGCTCGACGCGGTGCCGGTCGGCCCGCGCGTCGGCAACGTCCGCAACGACGACGAAGCCTGCATCGCTCCGCTCCATGAGCAGCCGACGTTGTTCTGAGCGGCTTGCCGCTGTCATCACCCTGCTCCTGCTGGCGACGCCCGCCGCCGCCCAGACCGGCAGGTCGCCCGCCTCCCCCTCCGTCCCCAACCAGCGCGTCACCGGCACCGGCATCGCGGTGGAGGGCGATCTGTTGACGGTCAACGGCCGGCCGGTGCGGCTGATGGGCATCGACGCGCCCGATCCCGGCCAGACCTGCCTGACCCGCGGCGGGCGGTCCTATGACTGTTTCGCCAGTTCCACCGCCGTCCTGCGGGGCCTGATCCAGGGTGGCGAGGTGGAGTGCACCGTGGCCGACCGTGACCGCAACGGGCAGGAGATGGGCGAATGCCGCGTGAGCGGGGTGGATCTCGGCCGGGCGATGGTCCTGCGCGGCTGGGCCTTCGCCTACCGCAGCCTGTCGCCGGCCTATCAGGAGGCGGAAGCCTACGCCGTCAGCCGGCGGCTCGGCCTGTGGGCGGGCAAGGTGGAAAAACCCTGGCAGTGGCGGTCGCGAAAGTTGCTGGAGGCCCGCTGACACCACCCACCTTCGCCTGAACCAACGGGAGAGGCGGTTAAGGCTTTTGAACGGTTCGACATCCGACCGCGCCGTGATACGTTAGCGTCTGATCAATCTTGTCCCTGTCCGGGGTGTGCCGTTCCGCACTCTCCGGCCGGCCCGGCGCGAGAATCGAGGACATGCGGGTCTACGCTCGGAATCTGTATGAACACGTGCCGTTCCTGCGCCGCTACGCGCGGGCCCTGACCGGTGCGACGGAGCGCGGCGACGATCTCGTCACCCGCGGCGTCGAGGTCGCGGTCATGGCGCCGCAGCGCTTCGGCCTGCCCGACGGCACGCGTGTTCCGCTCTACGCCCTGCTCAACCTGCTGTTCGACGAGGACAACGATGGGGAGGGGCGCCCCGTCGCCTCCCCCCACCCCATCGAACGCGCGCTCGCCACCCTGCCGGAGGGCGAACGGCGGGTCTATCTGCTGGTCGCCCTGGAAGGGCTGGCGCTGGCCGAAGCGGCGGCGGTCATGCACGTCACCCCGGCGGAGGCCAACCAACGCCTCACCCACGCCCGCGACACGGTGCGCGCCGCACTGACCCAGCGGGTGCTGGTGGTGGAGGACAACCCGATCCTCGCCATGGAGATCGAGTCGCTGGTGGCCGACATGGGGCACGTCGTCTGCGGCACCGCCGCCAACGAGCGGGAGGCGATGGAGATCATGGAATCCGCCCGCCCCACCCTGGCTCTTCTCGACATCAAGCTCGCCGACGGCGACAGCGGCGTCGAGATCGCCCGCCAGATCCGCCGCAACCGCTCGCTGCGCACCATCTTCGTCACCGGCTTCGACGACGTGCTGGAGGAGCAGGACGCCCGCCACCTCGGCCAGGTCGTCCGCAAACCCTTCACCAAGGACGCCATCTCCGCCGCCATCACCCGCGCCGTGTTCATGCCGACCCCGGTGGCCTTCGCGTAGGGTCGGGGCGACGCCGGCTCCGCCTTCCACGCGGTCCGGCGTCCTTGCCCCGCATCATGCGGGAGCGAGCGACCGCTTCCGCCACGTGCCGCCGTACCGCCTCATCCACGACCGTTCGTTCTGATGGAACATCGCGCGGTGTGTCGTCAGGCAGATGAGGGTGACTTCGCAGGTCCGGGCATCGAGCCGATACGCCAGAAGCGGCTCGGTCCCTTTCAAGTCCATGTGGAAATGGTGGATCCCCTCCGAGACATAGGGCGCGTGGATGATCGTCGTCCCGGTCGGGTCGTAGCCGGACGCCTTGTCCCCCGTCGTTAGGCGACCATGGCCCCCCGATCGCTTCCAGGTGATGAACGCCGCGATTCTCATGGCAAGCGCCAGCGGGTCATACTCCTGCTGGAACGTTAGGAGCGACGACGCAAACACCCCGTCCGCGGTCCAGATCGTGTATGCGTTGCAGCGTGCATCGGGATCTCCGGTGCCCGATGCCACCGGCCGCTGCTCTAAGCGTCGCGCTCGGGACACGTCTTCGCCAGCCCAAGGATGTAGGCGACCAGATCGTCCCCGGACAGGTCCGGAACCGGTGTGCGCGGCCCGGTCGCGCCCGCAAGGATCGCGTCCCGCCGCGGGGCACCGGCGACCGATGGCGCTGCCCCCGCCCGCGGCATCACCCCGCCCTGCCCGCTGCGGGCGTGGCTGGCCCGTGCCGGCGGGCGCCGCGTCCGCTTGGTGCGCGGTCCATCACCGGTCTGCTTCGAACCATGGTCTTGCGGCTGCTTCATGTCCCCCAGCATAGCAGAGCCCCGCCTTGCGGGCATGGTGAATCATCAGGACCGCCCATCGCCGGATGCCAGAGTTGCCGGATTGTTCCTTATATGATATGAAAATATTCCTTTATCCGGTCGCCAAGGAAGCCATCGTGTTCCACCCGCCAGCCCCGCCCGCAACCACCGAACCCCGTGCAACACACCTGTCGCACGGCCGGGTCCGGGTGGCGAGGCGCAAGCTGTTGAACCTGTTGGAAAATCTTCCCTTTCCGACCGTGCGACACACGATGCCGTGCATCGAAAAGTGTCGCACGATGTCGCACGGCCACGCCGCCCTCGCCCGGCAATCGTTGACCCCGCCAACGGCGCGTTGTAGTTATACTACATGACCGATCTGATGGACGGTGCGCCGCGGGTGGCTGGTCCCCTGCTGGCGCGCATGGATTCCCTGCGCGGGCAGCTTCGCGCCTCCGAATGCAAGGTGGCGGACGTGGTGGCCCGCGATCCTGGTGCCGTGATCGCCGGGCGCATGGCCGATCTGGCCCGCATGGCCGGGGTCAGCGAGCCGTCGGTGCTGCGCTTCTGCCGCGCCATCGGGTTCGAGAGCTTCAACGCCTTCAAGATCCGGCTGGCGCAGGATGTGGCGGTGCGCGACGGCGGCGGGGTGTCGCTGTCGCAGATCGAGCTGTCGCGCGACGACACCGCCGGTTCCGCGGTGTCCAAGGTGTTCGCCGCCGCCATCGACTGTCTGGTCCGCGTGCACGACGCGCTCGACACGGTGGCGGTGGAGCGGGCCTCGCTCGCCATCGCCCGCTCCCGCCGGGTGGAGATCTGGGGCTATGGCGCGTCGGGCGTGGTGGCGGAGGATGCGGCCCACAAGCTGTTCCGCCTCGTCCCCGGTGCGGTCGCCCGGCGCGACCCGCACATGCAGATCATGGCGGCCAGCGCGCTGGGCGGCGAGGACGCGGTGATCGCCATTTCCCACACCGGCCGCACGCGCGAGCTGGTGGAGGCTGTGGAGCGGGCGCGGCGGACCGACGCCACGGTCATCGCCATCACCTCGGCGAACTCCGTGCTGGCCCGCCTCGCCCACATTCCCGTGGCCGTCGATGTCCGCGAGGACACCGACGTCTACACCCCCATGGTGTCCCGCCTCGCCCACCTCACCGTGATCGACGCCATCGCCGTGGGCGTGGCCCTGCTGCTGCCGCCGACCACCGCCGGGCGGCTGGGCCAGATGAAGGACGCCCTGAAAACCAAACGGGTTCTGGAGACCGAGACCGATGACTGACTCCCGCGCCGTGCTGGCGCTGCTGCGCGAACGCTTCGTCGTCCCCGTCATCCGCACCGCGAGCCGCGAGACCGCCGCCCGCGCCGTGGAATGGCTGGCGGAGGAAGGGTTCCGCACCTTCGAGATCACCATGTCCGTGCCGGACGGGGTCGGGCTGCTGCGCGAGCTGTCGCGGCGCGACGACCTGCTGATCGGCGCCGGCACGGTGACCGATCCGGGGGTGGCGCAGGCCTGCATCGAAGCTGGGGCGAAATTCATCGTCTCCCCGGCCGTGGTGCCGGACGTGGCGACCGCCTGCCGCGCCCACGGGATCCCGGTCATGCTGGGCGCGATGACGCCGACCGAGGTGCTGGCCGCCGTCGCCGCCGGGGCCGACGTGGTCAAGATCTTCCCGGCCAGCAGCGCCGGCGGTCCGTCCCACGTCAAGGCTCTGCGCGCCGTCTTCCCCGACGTGCCGCTGATGCCGACCGGCGGCATCGAGCCGCCGATGATCGAAGCCTACCGCGCTGCCGGTGCCATCGCCGTGGGCATGGGCGGCAAGCTGGTGGACGAGAAGGCCGTTGCGCGCGGCGACCGCGACTCCATCGCCCAGGTCGCCCGCCAGATCCTCGGCACTGCCGCCTGCTGACCCGCGAGCACCAACGACAACGGAACAGGGAGGGCCGCCGCGATGGCGCTCGATATCGTCTGCATGGGCGAGCCGATGCTGGAGTTCAACCAGGATCCGGCCTCCACCGACCCCGTGCTCTACCGCAAGGGCCATGGCGGTGACACCGCCAACAGCGCGGTCGCCGCGGCCCGCCAGGGGGCGCGCGTCGGCTATCTGACGGCGCTGGGCACCGACGCCTTCGGCGACGACTTCATGGCGCTGTGGGAGCGGGAGGGGATCGACACCTCCCGCGTCCTCCGCAACCCCGACGCCCACACCGGCATCTATTTCGTCACCCACGGGGCCAAGGGGCACGAGTTCAGCTACATGCGGGCGGGTTCCGCCGCCAGCCGCATGAAGCCGGAGCAGGTGCCGGCCGACTATGTCGCATCCGCCAAGTTCCTGCACATTTCCGGCATCAGCCAGGCGATCAGCGCCGACGCCTGCGACAGCGTCTTCGCCGCCATCGACGCCGCCCGCAAGGCCGGGACCAAGGTCAGCTACGACACCAACCTGCGGCTGCGGCTGTGGCCGATCGAGCGGGCACGCGCGGTGATGAACGCCACCGCCGCCATGGCCGACGTGCTGCTGCCGAGCCTGGATGACGCCACAGCCCTGACCGGGCTGGAGGACGCCGACGCCATCGCCGACTTCTACCTGAAGCTGGGCGCGAAGCTGGTCGCGGTGAAGCTGGGGCCGCAGGGCTCGCTCGTCGCGTCGCCGGACTGGCGGGAGCGGGTGCCGGGGCGCACGGTGAAGGCGGTGGACGCGACCGGGGCCGGGGACACCTTCGCCGGGTCCTTCCTCGCCGAGCTCGCCCGCGGGGCGGAGCCGCGGGCCGCCGCCCGCTACGCCAACGCCGCCGCCGCCCTGTCCACCCAGGGCTTCGGCGCCGTCGCCCCGATCCCCCGGCGGGAGGCGGTGGAGGCGTTCCTGGCATCCTGAAGCGTGGCTGGAATGCCTCACCCCTAAGAGAGGACCTTCGGGGTGTGAACCAAGCCCGCTCTCGACCGTTGATGATCCCGTGACCCGCCCGGCGGGCGGAAACATGACGTAGGAGAGCCTCATGGCAATCATCTGGACGATCATCATCGGGTTCCTGGCCGGGCTCGTCGCCAAGTTCCTGATGCCGGGCCGCGATCCGGGCGGCTTCATCGTGACCACGCTGCTCGGCATCGCCGGCGCCTTCGTGGCCACCTATCTGGGTGCCGCCATCGGCTGGTACCGGGCCGGCGACGGGGCGGGCTTCATCGGCGCCGTTCTCGGAGCCATCATCCTGCTCGTCCTCTACCGCCTCTTTGTCGGCCGTCGCACCACGGTCTGACCCGGCCGGTGGCCATCACCGTCATCGCCTGCTAGGCTCGCGCATCGACCCTTGCGGGAGGGCCCATGCTGCGGTTCTGGCAGGAGATGACGGCGGCGGATTTCCGCACCCTGCCCGCGGACGCGGTGGCGATCCTGCCCGTCGCCGCAACCGAACAGCACGGCCCCCATCTGCCCACGGGCACCGATCACCTGATCCTCGACGGCATCCTGAAGGCCGCCGCGCGGACTGCACCGAACGCGGAGGCGGTCGCCCTCCCCGTCCAGCCGGTGGGCTGGTCACCGGAGCATGGCCGGTTTCCCGGTACCCTGTCGCTGGACGCCGAACTGCTCGTCCGTGCCTGGACGGAGCTGGGTGTGTGGGTGAAGCGGTCGGGTTTCACCCGTCTCCTGATCCTCAACAGCCACGGCGGCAATCCACCCGCCATCGATATCACAGCCATGAGGCTGCGCGCCGATCACGGCCTGCTGGTGGTGAAATCCCACTGGGAGACGCTGGCCGAACCCGGCCGAACCGCCCCGCCCGGTGCCCCGGCGCTGGACTGGCACGGTGGCTGGATCGAAACATCGGTGATGCTGCACCTGCACCCGGCGTTGGTCCGGATGGAGCACGCTGCCGATTCCCCCGTCACCCACCCCCACGACCTGCCGCCCGACGGCCCCGCCCACTGGGCCTGGATGACCGGCGACCTCAACCCGGCGGGCGTGCTCGGCAACCCGTCGCTTGCCAGCGCGGAAAGGGGAGAGACGCTGGTCGGCCACGCCGTATCGGGCTTGGCCGACCTGCTGCTCAGGATGCAAAAGACGGCGTGGCCGCCGGCACCGGCGTAGCCGGCTCCGGGTCCTCCGCCGACTCCAGCCGCCGCAGCTCCGGCGCTGGCTCGATCTCGTCCGGCACCGCGCAAAGACCGGTGCGCCGCATGGCACGGGCCAGCCGGGGACCAGCCGTCAGCGCGGTGAAGGGAACCGCCAGCGCGCAGGCGACCAGGGTGGGCGAGGCCCACGGCAGGGCACCGGGCGCCAGCGCCCACAGCGCACCGCCGAACAGCAGGCCGAACAACATCTGCGGCCACAACCCGCGCGCCGCCTCCCCCGCCGGCACGGCGTGGCCGTCGCGGTTCTGCGCCTCCCACGCCACGCGCCGGCCGAGCGCCAGACCCGCCAGGAACACCGTCTGGGCCACGATCATCAGCGGCCCGACAATGAAGGAGAACAGCGTCTCCACCAGCCATCCGGCGAG
Source organism: Azospirillum oleiclasticum (assembly GCF_013423485.1). Taxonomy (GTDB): domain Bacteria; phylum Pseudomonadota; class Alphaproteobacteria; order Azospirillales; family Azospirillaceae; genus Azospirillum; species Azospirillum oleiclasticum. The sequence continues at coordinate 486,767 of NZ_JABFFR010000003.1, forward strand.
AAGCCGCCCGGTGCCGCCATAACGCCGCCTCTCCTCCGGTCGCAGGAGCACGTCCAGCACACCCAGGATGCGCGGCGCCTGCCCGATCGCCAGCACCCCGGCGTAGAGCCCAACCGCCAGCCCGAACGGGAACGGCTCGCCGCCGCCCGGCTGCGTCACGACGGCAAGGCCCAGACCCGCCGCCATCATCAGCATCCACAGGGGCGCGCCGGCGTACATCAGCATGGCGTTGACGAGCTGGAAGCGGCCCATGGGCAGCAGCCCCGGCCGCCCGACGATGCGCAGATACTGCATGTTGCCCTGGCACCAGCGCAGGTCGCGCTTCACGAAGTCGGGCAGGCTGGGCGGGTTCTCCTCCCAGCTTCCGGTCTCCTCCGGGATCACGCGCACCTCCCAGCCGGCGGCCCGCATCAACGCCGCCTCCACCTGATCGTGGCTGAGCACCGGACCGCCGAGCGGCGGGCTGCCCGGCAGCGGGGCGAGGTGGCAATGGCGGGCGAAGGGCTCCACCCGGATGATGGCGTTGTGGCCCCAATAGGGACCGCTGTCCCCCTGCCACCACGCGATGCCGGTGGTGTGGGTGCGCATGCCATGCCGCATGCCGAACTGGAACACCCGCGCGAAGGCACTCTCCGCCGGCCGCCCGACCACCAGCGTCTGCAGGATGCCGAGCCGCGGATTGGCCTGCATGACGCGCACCAGCCGGACCATCGCCTCCCCGGTCATCAGGCTGTCGGCGTCCAGCACGATCATGAAGGGGATGCGCCCGCGCACCCGCTCCACGAACTCGCGCAGGTTGCCGGCCTTGAAGCCGGTGTTCTGCCCCCGCCGCCGGTAATGCAGCCGACCCTCCCACCCCGGCCGACCCAGCAGCCGCGCGAATCCCGCCCCCTCCGCCGCGGCGATCTCGGGCCGGGCGCTGTCGCTGAGGATGTGAAACTCGAACATTCCCGCATGGCCGGTGGCCTCCAGGCTCTCCAGCATGGTGGCGACCCGGCGGAACACCCGCTGCGGGTCCTCGTGCCGGATGCAGACGGCGACCGCCGTGCGTTCCGTCACCGGCTCCTCGGCACCGGCCCGCCGCACCGCCGGGCAGGTCAGCCCGACCGGATCGCGGGCCAGCCGCAGGATCACGAAGCCGATGACCGAATTCCAGAAGCCGAGCAGGGTCCAGGGCAGGCTCGCCAGGAACAGCAGCAGCACCAGCACCTCCAGCCAGTGCCAGCCATTGGTCGCCAGCAGCGCCGCCATGGCCCATCCCAGCCCCGCCGCGCCGGCGAGCGCCAGCCCCGCCACCAGCAGGCGCCGCCCGGCCAGCCCCTCCACGGGGGCGGCCTCGGGGTTCGGGCAATCGGATGCGGCGGACGTCGTCATAGGGGCTCCTTCGGAGGGTGGTCATTCCGGCCGGCAGCCACATGTTGCTGCGGGCCGCCGCCGCAAGGGGGGCGATGCAGCTTCTTACGCCGGGAACGGCACATGGATGACACGCGCATGTCCGATTCCGCATCCGCCCTGTGGTACGTCGCACCGCACCGGGCGGAGATCCGTCCGGCCGCGGCCCCCGCACCGGCTGCCGGAGAGTTGCGCGTGCGGGCCTTGACCAGCGGGATCAGCCGCGGCACCGAATCCCTGATCTGGTCCGGCCGGGTGCCGGACAGCGAGCGGGAGCGGATGCGCGGCCCGCATCAGGAGGGCGACTTTCCTTTCCCGGTCAAGTACGGCTACCAGATGGTGGGCGTGGTCGAGGATGGCCCCGCTGAGCTTGCTGGTCGCACGGTCTTCTGCCTGCACCCGCACCAGACCCGCTTCACGATACCGGCGAGCGAAGCGCTGCCCGTCCCCGACACCGTGCCGCCGGCCCGCGCCGTGCTCGCCGCCAACATGGAAACGGCGCTCAACGCCTGCTGGGACGCCGCACCGCGGCCCGGCGACCGCATCGCGGTGGTGGGCGGGGGCGTCGTCGGCTGCCTCGTGGCGTGGCTGTGCGGCCGCATGCCCGGCACCGCGGTCACCCTGATCGACATCGATCCCGGCCGCGCGGCGGTCGCGACGGCGCTGGGCATCGCCTGCGCCGATCCGGACCACGCGCCCGCGGGTTGCGATCTTGTCTTCCACGCCAGCGCCAGCGCCGCCGGTCTCTCCACCGCCATCGGCTGCGCCGGATTCGAGGCGACGGTGGTCGAGCTGAGCTGGTATGGGGAGGCCCCGGTCGCCGTGCCGCTCGGCGGCGCCTTCCACAGCCAGCGCCTGACCATCCTCGGCTCCCAGGTCGGCAGCGTGGCACCGGCGCGCCGCCCGCGCTGGCCGTACCGGCGGCGGCTGGAGCTGGCGCTCTCCCTGCTCGCCGACGAACGGCTGGACGCGCTGCTGTCCGGCGAGACACCGTTCGCCTCGCTTCCCGCGGCTCTGCCCGCCCTGCTCGACCGGCCGGGCGCGCTGTGCCATCGCGTCACCTACCCGTGAACCATCAGGAGCCCCCGCGCATGTACGCCGTCGAAGTCCGCGAGCACATCATGATCGCCCACAGCCTGCCCCGCCCCGTCTTCGGCCCCGCCCAGGCCCTGCACGGAGCCACCTACGTGGTCGATGTGGCCTTCATGCGGGAGACGCTGGACGCCGACAACATCGTGGTCGATATCGGCCGCGCGCTCGACGAGCTGAAGGCCGTGCTGAAGCCGCTGAACTACGCCAACCTGGACGATGTGCCGGAATTCCGCGGGCAGGTCACCACGACGGAGTTCCTGTGCCGGCACATCTTCGACGCCATGGCCACGGCCTGCCGCAGCGGCCGGCTCGGCGTGCGGTCCAGCGACATCGCCCGCATGCGGGTCACGCTCAACGAATCGCACGTCGCCCGAGCCTGGTTCGAAGGCCCGGTCGAAGGGTGAGCGGCTTCGATCCCGGCTGGCTGGCCCTGCGTGAGCCGGCCGACCACGCCGCGCGCGCGCCGTCGCTGTTCGCCGAGACCGTCGCCGCAGCGGGGGACCGGCCTACGGTGGTCGACCTCGGCTGCGGGACGGGGTCGAACCTCCGTGCCCTGGCTCCCCGCCTGCCCCCGGCGCAACGCTGGCGGCTGGTGGATCACGACCCGGCGCTGCTTGCTCTTGCCGCCGCCGGGGCGCCTGAGGGAACCGAACGCATCGCCGCCGACCTGCGGGACATCGACGCGCTGCCGCTCGACGGGGCCACGTTGGTCACCGCCGCCGCGCTGTTCGATCTGGTGTCCGCGGCATGGTTCGACCGCTTCGCCAAGCGGCTGGCGGCGGCGCGGCTGCCCCTCTACGCCGTGCTGACCTATGACGGGAACACGACGTGGACGCCGGCCCATCCGCTTGATCCCGTCATGATCCGGGCGCTGAACGACCACCAGCGGACCGACAAGGGCTTCGGCCCGGCGCTCGGCCCCGACGCAACGGTTCATATGCGGCAGTCGCTGGAGTCGTACGGCTGCGAGGTGCGGACGGCGGACAGTCCCTGGACACTGACCGGCGCGGATGCCGCGCTCGTGATGGCCACGAGCGCCGGCTACGCCCGCTCCGCCGTCGAACTGGGAGCGGTGTCGGTGGCCGAGGCGGAGGCGTGGCTGGCCTTCCGCCGGGCAACGGCGGTCAGCGGTGAAATGCTGGTGGGGCACACCGACCTGCTCGTATTCCCCGGCCATTGTTGCTGAATGGAGCACAATTCTTGCTCCACACCGCTGTTTATCGCGACGTGAGGTTACGGTTAGATCCCCTCCAGCACACACCCCCCGATTGGAAGGATCGCACCATGATCGACACCCGCACCGCCCCCTACGCCGCGCTCATCCTCCGGGTCAGCCTCGGCGTTCTCCTCGTCGCCCACGGGCTGCTGAAAGTCTTCGTCTTCACCGTTCCCGGCACCGTCCAGTTCTTCGAAACCATCGGCTATCCGGGCGTCTTCGCCTATGCCGTGATCCTGGGCGAGCTCGGCGGCGGCCTGCTCCTCATCCTCGGCCTCTACACCCGCTGGATCGCGCTGGCCCTGGTTCCGATCCTCGTCGGCGCCACGGTCCAGCACCTGCCGAACGGCTGGATGTTCGCGTCGGCCGGCGGCGGCTACGAATTCCCGGTCCTGTGGACGGTCCTTCTGTTCGTCCAGGCGCTGCTGGGCGACGGGGCCTACGCCCTCAAGCTCCCGGTTCCGGCCCGCGGCCTGCAGGACGCCCACTGACACAACGCTGATCGTACACGTGGAAATACCGCTTCTCGGGTCGCGGCGCGTGCGGGTAGGCTCCGGCCTCCCCGCACGTTTGTCGTGAGACACCCTCCGCATGCCCCGCAGCACCACCGCGACGCCGCCGCCGGTCTGGCTTCTCGTCGCCGCCACCATGACGGGGCCGCTCGCGCTCAACATCTTCGTGCCGAGCATGCCGGGGCTGCCGGAGGCGTTCGACACGGTGCCGGCGACGGTGCAGCTCACCCTGTCGCTCTACCTTGTCGGCGTGGCGTTCGGGCAGCTCGTCTACGGCCCGCTCTCGGACCGGTTCGGGCGCCGACCGGTGCTGCTGGCCGGGCTGACGGTCTTCGTCGTCGCCAGCCTCGCCTGCACGGTTGCGCCCTCCATCGGCGCGCTGATCGCCGGCCGAGTTGCCCAGGCACTCGGTGGCTGCGCCGGCATGGTCATCGCCCGCGCCATCGTCCGCGACGCCTGGAACCGGGAGGACGCCACGGCCGTGCTCGCGGTGGTCATCGCCGGCATGGCGGTGGCGCCGATGGTCGGGCCGGCGGTCGGCGGGTTCGTCGATGTGTGGATCGGCTGGCGCGCCAACTTCGCCCTTCTCGTCGCGTTCGGGCTCGTGGTGTGGATCGCCGGCGTGATGGCGCTGCCGGAGACCAACGGGCACCGCACGCCCATCCCCGGACCACTCGCGCTGTGGCACGCCTACCGCAGCCTGCTGGCGAAGCCCCTGTTCCTCGGCCATGCGCTGGTCGCCGGCTTCTCCACCGCGGCCTTCTTCGCCTTCCTCGCCGGTGCGCCTTACGCGATGGTGGAGCGCATGGGCCGCCCGCCCAGCGAGTACGGCCTGTATTTCGTGCTGCTGTCGCTGGGCTACATGGGCGGCAACATGGCGGTGTCGCGCGTCGCGTCCCGCTTCAGCGCGGAGGCGCTGGCCTTCGCCGGCATTCTCTGCGGGCTGGTGGGGCCGGCCGTGATCCTGGCCTTCCTCGCCTTCGGGATCATGACGCCGAGCGTCCTGTTCCTGCCCACCGTTCTTCTGTGCTTCGGCAACGGGCTCCTCATGCCGGCGTCGATGACGGCGGCGGTCAGTGTCGACCTGCGCCTTGCCGGGACCGCGTCGGGTCTGCTGGGCTTCATGCAGATGGGCCTCGGCGCCGTCGCCTCCACCGCCGTGGCGGCGATCCACGCGGGGGAACCGCTGGTGATGGTGACCGGCATGATGCTGATGAACATCCTGGCGGTCGGCGCTCTCGTGCTGGCACGGCGCGGGCGGGCGCAATCAGCCACTTCCCCTTCCTGACGGGCCGCTCCATTTGCTAGACAGGCCAGAGACCAACCGGAGTGACCAATGCCCGAAGCGCTGAACCTGCTGGAAGACCTGATCCGCAAGGCGAAGGCCGCCGGGGCCGACGCGGCCGACGCCGTGCTGTTCGACAGCGCCTCCCTCTCCCTGTCGCAGCGGCTGGGCAAGCCGGAGAAGCTGGAGCGTTCGGAATCGGGTGATCTCGGCCTCCGGGTCTTCGTCGGGCAGCGCCAGGCCATCGTTTCCTCCACCGACCGCAGCGCCCGCGCGCTGGAGGAGCTGGTGGAGCGTGCGATCGCCATGGCCCGCGTGGTGCCGGAGGACCAGTACGCCGGTCTTGCCGATCCCGACCAGCTCGCCCGCGACTGGCCCGACCTCGACACCTGCGACCCGGAGGAGCCGGCGGCCGACGCGCTGATCGAGCAGGCCCGCATCGCCGAGGAGGCGGCCATGGCCGTGCCCGGCGTCACCAACTCCGAAGGGGCGGACGCCGGCTGGAGCCGGTCCGTGGTCTGCATCGCCGCGTCGAACGGCTTCGCCGGATCCTATTCCGTGTCGCGCCGCTCGCTGTCGGCGTCGGTGCTGGCGGGGACCGGCACCGGGATGGAGCGCGACTACGACTTCGACTCGAAAGTCTATGGCGGTGATCTCCGTTCCCCCGAGGCGATCGGGCGGGAGGCGGGCGAGCGCGCCGTGCGGCGCTTGAATCCGCGCAAGGTGAAGACGCAGAGGGTGCCGGTCGTCTACGACCCGCGCGCCTCGCGCGGGCTGCTCGGCCATCTGACCGGCGCCATCAGCGGCCCGTCGGTGGCCCGCGGCACGAGCTTTCTGAAGGACCGCATGGGCCAGCGGATCTTCGCCGAGGGCATCAGCATCGTCGATGACCCGTTCGTGCGCCGCGGCCTCCGCTCCCGCCCCTTCGACGCGGAGGGCGTGGCGGTGCAGAAGCGGACGATCATCGAGGACGGCGTGCTGACGACCTGGCTGCTCGACCTGCGCTCGGCCCGCCAGCTCGGCCTGTCCACCACGGGGCACGCATCCCGCGGCACCTCCGGCCCGCCGGGCCCGTCGCCGTCCAACGTCTACCTCGCCGCCGGGCGCCGCAGCCGGGACGAGCTGATCGCCGACATCGACCAGGGGCTCTATGTGGTGGAGCTGATGGGCATGGGCGTGAACGGGGTGACCGGCGACTACAGCCGCGGCGCCAGCGGCTTCTGGATCGAGAACGGCACGATCACCCATCCCGTCAGCGAACTGACCGTCGCCGGCAACCTGAAGGACATGTTCCTCAACATGGAGCCGGCCAGCGACCTGGAACTGCGCTTCGGTATGGACGCCCCGACCATCCGCATCGAGGGCATGACCATCGCCGGAACCTGAATCAGAAGCGGCGCCGCCCCCTCGCGGGGACGGCGCCGCTTCGATGTCAGACGATCACTTCGTGTCCTGGATGCGCTTGACCAGGCTGGCGAGCGTCGGGGTGCCGGCGAACTTCTCATAGACCGGCTTCATGGCGTTCATCAGCTCGGTCTTGTCCGGGATGGTCACGACCTGCACGCCGGAAGCCTCCACCACCTTGCGCGAGGCGATCTCGCGCTCGTCCCACAGCTTGCGCATGTAGGGCACGGAGTCCTTGGCCGCCTTGCGGATCAGGGCCTGATCCTCCGGCTTCACCGTGTCCCAGATCTTCTTGGAGAAGACCAGCACCTCCGGCGCCAGCGAATGCTCCGACAGGGTGTAGAACTTCGCCGCCTCGAAGTGGCGGGAGGACTCGTAGCTCGGCCAGTTGTTCTCGGCGCCATCGACGATGCCGGTCTTCAGCGCGGTGTACACCTCGCCGAAGGGCATCGGGGTGGCGTTGGCGCCCAGCGCGTTCATCATGCCGACCCACAGGTCGGACTGCTGCACGCGGATCTTCATGCCCTTGAAGTCGGCCAGCGTCTGCACCGGCTTCTTGGTGGTGTAGAAGGAGCGGGCACCGCTGTCGTAGAAGGCGAGACCGATCAGCCCCTCCTTTTCCATCGACTTCAGGATCTCGTCACCGATCGGACCGTCCAGCACCGTCCGCATGTGCTTCGTGTCGCGGAAGATGAAGGGCAGGCCGGTGACGATGGTCTCCGGCACCACCGAGTTCAGCGGCGCCGTGTTGATGCGCATCATGTCGAGGCCACCGAGCTTGATCTGCTCGATGGTGTCCTTCTCGTTGCCCAGCGCGCCGTTGGGGAAGGTGCGGACGCCGAGCCGGCCGTTGGTCTGCTCCGACAGCAGCTTGCCCATGTACTTGACGGCTTCCACCGTGGGGTAGTCGCCCGGGTGGATGTCGGCCGAGCGGAAGTCGCGGGCTGCCGACGGCAGGGCAAGGCCCGCCACCGCGGCGAAAGCCAGAGCCGAAAGAAGTTTCCTCATCCTTGTTTCCTCCCAGTCCAGGTTTCAGGAGTTCCGGGATCCGCTCACTGCGGCCCCAGGGATTCGATCAACACGCCCAGCGCCGTCCGCTCATCCGGGCGGAGATCGACCAGTGGGCTGCGCACGGGTCCCGCGCCGTGGCCGACGAGGTCGGCACCGGCCTTCACGATGCTGACCGCATAACCCGGCCGCCGGTTGCGGATGGCGGCGTAAGGCATGAAGAAGCTGTCGAGAAGGCTGTTGACGGTGTCCGTATCGCCCGCCGACACGGCTTGGTGGAACGCCATCGCCGTGCGCGGGATGAAATTGAAGACGGCCGACGAATAGACCGGCACGCCGGCCGCCCGGTAGGGTGCCGCGAAGAACTCCGCCGTCGGCAGGCCGCCCATGTAGGCGAAGCGGTCGCCCATGCGGCGGCGGATCGAGATCAGCAATTCCAGGTCGCCGATGCCGTCCTTGAAGCCGATCAGGTTCGGGCATTCGTCGGCCAGCCGCGCCAGGGTCTCGGGGCCGAGCCGGCAGACGCCGCGGTTGTAGACGATGACGCCGATCCGGACCGAGCGGCAGATGGCGGCCACGTGGCGGGCGATGCCCTCCTGGTCCGCCTCCGTCAGGTAATGCGGCAACACGAGGATGCCGGCAGCCCCCAATTCCTCGGCCTGCCGGGCGAGCCGGACGGCGATCCGGGTTCCGTAGCCGACACCGGCGACGATGGGCACGCTTCCGCGGCAGGTGTCCACCGCCGTCCGCACGACCTCCGGATACTCGTCCAGATCGAGGGAGAAGAATTCCCCGGTTCCGCCCGCCGCGAACAGGGCCGACGCGCCATAGGTGGACAGCCATTCCAGCCGACGGCGATAGCCGGTCGCGTCGAACTCTCCGGCCGCGTCGAAGTCGGTCACCGGAAAGGACAGCAGTCCGGAAGACAGCGCGTGCTTCAGTTCGTCTGGCTGCATACCGAGAACGCTCCTGCGGCGGCGATGGGTGCCGTCCGTGCCGGTGTCGGTTGTATGATGAGCGGGCTCCGGCACAGCGTCGGTCCGCGACATTCGTCGCCGGATTCGCCTGCGGTTGCACGCTGAAGCTTCTATACCTCACATCATCATGTCATACAAGCTGTCGATTGTTCTGGTGTGAACTTTCCTCTCGCCAAGCCATTTTCGGCAGTCCGCACCCGATGCCTTGTCGTACAAGTTCCCAGTGGCTATAGTTCGCAATACGAAAAGAATGACGGGAGGACGGCCCGATGGGCCTGCAACGGCGGGAGACGCTGACCGCGCAGCTCACGCGCACGCTGCAAGAGCGCATCGCCGCGGGCGATTACCCGGTCGGCAGCAAACTTCCCAGCGAGCAGGACCTGATCGACGAGTTCGGCGTCAGCCGCACCGTGGTGCGGGAGGCCATATCGAGTCTGCGCGCCGGTGGCGTGGTGGCTACGCAGCAGGGGGTCGGCGCCTTCGTGCTGAACCCCGGCAACACGCCCTTCACCATCCAGGCTGCCGAGCTGGAGGTGGTGTACGAAGTCATCGCCGTGCTGGAACTGCGCATCGGCGTGGAGACGGAATGCGCGGCGCTGGCCGCCCAACGACGCCGCGACGATCACATAGTATCCCTGCGCGGCGCGCTCGACCGCATGATCACCGCCATCGGCGGCGGCGAGGACACCGTCGAACCCGACCTGGACTTCCACCGCGGCATCGCGGAGGCGACGGGCAACCGCCACTTCCTGAACCTGTTCGAATATCTCGGCACGCTGCTGATCCCGCGGGCCCGGCTGCGGGCCGCCTACCGGCCGGCGGAGATGGACAGCTACCTCAACCGGATCAACGCCCAGCACGAGGACATCTTCCAGGCCATCGTCCGGCAGGATTCCGACGCCGCGCGCGCGGCGATGCGGCTGCACCTGACCAGCAGCCGGGAACGCCTGCGCGCGAGCATCGATGGCAAGCATGGCGGGTGACCTCGGTTAGGCCGCGTCCAGCACCTGAACCGCGCGCATGATGCCGCGCAGTTCCGCCAGCCCCTTCAGCCGGCCGATCGCCGAATAGCCGGGGTTCACCACCTTGCCCAGGTCGTCGAGCATCTGAAGCCCATGGTCGGGGCGCATGGGGATCACCGCGTCCGGCCGGCCGGCCGCCTGCCGCTCCCGCTGCGCGGCGCAGATGACTCGGATCAGGGCCACCATATCGACGTCCCCGTCCAGATGGTGCGCCTCGTGGAAGGACTGCGGGTCGGCCTCCCGCTTGGTGCTGCGCAGGTGCAGGAAGTGCACGCGGTCACGGAATTCGGCGAACATGGCCGGCAGGTCGTTGTCCGGCCGCACGCCGAAGGACCCGGCGCAGAAGGTCAGCCCGTGGCTGGGGCTCGCGCTCTGTTCCAGCAGCCAGCGCACGTCGGCGGCGGTGCTGACCACCCGCGGGAGGCCGAGCAGCGGACGCGGCGGGTCGTCCGGGTGGATGCCAAGGCGAACCCCCGCCTCCTCGGCCACCGGCGCCACCGCCTGGACGAACGCCGACAGGGTCGAGCGCAGGCCGTCGGCCCCGATGTCACGGTAACGGTCGAGCTGGCCGCGGAACTGGTCCAGCGTGTAGCTCTCCTCCGCCCCCGGAAGCCCGGCGATGATGGTGCGCACCAGCCGCTCGCGCGCCGACTCGTCCATGGCCTCGAAGGCGGCGCGGGCGCTGCGCGCGCGGTCGGGGCCATATTCGGCCTCCGCCTCGGACCGGCGCAGGATGAACAGCTCGAAGGCGGCGAACTGGTCGGCGTCGAAGCGCAGCGCGCGCGACCCGTCCGGCAGCTCGTAGGCGAGATCCGTGCGGGTCCAGTCCAGCACCGGCATGAAGTTGTAGCAGACGGTGCGGACGCCGCAAGCGGCGAGGTTGCGCAGCGTCGCGGCGTAGGCGTCGATGTGCGCCCGCCAAGCTCCGGTGCGGGTCTTGATCTCCTCCGACACCGGGACGCTCTCGACCACCGACCAGGTGAGGCCGGCGTCCTCGATCATCCGCTTGCGCGCGGCGATCTCCTCGACCGGCCACTCGGTGCCGTTGGGGATGTGGTGCAGGGCGGTGACGATGCCGGTCGCCCCGGCTTGGCGGATGTGCGCGAGCGGGATCGGATCCTTGGGACCGAACCAGCGCCAAGTCTGTTCCATAAACCGATGCCTCCCCTGGGAACGGCCGTTGCTCCGGCCGATGTGCCCGACGGTGCGCCAATCAGAGGGTTAGGATGCCGTCAATTGGTCAGGCCACATTACCGCTTGATGGTCCGGCGGCGTAGATGTAAGTTTACAACATCGACCGCTCAGCCACCCGCACAGTCGGTGGTACGGAGGATGAGACGCACCGTGCGCGTCGTCCAGGGCGGAAGCGGAGACGCACGGGAGGGATGGACATGCTTCACGAAGACCGGCTTTTCCCGAGCGATCCGACGCAGCGCGCCATCGCGCGCCGTCTCTACGCGGAGGTGCGGGACCTGCCCATCGTCAGCCCGCACGGCCACACGGATCCGTCGTGGTTCGCGCGCAACGAGGCCTTCCCCGATCCCGCGACGCTGTTCGTCGTTCCCGACCACTACATCTTCCGCATGCTCTACAGCCAGGGCGTGACGCTGGAAAGCCTGGGCATCGGCCGCCGCGACGGCGCTGCGGTGGAGACGGACCCGCGCACCATCTGGCGCCGCTTCGCCGCCCACTGGCCCCTGTTCCGCGGCACGCCCACCAAGATGTGGCTGGAGCATTCGCTGGAGACGCTGTTCGGCATCACCGACCGGCTGTCGCCCGACACGGCCGACGCCATCTACGACCGCATCGACGCCAGCCTGCGGACGCCGGAGTTCCGCCCGCGCGCTTTGTTCGAGCGCTTCAAGATCGAGGTGATCGCCACCACCGAATCACCGACCGACACGCTGGAGCATCACCGCGCCATCCGCGAGAGCGGCTGGACCGGGCGTGTCGTTACCGCCTACCGCCCCGACCCGGTGGTCGATCCGGAGTTCGAGGGTTTCGCCGCCAATGTGGCACGGCTGGGCGAACTGACCGGCGAGGACACCGGGACCTGGGCCGGCTACCTCGCCGCGCACGCCCGCCGCCGCGCCTTCTTCAAGGATCACGGAGCGACCTCCACCGACCATGGGCACGCCGCGGCGACCACCGCCGACCTGCCGGAAGCCGAGTGCCGCCGCCTGTTCGACGGCGCGCTGAAGGGCACCCTGTCAGCGGCGGAGGCGGACCAGTTCCGCGGGCAGATGCTGACCGAGATGGCGCGCATGAGCCTGGAGGACGGGCTGGTCATGCAGATCCATCCCGGCTCCTTCCGCAACCACAACGCCGCGCTGTTCGCCGGCTTCGGCCGCGACAAGGGCGCGGACATCCCGATGCGCACCGACTATGTGCGGGCGCTGAAGCCGATGCTCGACCGGTTCGGCAACGAGCGCGACCTGACAATCATCCTCTTCACGCTGGATGAGACCGTCTATTCGCGCGAGCTGGCGCCGCTCGCCGGGCACTACCCCGCCCTTCGCCTCGGCCCCGCCTGGTGGTTCTTCGACGCGCCGGAAGGCATGCGCCGGTACCGCGAACTGGTGACGGAGACGGCCGGCTTCTACAACACCGTCGGCTTCAACGACGACACCCGCGCCTTCTGTTCGATCCCCGCCCGCCACGATGTGGCGCGGCGCGTGGATTGCGCCTTCCTGGCGCGGCTGGTCGCCGAGCACCGGCTGGACGAGGACGAGGCGCGCGAGACGGCGATCGACCTCACCTACCGGCTGGTGAAGGCCGCCTACAAGCTTTGAGGAACTCGGCACGCGCTGTGGCCGCGCGTTGCCGGGTGGAGTAGCGTCTCCTCCAACTGTGTCCCGCCCGGTGCCTCCGGGCAACCGGGCGGGCGCTTTTTCGGACGACCATCCACCCACATCATCCGGAACACACCGGCAAATCATAAGTCACCGGAGGGAACGACCGCCGTGAGGCTCCACCCCGACCGTCTGGCGGCTCTCCCCGCCACCGTGCAGACCCCCGGCTACGACCGGCGTTCGCTCGCCACCGGCATCGTTCATCTGGGAATCGGCGCCTTCCACCGCGCCCATCAGGCCGTCTACACCGAAGACGTGCTGAACCGCGACGGCGGCGCCTGGGGGATCTCCGGCGTGTCGCTGCGCAGCCCCGACACCCGCGACGCGCTCGCCCCGCAGGGAAACCTCTACACCGTCGCGGTGCGTGGCGCCGACGGCGAGCGGCTGCGCGTCATCGGCTCGGTGATCGAGACGCTGGTGGCACCGGAGAACCCGTCCGCGGTGCTGGCGCGCCTCACCGCCCCCGGCACCCGCATCGTCAGCCTGACCGTGACCGAGAAGGGTTACTGCCACGACCCGGCCACCGGCACGCTGGACGAGAACCACCCCGACATCCGCCACGACCTCGCCGAGCCGGGGAACCCCCGCTCCGCGCTGGGCTTCATGGCGGAAGCGCTGCGGCTGCGCCGCGAGGCCGGGCTGGCGCCCTTCACGGTGATCAGCTGCGACAATCTGCCCAGCAACGGCGAGACGGTGGCGCGCCTGCTCCGCCGCTTTGCCACGCTGCGCGATCCGGCTTTCGGGCGCTGGGTCGAGGACACGGTGGCCTTCCCCAACAGCATGGTCGACCGCATCGTGCCGGCCACCACCGAGGCCGACCGCGGCGCGGTCACGGCGGCGCTGGGCATGGAGGATGCGTGGCCGGTGATGACCGAGCCGTTCACGCAATGGGTGATCGAGGACCGTTTCACCGCCGGCCGGCCGGCGTGGGAGACCTGCGGGGCCGAGCTGGTGGCCGACGTCCATCCCTATGAGCTGATGAAGCTGCGGCTGCTGAACGGCAGCCACTCCTGCATCGCCTATCTCGGCTACCTTGCCGGCTATCAGACGGTGTCGGAGACGATGGCCGATCCGGCCTTCGCCGCCCACGTCCGTCGCTTCATGGACGAGGAGGTGACCCCCACCCTGCCCGTCCCGCCGGGCGCCGACCTCGGCCGCTACAAATCGTCGCTGATCGAGCGCTTCCACAACCCGGCGCTCAAGCACCGGACCTGGCAGATCGCCATGGACGGCACGCAGAAGATCCCGCAGCGCTGGCTCAACACCGTGCGGGACCGGCTGGCCGCCGGGGCCCCGATCGACCGGCTGGCCCTGGGGGTCGCCGCCTGGATGCGCTACGTCACCGGCACCGACGAGCGTGGCCAGCCGATCGATGTGCGTGACCCGATGGCCGCCCAGCTCCGCGCCATCGCCGATGAGGCCGGACCCGTTGCGGCAAGGCTGGCGCCGGCTCTGCTCGGTGTCAAAGCGGTCTTCGGGGATGATCTGTCGACCAATCCCGCCTTCGTGCTGCCGGTCACCATGGCGCTTGAGCGTCTTTACAAGGACGGTGCACAAAGGGTGGTCGCCGCCATGGTGTAACCGGCGTCACCGGCGGAGTGAAGACACGACGGCTTCGGCGTCCGGGAACGGGGTCGGAGCCGTTCTGCTTTCCGGAGTCTTCGATCCGCCTGCCGGATCATCGGCCATGCATCACATGCAGCGCAGCATAAACTCGATTGCGAGTCGTTCGCATAGCGAGTAACATCCGCGGCCGTTGGAGAAATTCGACATCGGCCAACCGTTGCGGATCGATCGTGCAAATGAATTGCAATCGCTCATTCTTCCGTTCCGCCCGAGCCTTCGGGTTTGCCGCCCTTACGGTTCTGTCCACCGCAGCGGCCTGGGCCGCAGAACCGTTGGGCGTCGAGCTCAACCGGCTGGAGGAGCGCGACGGATCCTGCCGCGTTTATCTGGTGATGAGCAACCCGTCGCCGCGCTCATACGAGGCGCTGAAGCTCGACCTCGTGCTCTTCGGTACCGACGGCGTGATCGCCCGCCGGGTGGCGGTGGACACAGCCCCGCTGCGCCCGACCAAGACGACCGTCAAGCTGTTCGACGTGAGCGGCCTTCCCTGCGCCGGTATCGGCAGCGTGCTTCTCAACGACGTCATCGAGTGCCGTGGCACCGACGTCTCCGCCACCGACTGTGTCGCCTCGGTCCAACCGAGCAGCCGGTCGTCCGTGGCCTTCACGAAGTAACCTTACCGCATCTCAGGGTAACGCCCGATGAACCCCACCCAGTTGGCCCAGTCGGCCGGATCCACCCTCCCCGCGCCCGCTGTCACCGCACCGGCGGCGGACGCCGCCGTGAACGCGCCTGCCATCGCCGCGCCGGCGGTGGACGCCGCCGTGAGCGGGCCCGCGGTCGCGGCTCCCGCGGCCGATGCGGCGGTGGCGGCCCACGGCATGCTGCCGGCGGCGCATGACCTGTCGATGCTCAGCCTGTTCCTGCAGGCCGATCCGATCGTCAAGGGGGTGATGCTCCTGCTGCTGTTTTGCTCGGTGATCTGCTGGGCGATCATCATCGAGAAGCTGGTGCGGCTGCATCGCCTCGGCCGCGCGGCGCGCGACTTCGACAACGAGGTGCGGGCGGGCAGCGCCATGACCAACATGGCCGCCATGCCGAAGAGCACGCGCAGCATCGTGGAGGCCGCGTGGCAGGCGTGGCGCGACGATGACGGGGACGAGTCCCGCGGCGAGCGCCGCGACCGCATCGAACGCGCAATGCGCGCCGCCATGACCGCCCAGCTCCGCGATTCGGAAACCGGCCTGCCCTTCCTGGCGACGATCGGATCGGCGGCACCCTTCATCGGACTGTTCGGCACGGTGTGGGGCATCATGAACAGCTTCACCGCCATCGCGCAGTCGAGCGACACCAGCCTCGCCGTCGTCGCCCCCGGCATCGCCGAGGCGCTGTTCGCCACGGCGATCGGCCTCGTGGCGGCCATCCCGGCGGTCATCGCGTACAACGCGCTGTCCACCCGTCTCGGGCGGCTGTCGCAGAGGATGGGGGCGAGCATCGCCGTCCTGGGCGTGGCGCTGTCGCGCGTGCGCAAGGCTCCGCTGGTGAAGGCGGCCGAGTGATGGCGATCGCACTGAACCAGTCCGGCGGCGACGGCGACGAGGGCAACTACCGCCCGATGGCCGAGATCAACGTCACGCCCTTCATCGACGTGATGCTCGTGCTCCTCATCATCTTCATGGTGGCGGCTCCCCTGATGATGGTGGGCGTGCCGATCCAGCTTCCGAAATCCAGCGCCCAGAAGGTCAGCCAGCCCCGCCAGCCGGTGATCGTCAGCATCGACCGCGAGGGTAAGGTCTTCCTGAAGGACGAGGCGTTGGCCGAGGACCAGATCCGCCCGCGCCTCGCCGAGCTCGCCAAGGCGGACAAGGATGCCGTCGTCTATGTCCGCGGCGACAAGACCGTGGCCTATGGCCGCATCATGGAGGTGATGGGCCAAGTGGCGAACGCCGGATTCGCCAAGGTGTCGCTGATGGCCGAAGCGGCGACGGCGGCCGCCACGCCGGTGACGGCGCGCTGATCCCATGTCACGCTCCGTACGTTTCGCCGGCATCGGACTGTCCGCCGGGCTCCACGCCGCCGTGATCGGTGGCCTGCTCGTCGGCCCGGAAGCGGCTGTGCCGCCACCCCCGCCGGCCCTCATGGAAATGGCGTTGCCGGCACCCGCTCCGCCGGCGCAACAGGTCGCGGAGACGCCGACGGAAGTCCACGAGGCGACCCCGACGGTGGACCCGCCGCCGCCCGAGACCGCGGTGATTCCGCCGCCAGATCCCGTGACGCCGCCACCCGATCCCGTGCGCACACCGGTCGAAACCGCCGAGGTGCCTCCGGACGTGCCGGTGACGGAACCCGAGCAGCCGCCCCCCGAGGAGACGGTGGTCGCCGAGGCGGCCGACGCGCCTGTGGTCGCGACGGCGGTCGAGGACAACCCGGAACTGGTCGCCGCCCCGCCCCCGAAGCCGCGCACGCCGCCGCGTCCAGTGCCGAAGACCGAGACCCGCAAGGTGGTGGACCGGCGCCCCGATCCCGCTCCGCCACCGCCGCCGCAGACCGCCTCGGTCGCGGCACCCTCCTCGCCCGAGCCGGTGCGTCCGCGGCCGTCGGGGCCGCCGCCCAACTACCTGGCGAAGCTCGGGGCGTGGCTCGACCGGCACAAGGAGTATCCGCGGCGGGCGCAGTTCGCCCGTCAGCAGGGTACGGCGATCCTGCGCTTCGCCATCGACCGGCAGGGCAACGTTCTGTTCCATCGCATCGAGCGCTCGTCGGGCTTCACCATCCTGGACGAGGCCGTGGAGGCGATGATCCAGCGCGCCCAGCCGCTGCCGCCGATCCCGCCCGACATGGATCAGGACCGTCTCGAAATAGCCGTCCCCATCGACTTCCGGATCCGCTGACCGTCCCGCCCCGTTCTCTATAGGGATGGGACCATCGGCGCGTTGGCCTGGAGCAAGGCATGGCAAAATCCGACACCGGCAATCCCTGCATCAAACTGTGCAAGTTCGACGATGCGGGGATGTGCCGCGGCTGCTACCGCACGCGGACGGAGGTGCGGCACTGGAAGCGCCTTGGTGACGGCGCCCGCGCGGCCATCCTGGCGCGGGTATCGCCGCTGATCGAGCGCATGCGGACCGGGGCGCCATCCCGCAAGCGGATGCGCAAACTGGATCGGAAGATCCGCAAGCTGGAGAAGAAGCTCGCGAAGCTGCGGCTCGAACGCGCGGAAGCCGCGCCCGCCGCCGTCTCCCAATCCGCTTCCATCCTCCGGCACTGAAAAGGAAAGGCCCCGCCGAAGCGGGGCCATCCAGCTTTGCCGAACCGTCAGCCCTTCTTCGGCGGCGGGGCGGTGTAGACGAAGTTATCGAAGCTGTACTCGGCGACGCGGAACCACAGATACTCCTCGTCGCGGAACTTGCGCCAGGCTTCGTAGACCTTCTTGAACTTCTCGTTGGTCTTCGCCTCTTCCTCGTACAGATCGAAGGCCGCCTGATAGCAGGCCTGCATGACATCGCGCGGGAACGGCTTCAGGATGGTGCCGGCACCGACCAGACGCTTCAGCGCGTCCATGTTCTGGACGTCGTACTTGCCGAGCATCGAGGTGTTGGCCGCGGCGCAGGCCTGCTCGAGAACGGCCTTGTAGGCCTTCGGCAGCCCCTCATACTCGTTGATGTTGGTGAGGAAGGACACCTGCGGCCCACCTTCCCACCAGCCCGGGTAGTAGTAGTACTTGGCGACCTTGTAGAAGCCGAGCTTCTCGTCGTCGTAGGGACCCACCCACTCGGTCGCGTCGATCGTGCCCTTCTCCAGCGCCGGGTAGATGTCGCCACCGGCGATCTGCTGCGGCACGGCGCCGAGCTTCGAGATCACCTTGCCGGCGTAGCCGCCGATGCGCATCTTCAGGCCGTTCAGATCCTGGACGTTCTTGATTTCCTTGCGGAACCAGCCGCCCATCTGGGTGCCGGTGTTGCCGCCGGGGAACTGGACGATGTTGTAGCCCTTGAAGAACTCCCGCATCAATTCCAGACCGCCGCCATGCGTCATCCACGCCATCTGCTGGCGGGCGTTCAGGCCGAACGGCATGGAGGCGTCGAAGGCGAAGGTCGGATCCTTGCCGACATAGTAGTAGGAGACGGTGTGGCCGCACTGCACGGTGTTGTTCTGCACCGCGTCCAGCACCTGGAGGCCGGGAACGATCTCGCCCGCGGCGAACACGCGGATCTGGAACTTGCCGTCGGTGGCTTCCGACACGCGCTTGGCGACTTCCTCGGCACCGCCGTAGATGGTGTCCAAGCTCTTCGGGAAGCTGGACGCGCAGCGCCAGCGGACTTCGGGCATGCTCTGGGCGATGGCCGGCGCGGCCACGGTGCTGGCGGCGACGCCGACGCCAGCGGAAGTCAGGAAAGTACGGCGCTTCATGGAAGTCTCCCAGTCCAGTTTCTCGTCATTCGACCGCACACCACCGCCCGCCGCACCGCCGGAGGGCGGCAGGGTGATGGCGGCACACGCACCGCCCGGCACACCGATCCGGTGCCCGGGTTCAACTCATGAGGAATGACGGGTCGGAACGCCACGTGCGGCACGAAGATGCGCCGCAGCGGGATGCGGCCTTTCCGTCTCCGATCAAGCGATCCTCCCCGTTCATGGCCCGGTCTGCCGGGCAACGCACGTCCAGCTTGTTCTGGCTTCCTGATTGATTTTGCTAGTATGCCGGAATTGTACGTGAATCCGCAAGGCTCCGCTGCGCGTCCGGGTGCCGAAGTCACCACCCCCATCGCGCAGCGCCGACGCCACGGTCACCCGAATCGGTTGTCCTTCGGGAAGCCGTTGGGCGGCATCTTGCCGGCCTCGCCGCGATTGCCCAGCCAACCGGTCAGATCGGTGACGCGGTAGGTGCGTGTCCCCGACAGCCAGGTCAGCCCGTCGGCCAGCACGAACACCTTCACATCCGACAGGCTCGCATCCTTGTACTTCTGCAATTGCAGCCCCTTGCCGCGGCCCAGCACGGGCAACTGGTCGAGCGGGAAGACGGAGAGCCGCCGGTTGTTCCCGACGACGGCCACATGGTCGCCCTCGACCGGCACGCAGATCCGGGCAGCATGGCCGTCGTCCAGGTTCAGGACCTGCTTGCCGGTGCGGGTCTGCGCGATCACCTCCGACTCGTCGACCTGGAAGCCACGGCCGTCGTCGGCGGCGACGATCCGCCGGCGCCCCGGCTCGTGCCGGAACATCGTCACGATCTCGGCGTCGTTGGGCAGATCGACCATCAGCCGCAACGGCTCGCCGAAGCCGCGTCCGCGCGGCAGCTTGTCGGCCGCCAGCGTGTAGAATTTGCCATTGCCGGCGAACAGCAGGATCTTGTCGGTCGTCTCCGCGTGCACGAAGAAGGCGGCCTCGTCGCCCTCCTTGTACTTCACGTCGGCCCGCTCGACGTCGGTCATGTGGCCGCGCACGGCGCGGATCCAGCCCTTCTTCGAGCAGAAGACGGTCAGTGGCTCGCGTTCGACCGTGGCTTCCAGCGGGATGTCGATAACGGTCGGCGCGTCGGCGATGTCGGTACGGCGCTTGCCCAGCTCGCCGCTGCCGAAACGGCGCTTGATCGCCGTGATCTCCTCGCCGATCCGCTTCCAGCGCCGCCCCTCGTCGCCCAGCAGCTCGGTCAGTTCCGCCTTCTCCGCCATGAGAGCGTCGAATTCCTTGCGGATCTCGAACTCCTCCAGCTTGCGCAGGTTGCGCAGCCGCATGTCGAGAATGGCGTTGGCCTGCACCTCGGTCAGCTCGAAGCGGCGCATCAGCTCCTGCTTCGGCTCATCCTCCTCACGGATGATGCGGATGACCTCGTCGAGGTTCAGGTAGGCGATCAGATAGCCGCCCAGCACCTCCAGCCGATGGTCGATCTGCCGCATGCGGTTGTTGGAGCGGCGGACCAGCACCTGGTGCCGGTGGTCGAGGAAGGCCTGCAGCACCTCGCGCAGATCCATGACGCGCGGGACATTGTCCGCTCCCAGCACATTCATGTTCAGCGGGAAGCGGACCTCCAGGTCGGTCGCCAGGAACAGCGAGGCCATCAGCACGTCGGGATCGACGTTGCGGCTCTTGGGCACCAACACCAGCCGCACATCCTCGGCCGACTCGTCGCGGATGTCCTCCAGCAGCACCAGCTTGCGGGCGGCCAGAAGCTCGGCGATCTTCTCGACCAGCCGCGCCTTCTGCACCTGGTAGGGCATCTCGGTCACGATGATCTGCCAGGTGCCGTTGGGCAGCTTCTCCTGCGTCCAGCGTGCCCGCAGACGGAAGCCGCCGCGCCCGGTCCGGTAGGCCTCCAGCACGTTCGCCCGCGGCTCGACCAGAACGCCGCCGGTCGGGAAGTCCGGTCCGGGCAGGAGCCCGGCCAGCGTCTCGATGCTCGCGTCGCGATGCTTGATCAGATGCTTCAGCGCGTCGCAGATCTCGCCCACATTGTGCGGCGGGATGCTGGTCGCCATGCCCACGGCGATGCCGCTGGCGCCGTTGGCCAGCAGGTTGGGGAAGCTGGCGGGAAGCACCGCCGGCTCCTCCCCGTCGCCGTCGTAGGTGGCGCGGAAATCGACCGCGTCCTCGTCGATTCCTTCCAGCAGGGCCTTGGCGACGTCGGTCAGGCGGGCTTCCGTGTACCGCATGGCCGCGGCGTTGTCGCCGTCGATGTTGCCGAAATTGCCCTGCCCGTCGATCAGCGGGTAACGCACCGCGAAGTCCTGCGCGAGGCGCACCAGCGCCTCGTACACCGCGACGTCGCCGTGCGGGTGGAACTTGCCGATCACGTCGCCGACCACGCGCGCGCATTTCTTCGGCGGCGTGTTCGGCTCCAGCCGCAGCTGGCTCATGGCGAAGAGCAGCCGCCGGTGCACCGGCTTCAGCCCGTCGCGCACGTCGGGCAGCGACCGCGCCATGATGGTGGAAAGCGCGTAGCTCAGGTAACGCTCGCCCAGCGCTTCGGCGAGCGGCTTGTCCTGGATGTCCATAGCAGGGTCTTGCGTCGTCATGGCGGGGACGCTACCGGATTTAGACGGCCGGCGCTACCGCGTTCGCGTAACGTTCCATCAGTCGCACGCGCGCCGCCGGCAGTGGCCCGGCCAGCAGGTGGCGTTCGAGGAAATGGCCGGTCAGCTTCAGCCCGTCCGCCACCTCCGTCGCCCCGCCCCCGCCGCGGCCGATGAGGAAGGGCGGCAGCGGCAGCAGCCGGTCGCGGAACGGTTCCCCCGCCGCGGCGGACACCGCGCGCCCCGTGCGCGGGCTGACATAGGCGAGGTAATCGTTGGTGCCGGTCACCGCGCAGCGGCCGAGATCCAGACCGAATCCCAGCTCGGCCAGCAGCCCGACCTCCCACCGGACATAGGTTTCCGCCCAGGCCGGGCTGTCCAGCAGCCCGAACAGGGCCAGCAGCCCGTCGAACAGGACGGGGTGCGGCTCGTGCTCCGGCACCGCCTCCGCCGCGAGCGCGCAGGCGGCCGCCAGCGCCGCCAGCCGCGGCGGATCGTCCAGGATCGCGGTGCCGTAGCCGTGCACCGCTTCCAGTGTGAAGCTGCCGAGATGCTCGGGCAGACGGCCGCGCCAGCGCACGTCCACCAGGGTTCCGGGTTCGAGGTTGCCGCGCTGCCGGCTGGACCGGCCGCCATGGACCAAGCCGCCGTGCCGGCCGTGCCCGCGCGTCAGAAGCGTCGCCACGGCGGAAGCTTCGCCATGCGCGCGTGTCGCCAACACGATGCCCCGATCCGACCATTCCATGGAACAAAGATAGTACGAGGAGTGCGCTCGCGCCAGCGCCCCGTTCCCGTCATTCCGGCTTCGACGAGCGTTTGCCGTCGCGGATGATCTCCATCTGCAGGTGCTGGATTTCGGCCAGCCGCTCCCACTGCCGCAGGATCAGGTAGTCCATCTTCTCGTGCAGGTGACGGATCTCCAACTCCGCTTTCAGGTTGACGCGGTAGTCGTTCTCCGACCGCAGCCGGTCCTTCGCCTCCTGGCGCCTCTGGCTCATCATGATGATGGGCGCCTGCACGGCGGCGAGGCAGGACAGCAGCAGGTTGAGCAGGATGAACGGATAAGGGTCGAAGCGATCCCAATCTACGGCATTCCAGGCGATCCAGAAGAACAGGAAGCCTCCGAAGGAGCTCAGGAACCACCAACTTCCACCGAAGGTGGCGATTTTGTCGGACAACCGCTCCCCGAATGTGCGGCGGTCCTCATAGGACTCGTCCGGGTTTTCGGCCAGCGTCTCCTCGCGCGCGATGCTTTCGGCCACGCGGCGGTCCAACTCGGTCAATTCGCCCCGCTCGTCCTCCAGCAGCTCGGTGATGTGCAGGGCGCGATAACGGGCCGCCTCCTCGCGGTCGATCAGCGCATCGGCCGGCAGGTCCGGGTGGTCCTTACGGATGCGCTCGACAAGACTGGGCCGCATCGTCCCGAGCGCCACAAGGTCGCGCCGGTCACGCGACACCCCGGTTATGGCGCAACGGGCGCGCCCGCCGGCTGCCTCGGTCGCATCGTCACCGGCCATGGTGGCCCTCCGACGGTCAGGCTTTGAAGTCCAGTCCCCAGGCGGCGAAGCGCTCGGGGTCGTTCTCCCAGTCCTCGCGCACCTTGACGAACAGCATCAGGTGCACGCGCTGCTCCAGCATCGCCTCCAGCTCGGTGCGCGCCGCCTGCCCGATGCGCTTGATGCGGCTGCCGCCCTTGCCCAACACGATGGCCTTCTGGCTCTCGCGCTGGACATAGACGACTTGGCTGATCTTCACCGAGCCGTTCCCGAACTCCTCCCAGGATTCCGTTTCCACCGTGGCGGCGTAGGGCAGTTCCTGGTGAAGCTGGACGAACAGCTTTTCCCGCGTGATCTCGGCCGCGATCAGCCGCATCGGCATGTCCGAGATCTGGTCCTCCGGAAACAGCCACGGCCCCTCCGGAAGGCGGCCGGCGATGATCCGTCGCAGGTCGGCGACGCCGTCGCCGCTCTGGGCGGAGATCATGAAGGTGTCGGTGAACACTCCGTCCCGGTTCAGCTCTTCGGTCAGGGCGAGCAGCGTGTCGCGGCGGACGAGGTCGATCTTGTTCAGGATCAGGATGGCCTGTCGCCCCTGTTCCTTCAGCCGCGCGACGATGCCGCGCGTGTCCTCGTCCACCCCGCGGCGGGAGGCGTCGAACAGCACCCCGATGAAGTCGGCATCCTCCGCCCCCTGCCACGCCGCCGCCACCATGGCGCGATCGAGCCGGCGCTTGGGCCGGAAGATGCCGGGCGTGTCGACGAAGATCATCTGCGCGTCGCCTTCGACCGCGATGCCCAGCACGCGCACGCGCGTCGTCTGCACCTTGGGGCTGACGATCGACACCTTGCTGCCGATCAGCGTGTTCAGCAGCGTCGATTTGCCGGCGTTGGGCGCGCCGACCAGCGCCACGAAGCCGCAGCGGGGATGCTCGGGCATCCGCGCCGCGACCACGGCACCGCCCTCGTCCACCGCGACGCTTTCATCCGCCGCGCCGCCGTCTTCCACCGCGTCGCCGTCTTCCACCGCGCCGGTGTCGTCGTTCATCGATTCGTCAGTCATCCACCATCACTCCGGCCTGGCGCAGCAGCAGCCGCGCGGCCTCCTTCTCGGCCGCGCGCTTGCTGGTCCCCGATCCGATCACCGGGTCTGATCCGGCGACCAGAACCCGCACCCGGAACATCGGCGCGTGCGCGCTGCCGCTCTGTTCAACCAGCTCATAGACCGGCAGCGGCCGGCCCCGTCCCTGCGCCCATTCCTGGAGCGCCGTCTTCGGGTCCATCGGCGGCGGCACGGACCGCTCCAGCCATTCGTGCCAGTGCCGCCGGATGAAACTCCGGCACGGCTCCAGCCCGCCATCGCGGTAGAGCGCCCCGATCACCGCCTCGCACGCGTCCGCCAGGATCGTGGGGTTTGCCCGCCCTCCCCCGGCATCCTCCGCCGGCGACAGCACCATATACCGGCCAAGATCGACCGTCCGCGCGACGCGCGCCAGCGTCTCCCGCCGGACCAGCGAGGCGTGGCGCTTCGCCAGCGCCCCCTCCTTCTCGCGCGGGTACTGCTCCACCAGCCAGTCCGCGATGACCAGCCCGAGCACCCGGTCGCCCAGGAACTCCAGCCGCTCGTACCCGCAGGCGACCTCGCCGCCGCGGTCGCGGCTGCCGGTGCGATCCAGCCCCATCACGCTGGGGTGCGTCACCGCCTCCCGCAGCAGGGCCGGATCGGCGAACGCGTGGCCGAGCGCCGCGGCAAGCTCCCTCGGGTCCGCCGTCTCCGGAGCGCCGGCACCGCCCGGCTCCGTCATCTCAGGTCACGCCTTCGAACAGGCGACCGAACCGCAGGTCGAACGGCCAGCGCCACAGCTCGTAGAAGCGCGTGCCCTCGTCGAGCGAGAAGAAGATGAACTCCGCCCGGCCGACGAGGTTCTCCAGCGGCACATAGCCGACCTGGGACGGCACGCGGCTGTCCAGCGAGTTGTCGCGGTTGTCGCCCATCATGAAGACATGCCCTTCCGGCACGCGGTAGATGGGTGTGTCGTCGAGCGGACCGCGGTCCGTCTCCTCGATGATCAGGTGCGTGCGGCCGTTGGGCAGCGTCTCGCGGTACTGGGTGATCGGCACCTCGCGTCCCAGCGCGTCGCGCGTGACGTAGTCCGACACGCGCTCCCGCTTGACCGGCTGACCGTTGATGTGGAGCACGCCGCCGATCACCTGCACCGTATCGCCCGGCAGGCCGACCACGCGCTTGATGTAGTCGGTCTTGTTGTCGCGCGGCAGCTTGAAGACGGCCACGTCGCCGCGCTCCGGCGTGGAATCGAAGACGCGCCCCTCGAACACCGGCAGGCCGAACGCGACCGTGTGCTTGCTGTAGCCGTAGGAGAACTTCGACACGAACAGGTAGTCACCGATCAGCAAGGTCGGGATCATCGAACCCGAGGGGATGTTGAACGGCTCGTACGCGAAGGTCCGCACGCCGAAAGCGATGATGACGGCGTAGAAAACGGTCTTCAGCGTTTCGCCGAATCCACCGGCTTCCTTGGGTTTCTCGATCACAGCGGTCTGCTTTCGATTTTCGGAGTCGGGCGTGGCCGCCGGTCGGTTCAGGGTCATGCGATGGAAGCCGTGGACGTGGGGGCGGGGACGGGCGAAGGTTCGGCGCTGATGATCACGAAGGCTTCCGCCATCGGGTACTCGTCGGTGATGGTGACGTGGATTCGCGGCACCATGCCGGACGGCGTGATCGTGCGCAGCCGCTCCAGCGCTCCGCCGGTCAAGGCCATGGTCGGCTGCCCGGTCGGCAGGTTGACCACCCCCATGTCGCGCCAGAACACGCCGTCGCGAAAACCGGTGCCGAGCGCCTTGGCGCACGCCTCCTTGGCGGCGAAGCGCTTGGCATAGCTGGCCGCCCGCGCGTTGCGCGGCCCATCGCCGGCGTAGCGGCGTTCGGATTTGCGGCGCTCCACCTCGGTGAAGACGCGGTCGATGAAGCGGTCCCCGAACCGTTCCAGCGATTTCTCGATGCGCCGGATGTCGGTCAGGTCGTTGCCGATGCCGAGGATCATGGCTCCGCCCGTCCCTCAGGCGCCGACGATGCCGCGCGCCTGCTTCATGCAGGCGCGCATGCGCTGGATGGCGCTGTAGAGGCCGCCGAAGATCGCCTCCCCCACCAGGAAATGGCCGATGTTCAGCTCGACGATGGTGGGAATGGCCGCCACCGGCCCGACCGTCTCGTAGCTCAGCCCGTGGCCGGCGTGGCATTCCAGACCGATCGCCTCGGCGTGGGCGGCGGCGCGCACGATGCGCTCCAGCTCGGCCTCACGGGCGGCACCCTCCGCCTCGCAATAGGCGCCGGTGTGCAGTTCCACCACCGGCGCGCCCAGCGCCCTGGCGGCGTCGAGCTGGGCCGGCTCGGGATCGACGAACAGCGACACGCGGATGCCGGCGGCACCCAGCTCCTGCGCGAAGCGCTCCAGATGCGCGAAGCCGCCGACGGCGTCCAGACCGCCCTCGGTCGTCACCTCCGTCCGCTTTTCCGGCACGATGCAGGCGGCGTGCGGGCGGTGGCGCAGGGCGATGGCCAGCATCTCCTCCGTCGCCGCCATCTCCAGGTTCAGCGGCAAGTCGATGCCGGTGGCGAGGCGCGCGATGTCCTCGTCGCGGATGTGGCGGCGGTCTTCCCGCAGATGGGCGGTGATGCCGTCGGCCCCGGCCTGGGCGGCCAGCTTCGCCGCGCGCAGCGGGTCCGGGTGGGGACCGCCGCGGGCGTTCCGGACGGTCGCCACATGGTCGATGTTCACGCCGAGGCGCAGATGACGGCTCATGAAAGGGGCATCGCCTGAGAATCCGCCGGCACGCCCGGCACCCGTGCCGGGAACCGCATGCCGACTATATAGCGACCGATCCCCGCCACGTCACGCCCATTGACGGGCAACCGCTTGAAGGCCGGACGGTTGACCCGCGCCGCGCCACGCCCAGATGAAGGCGGCACGAGGAGGAGCCATGACCGCCGGCCGACCCGCCGAACGGTCGCAATCCCCACGCGCGCCTTCCGAACCGATCCGCAACAGGGTTGACGCCGTGCCCAGACCGCCCCGCTTTCCGCACTCCGACCATTGCGACGGCCGACGCTTCTTCAACCCGCACCGGTCGACCGACAAGAGCGTCCTGGAGGTCGTCCGCTGCTTCTGGCGGGCGGAATGGCCGGAATGGCCGATGGACATCCGCGACCCGTCCCACCCCACACCGCGACCGCCCGCGCCGGGCGGCGTGGCGGTGACGCACATCGGCCACGCCACCTTCCTGATCCAGCTCGACGGCCTCTCCCTCATCACCGATCCGGTCTTCTCGCGCCGCGCCAGCCCGTTCAGCTTCTACGGACCATCGCGCGCACGGCCGCCCGGTGTCCGGTTGGAGGATCTGCCCAAGCTGGACGCGGTTCTGCTCAGCCACGGTCACTTCGATCACGCCGACGTCCCATCCCTGCGCTCCCTCGCCCGCCGCTTCGCGCCACGGGCGGTAACGGGGTTGAACCAGGGGACGCTGCTCGACCGCTGCGGCCTGCGCCACATCGACGAGCTGGATTGGTGGGAGGCGGCGGAGCTGCCGGGTGGTGTGCGCGTCACCTTCGTGCCGGCGCAGCACTGGACCTCCCGCATGCCGTTCCGCCGCAACGAGGCGCTGTGGGGCGGCTTCGTGGTGGAGGGGCCGTCCGCCACCGTCTATTTCTGCGGCGACAGCGGCTACGGCCCGCATTTCCAGCAAATCGGCGAACGCTTCCCCCGGATCGATGTGGCGCTGCTGCCCATCGGCGCCTTCCTTCCCCGCTGGTTCATGGAGCCGCAGCACATGGACCCGGCGGACGCCGTGCAGGCCCACCGCGACCTCTCCCCGACCGTGGCCTTCGCCATGCATTACGGCGTGTTCCGCCTGACCCCGGAGGCGATCGACGCGCCGGTGGAGGGTCTGCACGCCGCCCGTGCCGCGGCCGGGCTGCCGGAACACGCCTTCCGCACGCTCGGGTTCGGTGAGACGGCGACCGTCTACCCCGAACGGATGGGGCGCCTTGCACCGGAGGCTGCTCAGCGCAATCTGGACAGGGCGTCGCAGGAAGGAGGCCAGACATGACCACACCCCGAACCGCCACCCGCCGCCAGATGCTCGCCGGCACCGCGGGCGCCATCGCCGCGGCCGTCGTGCTGCGTCCCGGCGCCTCCCACGCGCAGAGCGCGCGGACCGAGAAGATGCGCCTCAAGGTGGTCGAGGTTGCCGACGGGCTGGACTATCCCTGGGGCCTCGCCTTCCTGCCCGACGGCTCGATGCTGGTGACCGAGCGCGAGGGGCGCCTGCGCCGGATCCTCCCCGATGGCAAGCTGTCCGCCGCCATCCGCGGCGTGCCCGAAGTGGTGGCGCGTGGACAGGGCGGCCTGCTCGACGTGGCACTCGATCCGCGCTTCGCGGACAACCGGCTGGTCTATCTCACCTATTCCGAGCCCGGCCAGGGCGGATCCGGCACCACGGCGGCGCGCGGCCGGCTGGGGGAGGACGGGCTTAGCGACGTGCAGGTGATCTTCCGCCAGACGCCGAAGCTGGGCACCGGGCATCATTTCGGCTCCCGCCTCGTCTTCGCGCCGGACGGCACCCTGTTCATCACCACCGGCGACCGCGGCCAGATGGCGCGGGCGCAGGAGCTGTCGATGCACCAGGGCAAGGTGATCCGCATCCGCCCCGACGGCTCGATTCCGCCCGACAACCCCTTCGTCGGCCGCAACGACGCGCGGCCGGAGATCTGGTCCTACGGCCACCGCAACATACAGGGTGCGGCCCTGCACCCGACCACCGGCCGCCTCTGGCTGCACGAGCATGGCGCCCGCGGCGGCGACGAGATCAACGTGCCGGAGGCCGGGCGCAATTACGGCTGGCCGGTCATCACCTACGGCATGGACTATTCCGGTGCGCGCATCGGCGAAGGCACGTCCAAGCCCGGCCTGGAGCAGCCCATCCACTGGTGGGACCCGTCGATCGCGCCCAGCGGCATGGCCTTCTGCACCAGCGACCGCTACCCGGCGTGGCGCGGCAACCTGTTCATCGGTTCGCTTCGTTTCAGCCAGCTCGTGCGGCTGGAGCTGGACGGCACCACCGTCCTCAAGGAGGAGCGCTTCCTGGACGAGGTCGGCAAGCGCATCCGCGACGTCCGCCAGGGCCCCGACGGCTTCCTGTACGTCACCACCGACGAATCCGGCGGGTCAGTCCTGCGGCTGGAACCCGCCTGACGGCCTTCCCGTGACCGGCAGCGGTGCCTTAGGCTGATTCAGCCGGCACCGCCAAAAAGGCAAATGGCCGGGAAACACAAGGGAAGAGACACCCAGGATGCTGACCTTCTTCTATTCGCCGTGGGCCTGTTCGCTGGCCTCCCACATCGCCCTGGAGGAAACGGGTGCCGCTTACGAGGAGCGCTCGCTCGCCTTCGCCAAGGACGAACAACGTTCCGCCGAGTATCTGGCCGTCAACCCGCGCGGGCGCGTGCCGGCGCTGAAGGTCGGCGACGTGGTGCTGACGGAAAATTCCGCCATTCTCCCCTTCATCGCCGATCATTTTCCCGACGCCGGCCTGCTCCCCGCCGATGCGGTGCAGCGGGCGCGCTGCGCGTCGCTGATCGGCTTCATCTCCAGCACCGTGCATCCGTCCTACACCCACATCCGCAGGCCCGAACGCTTCGCCGAGGACAAGGCGGTGTTTCCGGAGCTGATTGCCACCGGGCGCAAGAACTTCCTGGCGAACCTGCGCGACCTCGATGCCCAGTTGGCCGGCAAGACCTGGGCGATGGGTGACGCGTACACCGTCTGCGACCCGTATGTCTTTGTAATGGGGAGCTGGCCGCAGCGAATCGACCTGCCCATCGACGAGCTGACCAACCTCAACGCCCACAGGCAGCGCATGCTGGCGCGCCCCGCCGTGCAGCGGGTGCTGGCGCGCGAGGGACTGACCGTCGTCTGACGACATGCGCATGGCGCACATTCCGCAACCGGGACTGTCGCCGCGTTGACAGTGCGGCGGCGGCGGTGGTCCAGTCCTCCGTATGAGTTCCACCGCCGCCGCGTCGCCCGCGATCCCCGTCCGGACCATCGTCTGCCTCGCCGCCGCGGCCTTCACGTCGGGCGCGTCGCTGCGGCTGGCCGATCCGCTGATCCCGCAGATCTGCGACCAGTTCGGGGTCAGCGTGTCCGACGCGTCGGTCGTCGGCACCGGATTCACCTTTGCCTACGGCTTGTCGCAGGTGGTGTACGGGCCGGTCGGCGACCGGCTCGGCAAGGTGTTGGTGATCCTCATCTCGTGCGTGCTGTGCTCGGTGTTCAGCGTCGCCGCGTCGCTGGCTCCGGACGTCGGTGCGCTGGGCCTCTTCCGCCTGCTGGGCGGGGCGGCGGCCGGCGCCATCGTGCCGCTCTGCATGGCGCATCTCGGCGACACCGTTCCGTACGAGCAGCGGCAGGGCGTGCTCGGGCGTTTCCTCGCCGGGCAGATGCTGGGCATCCTGGCCGGGCAGACGCTGGGCGGCATCCTCGGAGAACACATCGGCTGGCGGAACACCTTCGTGGCGCTGGGGGTGGTCCAGCTCGCCGTGGCGCTGCTGCTGTGGGTCGACCTGCGCGCCACACGCGTCCCGCCCACACGTACGGTGCTGAGTTTGCCCGCCATCGTCGGCACCTACATGGCGTTGGCGCGCACCCCGCATGTGCGGCGCGTGGTGGGCGCCGTCTATGTGGAAGGCGTGCTGTTCTTCGCCGGCCTGACCTATTTCGGCGCGTTCCTGCGGCAGGAATACGGGCTTGGCTACGACACCATCGGCGCCATGCTGGCCGCCTTCGGGCTGGGAGCGCTCGCCTACGCCGCTCAGGCGCCGCGCGTGGTGGCGACGCTGGGGCAGCGCGGCATGATGGTGGGCGGGGGCTTCGTCATGCTCGCCGCCTATCTCTGGTCGGCGCTGACGCCGGTGGTGTGGAGCTTCATCCCGGTCTTCGCGGCGCTGGGGCTCGGCTATTACCTCATGCACAACACGTTGCAGACGCTGGCGACCCAGATGTCGCCGCAGGCCCGCGGCATCGGCATGTCGATCTTCGCGTCCGCCCTGTTCCTCGGCCAGGGGACCGGGGTGTGGGCCGGTGGCCATGTGGTGGAATCGCTGGGCTACCCGCCGCTGTTCGCCGCCTGCGGCGTCGGGCTGGCGGTGCTGGGCTGGCTGTTCCGCCGCAGCCTGCCGCAGCGGCGGTAACAACAACGACCCAGCACCCCCGCGTCGGACTAACGTTTGCCGCGCAGCGCCACCAGCGACAGAAGGGTGAACAGCACCTGCGCCGCCACATGGGCGGTGTTGCTGGTGGCGTCGTACTGCGGCGCCACCTCCACCACGTCGCCGCCGACGATGTCGATGCCGGCGAGCCCGCGCAGGAGCTGGAGCACTTCCCGCGGGGTCAGCCCACCGACCTCCGGTGTGCCGGTGCCGGGGGCGAAGCCGGGATCGACGCTGTCGATGTCGAAGGAGACGTACACCGGCCCGTCCCCGACCTTGCGCCGCGCCGCCTCGATCACCGCGGACATGCCCATCTCGGCGGCCGTCTCGGCGTGGATCACCGTCATGCCGCTGTCGTAGGAGAACTCCCACAGATACTCGGCGGCACCGCGGATGCCGATCTGGATGGTGCGCTCCGGGTCCAGCACGCCGTCCAGCACCGCCTGCCGGAACGGCCCGCCATGATGGAACTTCGATCCCTCGTAGGGACCGGAGGTGTCGCAGTGGGCGTCGATGTGGATCATGCCGACCGGCCGGGCGGCGCCCACGGCTCGTAGGATCGACTGGCTGATGGAGTGGTCGCCGCCGACCGACAGCGGGATCACCCCGGCCGCCACCACCTTCGTGTAATACCCGACCAGATCCTCGTGGCAGGATTCCAGGCTGTAGCGGCTGCGGAACGGCACGTCGCCCACGTCGGCCACCGACAGGCCGTCCATGGGTGCCACCTTCAGCGCATGCTCGTACGGCCCGATCCGCTCCACCGCGCGTACGGCGCGTGGCCCCAGACGGGAACCGGCGCGGTTGGTCACGCCCAGATCCATCGGCACGCCGATCAGCGCGACGTCGAGCCCGCCGAAATCCGGGAGCTCCGGCGCGTCCGGCCGGTGCGGGGCGCCGGCGAAGGTGGCGACCCCGGCGAAGGGCCATTTCCGGCGCTCGCCCATGAACTGCTTCTCCGCCACCGCGCGGAACGCCGGGTCGTAGATGTCGCCCCCGGAGGCGTCCCCGTATTTTTCCCGCAACCGGGCGAGTTTGCCGGCGTCGGTCATCTCGGCCTCTCCTGTGCATGGCACCCTGCGTGCCCATCTCTCGCCCTCATCCTACGGCACCGCGCGGCCACGGTCGCCGGCCAAATGCGGTAACCGGAAGGGCGGGTTGCCCGCGAGCCGTACGCACCCCATCGTCACCTGAACCCTGTCGATGCGGAGTTCCGTCCATGCGCTACCGTCCGCTCGGTTCGAGCGACCTGACCGTATCGACCATCGCGCTCGGCTCCTGGCTGACCTATTCCGGCGGCGTGGAGAAGAGCCGCAGCATCGCCTGCGTGCGCGAGGCGTTGGACCAGGGCATCACCCTGATCGACACCGCCAACGTGTACGGCCGCGGTGCGTCGGAATCGCTGCTGGGCGAGGCGCTGGCCGGCGTGCCGCGCGACAGCTACGTGCTGGCGACCAAGCTGTATTTCCCGATGAGCGACACCGACCGAGGCCTGTCGCGGGCGCAGGTGTTCAAGCAGATCGACGCCTCGCTCGCCCGCCTGCGCACCGACCACATCGACCTCTACCAGTGCCACCGCTACGACGCGGACACCCCGCTGGAGGAGACGATGGAGGCGCTGACCGAGGTGGTGCGCCAGGGCAAGGCGCGCTGGATCGGCTTCTCCGAATGGCCGGCCGACCGCATCCGCGCCGCCCTCGCCCTGCCCGGCGTGACCAAGTTCGTGTCGAGCCAGCCGCAATACTCCCTGCTTTGGCGCGAGCCGGAGCGGGAGGTCATCCCGCTCTGCGCCGCCAACGGCATCGCGCAGATCGTCTGGTCACCGCTGGCGCAGGGGGTGCTGACCGGCAAATACCCGCCGGGCGCGGTGCCCCCGAAGGACAGCCGCGCCGCCGACCCGGCGATGGGCGCCTATCTGAGGCGCGAGTGGCTGTCGCGGTCAACGCTGGAGGCCGTGCAGCGGCTGCGCGCGCTGGCCGAAGCCAACGGCTGCACCGCCGCCCAACTGGCGCTGGCCTGGGTGCTGCGGCAACCCAACGTCGCCGCGGCCATCGTCGGCGCCACGCGGCCGGAGCAGGTGGCCGCCAACGCCCGCGCCGCCGATCTCGACCTGCCTTCGGCGGTGATCGAGGAAGCCGGGCGGATCGTGCAGCCGCCCTCCCCCTGGTCGCCGTCGGTCTTACTGAACCGCATCAGGCGCAAGCTGCGCGTCTGACCGTCAACGGCGCCGGGTGGCCGCCGGGGTGCTCTGGCCGGCCCGCGCCACCAGCATGGGCTCGTCCATGATGGCGTTGTCGACGACGTGCAGGCGGCGGTCGCGGTCGTAACTCTCCACCCGCCGGCCGGCGCGACGGAGCACCAGGACGGCGCGGTAGACGGAGGGTGACGGGTAGCTCGAACGCGTGCGGCGCATGACAGACCAAAGTGCCGTTGTCGGATGGCGCTTCGGTAACAGAGAAAGGTTGCAAGCGTTTGACAGCCCGGTTGCAGGACAGACCCGCGGAACGGCCGTACCCTGCGGCGCGTTCTCCATCCATGGGACCCGTACCGAGTGAACCCGGCCTCACCGACGCCGACGACCGCCGCCTCGACCGCAGCTTCGACCGGCTGGAACGCGAGATGCCGTATCGGGCCGCGCGAGTCGTCCACTGGCTGCGCGAGCCGTCGGCCCGCTGGGTCCGCATCCCGATCGCCGTCCTTCTGATGCTGGGTGGCGTGTTCAGCTTCATGCCCGTGTTGGGCCTTTGGATGCTGCCGCTGGGTGTCGCCCTCGTGGCGCTCGACGTGCCGTTCCTGAAGCGGCCGGTCGCTGGCCTGATGATCCGCGGCCAGCGCCGCTGGGCCGAATGGCGCCGCACCAACCGTTTCGGTCTCTTCTCCCGCAACACCGCCACCCGGAGGAACGAACCATGAGAGCCGTCGCGTGTCTGATCGGGGCGGGGCTGCTGCTCGCGGCACAGTCCCCGGCGCTGGCACAGCAGGGCTGCGGCGATGCCGTGTCCGCCCTGGCCCAGCGCCACAACATCGCGCTTGCTGCCGCCGAGGGTGGCGATCCCACCACGCCCAGCGCTCCCGCCACCAAGGAATCGCTCGGCGTCGGCGTGATGGACAGGCTAGAGCAGGCCGAGGCCGTCAACCGGCCGGAGACGACGGAGGGCAGCGCCGGTTCGACCGCCCCGGCACCGGTCGACACCGCCGCCCAGGCCAGCGCGCGCCGCATCCAGGCCGAAGCCCTTCTGAACGAAGCCCGCCAGGATGCGCAGGCCGGCCGCATGGACGAGTGCCGGTCGAAACTCGATGCCGCCCGCCCGCTGCTGGAAGCCTCCGGAAATTAGACACAGCAGGCGCTGGAGCCGCAACCCGCTCCCCGTATCAAGGAGCGGGATGCGGCGGCCCATTCGCCGTTCCTGGAGCGGGAGTGGCGGTCATGGTGTCCGGAATCGGTCAATACGGGAGCGGCGGGGCGGCGTCCATCCTCCAGCTCCTTCAGAAATCCTCCACCGCGTCGGTGTCTGGGAGCGGGTCCTCGGGATCGTCGCTGGCTCAGGAGCTGTTCTCCACTGTAGACAGCGACAGCAGCGGGACCGTCGGCAAGTCGGAATTCTCGTCCTTCGCCAGCCGCTTCGACTACAGCAGCGCGTCGGCGCTGCTGTCGGCGCAGGAGGAGACGGCGACCGGCTCGTCCGGCACGGATACGGTCGGATCGTTCGGGTCCGGCAGGCCGCCACCCCCGCCGCCGGACACGGAGCAAATGGCGTCCGACCTGATGTCCAGCCTCGACAGCGACGAGAACGGGACGATCAGCGAGGATGAGCTGACGTCGGCGCTGTCGGAATCCGGCGATGACAGCACCGATGCCTCCGAGCTGTTCGCCAGCCTGGACAGCGATGAGGATGGCTCCGTCACCACCGAGGAGCTGAGTTCGGCGTTGGAGTCGGCGGCACCGCCCCCGCCGCCTCCGCCCATGGCCAGCGCGGACGAGCTTGCGTCCGACCTGATGTCGAACTTCGACAGTGACGAGGACGGCTCCCTCAGCGAGGACGAGCTGACCGCGGCCCTGTCCCAGTCCGGGAACGAGTCGACCGACGCGTCGTCGCTCTTCTCCAGCCTCGACAGTGACGAGGACGGCTCCGTCACCACCGACGAGCTGAGCTCCGCCATCTCCTCGTCGGCGCCCCCGTCGGGTGGCGGCGGCCAGGTGAGCGGGTCGTCCGGGTCCAGCAGCTATGACCCGCTGGACACCAACGAGGACGGCACCGTCTCCGCGCAGGAACGGGCCGCCGCAACCCAGTCGATGACCTCGACATCGGCTCTGTCGAGCCGGCTGGGCGGCGCGACGTTGGCGGCCCTGTTCCAGAACGTGAACGAACTGGCCGCGTGACGACCCGATGACGGGCCGGGGGGTGTGCCCCCGGCCCGTTCCGTCAGTGGACCGACGCCGCGGTCCGCGCCGGCAGGGCGAAGCCGAGCTGCGGACGCTCCGGCGCCTTGAAGCCGGCGCTGCGGTCGTCCTCCACCGGCACGCCGTCCAGCGTCAGACGGCCATCCTCCACCGTCAGCACCAGCGTGGTGCGGTCGGTGATGTCGCCGTCCACCAGCCGCTCGGCGATCGGATCCTCGACGAGGCTCTGGATCGACCGCTTCAGCGGGCGGGCACCGAAGGCCGGATCCCAGCCGAAATCGGCCAGCCGCTCCTTCGCCGCCTCGTCGGCCACCAACGTCAGGCCACGCTCGGCCAGCCGCTCGTTGACGCGGGCGAGCTGGATATCGACGATCCGGGCCATCTGCTCGCGTCCCAGCCGGCGGAAGATCAGCACGTCGTCCAGCCGGTTCAGGAACTCCGGCCGGAAGGCCTTGCGCACGGCGTCCATCACCTCCATCCGCGCGGCGTCCATGGACTCGTTCTCGCCCAGCGCCGACAGCGCGTCGGCACCGAGGTTCGACGTCATGATCAGGATCGCGTTGCGGAAGTCCGCGGTGCGGCCCTGCCCGTCCGTAAGCCGCCCGTCATCGAGCGCCTGGAGCAGCACGTTCAGCACGTCGGGGTGGGCCTTCTCCACCTCGTCCAGCAGCACGACCTGATAGGGCCGGCGCCGGATCTTCTCGGCCAGCGAGCCGCCGTCGTCGTAACCGACATAGCCCGGGGGCGAGCCGATCATGCGGCTGACCGTGTGCTTCTCCATGTACTCCGACATGTCGAGCCGGGTGATGGCGTTCTCGTCGTCGAACAGGAAGGATGCCAGCGCCTTCGCCAGCTCCGTCTTGCCCACGCCGGTCGGCCCCAGGAACAGGAAGGAGCCGGTCGGCCGGTTCGGATCCTTCAGACCCGCCCGCGCCCGCCGCACCGCCTTCGACACCGCGCGCACCGCGTCGCGCTGGCCGACGACGCGCTCGCCCAGCTTGTCCTCCATGCCCTTCAGCCGCTCGCGCTCGCCCTCCAGCATCCGGTCCACCGGGATGCCGGTCCAGCGGGTGACGACGGCCGCGATGTCGCGCGCGGTCACCTCCTCCCGCTCGGTGGTGGCGCGCGCCTCGGCCTCGGCCAGACGCCGCTCCAGGTCGGGGATCACGCCATAGGCCAGCTCACCGGCCCGTGCCCAGGCACCCTCGCGCTGCGCCTGCTCCAGCTTGGTGCGCGCCTGGTCCAGCTCCTCCTTGAGCTGGCGGCCGGTGCTGCGCCGGGACTGGGAGTTGCGCCACACCTCCTCCATCGACGCCAGCTTCGCCTCGACCTCGACCAGCTCGTCCTCCAGCTTATGCAGCCGGTCCTGGCTGGCGGCGTCGGGCTCGGCCTTCAGCGCCTCCCGTTCGATCTTGAGCTGGGCGACGCGCCGGTTGACCGCGTCCAGCTCCTCCGGCTTGCTGTCGATCGCCAGCCGCAGGCGCGAAGACGCCTCGTCCACCAGATCAATCGCCTTGTCGGGCAGACGCCGGTCGCCGATGTAGCGGTGCGAGAGCTGCACGGCCGAGACAACCGCGGCGTCGGTGATGCGCACGCCGTGGTGCACCTCGTACTTGCCCTTGATGCCGCGCAGGATCGACACGGCGTCGTCCACCGACGGCTCGTCCACGTTCACCGGCTGGAAGCGCCGGGCGAGGGCCGCGTCCTTCTCGATGTAGCGGCGGTACTCGTCGGGCGTGGTGGCGCCGACGCAGCGCAGCTCGCCGCGAGCGAGCGCCGGCTTCAGCATGTTGGAGGCGTCCATCGCCCCGTCGGTGCGGCCGGCGCCGACCAGCGTGTGCAGCTCGTCGATGAACAGGATGATCCGCCCCTCCGACGCCTGAACCTCCGCCAGCACGGACTTCAACCGCTCCTCGAACTCGCCGCGGAACTTGGCCCCGGCCAGCAGGGAGGTCAGGTCGAGCGCCAGCACCCGCCGATCCTTCAGCCCCTCCGGCACGTCACCGGCGGCCAGCCGCTGGGCCAGACCTTCGACCACCGCGGTCTTGCCGACGCCGGGCTCGCCGATCAGGACGGGGTTGTTCTTGGTGCGCCGCGCCAGCACCTGGATGGTGCGCCGGATCTCGTCGTCGCGCCCGATCACGGGATCGAGACGGCCCTGCAACGCCTCCTCGGTCAGGTCGCGGGCGTACTTCTTCAGCGCCTCCCAGCCCTGCTCGGCCGAGGCCGCATCGGCCTTGCGGCCCTTGCGGAGCTGTTCCACCGCCAGCGCCACACCCTCCGGGTTGACCCCGGCGCGGGCGAAGAGCGCGCGCATCGGCCCGGCCTGCTTGACCAGCGATTCCAGCAGCCGTTCAGCGGTGACGAAGCGGTCACCGGCCCCGCGCGCGGATTCCGCGGCGGTCTGCAGGACGCTCGCGAGCTGTGGCGACATGTAGACGGGGTGCGGGCCGTTGCCGAGCACGGCGGGAAGCCGCTTCAGCGACTCCTCGGCCGCGGTCTTCAGCAGGTCCGGATCACCACCGGCGTCGCGCAGGATGCGGCGGGCCATGCCGTCGCCATCGTCGATCAGCGCCTTGACGAGGTGTTCGGGGAGAAGCTGCTGGTGCCGACCGGCCAGGGCGGCCATCTGCGCAGCCTGGAGCGCACTCCGGGCGCGCTCGGTGAAATTCTCGAAGTCCATGCGGCACTCCGTTATGGTCACCCGCCCGTCATCGGCGCGGGTTGGCGCCGTCCCGGGCCCGCGTTGTCCGCGCCGCCCTCCGTCGCCACGATGTTCCAAATGGTTAATGGCGCGCCGCGTTCAAGAGGGCCTTGACCGGCATCCCGGCGCCATGGCGATGCTTCGCCGTCAAACGACCCGGAGCCACCGATGACCGCCCCCCTGATGCTGGACGGCCAGTCCCTCACCCTCGACGCGCTGGTCGCGTCGGCACGCCGCCCGGCACCGGTCGCCCTCGCCCCCGATGCCTGGGCGCGCATCGACGCCGGCCGCGCGGTGGTCGACGCCATGTTGGCCGATGGCGTTCCCGCCTACGGCATCACGACCGGGGTCGGGTCGCAGAAGGACTTCGCCGTCGGGGCCGCGGCGCTGGCCGATTTCAACCGCCGCCTGATCACCGCCCACGCCACCCGCGCTCCTGGTCCCGAGGCGCCGCCGGAGCTGGTGCGCGCCGCCTGCATCCTCCAGCTCAACCTGTTCGCCACCGGCCGGTCGGGGGTGCGGCGGGTGCTGGCGGAGGCGCTGCTCGACCGGCTGAACCGCGGCGACCTGCCGCCGGTGCGGCTCGGCAGCTCCATCGGCGCGTCCGACATCGTGGCGCTGTCGCAGCTCGCCGTTCCCGTGATGGAGGCGCTGGGCGGGCTGGCTGCCAAGGAGGCGCTGTCGCTGATGAACAGCAACGCGCTGACGTTGGCGCAGGGGGCCCTGGCGCTGGACGCCATGCGCAGCCTGCTCGCCGGCCTCGATCTCGCCGCGGCGCTGACCCTGGAAGGCTTCCGCGGCAACCCCGGCGCCTGGAGCGAGCCGATCGAACGCGCCCACCCCCAGCCCGGCCACATCGCCGCGGCCTGCCGGCTGCGCGCCCTGCTCGACGGCAGCCGCCTCTGGGAGGCTGGAGAGCCGCGCTTCCTCCAGGACCCGCTGAGCCTGCGCTGCACACCGCTGGTCAACGGCGCTCTGCACGCCGCGCTGGACTGGGCCTGCGGAATCTGGTCGGTCGAGCTGAACGCAGCGGTGGACAACCCGCTGATCGACCTCGAGGCTGGGCGCCCCGTCTCGCACGGGGCCATGGAAAGCACCCTGCCCGCCCTG
This sequence comes from Azospirillum oleiclasticum, assembly GCF_013423485.1. GTDB lineage: Bacteria > Pseudomonadota > Alphaproteobacteria > Azospirillales > Azospirillaceae > Azospirillum > Azospirillum oleiclasticum. The sequence continues at coordinate 526,099 of NZ_JABFFR010000003.1, forward strand.
GCGCTCGACACGCTGCGGCTGGCCGCCGCCAAGGCGCTGGACGCGTCGGGGGAGCGCATGCACAAGCTGCACTGGCCGGCCTTCAGCGGCCTGCCCACCGGCCTTGCCGACGAGAACGGGGCGGCCGGCGGCGTGCAGTTCCTCAACCTCGGCCACATCCTGGCCGCCGCCCTGGCGACCGCCCGCATGGCGGCCACGCCCGCCACCCCGCAATACCGCGGGCAGGTCTGCGACGGGGTGGAGGACATCGCCGGCATGGCGCCGCAAGCGGTCGCGGAAACCGACCGGATGATCGAGGCGGCCTGGACCGTCGTGACGATCGAGGCGGCAACCGCCGCCTGGGCCATCCACCGCCGCGGCGTTCCGGCCGACGCCCTGGGCCGTGGCCTGCGGCCGGCGGTGGGCGTCATCCTGCCGCTGCTGCCCATCGGCTCGGAAGGGGAGCGTGTGTTCGACCTCGCGCCCCTCGTCGATGCCGTCCGCGCGGAGGCTCAGGCCATCTGTTCGGCGTAGTGGCAGGCGACCAGCCGCCCATCGACGTCCCGGAGCGCCGGGACCTCCGCCGAGCAGCGGTCGGTGGCGTGCGGGCAGCGCCGGTGGAAGTGGCAGCCGGGCGGCGGGTTCAGGGGCGACGGCAGCTCGCCCTTCGGCGTCACCCGCTCACCCCGCAGCTCCGGGTTCACGCGCGGCGTGGCGGCCATCAGGATGCGGGTGTAGGGGTGCCGCGGCCGGCTGAACACCACGTCCTTCGGCCCATGCTCCACCGGCCGGCCGAGATACATCACCATCACCGCGTCGGCGATGTGCCGGACCACGCTCAAATCGTGGGAGATGAAGAGGTAGGCGAGCTCCAGCTCCTCCTGCAGGTCCATCAACAGGTTCAGCACCTGAGCCTGGATCGACACGTCGAGCGCCGACACCGGCTCGTCCGCCACCACGACCCGCGGGTTCAGCATCAGCGCACGGGCGATGGCGATGCGCTGGCGCTGGCCGCCGGAGAACATGTGCGGGTAGCGGTCGATCTGGTCGGGACGCAGCCCCACCTTCGCCATCATCTGCAAGGCCCGGTCCCGCCGCTCGGCCTTGCCCATGGGGGTGTTGATGACCAGCGGCTCGGCCAGGATGGAGCCCACCGTCTTGCGCGGGTTCAGCGATCCGTAGGGGTTCTGGAACACCATCTGCACGGTGCGCCGCAGGCTCTTCAGCTCGGCCGCCGTGTGGCCGGACACATCGCGGCCGTCGTAGAGCAGACGCCCGTCGGTGGGCGGCTCGATCAGCGTGACGGCGCGGGCCAGGGTGGACTTGCCGCAGCCGGACTCGCCGACCACGGCCAGCGTCCTGCCGGCCGGCAGCGCGAAGGACACGCCGTCCAGCGCCCGCACGGTCGCCTGCGGCTTGAACAGGCCGCGCGCCACCCCGTAATGCTTGCGGAGCTGGTCGGCCTGGAGAACGATCGGCTGGGACGCGGTCACGCCGTCACCTCCGACTGGGAATTGAGCGGATAGAAGCAGCGGGCGCGCCCCGCGTCGTCGGCGAGCAGCGCCGGCCGCTCGGCGCGGCAACGGTCCTGCGCTCGCGGGCAGCGCGGGTTGAACAGGCAGCCCTGCGGCCGATCGGCGATGCCGGGAACCACGCCGGGGATGGTCGGCAGCCGACGGCGGCCCAGCGCCCGCTCCGGCAGCGCGTCGAGCAGCGCGCCGGTGTAGGGATGGCGCGGCCGCTCGAACAGCTCGGTCGCGGAGCGAGTCTCCGCCACCTGCCCGGCGTACATGACGACCACGCGGTGCGCCGTCTCCGCCACCACGCCCATGTCGTGGGTGATCAGGATCAGCGCCATGCCACGGTCGCGCTGGAGCCCGACCAGCAGGTCCAGGATCTGCTTCTGGATGGTCACGTCCAGCGCCGTCGTCGGCTCATCGGCGATCAGCAGGCGCGGGTTGCAGGCGATCGCGATGGCGATCATCACCCGCTGGTTCATGCCGCCCGAGAGCTGGTGCGGAAAGGCCGACAGCCGGCTTTCCGGGGCGGGGATGCCGACCTGCTCCAGCAGCTCGATGGTGCGGTGGCGGAGCGCCCGGCCCGACAGCCCCTCGTGCACCTTCAGCGATTCGCCGATCTGGAAGCCGACGGTGAAGCAGGGGTTCAGGCTCGTCATGGGTTCCTGGAACACCATGGCGACGTCCTTGCCGGTGATCCGCCGCCGTTGCGACCGGCTGAGCGTGCGCAGGTCGGTCCCCGCGAAGCTCATGCGGTCGGCAATGACCGTCCCGGCGGACGGGATCAGCCCCATCACCGCCAGCGAGGTCACCGACTTGCCCGACCCGGACTCGCCGACGATGCCGACCACCTCCCCCTCATCGACCTGCAGGTCGATGCCGTCCACGGCCCGGAAGGTGCCGGCACGGGTGGAAAAGGCGACGGAGAGGTTCTGGATATCGAGCAGCGGCATGGTTCAGCGCTTCAGCTTCGGGTCCAGGGCATCGCGCAGGCCGTCACCCAGCAGGTTGAAGGCGAGCACGGTGACCAGGATCGCCACGCCGGGCCAGGTCACGACCCACGGCGCGCGTTGCAGGAATTGCAGGGACGACGCCAGCATGGTGCCCCATTCCGGCGTCGGCGGCTGCGCACCGAGGCCCAGGAAGCCGAGCGCGGCCGCGTCCAGGATGGCGGTGGAAAAGCCCAGCGTGGCCTGCACGATCAGCGGGGCCGCGCAGTTCGGCAGCACCACCACCAGCATCAGCCGCAGCGGCCCCGCCCCGGCCACCCGTGAGGCGATGACATAGTCCTTCGACATCTCGGCCATGACAGCCGCCCGGGTCAGGCGGGCGTAATGCGGCACCACAACCACCGACACGGCCAGCATGGCGTTGAACAGCCCCGGCCCCAGGATCGCCGCGACCACCACGGCCAGCAGCAGGCTGGGCAGCGACAGCAGGATGTCCATGAAGCGCATCACCAGCACGTCGGTGATGCCGCCGAAGAAGCCGGCGACCATCCCCAGCCCCAACCCCACCGCCAGCGACAGGGTCACGACGATGACGCCGATCATCATCGACAGGCGGGCGCCGTGGATCAGGCGGGACAGCATGTCGCGCCCGATGTCGTCGGTGCCCAGGATGAAGCGCCAGCTCCCCGCATCATGCCACACCGGCGGTGCCAGGATGCTGTCGCGGTACTGGGCGATCGGGGAATGCGGCGCGATCACGTCGGCCAGGATCGCCACAATGGTGATGGCGGTGATCACCACCAGCCCCAGCACGGCGCCGTGGTTCTGGCGGAAATGGTACCAGGTCTCGGCCAAAGGGTGCGGCGGGCGGGAGGCGACGGGTTGAACGTCGGTCGTCATATGGACCTCACCGGGCGTGTCGGATGCGGGGATTCAGCACCCCGTAGAGCAGATCGACCAGCAGGTTGACCGCCATCACCGTGCTGGCGATCAGCAGCACGCCGCCCTGGAGTGCGGGATAGTCGCGGCGGTTGATCGATTCGATCAACCATTTGCCCACCCCGGGCCAGGAAAAGATCGTCTCCGTCAGGATGGCCCCGCCCAGCAGCGTGCCGACCTGCAGGCCGATGACGGTCACCACCGGGATCAGCGCGTTGCGCAGCGCGTGCAGCCCGACCACGCGGCGGCTGTTCAGCCCCTTCGCCCGCGCGGTGCGGATGTAGTCCTCCCCCAGGACCTCAAGCATGGCCGAGCGGGTCATGCGCGCCACCACCGCCAGCGGGATGGTTCCGAGCACGACCGTGGGCAGGATCAGATGCTCCAGCGCCGACCAGAAGGCGCCGTATTCGCCCACCAACAGCGTGTCGATCAGCATGAAGCCGGTCACCGGCTCCACGTAATAGAGCAGGTCGAGCCGCCCCGACACCGGCGTCCAGCCCAGATTGACCGAGAACAGCAGGATCAGCAGCAGCCCCCACCAGAAGATCGGCATGGAATAGCCGGTCAGGCTCAGCCCCATCACCCCATGGTCGAACCACGAGCCGCGCTTGACCGCGGCGACGATGCCCGCCGGCAGCCCGACGACGCTGGCGAACAGCATGGCCATGAAGGCAAGCTCGATCGTCGCCGGAAACAGCGTCAGGAATTCCTGGAGCACCGGGTTGTGCGTCACCAGCGACGTACCGAGATCGCCCGACAGCACGCCGCCGATATAGTCGAGGAACTGTTTCCACAAAGGCTGGTCCAACCCCAGCTCGTGCCGGAACTGGGCCAGCCGCTCCGGCGAGATGCCGCGCTCGCCCACGCGCACCTCGATGGGGTCGCCGGGCACCAGCCGGATCAGAAGGAAGGTCAGCAGCGTCACCCCGAGAAAGGTGGGAATGAGCAGGCTGGCCCGCGTCAGGATGAAGCGCAGCATCGGGGAAAGGCCATCTTCGAAACGAAGCAAGGGGGCCTACGCCCCCTTGCCGCAATTGTCCAGGAAATGTTGCCGCCGGTTACTGCTTCATGTCCACGCCGGCGAACGGGTGCAGACCGAACGGGTCCATCTTGTAGCCGACGACCTTCGGGGACAACGCCATGTAGACCACCGAGTGAGCCATCGGCAGCCACGGAGTCTCCTCCTTGAAGATCACCTGCGCCTGCTCGTAGAGCTTGGTGCGCGCCGCCTGGTCGGTGGTGCGCTTGGCTTCGGTGATCAGGCCGTTGAACTCGTCGTTGCACCACTTGGCGATGTTGTTGCCGCCCACGCGGGCGGCCTCGCAGCCGAGCAGCGTGTAGAGGAAGTTGTCGGGATCGCCGTTGTCGCCGGTCCAGCCGAGCATGCCGAATTGGTGCTCGCCGGCCTGCAGCCGCTTGCGGTACTCGCCCCACTCGAACTGCTTGATGGTGGCCTTGATGCCGACCTTGGCGAGATCGGCCTGGATCATCTCGGCCATCCGCTTGGCGTTCGGGTTGTAGGGGCGCTGCACCGGCATGGCCCACAGGTCGATCTCGAAGCCGTTGGCGAGGCCGGCGTCGGCCAGCAGCTTCTTGGCTTTCTCGACGTCGTAGGGGTAATCCTCGACCTTGTCGTTGTAGGACCACATGGTGGGCGGGATCGGGTTCTTCGCCGGCTTGCCGGCACCCTGATAGACCGCGTCGACGATGGTCTTCTTGTCCACCGCCATGCTCACGGCGCGGCGCACGCGCACGTCGTCGAACGGCTTCTTGGACACGTTGAAGGCGACGTAGCCGACGTTCAGCCCTTCCTGCTCCATCACCGTCACGGCCGGGTCGCTCTTCATCGCGGGGATGTCGGCCGGATTCGGGTAGGAGGCGACGTGACACTCGCCCGCCTTCAGCTTGGCGTAGCGGACGGCCGCGTCCGGGGTGATCGCGAAGACCAGGTTGTCGAGCGGCTGCCGCCCGCCCCAATACTGCTCGAACGCCTTGTAGCGGATGACCGCGTCCTTCTGGTAGGCGACGAACTGGAAGGGGCCGGTGCCGACCGGGGTCTGGTCGACCTTCTCCGGTGTGTTCTTCTTCAGCATCGCGTCGGCGTATTCGGCCGACATGATCGACGCGAAGGGCATGGCGAGGTTGGCGATGAACGGCGCCTCGACCTTGTTCAGCGTGAAGCGGACGGTGTGGTCGTCCACCTTCTCGATGGACTTCAGCAGGTCCGGCATCGACATGTCGGCGAAGTAGTCGTACGCGCCGCCCGACACCTTGTGGAAGGGGTTTTCCTTCTTCCACTGCCGCTCGAAGGAGAAGATCACGTCGTCCGCGGTGAAGTCACGGGTCGGCTTGAAATCCCCGACCGCGTGGAACTTCACACCCTTGCGCAACGCGAAGGTGTAGACCAGACCATCGTCCGACACCGTCCAGGATTCGGCCAGCGCGGGAATCACCTTGGTGGTGCCGCGGTCGAATTCCACGAGGTTGTTGTAGACGGGGAGGGAAACGTCGTGGCTGGTGCCGGTGGTGTTCAGCGACGGGTTGAAGTTTTCGGGGCTCCCCTCGGAGCAGTAGACGAGGGTCTTGGCGGCGTTGGCCGGTGCCGCCAGCGCCAGGGCCGCAACCATGCCAAGCCCGGCACCCATGAGGATGCGCTTCATTCAGGTAGCCTCCCGCAATCGGACGACGGTCGTCCACCATGATTCGGCGGGACGATCCCAAGCATATAAGAAACCGTCCCCTGTCCGTGTCAACGACGATCACCGCGAGACCGGGGAACGGGATACAATCCGTGGGCCCGCCCCCGGAACGCCGCCATGCACGGCGAGCCGGGAGCTTGGCCCCGGCGTGCCGCCGTCAGGGAATGCGCAGATCCATCCACAACTTGTCGATCCGCTTCGCGGAGGTCGCCTTGCCTTGCAGATCGGTGATGGTGACCTGGGCGGCAAGGCACTGGAAATCGAAATACACCTGCCGGTGAACGGCGTTGACGAAAAAGCTGCCGACGAACAGGTCGCCATGCTGGTCCAGCGCATCGCCGACGATGGACAGACCGGATATCTTCGGCAGCTTCTCGGCCGCTTTCAACAGGCACTCCGTGGCCAGCCGGCGTGACTCGGGATCATTGTTGATCTTGCCGGCGGCCCATGCGGCCGGTGCGGCGACCAGCGCAAGGATGCAGGCCGCCGCGGCGGCGTACCGGCCGCTCACGGCTTTCCTCCGGCCGACAGCAGCGCCTGCCGGTAGTCTTCGAAATACTTGTCGTTCCGGTCGGCGAGCGCCATCGCCTGGCGGAATACCATGATCGCCTCGTCGCGCTTGCCTTGCTTCACCAAAATCTTTCCCAGATAATGGTACACGTCCGGATCACGGGGAATTTCGAGATTGGCGCGGCGCATCAAGGCCACCGCCTCGTCGGGCCGCCCCATGCTTTCGAGCGTCTTGGCATAATCGACCCAAATCTCACCCTGCTCCTTGCGCAGGTTCACCGCCCGCTCATAATAGGGCAGCGATTCCTCGGCCCGTCCGACCGAAGCCAGGATCACGGCTTTGGAGTAGTAGGCGTTGGCGAAGTCCGGCTTCAACGCGATGGCGGCGTCGGCAACGCGCATGGCTTCATCCGGTCGGCCGGCCATCAGCAGCGTTCGGGCCCACAGGTTGTGGACATAATGCTGGTCAGACGGGGCGGTGGCGGTGGCCGCGTATTCGATGGCGGCGAAAGTCCGGGGAAAATCCTTGCTGCCTTCCCGCTCTTCCGTCCGCCGGGTGTAGAGACCGGCCAGATAGGGGTCGATCACCTTCAGCATGTCGAACGAGGCGGCGATGATCGTCGAGTCCACCTTTTCGAGCGGCGCCCGGTGCCGGAATTCGCGGACGAGACCGTGGTACGGGTAGGCCCGCACGCGGAACTCGACATCGTTGCCGATCAACACCATCTCACCGCTGAAATAGTAGGGCACCAGCCCCACCGTCTGCCGCACCGCATCCACGAGGTGGGTGACGTCGAAATAGTCGGTGACCGCGTTGAACGACCGGTCGGCCTGTTCAAAATCGACATCCACCGTGCGTATCGAAGAATCGGCGATGCGGCCGACGCGTCGCACCTCGTCGGTCAGATGGCGCGTGACCACCGCCGAACTGAACCCCTGATCCTCGAGCGCATGCGGAACCTTGATCGGCTCCACGACGATTTCCGCGCCGTTGTAGATGCCAAAGCCCAGCAGGGTCGCCAAGCCGATGATCGGCAGTGTCAGAATGCCGAAGTCGAACATTCCCTTCCCCCATGGTCCCGACGCTCCACAAGCCGCCCGGGAACCGCCGCATCCTGCACCCGCAGACGGCGATCCCTCCCCGTGGACGACTCGGCGCCATCGGTGTTAACCCCAAATCGTGAGAAGGTGATACGGTTACGCGCGGAGCGTCAAGTGCGCTCTGCCGGTTTTCGCGTACGGCGATGCGTTGTCGCCGCCTCACCCCGGAGGGCGCAGCAGGGCGCCCTGTCCGAGCAGTTCGCGCTGGACCGCACCGACAGCGACATCCCGGACCCGCTCGCCGCTGCGGGCGGCCAGGGCGGCGCAGGCACCGGCGGCCTGGCCCGTCGCCATGCAGGTGGGCGTCACCCGGTAGGACGAGTGGGCCTCGTGCGTTCCGGAGATGCAGCGGCCCGCCACGAGCAGCCCGTCGACCTCCCGTGGAATCAGCGCGCCCATGGGAATCTCGTACCACTCGCCCGACGGCACGCGCCGCAGCGTGGTTCCCCTGCCCTTGGGGTTGTGGATGTCGACCGGATAGGTGCCGCGCGCCACGGCGTCGGGAAACTTCCGGGCGCCGAGAACATCGTCGACGGTCATGCGGTAGCGGCCGAGGATGCGCCGCGTCTCACGCACCCCGATGCCGACACCGCTCTGCGCGACGTAGGACCGTTCGAAGCCCGGCACATGCCGGCGCATGAAGGCGGCGATGGCCGCCATCTGGTAGCGGCTCTGCCACTCCGCGCGGGTGAGGTCCCACACGTCCGTCCCCAGCACGCCGGTCACCCGCGTGCAGTTCAGCGCCACTTCGCCCGCGTTCGCGGTGGCGAAGAACAGGATGTCCTCCCGCGGCAGGTCCAGCTCGCCCGCCTCCGTGGCCCTGGCGACCAGTTCCCACAGCCCGTGCACGCCCCGCCATTGGTCCGGCCGCTCCCGCACATAGCCGGCGAAGGCCGCATGGTCGAACCCCACCATGCGGAACATCAGCGTCATCGGCTGGACGAGACCGTCGTCCTCACGGCCGACCTCGTACTCGCAGCCGGCCGCCGCGGCCACGTCGCCGTCGCCCGTGCAATCGACGATGGTCGCTGCCTCGACCACGACCGGACCCGACTTGGTCTCGAACACCACCCCGGACGGGCGCCCCGGCTCGCCCACAACACCGGAGGCGAAGGCGTGCAGCAGAACCTTCACCCCGCTCTCGTCGAGGATCTCCTGGATGGAGACCTTCAGGATCTCGGGGTCGAAGGGCACCGTGAAGCCGGTGTCGGGCGACGGCGGAATGGCGCCCTGGTGCTGGTAGAGCCGGCCGAGGAAGGTGGCCAGAGCGCCGCCCACCACCGCCTCGCCCGGCCCGTGGTCCTGCGGCATCAGGCGGGTGTTGTCCACCTCGGCCACCGACCCCCGCTGGGTGTAGAAGGACATCCAGGGCATCACCAGCGCCGCCGTGGCGTTGCCGCCGAGGAAGCCGTACCGTTCGACCAGAACGGTGTCGGCACCGGCCTGCGCGGCACCCAGCGCGGCACCCATCCCGGCCGGGCCGCCGCCGACCACCAGCACGTCGCACCGGCACACCCGCGTCGCCCGCCGCGGCGGCAACGTCACCGCATCGGGCGTGGAAGGGCAGGTCAGGAACGGCACATCATCCTCCGTCGTTGTCGCTCACCTCCGGTCGACAACCGGGGGGCCGGGCTCCTTGTCACGCGGCGCAACGATCGCCGTGGCCAGCGGCGCGGTCTGGCGCGCGGCTTCCCGGATCGCCGGGAGACGCGAGGCCACCTGCTCCCTGTGCCGCCCGCGGTGGTCCCACAGCCGGTCGAGATCGGCGAGGAAGGTGCCGGCCCGGCTGCGCAGCGACCGCCGCTCGATGCCCAGCGATTCGAGGAAATCCGATACCTTGGACGCGTAGGGCAGCGCGATCAGCGGCGTGCCGGCGATGGCGGCGAAGATCATGAAGTGCAGCCGCATGCCCACGGCCATGTCCAGATGCCGCATCAGCCCCAGGATTTGCCGAGGCGGGTGGCGGTAGGGAAGCACATGCGCGTGTTCGGGCAGGGCCATGGAACCGATGACGCGGTGCGCCTCCCGCACGTCCCCGCGTTCCATGGGCACGAAGACGATGCGCGCGCCGAAGCGTTGGATGGCGAAATCCGCCGCCTCCGCCAGCAGCCCGTGATAGGCGGCTTCCGACAGATCGGGGGCCGCGCCCCCGTGCTCGCGCACGGAGAAGCCGACCAGCGGCCGGTCGCGCGGCACCCCGACCTCGGCCAGCATCCCGTCGGTGAAGGGCTCCGGCTCCAGAAGCAGGGCGGGATCGGCGGTGACGGTCACCGGGACCTCGACGCCGATCTCCTCCAGCAGCCGCTTGGCGCTCTGCTCGCGCACGGTGATCCCGGCCATGCGGTTCATCCCGTTGCGCACCGCACGACGTTCCGCCTCTCCGCGCAGCGGCCCCACCCCGATGGCGAAGGCGAAGGTCGGGATTCCATGCGCCTGGGCGATCACCGCCTCGCGCAGGTAGGTCTCCGCCTCGGCGTCGTAAAGGATGCCGCCGCCGCCGAGCAGCAGCAGGTCGAGCCGCGCGACCTCCGGGGTGATCTCCCCCTTCATGGCGATGCGCGGGTTGACGACGCGGTCCGCCGGATGGTTGGCGGCCGTGTGGACCGCGTCGCGCGAAAAGACGACGATCTCGACTCCGGGGACCGTCCGCCGCAACTCGGCGATGGCGGAGGTGAGAATGGCCTCGTCGCCGGTGTTCAAACCGCCGTAGGACCCGGAAATGCCGATGACCGCCATGCGCCGTTCCCCCGCCGTTCCGTTCGCGGGTGCAACAGGAGGGCCGGGACGTGGTTCCGCGGCCGGCCGGCAGGCCGCTCCGCAATTTCAGTTGGCGTCACGCATCGTCACCGGTATATCGCTGTTGCGTCATGGACCGCGGCGCCGGCCGGACCGCCGGGAGGGGCGGCCGACCGACGAGGAACGCACCACCCCGAAGGAGGCTAGTGAGGCTCGACCGATGAAGAAAGTCCACCAAGATGCCACGAGCGCGCTGGCTGGCCTGCTCCGCGACGGCATGACGATCATGGCCGGCGGTTTCGGGCTTTGCGGCATTCCGGAGGCCCTGATCGGCGCCATCCGGGAGAGCGGGGTCACCGGCCTCACCGTCATCTCCAACAACTGCGGCGTCGATGGCTGGGGTCTCGGGATCCTGCTGGAGGCCAAGCAGATCCGCAAGATGGTCTCCTCCTACGTCGGCGAGAACAAGCTGTTCGCGCAGATGTACCTGTCGGGCGAGCTGGAGCTGGAGTTCAACCCGCAGGGCACGCTGGCCGAGCGCATCCGCGCCGGCGGCGCCGGCATCCCCGCCTTCTTCACCAAGACCGGCGTCGGCACGCTGGTGGCCGAGGGCAAGGAGCTGCGCGAGTTCGACGGCGAGACCTTCGTCATGGAGCGCGGGCTGGTCGCCGACCTGTCCATCGTGAAGGCGTGGAAGGGCGACACCGAAGGCAACCTGATCTACCGGAAGACCGCGCGGAACTTCAACCCGATGATGGCGACCGCCGGCAAGGCGACGGTGGCCGAGGTGGAGACGCTGGTTCCCGCCGGCGAGCTGGACGCCGACCACATCCACACCCCCGGCATCTTCGTGAAGAGGATCATCGAGGTGAAGGACCACCAGAAGCGCATCGAGCAGCGCACCGTGCGCAAGCGCGCCTGACAACGGGAGGACCCAGACCATGGCATGGACCCGTGAGGAAATGGCCGCCCGCGCCGCCCGCGAGCTGCAGGACGGCTTCTACGTCAACCTCGGCATCGGCATCCCGACGCTCGTCGCCAACTACATCCCCGACGGGATCGAGGTGACGCTGCAGAGCGAGAACGGCATGCTGGGCATCGGCCCCTTCCCGTTCGAGGGGGAGGAGGATCCGGACCTCATCAACGCCGGCAAGCAGACCATCACCGAGCTGAAGACCAGCAGCTACTTCTCCTCGGCCGACAGCTTCGCCATGATCCGCGGCGGCCACATCGACCTGTCGGTGCTGGGCGCCATGCAGGTGACCGACAAGGGCGACATCGCCAACTGGATGGTCCCCGGCAAGATGGTGAAGGGGATGGGCGGCGCCATGGACCTCGTCGCGGGCGTCAAGCGCGTGATCGTGGTGATGGAGCATGTCGCCAAGGGCGACGAGAAGAAGATCCTGAAGGAATGCTCGCTGCCGCTCACCGGCACGCGGGTGGTCGACATGATCGTCACCGACCTCGGCGTCTTCAGCGTCGATAAGCATGGCGACGGCGGCATGACCCTGGTCGAGCTCGCCCCCGGCGTGACGGTGGACGAGATCCGCGCGAAGACGGAGCCGGACTTCAAGGTGGCGTCCGGCCTCGCCTGATGGAGCTGTTCCTCGACCTCGACGGCGTCCTGGCCGATTTCGACCAGGGCGTCGTCGCGGTCACCGGCCGCCGGCCCGAGGAACTGCCGCTACCGGCGATGTGGCGGGCGCTGTCCCGCCACCCCGACTTCTTCAACACGTTGGCGTTCATGGAGGACGCGCGGGAGCTCTGGGCCTTCTGCGAGCCCTTCCGGCCGACCATCCTCACCGGCCTGCCGATGGGAAGCTGGGCGCCCGACCAGAAGCGGCGCTGGGTGGCGCGCATGCTCGGCCCCACCATCCCCGTGATCACCTGCATGGCGCGTGACAAGGCGAAACACGCCGGACCCGGCCGGGTCCTCGTGGATGACCGCGAGAAGGCCCGCGAACCCTGGGTGCGCGCCGGCGGCACCTTCATCCTGCACAGCGGAGCCGCCCGCTCCATCGCGGAGCTCCAGGCCCTCGGCTTCCGCTGAACGGCGGGCGGGGAACGCCGTCCCCGCCCACGCAACCGTAAGTCCTCGACTGCCAGCCCTTGGCGGTCAGCCCTTGGCGGTCACCCGCCCGTCCGCCGGCGCCGTCACCGCCGGCGGCGGCTCGTTGCGCGTGCGGATGAGGGAGACCACCACGCCCGCGATCAGCAGCGTCAGCGTGACGCCCAGCGAAATCTCCGGCGCCACCTTCCCGTAGATCTGGTTCCAGAAGATCTTGCCGCCGATGAACACCAGCACCAGGGCCAGCGCGTATTTCAGGTAATGGAAGCGGTGCACCATCGCCGCCAGCGCGAAGTAGAGCGCGCGCAGGCCGAGGATTGCGAAGATGTTGCTGGTGTAGACGATGTAGGGGTCGGTGGTGATCGCGAAGATCGCTGGCACGCTGTCGATGGCGAATACCAGATCGGCGAACTCCACCAGCGCCAGGGCCAGGAACAGCGGGGTGGCGTACAGCACGGCGCGGCCGGACCCGTCCGCGGCGGGGCGGCGCACGAAGAACTTGTGCCCCTCGATCTCGTCGGTCACCCGCATCCGCTTGCGCAGGAAGCGCAGCATCGGGTTGTTCGCGATGTCGGGGACATGATCGACGGAGAACAGCATCTTCACGCCGGTGATCAGCAGGAAGGCGCCGAAGACATAGAGGATCCAGTCGAATTCGGTGACCAGCGCGGCCCCCACGCCGATCATGATGCCGCGCAGCACGATCACCCCCAGGATGCCCCAGAACAGGACCCGGTGCTGGTATTGCCGCGGGATCGCGAAATAGCCGAAGATCAACGAGATGACGAACACGTTGTCGAGCGACAGGCTCTTCTCGATGAAGAAGCCGGTGTAGTACTGCACGCCCGCGGTCTCGCCCATGGACCACCACACCCAGGCGCCGAACAGCAGCGCCACGGCGATGTAGCCGGCCGACAGTTTCAGGCTTTCGGCGACCCCGATCTCATGGTCCTTCCGGTTGAGGACGCCGAGGTCGAAAGCAAGGAGGGCGATCACGAGCCCGACGAAGGTCAGCCAGACCCAGGCCGGCTTTCCCATCACGTCGAAGAAGAGGAATTCCATACGTAGACCCACTTGATGGCGCTGCGTCGGCAGGTGTCTCAAGGGGATCCGACATCACGGCCGACGCCTCGGCCGTCAGAGGAGCCCGGACCCAAACAATCGCGGAGATGGTGAAGCTTCAGCCCCGATCAAGGGGGACGATCCGACTCGATCCGCCGCCCGGCGTGGCTTCGGCGTTTCAAAAGGCCGGCTTTCCGCCGGTTCCGGCATTGCCGCGCCGCGAATTTCGACACAGACGGCGTTGCATTGATGCATTCCGGCAACAGGTGGGGCTGGAACTCAACTGATTTCATGTATTCGCGGATCGCCGGCCCCCCTAAGCTCTTGTGCCCGGTCTGGCTGTCGGTCAATAACTCCCAAAACTCGCAGTCGAAATCGACGAGATGGAGTCGCTTAATGAATCAGGCGGAATTGATTGAAACCGTCGCCACTAATGCCGGGATCAAGAAGGCCGATGCGGCCAAAGTCGTCCAGGCGGTGTTCGAGGGGATCACGGGTGCGCTGGGCAAGGGCGAGGAAGTGCGCCTCGCCGGCTTCGGCATCTTCGAGGTGACCGAGCGCGCCGAGCGCGAGGGCCGCAACCCGCGCACCGGCGAGGTCGTGAAGATCGCCGCCGCCAAGGCCCCGAAGTTCAAGCCGGCCAAGCAACTCCGCGACGCCGTCAACGGCTGACGGCCGCGCTTTCGATCCGGAGGCCCGCGATGCCCATCGACCCGTCCGAGTTGCAGTCGCTGACCACCAAGGTGGTGGCGGCCTATGTCGGCAACAACACCGTGCCGGTGAACGAGTTGCCGGTGCTCATCAACAACGTTCAGTCCGCCTTCCGTGGACTCGGCGAGGAAAAGCCCGCCCCGGCGAAGGTCGAGCAGGTCGCCGCGGTGCCGATCAAGAAGTCGGTGACGCCGGACTACATCGTCTGTCTCGAGGATGGCAAGAAGCTGAAGATGCTGAAGCGCCATCTGAAGACGGTCTACAACATGTCGCCGGACGAATACCGCGCGAAGTGGTCGCTGCCGCCGGAATACCCGATGGTGGCGCCGAACTACGCCAAGGCGCGTTCGGAAATGGCGACCAAGCTGGGCCTTGGCCGCAAGAAGGCCGTGCAGGATTGAGCGGCGGAGGTCGGGTCGCGCGCCACGCCGGCCCTGCCTTGCTTGTCCGCCGACAATAAAAGGGGCGCTTCCTTCGCGGGAAGCGCCCCTTCCGCGTTCCGGGGGATCAGCGTTTTGCGGCAAGCGCGTTGCGGGTGTGCACGGCGATCATCCGTTCCTCGTCGGTCGGGATGACATGCACCGGAATACGGCTGGCGGGGCTGGAGATCGTCGTCTCGTTCGCGGCGTTCGCCGCGGGGTCGATGTCGATGCCGAGCCAGCCGAGCCTGGCCCCCACCCGCTCGCGGATCGGCGCCGAGCGCTCGCCGATTCCGGCGGTAAAGACAAAGGCGTCGATCCCGCCCATCGACGCGGCGAGCGCCCCCGTCTCCCGCGCGATGCGGAAACAGAACAGCTCCACCGCCTCCTCCGCGTGCGCGTCGCCGCTTTCCAGCAGCACCCGCATGTCGTTGGAGACGCCGGACACCCCCAGCAGGCCGGAGCGGTTGTACAGCAGCTTTTCGATGGCGTCGGCGCTCATGCCCTTGTTGCGCATGAGGTAGATGAGCACGCCCGGATCGATGGTGCCGCAACGGGTGCCCATGGGCAGCCCGTCCAGCGCCGTGAAGCCCATGGTGCTGTCCACGCTGCGCCCGCCGTGCATGGCGCACATGCTGGCGCCGCTGCCGAGATGCGCCACCACCACCCGCGCATCCCCCAGCGCCGGCGCGATCTCCGGCAGGCGGCGGGCGATGAACTCGTAGGACAGGCCGTGGAAGCCGTAGCGGCGGATGCCCTCCTCCGTCAGCTCCCGCGGGATGGCGAAGGCGCCGGACTGCCAGGGCTGACCGCGGTGGAAGGCGGTGTCGAAGCAGGCGACCTGCGGCAGCTCCGGGTGCGCCTCCGCCAGGGCGCGGATGGCCGCCAGGTTGTGCGGCTGGTGCAGGGGCGCCAGGGGCACCAGCCCGTCCAGCTCCTCCATCACCGCGTCGGTCAGCAGCACCGGGTGCGAGAAGCGGACGCCGCCATGCACCACCCGGTGCCCGGCGGCGATCAGGCGGGCGCCGTCCAGATGCTCCTCGATCCAGTCCAGCAGGAAGCGCAGCAGCGTCTTGCGGTCCGCCTGTTCCGACGCCGCCCAGCTCCGGTCGGCGAGCAGGCGCTTGGCGGTGTCCTTCGCCTCGAAACGCGGTTCGGTGCCGATGCCGGAGATCTGGCCGTTCACGGCGACGACCACGTCACCCGACACGGCCTCGCGGAACACCGAGAACTTCAGGCTGCTGGACCCGGCGTTGATGACGAGGATGGCGTTGCGGCCGTGCGTGGTCATCGCCATGCCCTCCCCTACTCGGCGACCGCGGTCTGGGCGCCGCGGCGCCGCGCCGCCGCCACCAGCACCGCAACGGCGCAGGAGGCGAGGCGGGTGCGCACGGTGTCGGCCCGGCTGGTCAGGATGATCGGCACGCGGGCGCCGAGCACGACGCCGGCGGCGTCGGCGTTCGCCAGGAAGGAGAGCTGCTTGGCCAGCATGTTGCCGGCCTCCAGATCGGGAACCACCAGGATGTCGGCGCGACCCGCCACCTCGGACACGATGCCCTTGGTCTTCGCCGCCTCCACGCTGATGGCGTTGTCGAAGGCCAGCGGGCCGTCGAGCAGGCCGCCCTTGATCTGCCCGCGGTCGGCCATCTTGCAGAGCGCCGCGGCCTCCAGCGTGGACGCGATCTTGGGGTTGATCGTCTCCACCGCCGACAGGATCGCCACGCGCGGGGTCTCGACGCCGAGCACCTTGGCGAGGTCGATCGCGTTCTGCACGATGAAGGCCTTGTCCTCCAGCGTCGGGTAGATGTTGATCGCCGCGTCGGTGATCAGCAGCGTGCGCGGGTAGGTCGGCACGTTCATCACGAACACGTGGCTGATGCGCGACGAGGTGCGCAGCCCGGTCTCCTTGCGGACGATCTCGCCCATCAGCTCGTCGGTGTGCAGCGAGCCCTTCATCACCGCCTCGGCCTCGCCGCTGCGGGCCAGCCGCACGCCGGTCTCGGCGGCGGCGTGGGAATGGGCGACGTCGATGAGGCGGTAGCGGGAGATGTCGACGCCACACTGGTTGGCGACCGAACGGATCTTGGCGGCGGGGCCGACCAGGATCGGGTCGATCAGGCCGGCCTCGGCCGCCTCCACCGCGCCGCGCAGCGAGGACTCGTCACAGGGGTGCACCACCGCCACCGGGACCGGAGGCAGCGCTTCGCACTTGCGCAGCATCTCGTCATGGCCGTGGTGGTGGATCATCTGCACCTGGGGCAGCTCGTGCGCCTTGCGCCGCACCTTCTTCGACGGCGCGATGACCTCCGCCGTGCCGGCCACCACCTCCTTGCCGTCCTGGTTCGTGCAGACGCAATCGAACAGCACGATCTGCTTGTCGTCGCGCTTCTCACGCACCGTCACGGTGGCGGTGATCACGTCGCCCAGCCCGACCGGGCGCTTGAAGCGCAGGTCCTGGCCCAGATAGATGGTGCCGGGTCCGGGAAGCTGGGTGCCCAGCACCGCCGACAGCAGCCCGCCCGACCACATGCCGTGGCCGATCACCTTGTGGAACAGGCTGTCGGCCGCGTATTCCTCGTCGAGGTGGGCCGGGTTGATGTCGCCGGAGACGGTGGCGAACAGCTCGATGTCGGTCGCCGACAGGCGCCGCGACAGGCTCGCCGACTGGCCGACCTCGATTTCCTCGTAAGTGACGTTCTCGATCATGGCGACGGACCCGTTTCTGCCGACGTCGATGGCGGTGTCCATAGGACGGTGCTCCAAAAGGGATAACGGCTCGGTTACGATGGCCCTGGCCGAATCCTCCTGACTGCGGTTGATGATGCCCGCAGCCTGTTTTTGGTCTGTCCCCTGACCCCGTATCGATCCGGCGGTTCCCGGTTGATCCGCGACACCGTCCGTTGCGCGCACCCTTTGGCTTGGTGCGTCGTCCTGCTCTCTACCCCAAATCGATGAAACGGACGTGACAGCGCCCGGACATTTTGGAGCGGACCCGGAAAGGCCCTGTGCGCGGTGTGACGGTGATTGGCCCGACCCTTTCGCGCCGCAACATATGTACCGACGACCGCACACCCAAGTCAAGTCCGCTGCAAGCAAAGGTGCCATCCGGTTCGAGTATTTACCCTTCCTTAAGACCTCATTCCTGGAAAGAAGGCTGCGCATCGCGATACAGATCCTTGTCGGAAGCTGCGCTGCACACGACCTGATCGAAAGGCCATGGCGCACAGTGCGCAACCGGCGGGCATCATCGCCGCAACCCCTCCAGCAGGTCGCGGATGATCCCCTGCGCTTTGTCACCGGGCACCGGCAGACCGGGGGCGACACGGTCCAGCGCGCCCTCGGCGGCGCGGCGTGCGATGAAGGCCTGAACCTCCTTCAGGTCGAAACTCCGCGTCGGCTTGTCCAGCGGCCCGGTCAGCCGCAGCGTCAGCGGCGGCACCGCGTCGTCGGCCCGCACCTGCACACGGACCTGGGCGTTGACGGTGCCGGCCGGCAGGTCGATCTGCCCCGCCGCCGCCGCATCCCCCAGCGGCGCGGTCAGCGCCAGATCGTCGCTGCGCACCACACCGCGCTCCACGGTGAAGCTGCCGTCCAGGCTGCCGAAGGACGTGTCGCCGCCCTGCAGCGCCCGCGCCAGCGCCTGGATCGCGTCCTGCGGGCGCTCGAGCCGGGCGGTCAGGCGCTGCGCCAGCGCGGCCATGTCGAAGCCGCGGACCGACCCGTCGCGCGCCGCCAGCCGCCCCTGCCCCGACAGGCTCTGCAGCATCGCCTGCGACGAGCGGCCGAAGGCCGACAGCTCGGCGTCGAGATCGATGGTGCCGCCGCTGATGCCCAGTGTCCGGTCCCCGGCCAGCGTGCCCGGCTTGGCCTTCACCACGGTCAGGTCGAGCTGCGCCTGCGGCACGCCGTCGGCGGGTGCGGCCAGTCGCCCGGTGGCCCCGACCTGCCCGCCAAGCAGCCCGCCGTCGAGTTGCTCCAGCGTCAGCACACCGCCGGACAGGGTCGCGCGCAGCGCCGGATTCTCCAGCCGCAACCCGCCGCCGGCCACCGCGGACGAGGTCAGCCCGAGCCGCCCGTCGAACGCGCTCAGCCAGGACAGGTCGAACGTCTCGCCACCCGCCGCGGGCGGGGCGGGAGCCGGCCTTGCGGTGTTGCCGCCGCGGGCCGGTTCCGGCCGCGTTGCCGGCGGCGGGGCGGCCAGCCGGTCGAGGTCGATGTCACCGGTCTGAAGGTCAAGCTCGACCCGCGGACGCCCCGCCTCGCTGCGGTACCCCCCCTCCCCGGTGACCGAGGTGCCGGCCACCGTGCCCTGCAACCCCTTCACCGAAAGCGCCGCGGCACCGCCGCGCAGCTCCCCGTACAGGTCCACGGCGCCATAGGACGCCGGCGCGGTCGCAGGGTTGAGCAGCGACAGCAGCGCCCCGAGCTCCGGATGGGTGGTGCGCAGCTTGATGTCGGCCTGCGGGGTTCCGGACAGGCTGGCGAGCGTGCCGCCCGCCGTCAGGTTGCCCCCGGCCGCACCGAGTTCCACGTCGAGCGTCAGCCGATCGAGGTCGCCGGCGAACCGTCCGCGCAGCGTCACCGGCCCAAGCCGCTCCGGCGTCGGTGCGCCCGCGGGCCACGCAACGTGGCGCGCCAACCCGGCCAGCGACGGCGCCTCCGCGTTCACCGACAGGTCGGCCTGTCCCAGCGGCGACAGGCGGCCGATGCGGCCGCTCGCCTGCCCCGACATTCCCGCGAGGTCGGCGACCTTGACGTCGCGCAGGACCACGACCCCGCCCGCGGCCGTCGCGTCCAGCGCCAGCCCCTGCGCCGTCATGCCGCGGTAGGTGAGGTTGCCGGCGTTGAGCTGCAGGTTCACATCCACCCGGCGCAGCTCATCCAGCGGGCCGGGCGCCGTCCCGCCCCGCGCGGTTCCACCAGCCGCCGGCGCGGTCGCCGGGGCGTCGGCCGGCGCCGGCAGATAGGCGTCGAGGTTGAGCCGGTCGATGTCGAGCCGCACGCCATAGGCCGGGCGCCCGCGGTCCACATAGGCCACGCCGCCGGTTACATGGCTGGTGTCGACGCGAAGGTCGATGCCGGTCACGTCCACCCGGCCGGGCCGCCCCTGGATGCGGGCGCCGAACGAGGCCTTGCGCAGCCGGTCGGGCGGAATCGCCTTCACGTCCTGCTTCAGCCATTCCAGCACGCCGCGCAGATTGTCGGCGCTCGCCTCCAGCCGCAGGTCGAGCACCGGTTGCCCGGCGGAGGTCGAGAGCGTTCCGCCGGCGACCACGTCCGACCCGCCGGGCAGCAGCGCCGCGACCCGCTCGATGGTGACCACCCCGTCCGCGAGCGACGCTTCCAGCCGGGCCTGCCGGACCAGCGCGCCGTTGAAGGTCACCGCCTCGGCGACGATGTCGGCCTGCGCGCTCATCCCTTTCGGCAATTCGAATCCGCCCGCCGTCCGCGGCGGCTCGGCCGTCTGGGCCGGGCGCCCGCGTGACGGCTGGGCGGCGGGCGGCTGCACGGTGGACGACTTGCCGTTGCCCGACAACCACGCGTCGAGATCGAGGCGGTTCAGCGTCAGCGCCAGCTTGGCCCGTGGGTGGTCGCCGGTGTCGAGGCTCGCGGAGCCGCTCGCCCGCATGTCGCCGACCTGCATCTCCAGGCCGTTGAACGCCAGCAGGTCGCCGGCCCCCTCCACCGCGGCGCGCAGCGAGAAGGGCTGCCCCAGCCGCTGCATGACCCGGGCATCCGCCCCGAACGGGGCCAGGGCCGTCGCCAGATTGGCCCCCTCGGCGCGCAGGTCGCCCTGGGCGCGGGTGCCGCCGCCGGGCGCCGCCGCGGCGATGCCGGCGAAGCGCAGAGTCGTCTCGGTCTCCGGAAAGGTCAGCGCCGCGCGCACCGGCACCGCCGCCCCTTCGGTGAAGCGCCCGGTGGTCACCTCGCCACGCACCGGCACGCCGCGCAGGCGGAAGGTGCCGTGCATCTGGAACGGGCCGGCGAGGCTGGCGGCGACAACGCGGGCGTCGAGCGCCTCGGCCTTCTCCTCCTTGCCGGTGCGGTCGTCGCGGTAGAGGACGGTGCCCTTCTCGATGGTCACCTCGTCGAAGCTGACCATCGGAACGAATCGGCCACCCGTGCCGGTGTCCGATCCGTCCGGCGCCGGCCGGTCGCCATCGAACTCCCAGTTGAAGGCGCCGGTCTTCGCGGTCTCGAAAACGAACAGCGGCTCGATGAAGGTCAGGCTTTCCACCTGCACCCGACCGCCCAGCAGAGGCATCAGCGCCACCGTCACGTCCAGCCGCTTCAGCGCCGCCATGTCGGGCAGCGCGAATCCCGGAGGGTTGGCGAGCCTCGCCCCGGCCACACTGACCTGCGGCGTGGGGAACAGCGACAGGCTGATGTCGCCGTCCAGCGACACCGCGCGACCGGTGGCCGCGGAAATGCGCGCGGCGATCATGCCCTTGTGGCTGTTCCAGTCGATCACGGCCGGCAGCACCAGCACCGCCGCCAGCAGGACGCCCAGCACGGCGAGCACAGCGATGAGCAGTTTCCTCAAGACCTCAATCCTCCCCGGGCCACAATGCTCGCCCGCAGACCCGGACCCTTCTCGCCCCGAGCGTCATCCGCTAAGCTAACCGGGCAAGAAGAGACAAGCAAATTGGGCAAGCCAAGGGCAGGTTGCGCCCGTATGCGGCATTCCCCATCCCGCCGGAGACACCGCCATGGGCGACGTCGTCAACCTCAACCGCTTCCGCAAGCAGCGCCGCCGGGACGAGCGGGAGAAGCAGGCGTCGGAGAACCGGATCCGATTCGGCACGCCGAAATCGGAGACGACCCGGCAGCGGCTGGAGCAGGACCGGCAGACCCGCGACCTCGACGGCAAGAAGCGGGAAGACTGAGCGCCCCGCTGGGGCTTTTCCATACGCGGTTTCGCAGCACCTGCGACACTCTGCCGCATCTGCGGCGGGATGCCGCATGGCGGTTTTGCTTGTCATATCGTTCGTTTACATAACGATGTCTTCCCCGATAGTTCTGGACCGAAACCATCCGCCGCGCTATCTTTTGTCCAAGCGGAGTTCCTGAACTCCACAGGCGAGGAGTTGGGCAAGATGGTCGACGTCACTTCCCATCATCACCATTTGGCGGAGCCGCGCGCGTCGTGGCTGCCGCGGATCCGCACGGTCGGAACCGACCGGCCCTGGGTCTGGCTGGCCGCCGGCTGGCGCGACATGCTCGCCGCTCCCCTGATCAGCCTTGCCTACGGGCTGCTGGCCGTGGTGTCCAGCTTCGTGCTGGTCGCCGGGCTGGCGATGTACGGGATGCACTATCTGGTCCTGCCCATGGCGGCTGGTTTCATGCTGATCGGGCCGGTCCTGGCGGTCGGCCTCTACGAGACCAGCCGCCGCCTCGAACGCGGCGAGCACGCCGGCCTCTGGCCGGTGGTCATGGCCTACCGGCAGAACGGCACCCAGATCGCCGCCATCGGGCTGGCGCTGATGGTGGTGTTCTTCGCCTGGATCCGGCTCGCCTTCCTGATCTTCATGCTGTTCTTCTCGATGGAGCCGCCTCCGCTCGACCTGCTGGTGGAGCGCATCTTCTTCTCCGAGGTGACGCTGCCCTTCCTGATCACCGGCACGGTGGCCGGCGGCTTCATGGCGGCGGCCGTGTTCTCGATGAGCGTGGTGGCCATCCCCATGCTGCTCGACCGCGACTGCGACGCCTTCACCGCCATGGCGACCAGCATCACCGCCGTGCGGGAGAACCCTCGCACCATGCTGGTGTGGGCCGCGCTGATCGCGCTGTTCATCTCCGCCGGTCTGGCGACCGGCTTCGTGGGCCTGCTCATCGCCTTCCCGCTGATCGGCCACGCGTCCTGGCACGCCTATCGCGACGTTGTGTCCGGCGACCGCTGACCGTCCGGCACCCGGGCAGCAAAAACCCCCGCCGGGCGACCGGCGGGGGTTTTCCATTTCAAGACGGCCCATTTCAAGACGGCGATGCCGTGATCAGGCGCTCTGCCGCAGCGACCGCAGGAAGCCGGCGATGGCCGACTCCAGACGGGACGACTGGCTGGTGACCGACTCCGAGGTCTGAAGCACGCGGGTGGCGGCCGAGCCGGTCTCCGTCGCCGCGCGGGTCACCTGCTCAATGGTGTGCGACACGGCGCTGGTGCCGGCCGCCGCCTGCTGGACGTTGCGCGCGATCTCGTTGGTGGCGGCCCCCTGCTCCTCCACCGCCGCGGCGATGGTGGTGGCGATCTCGTTGATTTCCGTGATGGTGGCGCCGATGCCCTTCATCACGGTCACCGTCTCGTTGGTGGCGTTCTGGATGGCCCCGACCTGCCCGGTGATGTCCTCGGTCGCCTTGGCCGTCTGGGTGGCGAGGTTCTTGACCTCCTGCGCCACGACGGCGAAACCTTTGCCCGCCTCGCCCGCGCGCGCCGCCTCGATGGTGGCGTTGAGCGCCAGCAGGTTGGTCTGTCCGGCGATGGTGGCGATCAGCTTCACGATCTCGCCG
>NZ_JABFFR010000030.1 GCF_013423485.1 Azospirillum oleiclasticum
CCTGGTGCTGGCCAACAACGGCACCAGCACCGGCCTCTACCTGGTGGTCGATGCCAACGGCGACGGCCAGGTGGCGACCACCGACATCCGGCTGCTCGGTGTCTTCAACAACACCACCTCCGTCGGCTTCGGCGACGTCACGCTGGGCTGAGCGCCGGCCCGGCACCGGTGCCATGACGGAAAAGGGGCGCTCCGCAGGGAGCGCCCCTTTTTCCGTTCAGGACCGGACCGGCGGTCGCCTAGCCGGACCGGCTCTCCGGACGCGCTTCCAGGGTCGTCACGTAGGTGCGACCCGAGCCTTGGATGTGGGCGGTCATCAACGCCTCGTAGGCGGCGAAGTCCCCGCGGTCGAAGAGGTCGAGCAGCCGCCGGTGCTCCTGGTAGGAGCGCGGCGTCATCACATCGACCGGGGAGGATAGGTTGGTGCGCAGGGCCGCCACCCGGCTCGCCACCAGCCGGTAGGCCTCCTCCACATAGGCGTTGCCGGAGCGCGCGACGATGCTGTCGTGGAAAGCGGTGTCGGCGCGGCCATAGGCGACCGTGTCGCCGGCCGCGACCGCCGCCTCCATGGCCGCGACCGCCCGCTCCAGCGCCTCCACCACCCCGGCGCGGTCATGCGCGAAGGCGAGCTCCGCGGCGCGCGGCTCCAGGATCATGCGGAAGCGGCAGAGCGCCTCGACATCGCCGACGCTGGGCGAGAAGACGAAGCTGCCGACCTGCGGCCGGATCACCACCAGCCCCTGGATCTGCAGCAGGTTGAGCGCCTCGCGCACCGGGGTGCGGCTGACCCCGAAGCTCTGCGCCAGCGTCTCCTCCGGGATCATCGAGCCGAGCGCGAACTCGCCGTCGATGATGGCGTCGCGCAGCCGCTCGAAAACGAGCCTGGCGCGGGACTTCTGCGGTTCGAGCTTCAGGGACTTCATGAGAAACCGCACATACAGCCACACCACCCCGCGCACAAGCCCGCCGGTTCCCGGCGCGGCGTCATACCGGCGGCACGAGACCGTGACCCGTGCCGCTGGAGGGCCGCGACCGCGGCCCCGCGCCCACATGGGCGCCCATGTGGACGTGGGGGGCAAGGGGCCGGATGGCCCCGCCCGCCGTCTGAGGGAGCCTTGGACGTGTCAACGTCCAAGGCCGTTGGCATCACTTGCCGCGGATCGCCTTCAGCTCGCCGAACACCAGATCCAGCGCCTCCTTGCCGATGGTGGCCGAGTGCCGGTCGTAGATCACCGCCAGCTTGCCGCGGATGCGGTCCAACTCGGCCGGGGCGATCTCGTTCACCGTCATGCCGTTGGCCTTGAGGTTGGCGAGGCTGACCTTCGACTTCTCGCGGTTGACCTTGCGCTGCTCCGCGCGCCCCACCGCGGCGCACTCCTTCAGCACCGTCTGTTCGCCGGCCGACAGCGTGTCCCACACCCGCTTGGAGAACAGCACCAGCGTCGGCGAATAGGCGTGCTTGGACAGCGTCAGGTATTTCTGCACCTCGTAGAACTTCATGTTCTCGATGTTGTTGTAGGGGTTCTCCTGCCCATCGACGGTCTTGGTCTCCAGGGCCGAGTAGATCTCCGAGAAGGCCATCGGCACGGCGTTGCTGCCGAGCTCCTTGAAGGTGTCGATGAAGATGGTGTTCTGCATGACGCGCATCTTCACCCCCTGGAAATCCTCCAGCTTCGTGATGGGGTGGCGCGAGTTGGTGGTGTGGCGGAAGCCGTTCTCCCACCAGGCGAGGTTGACCGCGCCGACCGCCGGCAGCTTGGCGGCGAACCAGTCGCCCGCCTTGCCGTCCAGGACCTTGTCCGCCTCCTCCTCGTTGTCGAACAGGAAGGGCAGGTCGAAGACGCCGAGCGACGGGATGATCGCGGTGAGCGGGGCGGTCGAGGTCAGCACCATCTCCAGCGTGCCCGACCGCACCGACTGGGTGGCGGTCAGGTCGTTGCCCAGAGCACCATCCCAATAGGGCTGGATCCTCATCTTCCCGCCGGTGCGTTCCAGGGTGCAGGCGCCCATGGCGGCCAGCCCGTTGCCCATGGGGTGTTCCTTGCTGACCCCGTTCGACACCCGGAAGACGCGATCCTGGAACTGGGCTTGCGATTGGGCCGGGGCAGTGGAGACGCCGGCCAGCAGGGCGACGGCGGCGAGCAGCAGCGATTTGACGGTCATGGCATTCCCTCCGCAGGATTTTGTTCTGAAACTCAATGGGTGAGCCACCACAGCGGGCCGGTGACGAGGCCGGGAAAGAGGACGAGCAGGAAGAGCACCGCCAGCTCGGCCCACAGGAACGGCCACAGCCCCTTCATCAGGTCCGGCATGGTGATCTTCGAGACACCGCACATCACGTTGAGCACGATGCCCACCGGCGGCGTGATCAGGCCGATGGCGTTGTTCATGATGAACAGCACGCCGAAATAGACCGGGTCGATGCCCGCCTCCTTGACGATGGGCATCAGGATCGGCGTCAGGATCATCAGGGTCGGGGCGAAGTCGAGTGCCGTGCCCACCACCACCACGATGACCATGATGACCAGCATCAGCACCGTCTTGTCCCACATGAACGGCTCCAGCATGGCCTTCACCTGTCCGGGCAGTTCCGACAGCGTGATGAGCCAGGCGGAGATCAGGGCCGCCGCGATCAGGAACACGACCACCGCGGTGCTGCGCGCCGCCGCGGTGAAGAGCCGCGGGAGTGCGGCGGGCTTCAGTTCCCGGTAGACGAACAGCCCGACGACCAGCGCGTAGACCGCGGCGACGACGCCGGCCTCGGTCGGGGTGAAGACGCCGAACTTCAGACCGCCGATGATCCCGAACGGCATCAGCAGCGCCCAGAAGGCCTCCAGCACGGCCTTGCCGCGCGCGTCCCAGCCCTGCCGCGGACGGATGGCGACCGCGTCGCGCCGCGCCACCCACAGCCAGGTCAGCACCAGCGCGACGCCCATCATCAGCCCCGGCACGATGCCGGCGAGGAACAGCTTGCCGATCGAGACGTTGGCGACGACGCCGAAGACGATCAGGCCGATCGACGGCGGGATGACCGGGGCGATGACGCCGCCCGCCGCGATCAGCCCGGCGGCGCGCGGCACGTCGTAGCCGGCCTGCCGCATCATCGGGATCAGCAGGGCGCCGATGGCGGCGGCGTCGGCGGCCGCACTGCCCGAGATCGCGGCCATCACCACCGACGCGAAGATCGCGACCAGCCCCAGCCCGCCGCGGATGTGCCCCACGAAGGTCAGCGCGAACAGCACGATGCGCCGCGAGATCCCGCCGGCGTTCATCAGCTCCCCGGCCAGCATGAAGAAGGGGATGGCGAGCAGGGGGAAGCTGTCGGCCCCCTCGACCAGCTTCTGCGACAGGATCGTCGTGTCGGTCTGCCCGCCCGCCACCATCAGCACGACGGCGCAGACCAGCAGCGCGAAGGCGATCGGCATCCCGATCGCCATGGACCCGAGCAGGGCCGCGGTGAAGAGCGCGACGGTCACGGACGGTCCTCCCGCAGCACGGGCGCCTCGTCCTCGCGCACCTCGATCAGCTCGTCGTCGCGGATGGTGCCGGTGGCGATTCGGGCCAGCCGCAACACGGCGTGCACCCCGATGCCGGCCGCGGTCAGGTAGACGACGCCGAACACCCAGGCCATCGGGATGCCGGTGACCGGGGCCATGGTCGTCGCGTTGATCTCGTGCTGGCGCAGCGTGCCCAGGAACAGCAGCACGCAGCACAGCAGGATCAGCGCGTTGCTGACCGCGGCGCAGACCATCCGCCCGCGCCGGCCGAGCCGGGCGACGAGGCTGTCCATGCCGAGATGCGAGCCGTCGCCCATCGCCACCACCGCCCCGATGAAGGTCAGCCAGACGAAGAAGAAGCGCGACAGCTCCTCCGACACCGTGATCCCCGAATTGAAGACGTAGCGGAGGACCACGTTGCCGAAGACCATCGCCACCATCGCCGCCAGCAGCAGGGCCAGCACCGCGTCGGCGAGCCGGACGAGGAGGCGCGTCATCCGACCACCTTTCCGGGGTTGAGCAGCCCGGCCGGGTCGAGCGCGGATTTCAGCACCCGCATCAGCGCGATCTCCACCTCGCTGCGGGCGTAGGGCAGCCACGGCTTCTTCAGGGTGCCGATGCCGTGCTCGGCCGAGATGGAGCCGCCCATCTCCCGGATCGTCCCGTAGACCACCGTATCCATGGCGTGCTTGGGCTGCTCGGCCAGCGGCAGGCCGGGGACCCACGCCACCAGATGCAGGTTGCCGTCGCCGATGTGGCCGTAATAGACGCTCTCGCAGCCCGGTATGGCGGCGGCGAGACCGGCCTTGCAGCGCGCCGTGAACGCGCCCAGCTTCCCGGTCGCCAGCCCCACGTCGTAGGAGATGTGGGGGCCCAGCACCCCGACGAAATCGGCGCAGGCGTCGCGCAGGCCCCAGAAGGCCTGGGTCTGGGCCAGCGACTGCGCGACCGCCGCGTCGGCCAGGATGCCGCGCTCCAGCACCCCCTCCAGCCAGCCCTCGAAGCGCGGCTGGTCCGCCGCCTCGTCGGTGCCCTGCGCCTCGACCAGCACATAGGCGCCGTGCCCGCCGCCGATCGGCGCGCGCACGCCGCAGCGCTCCGTCACCAGCTCCCAGTAATCGGGCCACATCACCTCGAAAGCCGAGAGGAGCGGGCCCAGACCCCGCCGCGCCTCGGCCAGGAAGGCCAGCACGGCGTCGTAGTCGGGCAGCGCGCAGAGCGCCGACATGGTGCTGAGCGGCTTGGGGTAGAGCCGCAGGACGACGCGGGTGATGATGCCCAGCGTCCCCTCCGAGCCGATGAACAGGTGCTTGAGGTCGTAGCCGGCGTTGTTCTTGAGCAGCTTGTTCAGGCTGTTCAGGACGGTGCCGTCGGGCAGCACCACCTCCAGCCCGAGCACGAGGTCGCGCGCCATGCCGTAGCGGATGACGCGGTTGCCGCCGGCGTTGGTGGACAGGTTGCCGCCGATGGCGCAGGACCCGCGCGAGCCGAGGTCGAGCGGGAAATACAGCCCAGCCTCCTCCGCCGCCCGCTGGATGGTCTCCAGCGGCGTCCCCGCCTTCACGGTCATGGTGGACGAGGCGGCGTCGATCTCCTCGATGCCGACCATCCGCTCCATCGAGATGGCCACCCACCCCGCGCGCGGCGTCGCCCCGCCGCACAGGCCGGTCAGCCCGCCCTGCGGCACGAAGGGAAGGCCGGCGTCCCGGCAGGCCCTGACCGCGGCCGACACGCCGGCCGCGTCCACCGGCCGGACCACGGCGAGGGGGGTGGCGGGCTCCAGCCCGCTCCAGTCGCAGCGGTTGCGCATTGGCACCGCGTCCCCGACCAGAACCGCGGCCGTTCCAAGCTCCGCCGCGAGAGCGCCGAACACCCCGTGCGCCTGTTCCACCCTCAGCCTCATTGCTCTTGTATGTAAGGTACATTTTGGTATCACCCGCCCGGAAACAGGTCAAGGGGCGTATTGCCGGCTACCCCGATCATCGGGCGACCGGATGGGCATAGGCCCTTGGGACGCGGCATGAGGCGCCAGGACACTTGACGATTCCGTCAATCCCGCGGATGGTGCTCCCGGCACCATGCCGGTGGAACGGCCGGAGGAACGGATGGCACCGAAATTCGTGATGGCGGGCGAGGAGCTGCGGCGCCTGCGCGAGCGGCGGCGGCTCGACCAGCAGGGGCTGGCGGAGCTGTTGAACGACCAGCTCGGCCGCTCCTACGACCGCAGCCGGATCTCGCGCTGGGAGAAGGGGACCGAGCGTATCCCGCAGGTGGTCGCCGCGGCCCTCCAGGCGCTGGAAGCGCCGGCGGAGCCGACGGGCACCGGCTCGGCGGTGGTGCTGGCGGTGGCCAACCAGAAGGGTGGGGTGGGCAAGACCACCTCCTGCGTCAACCTCGCCTTCCTGCTGGCGCGCAAGGGGCTGCGCGTGCTGCTGGTCGACTGCGACGGGCAGGCCAACGCCACCATCCATTTCGGTTTGGACCCGCTGGCGGAGGAGCACGCCGGCCACACGCTCGACCATGTGCTGTTCGCCCAGAAGCCGCCGGGCGACGCGGTGGTGCGGGTGTGCAACGATCTGTTGGGGCTGGTGCCCGCCAGCATCAACCTCGCCGCCGCCGACACCGAGCTGATCCGCGAGCCCAACGGCTCGCTGGTCCTGCGCGAGAACATCGACGACATCCGCGCCGACTGGGACTTCATCATCCTGGACTGCGCGCCGAACCTGGGGCTGCTGACCATCAGCGCGCTCAACGCCGCCGACCTCGTGCTGATCCCGTCGCAGACGGAAATGCTGTCGATTGCCGGCATCCCGAAAATCATGGAGACGATTTCCAAGGTGCGCCGCCGCATCAACCCGCGCGTCGCCGTGGTCGGCATCCTGCCGACCCTGCACAAGGCGCGCCGCGCGCAGAACCGCGACATGATGGACCAGCTCCGCGCCATGGCCGATCGCTTCGGGGTGCCGCTCTTCGACAGCGTCCCCGACGCCGCCGATTACGGCAACGGCGTCACCGCCGGCCGCCCGGCGCTGGAGATGAACCCGGCGGTGCCCGGCGCCGACATCTACGCCACCGTCGCCGACCGCCTGATCGCCCACCGCCGCGAGCGCGCCGAGGAGGGCCGCCATGCCGCCGCGTGACAGCCGGCGCCTCGCCAACGCAGCCTTGCTCGCCACCGCCACCGACCGCACCGCCCGGCTGTTCGGGGTGGAGGGCGGCTACACCCTGCGCGAGTTGGACGTCGCCCGGATCGAAACCAACCCCGAGCAGCCCCGCCGCCATTTCGAGGAGAGCGACCTCGCCGAGCTCGCCGCCTCCATCCAGCGGCACGGGCTGCTGCAGCCGGTCTGCGTGCAGGAGACCGCCACCGACCATTTCCGGCTGGTGGCGGGCGAGCGGCGGCTGCGCGCCTTCATCCGGCTGGAGCGCACGACCATCCCGGCCATGGTGGTGCGCACCACCGACCCGGAGGCGCTGTCGCTGATCGAGAACGTGCAGCGGGTCGACCTCGACGCCTTCGAGGTGGCGGGCGCCCTGGATCTGCTGCTCGCCAAGCACGGCGCCACCCACGCGGAGTTGGGCAGCCTGCTCGGCAAGAGCCAGCCCTACGTCACCCGCACGCTGGGCATCCTGCGGTTGCCCAGGACGATCCGCGAGGAATACGCCCAGCACCGGCAGGTGCCGGCCTCGGCGCTGATGATCATCGCGGAGACGGAGGGTGAGCGACGCCAGATGGCGCTGTGGCGCCTCGCCAAATCCGGCGGCAGCGTCCGCGCGCTGCAAGAGGCGCGCAAGACGGAGCCGCGCGACGCCCCGCCATCTCCCGACTTCGCCCGCGTCCACAAGGGGCTGAGCCGCAACATCGCGGCTCTGCAAGCCCTGCACAACGCCGGCGCGCTGGGTGATACGGAACGCACAGCGTTGCGCGCCCTCCGCGACGCGCTGGACGGGATGCTCGACGGGCCGGCGGACTGACCCTCCACTGGGGAAGGGCCGGCCGCCGGCAGCGCGCCGATTAGACGTTTAATAGGCCGGCTCCCGTCGCCGGGCGGACACGGCCTCCGCCGCTCAGTTCTTGGCGTCCTCGGCGCTGCGCTCGATGGCGCGGCCGGCGTCCTGGATGGCCTCGCCGGCGCGCTCGCCGACCCGGCCGGCCGCCTCCCCGGCGTTTTCACCGGCCCGGTCGATGGCCTGGCCGATCTCCTCGCCGGTCTCCTCGGCCGACTGGTCGCAGGCGGCGACCAGGGGCAGGGCCGCGAACAGCAGGGCGGCGGCGAGGGTCCGGGTACGGGTGGTGCGCATCATGGGGTCATCCCTGTGGTTTCCGATGCTGGAGAAACGCGAAAGGGGTGGTGCAGGTTCCACTCAACCCAACCGGCGCGCCACCACCGCCCCGCGGACCGGCGCCGTGATGTCGTAATGGGCCGCCTGCACCACCGCGGTGACGTGGCGCGGGCGCAACGCCACGGCGTTGGTCCCGCCCCGGTGACGCAGGCTGTCGTAGAGGATGCCGTCGCCGCCCGCCGCCCGCACCGCCTCACCGAACGCCTGCGAGGCCGTGTAGGAGGCGGGGTCGTACAGCTCCGGCCGGGTGTCCCGCAGGCCCCGCAGGTCGGTGTACGCACCCAGCAGGCGGGCGCTGTACGCGCGGTACTGCAGGCGCATCTCCGTCCTGCGCCGGAACAGCGCCTCGCGGCGCAGGTGGTGGGCCACCTCGGCGATGGCGGTCTTCAGCGTCAGCCCGGCGTACCAGCCGCCGAGCTGGCCGGAGGTGAAGCGCGTGCCGTCCGGGGCCGCGTGCAGGAAGCTCGCCATCACCACGCTGGCGCAGGGGCTGCCGAACACCCACTGGTCGCGCGGCAGCCGCGCCAGCCGCTCGGCCACCAGCCGGTCGTTGGTCCAGCCCTCCAGCTCCATCACGGCGGCCAAATCCTCGGCCGACGCCACCGTGTCGAAGGCGGCCACCGGCGGGAAGCGGGTGGGGATCAGCCGGTGCGTCGGCCCGTCGATGGCCGCGGTGGGAAGGCCCGTCACCGACGCCGCTCAGACGATCACGATGTCGTCGTCGCCGTACGCGTCGGCCGCGTCCACCGCCGAACCGGGCGCGGCGAAGACGCCGCCGCGCAGCGCGTCCAGATAGCGGCGCACCAGCATGATGCCGTCCGGCGTTCCGTTGGTCAGCAGCGCCAGCGGCGGCTGCCCGCCGAAGGTCGGGGCGTCGTGCGGATCGCGCAGCCACGCCACCCCTTCAGGATCATCGGCGAACAGGATGCGCAACGCCTTGTGCACCCCCAGCACGCCGGAGATGCGCAGCAGCGTGTCCACCGGCAGCGTCAGATCCTGCCCCGCCCGCGCCTTGGCGACCCAGCCGAAGTAGGTCGACCGCCCCGGCAGCCCCAGCAGCAGCAACCGCTCCCCCTCGCCCAGGCCCCAGGCGTCGGCGATGGCGAGGAAGCTGCGCAGCCCCGGCCCGCTCAGCCGCCGCCGGTTGTCAGCCGCGAAGCGGCCGGCGTCGAGGATGGCGGGGCCGGCGGCGGGATGGCCGGCAGTGCCGCCAGCGGGGTCGATTTTGTACGCGTGCCGGGCCATGCTCCGCCCCATCCTGCTTCCATCAGGCTGTCCAGATATGGACAACATGATGCAGCTCTGGACCACGGTCAAGGCCGCAGCGTGCCGGTTTCATCCGTTGGGGCATGGGCGGAGCGAACGGTGGTATCTGATTGTTGGTGGTTCCCCATCTCCGTCCCGGAGCATCCGATGACCCTGCATCCCGCGCTGGCCTTGTCCGGCGCCCTCGTCGCCCTGTCCGCCTGCGCCGCCGACCGCATCGCCCCGCCGCCGCGCCCCGCGCCGGAGGCGGCGACCCTGGCCGCGGTGCAGCGTCTGGCCCCGCACCCCTGCGAGCGCGCGATCGCCGGCGTGCTGACCGGGGTCGGCATTCCCGGCGACAGCATCAGCGCGATCACCGTGGAGGAGCGGCGGGAGATGGACGGCGACCAGTTGCTCGGTTACGAGGCGTGGGTGTGGCGCACCGGGCAGCCGGGGTCGGTGGTGGTCAGCCTGGACGCGATCTGCGTGCCCTATCAGGTCTACGCCCGCGAGGGCGCGCGGCTGCCGTCGCGCTGACCGTCGGCGCCATGGCCGCCGGCGGGCGGGTCCGCCTCCGCCACGCCGACCCGGTGGCGGTAGATCAGCTCGCCGCCGGCCCAGGCGGTGAGGCCCAGCAGCGCCGCGGTGGCCGCCGACAGGGCGAGCCCGCGCGGCAGGATGTCGGCTTCCGGATCGCGGCGGCGGGTGGCGAGGTTGGCGGCGGCCAGCCCCAGCACAACCGTGTTGCCGAGCGCGTGCAGCGGCCCGACGCTGTGCTTGCGCGCGCGCGGGATCGACAGGTAATCGACCGTCCCGGCCGTGGCCGCCGCGGCGCCCGAGGCCAGCCCCGCCTTCAGCAGCGCCGACGAGGCGCGCGCCCAGAAGGGATCGCGCGTGCGCCAATAGGCGAGGTCGCTGCCCAGCGTCGCCACCAGGAAGGCGATGGGGAAGGGCACCAGGGTCGGGTGGATCGGGTGCTTGCCGATGGCGGCGACGCTGGGCGCCGCGGCCCGCTCGTCCGCGGGGGTGTTGCGGCCAGCCCGGCGGACGGCGGTCAGCGTCTCGACGACGGTCATCTCGGTCGGTCCTGCTCTGCGTGCCTGTTGGCGGGATGATTCCCATGCGAACAGGGGGTGCGGCGGCGAGGTTCCGTTTTCCCGCGGTCAGCCGGTGCCGGGCTGGGAGGACTCGTCGTCATCCTCCGCCCGCTCGCGCAGCTCCTTCACCGTCAGCCCGGCGGGGGTGGAGCCCTGGAGCGAGCCGTCGCCCGGCGTGCGGTTCATGTCCAGCCGCTCGTCGCCGGGCTTCGTCCCCGCCGGCTCGTCGGCGGCCGGTGTGTCGGGAGTGGTCTTGCGGGTGGTGTCCTCGGCCATGGAGTGTCTCCTCAAGGGAAGCCTGTCCGAGGACAACACCGGCGGGACCGGGTGGTTGCGCGGGCGTGTCGCACCCGGCCCCCGCCCTCACGCCCCCATCTGCGTCACATACTTGGTGTTGAGGTACGCCTCGACACCCTCGCTGCCGCCCTCCGAGCCGTAGCCCGAATCCTTCACGCCGCCGAACGGCGTTTCCGGCAGGGCGAGACCGTTGTGGTTGATGGTCAGCATGCCGCTCTCGATGGCCGACGCCAGCGCCGTCGCCGTCCTGGTGGAGCGGGTGAAGGCGTAGGAGGCCAGCCCGAAGGGCAGCCGGTTCGCCTCCGCCACCACCTCGTCGAAATCGCCGAAGCGGGCGAACAGGGCGACCGGGCCGAACGGCTCCTCGTTCATGGCGCGGGCGGTGACGGGCACGTCGGCCAGCACCGTGGGCTCGAAGAAATAGCCCTTGTTGCCGATGCGCTTGCCGCCGGTGCGCACGGTGGCGCCGTGCTGCACGGCGTCGGCGACCAGCGTCTCCATGGCCTGCACGCGGCGCTCGTTGGCGAGCGGCCCCATGGTGGTGCCGGCCTCCAGCCCGTTGCCGACCTTGATCGCCTGCGCCGCCGCGGTGAACTTGTCGAGGAAGGCGTCGTACACCCGGTCCTGCACCAGGAAGCGGGTGGGGGCGACGCAGACTTGGCCGGCGTTGCGGTACTTGGCGCCGGCCAGCACCTTGGTGGCGGCGTCCAGATCGGCGTCGTCGAACACGATGGCCGGGGCGTGGCCGCCCAGCTCCATGGTCGCGCGCTTCATGTGCAGCCCGGCCAGCGCCGCCAGCTGCTTGCCCACCGGGGTGGAGCCGGTGAAGGAGATCTTGCGGATCACCGGGTGCGGGATCAGGTACTCGCTGATCTCCGCCGGGACGCCGTAGACCAGCCCGATCACGCCCGCCGGCACGCCGGCGTCGGCGAAGGCGCGGATCAGCTCCGCCGGGGCGGCCGGCGTCTCCTCCGGCGCCTTGACGATCACCGAGCAGCCGACGGCCAGACCGGCCGACAGCTTGCGCACCACCTGGTTGATCGGGAAGTTCCACGGCGTGAAGGCCGCCACCGGCCCCACCGGCTCGCGCACCGAAAGCTGGTAGATGCCGGGGCCGCGCGCCGGGATGACACGGCCATAGGTGCGGCGCGCCTCCTCGGCGAACCACTCGATGACGTCGGCGGCCACCAGCGTCTCGCCCTTGGCTTCCGCCAGCGGCTTGCCCTGCTCCATGGTCATCACGCGCGCGATGGCGTCGACCCGCTCGCGCATCAGGTCGGCCGCGCGGCGCATGATCTTGGAGCGCTCATAGGCCGAGGTGGCGCGCCACAGCGCGAAGCCCTTCTCCGCCGCCGCCAGCGCGCGGTCGAGATCCACGCGCGACGCGTGCGCCACCGTGCCGATCACCTCCTCCGTCGCCGGATCGAGAACGGGGATCGTCCGCCCGTCCGCGCTGCCGGTCCATTCGCCGTCGATGAAGAGGCGGACGTCGCTGTACATGCCGGTTGTCCTTTCTGTCCCGAACCCTGTGGTCCTTTGGGCATGGTTGTGGGGCATCGGGGAAGCGGGCGCAAGGGGGTGCGGGCGAGGGGCCGGATTGACTTCACGGCATCGGTGAAACCATGTAGGGACTCTGCACGCGACGCGCTCATTCGGCGCCATGGGTTGACGCATGTCCAGTCCGCAGCCGGCCGAAGCGGTGGTCGGCCTCTACAACGAGCTGGTCCGGCTGCAGCCGTCCGATCGGGCGGCGGTCGGTCGGATCGTGTGGCAATTGCGGAAGCTGCAGCTGGCGAAGCCGTCGGATGTCGACACGGCCATCGCCCTCGCCCAGTCGCTCGCCCTGAACGGGGAGCCGGCGGAAGCCTGCGCCCTGGCAGAGGGGTTGTGGGGGCGGCGGCACCTGCTAAGTGTGGAATCGGCGTATTCCTATGCCAACCTGCTGATGGGCGTGGGTAAATTCGACAAGTCCGTTGATGTTGCCCGCTCCGTTCAGACACACTTCGCCGAGGAATTTGACAAGGATTGGCGCCTGCTTGCGTCACATGGCGCCTTTGCCGCAGGCGATATGGCGAGCGCTCTCCGTTTTGGAACTGCCAGCGCGGATGATCCGGACGCCAATGCTCATACCGTTCGGTTGTTCGGCGATCTTGAAGCCCTTGGCGTTCTTCGTCACATCGCCTGGCATCAAAGCGTTGTCAACGCGGCGCTTGCTGACCGGATCACCCGGTTTGACTTGATTTTCACCGCACCCGATGGCCCGCCCGAAATCGGCCTCAACTATCATACTCCCGCCACCCGTGCCGAACGGAGGGCTCTGACGGTGATGATCGATGATGCCATCGAGCGGGAGACGGAAGTGCGCGGCCTTCCAGCCGGGCTGTTCGTCCCGACGCTGGTGGTCAACGTTCTGGACCACGACGCCCAGCCACCTTACCTGCACTGAGCACCGGCCGTGACTCCGCTGGAACTGGCCGAAAAGCTGCTCGCCGACGCCCAATCGGAAACCGAGTATCGCGCCGCGGCGTCCCGCGCCTACATGGCGACGTTCCAGCATCTCCTCGCCCACCGGAGCTTAGTGGCCTTTCCGGCGACCGCCACCGGCGCCGATCACCGGCTGCTGATCGAGCATCTGAAGACATCGACGGTCGCCACGCGGCGGAGAATCGGCATCCGCCTGCTTCCCCGTCCGCGCTCGCTGCGCAACCACGCCGGCTACGACCTGAAGAAGCACCCCTTCACCCGCGGCCTTGCCGAGGAAGCGCTGGACACCGCGTCCGAGATCATCCACGACCTCCTCCCCTGAGAGCCTGTCCTGAAAGATTATTTCCTGGTGAGGCGGCGTAGCATCAGGCGGATCATGGCGAGGCGGATGAAGGTGACGGAGGTGCGGAGGTACTGTTCGTAGTGGCGCACGAGCCGACGGCAACGGGTGGGCCATGACAGGGTTCGCTCGACCAGCCATCGCTTCGGGAGCACGACGAAGCCCTTGGCTTGGTCAGAGCGCTTAACGATCTCCAGGCGCGAGTTTCCCGCTTCACCGATCTTGGCGGCGGCGGCCTCCCCCTGATGGCCGCCATCAGCGAAGATCATTTGGAGAAACGGAAAGAGCGTGCGGGTGCGCTTGTCCAGCAGCAGGGTGGCTCCGTCGCGGTCCTGGATGTCGGCGCGATGGACGACGACGTTCAGCAGCAGTCCGAGTGTGTCGACGAGGATGTGGTACTTGATGCCCTTGATCTTCTTGCCCGCATGAAAGCCGACGGCATCGAACGGCACCCCCCTTTTTCGGCGGTGCGGGCGCTTTGACTGTCCATAACCGCCGCTGTTGGGCTGGCCTCCCGGCCTTCCTGCTCGCGCACCCGGACGTAGAGTTCGTGATGGATGCGCTCCGGGGTGCCCTCCCACGCCCACAGGTGCAGGCAACTGTCGCAGGTGGCGGCGGAACGTCCTTCGGCAGGTGGCGCCATTGGCACCCGGTTTCCAGGACGTAGAGCACGCCGTCCGGGACCGCCCGGAGATCGACGCTGCGCCGCCGCCCACCGCGACGGCCCGGCGGGATCAGCGGCTCGATCACCGCCCATTCCTCATTGCTCAGATCACCCGGGTAGCGCAGCCCGGCACGACGATCGCGGGTGCGGGTCTCCGGCTTCCACATCTCTGGCCCTCATTTGAATGCGACAGCGACACCTGCTCGGAGGGAGTTGGCGACGGTGCAGCGCTCCCGAGCCCGAGCCAACAATTCGTCAGCGGCTCCTCCGTCCGCAAGTTCGCACTGGACGCAGACTGTTGCAGTAATTGCTAGAAGCGGGTCGCCGTCAAAGTCGATAGTTACAGTGACCTGCAACCGCGATACAGCGGTGCCCAGTTCGTGTGCTGTATAGTGAACATCGTTGCAGAAGCAACCGCCAAGCGACAACGCAAGCAATTCGCCCCCGTTGAACCCGAGTCCGGTTCCTGAGGCTTTTCCTTCGGGCCTATCCGCAATGACCGTGTGATTGCCAGCACGACCAATCGAAGCTCCCATTCCTTCGATGCTTCGGTATTCAATTGTCATGGACGTCATAGCCACCCCCGCACCGCCCATATAGCAAAGACGATGTCCGTTTCTCATCCACGTAGACATTAGCACGATCACTTCTGATTGAGACGCTGCCAGGAGCGGTGCCACATATGTACTACATGCATCCCCCTGCTGAGCGCCAGTAGTTGGCGTAGGTCAACGCAACCATGACCGGCGTGAATGTCTGGCTTCCACATCACTGGCACCTTTCAGGGAGGTTCCTTGATCCATAACCGACTCTTCCGATTCAACAACTTCGTGAATGGGCTCTGATCGCTCCGCAATGCACCACCAAGCCCGTCGCGGCGGTCTTCCCCATGCTGGCAAGCCGGGCCGGCCGCGCGTGGTGGGTGCGATGGTGGTGGACGCGTGGTAGCGTGCCGGTCAGGCGGGTATACTGCGGAGCGGCATTGCGATGGCGTTGGATCCGGTGCTTTGGGATGTTCTCGACAAGGGGAATGCCCAACCGACCCTGGTGGACATCGGGGCGTCCGGCGGGTGCCCCGAACCCTGGAGGCTGTTGGCGCCGCGCAGCACCTACGTCGCGTTCGATCCCGACCGCCGGGAGTTCGGTGAGGGCACCGGCGACGGGTTCAAAAGGTCCTTCGTGATCCCCTACGCCGTCGTCGGTGCCGAAGGCCGCGACCGCGTGACGTTGAACCTGACCCACAATCCCTTCTGTTCGAGCACGCTCGAACCGGACATGGCGGTGCTGTCCGATTATTCCTTCTGGCCGTTCTTCCGCGTCGAACGAACCGTCGAGTGCCCCGCCATCACTTTGGACGCTGTGTGGGCGAAGTACGGTCTCGATGCCATGGATTGGCTCAAGGTCGACAGCCAGGGAACCGATCTGGCGATCCTGCAAGGTCTGGGCACGCGCATCGACGACGTGATCGCCTGCGAACTGGAGCCTGGATTCCTGCCCTTCTACAAGGGCGAGTCGGTGTTCCGGGACATCGACGCCTTCATGGCCGAACAGGGATTCTGGCTGGCCCACCTCGACATCCAGACGGCGGTGCGGTTCCGGCCGGAGACGCAGAAGCAGGTGTTCGGGGACAGCCACTGCCTGAACGATCCGGTGTTCGGCAGCAGCCCGGTCGCGCCGGAGGCCCTGTATTTCCGCCCGCTCCGCTATTTCAGGGAGCGGGGCGACAAGACGCGGCTCTATGTCAAGGCGTGGAGTTTCGCGGTGGTCCGGGGAAAGCTCGGCTTTGCCATGGACCTCGCCAGGGACTTCTTCGATGCGGGCGACGACCGTGAACTGGCGCGGTACATGATGGACATCTGCAAGACGATCGTCGTCCAGAAGAAGGCGGCGGCAACCTGACGCCGGGCCGCCTCCCCTGACCGCCCCTCAATACACCACCGCCCCCGTCACCGGGTTCTTGCCCATGATGATCATGCCGAGGATGTCGTCCTTGGACAGGTCCTTGGTGCGGACCACGCCGACCATCTTGCCGTTCTTCATCACGGCGCAGCGGTCGGCGAGGTCGTAGACGTCGTGGATGTCGTGGCTGATCAGGAAGATGCCGATCCCTTCCGCCTTCAGCTGGCGGATGAGGTCGGCGACCATGCGGGTCTCGGCGGGGCCGAGTGCCGCGGTCGGTTCGTCCATGATCAGGATGCGGGCGTTGAAGTGGATGGCGCGGGCGATGGCGACCGACTGGCGCTGGCCGCCGGACAGCGAGCGGACGGGGGTCGTCAGGTTGCGGAAATTGGGGTTGAGGCGCTGCATGACGCCGCGCGTCTCCGCCGCCATGCGCTCCTCGTCCAGCGTGCCCCAGGGCGTCATCAGCTCGCGGCCGAGGAACAGGTTGCCGGCGGCGTCGATGTTGTCGGCCAGAGCCAGCGTCTGGTAGATCGTCTCGATCCCGTATTTCTTGGCGTCGCGGGTGGAGCGGATGTCGGCCGGCTCGCCGTTCACCCGGATCTCGCCGGAACTGGCCTGGTAGGCGCCGGACAGGATCTTGATCAGGGTCGATTTGCCGGCCCCGTTGTGGCCGAGCAGCCCGACCACCTCCCCCGGCATCAGGTCCAGCGACACGCCGTCCACGGCGCGCACGCCACCGAACTGGATGGAGATGTCGCGCATCTCCACGAGCGGTGCGGTCATCACAGCTTCCCCCGGCGGTAGGACTGGTCGAGCCAGACGGCGAACACCAGCACGGCCCCGATCACCACATTCTGCATCGGGCTGGGCAGGCCCAGCAGCACCATGCCCGATTGCAGGCTCTGCATGGTCAACGCACCCAGGACGGCCCCGAAAATCGTGCCCACCCCGCCGGCCAGCGAGGTGCCGCCGATCACCGCGGCGGCGATGACGCGCAGCTCGTCCAGCTCCCCGGTGGCGTTCAGCCCGGCCTTCAGCCGCGCCGTGGCGATGGCGGCGCCCACGGCGACCAGCAGCCCCATCACCACGAAGATCCACACGGTGATGCGCTTCACGTTGATGCCGGACAGCTCCGCCGCCTCCGGGTTGCCGCCGATGGCGAAGACGTAGCGGCCGAAGCGGGTGCGCGTCGCCACCACCGTCATCACCAGCGTCACCGCGATGACGATCAGCACCGGCACCGGGATGCCCATGGGGATGCCCGTGCGCGGCTGGAGATAGGCGTTCATCACCATCACGAAGGCGATCACCGGCACCACCTGCACCAGCAGCACAGCGGCCTCCGCCCACAGCGGCCGGGTCAGGCAGCCGAACTGCCGGCGGCGGCGGCGGGCGTGGACGGCGCGCGCCACCAGCGCCAGCACCGCGGCGATTCCCAGCACCCAGGACCAGA
Source organism: Azospirillum oleiclasticum (assembly GCF_013423485.1). Lineage (GTDB taxonomy): Bacteria > Pseudomonadota > Alphaproteobacteria > Azospirillales > Azospirillaceae > Azospirillum > Azospirillum oleiclasticum. Next base: position 17,324 of record NZ_JABFFR010000030.1, read on the forward strand.
AGGCGCCGATGGAGCCGTCGAGACCGCCGCCGATCACCTCGAAGCTCGGGTTCAGCGGCGCCACCGTCTGGCCGCTGGTCATCCACCAGGCGAGCCCGCGGTAGATCAGCAGCCCCGCCAGCGTGACGATGAAGGCCGGCACCCCGCGGTAGGCGATCCACCAGCCCTGCAAGCCCCCGACCGCACCCGCCAGCAGCGCGCCGCCGACCAGGGCGGCGATCCAGGAGATGTCGCCCATTCCCGGCAGCCAGCGCGCCTGGATCACCGCCATGACCATGCCGGTCAGGCCGAGCAGCGCGCCGACCGACAGGTCGATGTAGCGGGCGACGATCACCAGCACCATGCCGGTCGCCATGGTGGCGACCGAGCTGGTCTGCACCGCCAGGTTCCACAGATTGCGCGGCGTCAGGAACACGCCGCCGGTGACGAGGTCGAACACCACCCAGATGACCCCCAGCGCGCCGACCATGGCGAGCATGCGGGTGTCGAGGTCGAGAGCGTCGAGGACGCCGCGGGCCGTGGGCCGCGTGGTCGCCGTCGCGGGGCTGGTCGCGGTCATGGGGATGGCCTTCTGTCGGGAGGACGTGGTCGCGGAGGGCCCCCACCCCGACCCTCCTCCATCTTCGACGGGGGAGGTCGCCCGCGTCCGCGGGCGGGTGGGGGCCCTCGGCGACGCGCTTACTTGCAGGCCGCCGGCGCCTTGGCGGCGTCCACGCCCTGGCAGACCACCTCCTTCTTCACCCATCCCGCCTGGATGATGACGTCCAGGTTGTCGCGGGTGATGGCGACGGGGGTCAGCAGGATGCTGTCCAGCGGCACCTTGTTCGGGCCGCCGGCGAATTTCCCCGCACCCTTCACCTTGTCCAGCGCCGTTCCCTTGGCGAGCTGCACGGCGATGTCGGCGGCGTTGCGGCCCAGCTCGCGGCTGTCCTTCCACACGCTGACGGTCTGCTGGCCGCGGGCGATGCGGTTGAGCGCCGCGTGGTCGGCGTCCTGGCCGGACACGGGGATGCCGGCCATGCCCTGGGCGGTCAGCGCGGCGACGGCGCCGCCGGCGGTGCCGTCGTTGGAGGCGACGACCGCGTCCACCTTGTTGTTCGCCGCGGTCAGGATCTGCTCCATGTTGCGCTGGGCGTTGGCGGGCAGCCAGCCGTCGGTGTACTGCTCACCCACCTTCTTGATGTCGCCGGCCTTGATGGCGGGTTCCAGCACCTCCATCTGGCCGGAGAACAGGAAGTCGGCGTTGGGGTCCTGCGGCGAGCCCTTGATGAAGACGTAGTTGCCCTTGGGCTGGACCTTCTGGATCTCGCGCGCCTGGATGCGGCCGACCTCCTTGTTGTCGAAGGTGATGTAGAAGACGCCGGGCACCTCGATCAGCCGGTCGTAACCGACCACCGGGATGCCGGCCGCCTTGGCCTGCTCCACCGCCGGCCGGATGGCCCCGGCGTCCTGCGCCAGCACGATCAGCGCGGTGGCGTTGCGGGCGATCAGCGACTCGATGTCGGAGAGCTGCTTGGCGGCCGAGCTCTGCGCGTCGGCGCTGACATACTGGCAGCCCTGCTCCTGCAGGCGGGCCTTGATGGCCGCCTCGTCGGTCTTCCAGCGCTCCTCCTGGAAGTTGGACCAGCTCACCCCGACCACGCAGGCCTGCGCCCGCGCGGGCGTGGGCGCCGCCAGGGCGGCGGCGAGAGTGATGGCGGTGACTGCGCTCGCAACGATCTTCATGGTTCGGCCTCCCGTGCCGTGTTCGCCCTTGTACCCGGCGGTTCTTCCATCGAGGGAAGCATCCCGCCGGACGCCTGTCGAAATCAAGTGCCCAAACCCTCTCCCGCCATCGCGAAGCTGTCCTTCAACGCGCCGTAGAGCCCGCGGTACAGCCGGCGCCGGTGGGCCATGGCGGCGGCGAGTTCCGGATCCGGTTCGATCACGCGGGAGACCGGCAGCGGGGTGCAGACGGCCTCGGGCTCCTCACCCGTCACCGCCAGCCGCGCCAGCCGCGCGGCGCCGAAGGCCGGCCCGACCTCCGCCGCGGCGGGGTAGGCGAGGGGGGCGTCCAGCGCCGCGGCCAGGATGCGGCCCCACAGCGCGCTGCGCGCACCGCCGCCGATGACGCGCAAGGTGCCGAACCGCGTCCCGGCCTCCTCCAGCGCCTCCTTGCCGTCGGCCAGCGCGAAGGCCACCCCCTCCAGCACGGCGCGGCCGAGTGCGGCGCGGGTGGTGGCGTGGGTCATGCCGAACCACACCCCCTTGGCCTGCGGGTCGTTGTGCGGCGTGCGCTCGCCGGACAAATAGGGCAGGAAGACCAGCCCGCCGATGTCCGGGTCCTCCCGCTCCACCTCCTCCAGCAGGGCGGCCTCGCCGCCGGCCCCGGTGACCGCGGCGGCGAAGGTCAGGCTGGCGGCGGCGCTGAGGATCACCGACATGCGGTGCCAGCGGCCGGGCAGGGCGTGGCAGAAGGCGTGCACGCCCTGCGCCGGGTTGGGGTGGAAGCCGTCGTCGCTGACGAACAGCACGCCCGACGTGCCGAGCGACAGGAAGGCGGTGCCGGGCGCCACCACGCCCGCACCCACCGCCCCCGCCGCGTTGTCCCCACCGCCGCCGGCCACCACAGGCCGCCCGGCGATGCCCCAGGCGGCGGCCACCTCCGGCAGCAGCGTGCCGCCGGGGTCGGAGCCCTCGACCAGCGCCGGCATGTGGGCCTCGGACAGGCCGGTCGCCTCCAGCATCGCGCCCGACCACGCCCGGCGGCCGACGTCGAGCCACAGGGTGCCGGCCGAATCCGACATCTCCGACACCGCCTCCCCGGTCATGCGCAGGCGCAGCCAGTCCTTGGGCAGCAGCACCCGGCGGGTGGCGGCGAAGATCTCCGGCTCGTGCCGCGCCACCCACAGCAGCTTGGGCGCGGTGAAGCCGGGCATCGCCGGGTTGCCGGTGACGGCGCGCAGATCCGGTGCCAGCATCTCCAGCTCCGCGCACTCCGCCCCGCTGCGCCCGTCGTTCCACAGGATGCAGGGGCGCAAGACCCGGTCCCGCCCGTCCAGCAGGGTGGCGCCGTGCATCTGGCCGGACAGCCCGACGCCCCGCACCCCGGCCATCGCCGCCGGGTGCGCGTCGCGCAGCGCCGTGACCGCGGCGTTGGTGGCGGCCCACCAGTCGGCCGGGTCCTGCTCCGACCACAGCGGGTGCGGGCGGTGGACGGTCAGCGGCGCGGTCGCCTGCCCGACGACGCGCTGCTCGCCGTCCACCAGCACGGCCTTGACGCCCGAGGTGCCGAGATCGATGCCGAGAAACATGGCCGGCCTCCCCCCACGTCACACGAAGCGGTTGACGAGGTTCTCCAGCATCTCCTGCCGGCCCGAGCGCGGGCGCGGGTCGAGGCCCAGCCCGGTGTCGGCCGCCGTCGCCAGATCCATGCCGGTGCCCATCAGCTTGCGGCCGAGCTCACCGTCCCAGCCGGCGTAGCGCTCGGCGACGTGGCGGCGCAAGCTGCCGTCCTCCGCCATCCGGGCGGCGCACAGCAGGGCGCGGGCCAGCGTGTCGATGCCGCCGACATGGGCGTGCAGCAGGTCCGTGGGGTCGATGCTCTGGCGGCGGATCTTGGCGTCGAAGTTGAACCCGCCGGTGGTCAGGCCGCCGGCCTCGATCAGCCGCAGCAGGGTCGGCGCCAGCTCGGTGTGGTCGTTGGGGAACTGGTCGGTGTCCCAACCGTTCTGCGGGTCGCCGCGGTTGGCGTCCACCGAGCCGAAGATGCCGAGAGCCAGCGCCGTCGCCACCTCGTGCTCGAAACTGTGGCCGGCCAGCGTGGCGTGGTTGACCTCGATGTTGACCTTCACCTCGCCGGTCAGGCCGTAGCGCTCCAGGAAGCCGTAGACGGTGGCGACGTCGTGGTCGTACTGGTGCTTGGTCGGCTCCATCGGCTTGGGCTCGATCAGGATGGTGCCGGTGAAGCCGATCCGGTGCTTGTGCTCCACCACCATCGACAGGAAATGGCCGAGCTGGTCGAGCTCCCGCGTCAGGTCGGTGTTGAGCAGCGTGTCGTACCCCTCGCGCCCGCCCCACAGCACGTAATTGACGCCGCCCAGCCGGTGCGTCGCCTCCAGCGCGTCGCGCACCTGCGCGGCGGCGCAGGCGAACACCTCCGGATCGGGGTTGGTGGCGGCCCCCGCCATGTAGCGGGGGTGGGAGAACAGGTTGGCCGTCCCCCACAGCAGCTTCACGCCCGTGCGTTCCTGGCACTCCGCCAGCCGGTCGGTCAGGCGGCGGAAGACGGCTTGCGTGTCCCGCAGGCTGCCCATGTCGGGGCCCACGTCGCGGTCGTGGAAGGTGTAGAAGGGCATGCCGAGCTTACCCACCAGCTCGAACGCCACGTCCATCTTGCGCTCGGCGAAGGCCACCGCGTCGCCCGCCGCCATCCACGGCCGGTCGAAGGTGCCGGCCCCGAACGGGTCGCTGCCCGGCCAGCACAGGCTGTGCCAATAGCAGACGGCGATGCGCAGATGGTCCTCCATCCGCTTGCCCAGCACCATCCGGTCGGGCTCGTAGAAGCGGTAGGCCAGCGGGTTGGCGCTGTCGGGCCCCTCGAAGGGGATGCGGCCGATCCCGGCGAAGAAGTCTTCGGTCATCTCTGCTGTCCCCGGTGTGGGTGGACGTGGTCGTGGACGTGGTCGAGTGGGGCCCCCACCCAACCCTCCCCCACTGCGCGGGGGAGGGCTTCTCCTCCTCCCCCCACTTCGCGGGGGAGGGCTTTTTTCTTCCCCCTCCCCCGTCGAAGATGGGGGAGGGTCGGGGTGGGGGCCCGACGGGTAAACCTGATCGGCTCAAACCTCCGTCCACACCCCGCCGGCCCGGCTGGACCGCACGGCGGCGTGGATGAAGCGGACTCCGCGGACGCCGTCCTTGATGCCGGGCACCCAGGTGGCGAGCGGGTCGGGGTCGCGGCCCTCCAGGCTGGCGGTGATCAGCTCGGCGGCGTCGCGGTAAATTTGGGCGAAGCCTTCCAGATAGCCCTCCGGATGGCCCGACGGGATGCGCGTGGCGTGGCCGGCGATGGCGCCGGAGCCGGGGCCGCCGCGGGTCACCGTGCGCGGCGGCTCGCCCAGCGGCGAGACGCGCAGGTGGTTCGGCTGCTCCTGGAACCACTCGATGCCGCCGCGCTCGCCGTAGACGCGCAGGCGCAGGCCGTTCTCGTTGCCGGGGGCGACCTGGCTGGCCCACAGCAGGCCGCGGGCGCCGTTGTCGAAGCGCAGCATCATCTGCGCGTTGTCGTCCACCGGCCGCCCCTCCACGAAGCTGGTCAGCTCCGCGGCGAGCTGGGTGACGCGGCCGCCGGTGACGAACTCGGCCAGCTGGAAGGCGTGGGTGCCGATGTCGCCGACGCAGCCGCCGACGCCGGTGCGCGCGGGGTCGGTGCGCCACGCCGCCTGCTTCTGCCCCGTCTCCTCCAGCCGGGTGGACAGCCAGTCCTGCGGGTATTCCACCTGCACCACGCGGATGGCGCCCAGCTCCCCGGCCTCCACCATGGCGCGGGCGTGCCGGACCATGGGGTAGCCGGTGTAGTTGTGGGTCAGCACGAAGACGCGCCCCGACCGGCGCACGGCGTCGGCCAGATCCTCGGCGTCCTCCACCGTCGTGGTCAGCGGCTTGTCGCAGATGACGTGCACCCCGGCCTCCAGGAAGGCCTTGGCCGGCGCGTGGTGCATGTGGTTCGGGGTGACGATGGCGACGGCGTCGATGCCGTCGGGCCGCCCCGCCTCGCCGCGCAGCATCGCTTCCCAATCCGGGTAGCAGCGGTCGGGGTCGAGCAGCAGGTCGGCGCCGCTGGCCCGCGCCCGCTCCGCATCCGACGACAGCGCCCCCGCCACGAACGCGTAGCGGTCGTCCAGCCTTGCGGCCATGCGGTGCACGCCGCCGATGAAGGCGCCGCGCCCGCCGCCGACCATGCCCAGCCGCAGCCGGCGCGGAGCCGTGCCGCCGCCCTGTCCTTCGATGGCCATGTTGCCCCTCCCGCTCAGCCGATGCCGAGCATGCGCCGGTTGGCGGCCAGATCGGTGCCGCCGCCGGCGAAATCGTCGAAGGCCCGTTCCGTCACCCGGATGATGTGGCTGCGGATGAAGTCGGCGCCCTCGGCCGCCCCCTGCTCGGGGTGCTTCATGCAGCATTCCCACTCCAGCACCGCCCAGCCGTCGAAGCCGTACTGGGTCAGCTTGGAGAAGATGCCGGAGAAATCGACCTGCCCGTCGCCCAGCGAGCGGAAGCGCCCGGCGCGGTCGATCCAGGGCTGGTAGCCGGAATAGACGCCCTGCCGCGGCGACGGGTTGAATTCCGCGTCCTTGACGTGGAACATCTTGATCCGCTCGTGATAGACGTCGATGTAGCCGAGATAGTCGAGCTGCTGCAGAACGAAGTGGCTGGGGTCGTAGAGGATGTTGCAGCGGCGGTGGTTGCCCACCCGCTCCAGGAACATCTCGAAGGTCGTCCCGTCGAACAAATCCTCGCCGGGGTGGATCTCGTAGCAGAGATCGACGCCGGCCTCGTCGAAGGCGTCGAGGATCGGGCGCCAGCGTTTCGCCAGCTCGTCGAAGGCGGTCTCGATCAGGCCGGCCGGGCGCTGCGGCCAGGGGTAGAGGAAGGGCCAGGCGAGCGCGCCGGAGAAGGTGACGTGCGCGCTGAGCCCCAGATTGGCGGACGCCTTCGCCGCCTTCCTGAGCTGGTCCACCGCCCAGGCCTGGCGCGCCCGCGGGTTGCCGCGCACCTCCGGTGCGGCGAAGCCGTCGAACGCCTTGTCGTAGGCCGGGTGCACGGCGACGAGCTGGCCCTGGAGATGGGTCGACAGCTCGGTGAGCTGCAGGCCGGCCTCGGCCAGCACGCCCTTCACCTCGTCGCAGTAGCCCTTGCTCTCGGCGGCGCGGGCGAGGTCGAACAGGCGCCCGTCCCAGGACGGGATCTGCACCCCCTCGAACCCGAGATCCGCCGCCCAGCGGGCGATCGCCGGCAGGCTGTCGAACGGTGCGGCATCCCCCGCGAACTGCGCGAGGAAGATCGCCGGACCCTTGATGGTCTTCATGGGACTGTCTCCCGGATGGTCATCCCCACGCCCTCTCCCCGGCGGGGAGAGGGCTTTCCGCGGCGCGTCAGAACGGCGAGTCGGGGTAGTAGTACTTGGCGGCGTTCTCGGGCGTCACGAGCGTCGCCTCGATCACGTATTCCTTCTGCACCGGGGTCTTCTCGACCAGATGCTTGGCGGTGATCTCCATGGCGTCGGCGATCATCGCGGGCGGGTAGAGCACGTCGGCCGGCACCAGCCGGTCGCGGTCCATGACGCGCTTGATCATGTCCTTCATGCCGGCACCGCCGAGGATGAACAGCTCCTTGTCGCGGTTGGCCTGCTTCACCGCCTCGATCACGCCGACGGCGATGTCGTCGTCCTGCGCCCACACCGCGTCGATCTTGGGGAAGCGGGCCAGGAAGTCCTGCATCACCTTGAAGCCGTCGTCGCGGTTCCAGTTGGCGTACTGCATGCCCAGCACCTTGATCTGGGTGCCCTCGATGGCCTTCATGAAGGCGTCGACGCGCTGGTTGTCGATGACGGTGGGGATGCCGCGCAGCACCACGATGTCGCCCTTGCCGCCCAGCTTCTCCTTCATGAACTCGGCGGAGACGCGCCCCATCTCCGGGTTGTTGCCGGCGACATAGACGTCCTGGATGGTGGGGTCGGTCAGGCCGCGGTCGACCACGGTGACGAACTTGCCCTGCTTCTTCACCTCGCGCACCGGGTCGGTCATCGGGGCGGACTCGAAGGGCAGGATCACCAGCGCGTCGATGTTGCGCACCGACACCAGATCCTCCAGGTCGTTGGCCTGGCGGCCGACGTCGCGGGCGGTGACGATGATGACGTCCAGGTTGGGGTATTTCTGCTCCAGCCGCTTCTCGGCCTGCTGGGCATGCCAGTTCAGGCCGCCGGCCCAGCCGTGGGTGGCCGCGGGGATGGACACGCCCATCCGGATCTTCTGCTGGGCGTTGCCCGTGGCCGGAGCCAGCATCAGCCCGGCGGCGATGGCCGCAATCAGTCCAAGCCTGCGCTTCATGGTGCTTCCTCCGCTTGTTTGTTGATGGATCAGCGCCGCGCCGTGGCCCCCCGTTGCAGGAGCACCGCGACGATGATGATGGTCCCCTGGATGGCGCCGTTCAGGTACACGCTGACGGCACCCGTCAGGTTCAGGATGTTGTCGATGAGGGTCAGCATCACCGCCCCCACCACCGTGCCCCAGATGCGGCCGTAGCCGCCCTTCAGCATGGTGCCGCCGATGATCACCGCGGCGATTGCCTCCAGCTCCCACAGCAGGCCGGTGGTGGCCGACGCCGAGCCCAGCCGCGGCACATACACCACGACGGCCAGCGCCACGCACACGCCCTGGAGCACGAAGGCCAGCAGCTTCACGCGGTCGACATTGATGGCGGAATAGCGCGCCACCTCCTCGTTGGAGCCGATGGCCATGCAGTAGCGGCCGAAGCGCGTGCGGTAGAGGATCAGCGCGCCGACGCAGGCCACCACCGCGAACAGGATGATCGGGTAGGAGACGCCGTAGATCCCGCCGTAATAGACGGGGCGGTAGACCGCGCGCACGGAGCTGTTCAGCGACAGCGTGCCGCCGTCCGCCATCCAGGTCACCAGCGAGCGGTAGATGCCCATGGTGCCAAGCGTGACGATGAAGGCCTCGATCCGCCCCCGCGTCACCACCAGCCCGTTGACCAGCCCGGCCGCCAGACCCAGCGCCACCGCCACCAGCATGCCGACCAGCACCACCGGCACGCCGGCCCCCAGCGAGGCCACGGTGGCGTTCATCGCCACGATCGCCATGCCCGACGAGAAGGCGGCGAGCGAGCCGACCGACAGGTCGATGCCGCCCGCGGTGATGACGAAGGTCGCCCCCACCGCGATGATGCCGATGAAGGCGGTGCGGGTCAGCACGTTGCCGATGTTGCCGGGGCTGAGGAAGACCGGGTTGACCAGCACGCCGATGACGATCAGCGCCGCCAGCGCGATGAACGGGCCGTAGAGCTTGAGGTCGATGCCGCCAGGGCGGCGCGGCCGCGCGTCGCGCAGCACGGGCGAGGTCATGCGGCCCTCCCGTCTTCCAGACGGCCCGTTGGGCCATCGGTTGCCGGCCCGCCCTTCAGGCCGGTGGCGTAGCGCACGATCTCCGCCTCCTCGATGGCGTCGCCCTCCAGCGTGCCGGTGACGGTGCCGGCGCGCATCACCACCACCCGGTGCGACAGCCCGATCACCTCCATCAGCTCCGACGAGATCAGGATGACCGAGCCGCCGCGCCGCGCGAAGTCGTGCAGGAAGCGGTAGATCTGCTGCTTGGTGCCGATGTCGATGCCGCGCGTCGGCTCGTCGGCGATCAGGATGGTGGGCTCCACCTGCATGGTCTTGGCGAGCAGCAGCTTCTGCTGGTTGCCGCCGCTGAGCGAGGAGACGGCGACGCCGGGATCGCGCACGCGGATGTCGAACTCCTGCACCGCGCGCTCCAGCGCCGTTTCCTCCTTAGCCTCGTCGATGAAGACGCGGCCGTAGCGCTCCAGCGCCAGCAGGGTCAGGTTCGGGCGCAGCCCCTTGGCGACCAGCAGCCCCTTGCCCTTGCGGTCCTCCGACAGATAGGCGATGCCGGCGGCGGTGGCGTCGTCCAGATGCCGCAGCCGCAACGCCCTCCCGTCGCGCCGGATTTGCCCGGCCGTGCGCCGCCGCAGGCCAAGCAGCCCCTCCATCAGCTCCGTCCGCCCGGCCCCGACCAGACCGGCGAAGCCCAGGATCTCGCCCTTGCGCAGGGTGAAGGACGCACCCTCCACCCAGCCCGGCACGCTGATGCCGTCCGCCTCCAGCACCACGGCCGCGTCGGCCGGCGGGTGGATCTTTTCGGGGAACAGGTCGCTGACCGGCCGCCCGACCATGAGCTGGGCGATGTCGTCTTGGCTAAGGTCGGCGGCGTCGCGGGTGGCGATGTGGCGGCCGTCGCGCAGCACCGTCACCCGGTCGGCGAGCGCCTTCACCTCGTCCAGCTTGTGGGAGATGTAGACGACCCCCACCCCCTGCGCGGTCAGCCGGCGGATCAGCCGGAACAGCACGGCCGTCTCGGCCCCCGTCAGCACGGCGGTCGGCTCGTCCATGATCAGCACGCGCACATCGCGGGACACGGCCTTGCCGATCTCCACCATCTGGCGCTCGGACACCGCGAGGTCGCGCACGCGGGTGCGCGGATCGACCGGGCAGTCCAGCTCCGCCAGCACCTGGTGCGCCCGCTCCCGCATGGCGCTGCGGTCGAGGAACAGACCGCGCCGCAGCTCGCGGCCGAGGAAGACGTTCTCCTCCACCGTCAGATGTTCGGCGAGGTTGAATTCCTGGTGGATCAGCACGACGCCGAGCCGCTCGGCGTCGCCGCTGCCGGCGAACTCCACCACCGCGCCGTCGACGCGGATCGTGCCCGCGGTGGGCCGGTGGTAGCCGGCCAGAATCTTCATGAGCGTCGATTTGCCGGCACCGTTCTCACCGACGATGGCGTGGACCTCGCCCGCGCGCACGTCGACGTCGACCCCGAACAGGACCTGAACCGGACCGAAGCACTTCTCGACGCCGGATGCCGACAAAATCGGCTCGGCCATTGGTTTCCATCCCTGTTTTGCGGCTCTGTTGCTGGCGGCCGCGAATTAGGTAGACCCTCGAACTAAAACGACGCTACGCTTCCCGAAAGCCGCCGTCAAGGTGGTGTGATAGACGAGCCCCAGGGGGAGGGGCGCCATGAGACCGATTGTGAATTCCGCGGCCATCCGCCGCCTGAACCGCGCCCGCGTGTTCCACGCGCTGCGCGAACACCCGCACTGCGCCCAGCGCGATCTCGTCGGCCTGACCGGGCTGGACAAGGCCACCACGTCGGCGGTGGTCGCCCAGCTCGTGGAGGAGGGGCTGGTGGAGCGGCGCGAGGTGCCGCGCCCCCGCCGCGTCGGCCGGCCGGAGACGGCGCTCGCCATCGCGCCTTCGGCCGGGCTCCTGGTCGGCGCGCGGCTGGAGCCGGGCACCATCCGCATCGTCACCGCCACGCTGGCCGGCACCGTGATCGAGCAGCTCCAGACCCCCGGCAGCCGCGACATCGCCACCGCCATCCGCTCGCTGCGCGACGGCATCGACCGCGCGGTGCGCGCGGGGGAAGGCCCCGAGCGGCCGGTGCGCGGCGTCGGGGTGGGGGTGCCGGCGCTGATGGACCGCGACGGCCGGCTGGAGCTGGCGCCCAACCTCGGCTGGCGCGACTCGCCGATCGCCGCCCTGCTCCAGGCGGAGTTCGACGTCCCCGTCCATGTCGACAACGACAGCAAGGCCGCCGCCCTGGCCGAACGGCTGTTCGGCGCCGGGCGCGGGCTGGACGACTTCGTCTGCGTCGCCGGCCATTCCGGGGTGGGCTGTGGCCTGTTCCTCGGCGGCCGTCCCTACCGCGGGGCGGAGGGCTTCGCGGGGGAGTTCGGGCACATCGCGCTCGTCCCCGGCGGCCGCACCTGCGGCTGCGGCAAGCGCGGCTGTCTGGAGGCCTACGCGTCGGAACCCGCCATCCTGGCCCAGGCGGCCGAGCGCGGCCGGACGCTGGACGACCTGTGGGCGGCGGCCGACGCGGCGCGGGCCGGCGACCCGGTGCTGCTGGGCCTGCTGGAGGAGGTCGGCGGCCGTCTCGGCCTCGCCCTCTCCTATCTGGTCAACCTGACCAACCCGCAGGCGGTGATCCTCGGCGGCAACCTGTGCGTGGTCGCCCCCTTCATCCGCCCGGCCATCGACCGGGCGCTCGCCGAACACGCGCTGGAGCCGCTGCGCCGGTCCTTGCGCGTCGCCATCTCCCCCTTCGGCGCCGACGCCGTCCCGATGGGCGGCGTGGCCCTGGCGCTGGAGGGGTTCCTGGCGGCGCCGTAGGGGGGCTGTCAGGGCTGACGGGACCTCACCCCCATTTCATCTCGCCCTTCGCCACCTTGGCGCCGATCTCCAGCGCGATGCCCAGCCCGGCGTCGGGGTAGAGGCGCTTCATGGCGGCGATCAGGGCGGCGCTGTCGGCGGCCTTCGCCACCTCCGCCTCATAGGCGAGCAGATAGTCGCGGGTGTGGGCCACCGCCGACGCATCCAGCGGCCAGCCGGCGCGCAGATGGCCCGGCACGACCACCGCCGGGTCGCGGGCGGCGATGCCGTCGAGCGCTTGCACCCAGGCGGCGCGCTCCGCCGGGGTGGGGGTGTCGGCGGTCCAGGGGTGCAGGCCGCCGAAGCTCAGCACGCCGCCGAACACGGCGCGCAGCGATGGCACCCACAGGTAACGGCGGTCCTTCATGCCGGGGACCGTCACGATCTCCACCGGCTGGCCGTCCACGCTCAGCACCGTCTCCTCCGTGGCGGTGGGGAAGACCACCTCGTCCACCGTCCTGGGGCCGTTGTCGCCGAGCTTGGGGCTCCACACCTTCAGCTTGCCCTCGACCTTGCGGCGGATCAGCTCCACCGTCTCCGCCGCGGCGATGATGCGCGCCTCGGGGAAGGCCTGCCGCAGGACGTTCAGGCTGAAGTAATAGTCGGGGTCGTTGACGGTGACGACGATGGTGGTCAGCCGCTTGCCGGTGGCGCGGATCGCGTCCGCCACCGCGCGGCCGTCGGCGTAGGTGAAGCCGCCGTCGATCAGCAGCGCCTCGGTCGGGCCGGTCAGCAGCACCGGCGCCCGCAGGAAGCCGGCCTCGCCCGCCGGAAAGGCGGTCCAGGACAGCGGGCCGGACGCGGCGAGGGCGGAAGCGGCGAAGGCGTGGTCCGCCGCCAGCGCGACGCCGGTCGCGGCCAGGGTCATCAGGGTTTCCCGTCGGTTGAGCATGCGCAGGTCCTCCCGGCGCCGCGGACGCGGGCGCCGTCTCTCGGGGTTGGTGGGGAACGCGGAAAAAAGGCGGTTCAGCCGGCCTCGAACACCGCCAGCAGGGCGGCCCGGTCGCCAAACAGCAGGCCGGAGGGCAGGGCGCGCACCGCGTCCCCCCCGGTCAGCGCCAGGGCCGGCACGCCGGACAGGCCAAGCCCCGCCATCAGCCGCTGCGCCTGCGCGACCCGGCCGCGGCGGGCGTCGAGCAGCCCGTCGTCGGGCACCGCCAGCGCGTCGGCCGCGCCGTCCAGCCCCAGCGTCCGCAGGACGTCGCCCAGCACCGCGGTGTCGGCGATGTCGCGGCCATCGACGTAGCGCGCCCGCTGCACCGCGGCCAGGGCCTCCAGCTCGCGCGCCGGGTCCATCCGCGCCACGGCGGTCAGCGCCAGGGTGGCGGGGCCGGAATCGAAGGCGCCGCCGATGGCGCCCAGCACCTCGCGGCGGTAGGTCTCGGTGAAGGCAGCGCCGGTCAGGCGGGCGATGCGCTGGTCGTTGCTCCAGGCATAGCCGGCCAGCCCGGCGTCCATCCGCCGCGCGCCGGCGCCGGAGAACAGGCCGGTGGGCAGAGCCGCGACGCTCACCCCCGGCTGCGCGGCCACATCGCGCACCGCCGCCGACGCCCCGTAGCACCAGCCGCACAAGGGATCGTAGAGGTAGGTCACGCGGGGCATCCCGGCCGCTCCATCATCATTCGCCCCCCAGTGATGCCACTTGCCGATTGTCCGCGAAAGCGGGAAGATGTGGACAGATCGTATGGTAAAGACAAACAGTGGGCGCCCGTGACGGACACCGTGAACCTCAACCGGCTCGCCTATTTCGCCGCGGTGGTGGAGACCGGGTCCTACACCGCGGCGGCCCGGCGTCTCGGCATCACCAAGGCGGTGGTCAGCCAGCAGGTGGCGCGGCTGGAGGCGGAGCTGGGCACCGGGCTGCTGGTGCGCACCACCCGCCGGGTCGAGCCGACCGACGCCGGCCGCCGCTTCCACGCCCGCTGCGCCCGCATCCTGCGCGAGGCGGAGGAGGCCGTGCGCGAGGCGGCGCAGACCGACTCCACCCCGCGCGGCACGCTGCGGGTGACCGCGCCCACCGATTACGGGACCACGGTGGTGGTGCCGGTGGTCGCCGCCTTCCTGGCCCGCCACCCGCACTGCCAGGCGGACGTGACGCTCACCGACGAGACGATCGACCTCGGCGGCGGCAGCCTGGATCTGTCGGTGCGGGTCGGCTGGCTGGAGGAGTCCGGCCTCAGGGCGCGCCGGCTGGGCGGTTTCCGGCAGCTTCTGGTCGCCGCCCCCGCCTTCGCCGGGGCGCTGGCCGGGCTCGACCACCCGCGCGATCTGGCCGCGCTGCCCTTCGTCGCCAACAAGGCGCTGCGCGACCCGCTGCACTGGAGCTTCGAGCGTGACGGGGAGGAGCCGGCGGCCGTCCGGCTGCACGGGGTGCTGGCGCTCAACTCCACGCCCGCGGTGCTGGCCGCGGTGTTGCAAGGCGCCGGCCTGTCGGTGCTGCCCGACTATCTGGCGGCCGACGGGATCGCCGCCGGGCGGCTGTTGCACGCCCTGCCGTCCTGGCGGCTGCCGGCCGGGGGCATCCACGCGGTGTTCCCGCCGGTCCCCGTCCGCCCGCCGCGGGTGACCGCCTTCGTCGAACTGCTGGCCGCCGCCGCCCGCGCGCATTGACAAACCCGCATGATTTGCGTGCCATGCTGTTCCTATAGGGGAAGGAGACAGGGCATGCCCGGAAAGACCATCCACATCGCCTTCGGCCGCGGCCATCTGCCGGTCGCCGTGCCGGAGCAGGCGCAGGTGACCGTGATCCGCAAGCCGGCCCTGCCCAAGCTGCCCGATCAGGCGGCGGCCATCCGTGGCGCGCTCGACGCGCCGGTCGGCGCCCGGCCCCTGCGCGCGCTGGCGGCCGGCAAGGGCTCCGCCTGCATCCTGGTGTGCGACATCACGCGGCCGGTGCCGAACCGGCTGTTCCTGCGGCCGATGATCGAGGACATGGTGGCGTCCGGCATCCCGCTCGACCGCATCACCGTGCTGGTGGCGACCGGCCTGCACCGCCCCAACGAGGGCGAGGAGCTGGCCGAGCTGATCGGCGATCCCTGGGTGCTGGCCGAGGTCAAGGTCGTCAACCACTTCGCCCGCAACGACGAGGACCACATCGACCTCGGCACCACCCCCACCCGCGGCACGCCCGTGAGCATCGACCGCCGCTTCATGGAGGCGGATCTGCGCATCGCCACGGGCCTCGTGGAGCCGCATTTCATGGCCGGCTGGTCGGGCGGACGCAAGGTGGTGGCGCCCGGCGTGGCCGGGCACAAGACGATCCGCACCTTCCATTCCGCCCGCTTCATGGAGGACCCGCTGGCCGTCCAGTGCAACCTCGTCGGCAACCCGCTGCACGAGGAGCAGTTGCAGATCGTCCGCATGATCGGCGAGGTGTACGCGCTGAACACCGTGCTGGACGAGGACCGCGACCTCGTGCACGTCACCTTCGGCGAGATCATCGAGAGCCATCTGGCGGCGGTGGAGTACATCCGCGGCGCCACCGCCATCCCCGTCGGCCGGCGCTTCAAGACGGTGGTCACCTCCTCCGCCGGCTACCCGCTGGACAAGACCTACTACCAGACGGTCAAGGGCATGGTGACGCCGCTCGACATACTGGAGCCGGGCGGCACCCTGATCATCGCCTCGCAATGCTCCGAAGGCTTCGGCTCCGCCGAGTTCCGCGAGGCGCAGGAACGGCTCGTCACGCTCGGCCCCGACCGCTTCCTGGCGACGCTGCTGGCGAAATCGCTGGCCGAGATCGACGAGTGGCAGACCGAGATGCAGTTGAAGCCCATGAGGCGCGGCCACATCCAGCTCTACACCACCGGGCTGGATGACGAGGAGAAGCGCATTACCGGGGTGGAGACCATCACCGACATCGACGGCGCTGTGGCGGCCAGCATCGCCAGGCATGGGGACTCCGCGGTCGCCTTCATCCCCGAGGGCCCGTACGTGGTGCCGCTGCACGGTGTGGGCGGGGCCTGACGCGTGCACATACGGCTCGACGCGGTCGGCGGGATCGCCGGCGACATGTTCGTCGCCGCCCTGCTCGACGCCTTCCCCGACCTGCGGGGGCGTGTGCTGGCCGACGCCCGCGCCGCGCTGCCGCCCGAAGCCGGCGCCCCGGTCCTGGACGAGGCGGTGAACGGCGGGCTGGCCGCCCTCCGCTTCGGACTGGGGCCGGCGCCCTGCGGGCATCATCACCACGACCATGGGCACGGCGACCACCACCACGACCACGATCATCATCACGGCGATTCCGGCACCTTCCGCGCCATCGTCCGGCGGATCGAGGTCGCGACCCTGGCCGAGGGCACGGCGGCACACGCCATCGCCATCCTGCGGGTGCTGGCGGAGGCCGAGGCGCGCATGCACCGGGTGCCGGTGGAGGACGTGCATTTCCACGAGCTCGCCGATTGGGATTCGGTGATGGACGTGGTGGCCGCCGGCAGCATCATCGCGGCGCTGGAGGGCGCCGTCTGGAGCGTGTCCGACCTGCCGCGCGGCGGGGGCATGGTGCGCACGCAGCACGGGCTTCTGCCGGTGCCGGCCCCGGCGACCGCGGCGATCCTGACCGGCTTCCGCTGGCGCGACGACGGCATCGGCGGCGAGCGCGTGACCCCCACCGGCGCCGCCATCCTGCGCCACCTGATCGGCGACCATGGCGGTGACGGCGCGGCGGCGGAGGGCGTGCTGGCGGCGGTCGGCACCGGCTGTGGCACCCGCAGCCTGCCCGACCTGCCCAACGTGCTGCGCGCGCTGGTCTTCCGCGAGGCCGACGCGGCGGGGACCGAGACGGTGGCCGTGCTGTCCTTCGACATCGACGACATGACGGGGGAGGAGCTGGGGGTGGCGCTCGACCGGCTGCGCGCCGCCGACGGGGTGCTCGACCTGTCCTTGGGCACCCGCATCGGCAAGAAGGGCCGCCCGCTGCACGATGTGCGCCTGCTCGTCCGCCCCGACGCGCTGGACGCCGTGCGCGACCTCTGCTTCCGCGAAACCGCCACCATCGGCCTGCGCTGGCGCCTGGAGCGGCGCGCGGTGCTGCCGCGCACGGCGGCGCTGGCGGCGGTCGATGGCCAATGCGTGCGCGTCAAGCGGGTGGAGCGTCCCGGCGGCGGCGGCGCCAAGGCCGAAAGCGACGACCTCGCCGGCCTCGACGGCCTGGCCGAACGCCGCCGCGTCAAACGCCGGGCGGAGGAGGGGGCGTGAGGGCGTCCAACAACCCTCTCCCCCCCGGGGAGAGGTTGGGGGCGTCCATCGCTCCCCCCGCCCGATCACCCGTGGAGAAAAGCACGTGAGCGAGCTTGAGGACCGGCTGGCCGCGGCGCTCGACCGGCACGCGGCACTCGCCATCGCCGTCAGCGGCGGGGTGGACAGCATGACGCTGGCCCATGCGGCGCACCGTGTGGCGCGTACGGACGCCACCATGGTGCACGCCGTCTCCCCCGCCGTGCCCGCGGCGGCGACGGCGCGGGTGCGGGCGCACGCGGGACGGCACGGCTGGCGGCTGCTCTGCCTGGATGCTGGGGAGTTCGCGGACCCCGACTATCTCGCCAATCCCGTGAACCGCTGCTACTTCTGCAAATCGAACCTGTACGCGCGGGTGCGCGCGGCCACCGGCCTGACCATCGCGTCGGGCACCAACCGCGACGACCTCGGCGACTACCGCCCCGGCCTGACCGCCGCGGCGGAGCTCGGGGTGGTGCACCCGTATGTGGAGGCCGGGCTGACCAAGGCGGACGTGTACGCGCTGGCCCGCGCGTACGGGCTGGACGACCTCGCCGCCCTGCCGGCGCAGCCTTGCCTGTCCAGCCGGGTGGAGACCGGCATTCCCGTGCGCGCCGAGGATCTGCGCTTCGTGGAAAATGTCGAGGCGGCGCTGGCTGACCTGTTGCCGGGGCTGGAGGCGCTGCGCTGCCGGATCACACGGGCCGGCGTCGCGGTGGAGGCCGACCCGCTGCCGTCCGGCGCGCCGCTGGAGCGGGCGGCGGGCCGCGCCGCCGATCTCTGCGCGGCGGATGGGCGTGTCTTCGCGGGCTTGCGCCCCTACCGCCGCGGCTCCGCCTTCCTGAAGGACGCCGTGCGTTGAGCGATTTCCAGATCGACTGGCAACGCGAGGAGCGCACCGGCACCGCCGAGGCCATCCTGTGCGACGGCAAGACCGCCGGCCAGATCGCCGCCATGTTGGAAGCCGCCGCCGGCCGCCGCCTGCTGCTGACCCGGCTGTCGGCGGAGAAGCGCGCGGCCCTGCCCGACGCGCTCGATTACGACCCGCTGTCGCGCACCGCGCTGTCCGGGGAGCTGCGGGCGCTCCGCGACAGCGGCATCGGCATCGTCTGCGCCGGCACGTCCGACCTTCCCGTCGCCGGGGAGGCGCGGCGCACCCTGGCCTTCCACGGGCTCGACGCGCCGGTGATCGCCGATGTCGGCGTCGCCGGGCTCTGGCGGCTGATGGACAAGCTCGACCGCATCCGCGGCTTCCGCGTCCTCATCGCCGTCGCCGGGATGGAGGGGGCGCTGTTCAGCGTGCTGGCCGGGCTGGTGCGGGCCCCGGTGATCGCCGTGCCGACCTCCGTCGGTTACGGGGTGGCGGAGGGTGGCCGGGCGGCGCTGAGCACCGCGCTCGCCACCTGCGCCCCCGGCGTGGTGACCGTGAACATCGACAACGGCTTCGGCGCCGCCTGCGCGGCAATCCGCATGACGGCGGCGGGGCGGGGTGCGTGACGTTGGGTCGTCGCTGCGCCCGATCCGACCTGACAGGATGCAGGACGACCCGGCAGCGTGGTTGCGGCGAGCCGTGAAGGGCTGCGATTCGCTCGACACCGCCAGCGGCCCGATCAATCCCCTTGTTCACCCCTCCCAGGATTTCGGGTCACCTTGCCATTTTTCCAGCAGCGATCTTGCGTCAAAAAGGCACCCGCGGGAATCCTGATTGTCAAAGATTCATTGCCGCGCTTAAGGTTGCGGATGTCGCCGTCGGTAATTCGAGGGGGGGGATCCCATGGGAAGATTTCTTCTCGTTCTGGTCGTTGAGTACGTGGCGGGTATTGCATTTATTGGGTTCAACGGTGTTGGCATCGGCGATTTGTTGTCCGCTAATTATACTGATGGCGGGATATTGATGAGAAATTACATCATAACGATGACGCCGATAAATGTCGTGCTAAGCGTCTTCGTTCTTGATGGATACAACAGGATGATCGAAAATCATGATATAAGAAATCCTATATTTTTCGTCATGTTTATTTTTCTGTGTTCCTTGGCTGGTATTGTCTGGGCTTATATGCTCGCAGTCGTGGTGAAGGTCTTTGGACTCAGGGTGGAGCTTGAACAAATCACTGCTGTGATTCTTCCAGGCACTCTGGCACTCGGGCTTTTGATGGCCAACCAAAAGATGCCCAAGGATCGGTCGCGTTGCGATTTCGGGAAGTGCAAGCAGTATGCGTTGAATTATCGTGTGCTTTCAGACCTTCCAAATGCGACGCACGAGTATGTGTGCAGGAAATGCGGAGAAACGATGCAGTCGTCCGGAGGCTGAGTGCCGGTTTGGAAGCGGCGCATTCACGGCCATCCGTTCCGTTTCATCCTCATCCCCGGCCGCGCCGGGGATGAGGATGAGAGAGGAGTGACGCCTGTAAATGCCCCGTTTCCAAACGGTCTCTGACGGCGCCGGTGCGGACTGAACATAGGGAGGATACAGGTCATGACGACGTTTTTGGGCAAGGTCTTCGTGTCGACGGATGGCAAAGGCAGGAAGAATGTCATTGTGAAGACCAGCCAGGGATCTGAATCGAAGACTGACGAGAATGGATTTGCAAACGTGACCTTGGACAATAAAAAATCAAGATCGGCCGAAATATTTATAAATGGGAAGAAGGTGTGGAGTGGCTTCTGTTCTGAAATTGCCGGGAAGGAGATAGTGGTCGAAACCTGAAAAGACGCTTGGAGAATCGAGTTCGTGAGGATAGTTGGCGCCCGCCGGGGTGCCCCAGGCCTGATCGGACAGCCGGATCGACGCACCAGGACCCCGAAAAGAGCTGGCCGAGGATGGGAGGCCGACGGTCACGATCGGCCCCCACTGGGGCGACGAGGCCGAAACGATGGCCCGGCGCCGGTGGTCCTTGAGCAGCCTGCCGGGAAAGCGTCGTGGCAGGTCCGATCGGGGTGCAACGACCCAACGACGGGGACTGCACGGCGCTTGCGCTCAGAATTTTCCCAATGTAGGATTAAAAACCCTTGTACGACCGGAGGACCGCCATGCCCGTCGCTCCCGGCCTGCGCCGCGGTCCCCGCGCCGTCCCCCGCGACCGCTCGCAAGGGCTGGCGGCACTCGGCTTCTTCCAGAGCTTCACGCGGATCGCCTTCCGGAACAACGACCCGCGGGTGGCCTGCGCGGAAGCCGGCCACGCCAAGCGCGGCCGGCGCCTGCCGGAATCGGGGCCGGACGCCATCCCCGGCCCGCCAGCCATCCGCGCGCCGGAGGGGCGGCTGGTGCCCCGCTCGCGCACCCCCGACCGGGTGTGGGCGCGGGCGGCCCGTGCGCTCGCCGCCGGCTACACGCCGCGGCAGGTGTCGTAGACGCTGGGCATCGGCCCTGACGCTCTGCGGAATGCGTGGAAGGAGGCGGACGATTTCCGCTACCGCACCTATTGGGAATACCACTCCATGATCGCCGAGGCGCGGGCCCGGCTGCGGCGGAACAACGCCTATGTGCTGCCGGCGGCGCTGGTGCCGGACTGGCAGAAGGCGATGTGGCGGCGGATGGAGGAGGCGGGCAGGGCGTCGCCCCCGGCCCCCACCCCGACCCTCCCCCATCTGGCGGCGGGGGAGGGAGAAGAAAAAACCCTCTCCCATCCGGCGACGACGGATGGAGCGGAAGCCCTCCCCCGCGCAGCGGGGGAGGGTTTGGGTGGGGGCCAGACGCCGCGACTTCCCCCACCCCCATGCAACACCCCCGTCGCACGTTCGCGCACCGACAACCCCCCGCAACCCCTTGCCCCGCCACCGGAAACACCCGCTGATGGGCACGCGACACCCGCCGCGCACGGCAAAAACCGTCGCACGATGTCGCACGCCCCCGCCGCCGGCGGGACCATGCGGCACTTGACCGCGGTGCGGCCCCTGCGCCTAACTGATGGGGCACCGGGCAGCGGATGCGGGCCCGGCCGGAACGGGATGCAACGGGACTGTCGCAATGGCGTCATCATCCCGTCGCGCAACTCAGGCATCAACGCACTGCAACCGGATGGCGGGTCTCCCCATGGAACAGTGCAGTTCGATCGGCATGGCGCAAACGGACACGTCGTCCCTGGCGGCGGGTCTGGAGGTCCGGCTCGCGGCGGGCGCGGACGAGGTGGACGCGGCGCAGGCGCTGCGCTACCGGGTGTTCCACGAGGAGCTGGGGGCGACCCTGTCGGGCACGGTCCCCGGCCGCGACGTGGACGATTTCGACGCGGTCTGCGACCATCTGGTCATCCTCGACCACGACGCCGCACCGGATGGCCGGGGGGGGGGCCGGGGAGGGGGCCGGGTGGTCGGCACCTACCGGCTGCTGCGGCGCTCGGTGGCCGACCGGCACGGTGGCTTCTACAGCGCGGCGGAGTTCGACATCGCCCCGCTGCTCGCCCGTCCGGGCGAGGTGCTGGAGCTCGGCCGCTCCTGCATCGATCCGGGCTACCGGACACGCGCGGCCATGCAGCTTCTCTGGCGCGGCATCTCCGCCTACATCCTGGCCCACGACGTGTCGCTGATGTTCGGCTGCGCCAGCCTGCCCGGCACCGACGTGGAGGCGCTCGCCCCGGCGCTCTCCTACCTGCACCAGCACCACTTGGCCCCACCGGCGCTGCGCGCCCGCGCGCTGCCGCACCGCCATGTGGCGATGGACCGGCTGCCGGCCGGCAGCCTGGGCGCCGTGGCCGACCGCATGGACGGCCGGGCGGCGGTGGCCGGCCTGCCGCCGCTGCTCAAGGGCTATCTGCGGCTCGGCGGCTTCGTCGGCGACGGCGCGGTGATCGACCACGACTTCAACACCACCGACGTCTGCCTGATCGTCCCGGTGGACGAGCTGACCGGCAAATACGCCCGGCACTTCCTGAACCGGCTGCCGGGGGCCTGATCAAGGGTGGCCTGACCCCCTGGCAGCGTTTCAGCGTCAGGGCGTATCGATGTCGACGCCGGAGAAGACCTGCAGGAACGGGTCGATGCGGTAGCCGCGGACCTCCCGGCGCAGGACCACCGACACCACGGAGTGGGCGAGCGGGACCCACGGCGCCTCGCGGGCGAAAATCCGCTGCGCCTCCCGGTAGCGGTCGGCGCGCTCCTCGGTCACGGGGGTGCGCTTGGCCCGCGTCACCTGTTCCTCGAAGCCGGGGTCGCACCAGCGGGCGATGTTGCCTCCGCCCGGCCGCGCCGCGTCGCAGCCGAGCAGCAGGAACAGGAAGTTGTCGGGATCGCCGTTGTCGCCGGTCCAGCCATAGATCGCCATGTCGTGCTCGCCCTGGCCCAGCCGGCGGCGGTACTCGCGCCAGTCGTCGGTGCGCAGCGTGACCCGGACACCGACCCGCTCCAGGCTGTCCCGGATGATCTCGGCCGCCCGCTTGCCGTTGGGCATGTACTGGCGGGCCACCGGCGGGAACCAGAGCTCCGCCGTGAAGCCGTCCGGGTACCCGGCCTCGGCCAGCAGGCGGCGGGCGCCCTCGGGGTCGAAGGGGTATCCCGGCGTCGACTCGTCGTAGGACCACATGATCGGCGGGATCGGATTCTTCGCCGGACGCGCGGCACCCTGGTACACCGCCTCGATGAGCGTTTCCTTGTCGACGGCGAGGTTCAGCGCGCGGCGGACCCGCAGGTCGTCGAAGGGCGGTCGCGAGGTGTTGAAGGCGAGGTAGGCGATGTTCAGCCCCTCCCGCCGCTGCACCACGAGGTCGGGGTCCTTCTCGATCTTCGCCAGCTCGGCCGGGTTGGGGAAGACCATCAGGTGGCATTCCCCCGCCCGCAGCTTGTTCAGCCGCACCGCCGCGTTCGGGTTGATGGAGAAGATCAGGGCGTCGAGCCGCTCCCGCCCGCCCCAATAGCGGTCGTGCGCCCGGTAGCGGATCGCCACGTCCTTCTGGAAGGACACGAAGCGGAAGGGGCCGGTGCCGACCGGCGCCTCGTCGAACAGCTCCGGCCGCCCCCGTTCCGCCAGCACCTTGGCGTATTCGGCGGACTGGATGGAGGCGAAGGGCATGGCGAGGTTGGCGAGGAAGGGGGCCTCCGGCCGGGTCAGGACGATGCGCACGGTGCGGTCATCGACCCGCTCCACCGCCTTCAGAAGGACCGCCATGGACATGTCCTTGAAGTAGTCGTAGGTGCCCCGCCCCACCTTGTGGAAGGGGTGGTCCGCCCGCCACTGCCGTTCGATGGAGAAGACCACGTCGTCGGCGTTCATCGGCCGCGTCGGCGTGAAATGCTCGTTGGCGTGGAACCACACGTCGGGGCGCAGGGTGAACAGGTAGGTCAACCCGTCCTCCGACACCGTCCAGGATTCGGCCAGCCCCGCTTTGGTGCGGGTGGTGCCGCGCACGAACTCCACCAGGTTGTTGTAGAGGGGCAGGGCCGCGTTCATGCTGGTGCCGGTGGTGGTCACCTGCGGGTTGAAGCTCTCCGGGTTGCCTTCCGAACAGAAGACCAGCGACTTCTCCGCCAGCGCCGGCGTGGACAGCGCGCCGCCGGCCGCGACGAGCAGGGCGAGCGCCAGCCGGCGCGCGGGGAACGAACGAATGGGCATGAAGGACTCCGGTGCGATCCGCTACAGGGTCAGGGCGGGGATCGGGGCAGGGATCGGGGACCCCACGACGCGGCGGGGGAAACGGATGACGAAGCGCACGCCGCGGCCGGGCTCGCTGTCGACGGTCACCCGCCCGCCGAGCCGCGCCGTGACGAGGTTGTAGACGATGTGCAGGCCGAGCCCGGTGCTGCCGCCGGCCCGGCGGGTGGTGAAGAAGGGATCGAAGACGCGGTCGAGGTGGTTGGGCGGGATGCCGCGGCCGTCGTCGCGGTAGACCAGCTCGACCGTGTCCTCGTCGGGTGCGCGGGCCTGCAGGGTGATGGTGCCGGCACGCCCGTCCTCGTACCCGTGCAGCAGCGAGTTGACGACGAGGTTGGTCAGGATCTGGGTGAGCACGCGGGGGTACCCGTCGATCACCAGCCGCTCCGGGCAATCGATGTGGAGGGCATGGCCGGCCCGCCGCCAGGACGGCTGCAGCCCCTCCGCCAGATCCAGCAGGCAGGTCAGCAGGTCGAACGGCTGGCGCTCGTCGTTGGTCTGGTCGGCGGACACCTGCTTGAACCGCTGCACCAGCTCCGCCACCCGGCCGAGATTCTGCATCAGCAGGCGGGACACCTCCTCCGAAGAGGTCACGAACGCATCGAAATCGGCCCTCCGCATGGCACCGCCGGCGGCCGTGCGGACGATGTCCTCCAGCCGGTTCGACAGGTGGGAGGCCCCCATCAGCGCGTTGCCGAGCGGCGTGTTGATCTCGTGCGCCACGCCGGCCACGAGCTGGCCCAGCGCCGCCATCTTCTCGGCCTGGACCAGCTCGTCCTGGGTGACGCGCAGCTCCTGCAATGCCAGATCGGCCCGCTCCTTGGCGCGGAGCAGCGCCCGCTCCCTGAGCCCGATCTCGCGCACGAAGAAGGCCGCGGTGCGGGCCATGTCACCGAACTCGTCCCGGCGGCCGGTCCCGTCGATGCGGCCGGCCAGCGGGTCGTCGGCCAGCCGCATCATCTGCTCCTGGAGCCGCTGCACCGGCCGGCTGATCGAGCGGGCGACGAGGAAGGCCGTGCCGCCGCCGAGCAGAAGGCCGACGGTGGCCCCCACCGCCAGGATGGTGGTGAGCAGCGAGCCGATGCGCGCCGCCTCGCTGCGCAGGGTCTCGTCGAGAGAACGGGCCGCCTCCGTCATGGTGGCGGCGTCCTGGTCCATGTCGGCCAGCGTGGCGTTCAGCGCGCGCAGGCCCGACGCGGTCTTGCCCAGGCTGTCCCGCCAGTTGCCGATGGCGGCCACCACCTCGTCCTGGAGCAAGGGGGACATCGGCAGTCCGCGCACGACCCCGAGCAGCAGCCCGGCATCGGCCACCACCGCCTCCGCCGCGTCCGCGTCGCGGCCGGTGACGGCGTTCGTCGCCCGCTGCCCGAGGCGGAGTGCCACCACCGCCACGTTCTGGGTCTCCTGCTCCGTGTCGTTGGCCTGGATCGAGTAGGCGAGAAGCTGCACCACCTCGTCCTGGATCGCCGAATAGCCGGTCGACTTGATGGTCTGGATGCGGGCCGTCATCGTCTCGACCACCGCGGCGGCGGCGGTGCTGGCACGCAGCGCGTCGGCCAGCCGCGCGTCCGTCCCCGCGGCGCTCCCGCCGCCCAGCGCCGCCACCGCGCCCACCACCGCCTCGACCGCCATCACGTAGCGGTCGGCCGCCTCGACGGCGGGATAGCGCCCGACCGCGGCGGGATCGGTCCGGCGCAGGGTCTCCATCAGCTGCCGGGCGGACTCCAGCAGAGCCCGGCTTTCCGACTGGACGTCGCGGATCGACACCGACCGGCTGCCCGGAACGGCCAGACCGGCCAGCAGGTCGCCTTCGCTGCGTCTGAGCTTGAACAGCGCCTCGCGCGTGTCGTGGACGTGCTCCACCACGTCCCGGCTGTCGTGCAGCCGCCGGTCCGCGTCGGTCAGGGAGGCGAGCAGGTCGACGTTGGACGCGTGCTGCCGGTGCCGCGCCCGGTCGGTGAGGCTGGTGAGGGTGGCGGCGTGCCGGCCCATGTCGTTGACCAACCCGTCGTTCCGCGCGGCCACTGTCATGAAGCCGGTCATCAGCGTGACATACCGGTCGAGCACCCGGCCCGCATCGGCCACCGCCGGCCGGTCGGCAGGCCCCATCATGCCGGACAGCCGGTCCAGCCCGGCCCGTGCGGCCGCGGACGACTCCGCGAAACGCCCTGCCCTGGCGCTGCGCTCAGTCGGCGCGGCCTCAAGGTAGCCAATGCGCGCGGCCGTGGCATCCATGACGTGCCGGTGGACGGAACCGGACAGCACGGCGGCCTCGTAGACCCGCTCGCTCCGTCCGAGGAGCAGGCCCGCAGCCACCGCAATCACCACCGCGACCGCGACCGGCACGCCCCCGACCAGGGCGATGCGGTAGCGTATCCTCATGGGCGCGCCCGCCGGACGGTGGCGGGGGACTTGGGGTTGGGCACAGGGACTCCGAACGACGGACGGAATGCCCTGGTATGGACCCAACCCCGTAAACAGATCGTCACCACCACCGGGCCGCGCCTGCGCGAAGTCGGTGATATCCGCCGGGTTCAGGCGGCGCGGACATCCTCCAGGAAGCGTGCGACGAAGCGGCGGAGTTCCTGGGCGTCGCTGGTCAGCCCCCCCGCCGCGGCCAGCAGCTCGCGCGAGCTGTCCCCGGTCATGGTCACCGCTTGGGACACCCCGACAATGGTCCCGCTGACCTCCTGCGTGCCGCGTGCGGCTTCCTGGACGCTGCGGCTGATCTCGCCGGTCGCGTCATGCTGCTGGGCGATGGCGTCGGTCACGGCCGCCGTGATGCGGGCGATCTCCCCGATGGCCTCGCCGATCTCCGCGATGGCTGCGGCGGCGTTGCGGCTCACCTCCTGGATGCCGGCGATCTGGGTGCCGATCTCCTCGGTCGCCTTCGCGGTCTGGCTCGCCAGTGTCTTCACCTCGCTGGCGACCACCGCGAAGCCCTTCCCGGCCTCGCCGGCCCGCGCAGCTTCGATGGTGGCGTTCAGGGCCAGCAGGTTGGTCTGGCCGGCGATCTCGTTGATCATCTCCACCACCTCGCCGATGCGCTGCGCCGACTCGACGAGACCGCGCACCGTGCCGTCGGTGTTGCGGGCTGCGCGGACGGCGTCGCCGGCCATGTGGTTGCTGTCGGCCACCTGCCGCGCGATCTCCGCGACCGAGGCGGAAAGCTGCTCCGCCGCGGCGGCCACGGTCTGCACGTTGACGGTGGTCTGTTCCGAGGCGGCCGCCACGACGCTTGCCTGCCGGGACGTGGCGTCGGCGGTCGAGGTCATGGTTCCGGCCGTAGCGTGGAGCTGGTCGGCGGCGGCGGCCACGCGGCCGATCGCTTCCAGCGCCTCGCGGTCGAACGCGGCCGTGAGCGCCCGGATGCGCTCGGCCCGTGCCTGTCTGGCGGCATCGTCGCGGGCGCGCTCCGCGGCCAGGGCTTCGGCGCGGATCATGCCCTCCTTGAAGACCTCCACGGCCCGCGCCATGCCGCCCAGCTCGTCGCCGCGATCGGTGCCGGGGACCGGCGTGCCATGGTCGCCTCCGGCCAGACGTTCCATGCTGCGGGTCATCGCAACGACCGGACGCGACAGGCCACGGCCGAGCAGGATGGCGCTGGCCAGACCAAGGAGTATGGCCAGGACCGCGGCACCGATGGTCAGGGTGGAGGCGCCGGCGATCGCCTCGGCAGCCGACTCGCCGAGCGACCGCTGCGCCGTCGTGCTGTCATCCTTGAGCCGCGCCGCCTCGTCGGCGACGGCCGCACCGGTGGTGCCGATGGCGTCACGCACCAGGGCGTTGCGCTTCTCCGTTGTGACGACCAGCGTCTCGAACGCGGTCGTGTACACACGCTGGAGCGCCATGAAGGACTGGGCGCTGCGGCGTCGTTCCAGACCCTCCAGCTTGCCCATCATGGAATTGCCGACATCCCGCGCCGCTCGAACGGCCGCCCGTACGGCCTCTACCCGTTCCGGCACGCTGTCCGTCAGGTACCGGCTCGCCTCGATGCGGGCGGTCAGCGCGTGCCGCAACGCCGACCCAGCAAGGAACAAGGCGACCGGATCGCGGTCGACGTTGCCGCTGTCCAGGATCGCCGTCAGGGCGCTCTCCATCTTCGGTGCGATCTCGGTCATGTCCGCCACCGCGGCTCGGCGTTTCTCGTTGAGTTCGGCCACCTGCGCGAACGCATCTTCGAACGACTTGAGCCGCTCGGCCATGGCATCGAGCGCCGCAACCGTTGCAGCATCCGCCGCGTGCCCGCGCGCCTGTCCGATCATCGCGCCGACCTGCGCGGCGGTGTCCCGCACGCGGGCGACCGCTTCCGGGGCCCCGGTCAGAAGAAAGCTTTGGGCATGCAGGCGCGTTTCCTGAAGATCCGCCTGGATCAATGCCAGTTCGTTGGTGTGATCGGCCAGGGAGCGATAGCTTGCGAACCCGGTCCGCGCCTGCGTCAGGGCGAACACCGCCACCGCGCCGATGAGAAGAACAAAGGCGAGGACCGCGGTGCTGGCGAGGGTGATCTTCGTGCCGATGCTGAAGCGGCGGAACACGCTCATGGACGGCTGCTCCTCGATGGGCTGGGATCGGTAACCCGGATGCATTTCGCACACATTCGAAAGGCTAAGGCTGGCCGGTGCTATTCCGCAACTGCGAAAAGCGTCTTCGTTCAAAAGACGATTGCCCGCGGCATCAATGCAGGCGGGGGTATGGGCCAGTTTTCGGTCCAAAGAAGCAGTCATAAAGCCAAAGACCGAGTAGGAGCCGGATCCATTCATCTCAAATTCGAGAAAAATAGCGATGCATATTCCCGAGATTTTACGCGCACATGTCCGACTTTTGCCCCAACGGAACTGTTTATGGTGCCCCTCGACACATGGAGCCGGTGGGGACCGGCGGGGTATCCAGAACCCGGTGGTTAAAGTGCCGATCCGGAGACCGGCGGCCAGGAGCGGCCGGACGTCCCGTCATCCCGACCGAACGGCTCAATTCCCGATGGGACAACCTTGGAGACGCCAGACATGGCCACCGCCCGCACCGGTCTTCTGTTCGAGCAGACCTTCGACAGCGGCTCGATCGTCAGCGCGCTCGGATTCAAACACTCCGGCAACACTGACACCACGCTGGCCACCATCGCCGGCCAGCGTGCCGCCGAGGTCACTCTCGACCACTATGACAGCCGCGTGTCCTATCGCACCGAGATCCAGCCGACGAAGCTGCCTACGGCGGAGTTCAATAACGGCATGTTCGCCAAGATGGGCCACGAATACTGGTACGGCATGCGCCTGTTCCTGGACGAGGGATGGAAGCAGGTCGATAAGGTCGACACCGTGCTGATGCAGTTCCACTCCCAGCCGGACCCGGGCGAGGCGTGGCGCAGCCCGCCGGTGGCGCTGCAGGTCGTGAACAAGAACGGCGAGCAGCACCTGAACCTGATCGTCCGCTCCGACAGCAGCAAGATCACCACCGGGTCGGGCGAGGGGCGCTACGACAGCTCCAAGCAGTACGACCTGGGCAAGATCGACGGCGACATCGGCAAGTGGACCGACCTCGTCTGGCACGTGAAGTGGAACCACGATGGCAGCGGCTACCTGCAGCTCTACAAGAACGGCGAGATCATCGCCGACCTGAAGGGCGCCAACGCCTTCAACGACGCGACCGGCCCCTATCTGAAGATGGGCCTCTACAAATATGACTGGGCCAACGGCACCGACACAGGGCCGGACAGCCGCACCGTCTACATCGACGACTTCCGCGTCGGCGGATCCGATGCCGACTACGCAACCGTGGCACCGGGCGCAACAGGCGTTGCCGCGGCCCCGGCCGCGCCGGCAAAAGCTAGCGGGCTTACGGGGACGGCCGGAGCCGACAAGCTGGTCGGTGGTGCTGAGGGGGAGACGATCGCTGGCGGTGCGGGGAACGACGACCTGATCGGCAACGGCGGTAACGACGTTTTGAAGGGCGGGAGCGGGATCGACATCCTGACCGGCGGCGGCGGGCACGACCGCTATGTCAAGGCCACGCTGGGCGAAGGGATCGACTATGTCACCGATTTCGGCCCCGGCGACGTCCTCGACCTGACCGCCCTCGATCAGGCGGTGAAGGCGGAGTTCGGGCACGGGCTGAGCGCCGAACATCTGCACTTCGTGCAGTCGGGGACGGCCGCGCTGGTCACCCTCGATGTCGATGGAAAGGGCGGTGAACCGTCGGAGACGCTGTTCCACCTGGACGGGGTGGCGGCTTCGTCACTCCACCTCGGTGACGATGTCCTGCTGCAGGGTCACGACGGAGTGGCCTGACGCCGTCCATCGGCGGTCAGGCGTTCCCCTGCGTCACTCGGGATAGCACCGCGGAAACCGCCTCGGCGAGGGTCCTCATGTCGTAGGGTTTCGGCAGGATGTGGAAGCCCGACCCTTGGGCGATCTCCTCGCTGTAGCCGGTGGTGACGAGCACCGGCAAGTCCGGACGGGTGCGGCGCACCTTGCGGGCCAGATCCAGCCCGCTCATCTCCCCCGGCATGACCACGTCGGTGAAGAGCAGGTCCACCGGTTCGCCATCGGACAGTATGGCCAGGGCTTCCTCGGCCGAGGAAGCCCTGGAGACCTGGTATCCCAGTTCCACCACAGCCGCGGCCATCACGGCGGCGACGATCGGGTCATCCTCCACCAGCAGCACGTGCCGCACTGTTGCCGGCGCGTCGTGTTCGACCGGACGAACCGGCGGAAGAACTGGTTTGGTGCAGCGTGGCAGAAGCAGCGTGACGGCGGTGCCCTTGCCCGGAGCGGAGTCGATCCGGGCGACCCCGCCCGACTGACGTGCGAACCCGTACACCTGACTCAGCCCCAACCCCGTGCCCCGCGCCTTCTCCTTCGTCGTGAAGAACGGCTCGAAGGCCCGTACGGCGACGTCCTCGGACATGCCGATTCCGGTATCGGTGATGGTGAGCCGAACGAACTCGCCGCGCAATCCGCCGTGATCGCTGCCGGGTTGGAGGTGCGTGTTGGCGGCCTCGATGGTGAGCAATCCACCATCCGGCATCGCATCGCGCGCGTTTATGGCAAGGTTCAGCACCGCCAGTTCAAGCTGCGTCGGATCGACCTCGGCCGGCCAGAGTCCCGGTTCGAGCCGTACCTCCAGACGGATGTTCGCTCTCAAAGCCCCTGACAAAAGTTCGGACATCGTCAGCAAACGGTCACGCACGTCCACCGGTTCGGGGCGCAGCGCCTCGCGCCTCGCGAAGGCCATGAGTTGCCGTGTCAGTTTGGCTCCACGGTCCACCGCCTGTCGCCCGGCCTCCAGAAGCGGCTGGATCGATGGTTGCGATGCCCGGCGCTCGATCATGATGAGGCAGCCGGACAGCGCCTGGAGAAGGTTGTTGAAGTCGTGCGCGATGCCGCCGGAAAGCTGGCCCACGGCTTCCATCTTCTGGGCCTCCCGCAACGCCTTCTCGGCCTGTTCGCGGCGTTCGACCTCGGTCTGCCAATTCATCAAGGCAACGCGCTCGGCCGCCGTGCGCCGGAGGGCAAGGGCGGCCGTGAGGAACAGTGAGACCGCCGCCCCGAGGCAGAGCGCCCCGTAGAGCGCCATGTTGGTCCACCATTCGGCAAGGATGGCGTCCGTGCCCACTGCGAGAGCCACATAAAGCGGGTAAGCCGCCACTTTGCGGAAGGCGACGATGCGGCGGACGCCATCGACCGCGGAAACGCCTTCGAAGACGCCTTGGTCGTTGCCTTCGATGGCACGCATGAAGTAATGGCTCGCGGCCGGCCTGACATCGGCCGGTGGCGGCAATTGGGAGTCGCGAACGATGAAGGTGCCGTCCGACTTGACGAGCGCAACGGAGTGGTTCAGCTGCGGCGCCGCTTCGCGATAGATCGACAGGAAGGTGTCGACCCGGATGGAGGCGACGGCCACGCCACGTTGCTGGCCGGGGCCAGGGCCGGGGGTATGGGCGCGTGCCAGTGCGAAGACCGTCTGCCCGCTGACCCGCCCATTGACCGCTTCCGAGATTTCAAGATCGCTCGACCCATCCACGAGGGGTCGGAAATAGGCCCGGTCGTCCAGCCGCAGCGGTTCGACCGGGAACACCCTCGAGTGTTGGGCAAGGCGCCCCTCAGGGTCGATGAAGACGATCGCTGACAGGACCCGCGCGTGTTCGTTCGTCGCTGCGATGAAGTCGTGCAGCTTCCGGGAGGCGGCAATCTGCCGCCAGTCCAGACCGTCGGCGGCAAGACTCGCTTGCCGGATCGCCATATCGGCGAAAGAAAACACGTTTTCCGCATGCTCGTGCAGTATGGCGGTCGTCCGCTCCAGTTCGTGGATCGCATCCTCCATGATCCGTTCATGGTCATAGAGTGCGACAGCAACGAACATCAGCACTGGCACAAGGATACTGGCCACCATCGTCAGGCGCAGGGCGCGTGTCGAGTCGGCGAATGTGGCCGGGAGGGTAAGCGGCTGCTGCGACCCGGACATGCTCGTCTGTGGGATAGGCGGGAAGTTTCCGCGGGATTGGGGACGATTCCGGGCGTCAGCATACCCTGCCCTGTTCCGGCGGCAGCCCAGCCAAGGGTCATAGGCGACGATCATGCACCTCATGTCCGGTGCACGCCTCCGCAGACCGGAGCCATACGGTCCCGGGGTGCCGGATCAGCCGGCGGCGAGGCGGCGGGCAAGACGATGCAGCGGCTGCTGGTCGAGCAGCTCGGAGATGGCGAGTTCGACACCCCAGTCGGCCGCGATCCTCACCTGCATTTCAACCGCCATCAGCGAATCGGCGCCGATCCGGGCGAGCACACTGTCCCTGGTCACCACCCCGCCGGTCATGCCGAGGCAGCGGGTCGCCAGCTGCTTCATATAGTCCAGGGCCACAGCCTCGCGGTGTTCGGGCGTAAGGCTGGCGAGGCCGCCCGGAAGCAACCCTTCGCGATCCGACGCGTCCGGCAGGGTCGGGCCGGTCAACGTCTCGAACAGCCACGCGTCGCCAGGGCGTTGGCGCGCCAGTGCCGGCCAATCGGCAGATACGGCGTAGATCGCCGGCGCCGACTCCGCCCACACCCGCTCCAGCAGCTGTCCGCCCTCCCGCGGGGTGAAGGGAAGAAAGCCACGGGCGCGCAGAGATGCCGCCATGTCTCCCCGTCCTGCCATGCCTTCGGTCCACGGCCCCCACCCGAGACTGACCGCCGGGACGCCGGCACGCCGGAGCCGCTCCGCGAACCCGTCGAGATAGGCGTTGGCCGCGGCGTAACCGGCTTGGCCATAGGCCGGCAGCAGGCTGGCGATGGACGAGTAGAGAAGCAGAAAATCGAGGAACCGGACGTCGATCCGCTCCAGCAAATGATGCAGGCCGGCCACCTTCGGCCCGATGACGCGCTCCAGCTCTTCGGCGGTGGTTGTGGCCAGCGCCTTGTCGGCCAAATCGCCGGCCGTATGGACCACGCCGCGGACGGCCGGAAAGCCGGCCTCCTCCAGCGCCCTGGTGAATCCGTTCCATCCCTCCGCCGACGCCACGTCGAACCCCAGGGCCAGCACCCGGACCCCGCGCCGTTCCAGCGCCCGGATACGAGCAATGCGCTGCCGCAGGGCCGGCGCCAGCGGCCCGTTCCAGGCTGAGCGCGGTGGCAGCGGAACGCGGCCCACCAGCACCAACGCGCGCGCACCGCCCTCCACCAGATGATCCGCGGCCTGCGATCCGAGCGCGCCGAACCCACCGGTGATCAGATAGCCGGCATCGGTGCGGAAGCGCGGGCGTGGCGCCACAGTGCCCGATCGGGATTCCAGTCCGGGCTCCTCCCAGGATCCGGCCGGGGTCATGCGCAACTGCGTGGCGGGTGGCGCGGCGAGCAGCGCGGCCAGCGAGGCGCACCATCCGTCTGGCGGCTCCGCGGGCAAATCCACGATGCCGCCGAAGATTTCGCGTCGCTCGGCCCCGCCGACGGTGCGGCACAGGCCCCACAGGGCGCGGTGGAGCGGCGATCCCGGGCCGTCGGCGGCGAAGGCCGTACGGGTGACCGTCCACAGCCGCGCGGGCGGGGCCAGCCGGGCGCAGGTGGCGGCGAGACGCGCGGCAAGCGCCGCGATCCGGCCGGAATCCTCGCCATTCGGGTCCGCCGCCTCGTCCAGCGCGCGGAAATCGATGACGACCCCCTCGGCCGCCGCGGGCACGCCATCATGGGCAATGTGAATGTCCGCGCCGTCGATCGAGGCCAGGACGTCGGCGAAGCGCGTTGCGCAGCCACCGCGGTCGGCGAGCACCGTCCAGTGCCGGATCGGCGGTGCCGCGGCCGGGGTCGGGACTGGGGGCAGGGGGCGCCAGACCGGCGTGTACAGCGCCTCGGCGGACGTGCGGCCGCCCACGAAGGCGGAAGGCGCGTGCATGGCGTGCAACGTCACTCCCCGCAGTGTGGCCAGAACCCTGCCTTGCGCGTCGGAGAGCACCGCGTCGCCGACCGTCTCCTCCTCGTCGCGGCGCACCAGCTCCGCTGCGACCTGGAGCGGGAAGGATGCCTCGACGATCGGCCGCAGGATGGTCACCTCCTCCACCCCCACGAGCACGCGGTCGTTCAGGGAGGCGGAGGCGTTGGTCCGGGCGGCGACCTCGACGAACAGCATGGCCTGGAGCGCGCCGTCCAGAAGGACCGGCGGAAGACGCAGATCCGGCACCGTTTCCCCGCTCAGCCGCGCGCGACCGCTGGTTTCGGTGAAGCGGATGCCGTCGATGCAGCGGAAGGAGTCGCCGTAATCGTGCCCGAGCGCGCGCAGTGCGTCGTAATACCGCTCCGCCGACCAGTCGTATGGCCAGGAGGCGGTCTGCTCGCCGACGTCCAGAGGAGGGGCCCCTGCGGTCGGCAGGGCGGAAAGGGCGGTGGCGCTTGCCAGGATGTCGCCGCTCCGTCCGTCCTGAATTCGCAGGACTCCCAACGTGAGATCGACCATAGTGGTGACCACGGCATCCCCCTCCTCGAACAGGGCGGCGCGGTGGAAGCGCAGATCCGCGAAGCGCACCGGCGCATCCCCGGTCGCGGCACGCCACGCGGCATCGAACATCTCGATGAACATGGCGGCCGGCACCCGCGGTCGGCCCATGACGCGATGATCGTTCCAGTTCCAACCCGGACGGGGTGTCAGGTCGGTGTCCCAAGTCGGGTCGGGGCCGGGCCGTCGCACGCCGAGCAGGGGATGCTCCAGCGGTCGGAGGCGGAAAGTCCGCATGGCCGGCGCCTCGGACCAGTGGGGGTGGCGGTCCCAGGCGTAGGCCGGCAGAACCAAGGGCGTCTCCGGGGGCGGCGCGACCGCCGACCAATCTGGCCCGACACCCAGCGCGTCCAGCCGGCCCAGGCTTTCCGCCATTGCCGCGGCGTCGGCGGTGCCACGGCGAAGCGTGGCGACAACCGGTCGCCGGGTGCATTCCGTGACATGGCCGAGCAGCGTCGGATGGGCGCTGATCTCCTGGAAGACCGCGCCGTCATCGTTGGCGAGCGCTGTCACCGCTGCGGCGAAGGCCACCGGCTCCCGCAGGTTCCGCCACCAGTACTCGGCGAAATCCGCCGGGGGGAGGTCTCCGACCGCGGTTCCGGTGACCGTGGAAGCGAGCGGCACCTGCGGCGCCCGGAATTCCAACCCCGTCACGGCGGCGCGGAACTCGCTGGCGATCGCGTCCATGGCCGGGCTGTGATAGGGCACACCCACGTCCATGCGTCGGAACGGAACGCGGTTCACCTTCAGATCCTTGGCCAGCGCGTCGAGCGACCCGCGTGACCCGGCCACGGTGATGGTCGTCGGGCTGTTGACCGCGGCCACGGCCAACCCGATGTGGGCGGCAAGCCGGGGGTGCAGTTCCGCTTCCCCCAGCCGCACCACCAGCATGCCCCCGGTGCCGTCGAGACGGTCCTGCAGGCGGCTGCGGTGGAAGGCCAGCGTGATCGCCGTGTCGAGGTCGAGGGCGCCCGCCGCGTGGAAGGCGGCGATCTCGCCGACGCTGTGCCCCACCACGGCATCGGGCTTGATGCCCCAGGATTCCAGAAGGCGCGCCAGCGCGATCTGGAAAAAGACGGTCAAGGGCTGGGCGAGCCGTGGTGTGGTGATGGGGTCGCCCGCGTGCCCGGCGCGGCGTGTCTCTTCCAGCAGAGACACGCCCGACAGCCGCGTGAACACCGCGTCGCAGGCCTCCAGCGTCTCCCGGTAGACGGGGCGGGCCACCGTCAGCCCGTCGCCCATGGCGATCCATTGTGGCCCCATGCCGGCGAAGACCCAGACGAGCCGTCGTCCGCCGACGGCCTCGCCCTGCGCCCAGATCGTCGAGTCCGGCTCCCGCAGATAGGCATCGCAGGCCGCAAGCAGCGCTTCCCGATCCCCGGCCGGCAGGTTCAGCCGGTGTGGATGCGGCGGTCGCCGGTCCAGAGCCGCCGCCGCGAGGTCCGCGAAGGAGTCGCCATCCGTCATGCCGCCTGCGGCCACATGGTCGCGCATGGCCTTGACCTGGAGCGGCAGATGCGCGCGCGTCGGCCCTGCCATGGCGATGGGCAGGGGCGGGCGCATGCCGTGGCGATGCACGGTGGGGCACCGGCCAACGTCGGGTGCCGGCCCCACGATGGCGTGCGCGTTGGTGCCGCCGAAGCCGAAGGAGTTCACGCCCGCGAACCGGCCAGCCTGCGGCCAGGGCTGGGACCGCAGGGGCAACCGCAGGCCGAGACCGGGCAGGTCGATGTCGTCCGGTGTCCGCTCCCAATGCAGATGCGGCGGGATGGAGCGGTGTTCCAGGCAGAGGATGGCCTTGATCAGCCCGACCAGCCCGGCCGCCGCCTCCGCATGGCCCAGGTTGGTCTTGGCCGACCCGATCCACAGCGGATGGGTGCGCCGCCGGCCGAGCGCGACGCCCAGGGCCGCCGCCTCCGCCCGGTCGCCGGCACGGGTGCCGGTGCCATGCGCCTCCACATAGCCGATCTCGTCGGGAGACAGGCCTGCGCGCTCAAGGGCCGCACCGATCAGGCGGATCTGTGCGGCGGGGTCGGGCAGGGTCACGCCGGGGACCCGGCCGTTGTGGTTGACGGCGGTCGCCACCACCTCCGCGCGGCGGCGCCACCCGCGGCGCACCGCCTCGTCCAACGGCGCCAGCAGAATCATTCCCACGGCTTCCGCCCGCACATAACCGTCGGCGCGGCGGTCGAAGGCCCGGCACCGCCCGCCGGGTGACAGGAAACCGCCCATCCCCTCGATGGCGGTGTAGTGCGGTGCGAGCTGGAGCTGCGCCGCGCCGACGAGTGCCAGCTCGCATTCCCCGCGCCGCAGGCTTTCCGCCGCCAGATGCAGCGCCACCAGCGACGACGAGCAGGCGGTGTCGACCGTCAGGCTCGGCCCGGTGAAGCGGAAGCAATGGGAAATGCGGTTCGACAGCAGGGTCTGCATGACCCCGGTCGCCGTGTGCATCGACACCGCCTCACCGCTGGAATCGCCGAGCTGGAGCAGCTGGTAGTCCTGCGTGAAGCCGCCGACGAACACCCCGACCGGGCGCTCGGCCCAGCGCGACGGGGGAAGGCCGGCATCCTCCCAGCACCGCCAAGTCTCCTCCAGCAGCAGGCGCTGGGCCGGATCCATCGCGTCGGCCTCGCGTGGTGCGATGCCGAAGAAGGCGGCGTCGAATCCCGACACATCACCAAGGAAGCCGCCCTGGCGGCTCGGATGGGTCAGGCCGTTGCCCGGCTGCACCGCCATCGCGTGGAAGGGGCGGTGGAAGGCGTCGGCCCGCCAGCGGTCGGCCGGCACCTCCCCCACCAGATCGCGGCCGGCTTCGAGCGCCGCCCACAGCGCGTTGGGGGACTCGGCACCGCCGGGAAAGCGGCCCGACAGCCCAAGGACGGCAATGCGGCTCATGCCCGACCGCTGTAGAGTTCGCGGGCGTAGGAACCGCGGATGCGGCCGACCTGACGGTCGAACTCGCGGTCGTAGCCGCGCTGGCTGGCGACCGCGTCCTCGAAGCGCGGGATCACCGGCCGGTAGGGCTGGATCGGGGCGTTGTCCTCGCCATTGCGGGACGGCAGCGGAGCCTCCTTCTGGCCGGTGCCGATGGCGCCTCCGGCGTTGGGACCGGCACCGCCACCGGACGCAGCACCCTCCACGAAGCCCTGGATTCCCATGCCCATGCCGGCCATGCCCATGCCGAAGCTGGTGAGCGCCAGCACATTGACGAGCTTGCTTTCCGACAGACCGATGAAACTCGCCATGCCCGCTTTGAGCCCCTGGCCAACCCGGTAGGAGGTCGTGACCTTGGTGACGAACTGCGCGCCGCTGGCCTTGCCCAGCGTGGCCGTGGCGACGGTGGAGGCCAAGCCGTTGGACACCGTCTTCTGCGCCGAGCCGGCCAACTTGCCGAAGGTCGACACGCCTTCCTTGATGCCGGTCGCCCCGGCGGTCACGAGCGCCGCGACACCGAACACGAAAGAGGCTATGCCGAGTGCGTTGGTCACGTCGGAACGGTCCCAGCCGTTGATCTCGTCGGCCAGGGTGATCGATGCGGAGGTGACGTCCAGCACCGCGCCGACCACCCCCAGCCCGGCACCGATGGCGCCGACGACCGCCAGCAGCGACAGCGATGCCCCACCGGTGGGGATCGCCGCGGCGATCGCGACACCGAACAGGATGATCGAGAGGATCAGGCCGAGGCCCGAGAAGATCATGCTGAAGATGCTCTTCCCGCTCGCCAGCCCCGTGGGATCGATGGCGTTGATCGGGTCGCCGTTGGCGTAGCCGTAGCCGCTGTAGCCGGAGCCGCCGAAAGGCGCCAGCGGATCGGGCGACAGGAACATCATGAGCTGCGGGCTGTAGGCGCGGCGCCCGTTGCCGAGGTGGTAGAGATTGGCCGCCCCGTCCAGCCGCTCGCCGTTGAAGGCGATCCGGTTGCGTTCGATCAGCGGCGTTGCCGGCGTGACGCCGGTCGGCCCGGATTCGCCGTAGGGGGTGTACATGCGGCCCAGCACCTTCCCGGCGCTCGCCACATCCACCACGCTGCCGGACTCGTCCACCGCGTTCAGCTCGTCGACCGCCGGGCCGCCGGCCGGCTGCAGCCGGCGCCCCAGCACCTGCTCGCCGTCGCGCCGGTAACGGATCGACGCGCCGCCCTGCGTCTCGCCCACCACGCGGCTGCCGCCGTAATGCAGGGTCAGCGGTGTTGCTGAGCCTTCCTTCTGGGTGAGCAGCCGGTTCTCCGCGTCGTAGCCGTAGTCACCGGCCAGCGAGCTGAAGCTGAGACGGTCCAGCTCATCGTAGCGGAAGGTCTGGCCATGCCCGTCGTCGATCAGGTTGCCGGCCTCGTCGTAGCGCAGGCTGTGGCGCGCCGCGGGGGCGGTGTCCGCGATCTCCACGAGCTGGCCCGGAACCGCCGGGTTGTAGCTGCGTGTGCTGGTGTTGGATGTGCCGTCGCGGAACTTGGTGACGACCCGCGTGATGTTGTCGAAGGCGTCGAAGGTGAAGCTCTGCTCCGCCACCTCGCGGCCGAGCGTGTCGGACGGGTAATGGCTGCCGATGCACCGGTAGGAGATCAGGCGTGAGAAGCCGTCGTAACCGAAGCTCTCGTCGCTCAACGCCGTGCCGGCGCCATCGCGGGTCAACCGCCGCTTGAGGTCGCCGTTGCGGTGGTACTCGTGGTTGACCGTCTGAAGGGTGGCGCCGTTCAGGATGAAGGTGCGCGACGCCTCGCGCCCGTAGCTGTCGTAGGCCAGCGTCGTGCGCAGCGTCACCCCGGACTGGGTGGCGGTGGTGGCGACGACGCGTCCATAGCCGTCATACTCCGTCGCGATGGTGCAGGGGCCGTTGACGATGCCCGCCACACGACCCGCGCTGTCGTAGGATCGCGTCTCGACATCGGCGGTCGGTGCCTCGAAGCGCAGCAGCCGGCCGCCCGGGGAATGCGTGTAGCGGCTGACGCTTTCCGTCCCTCCGATCGTCAGCGTGTCGGTCACGGGGTATTCGTAGGTGTTGTAGCTGTAGCGCCGGCTGTTGGCCGGTGCACCCGCCGACACGACCTGCCCCGACACCCCGTCGTAGGTGAAGCTGCTCAGCGATTGCTGGCCGGAGGAGACATGGGTCACGTTCTCCAGTGCGGCGTCGTAGGTGTAGTCGATCCCGAAGCCGCGCGGCGACTGCTTGCGCGACGGCAGCATGCCGCCGCCGCTGTAGTCGTAGCTGGTCGCCGCCATGCCGGCGCGCGCCTCGGTCGTCAGCCGGCCCAGCCCGTCGAAGCTGCGGGCGCCCAGCGTGGTGCCGTTCACCGCGATGGTGGCGGACAGATCGGCGCTGGTGTGCGTCGGGTAGGTGGCGGTGACGGTGCGTGGGGCCGAGCCATCCGCCGGCGTTGTCACCGAACGGACGAGGCGGTCGAAGACATCGAATTCGAAGCTCGACATGTTGCCGTCGACATCGGTCACGCTGGTGCAGCGCCCGAAGCCGTCGTAGCCGCGGAGCAGCGTCACCAGCCGACCACCCGCCATGTCCACCTGCGTGACTCGGGAGACCTGGTCGAATTCGTTGTGGTCGGTGATGGTCGTGTTCAGGCCGAGCGTGCCGGTGGTGACGGAGTTGTCCGCGTAATTGCGGTCGGACAGCTCCACGCTGCCGTCGGGCCGGGTGGTGCGCGCGACCTCGTCCCAGTCGTTGTAAGCATAGCGGGTGACCAGGGCCAGCTCCTGCCCGTTCACCACGTCGTAGAGCGTGTCGGTGACCTTGCGACCGCGCAGGTCGTAGGCGGTGGCCGCGATCCGGCGTTCGGACTGGGCGTTGGAGACGTCGGCCGAGGAGATGGACCGCCCCATCCCGTCGTAGCGGGTGGCGAAGCGGTTGCCTTTGGCGTCGGTCACACGGAGCTGTGCCGGAACGAATCCGGCGCCCGATCCGGAGGCGTAGCGGTATTCGTAGCGGCGCGCGGCCTCGGCCGACGTGCCGGGGGACGCGACCTCGGCGATCACCCGCGCCATGATGTCGAGGTCGAGCCGCAAGCTGGTTCCGCCGGGCTTGCGCACCTCCAGAAGCTGGGCGGTGGGCAGGTCGAAGCGGCGCATGCCGTCGCTGCGCTTCCCGTCATGCCCGACGATGCTGCGGGTCTCGGTCAGCGCGCCGCCGGACACCGCGTAGGTGAAGTTGGTCGTCGTCGTGGCGCCATTCAGGGTGCTGGCCATCGTCTGCAGCCGGCCGTGCAGCACCGCACGGCTGGTGTCGTTGACATAGGCGCAGGTGGCCACGACGCCGTTGCTGCCGGTGTCGACCCAACGCTGGACGAAATAGCCGCCGCCGAGGCGCGGGCACTGCAGATGCGTGAAGCCGGTGACGCGGGCCGTGCCCTTGCCGCCCGCGGGGTGTACCGTTTCCTGTTTGCGGTAGCGGACGAACAGCCCGAAGGGATCGGCCGGGCATTTGCCCGCCTCCCCGGCCACCGGATAGTAGGTGTAGGCGCTGCGGATGCCCGACGGCTCGGTCTTGGAGACGACGTTGCCGTAATCGTCGGACTCGATGATCGTGGTCTCGCTGCGCGACGTCGTGGAGGCGGTGGTGGTCCAGGACTTCCTGATCTCGCGCGCGATCTGGAGGTTGGGGGGTTGGTCGGGGAACAGCTTGCCGGGGATCTCGTTGTAGGTGACGGTGGTGATCTGGGTGGCCGCCCCGCGCCGGACCTCCTCGCGCGCCATCAGGTGGAACTTGTTGTAGGTGGTGGTGGTGCTTTCCAGGATCGCGTTGCCGGCGTTGCGGTCGATCAGCGTCTCCTCGCTCCAGTAGGCGTAGTCGCCCACCACCCGGTACAGGTTGTCGGTGTCCTCCGCGAAGCCGCCGTTGTACGGATAACCGGTGAAGTTGGTGCCGGAGCTGTAGGAATAGCGCCGGACGACCGGCGGCTGCCCCGATCCCGGATCGCGCTCCCACTGCGTGACGAAGGGCAGGAACTGGCCGTTGTGGTAGTGGTGCCCGTCCTCCTGGTAGGCGATGCGGTCGACACCGCCCATGGGGTTGTCGACCTGGGTGATGCCGGACAAACCGTTTGCAAAGCCCAGATACTTGTATGCGAAGGACGGCTGGCCGAGGGGGCTGGCGTTTCCGTTCGTGTTGTCGTAGGGCACGGTGATGCCGACCATCAGCCCATTGGCGACGGTGAAGGCGACTTCGGCCTTGCGACCGCCGGGTGCCACGGAGCGCGCTTTGGCGATGATGCCGTTGTTGTAGGTGAGACTCAGGCATTCGGTGCCGGTGGAGCCGTTGACGATCCGTTGCAGCGTGCCAAAGGGGTCGTACAGGAAATCGAACCGCTCACCGTTGTCGAAGGCCAGTGCCACGCACTTGTAGGGGCCGGAGATGCCGGGAATCCGCAGCGTCTCGACGGTGCCGTCGCTGTGGTAGACGGTGAGCGTGCTGCCGTCGGTCCGCTTCACCTCGACGTTCTTCAGCTTCTTGTCCTTGAAGGACAGGAAGTAGCCGACGGGCGGCAGCGACTGCGACACGAACCGCTCGCCGGTGCCCAGCGCCAGAACCCCCGACTGCGGATCGAAGGTCGTCAGGCTCATCGTCCAGCCGATGCCGAAGCCGGTGTTGTTCGGGCTGGTCATGGAGAAGGTCAGGCTGATCGTGCGTTCCGCCTGGGTGCAGCCTTCCGGCCGCAGCGTGACCAGGTGGACGACGGCGCTGTACATGCCGGTGCGGGGATCGACCTTGCCATCCTGATGGGACGCGAAGTTGAAGGCGTTCGAATAGATGTTCGTGGTCATGGGTCGACTCCCCGTGGCGCGCGACGGTCGCAAGGAACGGCGCCGCGGCCGGCCGGCTTGGCCCGACCACGGTGCCCGCTGATTGGAAGGGGATGCAGGGTGCCGCCCGCCAGGGCGGCACCCTCCGGCATCAGGCGTTGAGCAGGTTGAGCGTGTTGCCCTTGTCCTCGCTGTTCGCCTTGAGCACGAACTTGCTGACGCAGCCCAGATTGTCGGTGACCGACCAGTTCATCAGCATATCGTAGGAGTTGGACTTCGAGCAGCAGGTGCAGGAGTAGCGCAGGGCGCGCAACAGACCGGCGCCGTTGACGATGGGAACGTTGGTGGTGCCGGACACCCCCGACGGCATGCTGCCGATGTCGCCCAGCGTCAGGGAGGTGACGCCGTCCTTCAGGGCAGCACCGATCCGCAGCCCATCATCCGTCTTGTCATAGGGGTAGGCCAGCTTGTTGCTCCACCAGCCCATGTTGCTGAACTCCTGCGACATGACGCGCAGGCTGCTCGGCAGGGGCCAGTAATAGACGTCCACATCGACGTAGCATCCCTTCGAATACTCCGATGTATAGGCGTCATCCCGCTTGGGCTTGCCTTCGCGATCGAGCATCTCGTCGACGCGGATGACATAGGGTCGCTGCGGGCTCACCGTGATCTTGGACTCGTAGGGCTTGCTGTTGACGGTGGAATGGGTGGTGTACACCGTGCCGTCATCCAGACGCACATAGGCCATGAACTGGTAGTCGGTCACCGGTGTCACCGTGGTGCCGGCGCGCAGATACAGGTA
Organism: Azospirillum oleiclasticum; assembly: GCF_013423485.1. Classification (GTDB taxonomy): domain Bacteria; phylum Pseudomonadota; class Alphaproteobacteria; order Azospirillales; family Azospirillaceae; genus Azospirillum; species Azospirillum oleiclasticum. The sequence goes on from NZ_JABFFR010000030.1 coordinate 60,610, forward strand.
AAAGACTTGCCACGACCCGCGCATCTCGGCGCTGCGGGATTCCGGCGCCGTGTCCTCACCGTCACCGTCCTCGGCGTCCGGAAGAGCAAGCGATCGGGTGGCGGAGCCGCGCAGGCCCTGGTCGTACTGGTTCCTGGACGTGTCCATGCTCCAGCCCGGCGGCAGGGCGGGAGAGGTGGACGAGGAATACTGGACGACCCGCAGGCTGGCCGCCTCGCTGCTGGACAGGTTCACCGCCACCCACTGGTTGTTCTGGAACACCTGCTTCTGGATGTTGATGAAGACCGGAAGCTGCTGGTTGCCGTTGGCGTACAGCTGGTTGGAGTAGGACTCGTTCTGGCCGACGATGCCGATCCGGAAGGTGTCCAACGTCATGGTGCTGGTCATGCTGGGCCTCCTCGGATCACAGGGCGTTGGAAACGATCGAGAACCCGACGAAGGGCTCGGCCAGATCGGCGTAGCTTTCGACCGTGTAGCGGTCCTTCAGATCATCCGGCAGATCGGTGAAGGCGGACAGCAGCATCGGCTTCGTGGTGGGGTCGGCGCGGAAGAAATACTGGTTCGCGTGCGGCGACGAGCGGTAGTAGGCGAGCACGGCGGCGCGCAAGACGGCGGCGAAGGCGGCCGGATCCTGCGGGGCCGACGCCGCGGCGACGTTGCAGAGATTCGTCAGACTGTCATCGTCGCCGACCTGCATCACGTCGATGTACCGGTGCTCCAGCTTGGGAACGAAGACGCCGCCGCTCTCGGTCGCGAGCAGCATGTCTTCGTAGAGCTGGCCTTGGGTGAGGATGTAGGGGATGTTGAATTCGACGACATACTTCTTGCCGTCGAAGGAGAAGGGAACGCACTCCTTGTTGCGTTCAAGGGCGTAGACGCTGCCGACGATGCCGGCCCCTCTCGCGTGTTTGAACATTTCGTTGGAAATGCCGGTTCGCAATGTCCGCATGTCGCCTTCCTTCGTTTCCCGGAGCCTTGGTGGAGGGTCATGGCGCGGTGCCGTGTCCGGCGCTCCCGCCGGCCATTCGTTATTGGGAAAACTTAGAAAGATTAAGTTTTCCGCTTGTCTTCTTTGGCGAATTGAAAATATGGTTCTGAGTCTTTAGTGTCAAACACCAAAGAAATAGTAATCAAACCAGACAATATTCGAATACAAATGTATCAACGGGTCTTTTTTGACATTACATACGTACGCCGAGGCGGCGGCCATCACTGTTTTTGTTGTTCATTTGTATGCGCTTTCGGCCGAATCATGGTGCCCGAACGGATCGAATCGGCCTTGCGAGGGCGACCACTATGGGGAGCGCAGCCGGAAGCGGGCCGCAGCGCGATGCGCTCGGCCTTTTGACGACGTGTGACAGGTGGAGTATCGACGACGTTGTAGCGTGATGCGTGGCGCGGTCGGCAGGTTCGACGGGGACGTGATCGTCGCCATGCCCGGCGGCGGACCCGAGAGGAGCCCGCCCGCCGAACCGAAACGGTCAGAGCAGCCGGTTCACCAGCGCGTCGCCGGCCATGAGCCGGTTGATGTTGCCGGCCATGGTCTCCTGGCGGCGGCGGATGGTGCCGGCAGTCCAGCCGGACATGTGCGGGGTCATGACGATGTTGTCCAGCTCATGGAAGGGCAGGCTGGACGGGTTCGGCGTCGGTCGGCCCTCGCCGGGGTAGACGTACCAGGTGTCGATGACGGCCCCGCCAATGCGACGGTCCTTAAGCGCCGCGTAGAGCGCGCCCTCGTCGATCACCGGGCCGCGCCCGACGTTGAGGATCACCGCGTCCGGCCGCATGGCGGCGAGCAGGCGTGAGTCCACGATGCCCGTCGTCTCCGGCACCAGCGGCAGCGACACCACGATGGCGTCGGCCGAGCCCATGAACTCTTCCAGTGCATCGAAGGTGAAGGAGCGGTCGACCAGGGCGGAGACGGGAACCGGGCTGCGGTTGGCAACCGTCACCCCCATGCCGAAGGCGTGGGCGCGTTCGGCGATGGTCCGGCCGATGTGCCCGAAGCCGAGCAGCCCGACGGTGGTCCCGCCCAGCTCCGTGCGCGGCCCATTCGGCGACCCCGACCAGTAGCGCCAGTCCCCCCGCCGCAGCCGCGCGTCGGCGTCGGCCAGCGGGACATGCCGCGCCAGCAGCGCCGCCATCACATACTCCGCGATGGCGTTCTCGTGACCGAAACAGTTGCAGAGCGCCACCCCTTCCGGCAGGGCGGCGGTGTCGATGGCGTCGGTTCCGGCCGCCGGGGCGTGGTAGAGCCGCAGCCGCTCCGGCCGCGGCAGCGTGTCCGTGAAACGGACCCCGATGAGCACGTCGGCGGTGGCGAAGGCGTCCCGCTCTCCGGGCTGGTCCACGGCGTCGCCGACCTCCAGGATCTCGTGGCGGCCCGTCAGCAGTTCTTCGAAGCCGGGGCGGAACATGCGGGCGTTCTGCCCGTGGAAAACGATCTTCATGGCATCTCTCCGTCAGCCGGCCAGCGTGAGCTGGACCTTCATGGAGCGCGAGCGGTCGGCCGCAAGGTCGAAAGCCTCCCGCGCGCGGTCGAGCGGCAGGGTCGCGGTGACCAGCGGGCGCACGTCGATGCGGCGGCCGGCAATCAGCTCCGCGGCCCAGGCGAACTCCGCGTCGAAGCGGAAGGTGCCGTGGAGCTGCAGCTCCTTGGCGACCACCATGTTCATCGGCAGCGGCACGTCGCCGCCCAGCCCCACCAGCACGATGGTGCCCTGGGGCCGGGTGACTTCCACCGCCGCGGCCAGGGCGCGCGGGTTGCCCGAGCATTCGAAGGTGACATCGACCCGGCCCTTGTCGCGCCGGTATTCCGCAAGTCCAGCGTCATCGCCCGCGTTCACCGCCACGTCCGCTCCGATGCGGGTGGCGAGGGCCAGCGGTGCCGCCACCACGTCGGCCGCGATGATCTCCTGCGCTCCGGCGAAGCGGGCGGCCATGATGGTCAGGCAGCCGATCGGGCCGCAGCCGGACACCAGCACCCGCTTGCCGGTCAGGCTGCCAGCACGGGTGACCGCGTGCAGGCAGACCGACAGCGGCTCGGCACAGGCCGCCTCCTCCAGCGTCACCGTGTCGCCGACCGGGAAGGCCTGCGCCTCGGCGATGACGATCTCCTCGCGGAAGGCGCCCTGCACATGGGGGAAGCGCATGGCGCTGCCGTAGAAGCGCATGTCCAGGCACTGGTTGCGCAGTCCCTCGCGGCAATAGGCGCACTGCCCGCAGGGCACGCTGGGGTTCACGGTGATGCGGTCGCCCTGTGCCACCGCGGTCACCCCGGCGCCCGTCGCGGCCACGGTGCCGGCCACCTCGTGGCCCAGCACCATCGGCTCGCGCAGCCGGATCGCGCCGAAGCCGCCATGCAGATAGTAATGCAGGTCGGAGCCGCAGATCCCGCCGGCGCCCAGCCGGACACGGACCTCCCCCGGTCCCGGATCGTCGCAGGCGATCTCCTCCACCCGCAGGTCGCGGGGGGCGTGGATGACGACGGCACGCATGGATGTCCTCTCCCGAAGTCCGTTTCGCGGCGCGGCCGTCAGAGGACGGCCAGCATGCCGCCATCGACGTAGATGATCTGTCCGTTCACATAGTCGGACGCGGCCGATGCCAGGAACACCGCGGCGCCGACCAACTCCTCCGGCCGGCCCCAGCGGCGCGACGGCGTGCGGCCCTTGACCCAGGCGTCGAAGGCCGGGTTGTCCACCAGCGCCTGGTTCATGTCGGTCAGCATGTAGCCGGGGCCGATGGCGTTGGCCTGGATGCCGTGCTCCGCCCATTCGGCGGTCATGGCGCGGGTCAGCATCTTGATGCCACCCTTCGCCACCGTGTACGGCGCCACCGTCGCCCGCGCCGCGTCGCTGGTCAGCGAGCCGATGTTGATGACCTTGCCGCGCCCGCGCGGGATCATCCGGCGCGCCGCCTCCCGCCCGATGACGAAGGCGCTGGTCAGGTTGATCTCCAGCACCCGGCGCCAGTCGTCGGTCGCCAGTTCCACCATCGGGCGGCGGAGCTGGATGCCGGCGTTGTTGACCAGGATGTCGACCGCGATCCCCGCGGCGTCCAGCCGCTCGAAGGCGGCGGCGATGGCCGCCTCGTCGGTCACGTCGAAGCAGGCCTCGTGCGCCGTGTGGCCGGCGTCGCGGAAGGCCGCCGCCGCCGCCGACAGCCGGCCCGGATCGGCGCCGTTCAGAACGATGGCGGCGCCGGCCTCGGCCAGGCCCCGCGCCATGGCGTTGCCGAGGCCGCGGGACGAGCCGGTGACCAGGGCGGTGCGGCCCCGCAGGTCGAACAGCGTGGTGGACATGGCGGCGCTCTCCATCACAGGGCGGAGCGGCGGACGGTCAGGTCCGGCCGCTCGAACACGGCGGGCAGGAGGTCGGTGCCCAGCCCCGGTCCCTCCATGGGGTGGACGAAGCCGTTCTCGATGTGGGGAACCTCCGTCACCAGCTCCTTGTACCAGCCGGTGTAGAACGCGCGCACGGATTCCTGGATCAGCGTGTTGGGCTGGCTGAAGGAGGCGTGCACCGCCGCCGCGAACCCCACCGGGCCGATGCAGTCGTGCGGAGCGAAGGGGCGGTGCCAGGTCTCCGCCAGGGCGGCGATCTTGCGGCCCTCGGTCAGGCCGCCGCTCCAGCACAGATCGACCATCACCACATGGGTGGCGTCGCGCTCCAGCATGTCCTTGTAGGGCCAGCGCGAGCCCAGCGTCTCGCTGGCGCACACCCACACGTCGGTGCAGCGCGCGTACTCCGCTAGCGCCTGGGGCGAGTTCATGCGGATCGGGTCCTCGAACCAGGTGGGCTTGTAGGGCTCCAGCGCCTTGGCGATCATCTTGGCGGTGGGCAGGTTCCACAGGGAGTGGAACTCCACCATGATCTCCATGCGGTCGCCGACCGCCTTGCGGATCTTCTCGAACGGCTCGATGGCGGTCTTCATCTGCGCGGCTGAGATGTGCAGTCCCCCGGTTTCCTGGGCTGCGGGGTCGAAGGGCCAGATCTTCATGGCCGTGATGCCGCGCTCCAGCAGATCCTCGGCCAGCGCGTCGGCGCGGTTCATGAAGGCGTGCAGATCCTCGAACGGCCCCTCGCCCTGCCCGAGGTTCCAGTTCGACACCGGCCGGATGTTCTTGGAGCGCACATAGCCGTAGCCGGCGCAGGTGTTGTAGACGCGGATGCGGTCGCGGCAGAGGCCACCCAGCATCTGGTGCACCGGCTGGCCGCAGACCTTGCCGAACAGGTCCCACAGCCCGATGTCGACCGCCGACGCCGCACGGTACTCCGCGCCGGTGCAGGACTGCGCCATCGGCAGGTTGACCATCTCCTTGTTCAGCGCCTCGATGTGCAGCGGGTTGCGGCCCAGCAGCCGCTGGGCCAGCGTGTCGTGGATGTGGGCCTCCACCGCGCCGGCGCCGTAGAAGGTCTCCCCCAACCCGATCAGTCCGGTGTCGGTGTGGACGCGGACCCACAGCACATTGCTGAATTCCTCGGTGCGCAGGGTCTCGATGGCGGTGATTTTCATCGTCGGATCATCTCTCGAAGGACGGGCGTGCGCGGGTTACAGGATGACGCTCGGCAACCACAGCGCGATGCCGGGGAAGAGCAGGAGCAGGGCCAGTGCGAACAACTGGATCAGCATGAAGGGCCACAGCGACGCGAAGATCGTCTGAAGCGAGATCTCCGGCGGGGCGACGCTCTTCAGGTAGAAGGCGGCCGGACCGAAGGGCGGGCTGAGGAACGACACCTGCATGGTGACCGAGAACAGGATGCCGAACCACACGGGGTCGTAGCCCAGCGTGATGATGATCGGCACGAAGATCGGGATGCACAGCAGCAGGATGCCGATCCAGTCCATGAAGCAGCCGAGGAAGACGAAGATCGCCATCATCAGCAGCACGGTGACGAAGGGGGAGATGTCGAGCCCCCGGATCAGCTCCGTCACGAAGGTCTGGCCGCCCGACAGGTTGTAGACGCTGATCAGCACCGCCGCCCCGAAGGTCACCCACAGGATGATACCGCAGGCGCGCAGCGTCTGGACCAGCGCCTCCTGGAGGAGGCGGACGGAGAATTCGCCGCGCAGCGCGATGATCAGGATGGTCAGGGCGACGGCGATGCCCGCCGCCTCCGTCACCGAGGTGACGCCGCCATAGATGCAGCCGAACACCGTGACGATCAGGGCGACGGCCGGCAGCACGCCGCGCACCAGCTTGTCCCGGTCCAGGCGGGAGATGGACTCCGGCGACGGGGCCGGGGCCGCCTTGGGGTCGAGCTGGCAGCGCGCCACCACATAGACCAGGTAGAAGCCGGCCAGCATCAGCCCCGGCACCACGCTGGCCATGAACAGCCGCTGCACCGAAACGTCGGCGGCCAGCCCGTAGACGATCAGCACGATGGACGGCGGGATCATCGTCCCGAGCGAGCCGCCGGCGCACACCGTGCCGATGGCGAGCTTGGGGTCGTACTTCAGCCGCAGCATCTGCGGCAGGGCGACCAGCCCGAGCAGCACGATCTCGCCGCCGATGATCCCGCTGATCGCGGCGAGGATGACAGAAATCAGCAGCGTGATGATGGCGACGCCACCGCGCAGCCGCCCGAAGACGCTGTTCAGACAGTCGTACAGGTCACGCGCCAAGCTGGAGCGTTCCAGCAGCGACGCCATCAGAACGAACATCGGAACGGAGATCAGCACATACTCGGTCGCCAGCCCATAGACCGTCTTGTGGGCGATGGCGACGGCGTTGGGGCCGAACTGGATGTAGGAGACGAGGACGGCCAGGGCGCCCGCCGCGTAGGACAGCGGAACTCCGATCGCCATCAGGCCGAAGACGCCGAACAGCAGGACGGCGGAGACGAGTTGCACGGACATCGGGGGTCTCCGCTCAGAGCGCGCCGGTGTCGGCGCCGTCCCCGTGGGGGCGGCGCCGGACGAAGTTGACCACCGCCATCCCCGCCATCGCCGCGGCGATCACCACCAGCAACGGCTTCAGCACGGCCGGAATCGGCGGGTCCCACGCGGTGCCGTACAGCTCCCAGGTGACCATCGCCCGCCACGAGCTGGGAAAGCCGAACCAGGCGATGGCGCCGAAGAAGACCAGCGCGCAGGCCAGCGCCACCGCGTCGAACACCCGCCGCAGCCAGGGAGGCGACAGGTCGTAGAGGATGGAGATGCGCAGATGCTCGTCGCGGCGGACGATGTAGAGACCCGACCACAGGAAGACGATGGCGCTGAGGAACAGCGTCAGCTCGTTGGCCCAGATGGTCGGGGCGTCGAAGACGTACCGCGCCACGACCTCGTACAGCGTCACCGCGACGATGGCGATGAAGATCCAGGCAGGCCAAGTCATCACACCGCGGTCGGCGGTGGGGGAGGGTTGGGAAGACATGTCGGTGATCCAGGCTGGACGATGGTCGGGCGCGGAGGACAGGCAGCCGTTTACTTCAGCAGCCCGATTTTCTTCATGTAGCCGACATGCGATTCGTACGCCTTCCCGGCCAGCGGCGTCCGCTTCGACCAGTCCGCCCACACCTGCTGCGCAACGGCGCGGAACTTGCCGCGATCCTCGGCGCTCCAGTTGTGGATGGTCACGCCGGCCTTGGTCAGCTCGGCGGCGGCGGCTTCATCATCCGCGGCGGACTGCTTGGGCACCTCGGCGGCGATCTGGGCGACCGCTTTCTCCATGACCTTCTTGAGGTCGTCCGGCAGCGCCTTCCACTTGTCGAGGTTCACGGTCACATGCTCGATCGGCATGGAGTGGAAACCGGGCCAGGTGGTGTGCTTGCCCACGTCGTACAGCCCCAGCCCCTTGTTGACGGCCAGCGTCGAAGCGTCGGCGCCGGAGACCACACCGGAGCTCATGGCGGTGAACACCTCGCCGAACGGCATCACGACGGGGCCGGAGCCGAGCTTCTGGAAGATCTCCGATTCCATGCCCGGCGGCGAGCGGAACTTCCACCCCTTCAGGTCCGCGATGCCGGCCAGCGGCTTGGTCGAGCCCAGCGATTCGGGCGTGGCGACGAAGATCCCGATCAGGTGCATGTTGAAGCGGTGGTACAGCTCGTCGGCGATGGCGCGCCCGCCACCGTCGTTGAACCAGCCATAAATCTGCTCGGCGTTGTCGTAGCCGCCCATCACGTCGCCGAAGAACTGGAAGGCGGCGTCCTTGTTGGTGACGTAGCCGGCCCCGGTCGCGTCGCCGTCGAGGATGCCCATGGATGCCGCCTCGAACACCTCGGTCGATTTCACCGCGGCGCTGCTGGTCAGCATCTCCACCGTGAGCCGGCCGCCGGACATCTCCTTGACCAGCCCGGCGAAGCGCAGCAGCGCCTTGCCCTGGAGCGAGTTGGCGCTGTGGTGCGTCTGGAACCGCAGCTTCGTCTCCGCCGAGACCGGCGAGGACAGGGCGGTGCAGGCAATGGCGACGAGGCCCGCGGCAAGCGTGCGTGAAATCCGCATGATCGGAGGTTCCCTTCCCATGTGCGGCGTCGATTTCGTGCCGGCCCGCGATCCGGGGATCGGGGCCGGACGGGTGCGCCGGTATTGACATTTCGTGAAATATCACTGTATCTCAGGGTATGCAACAGTTTTTGATCCCAATTGGTGGCACGTGATAGGGTCGGTCCCATGAAGGCGGCGCAGGCTGGGATGAACGAGGCGACGATGGACGCAGAGATCGAGGCCGACGGACCCGGTCCGACGCCGCGCACCGAGGCGGGATCGCGCTCCGTCAGCCTGGCGGAGACGGCCTACGACCGCATCGAGGAGCTGATCGTCCATTTCACGCTACGGCCCGGCGCCGACCTGAAGACGCAGACGGTGCAGGAGATGATCGGGCTCGGCCGCACGCCGACCCATCAGGCGATCCGGCGTTTCGCGGCCGAGACGCTGATCATCATCCGCCCGCGCGACGGCTTGCAGATCAGCCCCATCGACCTGATGCGGGACCGACGTCTGCTGCGGCTGCGGCGCGACATGGACCGCTTCGTGGTGGAGCTGGCGGCCGAGCGGCTCAGCGGCAACCACCGCAACCAGCTCCTCCACCTCGCCCAGCGCCTGCGCGACCGGCGCGACGCCATGGACGCGGTTGAGTTCAACGGCTACGACCGGGCGCTCGACCAGACCATCCTGGCGGCGGCCGGGGAGCCGTTCCTGGACCGGACGCTGCGCCCGCTTCACATCGTCTTCCGGCGGATCGGCTGGCTGTACCTCTCGGAGATCGACCGCGAGGTCGGGCTGAAGGAGACCATCGACCGTCACATCGACCTTCTGGAGGCGGTCATCGACCGCAACGCCGCCCGCGCCAAGGCGGCGTCCGACCTTCTGATCGATTTCGCGGACAGCATGTTCGGACCGTTGGAAACCACCATCGCGCCCGAACTGCTGGACGCGAGCGTGGTGCCGCTCTACACCGCGACTCCCCGCCGTCAGCCGGGGCGGCAAGCGCCCGTTCCCTAAGGAGCGGGTCGGAACCGGTCGTCATTCCCCTGCGTGGATCGTACCCCCGCACCGGCCGGTTGACGCTTCATCCGACATAAAATATAACACGTTATATAACAAGGAATGGAAGACATGGCGCATGATGTCGTCCGCGCGCTCGGCTATCTCTGTCTCGGCACCCGGCTGCGCCGCATCGGGGAGCAGGTCCAGGCGGATTCGCAGCGCATCATGGATAGCCTGGACGTGCCGCTTCAGGCCGGACAATACCCGCTGCTGGCGGCCATCAGCCGGCTGGGACCACTGTCGGTCGGCGAGCTTGCCGAAGCGCTCGGCGTCACCCAGCCGGGCGTGACGCGGGCGGCCGGGCTGTTGACGAAGGCAGGGTACCTGAAGGTCCGCAAGGGCAAGGACGACCAGCGCATCCGGCGCCTGTCGCTGACCGGGGCGGGCGAAGCGCTGATCGCCCGGTCGCGCGCGGAGATCTGGCCGATGATCGAGGCGGCCGTGCGTGATGTTTGCGACGGGCTGGAGGGCAGCCTCATTGCCCAACTCGACGGGCTGGAGGACGCCCTCAAGGAAAAGCCTCTCCACCGCCGTGCGTTCGAGAACGAAGGAAATCGCCGATGAAACACCCGCTCGACCGTCCGATCTGGAGCGCGCTCACCACACGGCAGCTCGACTTCGGCGCGGGCACCGGCCTTGCCCGGCGGTATCGCCCCGAATATCTGCCCTTCGCAGCCACCGGGACCGACGATCCCGGGGCCCTCGCCGACCTTGCCGGTCTTGCGCAGCCCGGCGAAACGCTGTTCTTCCTGATGGCCGATCCCGTCACCCCGTTGCCGGGCTTCGAGGCCACGACGACGGCGGACGCCGTGCAGATGATCGCGCAGACGGTGCCGATGCCCGCTGCCGACACCGCCATCGAACCGCTCGGCCCCGACGATGCCGAGGAGATGCTGGCGCTTGCGACCTTGACGAAGCCGGGGCCGTTCTCGCTGAAATCAGGGATGCTGGGCCGGTTCTGGGGCGTGCGGAAGGATGGCCGCCTGGCCGCCATGGCGGGCGAGCGCATGAAACAGCCGGGTTTCACCGAACTCAGCGGTGTCTGCACCCATCCGGATTTCCGCGGCGAGGGTTATGCCCGGCGCCTGTCGCTGCATGTCGCCGCGCGGATTCTGGAGGTGGGCGACCAGCCGTACCTGCATGCGTACGCGGTGAACGATGCGGCCATCAGACTCTACGAATCCATCGGTTTTGCGCTGCGCAGCACGATGCACGTCGCGGCCCTGCGCAGGATCGGGGCATAGCACCGGCCCCGTCACACCACGCAGTCGCAGGTTTCCTGCTGCGCCTCGATCACCGGGGCGGGCGTTCCGACCTCGCAAACGCCGTCGACATCCTCGCCCTGGAGCAGCGGGCAGCGCTCGAACAGCTCGGCCACCCAGTCCACGAAGACGCGGACCTTGGGGGAAAGCTGGCGGTTGTGCGGGTAGACGGCGGAGATGGGCATGCGCCGCGGGCGCCAGTCGCGGAGGATTTCCCGCAACGCCCCGCTGCGCAGGTGCGGCAGCACCATGAAGCGGCCCGGCTGCAGGATGCCCAGCCCCTCCAGCCCGCAGGTGACGTAGGCGTCGGCGTCGTTGACGGCGACGGTCCCCCCCATCGGCACCTCGCGCGTGACGCCGTCGCGCTCGAAGGTCAGGCTCAGGGGCCGCCCCGACCGGCCGCCGAAATACTGCACGGCGGCGTGCCGGTCCAGCTCGTCCGGCGAGGCCGGTTCCCCATGGGCTGCGAGGTAGGCGGGGCTGGCGCAGGTCACCGGCTGCATGGCGCCGATGCGCCGGGCGATCAGGGTGGAGTCCGCCAGCTCACCCACCCGGATCACGCAATCCACCCCCTCCTGCACCAGATCGACCGGCCTGTCGCCCATGCCGATCATCAGCTCGATGTCCGGATACTGGTGGTGGAACTCGTGGATGGAGGGGATGATGACCAGCCGGCCGATCGATCCCGGCATGTCCACCCGCAGCCGCCCGCGCGGCGTCCGGCGGGCGCTGGTGAAGCCGGCCTCGATCTCGTCCACCTCCGCCAGGATGCGGGTGGCGCCCTCCAGATAGGCCGCGCCGTCCAGCGTCAGGTTGAGGCGGCGCGTCGTGCGCTGGAGGAGCTGCACGCCGAGCGACGCTTCCAGATTCTGGATCGTCGTCGTGACCGACGCGCGCGGGAGCCCCAGCGTCTCCGCCGCCTTCGAGAAGCTGTTGACCTCGACCACGCGGACGAAGACGCGCATGGCGTGCAGCTTGTCCATCGCCATCCCTGACCCTGCCCGACCCTGTCCCGCTTCTAACGGTCGCGGCGCCGGGCTGTCGAGGGCGAAGTGGGGGACCGGCCCCAGTCCCTTCGGAGGGGCAGGTGCCCGCCCCCGTCGCGGCGCCGGTTCAGCCGGCCAGGAAATTCGCCGGCCACAGGACGATCTGCGGCACCAGCGCGATGAGAACGAGCACGACGATGTTGACGAGGTAGAAGGGCACCGAGGCGCGCGACAACCGCTCGATCGACACGCCCGACACCTGGGCGGTGGCGAACAGGCAGGTGCCGACCGGCGGCGTCGCCAGCCCCATGGCCAGGGCCGCCACCATGAAGATCAGGAAGTGCAGCGGATCGACCCCCACCTTCACGGCCGCCGGCATCAGGATGGGGATCAGCATCAGCGCCGCCGCGACGATGTCCATCAGCATCCCCACCGCGAGGAAGATCAGCCCCATAAGCAGCAGCACGAAGGCGGGATCGGCGGTCAGCGACATGATCGTGCTGGAGGCTTTGGCCGGAAGCTGGTCGATGGTGAACACATAGGTGGCCGCGCTCGCCACCATCAGGATCAGCAGCACGGTGCCCGCGGTGCGGCCGGCGCCGATCAGCATGCCCGGCAGGTCGGACAGCCGGATTTCGCGGTGGACGAGCAGCCCGACCAGCAGGGTGTAGAGCACCGCCAGCCCGGCCGCCTCGGTCGGGGTGACGATGCCGGAGAACATGCCGACCAGGATGATCACGGGCGCGCCCAGCGAAGGCGCGGCGCGGCCGATCGCCCGCAGGCTCTCGCCCAGCCCGGCGCGGCTGTCGCTGCCATAGCCGTTTGCCCGCGACACCAGCGCGTTGTAGACGAAGAGCGCGACCGCCAGCAGGATGCCCGGCCCCAGCCCGCCGGCCAGTGCCTTGCCCACCGACTGTCCCGCCGCCGCCGCGGCGACGATCACCAGGATGCTCGGTGGTACCAGCGTCGCCAGTGTGGAGGTGATCAGGGTCAGGGCCGCCGAATAGGGCCGCGGGTACCCGCGCGCGGTCATCTGGCCGATGGTGATGCGGCCGATGCTGGCGATGTCCGCCACCGATGAGCCGGAGATGCCCCCGAACACGAAGCTGGACAGCACGTTGACGTGCCCCAGCCCGCCCTTCAGCCGGCCGACCACCGCCTCGGCCGCGCCGAAGATGCGTTCGGACAGGCCGCCGCGTTCCATGATGTGGCCGGCCAGCACGAACAGAGGCACGGCGATCAGCAGGAAGGAGTTGATGGAGGTCGACATGGACTGCGCGACCATGGAAAGCGGCAGCTCGTAGTGCCACAGCGTGACGACCGCCCCGAGGCCGAGCGCCACCGCGAGCGGCACCCCGAGGAAGGACAGGCCGAGGAAGACGGCCAGCAGGAGAAGGCTCATGATCGGTGCTCCCGGCCCAGGGGGATGGTGTCCGGCGTTGGCTCGGGCGTGACCGTTCGCTGCGCCCGCTCGTCGGCCAGATCGCGGCGCAGCCCGGCGATGCTCCCGGCTATGGCCAGTGCCGATCCCAGCACGACCGGCGCGGTGGCGACCCACATGCCGACGCCGAGCACCGGCGACATCTCGCCGAAGGCGATCCGCTGCATCAGCAGGTCCACCGCGTGCCAACCGACGATCGCGAACAGCAGGACCGTGCAGGCCGCCGACAGCCAGTGCGGAAAGGCCCGCAGGCCCGGCGGCAGGATGGCGGACAGCATCAGGATGCGGGGATGCTCGCGCGTCCGGAAGCCCGTCGCCATGCCGAGGAAGGCGGTCCACACGAACAGGAAGCGGGCCAGCTCCTCCGTCCAGGGTGCCGCGAAGCCGAGCAGCCGGCTGGCTGCCTGCCACGACACCGAAAACAGCAGCCCCGCCACCACGATGAAGAGCATGGCATCGACCGCCCGCCAGAGCAGGCGGTCGATGCGGGCACCCCGGTCTCCAACCCGGGCCGCGATCGGGGGGTGCAGGGCCATGGTCATGATTTCCCGACGAAGCTCATGGTCTGGCTGAGGAACTCCTTCCCGACCAGCTCGGCGAATTGGGGGTAGAGGCCGGTCGCGGTCTTCTGCACCTTCTCCAGCTCGCCGGTTTGGAACTCGTTCACCGCCATGCCCTTCTCCTTGAGCTGGGCGACGATGGCGGATTCCTGCGCGATCTCCTTGGCGTTGCGTTCCCTCACGGTCTGGGCCGCGGCCTCGCGCACCGTGTCGCGCTGGTTCTCCGGGATGCGGCCCCAGGCGGTCTTGCTGAGCGCCAGGACGTAGGAGTCGGCCACATGCCGTGTCATGTTCAAGTGCTTCTGCACCTCGTAGAAGCGGTTGTTCATCGGCACCTCGACCGGGTTCTCCTGCCCGTCGATGGCGCCGAGCTGGAGTGCGGTGTAGACCTCGGCGAATGCCATCGGTGTGGGGTTGGCGCCCAGAGCCTGGAAGAGCTGCACGAACAGCTTGTTGTTCGGCACCCGCAGCTTCAGGCCCTTGAAAGCCTCGGCGGTGGTGATGGCGGTGTTGCGCGTCGTGGTGTTCCGGAAGGTGCGGATCATCAGGCCCAGCCCCTCGATCCGCAGCCGGTCGAGCGAGGCGAGCAGCGTCTTGCCGGGCGCCCCCTCCAGATAGCCGGTGAGCTGGTCGTAGTCGGAGAACATGTAGGGCAGGCTGACCGCGTTCATGCGCGGTTCGAAGGACGCGTACACGCTGCTGGCCAGGATCAGACCGTCCAGCGAGCCGCCGCCGAGCTGGTTGATCGCCGCGTTCTGGTCGTTGCCGAACAGCAGGCCGTCCGGGAAGATCTGGATCGTCACGGCCCCGCCGGTCTTCTCCTTGACCAGCTCCGCGAAACGCGTGGCGGCCTGCCCGACCGAGGAGCCGGCGGGGTCCGCCACCGCCATGCGCAGCGACACCGCCGCGTTCGCCGGCCGGACGACGGCCAAGGCCGTCGCCCCGGCCCCGAGCGCCAGCATGGACCGCCGGCTCCAACCCTGTGTCATCAGCTTCCTCATGGTTTCCTCCCTTGTGCGGCGCCTGGATGGTCCGGCGCCTTCCTCGTGGTTCGTGTGCGGTTACCGGCTCCGTCGTCGCAGTTCGAGGATGACGGCGCTGTGGTCGAGATCGCCGTCGCCGTGCGCCACCATGTCGGCGAACAGCCGGTCCACCAGCGCGGCGACCGGCAGGTCGAGGCCCAGCCCGTGCGCGAAGGCGAGGGCGGTGGTGGTGTCCTTGACCTGGTACTTGGCCGGTCCGCCGGGTTTGAAATCGCCCTCGATCATGCGGGTGCCGTGCTGGCGGAGAACGGTGGAGTCGGCGAAGCCGCCGAGCAGCGCCTCCCGCACGCGGGCGGGATCGGCGCCCCCGCGTTCGGCCAGCAGAAGCGCCTCGGCGACCGCGCAGACGCTGGTGGCGACCATGAGCTGGTTCACCAGCTTGGCGAGCTGCCCCGTGCCGGTGGGGCCGACATGGGTGGCGCGGCCGAGCGGGGCGAAGAGCGGGGCGGCCTCCTCCACGGTGGCGGCGTCGCCGCCCACCATGATCGCCAGCGTTCCCGCCGCCGCCCCCCGCTCGCCGCCGGATACCGGGGCGTCGAGGTAGCGCACGCCCCGCGCCGCCGCGCGGGCCGCCTGTGCCCGCGCCGTCTCCACCGGGATGGAGCTCATCACCACCAGCGTCGCTCCCGGCCGCATGACGTCGATGACGCCGCCGGGCGCCAGCAGCACCTCGTCGCACACCGGACCGGAACTCAGCATGCAGACGACGACGTCGGCCGCCGCCGCCGCGCCGCCGGCGTCATCGGCGACAGACACGCCGTGGGCGCGCAGCGCCTCGGCCTTGTCGGGCGTACGGTTCCACACCGTCACCCGATGGCCGGCTTCGGCCAGTCGCCGGGCCATGTGGCCGCCCATGATGCCGGTGCCGACCAGCCCGACGGTGCGGGTGTCGATGACCGCACTCATGGATGGACCCGCCCGGCGAAGCGCACGGGGCGCTCCGCCTCGATCAGCGGCGGGAAGGCCAGCCGGAAGCGGTCGAAATGCGGCGTCCGAAGATGCGCGTCGAAGGCCTCCCGGCTGTCGTACACCTCGTAGAACAGCACCGCGTCGGGCAGCCCCTCCGGACGGACCACGTCGAACTGGCGGCAGCCCGGCTCGTCGCGGACGGAGCAGCGCGCGTCGTCCAGCGCCGCCTCCATAAACGCGGCCATGTGGCCCGCTTTCACCACGAACTCGGCGATGACGACGAAGGCGCCGGCCGGGGCGCCCCCGGAGGCGCCCTCCGGATGCTGATCGGACATGATGGTCTCCTACTTCGTCCCGCCGGGGCGGCCGGACGCTCCCGCCTCCATGGTACGCCGGAGATCCACCACGTCGAGATCGTCCACCAGCTCCACGTCGTCGTAGCTCACGATGCAGTCCTTGGCGACCGGCCGCGTCAGCCGTGCGTTGTGGGCGAGGCCGATGGGCAGGGCGTGAACGGACAGGCTGCGCGAGGCCGGGATGGCGTTGGCCCACACCGTGTAGCCGCCTTCGCCGTCCAGCCGCTCGCCGGGCTTCAGGTCGCGCTTGGCCGTCGCCACGGCGTCGCCGCGAAACTCCTTGGCGGTGCCCGTCGCCTCGTTGCGCAGCACCGCGGACAGCACGCTGACCGAGGTCTCCAGCCCGATGATGTGGAAGGGGCGCCACATGGACGCGTACCAGCCGGACGGATCGGTCAGAAGCCCGTACTGCTTGAAGCAGGCGCGGGTGTACTCGTTGTGCGCCTTGAAGGTGACGAAGACGCCGTAGCGGATGTTGTTGAACACCTCGCGCCCGTCGGGTTCCTGGCTCGCCGCGATGTCGACCAGCCCGCTGCGCGCCATGCGGCCGCCGTCCGCCGCCGGGCGGAAGACGCGGGCGAGGTCGTGCAGGCCCGCCGGCGGGAAGGCCAGCCCGTCGTCGGGGCAGTCCAGCCCGGTGCCGTTGGCGACCGCCGCCATCTCGATCGCCGCCTTGGTGCCGTCGGTGAAGGAGTTGTACATCTTGGGATTGAAGTCTCCCTTGGCGACCTCCTCCTCGGTCCAGCCGAAGAAGCCCCACACCGTGTCGGGGGTCGAGTAGCGGTAGCGCGGCTCGAAATTCATGCCCTTGCCGGCGCTGGTCAGCTCGAAGCCGCAGGCGCGCACCCAATCCACCAGCTCGCAGATCAGCGCCGGCTGGTCGCCGTAGGCCATGGAGTACACGACGCCGCGCTGCCGCGCCCGCTCGGCCAGCAGCGGCCCGCAGAGCACGTCGGCCTCGACGTTGACCATCACCACATGCTTGCCGCTGTCGATGGCGGCCAGCGCGTGGCGGACGCCGGCGATCGGATGACCGGTCGCCTCGATCACGCACTCGACCTCGTCGCAGGCCATCAGGGCGGCGGCGTCCGCCGTGACGCAGGTGGTGCCGTCGCGCACCGCGTCGCCGACGCTGCGCGCCTCGTAACGCTCGCGCGGCCAGCCGACCCGCTCCAGCGCCTGGCGTGCCTTGCCGACGTCCAGATCGACCACGCCGGCCACATGCAGCCCATCGATCTTTTGCGCCTGCGAAAGAACCATCGATCCGAATTTGCCGGCACCAATGATCCCGATCCGCACGGGCCGTCCGCGGCCGGCTCGCTCCAGAAGTTTTGTCGAGAGATTCACGTCACATCCTCGCGATTGCTTTGGTGGTGGCTGCGTCTGCTTGGTCGCGCCGGACCACCTGATCGCGGAGTCTAGATGCGAGCGGTGTTGTCGTACAATTTAGCTGTCGCGCTCAAAACGTTAGGATAGCTAAACAATCAGCCCATAGGACGATCGGAGCGCTGCGGCGTTCCGCGCCCAGGCGTCGCGCTCCAGCCGCACCCAATCGATGAAGGCCCGCACCTTGCCCAGCCGCAGCCGTTCGTGCGGGCAGACGATCCATTGGGTGACGGCGGTGATGTCGGGCGGGGCCGCCACCGGGCAGACCAGACGCCCGTCGCGCAGCTCCTCCCAGGCCAGCAGCTCGCTTTCCAGCGCGATGCCGAAGCCGGCGACCGCCCCGTCGATGACCATGTGGGAGCGGTCGAACAGCACCCGGCTCCAGCGCCGGTCGGTGGCGACCCCGGCGCGGGCGAACCAGTGCTTCCATTGGATCTGCGACTTCACGGAGTGGATCAGCCGCCGGTCGGGAAGGTCCTGCGGGGCGAGGCTGCCAGCGGTGGCGTAGGCGGGGGCGCAGACCGGCAGGAAATGCTCCTCGACCAGCGGCTCGACGTAGAGGCCGGGCCACTGGCCCTCGCCGTGGCGGATCTCGATGTCGACGCCCTCGCGGTCGAAGTTGGTCGGCTCGTTGGTGCCGTCGATGCGTACCTCGAACTGCGGGTGCGCCTCGATGAAGCCGGCCAGTCGCGGCATCAGCCACTTGGCGGCGAGGCTGGGGGCGGCGCGGACGGTCAGCGCCGCGACGACGCGGAAGCCGCGCAGCGCGTGGGTCGCCTCGACGATCCGTTCGACGCTGCCGACGATCAGTTCGAAATAGCGCTCACCCGCCTCCGTCAGCTTGATGGTGCGGCCGTCCTTGATGACCAGAGCGGTGCCGAGATAGGCCTCCAGCGAGTGGATCTGCTGGCTGATCGCCGAGGGCGTGACGCCCTGCTCCTGCGCCGCGCCGACGATGCTGCCGGCGCGCGCCACGGCGTGGAACATGCTGATCGCTCGAAACGGAATCATCGCTGGACCTCCGGGCTCCATCCATAGCACGGCAAGGTCCAGCGACGACGGCGATCCGATCAAGGGCCCGCCGGCCGGCGCCTCACCGGTTCCTGGACACCCGCCAGTCCGCGAACTCCATGCGCCAGCGCTCGTCGGTGGGCGGGTAGAGGCCGAGGATGCTCTCGCCCTCCAGCACCTTCTCGGTGACGAAATCCTCGAACGCGGTCATGTCAATCGCCTCCTCGGCGATCTCGTCGGCGAGATGGGCGGGGATGACGACCACACCCTCCGCGTCGCCGACCACGATGTCGCCCGGCCACACCGCCACGTCGCCGCAGCCGACGGGCAGGTTGATGTCGACGGCCTGATGCCGGGTCAGGTTGGTGGGGGCGGAGGGGCGGCTGTGGTAGGTCGGAAAGTCGAGCGCCCCGATGTCGGGGCTATCGCGGAAGCCGCCGTCGGTCACCATGCCGGCGGCCCCGCGCACCATCAGCCTCGCGGCCAGGATCGACCCGGCCGAGGCGGCGCGCGGATCCTTGCGGCTGTCGATGACCAGCACGGCGCCGGCCGGGCATTCCTCCACCGCCTTGCGCTGGGGGTGGCTGCGGTCCTGGAAGACGCCGATGGGGTTCAGATCCTCGCGCGCGGGGATGTAGCGCAGGGTGTAGGCGGGGCCCACCATGTTGCGGCCCTTCGGCGCCACCGGGTGGACGTCCTGGATGAACTGGTTGCGCAGGCCGCGCTTGAACAGGGCGGTGCACAGGGTGGCGGTGCTGACCGTCATCAGACGGTCGCGGGTGGTGTCGGACAGCATCGGGTGATCCTCAGAAGATGTCCGGCTCGCCCACGGGCGGGCCGAAGTCGGTTTGCAGGAAATCGAAGTCGCAGCCCTTGTCGGCCTGCGCGATGTGGCGGGAGAACATCCAGCCATAGCCGCGGCCGTAGCGCGGGGCCGGCGGCACCAGCGCCGCACGCCGGCGCTCCAGCTCCGCCTCGTCCACCTCCAGGGAGATGCTGCGCGACGGCACATCGACGCTGATGAGGTCGCCGGTGCGCACCAGGGCCAGCGGGCCGCCGACGTAGGATTCCGGGGAGACGTGCAGGATGCAGGCGCCGTAGCTGGTGCCGCTCATCCGCGCATCGGAGATGCGCACCATATCCCGCACGCCCTGGCGCACCAGCTTCTTCGGGATCGGCAGCATGCCCCATTCCGGCATGCCGGGACCGCCGAGCGGGCCGGCGTTGCGCAGCACCAGCACATGCTCCGGCGTCACATCCAGATCGTCGCGGTCGATGGTCGCCTTGAGATCGGGGTAATTGTCGAACACCAGCGCCGGGCCGGTGTGGCGGAGCAGGTGGGGGGCCGCGGCCGAGGGCTTCATGACGCAGCCGTCGGGCGCCAGATTGCCGCGCAGCACCGCCAGCGCCCCCTCCGCGTAGATGGGGTTGTCGAGCGGGCGGATGACATCGTCGTTGTAGACCTCGGCCTCGGCCAGCTCCTCCGACCATGGGCGGCCGGTCACGGTGAGCTGGTCGAGGTCGAGGAAGGGCTTCAGCCGCAGCATCAGCCCCGGCAGCCCGCCGGCATAGTAGAAATCCTCCATCAGGTAGCGGTCGCCGCTGGGGCGGATGTTGGCGATCACCGGCACGGTCCGGCTGGCGCGGTCGAAGTCGTCGAGCCCGATCGCGTGCGCCGCCCGTCGCGCCATCGCCAGCAGATGGATCACCGCGTTCGTCGAGCAGCCCATCGCCATGGCGACGGTGATGGCGTTGCGGAAGGCGCCCTCCGTCTGGATGCGCGACGGCGTCAGATCCTCCCACACCATGTCGACCGCGCGGCGGCCGGCGGCGGCGCACATGCGGATGTGGTTGGAATCCGCGGCCGGGATGGAGGAGGCGCCAGGCAGCGTCATGCCGATCGCCTCGGCCAGGGCGGTCATGGTCGCGGCGGTGCCCATGGTCATGCACACGCCGTAGGAGCGGGCGATGCCCACCTCCATCTCGTTCCAGTCCTTGTCGGAGATGGCGCCGGCCCGCCGCTCGTCCCAGTATTTGAACGCGTCCGACCCGGAGCCCAGCACCCGCCCGTGCCAGTTGCCGCGCAGCATCGGCCCGGCCGGGACGTAAATGGCCGGAACCCCGGCGCTGGTGGCGCCCAGAAGAAGGGCCGGCGTGGTCTTGTCGCAGCCGCCCATCAGCACCACGCCGTCCACGGGATGGGAACGGATCAGCTCCTCCGTCTCCATCGCCAGGAAATTGCGGTAGAGCATGGTGGTCGGCTTGACCTTGCTCTCCGACAGCGAGAGGGCGGGCAGCTCCACCGGGAAGCCGCCGGCCTGGAGCACGCCGCGCTTCACGTCCTCCACCCGCTGCTTGAAATGGGCGTGGCACTGGTTCAGGTCGGACCAGGTGTTGATGATCGCGATCACCGGCTTGCCGGCGTAATCCGCGGCCGCATAGCCCATCTGGTTCATCCGCGACCGGTGCCCGAAGGACCGGAAGTCGTCGGGGGCGAACCAGCGGGCGCTGCGCAGCTCGTCCGCCGTCTTGCGGCGCGGCGGTGTGTCGTGTGAGGGCATCGAACGGGCCTCGCGGAAGGGGGGTGGTGGCGGGAGAAGCGGGGCCGTTTCCGCCGGCGGCCCCGCGCTGGGTTGAACGCTCAGCCGAGCGGAAGGAAGCCGCACCAGAACATCGGCCCCTTGGCGGTATCGACCGCGTGGGTGGCGGCGAGCGTCAGCTTGCCGTCGTCGCCGATGCGGAACATCGACAGCGTCGCCGGGACATTGGTCACGCTGCCGCCGTCCTTCACCGCCATGGGTGCGACGCTGGCGGCGACCAGGGTCTTGCCGGCCGGATCGACGGTGAAGGTGCGGACGTGGAAGCTGCGCGTCGGGGCGGACTGGACCAGCGTCGGCTCGCCCGTCGCCGGGTCGAGCGCGAACACGGCGATGCTGTTCTCGCCGCCGGCGAAGACCTTCTGCCCGTCCACATCGACCCGCCGGTCGGCGCGGTTGGAGAGGTAGAGGAAGCCGCCGCCGGGATGCAGATGGATGGCGCCGGCCGCCTGCGACGGCAGCGTGCTGGCCGGATCGGCGAGCGTGGTCTTGGTGAAGACCGGGGCGTCCGACAGCCGGTCGTTGTCGATCCGGTACATCTGGAGCGTGTTCTGGCGCTCGATGGCCGCGTACATCCAGGGCTGGCTGGGGTGGAAATCGACGTGGCGGGGGCCGAAGCCGTAGCCGCTCCCCGGCGCCACCGTCTGCGCCGCCGTCAGCCGGCCCTCGGTCAGGGTGAACAGCTTGATGGCGCCGGGATCCTCGGGCTTCCCGGACGCCGGGTCGTTGCCGCGCGCGATCACGACGGCCGCGCGGTTCGACGGCAGCACCCGCACCTGATGGGCGTAGATCCCGGCATCGACCCGCCCGTCCTGCACGATCTCCGCGCCCACCGCGCCGTTCTCAGCGATTGCATGGACGCCGAGGTGGCTGGGGTCGTTGTAGGCGATCAGCAAGAACCGGCCGGTGGCGTCCACCGTGATGTTGATCGGCCGCGCCTTGAGCGACGCCGGCTCGCCGCTGGCGGTCAGGGCGCCGGTCGCGGGGTCCTGGCGGAAGGTGGTGACGTGGTGCTTGTCGTTGGTGGTCGACGAGAAGCGGTTGCTCGACGCCACGAAGACGAAGGGCTTGGACGGGTGTTTCCAGACATACTGGATCGGCGCCGGCACCGTGACGGTGCCGCGGGCGACCGCGGCGGTCCCGTCCCCGCCGGTGTCGTACAGCGTCAGATCCGGCCCGACGGCGACGTAGAGGGCCGTCCGGCCCGCGGGCGCGGCGGATGCCAGGCGCCACGGCGCGGCCGACAGGACGGGAAGCGACATTCCAACCACCAGGGACTGCGTGAACCGACGACGATCGAGCATGGCATGGTTCCTCCCGTGCCGCGGGCCTTGCAATAGCCGGCGGTGTTGATTTTTCGCGTGGGGATGTCTTGCGGTGGCGTTTCCGCCCGCCGCGGGCCGCGTCAGGTCTGGGTGCCCCAGCGCAGCACCGTCCGCCGTTCGATGGTGCGGAAGATCAGGTTCTCCACCACCAGACCGATGGTGATCACGGTGAGCAGCCCGGCGAAGACCGCCGGGATTTCCAGCAGGTTGCGGTTCTCGAAGATAAACCAGCCGAGCCCGCCCTGTCCCGACGCCACGCCGAACACCAGCTCCGCCGCCACCAGCGTGCGCCAGGCGAAGGCCCAGCCGATCTTCAGCCCGGTCAGGATCGAGGCGAAGGCCGCCGGGATCAGGATCTTGCGGATGTAGGCGAAGCCCTTCAGACCGTAATTGCGCCCGACCATGCGCAGCGTCTGCGACACCGCGCGGAAGCCGGAATGGGTGTTGAGCGCCACCGGCCACAGCACGGAATGGATGAGGATGAAGACCAGGCTGCCGTTGCCCAGCCCGAACCAGATCAGCGCCAGCGGCAGCAGCGCGATGGCCGGCAGCGGGCTCAGCATCGCCGTCATCGTCTCCAGGAAATCGGACCCCAGCCGGGTGCCGATCGCCAGCACCGTCAGCAGCCCGGCCAGCACCACCCCGGCCGCGTAGCCCATCAGCAGCACCTTGATCGAGGTCCAGGCCCGCGCCGGCAGGCTGCCGTCGGCCACCCGGTCGGCGAGCGCCGCCAGGGTCTCGGTGAAGCTGGGGAACAGCAGGGGGTTGTCGAGCAGCCGGCCATAGGTCTCCCAGATCAGGGCGAGAACCACGACCAGCAGCGTCTTGCGGACGAAGCCGTTGTCCCAGGCCCGTTCCAGCAGGCCGCGGGCGCGTTCGACCTCGCCGCTGGCCGGGCCGGCGGCGGATCGCATCAGGATGCGTGCGGTGGCCATCGGCGTCAGGCCCCGTGCCCGGTGTCGGAGAACAGCATGTCGTGAATCTCCTTCTCAAGCCGGCCGGCGCTGCCGTCGGTCGGCGACACCGTGTCGACCCCTTCCACCTCCGCCTTGACGCGGCCGGGGTGCGGCGACAGCAGCAGGATGCGGTTGCCGATCTTGATCGCCTCGGCGATGGAGTGGGTGACGAACATCACGGTGAAGCGCGTTTCCTCCCAAAGCTGCAGCAGCTCGTCCTGGCAGGTGCGGCGGGTCAGCGCGTCGAGTGCCGCGAAGGGCTCGTCCATCAGCAGGATGTCCGGCTCCATCGCCATGCCGCGGGCGATCGCCACCCGCTGCTTCATGCCGCCCGACAGCGTGTGCGGGTAGCTGTCGACCGCCCGCGTCAGATGCACCTTCTCGATGTAGTGGCGCGCCTTCTCCTCCGCCTCGCGGTGACCGAGCCGCCGCGCGTCGAGCAGGGGGAACATCACGTTTTCCAGCACCGTCTTCCAGGGCAGGAGCTGGTCGAACTCCTGGAACACCATCATGCGGTCGGGCCCCGGTTCCGTGACCGTGCGGCCCTTGATGGTGATGCGCCCCTCGCTCGGCCGCATGTAGCCGCCGACCGCCTTCAGCAGGGTGGACTTGCCGCAGCCGGACGGACCAAGCAACACGAAGCGGTCGGACACGCCGACCTGGAAGCTCACCCGCTCGGTCGCCGTGACGACGGCTCCCGGCGTCTTGTAGCGCAGCGTGACCCCATCGACGTCGAGCAGCACCGGGGCGGCCTCCCCCGCCGCGGCGGGGGAGAAGGCTTGGACCGCGGCCATCCTAGTTGCCGGCCAGGTCATGGGCCACCGGCAGGTAATAGTCCTTCCACGAGGCCGGCATGGTCTTCAGCGCACCGGTCATGTGCAGGTGGGCGGCGAACTTCATGGTGCCCTGCGGCTGTAGGCTCCATTCGGACATGCCGGGCTGGGCGAGCAGGGCCAGCAGATCCTCCGCCGGCGTCTTGTCGCTGGTCACCTCCTTGTAGATGGCGACCGCCTCCTTCGGGTTGTTCTCGATGAAGGCCTTGGCCTCGGCGGCGGCGTTGCGCACGGCCTGGATGATCTTGGGGTTGGCGTCGGCGAACTTGGTGGTGGTGAAGAACTGGCCCTGCGACAGTGGGCCGCCGATGATCTCGGCCGAGGTCGTCACCACATGGGCGCCCGGCACGTCCTTCAGCGCGTAATGCTGGAAGGGCGGGGCGCCGAAATGGTTCTTGATCTCGTGCCCGGCGTTGCGCATCGCGACCAGCGCGTCGGCGTGCCCCATCTGCACCGTCAGCGTGTCGAAATGGTTCCACTTGTCGGGGCCGAACATCTTGGCGGCCGCCATCTGGAGCAGGATCGCCTGGGTCGACACCTTGACCGTCGGCACCGCGATCTTGTCGCCGGGCTGGAAATCGGCCAGCGTCTTGATGCGGGGGTCGCGGCTGACCAGCAGGTTGGGCTGGGCGGAGCTGGCGACGATCCCCTTCACCGCGCCGCGGGTGCGGTCCCACATCAGCAACAGCGGCCCGGTGCCGGTGTTGATGATGTCGACGTTGCCGGAGATCAGCGCGTCCTGCTGCGCGCTGCTGCTGCTGAAGGACACCCAGCTCGTGGTGACGCCGGACAGCCCCAGCTTCTGCGCCTCCGATTCGATCAGCTTGCGCTTCTCGATCACATGGGTGGGCAGATAGAGGATCCCGAGCTGCCGGCTGAGCGAGATCTCGGTCTTCGTCTGCGCCGCCGCCGGGGCTGCCGACAGGGCGGCCAGAACGGCCGCACCGGCAAGGACGGACCTGCGATGGATCATAGGGTTTCCTCCTGTAGGACGGCGCCCGCGCGGGCGCTTGTTGTTCTTGGAGCGATCACCGGCGCGTCGGTACGCGGGCTGACGCACGGTCGGTTGCTTGGATTGTTCGGTTCGCGCACTAAAGCACTAATGCATTAGTGCGTCAAGCTGGTTCGATGGGTTACACTGCGGTCGGTCGGCTATCGGGTCGGCGGAAAGGACGGGGTATGGACGCGATGACGACCGGGCGGCGGGCCGGCAGCGGGCGCATCGGCGCGGTGCAGGTGTTCGACATCCTGCGCGAGGAGATCATTTCACTGCGGCTGGCGCCCGGCTCGACGCTGTCGCGGCTGGAGTTGCAGGACCGCTTCGGCCTCAGTTCGACGCCGATCCGCGACGCCCTGATGCGTCTGGAGGAGGAGGGGCTGGTCCATGTCTTCCCGCAGCACGCCACGGTGGTCAGCCCCATCGACCTGGAGCACGCCCGCCGGGGCCAGTTCCTGCGCCGTTCGGTGGAGACGGAGGTGGTGCAGACGCTGGCGCAGCGGCCGGACGCCGCCGCGGTCGACCGTCTGCGCGGCCTGATCCGCCAGCAGCGCGCCTTCGCCGATGTCGGCGAGTATGAGGAGTTCACGCGGACGGACCGCGAGTTCCACCGCTCCATGTACGAGGCCGCCGGCGTCGGCGACCTCTGGCACCTCGTGCAGCGCCAGGGCGGCCATATTGATCGCCTGCGCCGCCTTCACCTGCCGGTGGCCGGCAAGACGGTGGAGATCCTGTCGGAGCACAGCGCCATCGTCGACGCCATCGAGGCCGGCGACCCGGCGGCGGCGGCCCGCGAACTCCGCGCGCACCTCTCCCGCTCGCTGGAGTTCATCGGCCGGCTGCGGGAAACGCACCCGGAGTATTTCGGAGGGTAGCCGGCTCCGTCCTGCGGAACCGGCGCCCATGGAAGCCTCAGCCGCGATCCAGCGGCCGTTCGCCGATGCGGCGACCCGCGGCGTCCTCGATGACGAGGCTGGTCCAGCGCGGCGCCCGGCCGCCACTGCGCGCGACCGTCAGGGCGGCGGGATCGTCGCCGGTGATGGTCAGGACGCACCCGTTATCGTCGCGGCAGACGCTCACCCCGTCGTCGTCGAACAGGGTCAGCGTGGCGAAACCATCCGGGCCGGGGAAGACGCGCACGGTCAACGGCCCCTCGCCCCAGGACGGGGACGGCCCCAGCGGCAGCAGCGTGCCAGCGCGCACGAAGGCGGGGGCCACGCCCAAAGGTGCGGCCACAGTGACACGCACACCCCCCTCGTACCGCTTCCCGTCGCGCAGATCGTACCAGCCGCCGGGCACCGCGGGCAGCCACAGCGCACGCTCCTCCACACCCGGATCGAGCACCGGGGCGACCAGGATCCGGTCGCCGACCATCACGCTGTCCTCCTCGCCGTACGCCTCCGGCTGGTCGGGGAAGTCGAAGAACAGCGGGCGCAGCACCGGCGTGTGCTCGCGGTGGGCGCGCCACAGCAGCGTGTAGAACAGCGGCACCAGCCGTTCCCGGAGCTGGAAGGCGGCCCGCACCTGCGGCAGGATCTCGGGGAAGGTCCAGGGCTCGGTGACGCTGCCGTCGTCGTTCCAGGAATGGATGGTGAAGCGCGGCCACCACACCGCCTGCTCGATCCAACGCAGCAGCAGCTCCGGCTCCGGCCGCGGGCCGGCGAAGCCACCGACGTCGTGGCCGAAGTCGAACAGGCCGGTCAGGCTGAAGCCGTGCCCCATGCGCAGGTTCCAGCGCAGCGTCTTCCAGTCCGTCCGGTTGTCGCCCGACCAGGTCTGCACATAGCGTTGCAGCCCAGGCCCCCCGGAGCGCGAGATCAGGTAGGGCCGCCGCTCCGGCGCGTGCGCGATCTGGGCCAGATAAGACGCGCGGATCATCAGGTGCGTCTGCACTGGCCGCAGCGTCGCCATGGTGCCGCCGCGCCCCGCCACGTCGCAAGGCGCCGCGTCGTCCCAGATCTCGTACTCGTTGTTGTCGTTCCAGGTGGAGCCGATGCCCCGCTCCAGCAACTCGCGCGTCACGTTCTCGCTCCACCAGCGGCTGGTTGCCGGGTTGGTGAAGTCGAGATAGGCGCCATCCCCACCCCAGAACTGGGTGACATGCGGACGCGTCGGATCGTCGCCGTCGCGCACGAAGCCGCCGAAGGCCAGCACCTCGCCGAATTTCGGGTGGTCGTCCAGCAGCGCCGGCTTGATGTTGGCGACGAGCTGCACGCCGGCATCGACGAAGCGCTTTGCCACCGCGTCCGGATCGGGGAACTTGTCACGGTTCCAGTGGAAGACGTAGCGCTTGTCGCCGATCATCGTGTAGCCCGACGACATCTGGAAGGACCCGCAGGGCAGGACGTGCCGCTCCAGCTCGTCCAGGAAGCCCAGCAGCCGGCGGTCGGCGTCCGGCGCGTCGGTGTACTGCATGGTGGAGCCGGAGTAGCTGAGCGCCCAGCGCGGCCGGAAGGAGGTGCGGCCGGTCAGCGCCGTGAAGCCCGCCACCACCTCGGCGACGCTCGGCCCGAACACCACGTAGTAGTCGAGGTCGCCGTCGGTCGCCTCGAAACGGATGAAATCGCCGTGGTAGGCGTCGATGGTCTGGCCCAGGTCCCAGACCCCGCGCGACAAATTGTCGTGGAACAGCCCGACCGCCGAGCCACCACGATCGGGGCGAACCGACAGGCAGAAGGGGATGTGCTTGTAGAGCGGGTCGCTGGTCTCCGCGTCGTAGCCCAGCGCGTCGGTGGTTCCCATGGCGAGGCGCCGGCCGCGCTTGTCCGTGCCGCCGCTCTTGTCGCCGAAGCCGTGGTAGCGCTCGCCCGCGTGCGCCACGAGGTGGTGGGCGAAGCGCGGCGAGCGGCCGTCGAACAGGTAGGGCTGGGTCGGCCGGTCGGCCAGCACCGTGCGCCAGCCGTCGCCGTCCCGCTCCTCCCACGTCAGGGCCAGCGGCGCGCGGCGGACGGTGACCCGCCAGCGCTCCGTGGTGACGGTCACGGCGGCCTCGTCCTCCGCCACCGCGGCGTCGACGGGGGCGAAGCCGGTCAGGTCGCGGCGGTCGCGGCCATCGATGGGGTCGGCCAACGCCGGATCGCTCTGGCCCGACAGCTCGGGCGACAGCGACCAGGTGCGCGGCGAGCGCAGACCCTCGGGCCGTTCGATGAGGACGCGCGCCAGCGCCGGCCCCAGCGGAAACAGGGTCAGGCGGTAGCCGTGGTCGAGGGCGAGGACGATCCCCTCGGGCCCGTCGGTGAGGAGACGGGCCCCGGTCAGCGGACGCATGGCGCGTGCACTCCTGAAGTGTTGGAAGCTATTGGATCAGGCCGAACAGCCGCGGCAGCCACAGCGACAGGCCCGGCACATAGGTGACGACCAGCAGCGCCGCCGTGCTCCACGCGAAGAGCGGGATCAGCGGGCGCGTGACCTGCTCGATGGACACCCGCGCGATGGCGCAGCCGATGAAGAGCGCGCTGCCGGTCGGCGGCGAGACGATGCCGAGGCACAGGTTGAACACCAGGATCACCCCGAAATGCACGGGGTCGACGCCCAGCTCCACCAGCACCGGCAGGAAGATCGGGGTGAAGATCAGGATGCCCGGCGTGATGTCGAGGAAGGTCCCCATCAGCAGCAGCACGATGTTGACCAGCAGCAGCGCCACCACCGCGTTGTCCGACACCGACTGCACCCAGTCGCCGATGATCTGCGGGATCTCCGCCAGCGACATCACATAGGCCATCGCCATGGAGGTGCCGACCATCAGCGCCACCACGGCCGTCGCCTCGATGGTGTCGAGCAGAATCTGGTGCAGGTCGCGCACGCTGAGCTCGCGGTAGACCAGCGCCAGCACCAGCGCGTAGACCACGGCGATGGCCGAGCCCTCGGTCGCGGTGAAGACGCCGCCGACGATGCCGCCGATCACCACCACGATCAGCCCCAGGCTGGGCACCGCGGACACCACGGCGCGCGCGGAATCCGACAGGGACAGCGGCGGCAGGCGGCTGTAGCCGCGCTTCCTCGCCATCAGCATCGCCGGGATCATCACCGCGATCCCCAGCAGGATGCCGGGCAGGTAGCCGGCCAGGAACAGGGCGGCGATGGAGGTGCCGCCCGACACCAGCGAATAGACGATGAAGGCGCCGGACGGCGGGATCAGCAGCCCGGTGATGCAGGAGGAGATGTTGACCGCCGCGCTGTAGCTGCGGTCGTAGCCGGCCTTGTCCATGGAGGGCTGCATGGTGCCGCCGATGGCCGAGGCTGCCGCCACGGCGGAGCCCGACACGCAGCCGAACATCATGTTGGCGAGCACCGTGATCTGCGCCAGCGGCCCCGGCAACCAGCCGACGAACACCTTGGCGCAGTCGATCAGCCGCCGCGCGATGCCGCCGCGGTTCATGATCGAGCCGGCCATGAAGAAGAAGGGAATGGCGAGCAGCGCGAAGCTGTCCAACCCCGTCGCGATGCGCTGCGCCGTCACCGACAGGGCCGGCAGCGGCGGCATGATGGTCAGCAGCGTCGCGATGGAGGCGAGCCCGGTGGCGTAGGAAATGGGAACGCCGAACGCCAGCAGGCCGCAGAAGGCGACGCTCAGGATCAGGGCGGGGGAGGAGAGGAGATCCACGGGATCGGCTCCGCGGCGGAAGGGAAAGGGGGAACGGCGGTGCGTGCCGGGCGTCAGTCGAGCGAGACGGTGCCGCGCTCCGGCTGGCCGCGCAGCGCCTCCAGCGTGGCGATCACGGCGTAGACCAGCGTCAGCACCCCGGACACCGGGATCACCGAATAGACCGTCCACATCGGGACCTGGAGGGCGGGGGTGACCTGCCCAAGGGTGAGCGCCTTGTTGACCAGCAGCCAGCCGCCCATCCCCAGCACCGCCACCGCGAAGGCGACGACCAGCAGGGCGATGGCGATCTCCACCCCGCCGCGCGGCCGGGCCGGCAGCATGTCCACCAGCCCGCTGATGGCGATGTGCCCGCGTTTGCCCAGCACATAGGTCGCCCCCAGGAGGCTGACCCAGATGAAGGTGAAGCGGGCGATCTCGTCGGTGGCGGAGGTGGAGACGCCGAGCGCGTAGCGGGCGACCACCTGCCACACCACGCAGCCCAGCATGACCAGCGTCAGCGGCATGGTGACGGCGAGCACGAGCGTGTCGAGCGCGCGATGGATGGTCGCCAGCATGACGCGCCCCTCCTTACTTCACGGACTGGATGCGGTCGGCCAGCGCCGCCACCGCCGGGGTCGCCTTCAGGTCGTCGTACATCGGCTGCACGGCCTGGCGGTAGGCGGCCTTGTCGGCGTCCACGAAGGTGACGCCCAGCTTCACCGCCTCGCCCTCGGCCTTGTCCAGCTCAGCCTTCCAGCGGGTGTTGTGGCCCTTGCCGCTGTCCTTGGCGGCCTGACGGATCAGCGCCTGCTGTTCGGGCTTCAGCCGGTCCAGTGTGGATGTCGCGATCAGCAGCACGTCGGGCACGCGGGTGTGCTCGTTGCGGGTGTAGAACTTCATCACCTCGCCGTGGCGGGCGAGCGTCAGGGCGGTGACGTTGTTCTCCGCCCCGTCGATCACGCCGGACTGCAGCGCCGTGTACACCTCGCCCCAGGCGAGCGGGGTGGCGGTGGCACCCAGCAGGTTGACCATGCGGGTCGCCACCGGGCCGGGCTGCACGCGGATCTTCATGCCCTTCAGGTCGGCGGGGGTGGGCACCGGCTTCCGGGTGTAGAAGCTGCGCGTGCCATTGTCGTAATAGGCGAGGCCGACAAAGGCCTTGGGGCGGCTGGATTGCAGGACCGCCTCGCCGACCTCGCCGTCGACCACCTTGAAGAAGTGATCGGCGTCGCGGAACAGGAAGGGCAGGTCGTAGACGCCGTAGCTGGCCTCGAAGGCGCCGAGCGGCGAGGCGTTGGCGTGCACGAGGTCGATGGCGCCGTTCTGCATCTGCTCGATCAGTTCCCGCTGCTGGCCGAGCTGGCCGGCGGGGAACACCTTCACCTCGATGTCGCCGTTGCTGCGCTCGCGCACCAGCTTGGCGAACTCCTCCATGGACACGTCGACCGGGTGGCCCTTGGCCAGCCCGTGGCCCAGGCGCAGCGTGGTCTTGGCAGCGGCCGGGCCGGCGAGCGCCACGCCGAGAGCTACGGTGGCGGCGGCGATGGCGTGACGGCGGTTCAACGCGAACATCAGGGTTCCTCCGGTTCTTGTGGTTGGGTGGATCGGGTTTCGGCGGCGGCCAGGGCGCTGTAATGGTCGGCCAGCACGGCGAAGGCGCGCTTGCGGGTGGTCTTGTCCTCGGCGATCAGGCCCTTGCGGTTCCAGCCCCGCTGGAAGGCGGTCTGCCGCCGCTCGGTGCGGAAATCATAGAGGATCCAGGGCGTCAGCCCGCGCACATAGGGGGCGGTGGCGAGGATGGCGAGCTGCTCGCGGTAGACCGCCTCCTGGCAGTCCTCGGTGAACAGCTCCCGCGCGCCGCCGCGCAGGCCCGCCACCGCGTCGGCCCCGAACTCGCTGATGATCACCGGCTTGCCCGGCGCCGAATTGGCGAGCAGCCGGCGCAGCCCGTCGAAGGACGGCTCGTACCAGCCGAAATACTCGTTCAGCCCGATGACGTCGAGGCTGTCGGCCAGCCGGTCGGCGATGGCGAAGCGTTGGCGGTCGATCAGGCAGGCGGCTGTCACCAGCCGCGTCGGGTCCAGCGCGCGCGCCAGCCCGGCGAGCCGCCCCATGAAGGATAGCCGCGCGTCGGTGTCGGCGTTCTCGTTGCCCACACCCCAGAGGATCACGCTGGCGCGGTTGCGGTCGCGGGTGATCAGCTCGGCAAGCTGGTTGGCGGCATCGTCGTAGCTGTCGGGGCCGGTGAAGTCGATGGCCCAATAGACCGGGATCTCCGCCCACAGCATCAGCCCGACCTCGTCGGCGATCGCCGCGGCCCGCGCATCATGCGGGTAGTGGGCGAGGCGCAGGAAGTTGCAGCCCAGCTCCTTGGCGTCGGCGTAGCGGCGGCGGATGTCCGCCTCGCCGCTGGTCTTGCCGCTGTGCAGGTCATCCTCGTGCACCGAGACGCCGCGCAGGACGACATCGCGGCCGTTGAGCAGGATGCGCTCCCCCTCCACCCGGATCTCGCGGAAGCCGATGCGGTCGGCGACCGTGTCGGCGCCGAAGCCCAGGGTCACGTCGTAGAGCCGCGGCGCGTCGGGCGACCACAGCTCCGGGGCCAGCTCCAGCTCGATCCGCCCGCGCCCGCCGGTCACCGGGATGGGGTGCGGCGGCAGCAGCCCGTCGATGGCGACCGTCGCCTCCCCGTAGACCGGCGCCGACAGGGCGATGTCCACGAACACGCGGCCGAAGCCGCTGCCCGGCACCAGCCCGACGCCGAAATCGCGGATGAAGACCGGCGGCAGCCGAAGCAGCGACACCGACCGGTAGAGGCCGCCGTAATTGAACCAGTCCGTGTGGTGCATCGGCACGCGCTCGGCGCGCCGGGCGTTGTCGACCTGGATCTGCAGGCGGTTGGTGCCGTCGCGCAGATGCTCGGTCAGCTCCAGGCAGAAGGGCGTCGACGCGCCACGGTGCGCGCCGATGAAGGCCCCGTTGAGGAACACCCTCGCCTCGTAGGCGGCGGCCCCCACATGCAGCATCACCCGCTCGCCCACCGGTCCCGGCCGGTGTTCGAACAGCCGCGTGTACCAGGCCCCACCCTCGTAATGCCGCCATTCCGGCTTCTGCGTGTTCCAGCAGGAGGGGACCGGCACGGTCTGCCACGCGCCGTCGTCGTAGTCGCGCGGGGCGATCCAGGATGCGGCCGGCAGCGGCTCGTCGGCGTACCAGGCCTGCCGCAGCCCCTCGTCGTGGGGGTCGATGCAGAAGCGCCAGTCGCCGTCCAGCGACACCAGTGTACGCCCGGCGGTCGTCACCAGCCCGTCCGCGCCGACACGGCCCAGCGCGAAGGGACGGGCGTACGCCTCGTCGTGCAGATGCTCGTACGGGTCCACGACCCCGCTGTGATCGCCGTCCGCGGCCGGCATGGCCGTCCCCCTCCCGATGGGAAAATCGCATGATCCGGCCGTTCCGGCCCTGGATCGTCGCTGTTTCTGCCAAGGGAAATCGATTACCCTCTTGCGCGACCATAGATCCGGCTGCGACGCCGTGCAACGATTTTCCGAACCGAGGATCCGATGCGCCAACCACCCGATCGCCGCCAACCCGCCGCCAGACCGGGTGTTGATCGCCGGAACGGCGCGTCGCTCGCCATGGTGGCGGCGCGGGCGGGTGTGTCGGTCGCCACCGCGTCCCGCGTCATCAACGGCGTCGCCAACAAGGCGTCGGCGGAGACGGCGGAGCGGGTGCGCGCCGCGGTGGCGGATCTGGGCTACCGCCCCGGAAGTGTCGGCCGGGCGCTGCGCCGGCAGGAAAGCCGGATCGTGGGCGTGCTCGCCGCCAACCTCGCCAACCCGTCGATGGCGGCCATAGCCTCCTCCATCGAATGGTCGCTGCGCGGGGAGGGGCTGGTGATGTCGCTGTGCGACACGCACGAGCGCGCCGACGTGCAGGACGAGTACATCCGCGAGATGCGCGCCCAGCTCGTCCGCGCCATGATCTTCGTGGGCGCGGTGGACAGCCCGGCGCTGGACGAGGTGCGGGCGGATGGCGACACGCTGGTCTTCGTCAACCGCCCGGACCCCGGCGACCCCACATCCCCCTATGTCGGCATCGACAATGTGGCGGCAGGGGCGGAAATCGCGGAACGCATCCTGGAGCGCGGCGTGCGGCGGATCGGCGTGCTGCACGCCTCATTGGACCGCACGGCGGGACACTGGCGGCTGCTCGGCCTGTTCGACCGCCTCCAGGCGGCGGGGATCGACACCGCATCCCTGCCGCGGGCGAGCGGCCCCGGCCTCGACCACATCGTCATCGGCTACCAGGGCATGGCCCGCCTGCTGGAACTTCCGGTTCCGCCGCGCGTCGTGGTCTGCCTCAGCGATCTCCTGGCCTACGGCGCCTACCGCCGGGCGCGGGAGGCGGGGCTGGAGGTGCCGGGCGAGGTCGCCTTCTTCGGTTTCGACGACAACCCGATCAACCCCTGGATCGCCGACTGGTTGAACAGCGTCCGCGTGCCCTCCGACCATTACGGCCCGGCGATCGTGGCGTTGTTGCAACAGCTCTGGCGCGGCGAACGCCCGCCGCCCCTGTATCTGACGCACCAGCTCACGATGCGCAGTCCTCGCCTGCCGGGGTAATAGGGCGGCCATCCGGCGTCAGCGTTCGACGATGCGCCGCCCCGTCGGCCGCACCGTGGCGCAGGTGGGCGTGCCGTCCTTGCCGGTGCCGTTCACCGTCGTTTCGATGACCCCGCCGTTCGTGGCCGCAAGATCCAGCAGGTCGGGCGCGATGTCGTGGATATCGATCTTCATCCGGCGGGACCAGGGCGAGGATGGGTCGCCCGCCAGTTGACCAATCCGGATGTAGACGAACCTCCGCTCGGGGCCCTCCCGGCGCACCTGATCGCCGGAGAATTTGGGCCCCGGTCCCACGCGGATCTGGAAATCGAACGGCAGCGCCTCGCCCTCGCGCGACGATTTCGGATCGAGCGGAGAATCATCCTTTGCCTGAAGGCTGTGGAGCACGCCGACGACCGGCTGCTCGATGACGATCCGCAGGTTGATGATGCTTTGATCGGTCCGTGCCATGCGGATTCACCGCTCCATCGCCCGTGCCGGGAGGAGGTGTCAGCGTACCACCCGGTGTCGGGGACGCAAATCGCGATGCGGCCGGATGCGATTGCCGGCGGCACCCACCCCACCCTTTGGAAGGGGACGGCACCGGTCCGGTTCCGGCATTCTGGGATTGGTGGCCGGACGGACAATGGGGAGAACAAGCATGACCATGGCGAGACGCTGGTACTACAACCGCTTCACCAGCGGCGCGCTGGAGGACGACACGCTGGTGCTGCGCGAGGAGCCGCTGCGCGATCCGGGGCCGGGCGAGATGGAACTCCGTTCCATCCATCTGTCGCTGGACGCCACCAACCGCGTCTGGCTCAGCGACTGGGACATCTACATGGAGCCGGTGCGGGTGGGCGACCCGATGCGCGGCTTCCTGATGGCGGAGGTGGTGCGCTCCGACAACCCGGCCTTCCCCGTCGGCGCGCTGGTCACCGGCATGCACACATGGTCGGACCGTTTCATCACCGACGGCACGGGCTTCGTGCCCTTCCCGCGCTTTCCCGGCATCCCGCTGGACGAGGCGTTCGGCGTGCTGATGATCGCCGGGCCGACGGCGCTCTACGGCCTGATGGACGTCGGCCGGCCGAAGCCGGGCGAGACGGTGGTGGTCTCCGCCGCGGCGGGGGCGGTGGGCGCGGTGGTCGGGCAGATCGCCAAGATCCACGGCTGCCGCGCCGTCGGCATCGCCGGGTCCGCCGACAAATGCCGTTGGCTGGTCGAGGATCTCGGGTTCGACGCCGCCGTCGATTACCGCGACGGCGACCTCGTGGAAGGCCTGCGCGCGGCCTGCCCCGATGGCATCGACGTGCTGTTCGAGAATGTCGGCGGCGCCTGCCTGGACGCCGGGCTGACACTGATGAACGACTTCGGCCGGGTCGTCGTCTGCGGCCTGATCTCCACCTACAACCGCACGGCGGAGGTGGTGCCCGGCCCCACCATGTTCCGCAACGTGATCATGCGGCGGCTGCGGGTGGAGGGGTTCGTCATCCTCGACCACCTCGACCGCTACCCCGAGTTCCAGGGCAAGCTCGCCGGCTGGATGCGGGAGGGGCGGATCAAGCACCGGCTGCATGTGGTGGACGGGCTGGAGAACGCCGCGTCCGCCCTGACGCTGCTCTACTCCGGCGGCAACACCGGCAAGCTGATGGTGCGCATCGGGGCGGAACCGGCCTGACAGGCCACCCGCTCATAATGTTAGTTTGCCACACTTATCATCGTGCGTGCACGGCGCTCGTCATACAGGCATACTCGGACACCAGGGAGGAAGCGGCGGCGGAACGACCGCCGCCGCTCGACAACACTCGGGAACAAGGGTGGCAGCAGTGCTCATGCGCGACGCCGAACGGACAGCCGCCGTCAACGTGGTGCAGCGGCGCGAGCCGATGAAGCGGCTGGTGCGCAACGCCCATGCGCGGCTGGTGGTGGTTCACGGCCCGGCCGGCTTCGGCAAGACCACGCTGCTGCGCCAGTACCGCGCGCTGCGGGAGGAGGCCGGCGGACGCGTGGTGTGGGTGGACATGGACAGCCACGCCGCCGACCCCGCCCACTTCGTCCGGCTGCTCGGGGAGGCGCTGGAGTCGGAACAGGGCACAGGACCAAATGGGCCGCCGGCCGCGTCGATCCCGGAAATCCTGCGCCGGGCGGCGCGGGACCTCCGCGATCTGACCATCGTCCTCGATGATTTCGAGACGGCGGCCTCGGCCGGGCTGGCATCGGCGCTGAACCAGCTTCTGCGGGCCTTGCCGGAGCGCGGCCAGCTCTGCGTCGGCACCCGCACGGTCCCCGCCATCAACCTGTCCCGCCTTCAGGTGCTGGATCAGGCGATCGTGCTGCGGGCCGACGAGCTGCGCTTCCGCCCGTCGGAAACGGCGGAGTTCTTCAAGCCCTTCCAGGCCCTGTCGCCGGAGGAGGTGGCGCGCATCCACGACAGCGCCGAGGGCTGGCCGGCGGCCCTCCAGTGCATCCGCCTCTGCCTGCGCGACGGCCGGCTGCGCCACGGGCTGGCGTCCCCGGCGGGGGAGGTGGCGCCGGAACTGATCACCTACCTCGCCGCCAACGTGTTCGACGGGCTGGCGGACGCGGTGCGCAACCGGTTGCTGCACGCCTGCCTGCCGGAGCGGATCAACCCCGACCTGCTGGTCCATCTGACCGGCGACGAGGCGGAGCGCGGGCGGCTGGAGGACATCGAGCGGCTGGGCCTGTTCCTCGCCCCGGACGGCAGCGGCGTCTGGTACCGGTTCCACAACGTGTTCCGCCGCTTCCTGCTGGCGCGCGTGGCGCGGGAGCTGCCGGCCGCGGCGCTGCGCGACCGTCACCGCCGGGTGGCGGTGTGGCTGGCCGCCAACGGCCAGGCCGACGACGCGGTGCTGCATTTCCTGGAAGCCGGCGACCCCGAGACCGCCGCCGCGACGCTGGCCGGCATCGTCGACCGCCTGGTGGCGGAGGAGCGGCTGGGCCTGATCGTGCGCTGCGTCGACCGCATCCCGGCGGAGGTGCTGCGTCGGCACGAGAACCTGCTGCACGCCGCCGGCATCGCCTACGCCTTCCGGCGGGAGTTCGCCAAGGCCGACGCCATCGTCGATCTGCTGCGCCGGGTGCTGGAGGAGCGGGGTGGCGGGCCGGTGGACTGGGGGTTCCACAATTTCGTGCGCGTGTTTGTGCTGGCCGCCCAGGACCGCATCGCCGAGATGGGCGAGGTGGCGGCCGCGATGATCGGCCAGCTCCGCCGCGAGCACGGGTTCAAATACGCCGTCGCCTTCAACGCGCGGGCCTTTGCGCTGGCGGCACGCGGCGACTTCGACGGCGCGCGCGACGCGCTGCGCACCGCGCGCCCGCTGCACGACGAGTCCGGCAACCTGTTCGGGCAGGCCTACCAGGAAGCCATTTCGGCCACCCTGCACAGCAGCCAGGGCCGGCTGGAGGAGGCGTTGGGCGGCTTGAAGACGGCGCTGCGGCGGGTCGAGGAGGATGGCGCGTCCTGCTGCACGGCGGGCGCCGTGATCGGCGCCTACCTGTCGGAGGCGCTGTACGAGCGCAACCGTCTGACCGAGGCCGAACGCCACCTCGACGACTTCGCCCGCAGCGTCGAGCAGGAAGCCATCGTCGATCCTTTGGCGGTGACCCTGCAAACGGTGGCGCGCATCGCGCTGGCGCACGGCGACGCCGACACCGCGGCGGCCACCATGGAGCGGGCCATCTATCTGGGCCACCGGCATGGGCTGCCGCGCCTCGTGCGCTACGCACGGGCCGAGCTGGCGCGTCAGGCGACGCTGGCGGGAGACTTCGCCGCCGCCCGGCTCCATCTCGACGCCATGCCCGAGGACGAGCAGCCCGGCATGACCTATTTCGCCAGCGAGGCGGAGGCGCAGGACATCACCGCCATCCGGCTGCAGATCGCCATGGGCCGTCACGGCGAGGCGCGCGCCGCCATCCAGGCCCAGGCGCGTCGCGCCCGCGCCGGCCGCCGCAACCGCCGTCTGCTGAAGCTGACCCTGCTGCTGGCGGTCTCGCTGAACGCCGAGGGGCAGACCAGCGCCGCGCGCCGCGCGCTCATCACGGCGCTGGAGCTGGGCCAGCCCGGCACCTTCATCCGCAGCTTCCTGGACGAGGGGCCGGCGGCGATCCGCCTGCTGCGGGAGACCGCGGCGGCCCTGCCCAGGACCCCCGGCCATCTGCGGCGCGACCCGGTCGAGGGCTACCTGCACCGGCTGCTGGCCGAAGCCGGCGAGACTCCGCTGCCCGACCTGCCACTGCCCGAGGTGCTGCTGCCCGACGTGCTTATGGACAAGGGCTGGGCGGAGGAGGACGGGGCGGAGACCTCCCCCCAGCTCTTCGAGCGGCTGACCGAGCGGGAGCGCGACATCCTGCGTCTGGTCGCCAGCGGGCTGCCCAACAAGGCTTTGGCCGAGCGGCTGTCGCTATCGTCCAACACCGTCAAATGGCACATGCGCAACATCTTCGAGAAGCTGCACATCGCCAGCCGCATGCAGGCCGTCGTCGTCGCCCGCCATTTCGGGCTGATCGACTGAAGCGCCGGGACGGGGCCGCCACGGAGGGGGCGGCTCGCCCGGCCGCCCCCCGTAGCATCCCCCTCCGCGTCGGGATCACCCCCCGCCCCGCAGGACCGCCAGCTCCCGCTCCAGCGCGTCGATGCGCGTCTGCAAGGGGTTGGGCAGGCGTACGGGGGGCAACACCTGACCGGCGGGATGAGTGACGTCGGACCGGCCGGCGTGTACGCGCGTACGGTCGTCCCAGCAGCCGAAATACGGGATGTCGGGCGACGGGGCCGGCTTCACCCAGTCCTTGCGGAACTCGTCGAAGGGCCGGCTCGCCGCGATGCGCTCCCGCCGCGCCTCGTCGCGGGCGGCGGCGGTGGCGTCCTGGTCGATGCGCAGCGTCCCGGCCTCGGCGACCACGCGGTAGACGCGCCACGCCGCCTCAGCCGACAGCAGCCCCTCCTCCAGGTCGCGGACCACGGCCGCCGGGTCGCGGTCGAGCGGATCACCCATGCCGCCGCCGGTGCCCTGGGCGATCATGTACAGCTCGCCGCGCTTGGCCAGCGTGTAGGGCAGCGACATCGGGTGGGTGCTGTAGGTCGCCTCCGGGAACGGCCGCTCGTTCATCAGCTCCTCGATGGAGTAGCGGAACTGGCCGGGGTTGGTGCGCAGGATCTCGAACACGTCGATCCCGCTCACCCGTGCCAGCGGGTAGGTCGGGCAGCCGTAGCCGCCGAACAGGCCGGGCACGTTGGGGAATTTGCAGCCGATGGCGGTCAGCATGAAGCCGAACGCGGGGCTGTCGCGCATCGCCAGCACCATCTGGTAGCCCATGCCGCCGCGCGTCCGCCCGAAGCCCTGGTTGTCGCGCATCAGCTTCTTGGAGACGAGCTGGATGAAGGGCATCTCCTCCTCGATGAACTCCTGCTCGCCGAGGTCGGCCATGGTGGCGAAGATCGGCGCGCAGGAATGCTGCCCGTCGCGGTCGGCCAGCGCCCCGCCGCCCATGCCGTTGATGTCGGCGCAGACGTTGCCGACCATCTCGCCATGCTGGGTGATGCCGCCGAACAGGAAGGTGTTGATCATGTTGAACCACGGCGCCACCACCCGGGTGTGCTTGTGCGGCACCGAGTGCAGGAACTTCATGGCGCTGACCTGCCCGACGCTCCAGGCGGTGAACACGCTCATCATCGACTGGGCGTTGGGCGTGCCGAAGGCGGGCTTGAGGATGGACGGTGTGTCGAAGATGAATTTCACCGGCTCCAGCACCCCCTGGTTCCGCGGCAGGTCCGGCCAGATGAAGGTCAGGAAGAGCTGCGCCAGCATCCCCTTGACGGTGATGTCCAGGCTGTTGTTCGAGCGGTTGGTGAATTCCGGGCTGGAACCGCGGTAGTCGAAGGTCAGGCTGTCGCCCTTCTTCACCAGCTCCAGGTTGATCTTGATCAGGCAGTTCTCGCGCAGCGTCCCGTCGGTCCACCAGGCGTGGCGCACCGTGCCGTCCGGCCATTCCAGGAAGCGGCGGCGCACCTCGGCGGCGGTGTCCTCCAGATTCATGCGGAGTGCGGCGACCACCGCCTCCACCCCGAACTCGGCGATGGCCTCGTGGATGCGGCGCTCGATGCGCCGGCACACGTACATCTTCACCTTCATGTCGGCGTATTGCAGCTTCGGCTCCCGCACCGAGTTCTGCAGGAAGGTGACGAGGTCGCGCTTCAGCTCGTAATTCTCGGCGACCTTGATCGGCGAGATCTTCAGCCCCTCGTCCCACACCTGCTCGGCGGTGGAGGGCATGCCGCCCGGCTCGATGGCGCCGTTCTCCCCCTCGTGCACGGTGGCCCCGGCCCAGGCGACGATGCGCCCCTCCCAGAAGACCGGCAGCATCAGCGACTGGTCGGTGTTGTGCGCCTGCCCGTAGCGGGCGTCATTGACCAGGAAGGCGTCGCCCTCCCGCACGCCCACCGAGGATTCCTCCGTCCAGTATTTGTTGATGAACTTGATCGGGTACTGGACGAGGTTGCAGAAGATGACCACGCCGCCGGTGCTCGCCAGCGACAGGTCGCCCGACGCGGTGTAGACCGCCGACACGCAGTCGCCCCATTTGGCGCCGGGTGCGGCACCCATCTGCTCCAGCATCTCGAAGCTCTCGTTGACCCCGGCGAGCAGGCGCTCGCGCAGGATCTCCAGCCGCCGCGGGTCGTTCTCGCGCGCGATGCTGGCCTCCTCATACGCCGTGCGCGGCTCCAGACCATGGTTGTTCATGATCTCCGGGTCGGGCGACAGGAACAGCGTGGTGTCCTTCAGGAACTTGTCGATCCCCGACGCCACGTCGGATGCGGCGCCGGCTGATGTGATGGTCTCGCTCATGGTGTTTCCTCCCGGTTCCGCTCACGCCACGCGTTCGAACAGGCCGCTGCCGTGGCGGCCGACGCTCAGTTGCCAGCCCGGCTCCACCAGGAAGGTGGTGGAGGGGGAGATGACGACGGCGGGCGCCGCGACCACGCTGCCGAAGGGCAGATCGTCCAGATCGTGGAAGGCGGTGTCGCGCGGCCCGTCGTCGCTAAGGAAATGGCAGGGGCGGATCAGCGGCGGCGGTGGTGCGGCCCGGCGGTCGGCCGCGCCCGGCAGCACGTCGCGGAAGTTCAGCGACGGCACGGTGGAGTAGCTGGCGACCCGCATGGTGTTGATGCGGATGCCGGCCTCCGGCGCCTGGCTGCCCTCGCCGTTGCGGCGACCGTAGTCGCGCGAGAAGGCCTCGATCAGCCCGAGCAGCTGGTCCGCCCCGGTCAGCCGCTCGATGCCGGCGACCACGGTGGTCTGCGCCAGCTGGTTGCCGTAGCGCATGTCCAGCTCCAGCCGGTGGAAGACGTTGTCGGCCGCCACCCCCTGCCGGGCCAGATCGTTGCGCCCGCGCGCCTCCAGCTCTGCCACGATGGCGTTGAAGCGGTCGTAGTCGTCGAAGAGCGCGCGGGTGTTGCTGTCGTAGAGGGTCAGGTACACCGACATCTCGTGGATGTGCATCTGCTGCATGTTGCCGGCGCCGATGGCGGAGAAGATGGCGCTGAAGGGCGGCACCAGCACCCGCTCCACCCCGATGACCTTGGCGATGCCGCAGGCGTGCAGCGGCCCGTTGCCGCCATAGGCGAGCAGGGTGAAATGGCGGGGCTCGTAGCCGCGGGCGCGCAGCTCCTGCGCGATGCCGTTGGCCATGTCGTTGTCGACCTTTTCGCGGATCGCCTTGGCCGCCTCCACCACATCGACGCCCAGCGGCTCGCCCACGGCGCGGCGGATGGCGGTTTCGGCGCGCCGGGCGTTCAGCTTGATGGCGCCGCCGGCGTAGCGGTCGGCCGGCAGATAGCCCAGCATCAGATCGGCGTCGGTCACCGTCGGCTCGCGGCCGCCGCGGTTGTAGCAGGCGGGACCGGGGTCGGAGCCGGCGCTCTCCGGCCCCACCACCACGGTGCGGCGCAGCCGGTCGTAGCGCGCGATCGAGCCGCCGCCCGAGCCCAGCGTCACCAGATGCACCATCGGGATGTTGACCATCCAGCGCTCGATCACGGGATTGAAGTCGTAGAACTTCACCCCGCCCTTGACGACCAGCCCGATGTCGAAGGAGGTGCCGCCCATGTCGGTGCAGACGACGTTG
Organism: Azospirillum oleiclasticum; assembly: GCF_013423485.1. Classification (GTDB taxonomy): domain Bacteria; phylum Pseudomonadota; class Alphaproteobacteria; order Azospirillales; family Azospirillaceae; genus Azospirillum; species Azospirillum oleiclasticum. The sequence continues at coordinate 103,098 of NZ_JABFFR010000030.1, forward strand.
CCCAGATCCGTCTCCGCCGCCAGATGCTCGGACGCGTGGATGCCCGCCACCGGGCCGGAATGGATGGTCTGCAAGGCATCCGTGGAGTTGAGCTGCGCCATGCCGCCGGAATTGTGGATCACCAGCATCGGCTTGCGGTAGCCGTGGTCGCGCAGGTTCAGCTCAAGCGTCGCCAGCCCGTGGTACATGGTGTTGTGCAGGAAGGCGTCGACGATGGCCGAGGAGGTGCGCGCATACTCCCCTTTCCGCCCGCCGACGAGGTGGGAGAGGATGACGGGGGCCGAGCCCAGCATGTGCTCCGGAAACTCCTCCCGGATGATCTCGGCGACGCGCCGCTCGTGCTCGGGGTTGACCACGGCGTTGACCAGCGAGACGACGAAGGCCTGGGTGCCGCCGTCCACCAGATCGCGCACCATGGCGCGCACGTCGTCGGCGTCGAGCGGCATCAGGATGTCGCCACGCTCGCCGACCCGTTCGCGGATGCCGACGATGCGCTGGATCGGCACCAGCGGGGTGGGCCGCTCGGCCATCGGCAGGTCGCGGCGCTGCCGGTCGGGCAGCCCCTCGCCATAGCCGCGGCCGCGGCTCAGCGGCACCATGCTCTCGAAGCCGGCTGTCGTGATCAGCCCGACGCGCGGCCCCTTGCGCTCGATCAGCGCGTTGGTGCCGAGCGTGGTGGCGTAGCGCACGGAATCCACGCCCTCCATCACGTCCTCCAGCGACAGGCCGAGGCGGGCGTAGGCGTTGGCGAGCGAGGCGTTGAAGCCGAGCGCCAGGTTGTGGTGGGTGGTCAGCGCTTTGGCTTCCACATACTGTCCGTCCCAGACCAGCGAGCAGTCCGTGAAGGTTCCTCCGATATCGACGGAGACGCGGCGCATGCGGGCGGCCCTCAATGATGGTGGTGCGGCGGGGGGGTGAAGTCCGGCCCCAGCGATGGTTCCGTCTGCTCCTCGCGCGCGGCCCACTGGGCCTTCAGCGCGTCGATGTCGAGCTCGATGTCGTGCGCCGGCGGATGGCCGGGCGGCAGATACTCGACCTCCGCCAGATGGCCGCAATGCGGGCAGCAGTATTCCAGAAGCCGGCACCAGGCCGGGTCGGGGGCGAAGGTGAAGGCGTAGCGCGCCGGGTCGAGGATCGGGGCGTGCACCTCGGCCGGGTCGCGCTCGCGCACCAGCAGCCCGCGCTTGTAGCTGTCGCGCGCCGGCCCCAGCTCGTGGCCGCAGTGGGCGCATTCCCACGCCTCGCTCTCCAGGTCGATGGTGAGCGCGGTGGTGACGAAGACTTTCATGGTTGTTTCCTCCCTCAGCGGGTCAGGAACAGGTCGCCGTTGCCGCTGACGGTGAACCGCCAGCCGGCCTTGACCCGTGTGGTGAAAAAAGCCTCCTCGACGAGGCAGGGGCCGGCGCCGTGCTCGCCGGGCGCCAGGTTTTCCAGCCGGTAGAGGGGCAGCGTCTCGGACCCGCGGCGCTCGCCCGACGGTTCGGCGCGGGTGCCCTCCGTCACCTCGGCGGGTCCAAGCGCGATGCGGTCGATCGGCCGCACCACCGACAACGCCAGCCAGCGCCCAGCACCGGGCGCGTCGGCCGCCGCCTCGTCCAGCGGGGCGCTGCGGTGGCCGCCGTCGTCGGGGGTCAGCACCGACCAGTCCAGTCGGCAGGCGTCGAGCGCGAAGCCCTCCGCCAGCATGCCGCGGCGCGCCTGCTCCAGCAGTTCGGCTCGCGCCGGCTCCAGCCCGCCGCCGGCCTCGGCCAGCGGCTCCAGATGGGTGTGCCGGATGTCGCTGAAGGAAATGCCGAAGGCGCTGAACACTGCGGCGAAGCGCGGGATCAGCACGCGGGAGAGCCCGGCCTTCTCGGCGACGCCGCAAGCGCTCATCGGCCCGGCCCCGCCGAAGGCCATCAGCACGCAGCCGTCCCCGTCGCCGCCACCTTCCGTCCGCAACGCTGCGGCGATGCGGGCGTCGTAGGCGTCGACCATGGCGGTCACCGCCTCCTCCAACGTCAGGCCGAGCGGCTCGGCGACGGCGGTGCGCACCGCCCGTTCGGCGCGCTCCACGTCCAGCGTCAGCCGCCCGCCGAAATAGGCGGCGGGGTCGAGCACACCCTGGACCAGCAACGCGTCGGTGATGGTGGCGTGGGTGCCGCCACGACCGAAGCAGGCGGGGCCGGGGGCGGCGCCGACGCTCTCCGGCCCCACGGTGATGGCGCCATCGACCACCCGGATGATGGAGCCGCCCCCGGCGCCGATGCTGAGGATGCGGGCGAGCGGGATCGGCACCGGCGCCCCTTCGATGGCACCCGCCTCGTCCACCGCGACGCGGCCGTCGAGGAGCACGGCGATGTCGGTGGTGGTGCCGCCGATGTCCATGGTGACGGCGTCGCGGATGCCGTAATGGGCGGCCAGCACCTCCGCCCCGACCACGCCCCCCTGCGGGCCGGAGGAGTAGGTCTTGATGGCGACGGTCTTGGCGACGCGGGTCGACGTGCCGTCGTTGCCGAAGATCAGCAGCGGCTTGCGCGCGCGGTGGTCGCGCAGGCTGTTCTCCGCGTTGTAGAGGAACCGCTCCATGGCCGGGTGCAGGAAGGCGTTCACCAGCGCCGCCCACAGCCGCCGCTCCTCGCTGCCGATGCGCGACAGCCGGGTCGAGAACAGCAGCGGCACCGCCCCCAGCAGATGGCGCGGGAAGGCGCGGTAGAGCGCGCGCATGGCGGCCTGTTCCAACGCCTCCGCCTGCGCGCCGGACAGCGCCACCACCACCCGGTTGGTTCCGGCCGACACCAGCCCGGACACGGCCATCACCAGATCCTGCGGATCGCTGCCGGCCGTCCCCGCCCCCGGCACCACCGCCACCCGCCCGCCGACGAAGGCCTCGAACAGCGCGGGCGCGGCGTTGGCGGCGGCCTCGGCGAGTGCCGCGGAGTCCGTCAGCAGCCCGATCCGCGGCCCCTTGCGCTGGACGATGGCGTTGGTGCCCTGCGTCGTCGAATAGCGGATGTGGTCGATGCCGGCGATCATGCGGCCGAGATCGGCCTCCCCGAACACCCGCTCGGACAGCGCCTCCAGCCCCTTGATGAAACATTCGGTGAGATCGTGCGGCGTGGTGATCGTCTTGACATGGATGGTGCCGGCGCCGTCGGTCGCGCACACGTCCGTCAAGGTCCCGCCGTTGTCGATGCTGACCAGGAACCCCACAGTCTTCCTCCCCCTTGGCACCCGCTGGCGCGGGTCGTCCCGGTCCGCATCCTGGCCGGGGAGGGAAGGGGCCGCCCCACCCGAAAGAATTGCCGTCGGGCAGGGCGGGAGAAATGCCCCCTCCGCGCAGGGCGGAGAGGGTGGGGCCATCGTCAGGTGTGCCGAGCCAGATTGGAAATCAGCTCAGTCAGTACATTAGGATCCAATGGACTTGTTGCCATTTTAGGAAAAATTAATCCTTAAAAACATCAATATTATCAAATATTATGCAATCATCGTCATCAATGGTGAAAGTAACTACGCTCACAGAAAGTTCCTCTATGGCGCGTTTGAAATTTGGATCCTCTCGATTTGCAGGGCATACGAGAATACGCTTTGGGCGAGGCGTTTGTCCTGCGCCATAAACAACAAGCTGCCCCAATGCCGTAAACCAGCTTTGAGTATCGGATGACACTTTGACTTCAAAAAGTACTTTCATCTTATTATATTTATCCATTATATATAGATCAGGTCTCATTTCATCATGCATGCTGTTTTTGGGGGCTGCTCCAAGTGCATCTGCCAACGCATTTACAACGCGGCCATGCAAGCGGTTTATATCATACGTCCCGCTTGATACACCTATTCCATTGGACCCATTTTGTCGATTAAATACGTTATCTGCTCCGGACAATTTTCGGATATTGAAAAATCTGTCTTCCGGTATTTTCCCATTCTTGGCGAGTGTCCGGATGCGCTCACATTCTTTTACGTATGAGAATAGACGCGGCAAAAAGGACTGCGAGGTTATAGCGCCAATGATGAAAACATGTTCCTCCTTCTGATCAGATCGGATAATTTTCTCGCGAACAAAACCTCGAATCAGTTCAGAAAAATCATCAGATGAGACGGATGCACGACCACCGCCAAGCCCACCGCGATGCCCGATATAGAAATTTCCTGCATCATCTCTGAGTGCGCGTGTCGAAACCCGTCGGTTTTCAGGATCAAAAGAAAAATTCATTTCAACGCTGGGGGTAAGATTGCTAAAATCTTCGCCCTCAAATGAGCCAAATCCACAGGGCAGACGATTCCCACTCCATGCTTTTTCTAGAAAGTAAGCCCAAAGCCCTTCCCCGCTGCCGCCATTCTTTGGCCAGCACACTAGATCAGCGTCAAAAGCGCCTCCAGGCGTAGTTAGGCGGCGCTCCCCGAGCTTTTTGCCCTTCCGCTCGAATATTGCACGCAGGGCATCCCGGACGTACCCAACCTGATTATGTTCGACAAGCTGAAGCATGTCAGACCTCGCGCTAAAATACCTCCTATGGATAGCACACTCACCCGACAATGGATATAAAATCCCATCGATAGCGGCATGAGAGGTAACGCGGGCTACGGCACAAAAAGGCTGCATCGAATTCGGCACCGGCAAATCTCGGATTTTTTGTCCAGTGGACGGAGATCGTAGTCGCCGACCGGTGCCGAATGGTAGACGCAAAATCAGGTGTGCCGCGGTTCCAGCACGCTCAGGTAATTGGCGACCGCCGCACCGCCCATGTTGAAGGTGGCACCGAGGGTCGCACCGGGGATTTGCAGGTCGCCGGCGCTGCCGGTGAGCTGCATGGCGGCCAGCGCATGCATGGACACGCCGGTGGCGCCGATCGGGTGGCCCTTCGCCTTCAGCCCGCCGGAGCGGTTGACCGGCAGCCGGCCGTCCTTCAGCACCGTGCCCTCGGCGATGGCGCGCGCCCCCTGGCCGGGCTCCGCCAGGCCCATGGCCTCGTAGATCATCAGCTCGGCCATGGTGAAGCAGTCGTGCACCTCGGCGAAGGACAGGTCGGACAGCGCAGCGCCGGCCGCCGCCAGCCCGCGCGCCCAGGTCTCCCGCGGGCCTTCGAAGGCGAGGATGTCGCGCCGGCTCATCGGCATGACGTCGTTGACCTGCACCGCGGCGCGGAAACCCACCGCGCGCGGGGCGCTGCGGGCGCGGTCGGCCGAGGCCAGCACCAGCGCCGCCGCCCCGTCGGACACCAGCGAGCAGTCGGTGCGCTTCAGCGGCCCGGCGACGAAGGGGTTCTTCTCCGACGGTTCCCGGCAGAAGGCGTAGCCGATGTCGCGGCGCATCTGGGCGTAGGGGTTGTCGCAGCCGTTCGCGTGGTTCTTGGCGGCGATGGCGGCCAGCGCGTCGGACTGGTCGCCGTGGCGCTCGAAATAGGCGGCGGCGATCTTTCCGAAGACACCGGCGAAACCGGCCTCGATGCCACTCTCCTCCGCCACGTAGCAGGCGTGCAGCAGGATCTCGCCGACCTCCTTGGGCGGCACCTCGCTCATCTTCTCCACGCCGACGACCAGCGCCACGCGGGCGTCGCCGACGCGGATGCCGCGCAGCGCCGCATGCACCGCGGCCGACCCGGTGGCGCAGGCGTTCTCCACCCGCGTCGCCCGGCGGAAGCGCAGATCCGGCGAGACGCCGAGCGCCAGCGAGGCGGAGAAATCCTGACGCACGAATCCGGAATTGAAATGGCCGAGCCAGATCTCATCGATCTCCGCCGGCTCCACGCCGGCGTGCGCGATGGCCGCGGCGGCGGCGTCGATGATCATCCGCTCCACGCTGCGCGGGTCGGCGCGCGTGAACGGCTCGTGCGACCAGCCGATGATCGCCGGCGATGCGCTGCTGTCCATGGGTCTGTCCCTCCTGTTTTTCCCTGCCGGGCTGGTCCGGAGGCACGAGGCGTGCCACCCCCGGCCAATTGCCCGCCCCACACTTTGAGGTGGGGGACGGCCAGCTACGGCCGCTTAGCGTCGCCCGTCAAGACGGGACGGAGAGGGAGAGGAACCGCCATGGGACAGGGCACCCCCGCAGCCGGCGCGTAGGTCGGGGCATGTTCGCGGAATTCCGCCCGACCTGGTTGACGCCGGACCTGGACCTGCTGGACGACACCGTCGGTCGCTTCGTCGAGCGGGAGGAGACGCCCGACACCGCCACCGCCAGTCCGAGGTCATGCGCGGGATCATCGCCAAGGCGCATCTCGGCGCCCCCGTCGACCGGGGCCGCTGACCTCTGACCGCCGTCGGCACCAATCAAACAACGGGAGGACAGCATGCCGTTCGATTTCACCGGCCGGATCGCGCACGTCACCGGCGCCGCGTCCGGCATCGGGCGCGCCATCGCCCGCGCCTTCGCCGCGGCCGGGGCCACGGTGGTCGCCACCGACATCGACGGGGACGGGCTGGAGCGGCTGGCCGCCGAACTCGGCCCCGCCGGTGCCACGCGCCGGATGGACGCCGGCAGCGACGCCGACATCGCCGCCACCACCGCCTGGATATCCGACCGCTTCGGCCGGCTGGACATCCTCGTCAACAACGCCGGCATGGCGATCCTGGAGCCCATCGCGGCGGTGGGCGACGTCTCCTTCGACCGCCAGATGGCGGTGCTGCTCAAGGGGCCCATGCTGCTCACCCGGTACTCGGCGCCGCTGCTGAGCCGGGCGGAGGATGGGGCGATCGTCAACATCGCGTCCATCGCCGCCGTCATCCAGGCGCACCGCCACGCCGTCTATTCCGCCTGCAAGGCCGGGCTGGTCAAGTTCACCAAGGACGCCGCCAAGGAGTTTCCCGCGGTGCGCAGCAACGTGGTGCTGCCCGGCTTCATCGACACGCCCATCCTCGACGTCTACGGCAAGGGCGAGGCGCTCGACGCGATCAAGGCCGAGGTGGCGCGGCAGGTCCCGCGCGGCCGGCTGGGGCGGCCGGAGGAGATCGCCGACGCCGTCCTGTTCCTGTGCTCCCGCCACGCCGCCTACATCACCGGGGCCGAGCTGGTGGTCGATGGCGGTCTCACCAGCACGCCGCTGGAGCGGCTGTGACCGGGCGGTCGGCCCGGCCGGCCAGCGAACACGGCATCCCGGCCACGGAACCCGCAACCCCCCTTCAAATGGGTGGGGCGGGTGGGGACAGCCTTCCGCCAAATGTCGTCAAGCCCGCGACCGCGCCGACGGGAACAAAGTTCGGGGAGTGAATGGTGGAACCGAGTCAGCTCAATTGGCGGATCGCCCGCAGCATCATCGGCCACCGGTGGATTTCGGCCACGATCCTGCTGGCGATCACCCTGTTCTTCGCCGCCGGCCTGCGCAACGTCCAGCTCCAGACCATCTTCAGCGACCTGCTGCCGAGCGACCATCCCTTCGTCCAGACCTACAAGGCGCACCCGAATTTCGGCAACCCGTTGACCGTCACCATCATGGTGCAGCGCAAGGACGGCGACATCTACAACGCCGAGACGCTGGCCAAGGTGTGGGACCTCACCCGCGACATCGATCTGGCACCCGCCGTTGATCACGACCAGGTGCTGTCCATCGCGACGGAGAAGGCGCGCTACGCCGTGGCCGTGCCGGGCGGCATAGACGTCCGCCCGCTGATGGAGAACCACCCCCCGCGCACCGCCGCCGAGATCGCCGATTTCCGGGAGCGGGTGAAGAAGTCGCCCAACGCACGGCGCTTCCTGATCGCCGACGACCAGTCGGCGACGCTGATCAACGCCACCTTCATCGAGCACAACCTCGATTACGGCGAGACCTTCCGCTATCTGCAACAGCTCGTGGAAAAGGCGCGCGACGCGAAGCACGAGGTCTTCATGGCAGGGCAGCCGGCGCTGACCGGCTGGGTCTACCACTACGAGTGGGAGATGCTGGGCATCTTCGGCGTCACCGCGGCGGCGATGATCCTGGCGCTCATCCTCTACATGCGCAATGTCACCGGCGTGGTGGCGCCGGTGCTGGCGAGCGTGGTGTCCGCCATCTGGGGCTTCGGCTTCGTCGGCTGGCTGGGCGTGCCGGTCGAGCCGCTGGTGATGGTCGTGCCGATGCTGCTGGTGGCGCGCTCCTTCAGCCACTGCGTGCAGGCGACCGAGCGCTATTACGAGGTCTTCGCCCACATCTCCGACCGCCGCAAGGCGGCGGAGATCTCCATGGCGGTGATGATGGCGCCGGGCGTGCTCGGCATCTTCACCGACGTGGCGGGGCTGATGCTGGTGGCGGTCGCACCCATCCCGGCGATGCAGCGCTTCGCGCTGTTCACCGGCTTCTGGGCGATGATGCTGGTGCCGACCAGCGTGCTGCTGACGCCGCTGGCGCTGCTCTGGCTGCCGCGCCCGAAGAACGTGAAGTCCATCGTCGGTGCGGACGCGGAGGAGGGGACCGGCCACCGCGCCATCAAGCACCTGCTCGACCGCATCGCCCGGCTGACCTTCGGCCGGCGGGCGCGGGCGACCACCGCGGTGCTTTTGGTCGCGGTCGCCCTCGGCGGGTGGGAATTCAGCAAGCTGACCATCGGCAACCCGGTCGAGGGCACGCCGCTGCTGCATCCGGACTCCGAATTCAACCGGGCCGTGGCCGCCATCAACCGCCATTTCCCCGGCGTCAACACGCTGGAAGTGGTGTTCGAGGCCAAGTCGGAGGACCGGCTCGACCGCGTCGTGCGGCACGCCGACACCATCATGACGATGCAACGCTTCCAGCACATCATGGAGGACAACCCCAACCCGCCGGCGGCGACGCTGTCCTTCGCCGACTATCTGGGGGAGGCGAACCGGCTGTTCAGCGGCGGCAACCCGAAATGGGCGCCGCTCGACCGCGACGACGCGGCGGTGTCGGCGGCTGCGGGTGCCCTGATGGTGGGCACCAGCCCCAAGGCCTTCCTGCACGTCACCGACTTCGAGCAGCGCAACGGCACCGTCTCGCTCTGGTACAAGGACAACCGGCAGGAAACGGTGGACGAGGCGCTGCGCCAGGCGCGCGCCGCGGTGGCCGAGGTGGGCGCCGAGCATCCCGATTTCCGCATCCGGCTGGCCGGCGGCACCATCGCCCTGCAGCAGTCGATGAACGACACGGTGGACCAGTACCACTACATCATCCTCGGTCTGCTGAATCTCGTCATCCTGCTGGGCTGCGGACTCGCCTACCGCTCGTTGATGGCGGGGATCATCCTGCTGATCCCGGTCAACCTGTCGAACCTGTTCCTGCTGGCGGTGATGACGGCGCTGGGGATCGGGCTCGACGTCAACACGCTGCTGATCATGGCCATCGGGATCGGCGTCGGCATCGACTACGGCATCTACCTGCTCAGCCGCATCTGCGAGGAGTACCAGGATTACGGGGAGGAGGGGGCCGCCATCCTCGCGTCGGTGACCACGACCGGCAAGGCGATCTTCTTCACCGCCATGATCAACCTGATCGGCATCCTGCCCTGGTACGTCATGTCCGAGCTGAAGTTCCTGTCCGACATGGGGCTGATGCTGGTCATGGTGATGCTCATCAACATGGTGCTGGCGCTGATCGCCCTGCCGCTTTGCGTCTGGTGGATCAAGCCGCACTTCGTCCGCTCCAAGGACCTGTTGGTCGGGGAGGGGGTGGACCTGTCGCAGTTCGTCTTCCACCAGCCGGCGGTGGCCGACGAGGCGCGCGATGTCGAAGGCCTGCTCGCCGACAGCCGCCGCAAGGGCGTGGCGGGCGCCAAATCGTGAAAAATCTCAACGGGAGGAGATCGATGCACATCGCCAAATTCGGGCACGGCTTCAGCCGCCGCGTCTTCCTGGAGCGCACCGCCCAGGGCATCTGCGCCGCCGGCGTCCTGGCGCCGCTGTGGTCCACCATCGCGCGCTCGGGCGACATCACCAAGGCCTACCCGGCGGAGCTGCTCTCCATCGACGCCCACACCAAGGGCAGGATCAAGACCGGCGACGTCATCACCGCCGCCAACGTGGACATCGTGAAGCACCTGCTCGACCCCGTGGCCTACCGTCAGGTGAAGGAGATGGGGCGGCGCTTCACCATCGTGCCGACCACCACCGACGCCACCAGGCTGTTCCCGCACGAGTATCTGGAAGCCACCCTGCGCAACGCCGGCAAGGGCCGGCTGGACGCCGACGGCAACGTCACCACCAGCGACGGCAAGCCGTGGATCGGCGGCAACCCCTTCCCCGACGCCAAGACCGGGCTGGAGGTGTTCGCCAACCTCGTGCTGTCCTGGGGCCGGCACAACGACAGCGTCTACGCCATCCGCGACTGGGACATCTCCCCCGACGGGGCCGTCTCCTACCAGTACGACTTCGTCTGGGCGGAGCAGAACACCATCGGCCTGACCAGCGGCGGCACCCCCTACATCGAGGGCAAGGAGGACAAGCTGCGCTACCAGGCGGTCTATTTCACCGCCCCGTCGGACGCCAAGGGCACCGCCTACCTCAACACCTGGTACAACGACCAGCGCAAGTTCCCGGATCTGATCGGCTACATCCCGGCCTTCAAGCGGGTGCGCAATTTCCCCACCAACCAGCGCTTCGAACCGCTGGTGCCCGGCATCACCTACTTCCTGTCCGACGCCTGGGGAGCCGGCGACCCCATGTTGACCTGGGGCAACTACAAGCTGGTCGGCACCCAGCCGATGCTGGGCAGCCAGTCCGCCAACTTCACCGGCGGCCGCAACGCCAACTGGGAACGCGGGCTGCACGGCGGGCCGCAGAACCAGACCTTCTTCGATGATTACAAGGAGCTCTGCCCGGAATGCTTCGTGGTGGAGTGCGAGCCGGTCGGCTACCCGCGCTCCCCGGTCAGCAAGAAGCGCGTCTACATCGACGCCCGCAACATGATGTTCATCGGCTACGTCACATTCGATCGGCGTGGCGAGCTGTGGAAGTCGTTCGAGCCGGCCTTCAGCCAGTATGTCGACGGCAACACCAAGGTGATGGACGGCAAGCACGTCGCGTGGTCGTGGACGCATGTGATGAGCCACGACATCCAGACCAACCGGATGAGCCGCTTCGTCCAGGCCCGCGAGATCGTCGGCGGGGTGAGGAGCGAATACAACCAGGGCCCGTCCATCTACAGCCGCTACCTGACGGAGCAGGCGGTCCGCCGCTTCGGCACCTGACCGGCAGGACGCACGGGCGCTTCGGCGTCCGTGCGTCCGTCCGGCCCGACATTCCATTTTCCGGGAGTATCCCGTGACGCTGCGACGATTGGGGTTCGCGGCCCTGGCCCTGCTTGTTCCGGCGGCGGCCATGGCCGGTGATGTTCGGGTGCTGCATCAGGCGAAGGCGCACGACGCCGTCTTCGCGTTGGCGATGCAGGGCGACCGCGTGCTGGGGGTCGGTGCCTTGGGTGTGGTGGTGGCCAGCGGCGACGGCGGCGCCACCTGGAAACGGCAGGCCGCCCCGACCGACGACGCGCTGCTGGGCGTGGCGCTCGACCGGGACCGGGCGCTGGCGGTGGGGCAGGGCGGCATCATCCTGCGCCGCGAGAGCGGCGCCTGGACGGTGGCGGCGTCCGGCACCGGCGAACGCCTGTTCGGGGTGGCCCTGCGTCCCGACGGCGTGGCCGTGGCGGTGGGCGCCTTCGGCACCCTCCTGCGCTCCGACGACGCGGGGCGGAGCTGGGCGCCGGTCGCCGTCGACTGGGCGTCGATGCTGGAGGACGCCATGGAGCCGCACCTCTACGCCGTGCGGGTGGCCGGCGACGCGCTTCTGGCGGTCGGCGAATTCGGGCTGGTGATGCGGTCGGAAGATGGCGGGCGGCGCTGGACCGGCACCCGTGTGACCGACGCCTCGCTCTTCGATCTCGCCATGGACGGCAACGGACAGGGGCTCGCCGTCGGTCAGAAGGGCACGGTGGTGCGCACCACCGACGGCGGCGCCAGCTGGACTGCCACGTCGGTGGGCACCGACACCGCGCTGCTCGGCGCGTGGCGCTCGGGGCCGGACGCCCGGATCGTCGGCGTGCAGTCAGCGTGGCGCAGCACCGACGGTGGCGCCACCTGGGCCGCGGACGACCGCGGCGACCTCGCGACCGCCTGGTACCAGACCATCGCCGGCGAGGGCGAACCGATGGCCGGCGGGCACGCCGGCCGGATCGTCGCACTGGGGAAGTGACGAGAGGACAACGCGACCGTGTGACAAAAGGGGGAGGAACGATATGCGACGCGCGATTTCATCGGTGCTGCTGGGGACGGCGCTCGCCGGCGGCGGTGGCACGCTGGCCCTGGCCGAGACGAACGTCACGGTCCAGGGCTTCATCCGGCAGGAGCTGGCACCGGCCGTCACCGGTGACCGCAACCCGTACAACCAGGGCGGCAATCCCTACAACAACAACCCGCAGGCCATCAACACATGGTTCGGGCCGGCCATCGGCAACCGGACCATCGACAGCTCGGACTCGCCCATCAACTGGATGGCGACGCGGCTGGAGACCGACATCTCCGCCCAGTTCACCGACAGCCTGAAGGGCTTCGTCAGGGTCCGGGCGCTCTACGCGCCACAGGTCTACGACGAGCCGGTCGGCTACAGCATGTTCAAGACCGGCTATTACCATGGCAACAGCGCCACGCCGTTCGAGATCGCCGGCAAGACCGGCATGGCCGATCTGCCCGCCGCCTATCTCGATTATTCCGAGGGGCCGCTGTGGGTCCGCGCCGGCAACCAGCAGATCGCCTGGGGCGAATCGCTGTTCTTCCGGGTGCTCGACGTGCCGAACGGGCTGGACCTGCGCCGACACCTGATCTTCGAGCCGGTGGCGGAGGAGTTCTCCGACAAGCGCGTCGCCATGCCGGCGGTGCGCGGCTCCTTCCGGTTCGGCGAGAACGTCGAATTCGAGGCGTTCACCCAGATGTTCAACCCGTCGATCCTGCCGCCGGCCAATTCCCCCTACAACCTGATCCCGTCGCAGTTCACCGTGCACGACGATTACCGGGCGTCGGACAGCTACCCGAACTTCGGCGGGCGGCTGCAGATGCATTTCGGCGACCTGTCGGTGCAACTCCTCGGCGTGCGGCGCAAGAATCCGGACGGTGTGTTCCAGTGGACGCAGTCGGGCGTGAACCGCGGTCTGCCGGGGGCCGGCGGCATCGGCGGCGACGTGCTGGCGACGACCCCGTTCGAGGTCAGCTCGACCGGCGTCTGCTCGGCGCAGGAGTGGTTCCACTACGCCGGGCTGGTGCGGTTGAACGGCGTCACCGCCGTCAACTCCGCCGTCACCGGCGATTTCGCCAGCGCGCAGTCGCTGGGCGCCACCACCGTCTCCTCCTACACCGAGGCGGCGGAGCAGCTGAACACCTTCTTCAACCTCGCCGGCGGCTGCATGCGCGGGCACATCCGGCGGAGCTACCCGCTGGAGAACATCTTCGGGGCCGGTGCCAACTACACCGTGACCGCCGAGCCCGGCAGCTTCCTCGACCAGCTCATCATCCGCGGCGAGGTGAGCTACACGCCCAACAAGAGCTTCACCAACCCCAGCCTCGGCGCGCCGATCGTCCGGGACGAGGTGGCGGCCTCGCTGAATTTCGAGAAGTACCACCGCTTCAGCGACGATTTCCCGGCCACCTACATGGTGCTCCAGTATCTCTACAAGTCGAAGAGCGACCTGTTCGGCCGCTACCTCGGCGGCTTCGGCGGCGACGAGAGCAAGACGCCGACCGGCGACCACAGCTTCCACGCGCTGGCCTTCGCCGTGCAGCAGCCCTTCCCCAACCTGATCTGGCGGGCCGACCTGTCGATCCTGGCGGATCTGGAAGGCGGCGTGATGGTGCAGCCGGCGCTGCGCTGGAAACCGTCGGCCGACTGGCAGGTCGATGGCTACGCCACGCTGTTCCACTCGGCGGAAAACAACCGCAACGCCATCGACACCGTCAACTGGGCCAGCGAGATTGGGCTGCGTTTCACGCGTCTCTTCTGACTTGTCTCCCTGAACCTGGCGGGGCGTCCACGGACGCCCCTTTTCTTGCGGGCGGGGGCGGGCGATGCGCGTGGGGCGGTACGGCCGCGGCTGGACGCGGCGTGTGTTCCTGGAAAAACTGGCGGCCGGCGCCGCCTCGGCCGGGGTGCTGGCGCCGCTGTGGGAGGTGCTGGCGAAGGACGGCGACGCCCGCCGCGCCTACCCCGACGAGCTTCTGTCCATCGAGGCGCGCACCCGCGGCCGGCTGGCGCCCGGCTCGGTGATCGATGCCGGCACGGCGGAGCTGGTGCGGGACCTGCTCGACCCCGTGCGTTTCCGGCAGGTGACGGAGATGGGGCGGCGGCTCGTCATCGGCCCCACCACCACCGACCTGATGCGGTTGGGGCCGTGGGAGTTCATCGAGGCGACGCTGCGCAACGCCGGCCGGGCGCGCTTCGCCGCCGACGGCAACATCGTGGCCGACGACGGCGGCCCCTGGATCGGCGGCCACCCCTTCCCCGCGGCGCGCACGGCGCTGGAGGTGTTCGCCGGCCAGACCCTGAGCTGGGGCCGGCACGACGTGTCGGTCTATGCCTCCCGCGAGGAGGACATCGAGACGGACGGCGCCGTCACCCACCGCTACGAGACGGTGTGGGCGGAGCTGGCGGCCACCGGGCGGCTGGTGCTCGATCCCCGGCCCCACTGGACGGGGCGGGAGGACACGCTGCGCTTCCAGGCCGTCTATTTCCTGTCCCCGGTCGACAGCCGCAGCGGCTATCTCAGCGTCTGGCCCTACGACCAGAACCGGCTGCCGTCGCTGCTGGGCTATCTGCCGCAGTTCAAGCGGGTGCGCTCGCTGCCGACCAACCAGCGCTTCGAGCCGCCGGTTCCGGGCTCCGCCCTCTACCTGTCCGACGCCTGGGCGGCCGGCGATCCGTTCCTGATGTGGTCGAACTACCGGATCGTCCAGCGCGGCCCGGCGCTGGCCGCCCTGTCCGGCAACTGGACCGCCGGCGATCCCGACTGGCGCCACGGCACCCACGGCGGGCCGCAGGGCCGGACCTTCTGGAACACCACGGTCGAGCTGGTGCCCGAAGCCATCGTGGTGGAGGCGGAGCCGACCGGCTTCCCGCGCGCCCCGGTGTCGAAGAAGCGCGTGTGGTTCGACGCCCGCACGTGGCTGCCCTTCGCCATGGTCAGCTACGACCGCCGCGGCCAGCCCTTCCGCTTCTTCGACGGCGCCTACGCGTTGTACGAGGCCGGGCCCAAGCGGGTGATGGACGGCCGTCACCCCTACTGGTCCTGGACCCACATCCACGCCCACGACGTGCAGACCGGCCGCGTCACCCGCATCGAGCAGGTCGCGTCCGCCGGCGGCCACCGCATGCGGGTCAACGACCCGGCGGCCTACGACGCCTACCTGACGGAATCCGCACTGCGCCGCTTCGGGGCGTGAGCGACCGCTTGCCGGCAACCGGGATCACTGATAGGAATAATAACGTAAACTCCTACACCCGCGCCCACACCCCTCGCCGTCGCCCGCGACCGTGCAACACCGGTGTCGCACGGCGGTTCGGCCGGAAAACGCCCAAGCCACTGATATCGTACTAATTTTACCCCATCCACACCGTGCGACACCCGGCGTTGTCGCGCAAAAAGTGTTGCACGATGTTGCACGGCCCCCCCCTCACGGCAGGGCGGCGAGCCGGCGGAGCACGGTTTCCGGGTCGGCGTCGGCGGGTGGGCGGCCGTGGAGGAGGGACAGGGTTTCGGGAATGCCGTCCTCCCCCGCCCAGAAGCGGCGGGTGAGGCCGCCGCCGAGGTCGGGCTCACCGGTCGCGACGATGGCCGCCGCCGGCACCTCCGGCAGCAGGATGGCGTCGGGGGCGAGCGCCCGCGCCGCGGCGGCCTCAGCGGGGTCGGTGGCGTGGTCCAGCGACACCGCGACCGACCAGCCGTAATGGCGGGCGGTGTGGGTCAGGGTTTCGCACACCGTCACCGCGTCCCCGTCCGGGGGATCGGCGAAGCACAGCAGCAGGCCGCCCAGCGGCTTGTCGGACAGCGCGCGCAGCACGTCGGTCAGGCACAGCGCCACCTCGTCCTGCGCGTCGAGGTCGTCGGGATCCGCCCCGGCGGCGCGCAGCAGGTCGCGCGGGCAGGGCAGGGCGAGCATCAGGTCGACACCGTGCCCGAGACCATGCGCCAGAGCGTCGGCGGCGCTGTCCAGGAAGGCGGCCGGCGAGCCGGCGCGCAGGCGGTCGGTGAGGCCGGTGGCGGTGCCGTCCAGCGGCCCGCCCGCCTCAAGGAAAGGCACCGCCGCCGGCAGGGCGAGGATGTGGCTGCGCAGGACCGCGTTTGCCTGGATCAGCGCCGCGGCATGGGCGGTGGCGTCCGTCCACCAGTCGGGGCGCGAGCCGGCGAAGACCCGGTGCGCGTAGCCGTCGATGTCGATCCAGCGCAGCGGCCCCCGCCCGCGGGACCGCCACGCGGACAGGCGGGAGGTGCCATCGTTCCTGCTCATCGCGTCCGTCCTCCGGCCGGGGGCATGGGGAGGACGGCGGCGGATCCATCCACCACCACCCGCTCCCCGGAGCGGCATCCTGGCCGCAGCCACGCCCGTCCACCCCACCCGCAAGGGTGGGGGACGACGGGTCGCGGCCGACGCCCGGCGCATCATCGATCCGAAGACGAGGAGACCAGGACCATGAGGAACGACAGAACGGTGGCGCCGCGGGTCCTACGGGGCGAAGCCGTGCTTTACCAGCTCGTCGAAGCTCCGCGGCTGGACGGTGTCGGCGAGGGTGCCCAGCATGTCGCCGACATGGGTGAAGAAGAACCCCATCTGGCGCAGCGCGTGGTGGTCGTGATCGCCGAGGATGGTGGTGCCATGCTCCTTCACCGCGTCGTCCAGCTCCTTGTGCTGGGTCTTCCAGTGGATGGCGTGGCCGAGGCGGTCGCGCGCCGTCCAGATCGTCGCGCAGGGCAGGGTGTAGACGCGCACGGTGCGGCGGAACAGCTCCGTGTCGTGCTTGCAGTTCCGCCAGATCTCGCTCAGCTCGAACATGCAGGCGGGGGAGCGCAGGTACTTTTCGCTGAGGATGACGAACACCCGGCTACCGGCCCCCAGCCGGCGCATGAAGCCGCTGATGGAATCGCCGTGGCTCAGCGCCTTCTTGTCGCGGAGGATGGGGTTGCCGGTGGCCTCGGCGGCGGCGCAGAGCCGGTCCACGACCGCCTCCCGCTCCCGCCCCTCCGGGGTGTCGTTGTCGCTCCAGGCGTAGGACACGTACCAATCGCGGTCCAGGGTGGGTTCCTGCGAGAAGGTCATCGGGCGCTCCGGCTCAACGGGTGGGGCGGCCGGCGGCCGGTCCGACGGCTCGGGGTGCAGGGACAGGCGCCGCTGCTGCTCTTCGACCAGGTCGACCAGCCAAGCCAGCAGCTCAGCCGCGGCGCCGCATTGCGTGCGGACGATGATCTCCCCCTGCCAGGGGCCGGTCATCCGCTCCTCGATGAGGAAGCGGCTGCGGGTCTCCGCCTCGTAGCCGCAGAGCCCGCCCTGCCAGTAGAGCGCGCTCGGCCCTGCCCGCTCGCCCAGCTCGGCCATGATGGCGCGGATCAGCCCGCCATGCAGCAGCGGGTGTTTGAACACCCGCGTTTCGGTGGTGACGCCTTCGTACCATTGGGCGACGACGACGCCCTCGTCCCGCTCCGGCAGCAGATCCGGGGCAATGTACTCCTCTTCTTCATTGTCCTCGCCGAACACGCGGTGGCGGAAGGCGATGCCGCAGGAGCGCATGAGGCTGAGGAACAGCCGGCGGTCGTCGTCGCCATAGCCGGCCCACACGGTGTGGGCGAGGTCGTCGAGGGTGAAGCGCCCGCGGTAGCGGTCGCGGATCAGGCGGTAGGCGCCGCGGTCCCGGTCGAACACGGCGTAGACTGCCTCCATCGCCCAGTTCTGGTCGAGCACGATGCGGTCGTCGAACAGGCCGGGGCGGTGCAGCACCGTGCCGGTGGCGTCCAGATATCGCAGCAGAACCTCCGGCGCGGTGACCCCGCCCTCCTCCCGGCAGATCGCCTCGAACTCGGGTATGGTCAGCAGGCGCCGGCGCTCCGCCGCCGGCCGGTCCTGGTCCGCCGCCCGCATCGTTTCCAGCCGCAACTGCACCTTCCGCCACACCAGCCCGACCTGCGGGACCCCCAGCCGCTCCCGCTGCCACGCCACCGCGTCGGCCAGCGCCTCGGCCAGCGCCTCGAAGCCGCGCGGGGTGGCGGCGCTCACCCTCAGGCTGTGCAGGCAGCGGGCGGCGGCCATCCGCACCTCGTCGGCCGGTGGGCGGAGCGCGCCGGATCCCGGCGCGTCGCAGCGGGTCTGCACCACCAGCGTCGGGCTGGCCGGATGGCCCTGGTGCCGGGCGATGTCGAGCCAGTAGGGCAGCGGGTGGTTGCGGAAATTCAGCCCGCCATGGTCGTGGGGCGGCTCCCCCTCCATCGCCTCCGCCCACACCACGGCCAGCACGGCGGGGCTTTGCAGGAACAGGGCGTGGGTCCCATGATAAATCTCCTGCCCGCCGAAATCCCACACCCACAGCCGGGTGTCCGGCAGGCCGGGCAGGGCGAGGTCGTCGATGCGGATGCCGTGGGTGGAGTCCGACACCGCCTCGAACCCCAGCCCCGCCAGCCGCCGCGCGATCTGCGTCTTCCCCACCCGCCCGTTGCCGAGCAGCAGCAGCTTCACCCCCGGCACCACCGCCACCCCCGCCGCCAGATCGGCGAGGTAGGCGCGCAGGCGGGGGAGGCAGTTGTCTGTGAAGTCGGCCGAGAGGATTTCCGCAGGCACCCCAGGAATGACGGTGGACTCCGCGACCATCCAAGTGAGCGACGTGTTGTCCAGAAGTGCGTCTGGCAAGCCGACCAGCAGACAGAACGAACATTCGATGGTTTGGAGAGCCGAACAAGCGGTCAACGGCGCTAGGTCCGATACCATCGTCCCGGAACAGGTGAGGGATTGGAGGGTAGAACAAGCGGCCAATGGAGCCAAGTCCAACACAGGGGTGTTGGAGCAGTCAAGGGATTGGAGGGTAGCGCTGGCGCCCAGTGGCGTCAGGTCCAAAACCGCGGTGCCGGAACATGTGAGGAAATGGAGATTAGAACAGGCGGCCAGTGGCGCCAAGTCCGATACTGGTGTATCGCCACAGTCGAAGATTTGGATCGCATTGCAGGCGGCCAACGGCGTCAGGTCCGAGATCGAAGTGCCAGAGCACTTAACCCATCGGAGAGAATGGCAGTTGGCAACTGCCGCGAGGTTTGATACTGCAGTATTGTAAAAGAAGAGGTGTTCGAGGGCTGTGCAGGTGGCCAGCGGTGCCAAGTCCGACACTGTGGTATTGGAGCAGACGAAAATTTTGAGGGCTTTGCAGGTAGCCAATGGCGCCAAATCCGATACCCTGGTATCGGCACAATTAAGGGATTCGAGGACGGGGCAGGCGGCCAGCGGTGTCAAGTCTGCGATCGGGGTGTCTGCGATTTTCAAGGTCCGCAGGCGCGGGATGGATCGGACGAAGTCCAGGGACGGTAGATCAGTACGATCAACGTCCAACCATTCGAGCCCGGTGAATACCGCAAGCCGGTGATAGCCGTTCCCAAAGCGGTTGCTCCTGGGTGAGACCTTAAGGCTACTCCCAAGTTCTATAAAATTATTCCCTAAATCCAACTCTCGCAGATGCGTCAGAGCGAACAGCTCCTCCGGCAGATAGGGCAAACCCAGCCCGTTGAGGTCGAGGCGGCCGGTGCGCTGTTCCGCCTCCGCGGCGATGCGGGCGCGGGCGATGGCGAGGGGGTCGGTGGTGTCGGCGGGCGCCATGGGTCCGGGCGGTGGCGGGCGGGGGTGCCCGCAGTGTAGACCGGCGTGGCCGACGATGGGAAGATCGCGGATCGGTGGCGGGCGGGGCGGCGGCTCGCGCACGGGGACCGCCGCGCCGGGGCCGCTGCCGCCGCCCGGCATCGCCGGCCTCTACACCCGGCGCTCGCGGCCCTGCCAGTAATGGTCGCGGATGCTGCGTTTCAGCACCTTGCCGACCGGACTGCGCGGCAGCGGGTCCCAGAAGGTGATCTGTTTGGGGGTCTTCACCCCACCCAGCCGCTCGCGGCAGAGGGTGGCGATCTCCTCCGCGGTGGCGGCGGCGCCGGGCTTGAGCTGGATGCAGGCGGTGACCGCCTCGCCCCACTTGTCGTCGGGCACGCCGACCACCGCGCAATCCTCGACCGCCGGGTGGCTCCAGATCACCTGTTCGATCTCGGAGGGGTAGATGTTGAAGCCGCCGGAGATGATCATGTCGCGCTTGCGGTCGACGATGTAGACGAAGCCGTCGGCGTCGCGGTAGCCGAGATCCCCGGTGTGGTGCCAGCCATGGGCCGAGGCCTCGGCGGTCGCCTGCGGGTTCTTGTAATAGCCCTGCATGACCAGGGCGCCGCGCACCACGATCTCCCCCACCTGCCCGTTCGGCAGCAGGGTGCCGTCCTCGTCCATGATCGCCACGGGGGTCAGCAGGCCGGGCCGCCCGCAGCTCGCCAGCCGCTTCTCCAGCGCCGGGTCGCCGAGCACGAGGTGATCGCGCGGCGGCAGGATGGTGCAGAACATCGGCGCCTCCGCCTGCCCGAAGCTCTGGGCCATGACCGGGCCGAAGACCGCCATCGCCTCCTTCAGCTTCTCCACCGACATCGGGGCGGCGGCGTAGATCAGGTAGCGCAGCGAGGCGTAGTCGTAGGAACGCACGGCGGGGTGCGCCAGCAGCATGTAGATGGCGGTCGGCGGCAGGAACAGGTGGGTGACGCGGTAACGGCCGATGGCCTCCATCACCGCCAGCGGGTCGAAGGCCGGCAGGATGACGTTGGTGGCCCCGGACGCCATCAGCATCATCGCCAGCCCGCCGGCCGCGTGGGTCATCGGTGCCACCACCAGATGCACCGGCGGCACGTCGCTGGGCAGGGTGGCGTGCAGGTTGGCGATCATCGCCATCCAGGTCAGGTTGGTCCACACCGCACCCTTGGGCAGGCCGGTGGTGCCGCCGGTGGGGAAGATGGCGGTGACCGCGTCCAGGGCGGAGGCGCGGATCGGGGTGTGGTCTGGCTGGCCGTCGACCAGCGCCGCCACGCTGTCGGGACCGTCGCCGTCGATGCGCAGGAAGCGGCGGATGCCGGGGCAGCGCTCGCGGAAGGCCGCCACCTTCTCGTCGAACTGGCCGTGCCAGAACAGCACCTCCACATCGAAGCTGCCGAGGATGTGGACGTTCTCGTCCACCCCGTTGCGGGCGTTCACCGGCACCCAGACGCCGCCGGCCCGGGCGATGCCGAGGATGCATTCGAAGGCGCGGCCGAGGTTGGGGCTGTAGACGGCGGCCTTGGTGCCCTCGGGAAAACCGCCGGCGATCAGGCCGTTGGCGATCCGGTGGCTCTGCGCCTGGACCTCGGCGAAGGTCCGGGTGGCCTCGTCATCGATCAGGAAGGGGCGCGCCGGGTCGAGCGCGACGCCCCGGTCGAAGAAGTCGATCAACCTCATCGCGGTCGTCTCCGGTTGGATTGGGTGTTGGGTCGGGTCGGGTCAGACCCCGATCAGACGGTCGATGCGGTCGCGGTCGGCGGCGAAGGCGGCGGTGTCGCCGGCCCAGGCCACCGCCCCGTTCTCCATGACGGCGAAGCGCCGGCACAGCCGTTGCGGAACCGCGAAGTTCTGTTCGACGATCACCACCGCCATGCCCTCGCCGTTGATGATCGCGATGGCGTCGGCCAGCGTGTCGACGATGATCGGGGCCAGCCCCTCCGTCGGTTCGTCGAGCAGCAGCACGCGCGGGTTCGCCATCAGCGCGCGGCCGATGGCCAGCATCTGCTGCTCGCCGCCCGACAGCGACTGCCCGCGGGCGTGCCGCCGCTCCGCCAGCC
>NZ_JABFFR010000031.1 GCF_013423485.1 Azospirillum oleiclasticum
CGACTGCCCGCGGGCGTGCCGCCGCTCCGCCAGCCGCGGGAACAGGTCGTAGACGCGGCGCAGGGTCCAGGGGCCGGGCCGGTGGCTGCGGGCGCCGACGGTCAGGTTCTCCTCGGCGGTGAGGGGGCCGAAGACCTGCCGGTCCTCCGGCACATAGCCGATGCCGAGCCGGCTCGTGCGGTGGACGGGCAGCCCGGCGATGGACCGCCCCTCGAAGCGCCGGTCCCCGGCGCGGCAGGGCAGGATTCCCATGAGCGCCTTCAGCGTCGTGCTCTTGCCCGCCCCGTTGCGGCCGATCAGGGCCACCGCCTCCCCGGCGCCGACCGAGAAGCTGACGCCGTGCAGCGCCTGGGCGTTGCCGTAACCGGCATCGACGGCGCACAGCTCAAGCATAGGCGGTCCTTCCCATAGGCTGGCCCGCCGGCTGGCGATCGCCGAGATAGCCGGCGCGCACCCGCGCGTCGGCCCGCATCTCCGCCGGGGTGCCGCGGGCCAGCAGCTCGCCGCCGGTCATCACCACCACCTCGTCGGAGATGGACATGACGACATCCATGTTGTGCTCGATCAGCAGCACGGTGCGCCCCTGGCGCACCCGCTCGATCAGCGCCACGGAACGGTCGATCTCGCTGTGCCCGACCCCGGCCAGCGGCTCGTCCAGCAGCAGCACCGCCGGGTCGGTGGTGAGGGTGAGGCCCAGTTCGAGCGCCCGCTGCTCGCCGTGCGACAGGCTGCCGGCCGGCGAGTGGAGCTTGGCAGCCAGCCCCACCGTCTCCGCGCAAGCCTCCGCCCGCTCCCGCAGCGCGCGCCAACCGTCCACCGCGCGCCAGAAGGGCTGCAGGCCGAAGGCCCGCGCCTGCGCACCCAGCCTCAGATTCTCCATCACCGTCATCTCCGGAAAGATCGTGACGATCTGGAAGCTGCGGCCGAGCCCGGTTCGGGCGCGGGCGTGCGGGGCGAGACGGGTGACGTCGCGCCCGCCGAGCAGGACCCGGCCCGCGGTCGGCCGGATCTGACCCGACAACACGTTGATCAGCGTGGTCTTGCCGGCGCCGTTGGGCCCGATCAGCGCCGCCAGCCGGCCGGGGGCGAAGGCCAGGGAGACGTTGCGCAGCGCCACGAAGTCACCGAAGGCGACGGTGACGCCCTCGCAAGCGATGGCGGGTGACGCGACCGCGGTCATGCCCGACCTCCCGCGCGCAGGGCCACCGCCCGCAGCCGCGGCCCCAGCCCGACCAGCCCCTGCGGCAGATACAGCGTGCACAGGATGAAGATCAGCCCGACCAGCCCGTACCAGTATTGGGTGTACGCGCTGAGCAGCTCGCGCAGTGCCTCCACCACGGCCACCCCCAGCACCGGCCCGAGCAGCGTGCCGCTGCCGCCGAGCACGGTCATGATCAGCACGTCGCCCGACACCTTCCAGTGCAGGTTCTGCGGGCCGACATACATCATCAGGCTGGCGAGCAGCGCCCCGGCCACCCCCGCGTAGGCACCGGACACCGCGAAGGCGGCCATGCGGAAGCGGTTCACGGTGAAGCCCAGATGGGCCACACGCACCGGGTTCTGCCGCACCGCGCGCAAAACCTGCCCCAGCGGCGAGGAGCGCAGCACTTCCGACATGGCGAGCGCCAGGGCGAACACCCCCAGCACCACCCAGTAGAAGACCGCGTTCTCGAAGCCGTCGAGCCCGCCCGGCATCGGCCGCGGCACGCCGGGAATGCCATCGGCACCGCCGGACAGCGCGCGCAGCTTCACCGACGCGGCGACATAGACCAGCTCCGCCAGCATCAGGGTCGTCAGTCCCAGATAGATGCCGGACATCCGCAGCGCCACGACGCTGAACACAAGAGCCATCGCGGCCCCCGCCAACGCCGCCGCCAGCAGCGCCGGCCCGAAGCCGAGGCCGGCCGACATCATGGCGTGGCTGGCGGCGTAGGCGCCGGTGCCGAAGAAGGCGGCGTGGCCGAAGGACAGCATGCCGGTCACGCCGAACACGATGTCGTAGCCCAGCGCGAACACCGACCAGATCATCACCAGCATGACGAAATAGAGCGCCGCATCGTCACCGGTGACGATGGGCACCAGCGCGAACAGCGCCGTCGCCGCCGCACTCCGCGCCAGCAGGCGCGGCGCCAGCAGGGGCAGGAACCTTCGTCTCATGCCAGCCGTTCCCGTCGGTTGAACAGCCCCTGCGGGCGCAGGAGCAGGGTGGCGATCAGCAGCGTGTAGGTCGCCACGTCGATCCAGTCCGGCGCGTAGGCCTGCCCGTAGGCCCGCGTCATGCCGACCAGAAGGGCGCCCAGCACGGCGCCCCGGATGTTGCCGAGCCCGCCGATGATGACCACGACGAAGCAGTCGATGATGATGGTGAAGCCCATCTGGAGCTGGATCGGCAGCAGCGGCCCGGCCACCGTGCCCCCCACCCCGGCCAGCGCCGCGCCGATGGCGAACACGGCCGTGCGCACGCGGCCCACGTCGATGCCGACGCAGGCGGCCATGCCGCCGTTGGCCTGGCAGGCCCGCACCGCCGTGCCGAGCGGCGACCGCTCCAGCACCAGGAAGAGCGCCAGCGACACCGCGAGCCCGAAGCCGATCACGAACAGCCGGTACAGGCTGACCTGCGACCCGAACAGCGTGACCGCCCCGTCGAGCCCGGCAGGCGCCACCATCCGCTTGAAGTCCAGCCCCCACAGGACCCGCACGGCCTCCTCCAGCACGAGGATGGCGCCGAAGGTGGCGAGGAGCTGGAACTCGTGCGCGCGGTCGTAGAGCGGCCGCAGCGTCAGCCGTTCCATCAGCGCGCCCACGACAGCCAGCACCAGCGGGCTGATCAGCAGCGCCAGCCAGAAGCTGCCGCCGCTCTGCACCACCTGATAGGCGACGTAGGCGCCCAGCATGTAGAGCGCCCCATGGGCGAAGTTGATGATCCCCATCATCCCGAAGATGAGGGTGAGCCCGGCCGCCAGGATGAACAGCAGCATCCCGATGCTGAGCCCGATCAGCAATGTCGACATCCGTCGGTCTTTCCCGGCCGGCGTGGCCGATCAGGGGCAGGGTGTGAACAGCGCCTCGGCGGGGAAGGTGGCGACGACCTTCATGGTCACCGCCGGCAGCGGGTCCTTGCCCTCGCCCGCGGTGCCGAACAGCCCGATCTGCTCGGCCTGGTTGTCGCACGCCCGCATGCGCTTGACGCCTTCCACCGAGTCCGGTCGGGTGCTGGTGCGGAAGGCGTCGACCCACGCCTCCTTATCCCAGCCGCCGGTCTTCTCGACCACATCGAGGAACCAGCTCATCCCGTCATAGGCCTCGCCCGCGTACTGGCTGGGAAACTCCCCGTATTTCTTGCGGTACGCCTCGACGAAGCGCTGGTTGCGCGGGCTGTCCTCCGTGAAGTGGTAGCGCAGCGTCGAGTGGATGCCGATGGAGCCGGGCCCGATGGCCGCACCCAGAAGCTCGTCCATGATCATGGTGCCGAAGATCTGCACCTTGTCCTTCAGCCGCACGTCGTTGGCCTGCTTCAACGACGTCACCACGTCGCCACCGACGACGATCAGCGCCAGGCCGTCGGCACCGGACTTGGCGACCTTGTCGATGATGACCGAGTAATCCTTGCTGCCGATCGGCGTGAAATCCTCGCCGACGATCTTGATGCCCTTCTTGGCCATGTCCTCGCTCAGCAGCTTCCACATGTCGCGTCCGACCTGATAGTCGGCGACCACCCCGTAGACCGACTTGAGCGACCGCATGGACGCGAACGCGGCGAGCATCCGGTTCTCGATGGCGACCGAGTTGGAGGTGCGGAAGGCGTAGCGCGTCTTGTCGGCACCCGTGATGCGGTCGTCGGCGGAGATGGTGATGAGCTGCGGAACCTTGCGCTGCTCGGTCATCTTCATGATCGCCAGCGTCGACCCGGAGCTGACCTCGCCGAAGATCAGATGCACGCCGCGCGACAGAAGGCGGTTGGTCTTCTGGACGGCGACCTGGGTGCTGGTCTCGCTGTCCTCCCACATCGCCTCGATGGGCTTGCCGAGCACCTTCCCGTCGCGCTCCTCGAAGGCGATGGTGGCGCCGCGGCGCATGTTCTCGCCGATGATGCCCCAGGCCCCGCTGAGCGGCAGCACGCCACCGATGCGGAAGGCGTCCTGCGCCGCGGCCGGCAACGCCGTTGCGGATGCGAGCAGGGCGGCGGCGAGCAGGGTCACGCGCAACATTCTTGGTATCCTCCCGAGGCTGTCGGCCTTATATATGTTGGACAAACATACCAAATCGCATGATTATATCAATGAGTTTGTTATTACTCGCGGCGCTTGGCATCGGCGGGGCGGTTTGGCAGGGTAGGCGGTGGATGGCATGGATATGGATTCGACGAGAATGGCGGTGCCCACGGTGGACCACGCGTACGCGCCCGAGGATTGGGCGGACCTGACGGACTCGCAGCTCCGGCTCGGGCTGGAGCTGGTGTTCTTCAGCCATATCGAACTGGCCGCCGACGCCGACGCGATCCTCGCCGACTACGGGTTCGGGCGACCGCATCATCGCGTGCTCTACTTCGTAGCGCGACGGCCTGGTATCACGGTGAACGAGATCCTGGCGATCCTGCGCGTCACCAACCAGGCGCTGTCGCGGGTGATGAACCAGCTCATCGAGGCCGAGCTGATCGAGCAGCGCCACGACAGCGCCGACCGTCGCCGGCGCCAGCATTACCTCACCCCGAAGGGAGCGGCGCTCGATCACCAGCTCTGCCAGGAACAGTTCCGCCGCGTGCGCCGCGCCTACCAGTCGTTGCCCAGAGACGCGGTGCTGGGATTCTGGGCGACGCTCAACGCCATGATCGCCGAGGAGGACCGGCGGCAGCTCAGCGAACCGCTGCCGGACCTCCCCTGGGACCAGCCCAAGCAGCCTAAGCGCGTTCGTAAAGCGTGACGACGCAGGCGCCGGCGAGGCCGAGATTGTGCTGGAGCGCCAGCCGCGCATCCGGCACCTGACGCGCGCCCGCCTGCCCGCGGAGCTGCCAGACGAGTTCGGCGCATTGCGCAAGTCCGGTGGCGCCGATCGGGTGGCCCTTGGACAGCAGCCCGCCCGACGGGTTGGTCACGCAGCGTCCGCCATGGGTGTTGTCGCCATCGCGCACGAACTGCTCGGCCCCACCCTCCGGCGCCAGCCGCACCGCCTCGTAGGCGAGCAGCTCGTTGATGGTGAAGCAGTCGTGCAGTTCGGCGACGCGGATGTCGCGGGGGTCCACGCCGCTCGCCTCGTAGACCTGATCGGCGGCGCGGCGCGCCATGTCGACGCCGACCAGCTTCATGGGGCTGCCGGCGGTGAACACGTCCGGGCTGTCGCTGACCAGCGCCTGGGCGCGGATCGACACGCCTGACAGCCCGCGCCGGCGCATGAAGTCGTCGGAGCAGAGCACCGCCGCCGCCGCACCGCAGGTCGGCGGGCAGCACATCAGCCGGGTCAGCGGGCCGACCACCGGTGCGGAGTCCAGGATTTCCCGGACCGTGAGCGGTGCCCGGAACATGGCGTGCTCGTTGGCAGCGGCGTGCCGGCGGGCCTTCACCTGAATTTCGGCGAGGGTTTCCAGCGAGCAGCCCGTACGCTCCATGTACTCGCGCGCCGCGCCACCGAAGAGCTGGCAGGCGAAGGGCGCGTCGGACGGCCCCTCCACCGCCTGCGTCGCGGCCAGCGACGGCCCCCACGGGTCGGGCCAGCCCGGAAAGCTGCGGTCGATGGCGCCACGCGGCATCTGCTCGAAGCCGACGGCCAGCGCCACGTCGGCGGCACCCGCCTCGATCATCCGGCGGGCGAGGTAGAGGGCGGTGGAACCGGTGGCGCAGGCGTTGTTCACGTTGACCACCGGCACGCCGGTGATCCCCACCTCGTAGACGGCCCGCTGGCCCGACGTGGTGTCGCCGTACATGTAGCCGGCGATGACGTGGCCGACATCCGCCATCGTCAGGCCCGCATCCTCCAGCGCGGCGATGATCGCCTCCCGCGCCATATCGGTGAAGGGCGGGCTCGCCCCCGGCTTGCAGAAATGGGTCATGCCGACCCCGGCGACCTGTACGCCCGTCATGATGCACCCTGCCTGTTGCGGCTGTTTGCTTCTTCCACAAACATACCAACAGATCAGGAAATATCAACATTGTTTTAGTATTGACCGCGGATTTCGGTGACGACGGTCACGCATTCGGCGGGTCCCCGGTATCGGGCGTGCGGCCCAGAACCTCGTCCGTGTGTTCGCCGAGGGACGGTGCGTGGCGCCGCACGTCGGCTGGCGTGGCGGAAAAGCCGACCGGAAAGCCGGCCTGCCGGATGGTGCCCTCGGTGGGGTGCTCGACCTCCCGCCAGAAGCCCACGGCCTGCAGATGCGGGTCGGTCAGAAGAGCGTCGATGGAGTTGACGGTCGAGAAGGGGATGTCGCTGTCCTCCAGCCGGCGCACCCAGACTTCCGTGCTGTCCAGCCGGATCACGTCGCCGACGAACCGGTACAGCTCCGGGAAATGCCGGCTGCGGTCGCTGGCCGAACGGTAGCGCGGATCCTCCGCCATTTTCGGATGGCCGCTCAGTTCGAAGAAGCGCCGCCATTGCGCGTCGGTGTAGGGCACCACGCTGATGTGACCGTCGCTGGTGCGGAACGGCCGGCGGTGCTCGTTCAGAAGCCGGTCGTAACCGGCCTCGCCCAGTGGCGGGACGAAGGTCCGGCCCGACAAATGTTCGGCGACGGTGAAGGCGACCATGCATTCGAACATCGGCACCTCGATCGCCTGTCCCTTGCCGGTGCGTTCGCGCGCGTACAGCGCGGCGGTGATCGCGTTGGCGGCGTACAGCCCGACCACCTTGTCGGCGGCCACCGTGTTCACGTAGGCGGGCTCGCGCCCACCGGTCCGCCCCTGGAGCCACGCAAGGCCGCTGGCGGCCTGGATGGTGTCGTCGATGGCCGGGCGCCCGGCGTAGGGGCCCGCGTCCCCGAAGCCGTAACAGCCGCACTGGATGAGGCGGGGGAAGCGCCCTTGCAGCGTCGCCGGGTCGAGGCCCAGCCGCCGCATGGCCTGCGGGCGCAGGTTGGAGATCAGCACATCCGCCCCGTCCAGCAAGCGCAGCAGATGCTCGACGCCCGCAGGCGTCTTCAGGTCGATCACGACGCTGCGCTTGTTGCGGTTGAGGTTGAGGAAAGCATGGCTCATGCCTTCGTTCCGCCGTGGCGTCACATGCCGGAACAGGTCGCCGCCAGGCGATTCGACCTTGATCACGTCGGCGCCCATGTCGCCCAGAAGCTGGGTCGCCATCGGCCCCATCCCGATGCCCGTCAGATCGATGACCCGGACCCCGTCGAGCGCGCCCGCCATGTTAGATGACTCCTTCGCCGCGGGATCGCCGGTGTGATGCGGCCTACTCGTCGACCCAGTCGATCGCCTCGTCCAACGCGGCGCGTTCGGTGCGGAAGCGGTTGGCCGGGTGTTCGGGGTCGGCGTAGCCGAAGGAGATGCCGCACACGATCACCCGCTCGGCCGACACGCCCAGCTCCTCCCGCAGCACGTCGCAATGGTGGGCCAGAGCCGCCTGGGGACAGGCACTCACGCCGCAGGCCTCGGCCGCCAGCAGGAAGTTCGCGACATAGCCGCCGCAATCGATCGCGCCATACACACCCAGCGCCTCGTCCGAGGTGATCACCGCCACGTGCGGGGCACCGAACAGCCGGAAATTCTCCAGCCCCTGCCGTGCACGCGCCGCCATATCGCCACGCGCGATGCCCACGGCCTCGTAGAGCCCGAAGCCGGACCGGCGACGGCGGTCGAGATGGACGCCGCGGAACTCGCGCGGCCAGGGCAGGTCGGAGACCGGCTCCGCGCCCGACGCCGCGTGCCGGTACAGGCGCTCGCGCAGCCGCTCCGTCCCGGGGCCGGAGGTAACGTGCACACGCCAGGGCTGGGTGTTGCACCAACTGGCCGTGCGCTGGGCCAGCGCCAGGATTCGCTCGATCACCGGCCGCGGCACCGACTGCGGACGGAAGGCCCGGCAACTGAAGCGGCGGTGCAGAAGATCGCGGAGGACGTCGGCGTCGTCGGCGGTGTCTGAACGGTTCATACGGACAGCTCCGGACTGGCGGGACGGCTGGGGCTTTCAGACAGGAGCGGCGCCTCAATACCGGAGGTCGAGGTCGCCGGCGAAGCGGGCGACGGCCCGCTTCAGCGTGTCGGCGATCTGCGGCACGCGCGCCGAGCAGCGGAACATCGGGCCGGCAACGACCACCGAATGGCGCTTGCCGTGGATCGGCAGAGGCAGGGCGACACCCACCAGATCGGGACTGTAGTCGGCGTTGCTCTGGTGCCACCCGCGTTCGGCCGAGCGCCGCAGCTCGGCCTCCACCGCGTCGATGCTGGTCGGCGTGGTCTCGCCGTATTTCTCGAAGCTGATCTTGCGATAGATGGACTGGCGCTCCGCCGGGCTGTACTGCGCCAGGATGGCGCGGCCGGTCGAGGTGGCGTGGATCGGCAGCTTATGACCGATCTTCGCGAAGTAGCGGATCGAGTGCGTGGACTCCACCACATGGATGAAGATGGCCGAGATCCCGGCGGGCGCGCCGATGGCCGTGGTCTCGCCGGTGTCGGCGGCGACCTCGGCCACGAGCTGGATGGCCGCCTCCGGCAGCGGCTCGGCCTCGGAAATGGCGCGCACGATGCTGGACCAGCGGGGGCTCGGGTAATAGCCCCCGCGCGCCCTGGGCTCGTAGAGATACCCCTTCTCGGCCAGTGTGCCGATCAGGTTGAAGGTGCTGGAACGCGGCCATCCCAGCTCCTCCGAGATTTCCGCAAGCGTTGCCGGCCGTTGCCGCTTTGCGAAAAACTCCAGGAGTTCCACGACGTTGGCGGCCTGCTTGACTTGCATGCTCATCTCGACCCGGTTTCACATGACGCGCGCTTGTTCATGCTATTTCAGCCCGGCCGAAGCCAGGATTTTCTCCGCCGCGCGCAGGTGCGGCTTGTCGATCATCTGGCCGTCCAGCCGGACAACGCCGGTCGTCCCGGCTTCGAAGGCTTCGACGATCCGCGTGGCCCAGGCGATGTCGCGGTCGCTCGGCCGGAAGGCGGCGTTGACCACGTCCACATGCTTGGGGTGGATGACCATCTTCGCCTGGAAACCGTCGCGCCGGGCCTCGCGGGCCTCGCGCGCCACCGCCTCCAGATCGTCGAGCGTGGTCGCCACCGTGTCCACGGCGACGACACCGGCCGCCGCCGCCCCGGCGAGGCACAGGGTGCGGGCGAGGCGGAAGCTGTCGAGCAGCCGGTCGCCGTCGCGGTTCGTCGTCGCCCCCAACGAGGCGCAAAGATCCTCCGCCCCCCACATGAGCGCCCACAGGCGCGGGCTACAGCCCTTGTAGCGGCCGAGGCCGAACAGCGATTCGGCGGTCTCCGTGGCGATCGCCAGGATCAGGGTGCTGCCGGGCTCCCGCCCATGGGCGGCCTCCAGCGCCTCCAGCATATGGTCGAGCCGCTGGACCTGTTCCGGCCCGCTGCATTTCGGCAGCGCGATCCCGTCCGGGGCATGCGGCATCACCGCGGCCAGATCGGTGGCGGTCAGGCCGGTGTCGAACGCGTTGACGCGGACGAACAGCCGCTGCTGACCGCGCTCCTCCGCCAGCATCGCGGCGGTGTCCAGCCGCGCCTGGGGCTTGGCATCGGCGGCGACGGCGTCCTCCAGGTCGAGGATCAGAGCGTCGGCGGCGGTCTGGCGGGCGCGGGCGAACTTGCGCGGGCTGTCGCCGGGCACGAACAGGAAGCTGCGCATCAGGCGGCGTCCTTGCGCCGGTAGATCATCGCCATGCGCCGGCAGATGGCGACCACCTCGCCGCGCTGGTTGGTGCAGGCGTGCTCGAACTCGACAAGGCCGACATCGCCGCGCGACTTGCTGAGCCGCTTGGAGACCACCGTCGTGCGCGAACGCAGCGTGTCGCCGTGGAAGACCGGCTTGGGGAAGCGCACGTCGCTCATGCCCAGGTTGCCCACCGTGGTGCCGAGCGTGGTGTCCTGCACGCTCATCCCGATCATGATGCCCAGCGTGTAGAGGCTGTTGAACAGCGGCTTGCCCCATTCCGTCCGGCTGGAGAAATCGGCGTCGATGTGCAGCGGCTGCGGGTTGTGGGTCATCAGGCTGAAGCTGAGGTTGTCCTGCTCGGTCACCGTCCGCGAGATCGCGTGTTCGAAGACCTGACCTTCCTGGAAATCCTCGTAGTACAGACCGGCCATGGGTGCTCTCCTCCTCAGGATTCTGGTGTCGGTTGGCCGGGAACCGGCGTGGTTGGAATGACGCCCTGCCGTTCCAGCCGGGCGATGCGATCGGGTGCCATGCCCCAGTCAGCCAGCACCGCGCGGGTGCTCCGGCCCGGCGCCTCCGGCGGGGTCGGGGTGCCGGCCGGGGTGCGGCTGAACCGCGGGCTCGGCGCCGGCTGCACGACGCCGCCGACCTCGATGAAGGCGTTGCGGGCGACCGCGTGGGGGTGGTGCGGCGCGTCGGCGACCGCCAGCACCGGCGCCGCGCAGGCGTCGGTGCCTTCCAGCAGGGCGCACCACGCCGCCCGGTCGCGCTCGGCGAAACGGGCCGTCAGCAGGGCGCGGGCTTGCGGCCATTGCGCCGGGTCGTCCAGGTCCGGGAAGCTCGCCGGATCGAAGCCGATCCGCGTCAGCAGAATCTCCCGGAATTTCGGCTCGATGGGAGCCACCGCGATCCATTCGCCGTCGGCGCATTGATAGGTGTCGTAATGCGGGGCGCCGGAATCCAGCAGGTTGGTGCCTCGCTCCGGCCGGTGCAGGCCGGCGGCGGCGAGCCCGAACAGGCTGGTCATCAGGGTCGCCCCCCCCTCCACCATCGCCGCATCGACCACCTGCCCGCGGCCCGACCGCTGGGCCTCCCACAGGGCCGAGACGATGCCGAAAGCGAGCAGCAGGCCACCGCCGCCATAGTCGCCGATCAGGTTGAGCGGCACCGTCGGCGGCTGCCCGGCGCGGCCGATCGAGGCGAGCGCCCCGGTCAGCGCGATGTAGGTCAGGTCGTGCCCGGCCGTGCGGGCGAGTGGCCCGTCCTGCCCCCAACCGGTGATCCGCCCATACACGAGGCGCGGGTTCACCGCGTGGCAGTCCGCCGGCCCCAACCCCAACCGTTCCATGGTGCCGGGGCGGAACCCCTCGATCAGCGCGTCGGCCTTCGCCACCAGATCGAGCGCGCAGGCCACAGCCTCCGGCCGCTTCAGGTCGAGCGCCACCGAGCGCCGGCCACGGCGGGTGACGTCGAAGGCGACCGGGCGCGGAATGCCGTTGCCGCTCGGCTCCGGCCGGTCGATCGACACCACCTCGGCGCCGAGGTCGGCCAGCATCATGGCGCCCATGGGGCCGGGGCCGATGCCGGCGAACTCCACGACGCGTAGTCCGGACAGAGGGCCGGGGCGGGGCTGTGCGTCGGCGGTCATGCGGCGGCTCCTTCACCGAGGCTGCGGGCGAGAGCGTCGCGGTGCTGCGGGGCGGCGACGGCGATCAGCGCGCGCGCGCGCGCCGCCGGCCCGAGATGGGCGAGTTCGGCGACGCCATGCTCGGTCACCACCGTATCGACGTCGCTGCGCGCGACCGTCACCGCAGCGACCCGCGGAACGATTCGGCTGATGGCGCCGCTGCGGTCGGTCGAGCGGAGCGCCACGATGGCACGACCGCCTTGCGAGGCCCGCGCCCCGCGGGTGAAGTCCACGAGACCACCCACTCCGCCGACCGGCGCGCCGTCCGCCCGCTCGGCGTTGATCTGCCCGGACAGGTCCACCTCGATGGCCGAATTGATCGCGGTCATCCGGGGCTGCGCGGCCAGCACCGCGGGCGCGTGGGTGTGCGAGGCTGGACGGAGGTGCACCGCCGGATTCCTGTCGATGAAGCGGAACAGCCGCTCGGTGCCGAAGGCGGTGTTGCTGACCGTCAGCCCCGGATCGACCGCCTTGACGGCGTTGGTCACCGCCCCGCCCTCGATCAGGTCGACAACGCGGTCCCCGATCAGGCCGGAGTGGATGCCGAGGTCGCGGTGCCCGCCCAATTCGGACAGCACCGCGTCGGGGATGGCGCCGATGCCGATCTGCAGCGTCGCACCGTCGGGCACCAGGGCGGCGACGTGGCGGGCGATGGCGCGCTCCGCCTCGCCCACAGCGGCCGGAGCGAGCCCCACCGGATCGCGGTCGGTCTCGATCAGCGCGTCGATGCGGATGGCCGGATCCAGCTCGGCGCCGTGGCACCAGGGCGCCCGGCGGTTCACCTCAGCGACGACGCAGCGGGCGTGGCGCGCGGCCGCCACCGTGTAGTCGTTGGCGAGTGCCGCGCCGTAGCCCGCGGGTCCGGCAGCGAGCTGGAGCAACACCACGTCGGCCCGGATGGTGCCGTCGGCGAAGCCGGCGGCGAGCGTGCCGTAATGGATTGGCCAGACCTCCAGCACCCCGACCCGCGCCAGCCGCGCCGCCCGCCCCATGGCGCCGTAGCTGGCGAAGCGCAGGCCGCCGGCCGGCGCGTCGGCGAAGCTGTCGGAGAAGACGGGGCCGACGAACAGCTCGAAGGGCCCGACCTGCCGTCGCACCTCCGCCAGCCGGCCGGTCAGCGCCACAGCCTCCGCGCAGCCCTGGCCGCACAGGACGCGGTCGCCCGCCCGGATGAAGCGGGCGAGATCCACAGGGTCCATCGAGGAGGGCAGGCCGTCCATCCCGCCCTCAGTAGGATTTGGGAAGGCCGAGCACCTTCTCGGCGATGAAGCAGAGGACGAGCTGCGGGCTGATCGGCGCGATGCGCGGGATCATCACCTCCCGCAGGTAGCGCTCGACGTGGTACTCCTTGGCGTAGCCGAAGCCGCCATGCGTCATCACCGCCTGCTGGCAGGCGTTGAAGCCGGCCTCGCCGGCCAGATACTTGGCAGCGTTGGCGCTGGCCCCGCAGGGCAGGCCGCTGTCATACTCCCAGGCCGCGCGCATGATCATCAGCCAGGCGGCCTCCAGCTCCATCCAGTTGCGGGCCAGCGGGTGCTGGATCGCCTGGTTCTGGCCGATCGGCCGGTTGAAGACGACGCGGTCCTTGGCGTAGGCGGTGGCGCGGGCGAGCGCCAGATGGCCGATGCCGACCGCTTCCGACGCGATCAGCACCCGCTCCGGGTTCATGCCGTGCAGGATGTACTCGAAGCCGCGCCCCTCTTCGCCGATGCGGTCCTCCTCGGGGATTTCCAGCCCCTCGATGAACAGCTCGTTGGAGTCCACCGCCTTGCGGCCCATCTTGTCGATCACCCGCACATCGATGCGGTCGCGGTCGAAGCGGGTGTAGAAAAGGCTGAGCCCGTGGGTCGGCTTGCTCACCTCTTCCAAGGGCGTGGTGCGGGCCAGCAGCAGCATGCGGTCGGCGACCTGGGCGGTCGAGATCCACACTTTCTGCCCATCGACGACGTAGCAGTCGCCCTTGCGCACGGCGCGCGTCTTGAGCTGCGTGGTGTTCAGCCCGGTGTTGGGCTCGGTCACAGCGAAGCAGGCCTTTTCCTTGCCTTGCACCATCGGCGGCAGCATGCGCCGCTTCTGCTCCTCGGTGCCGTGGACCACCACCGGGTTCAGGCCGAAGATGTTGATGTGGAGCGCCGAGGCCCCCGACATGCCGGCACCGGACTCGGCGATGGTCCGCATCATCACCGACGCCTCGGTGACGCCGAGGCCGGAGCCGCCATACTCCTCCGGGATGCAGATGCCGAGCCAGCCGTTGTCGGCGAAGGCGGCGTAGAAGTCGTCCGGGAACCCGCCGTCGCGGTCGCGCTTCAGCCAGTAGTCGTCGCCGAAGCGCTTGCAGATGGCGGCGATGGCGTCCCGCATCGCCTCCTGGTCCGCGGTCAGTCTGAAATCCATCGGTGCTGTGCTCCGTCAGAGGTCGGCGTCGGCCCCAGCCGCCTGGGCCGGGACGGTCATGGCGTGTTGCAGAAGAAGGGCGGCGATCTCGTCCTCCCCGAACCCGGCTTCGCGCAGGATGTCGAGGCCGTGCTCGCCCTTGCGGGGGGCGAGTTGCCGGATGGCCACCGGGGTGCGCGACCAGCTCGCCGACATCCGCATGGCGCGCACCGGCCCTTCGGTCGGGTGCTCGTGGGTCTGGAAGAAGCCGGTCCGTGTCAGATGGGGATCGTCGAGGATGCTGGTGAAATCGTGCATCGGCATCGCCGGCACGTCGGCCCGGTCGAGCAGCTCCATCCACTCCGCGGTGGTGCGCTCGGTGAACATGAGGGCCAACTCGCCGTAGACGAAGTCGACATGCTTCTGCCGGTCGGCAAATCTGGCGAAGCGCGGGTCGCTGGCCGGCAAATCCTCCCGGCCGATCGCCTTCAGAAAATTCGTCCACTGCTTGTCGGTGTAGATGACCGCGCAGATGTAGCCGTCGCGGGTCCGGTACGGGCGCCGCTCCGGCGAGAGCTGGCGCGCGTAGCCGCCACCGTCGAGCGGCGGCTCGAAGGTCAGCCCGCTCAGATGGTCGCTGAGGACGAAGCTCACCATCGTCTCGAACATCGGGATATCGACCCGCTGGCCGAGCCCCGTCCGGTCACGGTTCACCAACGTGGCGCAGATCGCCCCGACCGCGGCGAGCCCGACCACGCGGTCGGCGATGGCGGTGGGCACGTAGCGCGGCGTGCCGTCGCCGGCGCGCGCGATCAGCGCGGACATGACCGAGGCACCCTGGATCAGGTCGTCGTAGGCGGGCCGGGCCGCGTAGGGGCCGTCCTGCCCGAAGCCGAACAGCCCCGCGTAGATCAGCCGCGGGTTGCGTGCCGCCAGCGTCTCGTAATCCAGGCCCAGGCGGGTCATCGCCTGCGGGCGGATGTTGTAGGTGAGGATGTCCGCATCGTCGGCCAGCCGCAGCAGCGCCTCCCGGCCGGCCGGCTGCTTCAGGTCCAGGCAGATGCTCCGCTTGCTGCGGTTGGCGTTCAGGAAGATCGCCCCCATGCCGGCGTTCCTTTGCGGCCCGATCTGCCGCACAAGATCCCCGTCCGGTGATTCCACCTTGATGACGTCGGCCCCCATGTCGCCCAGCATCTGCGTGGCGGACGGCCCCATCAGGACGGAGGTCAGATCGATGATCTTGGTTCCTGCCAGCGGCCCCATCCCAACTCCCCAGGCGTGACGTGATGATGTGAACGCAGCTCGGCGCTGCGCTAAAATTCATATACAGGGATTTTTAGTCCATGTGCAAGGCGTTTCTTGCACAAAGGTTCGTGCCGTTGGTGTTTGGTTTTTGTGCGTTGCGGGATGGAATTTCGCGACGCACGCTGAACCCATAGATTGGGCATTCTTCAAAAAATCGCGAAGAATCAGGTATTAGAGCAAATCGCGTGGATTGCTGATTTTCCGGCCCGGCAGCTTGACAGGTGAGTTCACCACCGTGTACATACTGATCACCATATTGAATGAAGGACGCGCTTTCCGTGACAGACACGTTGAACGGCGGCCCTGGCGACGGTGGACTGCGTCGCTACCCGCACCTCTTCATCGGCGGTGAATGGGTGGCGCCCGTCGACGGCGGCATCGTCGAAAGCATCGACCCGTCGACCGGGCACCCCTGGGCCGCCGTCGCGTTCGGCGGCCCGAAGGACATCGACCGGGCGGTGAGTGCGGCGCGCGAGGCGTTCGAGGGGCCGTGGCGGCGGATGCCGGGGGCGGAGCGCGCCGCCCTGTTGCGCCGCTTCGCGGAACTCTACCGGGACTTCGCCGCCGAGATGGCGGTGCTGGAGACGCGGGATTCCGGCCGGGCGATCCGCGAGACGCGCGCCGACATCGCCGCGCATTACCAATGGTACCAGTGGTTCGCCTCGCTGGCGGACAAGCTGTCGGGCCGGACGATCCCGATCGACGACGCTGTCCACTGCTTCACCACGCGGGTTCCGGTCGGCGTGGTCGGCGCGATCACGCCGTGGAACGCGCCGATGCTGACCACCGCCTGGAAGGTCGGCCCGGCGCTGGCCGCCGGCTGCACGGTGGTGCTGAAGCCGGCCGAACAGACCCCGGTCACCGCGCTGGAGCTGGCCCGGCTGGCGCAGGAGGCCGGCCTGCCGCCGGGCGTCCTCAACGTCGTTCCCGGCTATGGCCACGACACCGGGGCGCATCTCGTGGCGCACCCCGGCGTCAACAAGATCGCCTTCACCGGCGAGGGGCGCACGGCCAAGGCCATCCTGCGCAACGGGGCGGAGACGCTGAAGCGCTTCTCCTTCGAGCTGGGCGGCAAGTCCCCGCACATCATCTTCAAGGACGCCGACCTGGAGCAGGCGATGAACGCCGCCACCTCCTCGGCCTGGTCGGTGTGCGGGCAGAGCTGCGCGCTGGGCTCGCGGGTGCTGGTGGAGCGGCCCATTTACGACCGCGTGGTGGAGGCCTTCGCCGAGCGGGCGACCCGTGTGCGCGTCGGCATGCCGCTGGAGGATGCCACCCACATGGGGCCGCAGGCACACGCCGAGCAGCTCGCCAAAACCCTGTCCTACATCGACATCGGCCGGGAGGAGGGGGCGCAGCTCGTCACCGGCGGCCGGCGGCTCGACGCCGGGGCGTTCGCCGACGGCTTCTTCGTGGAGCCCACCGTGTTCGCCGGGGTGAACAACCGCATGCGCATCGCGCGGGAGGAAATCTTCGGGCCGGTGGCCTCGATCATCCCCTTCGACGGCGAGGACGAGGCGGTGGCGATCGCCAACGACACCACCTACGGCCTGTGCGCCGGGCTGTGGACCGGCGACGTCGGGCGCGCCCACCGGGTGTCGGCACGCATCGAGGCGGGCATCGTGTGGGTGAACACCTATCGCTACATCCGCTGGTCCACGCCCTACGGCGGCTTCAAGAGCAGCGGCTGGGGCCGCGAGAACGGCATCGAGGCGCTCGACAATTACCTGGAAACGCGCACCACCGTGATCAGCACCACCGGGCGCTTTCCGGACAGCTACGCGCAATAAGCGACGGGGGGAGGGAAGACATGCGTCTCAAGGGCAAACGGGTGGTCATCACCGCGGCGGCGTCGGGCATGGGCAAGGCGGCGGTCGAACTCTTCACGCGCGAAGGCGCCACCGTCGCCGCCATCGACATCAACGAGGCGGGGCTGGCTGACCTCGCCGGCTCGACCGGCGACGCGGTGATCCCCATCGTGGCCGACCTGTCCACGGTGGAGGGTGCCCGCTCAAGCGTCGCCACGGCGGCGGAGCGGCTGGGCGGCGTCGACGTGCTGTGGGCGCACGCCGGCATTCCCGGGCCGGCCTCGGTCGAGAACCTGGATCTCGACGAATACGAGCTGGCCATCGGGCTGAACCTGACCTCCGCGGTGATCGCGGCCGGCGAGGTGGCGAAGCACATGCGCGCCGCCGGCGGCGGGTCGCTGATCTTCACGGCGTCGGTCTCCGGCCTCGTCGGCTCGATGTTCAGCCCGGTCTATTCGGCGGCCAAGTTCGGCGTGGTCGGCCTCACCAAATCGCTGGCCCAGCGCTTCGCGCCAGACGGCATCCGCGTCAACGTGATCTGCCCCGGCCCGATCGACACCCCCATGCTCCCCGGCTTCGTGGCGCGCAGCGACGACAAGGCCCAGGCGGCGGAGAACGAGCGCAAGCTGCTGGCCGCCATTCCGCTGGGCCGCGTCGGACGCCCGTCGGAAATCGCGCACGCCGGCCTGTGGCTGGCCTCGGACGACTCCTCCTACGTCACCGGCGTCGCCCTTCCGGTCGATGGCGGCTATCTCGCCCGGTAACGCCTCCACAGCGGTGACGCCATGAAATACGTCTACATCCAGGAGTTCGGGGAACCGCTGCTGGGCGGCGAGAAGCCGGAGCCCGCGCTCTCCGGCACGGAGGTCCTGATCCGCGTCAAGGCGGCCGGGGTCTGCCACAGCGACCTGCATCTGTGGGAGGGCGGCTACGACCTCGGCCAGGGCCGGAAGCTGTCGCTGAAGGACCGCGGGGTAACCCCGCCCATCACCATGGGGCACGAGACCGCCGGCGAGCTGATGGCGGTCGGGCCGGACGCCGAAGGCGTCGCGATCGGGGAGAGCTATCTGGTCTACCCGTGGATCGGCTGCGGCGTTTGCCCGACCTGCCGGAACGGCTTCGAGAACTACTGCGGAAACGCGGCCTACATCGGCGTGCACCGCGACGGCGGCTACGCCGAGTGCCTGCGGGTGCCGCACCCGCGTTATCTGCTGCCGATCGGCGACCTCGATCCGGCCGACGTGGCGCCGCTCGCCTGTTCGGGCGTCACCACCTACAGCGCGGTGAAGAAGTTCGGCGCCCAGATCAAGGACCAGCCGGTGGTGGTCATCGGCGGCGGCGGCCTCGGCCAGATGTGCATCCAGGTGCTGCGCGCGCTCGATGGCGCCGGGGCCGTGGTGGTGGACCTCGACCCCGCCAAGCGGGAGGCGGCGGTTGCCGCCGGCGCGCTGGCCGCGGTGGACGGCGGTGCGCCCGATGCCGCGGCACGGATCGCCGCCGCGGTGGGCGGGCCGGCCTTCTCGGTGCTCGATCTGGTCGGCAGCCCGCAGTCGGCGGCCCTGGCGTTCGATTGCCTCGCCAAGGGCGGCACGCTGGTGATGGTCGGCCTGTTCGGCGGCACCGCCCCCTGGTCGCTGCCGCTCATCCCGATCAAGGCAGCGCGCATCCTGGGCAGCCTTGTCGGCAACCTCGGGGAATTGCGGGAGCTGCTGGACCTCGCGCGCGCCGGCCGCATCAAGCCCATTCCGGTGACGCGCCTGCCGCTCGACCGCGCCAACGACGCGCTGGTCGGGCTGCGGCGGGGCGAGTTCGTCGGACGCGCCATCCTCTGCCCCTGAGGGCGCCGGCACCAACAAACAAACCAAACACACGCACATCATCAACGGGAGGACACATGACGGGGATCAATCGGCGCGAGGCGCTGCTGCTCGGCGGCGCGGCGGTCACCGCACCCGGGCTCTTTTCGCTGGGCGCGCAGGCGCAGGGCAGCACGCTCAGGATCGGCGTGCTGGTGCCGCTGACCGGCGTCCACGCCTCCGACGGCGCGCGCATGCTGAAGGCGCACCAGCTCGCCGCCAAGATGATCAACGAGTCCGGCGGGCTGAAGGGCCTCGGCGGGGCCAAGGTGGAGCTGGTGGTCAGCGACATCCAGTCCAAGCCCGAGGTGTCGCGCAGCGAGGCGGAGCGGCTGATCAGCCGCGAGAACGTCAGCGCTCTGACGGGCGCCTGGGCGTCGGCCACCACGATCCCCGCGGCGCAGGTGTCCGACCGCAACCGCACCCCCTTCATGATCACCAGCGCCGTCACCGACGCGATCACCGAGCAGGGGCTGAAATACGTCTTCCGCACCGCCGTCAAGGCGAAATGGTTCGGCAAGTATGTCGCCGACTTCATGGACACCATGAAGAAGAACGGCATGACCATCGACAAGGTGGCGCTGGCGACCGAGGACGGCCCGGCGGGGCAGGCGGTGCACGCCAACTACTCCTCGGTCATGCCCGGGCGCGGTTATCCGATCATCGCCGACGAGACTTTCCGCACCGGCTCGCCAGATTTCAGCACCGTGGCGACCAAGCTGCGCACCAGCGGCGCCACGGCGATCCTCAGCGTCGCCTACGCCGATGATTCCACGGTGCTGCTGCGCGCGCTGGCGGCGCAGAGCTTCCGTCCGCTCTACATCGGCTTCGGTGGCGCGCATGTGAACCAGACCGTGGCGGCATCGGGCAAGCCGGCCGAGCGCACCTTCGGCGT
This sequence comes from Azospirillum oleiclasticum, assembly GCF_013423485.1. Taxonomy (GTDB): domain Bacteria; phylum Pseudomonadota; class Alphaproteobacteria; order Azospirillales; family Azospirillaceae; genus Azospirillum; species Azospirillum oleiclasticum. The sequence continues at coordinate 19,738 of NZ_JABFFR010000031.1, forward strand.
GGTGGAGTGGGCGCCCGACCTGAAGAAGCCGGCCAGCGAGGCCTTCGTGAAGGCGTTCGCCGAGGCCTATCCGGGCGAGGTGCCGCTCAGCAACCAGGCGCAGGCCTTCGCCGCCACCTACGCGCTGGCGCTGGCGGCCGACGCCGCCGCCTCGACCGACCGCACCAAGATCCGTGACGCGCTGCGCACGCTGCGCATCACGGACGGCCCCGCCTCGCTGCTGCCGGCGCCGGAGCTTTACTTCGACGAGCAGGGCCAGTCCCCGGCGACCTGCGTGGTGGTCCAGGTGATCGACGGCAAGTTCGTGACCGTGTGGCCGGACGCCGTCGCCGCCCAGCCGCCGGCACCCCTTCAGGGCTGAAGCCCCTGGATCCGGCGGGGAGCGATCCGCACGCCCCCCCGCCGACCTTCCGGAGAAGTCCATGTCAGCCACGATCCTATTGCAGGCCCTGCTCAGTGGGATGACCAACGGCGCGATCTACGCGCTGATCGCGGTCGGCCTCACCCTCGTCTTCGGCGTGATGCGGGTCGTCAACTTCGCGCACGGCGAGTTCCTGATGCTGGCGATGTACGGCGGCTATCTTGCCTGGGCGCATCTCGGCCTCGATCCGATCATCGCGGTCGTGCTCGTCGTCCCGGCGCTGCTGGCGCTGGGCGTCGGCCTGTTCGAGACGCTGATCCGCCCGGCGATGCGGGTGCCGGAGATCAACCAGATGGCGGTCACGCTGGGCCTGTCGCTGCTGCTCCAGTATCTCGCCCTGATGGTCTTCAAGGCCGACAACCTGCTGATCGTGCAGGACCGCTCGACCGCCAGCCTGTGGATCGGCCCGGTGCTGCTGCAGATGCCGCAGGCCATCGCCGCACTCGCCGCCGTGCTGCTGCTGATCGGGCTCTACATCGTGCTGCGGAAGACTGATTTCGGCCTGATCATGCGGGCGGTGTCGCAGTCGCGCGACGGTGCCGCCCTGTCCGGCATCGACATCGGCCGGACCTACCGCTGGGCGATGGGGATCGGCATCGGGACGCTCGGGGTCGCCGGGCCGCTGATGGCGTCGGTGCTCTACGTCAACCCGCACATCGGCGCGCTGTTCACGCTGAAGGCCTTCGTCATCGTCATCGTCGGCGGCATGGGCAGCTTCGGCGGGGTGTTGCTGGGGGCGCTGCTGGTCGGCGTGGCGGAGAGCGTGGCCGGGGTGCTGACCACCGCGTCGGTGGCGGCGGCCGTGCCCTTCGCGCTGCTGATCCTGGTGATGCTGCTGCGTCCGGAAGGGCTGATGCCGGTCGGTGGAGGGTCGCGCGCATGAACCGGTTTCTTCCCGCCATCGTCCCGAGCCTGCTGGCCGCCGCGATCTTCGCCGTCTGCCTCGGCGACCCCTATTTCATGGAAATCTTCATCCACACCGCGCTGATGGGGACGATCTCGGTCGCCTGGAACCTGATGGCCGGCTTCACGGGGCTGATCTCGCTCGGCCACTCGCTGTTCTTCGGCATCGGCGCCTACGTCGTCGCCTACGGCCACATCGGCTTCGGCCTGCCGCCGCTGGTCACCTGGCCGCTGGCGGTGGTCCTGGCGGCGGTGATGGCGCTCGCCATCGGGTTGCTGTGCTTTCGCTACGGACTGCGCGGCTACTTCTTCGCCATCGCCACGCTGGCCTTCAGCGAGGTGGCCTTCCTGCTGGTCTCCGCCACGCCCTGGCTCGGCCGCTCCGACGGCATGATGATGCCGTCGGAGGACGAGACGCTGCTCTACCTGCAATTCCTGGAAAAGTGGCCCTACGGGCTGATGGTGCTGGGCTTCCTGGCGATCACCCTGTTCGTCGGCCAGCATCTGGTCAGCAGCCGCACCGGCTTCTATTGGCGCGCGCTGCGCGACAACGAGGGAGCGGCGGAGGCGCTTGGCGTTCCGGCGATGCGCTACAAGCTGATCGCCTTCGTGGTCAGCGCGGTGCTCACCTCCGTCGGCGGCGCCTTCTTCGCCAGCACCTTCGCCTTCGTGGACCCGCGGTCGACGCTGGGCGTGGACCTCTCGATCCAGCTCCTTGTGTTCTCGATCATCGGTGGGCTCGGGCTCCTGTGGGGTCCGCTGCTGGGGGCGGCGCTGCTGATCCCGCTGGGCGAACTGCTGCGCACGGCGATGGGGGTCGGCTTCAACGGGGTGAACATCGTCGTCTACGCGGTGTTGCTGATGACCCTGGCGCTGCTGCTGCCGCAGGGTCTCGGCGGCTGGCTGAAGACCCGGTTCCCCGCTATGCCGCGGTTGGGCGGCAAGCCGATCCGGCAAGGGGACGCCGTCCAATGACCGACACCATCCTCGAGGTGACCGACCTCGGCAAGTTCTTCGGCGGGCTCAGGGCGCTGAGCGGCGTCTGTTTTACGGTGTGGCGTGGCGAGATCTTCGGGATCATCGGCCCCAACGGTGCGGGCAAGACCACGCTGTTCAACTGCCTGTCCGGCGCGCTGAAGCCGTCCACCGGCCGGATCGGGCTGGACGGGCGGCGGATCGACGGGCTGCACCCGCACGACATCTGCCGGCTGGGGCTGGCCCGCACCTTCCAGATCGTGCGGCCGTTCCAGGGCATGACGGTGCTGGGCAACGTGATGGTCGCCGCCTATGGCCGCCATCCGGCGACCGCCGACGCCGAGCACCACGCGCACGAGGCGTTGCGCTCCATCGGCATGGCGCATCTCGCCCATCTCGACGCGGAGCGGCTGAGCGTGGCGGAGATGCGGCGGCTGGAGATCGCGCGGGCCATCGCCACCGAGCCGCGGCTTCTGCTGCTCGACGAGATGCTGGCCGGGCTGACGGCGACGGAGGCGGCGGCGCTGTGCGACCAGATCGTCGCGCTGAACGGACGCGGCATCACCATCGTGATGGTCGAGCATTCGGTGCCCGTGATCAGCCGCATGTGCGCCCGCTCGATCGTCCTCAATTTCGGCACGCTGCTCGCCGAGGGCACGACGCAGGATGTGCTGCGCGACCCGCGGGTGCAGGAGGCCTATCTCGGGAGCGCGGCATGACCCGCCTGACGCTGGAGCGTGTGTCGGCCGGCTACGGCAAGGCCGACGTGATCCGCGACATCGACCTTGTGATCGAGAGCGGTCAGCGCGTCGCGCTGATCGGCTCCAACGGCGCCGGCAAGAGCACGGTGGTGAAGACCATCAACGGGCTGGTGCCGACCCGGCAGGGCAGGGTGGTCTGGGGCGACGAGGAGCTGGGGCGGATGAAGGTCTCCGACCGCACCCGCGCCGGGATCGGCACCGTGCCGGAGGGACGCCTGCTGTTCCCAGACTGCACGGTGACGGAGAATCTCGTCGCCGCCAGCACCTTCGGCGCCGCGAAGCAGCACCGGGAGGAGGGGCTGGCGCGGGTCTACGATCTGTTCCCGCGGCTGCGCGAGCGCGCCGGCCAGCGCGCCGGAACCCTGTCGGGCGGCGAGCAGCAGATGGTCGCCATCGGACGCGCGCTGATGACGCGCCCGCGGCTGCTGGTGCTGGACGAACCGTCCATCGGGCTGGCGCCGCGGGTGGTGTCGGAGATCTTCGAGATCCTGGGGACCCTCACCCGCGCCGGGCTCAGCCTGCTGCTGGTCGAGCAGAATGTGCAACTCAGCCTGCGGTCGGTCGATTACGCCTACCTGTTGCAACAGGGGGAGGTCGTGTTGCAGGGTCCGTCGGACACATTGCTGGAGAGCCCGATGGTTCGGGCTGCCTATCTTGGATTGCCCGCATGAGCATCGAAGCCCTTCTGACCCGCGCCGCCCGCCTCCGTCCCGACCGGACCGCCGTCTTCGAGGGCGAACGGCCCGTCTGGAGCTACCGCGGCCTTGCCCGCCACGCCGCGTCCCTCGCCGCCGGGCTGGCGGCGCGGCACGGGCTGGTGCCGGGCGACCGGGTGGCGCTGGTGATGCGCAACTGCCCGGATTACATCGCGCTGTTCTTCGCTTGCTGGCGCGCCGGGCTGGTGTGCGTGCCGGTCAACGCCAAGCTGCACGCGCGCGAGGTCGCTTACATCCTCGACCATGCCGGGGCGCGCGTGGTGTTCGCCACTTCGGACCTCGCCGCGACCGTGCACGAGGCGCTGACCGTGATGGACGGCCCGCAGCCCGCCGTGGTCGAGGTCGGCGGCGCCGACCACCGGGCGCTGGCGGGGGCCGATCCGGCGGCCGCGCACGATGTGCTGCCGGGCGACCCGGCCTGGCTGTTCTACACAAGCGGCACGACCGGACGGCCAAAGGGTGCGGTGCTGTCGCACCGGAACCTGATGGCGATGGCGCTCGGCTATCTGGCGGAGGTCGATGCGACGGCGCCGGAGGATTGCGTGCTGCACCCGGCACCGCTGTCGCACGGCTCCGGCATGTACATGGTGCCGCACGTCTTGGCGATGGCGGCGCAGGTGGTGCCGGAGAGCGGGAAGTTCGACCCGGCGGAGGTGGCGTCCCTGCTGCGGCACCACCGCGGCTGCGCCTTCTTCGCCGCCCCCACCATCGTCACCCGCCTGATCGACGCCGGCGTGATCGGCGACGCCGAGCGGGCAGGCCTGAAGACCATCATCTACGGCGGCGGTCCGATGTATGTGGAGGACTGCAAGCGGGCGCTGGCCGTGCTGGGGCCGCGGCTGGTGCAGATCTACGGCCAGGGCGAAAGCCCGATGACCGTCTCCGTCCTGCCGCGCGCCTTCCACGTCGATGCCGGCGACGGCAGCCTCGACCGGCGGCTCGCCTCGGTCGGCTACCCGCAGGGGGTAGTGTCGGTGCGCATCGCCGGTCCGGACGACGAGACCCTGCCGGACGGCGAGGTGGGGGAGGTGCTGGTGCGCGGCGACACCGTGATGAGCGGCTACTGGAACAACCCCGACGCCACCGCAGCGACCCTGCGCGGCGGCTGGCTGCACACCGGCGACCTCGGCTCGCTCGACGCGGAAGGTCTGCTGACGCTGAAGGACCGGTCCAAGGACGTGATCATCACCGGCGGCACCAACGTCTACCCCCGCGAGGTGGAGGAGGTGCTGCTGCGGCACGAGGCGGTGGCGGAGGTGTCCGTCTTCGGGCGCCGTCACCCCGACTGGGGCGAGGTGGTGGTGGCCGCCATCGCTCTGCGCGGCGGCGGCACGCTGCCGCGCGCCGAGCTCGACCGCCTCTGCGACGCCCACATCGCCCGTTTCAAGCGGCCGAAGGAGTACCTGTTCCTCGACACCCTTCCGAAGAACTCCAACGGCAAGATCCTCAAGACGGAGCTGCGCAAGCAGGCCGAACAACCAACCTGAACCCGGCGCGGCGCCGCCGCGCCCGTGGAGGAACCCATGAGGCAGACAGTGTTGCGCGCGGCCGTTCTTGGCCTCGCGATGGGAGCCCTGTGCGCCACCGCCCAGGCGGAGCCGATCAAGCTGCGCGTCGCCGACTCCTTTCCGAGCGGCCATTACCTCGTGAAGCTCATCATCCAGCCCTGGATGGCCGAGGTGACCAGGCGCACCGACAACGCGGTGACCTTCGACCACTACCCCGGCCAGCAACTCGGCAAGGCCGCCGACATGCTGGCGCTGACCCAGAACGAGGTGGCCGACATCGGCTACATCGCGCCGGCCTATGTGTCCGACAAGATGGTGACGTCGGAGGTCGCGATGCTCCCCGGCGCCTTCGCCACGAGCTGCCAGGGCACCCGGGCCTATCTGGAGGTCGCGCGCAACGGCGTGGTGGGGACGGAGGACTACGCGCCCAACCGGATTCGCCTGCTGCTCGCGATCGCCCTGCCGCAGTACCAGATCCTGACCATCAAGGCGCCGGTGCTCGACGAGCCGGACGTCAAGGGTGTGAAGCTGCGCTCGACCGGCGGGGCGCAGGACCTGACGCTGCGGACCATCGGCGCAACGCCGGTGCGCATGGCGGCACCCGAGACCTACGAGGCGCTGTCGCGCGGCACGCTCGACGGCGTGCTGTTCCCGCTCGACAGCGTGATCGCCTACGACGTCCAGAAGCTCCTGAAATACTCGACGGCCAACGGCCGCTTCGGCAGCTTCATCGTCGCCTATTCCATCGGCGACAAGGCCTGGAAGCGGCTGCCCGCCGCCGTGCAGACGGTGATGATGCAGGTGGCCGACGAGATCAACGCCAGCGCCTGCGCCGCGGTGGAACGGCAGGACGCGGAGATCCGGCAGAAGTTGAAGGACGCCGGGATCCAGTTCACCGCGATGCCCGACGCCTTCGAGAAGCGCGTCACCGAGAAGCTGCAGGACGTCGCCGCGCAGTGGGCCAAGACCCTGGACGGCCGCGGCAAGAAGGGCAGCCAGGCGCTCGCCGAGTTCAGCGCCGCCGTCCAGCGCTGACCCAACCTCACCCGACGGGTCCGCAAGACACATTGCGGGCCCGCCAACGCCGCGCCGTGCCCACGGCCGCGCGCCCGGCCGCAAGCTTGTTGGGGAGCCCGCGACGCCATGCCCACGCTGTCGAGACTGCTGGCACGGATCGAATCCGTGTTCGATTGGCTGGCCGCCGCCGCCATGCTGATGATCATGACCGTCGTGGTCTGCGACACGATTCTCCGTTACGCGTTCAACAGCCCGTTGTCCTGGGCCTACGACCTCATCTCCATCTACCTCGTCGCGGGGGTCTTCTTCTTTTCCCTGGCCGGGACCTACTCCGCCGGCGCGCACGTCAACGTCGATATCCTTCAGAAGACACTGCCGCCGAAGGCCGTCGGCGTGACGGAGGTGGTCACCGCCTCGGTCGGGCTGGTGGTCTTCGCCTTGATCGCCGAGGCCGGCACGCGGCGCACGATCGACGCCTTCGTCTCGGGCGACGTGCTGTCCGGGGCCATCGGCTGGCCGACCTGGCCGGCGCAGGCGCTCGTCCCGCTCGGCTGCGGGCTGTTGGCGCTCCGCCTCGCCCTGGTGCTGGTTGGGCGGCTGCTGAACCTCGCCACCGGGCGGGAGATCGTCCGGTTCGGTCGCCCGCAAGGTCATGAAGGGATGGGCTTCGAATGATCGTCGCCATCGGACTTGGAACGCTGTTCCTGCTTCTCGCCATCGGCACGCCGGTTGGTTTCGCGATGGCGGCGGCCGGTGCGCTGGGGCTGTGGCTCGTCGGCGGCATGTCGATGCTGACGGGTATCCTCCAGACCGCACCGCTGTCCACGGTGAGCGCCTATGAACTGATCACCATCCCGATGTTCCTGCTGATGGCGGAGCTGGTGCTGCTCAGCGGCGTGGCCGACGACCTGTTCAAGGCGACCGCCGCCTGGATGGGCCGGGTGCGCGGCGGCCTCGCCATGGCGACGGCGCTGGCGGGTGCGGGGTTCGGCGCCATCTGCGGCACCAGCACCGCGTCGGCGGCCACCCTGTCGGCGACCAGCCTTCCCGCCATGCTGCGGCAGGGCTACGAGCCGGCCATGGCCGGCGGGGTGGTGGCGATCTCGGGGACGCTGGCGATGCTGATCCCGCCCAGCGTCGCGCTGGTGATCTACGGCCTGCTGGCCGAGGTCAACATCGGCGCGCTGCTGATCGGCGGCGTCATCCCCGGCATCCTGGTGATGCTGACGATCATGGCGACCGTCTACACGCTGGTGCTGCTGGACCCCTCGCGCGCACCGCCGGCGCGGCCCGTCTCCTGGCGCGAGAAATTCGCGTGGCTCCGGGTGGTCGGCCCGATGGTGCTGCTGTTCGGATCGGTCACCGGAGTGATCTACACGGGCTTCGCCACCCCGACCGAGGCGTCCGCGCTGGGGGCTGCCGGGGCGCTCGCCATCGCCGCATGGTATGGCAGGGTGACGCCGCCGGCGCTGCTGCGGGTGCTGCGCCGGTCGGCTCACGGAACCTGCATGATCGTGATGATCCTGCTCGGCGCCCACATCTTCGGCTATTTCTTCACCCTCACCCAGGTGACCCACAACCTCGTGGCCTTCGTCGGCGGTCTGGAGGTCTCGCGCTGGGTGATCATGGCGCTGATCCTGTGCGGCTACATCGTGCTGGGCATGTTCATGGACCAGATCGCCATCCTCGTGCTGACCGTGCCCATCGTGCTGCCGCTGGTCAAGAGCCTGGGCTTCGATCCCCTGTGGTTCGGGATCGTCAAGATCGTCACGGCGGAGGTCGGCATGATCACGCCCCCGGTCGGGCTGAACTGTTTCGTGGTCGCGCGTTACTCGGGGAGACCGGTGCAGGAGATTTTCCGCGGTTCCCTGCCGCACTTCATCGCGCACATCATCATCATCACGATCCTGGTGGCCTTTCCGGACCTCGTCCTGTGGCTGCCGCGGACCATGATGGCCAACTGAGGACAAGGGGAGGAGCGGCGATGACCGGGACGATGAAGGCGGGTGTCTCCACACCCGATGGCGTGGCGGTGCGGGAGGTTCCGCGGCCGGTGCCGGGTCCGGAGCAGGTGCTGGTGCGCGTCGCCGCCGCCGGGCTGAACCGGGCCGACCTGGACGCCGCGCGCGGGGCCGGCGTCGCCGACCCGAAATCCCTCGGCAAGCCGGTCGGCATGGAATGGGCCGGCGAGGTGGTGGAGGCAGGGGACGCCGTGACCGGCTTCCGCCCCGGCGACCTGGTGATGTGCACCGGCGGCGGCTACGCGGAATACGCGGTGGCCGACATGGGCCGCACCCTGCCGCTGGGCGGGCTCGACGTGGCCCAAGCGGCGGTGCTGCCGCTGGCTCTGATGACGGCGCACGACGCGCTGGTGACCAACGGCCGCCTGCGGGCGGGGGAGGCGGTGCTGGTCCAGGGCGCCAGCTCGGCGGTCGGGCTGATGGCCCTGCGGATCGCGCGGCTGAAGGGTGCCGCGGTGATCGTCGGCACCTCGTCCGACGCGGAGCGGCGGGGTCGGCTCGCCGGTTTCGGCGCCACCCTGGCGCTCGACGCGCGGCAGGAGGGCTGGACCGACGCGGTGTTGGCGGCGACGGGCGGGCAGGGCGTCGATCTGGTGGTCGACATGGTCTCCGGCCCGCTGGTCAACCCCACCATGACGGTCACCGCGGTGCGCGGGCGGATGGTCAATGTCGGGCGTCTCGGCGGCACAACGGCGGCCTTCGACTTCGACCGGCACGCCGCCCGCCGGATCGACTACATCGGCGTGACCTTCCGCACCCGCACGGTGGACGAGGTGCGGGCCATCGTGCAGCGCGTGCGCGAGGACCTGTGGGACGCGGTGCAGTCCGGCGCCCTGTCCCTGCCCATCGACCGGAGTTTCACCCTCGACGACGTCCCGGCGGCCCACGAACACATGCGGGCGAACGCCCATTTCGGGAAGATCCTGCTGACCGCCGCATGATGCGCAAAGCGACCGGGACGCCTTCCGGTCGCTCGTCGGCAAAAAGGAATAATTTTAGAAAATTCCCCGCCAGCTTTCCGGCGCTCCCCCGTGCAAAGGCTTGAAACGATACGGGGCCGACAGCGGCCCTAATTCGACAAGCATCCGATGGTGACCGCGGAATGATCGCATTCCGCGAACCGGAGGTCTCATGCCGGAGGCGGCCATGTCAATCTCTGCGGTCAGCGGTTCCACCACCACGACCACCACGTCGTCCTCGTCCAGTTCGAGTTCGACGACATCGTTGGCCAGCAACTACGAGATGTTCATGACGCTGCTGCTCAAGCAGCTCGAGGTGCAGGACCCGACGGACCCGGTCGACACCACCGAATACACCTCGCAGCTCGTGCAGTACGCCTCGCTGGAGCAACAGGTTGCCAACGGCGACAAGCTGGATTCTCTGATTTCGGCGGTCAACGACCTCGGTTACGGCAGCACCGGCATCGGCTATCTCGGCCGCACGGTGGAGGCCAGCGGCGACACCACGGCACTCCAGGACGGCAGCGCCTCGTGGGAGTACGACCTCGACGACGATGCCTCGTCGGTCACCCTGACCGTCACCGACGAGAACGGCAAGACCGTCTACACGACCACCGGCGAGACCGGCGAGGGCACCCACAGCTTCAGCTGGGACGGCACCGGCAGCAACGGCACCAGCTACAGCTCCGGCGCCTACACCCTGACGGTCACCGCGACCGACTCCGCCAAGGCCTCGGTCGGCGTGGACACCCGCATCAAGGGGACCGTCACCTCGGTCGACAATTCCAGCGGCAGCACCGTGCTGAACATCGGCGACGTCGCGATCGAGGTCGATGACGTGCTGACTGTGTCCTGAGCGGGTCCCCCCGCCCCTCCCCATTCCTGCGACAGGTGCTTCCATGAGCATCACCAGCGCGCTCTACAGCGCGACGAGCGGACTCACGGCCCAAAGCAAGGCCCTGGCGTCCATCTCCAGCAACATCGCCAATTCCAGCACCACCGGCTACAAGAGCACCGGAACCAGCTTCCAGTCCTTCATCAACCAGACCAGCGCGGTCGATGAGCAGGTGGGCGGCGTCATCGCCTACAACTACCGCAACGTGAGCGCGCAGGGCGAAATCCAGTCGAGCACGACGACCACCAATCTGGCGATCAACGGCAGCGGCTTCTTCGCCGTGTCCGACGACAGCAGCGACGGGGACATCGTCTACACCCGCAACGGGTCCTTCTCGACGGATTCCGACGGCAATCTGGTGAATTCCGAAGGCAACTACCTGTATGGCTGGGCGTTGGACAGCACCGGGTCGATTGCCGCCAACAACCGCAACTCCATCGACAGCCTGGAAGCGATCAACACCACCACGGTGAAGGGCACGCCCAAGGCCACCTCGTCGCTGGAACTCGATGCGAACCTGCCGTCGGATGCCGCAACCGGCGATACCTTCACCTCGGACGTGGAGGTGTTCGACGCGCTCGGCAACAGCCACTCCATCGCGCTGACCTGGACCAAGACCGGCGACAACGCCTGGGAGCTGGACGCCGCCGATCCCACCCTGTCGTCGGATTCCGGCACCACGACCGGCGACATTTCCGGCTTTCCCATCACCATCACCTTCAACGAGGACGGCTCCCTCGCCAGCAGCTCGGCCAGTTCCTTCTCCATCGGCGATTGGACCACCGGGGCCGGCGACAGCACCATCAGCCTGGATCTCGGCACCGCCGACGGCACCGACGGTCTGACGCAATACGCGTCGGGCGAGGACGAGCCGGAGATCGGCGACTTCGCCTTCGACCAGGACGGCTACGAGCCCGGCACCCTGACCGGCACCACCATCGACGAGAACGGCATCGTCAGCGCCACCTTCGACAACGGCGAGACGCGGGCGGTCTACCAGATCCCCATCGTCACCTTCGCCAACGCCGACGGGCTGGACAGCGAGACCGGCAGCGTCTTCACCCAGACGGCGGCCTCGGGGCAATACCAGCTCCACACCGCCGGCGACGGGTCGGCCGGTGAGGTGAAATCGAGCGCGCTGGAAAGCTCGACGGTCGAAATGACCGACGAGTTCAGCCGCATGATCATCGCCCAGCAGGCCTACACCGCCGCGTCCAAGGTGGTGACCACCGCCGACGAGATGCTGACGACGCTCATCAGCATGAAGCGGTGAGGCGGCGATGGCTCCCGATCCCTTCGCGGCCGAGGAGCGGCTGCTGCAGGAACTCGACCATGTCGCCCGCCGCGTGCGCGCGGCTCTGACCCGTCCGATGACGCCGGGACAGCGTCTGGCACTCGCCGACGATCTGCTGGATCTGCGCCGCCGCATCCGCGCGGCGCAGGCGGCCCTGCGCACCGCCATCCGTGGCACCAGCGCCGCCAACGCCGCCGCGAACGCCTACCGGCGCACCGGCCTTCTGCGCCGATAGCGCGCCAGGAAACGCCGTCCCATCCGTGTGATGGACAGAGGCGGCACGGCCCCGCCACGAGGATCCCACCATGCAGAAGCGCCAATCCCCACCGGCTCCCACCCGCTCCGCGGCATCTGGTCCCACCCGCTCCGCGGCACCGGCACCCACCCTCTCCGCCCTGGCCGTACGCGCTCAACCGGTCCCGCCGGCCCCCATCGTCGGCACCATCCGCGTCGATCCGGTGCAGACCATCGACGGATTCGTCGCCGAGCTCACGGACCACCTCCACCGCGCCGTGTCGGCCGCGCAGGAGGGCAGGAACCGTGACGCCGCGCTCGCCACCGCCGCCATGCAGGCCCTGCTGTCGGCGCGCAAGGGGATGCTGGTCGAGGCGCTGGCGTCGATGCGCAGCAAGCGCGTCCATCCCGAAACCCGTGCGAAGCTGCGCGCCCTGGCCCGCGCGGCCCTGCCGCCGCTGGACGACGGCGTGCGCGCGCTGAAGGCCAAGGCGAAGGCCGGCGCCGCAAGGCAGGCCGCCATCGGCGCCGCCCTGCGCGCCGCGCACAGCCGCCCGGCCTCCGTCTACACCGCCAACGCGCGTCAGGGCGTGCGGCGGCCGGAGCAGATCGTCCGCCATTGCGTGGCCGTCACCGTCTGACCCCGTTCCGGGAGAACCGCCATGTCGCTCAGGATCGCCGGCAGCATCGCCCAGTCCGCGCTGCGCTCCTCGGAGGTCGGCATGGCCGTGGCGTCGTCCAACGTGGCGAACGCCGACACGGCCGGCTACACGCGCAAGACGGCGAACGTCACCACCTACGACACCGCGGTCGGCAGCACCGCCGTCCAGACCGCCTCGATCAGCAGCGCGGTCAACAACGCGCTGCTGAAGACGATGATCGGGGCGCAGTCCGACCTGGGCTTCGCCGACGTGCGCAACAGCTATCTGGATCAGCTCCAGTCGTCGCTCGGCTCCACCGATTCCGACGGCACGCTGGCGGCGGCCATCGACGATCTCTCCGATGTGACCTCGACGCTCGCCACGTCGCCGGAAAGCGAAAGCGCCAAGTCGGCGGTCGTGAACAATCTGGAGACGGTGGCGTCCGAGCTGCGCACCGCCTCGTCCACCGTGCAGGATCTGCGCGACCAGGCGGACGAGGACATCGCCACCACGGTGGACCGCATCAACGGGACGCTGACCACCATCGACGACCTGAACGACCGCATCGCCAAGGCCAAGGGGCTGGGGCAGGACACCACCGATCTGGAGGACCAGAGGGCGGAGGCGCTGAAGACCCTGTCCGAGGACATCCCGATCACCTACCAGACCGACAGCAACGGCAAGGTCCGGGTATCCACATCCTCCGGGCAGGCGCTGGTCGATAGCAGCGTCCACACCCTGTCCTACACCCCCGCGGCGTCGGTCAGCGCGTCCACCACCTACGCCTCCGGCGGCTTCCAGGGGATCATGCTGGATGGCGAGGACATCACCGGCTCGGTCAAGTCCGGGACGCTGGGCGGCCTGATCCAGCTCCGCGACACCGACCTGCCGGCCCAGCAGGCGGCACTCGACGAGCTGGCGACCACGCTGATGGACCAGCTCAACAGCGTCGCCAACGACGGCACCGCCGCCCCGCCGCCCAACTCCCTGACCGGAACGACCACGGTGTCGGGAAGCGACGCCTTCTCGGGAACCGGCACCCTGCGCGTCGCGGTCACCGATTCCGACGGCAACGCGGTGGAGGTGCTGGATCTCGACCTCAGCGCCTACAGCACCGTGGACGACGTGGTTGCCGCCATCGACGGCATGGCGAACCTGTCCGCCTCGGTCGCCGCCGATGGCACGCTGACGATCCAGGCCGACAACGCAGGGTACGGCGTGGCGCTCGGCGGGGACGACGATGCGGTCGGTGCCGCTGGGGAGAGCTTCTCCGCCGCCTTCGGCCTGAACGACCTGCTGACCGGCACCGGGGCCAGCGACATCAAGGTCTCCCCGGCACTCGCCGCCGACACCAGCCGGCTGCCCACCGCGACCCTGTCGACCACGGCGGGTCTGACGGTGGGCGACAACGCGGTCGCGTCCGGCGACGGCACCACGGCGCAGGCGTTGAAGGCCGCCTTCTCCGCGACGGTGTCCTTCGACGCGGCCGGCACCCTGTCGGCCCGCAGCGCCACCCTGTCCGGCTACGCCGGTGCGGTCGTGCAGGCCGCGGCGACCGCCGCGGACACGGCCGCCAGCGCCTACGACGACCAGGAGCTCTACACGGAGAGCCTCGCCTCCACCTTCGCCTCCCAGTCCGGCGTGAATGTGGACGAGGAGACCGCCGCCATCTCGCAGCTCCAGACCGCCTACGAGGCCGCCGCGGCGGTCTTCAAAGTGGTGCGGGAGATGTTCGACACCGCCTTGGACATGGTCCAGTAGGAAACGCCGCCATGGAACGGGTCGCCACCTATTCCCACCAGAACCAGCTCGTCCAATACATGATGCGGACGCAGTCCAAGGTCGCCACCGCCCAGATCGAGGCGTCCACCGGACTGAAGTCCACCGACTACAAGGGCATCGCCGACGACAGCGGGCGGCTGGTCAATCTGGAAAGCCAGTACCGCCGTTCGGAACGCTACGTGGACGAGGGCGAGGTCGTGAACGGCCGCATCCAGACCATGTACGACGCCGTCGGCGGCATGACGGACCTGATCGGCCGCCTGCGCTCGCTGACCGCCAGCCTGCAGGGCAGCGCCGCCACCGCCGCCGAGGGCGTGCAGGAGGAGGTCGCCGGCATGATGCAGGAATTCGCCGACCTGATGAACACCCGGCTGGAAGGGCGTTACCTGTTCGCCGGTGCCCAGACCGGCACGCAGCCGGTCACCCTCGACAGCGCCACCTACACCCCGATCACCACGGTGCCGAGCAGCGCCGACACCAGCTACTACCAGGGCGACGACGGCGTGGCCTATTTCCAGGCTTCCGACGAGGTGGTCATCGAGTACGGGATCACCGCCAACGACCCGGCCTTCGAGCAGGCTCTGCGCGCCTTCAACATCGTCGCCAACATGTCGGTCGATCCGCTCGACACCGACGCGCTCGCGGAGGCCGACGATCTGGCGGCATCTGCGTCCGACGGCATCGTCGTGGTGCAGTCCAAGCTGGGCGTGGCGTCCGGCACGCTGGAACGCACCATCGACCGGCATCTCGATCTCCAGCTCGTGCTGGAAACGCAGGTGGACGACATCCGCAGCATCGATCTGGCCGAGGCCTCGGCCCGGCTGTCGACGCTGGAAGCGTCGCTGGAGGCGACCATGAGCCTGATGAACATCCTTCAGAAGAACAACCTGTCCGACCTTCTGTGACCCGCGCGGGGGCGGGACCGGCGCCGGAAGATTCCGCGCCAGTTTCCGCCGCCCCGCCCGTGGAACCGTAAGCAGGGGGCCGCCCGCCCCCGACCGCGCTCCAACCCGGGAGACTCCGCCATGCCTGTCATCTCCACCAACACCGCGTCCAACTCCGCCCTGCGCTACCTGAACATCAACTCCGAGAACCAGTCCTCCTCGGTGTCGAAGATCGCCAGCGGCTCGCGCATCACCAAGGCGTCGGACGACGCCGCCGGCCTCGCGGTCGGCACCTCGCTGACCTCCGACATCACCGTGCTGAAGCAGGCGGCCACCAACGCCTCGCACGGCTCGTCGATCCTCCAGGCGGCCGACGGCGGCATGTCGACCATTTCCGACATCGTGCAGCGCATGCGCTCGCTGGCCACCCAGGCGCAATCGGGTTCGGTGACCGACACCGAGCGCGACTATCTCGACGCCGAGTTCCAGCAGCTGGTCGAGGAGATCGACGGCATCGCGTCGGGCACGCGCTTCAACGACGACGCGCTGATGGACGGCACCGGCAACTGGGCCGCCGGCATCGATTTCCGCGTCGGCACCGAATCCACCGACGTCATCAACGTGGCGATCGCCGACGTCAGCTCCACCGGGCTCGGTGTGAACGCGCTGGACGTCGGCACCTCGGCCACCGCGGCGGCGGCCCTGACGGCGCTTGACACCGCCGTGGAGTCGCTGTCAAGCGCGCGCGCCGACGTGGGCGCCCTGATCTCGCGCTTCGAGTTCCGCGGCGACATGCTGGCGACCTCCATCGAGACGACGGAAGCCGCGCAGTCCGCCATCATGGACGTCGACGTCGCCGCCGAGCAGGCCGAGCTGGCCTCGACCAAGGTGCTGACCCAGGCGGCCATCGCCGTGATGTCGCAGGCCAACTCGATGCCCGAGAACCTGTTGTCGCTGCTGCGCTGACCGTCGTTCCGCCGGCCCCGGCACGGGGCCGGCGGGCCGCGTCGCGCCGTGACCCGGCCACCTCCTCCTTCCGGACAAAGCCGCCATGACAACCTCGGTCAGCACCACCACGTCGACCGCCGCCAGCACCGGCTACAGCACGCTCCAGGCGAGCGATTCCGGCACCGGCATCGACTACGCGACCCTGATCGAGGCGAAGGTCGCCCAGCGGCTGACGCGCGCGGACCGCATCGACGCGACGATCACCGAGAACGAGGCGACGATCTCCGCCTACAGCGATCTCCAGGATCTGCTGCTGGCGATGAACGACGCCATCGACGGGCTGCGCAACCGCTCGGCCTCCACCGGCGCCTCGGAGAACCTGTTCTCGCAGCGCACCGCCTATGTGTCGGACGACGACGTGCTGTCGGTCACCGCCGACGACGACGCGGAGGAGGGCACCTATCTGATCGAGGTGCAGCAGATCGCGACCAAGCACAAGATCTCCTCCGACGCCACATCGAGCCGAACCGAGGGAATGGGGCTGGAGGGCAGCTTCACCATCGGCCTCGATGGCGGTGAATCCGTCACGGTCGAGGTTGAATCTGACGACACGCTGGAAGAGATCCGCGACGCCATCAACGCGCAGAAATCCACGTCCGGCGTGTCGGCCAGCATTGTCCAGGTCGATGACGGCTCCTATCAGCTCATCCTGACCGGCACCGAGACCGGGCAGGAGATTTCGCTGACCGATGGGGAGGGCGGGGTTCTCGCCGGGCTGGGCCTCGTCGATGACGACGGTGCCATCGCCAACGAGCTCGTCGCCGCGCAGGACGCCATCATCGTGGTGGACGGCGTGACCATCACCCGCGACACCAACAGCATCGACGACGCCATCGACGGGCTGACCATCGACCTCTACGCCGCCTCCGAGGGCGACACGCTGTCGGTCGAGATCGGCACCGACCTGTCCGCGATCAAGAGCGCCCTCACCGACTTCGTGGACGCCTACAACGCCTACCGCGACTTCGCCCTGCAACAGCAGGCGACCGGCAGCGACGGCACCGCGGCCGACGACGCCACGCTGTTCTCCGACAGTCTGCTGCGCCAGGTGAACCAGGCGGTCTACGACGCGCTGAACACCAGCATCACCACGTCGGACGGCGACCTGCTCTCGCTCGCCGATCTCGGCCTGACCTTCGACAGCTCCAACAAGCTCACGCTCGACGAGGACACGCTGAACAGCATCCTGATCGACGACATCGACGGGGTGCGCGAGCTGCTGGGTCTCAATATGGAAAGCTCGTCCAGCCAGCTCAGCCTGCTGCGCTACGGCGACGATGTGACCGCCACCTCCTTCACCCTGGACATCACGGTGGAGGATGGCAGCGTCACCTCCGCGTCCGTCAATGGCGACGACTCCCTGTTCACCGTCAGCGGCAAGCGTCTGGTCGGCAAGGAAGGCACGGCCTACGAGGGGTTGGTGCTGGTGTGGTCGGGCAGCAGCGGCAGCGTCGATGTCAGCTTCTCGCAAGGGCTGGCGGACAAGCTGTACAGCGCCGTCGAGGCGGTCGCCGACGAGTATGACGGCGACATCCAGGCCATGGTCGACAAGCTGGAGACCGAGAACACCCAGCTCACCACCCGGTCGGATACGATCAAGGACAACGCCGAATCCTACCGCACCCGGCTGACCGCCTATTACGCTCGGCTGGAGGCGGCGGCGGAGACCGCGAACCTGCTGCTCCAGCAGCTCACCTATTCCGAGGACGACGACTGACGCCCCGGCGCCGTCGGCCCCCGAACCACCCCGCAGGAAGGACCAGCCCCATGCGCAATCCGTATGTGAACAAGGCCCTCGCGGCCTACGCCATCGCCGACAGCGCGGTGCCGCCGCTGGTCGCGGTGGTCCGCCTCTACGAGAAGGCGCTGACCCATCTGCACCTCGCCCGCGAGGCCGCGCGCGAACGCCGTTTCGATATGCATTTCAAGCATGTGGAACGCACGATCCTGATCCTTTCCGGGCTTGATTCGATCCTCGATATGGACAAAGGTAAGGATGTGGCGGCGACGTTGCGCGGCTTCTACCGCAGCCTGATCCGTCAGGCCGGGACGATGACCGCCAAGCGCGATCCGGTCGCCGCGACCGACGCGGTCATCCGCCAGCTCGCCATCATGGCGAAGACGTGGCAGTCCATCGCCGCAGAACGCGGCATGGTTCCGACATCCACCGGGGCGCCGGCCAAAGGGCCGCATGCATCCGTGATCGGGAGATCAGGGGATCATGCGCACGGCCGAATTCTTGCGTGAAGATCGTTCCGGCGACGCCACCCGGCAGCCGGCTGCGCGCGCCGGCCGACCGGCGCCGGTCATCCGTCCCGTCATGAGCGTCGAGCCGGACGAGGAGCCGGACGAGGCGTTGATGACGCGCATCCGGGCCGGCGACCAGCCGGCCTATCGCCGGCTGGTGCACCGTCACTTGAAGCGCGCCTACGCCCTTGCGCGCCGCATCTGCGGCAGCGACACCGAGGCGGAGGACATCGTGCAGGACGTCTTCCTCCAGGTCTGGCAGCGCCGGGCCCAGTGGAACGACGAGGGTGCGCGCTTTTCCACCTGGCTCTACCGGGTGATCGTCAACCGCTGCATCGACCACAAGCGCCGGCCGGTAAGCGAGGATCTGGAGTCGGTGCCCGAACCGCCGGACCACGCCCCCGACGCCGTCAGCGCCATCCAGCGCCGGCAGGTCGCCGCCCGCCTCCAGGAGGCGCAGGCGCGCCTGCCGGCGCAGCAGCGTGCCGCGCTCACCCTGTTCTATTACGAGGGTTTGAGCAGCGCCGAGACGGCTTCCATTATGCAAACCAGCGTGGGTGCGGTAGAGTCGCTACTCAAGCGCGCACGGCAGCAGCTTCGTGTCCTGCTGAAGACCGGGGTGCAGGCGGCAAGGGATTCGTTCGATGACGGTTGACGAGTTTCGGGAATGCCTGGACCGCTACGGCGGCGACCTCGCCACCTGGCCGCCGCTGACGGCCAGGGCAGGGCGGCGCCTGCTGGCGGAATCCCTGGCGGCGCAGGCGATGCTGGACGAGATGGTGGCGATCGAGTTGGCGCTCGGTGGCGGCTCCGACAGCCCGCCGTCCGACCTCGCCGACCGTATCTTTGAAAAGGCCTTCGCGACCGACGGGCCGGGCCGTGGTGATGCCGACGCATCACCACGGCCCGGCCGGCTCATGTGAGCTTTTCCGCTCGCCGGCGGCGCGCGCGGGTGACCTTGGGCACCGGCCGCGTTTCCTCCGGCCGCGGCTGAGGAATGCGGGCCAGCGCCGCGGCGATCCGCTCCAGCACCGACGACAGGGGCGCGCCGGGCAACGGATTGAACAGGCGCATGCTGGGGTACCACGGGCGGACGCCGGTGCCGAGCTGGGTCCAATCGCGATTGCCGAAACGCCAGACCGGCACCCCCAGCGCACCGGCCAGCTCCGCCACCGAATTGGCCGGCGCGATCACCAGATCGAGGCTGGAGACCAGGGCCGCCGTCCGCTCAAAATCATTCTTCAGGTCGAGCCCCGCCACGCTGTTGATGCGGACGCCGAAGCGCGCCTCGGCCCGCCGGATCTCCGACGTTGCGTCGTCGTATTGAAGATTAACCAGATGGACGCCGCGCGCGGTCAGCACCGGCCCCCAGGCGTCGAGCGGCAGGTAGGACCAGGAGCGTTCCAGGGTCATCAGCTGACTGCGCCAGCTGATGCCGACGCGCAATCCCGGCCCGAAACCGTCGAGACGGTCACGCCAGTCCGCCACGTCCGCGCCATCGGGGAACAGCCAGGACGAACGCGGCGGGAAACAGGACAGTCGCGGGCGCAGGACACCCGGCAGCGACCCGGCCGCGATGTGGTAGTCGCAATCGATCCGCTCCGGCTCGGCCCGGCCGCGCACCAACTGTTCGGCGCGCACCACGGCGCGCGGGAAGGAGCGTGCGAAGAGCGGGACGAGACGGCGTTCGCATTCGATGACCACCGTACCGGCCATGCGGATCGCGTCTGCGTAGCAGGAAGCGAACAGCAACTCGTCGCCGACACCCTGTTCGCGCCAGATGAACAGGCGTTTGCCCGCCAGCGGCTCGCCGCGCCATTCGGGGATGGCGAAGCGGCGTTCGCGGCCGGCGCGCCCCGCGGTGAAGCGCGCGGCGTAGCCGGTCCAGCCCGTGCGCAGCTTTCCCGTTTCCAGCCGCAGCAGCCCTTGGTTGAAGCGCCCCAGCGGATGGCGGGGAGCCACCGCGACCGTCCGTCCGAACCACCGGGCGGCGGTCACCGCGCATCCGGCCCGCTGTTCCACGAGACCCATGGTGCAGAGGGAATCGGCCAGGGAGGGATAGAGGGCCAGGGACCGGCGGCAGGCGTGGCGCGCCTCCTCGATGCGGCCCTGACCGACCAGCACATAGGCCATGACCCCATGCAGCGCCGCGTTGCCCGGTGCCAGCCGCAGCGCGCGCGACGCGAAGGCGTGGGCTTCCATGAAGCGCTCGGCGTCGCGGTGTTCGGCCGCCACATTTCCCAAAGCGTCGGACTGGGCCGGCGCCAGCGCCAGAGCGGCGCGCCAGGCCGTCATGGCCTCGGCACGGCGGCCGGCCGCCTTCAGGCTGTTGCCCAGATTGTTCCACGCCTCGGGCAGGCCGGGAACCCGGGCCAGTGCACGCCGGTACCAGCGGACGGCCTGGATCGGCTGGCCCGCCTCGCTTTCGACGAGTCCGAGGTTGGTCAGGGCGGGGGCGTGCGCGGGATCGAGCGCCAGGGCGCGCAGGAAGCAGCGTCGCGCCCGCCCGGCGTCGCCCATCGCCCGCAGCAGCACGCCCAGGTTGTTGCACCAGTCGATGGCGTCGGGCCGCAACCGCAGCGCCTCGCCGTAGCAGGCGAGGGCATCGGCAAGGCGGCCGAGCATCTGCATCGCCGACGCCATGTTGGCCCAGGCCTCGGCCTCCCCGGCGTTGCGGGTGAGAGCCTCGCGGTAGCAGGAAACCGCATTCTGCGGCCGCCCGAGCCGGATCGAGGCGTTGCCGAGGCAGATCCACGCGACGGTGTCGCGCGGGCGCAGCCGGGTGGCCTGCCGGTAATGGGCCATGCCGTCGGCGACACGACCGACGCCCTCCAGCACGGAGCCCAACAGCACATGCGCCTCGGCGTGGTCCGGCTGCACCCGGACCGCGGCGCGCAGGAAGGCGATCGCCGCCGGAGCGCGGTTCAAGCGGGCGCACGCGGCGCCGAGAAGGGTCAGAGCCTCCGCGCTGTCCGGCTGCACCGTCAGCGCGCGTCGGGCACAGTCGGCGGCCCGGGCGGGCTGACCGGCATCCAGCAGCGCTCGGGCCAGCGAAAGCCGCGGCGCAATGACGAGCGGGTCGAACCGCAGGGCCGTGGCCAGCCGGTCGAAGACGGAGGGTTGGTGTCCAACCGCCGCCGGCCGGCTCTGTTGCGCGGCTCTCGCCACCAACAGCGTGCGACCGGACGCACCAGCCGCGTGATCGGTTGCCTTTGCCGTCATATCCCATCCATTTCCGGTGCCGCCTGCAAAGGGCGGCGGACGAATGAATCCGTTTGAGTTGGTACGAAGGGGATCCGGGTATCCTGCGCGCACCGCGAACGAAACAAAGCAAGGAACGACAATTTCTTTATTTTCCATAACATTCCTTATCACACTTTCTGGTGTGGGCGGGTGGGCTCAATTTTGAAGTGCTATTCTCGTTTGATATCAATCACTTGCGCGACGAAGGTTGCATGGGAACGCATGCGCTCCGCCCATCGACTTGACCGAGCAGACGACGCCGCGCTCTCCCCCCGGTCACTTCCCGTGCATCCGCATGAATACATGAAGATGAATTCGCGATGCATTCGAACGAATGCTTGTCATAGACGAGGCAATTTCCGAATGGTATAAACAAACAAATGTCGCGTCGCATTCGCCTGTATGATTATCGTCGGCGACGATGTTCTCTCGCAAATGATCAGTATTATTTTTATCGATACAACGGCCGATGTGACGCAGCGTTGTGCCAATTCCGTTTGGGGGAGCGAGAATGCCAGCCTTGCTGCGGTATCCGGGCGTCTACATCGAGGAAACGCCGAGCAACATCCGGACCATTGCCGGGGTTCCGACCTCGGTCGCCGCCTTCATCGGGCGCACCGCCCTGGGCCCGGTCGACGAGCCGACGGTGATCAGCAATCTCAGCGATTTCGAGCGCCGCTTCGGCGCGCTGCACACCGATTACCCGCTATCCTACGCCGTGCGCGACTTCTATCTGAACGGCGGCGGCACGGCGGTGATCTTGCGGCTGTACAAGCCGACGGGCAAGGCCGCGGGCAAAGCGACGCTCAAACCCACCGGCATCGACCTCGCCGCGGCGACGCCCGGGACCTGGGCCAACGGCCTGCGCGTGCGCATCGACACCGCCGTGTCGGAGGACGTCGCAAAGAGGCTCGGGCTGACCAAGGCCGACCTGTTCAACCTGACCGTCCGCGACACCCGGACCGGCGTGGAGGAGCGCTTCCTCAACCTCACCGGCAAGGAAAGCGCGCGCCGCGCCGACCACGTGCTGGCCGCCGAGTCGACGCTGCTGCGGGTGACCACGGCTCTGCCCGCGAACTCGATCCCCACGGCGCACCAGGACCCGGATCCGACCAAGACCGTGTGGACCGACGACAAGGCGTCCACCCCGGTCGCCGACGTCGGCATCGACAGCGCGGCGCTGACCGCGTCGGGCGACTTCGTCGGCTCTGCCGGACAGAAGACCGGCCTGTACGCATTGAAGAAGATCGACATCTTCAACCTGCTGTGCATCCCGCCCGACACCCGCGGCGGCGACGTGCCGACCGCGGTGCTGACGGAGGCGGCGGCCTTCTGCGCCGAGCAGCGCGCCGTGCTGATCGTCGATCCGCCCACGGCGTGGAAGGAAACCGGCACCATCAACACCGACGCGCTGGGGGTGACCGGCCCGGCGGCGCGCAACGCCGCCGTCTACTTCCCGCGCGTGATCGCCGCCGACCCGCTGC
Organism: Azospirillum oleiclasticum; assembly: GCF_013423485.1. Taxonomy (GTDB): domain Bacteria; phylum Pseudomonadota; class Alphaproteobacteria; order Azospirillales; family Azospirillaceae; genus Azospirillum; species Azospirillum oleiclasticum. The sequence continues at coordinate 42,731 of NZ_JABFFR010000031.1, forward strand.
GTGGCGGCCAGCTCAACAGCTTCGCGCCCTGCGGCATGGTGGCCGGCGTGATCGCGCGCACCGACGTGCGGCGCGGCGTGTGGAAGGCGCCCGCCGGCACCGACGCCTCGCTGGTCGGGGCGGCCGGTCTGACGGTCGGGCTGACCGACGACGAGAACGGGCTGCTGAACCCGCAGGGCATCAACGCGCTGCGCCAGTTCCCGGTGATCGGCCGCGTGGTGTGGGGTGCCCGCACCTTGCGCGGTGCCGACATCCTGGCCGACGAGTACAAATATCTGCCGGTGCGACGCCTCGCCCTCCACATCGAGGAGAGCCTGTACCGCGGCACCCAGTGGGTGGTGTTCGAGCCGAACGACGAGCCGCTGTGGTCGCGGATCCGGCTGAACGTCGGCGCCTTCCTGAACACGCTGTTCCGCCAGGGCGCCTTCCAGGGCCGCACGCCGGGGGAGGCCTATTTCGTGAAGTGCGACAAGGAGACGACGCCGCAGAGCGACATCGACCGTGGCGTGGTCAACGTGGCGGTGGGCTTCGCGCCGCTGAAACCGGCGGAGTTCGTCGTCATCAAGATCCAGCAGATGACCGGTCAGGTCCAGACGTAGGGAGACGGATATGGTCCAGTTCAGCGTCAACGCCCAGCGCTTCGATCCCTACAAGAACTTCAAGTTCCGGGTGAAGTGGGACGGCCGCTATGTGGCCGGCGTCAGCAAGGTCGGCGGCCTGAAGCGCACGACGGAGGTGGTGAAGCACCGCGAGGGCGGCGATCCCTCCACCACCCGCAAGTCGCCGGGCCGCACGGAGTACGAGGCGATCACCCTCGAACGCGGCGTCACCCACGACGTCGATTTCGAGCAGTGGGCAAACAAGGTCTGGAACTACGGCTTCGGGCTGGGCGCCGAGGTGTCGCTGAAGGATTTCCGCAAGGACATCATCATCGAGCTCTACAACGAGGCCGGCCAACTCGCGGTCGCCTTCAAGGTCTACCGCTGCTGGGTGTCGGAGTACCAGGCGCTGCCCGACCTCGACGCCAACGGCAACGCCGTGGCGATCCAGCACATCAAGCTGGAGAACGAGGGCTGGGAGCGCGACTACGAGGTGGTGGAGCCGGGCGAGCCGTCCTTCATCGATCCCGCCGCCTGATCCGGCGATGCGCACCCCCGGCCCCGGCGATCTTCTGCCCGCCGACCTTTTGGACGCGTGGGAGCGGGCGCTGGGCCGGCCGCCGGTGGAACAGGCGCTGCCGTCCATCGGGCTGTGTGGCGGCTGAAGGTGCACCCGATAACCGGCGCGCCCGCCTGCTGTTCGGAGGGGGACGGAGCGCACTGCTACACCTTCAGCGCGCTCGGCAACGACACCCCGCTCTACACGCTGGCGGCGCCCGAGGCGCAACCGACGGCCATCGCGGGCGAGACCAACCTCCCCGCCCCGATCCGCCGGCGCGCGCTGGCCGTGCCGACCGGCGACCCGGCCGCCCCGGCGCGGACGGACGAGGCGTATTAGGGCCCCGGCCGCAGCCTGGTGATCCACGCGCCCAACTGGCCGGTGAAGGACGCGCCGCAGCCGGTGCCGGCCTCGCGCGTCGTACCGGCGGACCTGACGGGCCGGGGCCGGACCCCGCCGACGCGCAAGCGATGGCGGAGGGCTACGAGCCGCAAGCCTTCGAGCGGCGCATCGACGCCTGCCCCGGCGGCTGGCTGCCGGAGGAATGGCGGTGGTACCGCCATTCCGGGCGACCGCAGCGGGAGGAATGCTGCGGCCTGCTGGGCGGCACGCGCACCGACTTCATCGCGCACTACGCGCGGGCGGATATCCGGCTGGTCACCGACCCGGCCAACCGGCGGGCCTTGCACGGGCTGGCCGACAAGGAGCACCACGACATCCTGTTCGAGCAGTACCTGCTGACCGCCTGCGTGGAGCACCACCGGGACCGGCCCGGCTCCCCCTACCGCGGCGTCGGGATCCGCTACGGCTTCGATGACCCGTCCGTCGCGTTCGACGCCGAGCGGGCGGGACGGCTCGGCTTCACCCACGTCATGGGCGAAAAGGCGAACCCGGCCTTCGCCGACCGGCTGGAACGCCGCGTCCTGCGCGACCACCCGGACGACCACGCGCGCTGCGTCGCCGCGGCGGACGACCTCCGGTAACCGGCCGGCGCGTCGCGCCCTACCCCGTCACGTCCTCGCGGATGCAGGACACGATGTGGCCGGGCGCCACCATGCGCTGTTCACGGGCGTCGGGCCCGGCGCAGGCCGGCAGCGCCAGCGGGCAGCGGGTGCGGAAGACGCAGCCGGACGGCGGGTTCATCGGGCTGGGCACATCGCCCTCCAGCAGCATCCGCTCGCGCGGGGCGTCGGGATCGGGGACCGGGGCGGCGGACAGCAGCGCGCGGGTGTAGGGGTGGCGCGGCCGTTGGTAGAGCGCCTCGGCCGGGGCCAGCTCCATCAGCCGGCCCAAATACATCACCGCCACCCGGTCGCTGATGTGGCGGACGACGGCGAGGTCGTGGGCGATGAACAGCACGGCCAGCCCCAGCTCCCGCTGAAGGTCGCGCAGCAGGTTCACCACCTGCGCCTGCACCGACACGTCGAGGGCCGAGACCGGCTCGTCCGCCACGATGAAGTCGGGCTCCACCGCCAGCGCGCGGGCGATGCCGATGCGCTGGCGCTGGCCGCCGGAGAACTCGTGCGGGTAGCGGTCCATCGCGTCGGCGGTCAGCCCGACCTTCTCCAGCAACGCCGCCACCCGGTCGCGGCGGTCGGCGGCGGTGCCGATGCGGTGGATGACCAGCGCCTCCCCGATCACGTCGCGCACGCGCTGGCGCGGGTCGAGGCTGGCGTAGGGGTCCTGGAAGACGATCTGCATGCGGCGGCGCTGGGCGCGCAGCCGCTCCTTCGACAGGTCCGTCACCTCCACCCCGTCGAAGCGGACGGAGCCGCCGGTCGGCTCGATCAGCCGCAGGATGCTGCGCCCGGCCGTGGTCTTGCCCGATCCGGACTCGCCGACGAGGCCCAGCACCTCCCCGCGGTCGAGGTCGAAGGACAGGTCGTCCACCGCCGTGACCCAGCCGACCGGCCGCTGCAGCAGCCCGCCCTTCACGGGAAATTTCTTCTCAAGCCCGCGCACCCGCAGCAGCGGTTCGGCACTCATCGGACGTCCCTCCAGCGGCGGCAGCGGGCGAGATGGCCGGGTGCCACCTCCTCCAGCGCCGGTTCGGCGGTGGTGCAGGCGGGCTCGACCAGCGCGCAACGGTTGGCGAAGCTGCACCCGGGCGGGCGGTTCACCGGGCTCGGCACGTTGCCGGGGATGGCGGCCAGCCGCCCCTCGCCGCCGGCACCGGGGTGCGGCATGCAGGCGAGCAGGCCGCGGGTGTAGGGGTGGCGCGGGCTGCGGAAGAGGGAGCGCACGTCCGCCTCCTCCACCACCCGGCCGGCGTACATCACGGCGACGCGGTCGGCGATCTCCGCCACCACGCCCAGATTGTGGGTGATGAACAGGATGGAGGTCCCCGTCTCCGCCTGGAGCCGGCGCATCAGGTCGAGGATCTGGGCCTGGATGGTCACGTCCAGCGCGGTGGTCGGCTCGTCGGCGATCAGCAGC
>NZ_JABFFR010000032.1 GCF_013423485.1 Azospirillum oleiclasticum
CGCGCGGTCTCCACCGCGTCGCGCACGGCGGCACCGGCCGCGGACGGCGCCGCGGCGACGGTCGCAGGCGGCGGTTCCGGCAGCGGCTGCACCGACACGGCGCGGCCGTCCCCGGCCGACAGCCCGCCGCCGGCCGCCGGTACCCCGCCGTCCGACCGACTCTCCCCGACCGCGCCCCAGATGGAGGTCAGCGCCCCGGCGCCGACATAGCCCTCCTGCCCGAAGCGGTCGCGGGCCTGCACCCAGTTGGTGCCGGGCACGGTGCCGGTGACCGTCACCAGTTGCCCGGCCTCGAGCTCCCGCAGACCGCGCGCGCCCAGCACCGGCTGTGCGAACAGGGTGGCCGGCCGGGAGAGCGCGTACACCCCCGGTGCGAGTTCGGCGGCGGGTTCCGGCCGCGCGTCCGGTGTCGCGGCCACCGGCGCCTCGTCGACCGGCGGCACCGCGTCGGGGGAGGCGAGGTTGCGGGCGACGATGTAGCCGGTCTGGCCCTCGACCGTCACCCGCAGCCAGGAGGAGCCGCGCACCCGCCCGGTCACCGCCACGGTGGTGCCGCGGCGCACCGCGCGCAGCACCGACGCCTCCATGCCCGGCCCGGCGCGCATGTTGGTGTCGCGCACCACCATCTGGTTCTCCGCCATCGGATCCACGGCGGCTTCCGCCAGCGCCGCCGCCACGGGCGGGGCCGCCGGCCCCAGCGTCACCGCCTCCTCCAGCCCGTCGCGCACCCAGGGGAGCTGCCGCCCGCCCGACTGCTGAGACACATGGCCCTCGGCCGTCGCCAGCGCCTCCCGCAATTCGGTCCCCGGCCGCCGGATGGCTTCGGCCAACGCCGCGGCGTAGGCACCGGGGCCGCTGCCGCCGACCAGCACGGGGGTGCGGCCGGGCTGGTGGCTGTAGGCGAGAAGCAGGCCGCCCGCCGCCGCCGGGGCGTCCGCCATCGGCCGCAGCGACCGCCCGGCCGCGCCGGTGACCGCCGCCAGCCGCTCGACGAAGGGGTTGGGCACGATCGGGTCGATCACCACGACGGCGCGGCCGACCACCTGACGCACCCGCTCCAGCGTGGCCTCCAGCGGCACCGTCTCGAACACCACGTCGAATTCCGAGGCCAGTCGGGCATCCACGGGCACCATGACGCTGCGCCCGTCCATCGCCAGCATCAGCCCGCTGTAATAGACGAATCCCAGCTCCGCGGCGGCCAGCTTCTCCTGGAAGCGGCCGATGGTGCCGGTCATGGCGGCGCGGGTCAGGTCGGTCGCCACCGTCACCTCGAAACCCGCGGCGCGCAGCGCCTCGCCCATGACGCGCGCGTTCGCCTCCGCCGACGGGGCGTGCCCGCCGGCGGCGTACGTGCCGTTGCCGATCACCAGCGCCACGCGCCTCTGCTGCGCCGCAGCACCCTGCACCGTCGCCATCACGACGAGCAGGGCGGCCACGGCCATCCCTGCGACCCGTATCAAAGCCCGCCGTCCTCCTGCGTATCCGCACCCGTCATGCACGCCCATCCGATCCCCGTGCGGCCGTCCGGCCGCGGGGTCGCCGGCGGCGCAGTCTAGGGCGTCCGTCCGGACCGACCGACGCCGCAGGGTGGGTAACCCCGCGGTACGCTGGAACCCGTTCGATAGGCGCGTGCGTTTCATTGCCACGCCACGGAAAAAACGTGACCCGGGTGACGAGGGTCACAGACTCTTCAGATTTGCGTGCGTATATTGCGCCGCAGAACGGACCCGCTTCGCCGATGGAGGATCGGATGGCAAAGCGCCTGAACAGACCGCCCGGCGCGCCCGGGCTCGATTTCGCCAATTTCGGCATCCTCGACCACGCCTATGTGAAGCGGGTGTCGCGCCGCGGCCGCAAGCCGTTCGCCGTGCACGCCGCCGACGGCAGCTTCCTCGGCCGCTTCGCCGACCGGGAAACCGCCTTCGCCGCCCTGCGGCTCCAGGACATGCAGGGGCTCAGCCAGCACTGAGGCGCGGCTGCCGGCCGGTCACTCCGGCAGCGGCAGCCCCTGGGCTTCCAGTGCCGTGGCCTGACGCGCCGCGAGCGCGTCCACGTCGAAGCCGGCGATCAGCTCCTGGAACAGGCGGTACCAGTTCACCTCCGCCTTCAGGTGCAGGAACACCGAGCCCAGCCCGATGGCGGCCCGGTCCATGAACACGAACTCCCGCGGGATCTCCACGCCGCCCACGCGGCGCAGTTCGGCGTGCACCTTCTCGGCCGTCTCGCGGCCGTAGAGGCCGGTGTCGCTGTCCTGGATGCGGCGGTCACGGTCCTCCATCAGCGGCGCGTAGACGAAGCGCGCCCAGATGTTCAGCACATCCACCAGCTCCTTCGTCGGGTTGGCGAAGCCCCAGATGCGGTAGGACTCCACGGCCAGCTCGTCGTCGCCGGTCCTCAGCGCGTTGTAGAGGTCGGTCACGCCCTTCACGAAGCTCGGCCGGAACACCCGGATGCAGCCGAAATCCAGCAGGTTGATGGAGCGGTCGGGACGGACGGTGTAGTTGCCCAGATGCGGGTCGCCGTGGATGACCCCGTAGGCGTAGAAGGGCACGTACCACGCCCGGAACATGTTCATGGCGAGATCGTTGCGCGCGTCGGGATGTTCGGCCACGAAGTCGAGGATGCGACGCCCGTCCACCCACTCCATGGTCAGCAGGCGGCGGGTGGAAAGGTCGCCGACCACGTCGGGCACATGCACACCGGCCGTGTCGGCGAGCATCGCGCGGTAGAGGCGGGCGTGCTTCGCCTCGCGCTCGTAGTCCAGCTCCTCGCGCAGGCGGGCGGCGATCTCGGCCTGGATCTGGCGGGTGGAGATGGCGCTGTCGTAGCGCTCGAAGATGGCAAAGATCAGCGCCAGCTGGCGCAGGTCGGCCTCCACTGCCGAGGCCATGTCGGGGTATTGCAGCTTGCAGGCGAGCCGGCGGCCGTCCGGTCCTTCCGCCCGGTGCACCTGCCCCAGCGAGGCGGCGGCGGCGGCCGTCTGTTCGAAGCCGCGGAAGCGCTTGTGCCAGGCGGGACCCAGCTCAGCCGCCATGCGTCGCTTCACGAAGGGCCAGCCCATCGCCGGCGCGTCGGACTGGAGCTGCTGCAGCTCCGCCACATACTCCTGCGGCAGCGCGTCGGGGATGGTGGAGAGGAGCTGCGCCACCTTCATAAGCGGTCCCTTCAGCCCGCCCAGCGCCACACGCAGCTCCGCCGCGTGCTTGTCCCGTTCCAGCGTCATGCCGAGGACGCGTTCGCCCGCGAAGCGGGCCGCAAGCCCCCCGACGGCGGTGCCGACCCGCGCATACCGCGCGAGCCGGCCGCCCAAAGAATTCCGTTCCGTGTTCGCCATGCGCACAAGATGGTGGGTGGCGGCCCATCCGGCCAGGGGGCGGGCGCCGGCTCCCGCCCCTGGCCCTCCCCTTGGCCCGTCAACCGGCGCGCACCTGCCGGATGAAGCGCTCGACCTCGCCGCTCAGCCGCTCGGACTCCCGCGACAGCTCGTCCGATGCGCCGAGCACATGGGTGGCCGAAGAACCGGTCTCCGACGCGGCACGCTGCACCTCGCTGATGGTCAGCGCGATCTCCCGGGTGCCCTGCGCCGCCTGCTGCACGTTGCGGGCGATCTCGCGGGTGGCGGCGCTCTGCTGCTCGACCGCCGCCGCGATGGTGGCGGCGATCTCGTTGATCTCGCCGATGATGCCGGCGATCTCGGTGGTCGCGTCCACCGCCCCGCCGGTCGCCTGCTGGATCGCCGCGATGCGGGTGGAGATCTCCTCCGTCGCCTTGGCCGTCTGGGTGGCCAGCGTCTTCACCTCGCTGGCCACCACCGCGAAGCCCTTGCCGGCCTCCCCGGCGCGCGCCGCCTCGATCGTCGCGTTCAGTGCCAGCAGGTTGGTCTGGCCGGCGATGGAGTTGATGAGGTTCACCACGTCGCCGATCGCCCTGGCCTGCTCGGCCAGCGTCTGGATCGTGGCGTTGGTCGCCTCCGCCTTCGTCGTGGCGGCCCGCGCGATGTCGGCGGACTGGCTGACACGGCGGCTGATCTCGCCGATCGAGCTGGTCATCTCCTCCGCCGAGGCCGCCACGGTCTGCACGTTGGCCGCCGTCTGCTCGGTGGCGGACGCCACGTTGGAGGCCTGCGCCAACCCCTGCTCGGCGTTGGCGGACAGGCTGCGGGCGCTCGCCTGCAACTCGCCGGCGGCCGAGGCCACCATCGACACCGCGGAGCTGACGCTCGCCTCGAACTGGTCGGCCATCCGGTGCAGGGCAGCCCGGCGCTCCTCGGCGGAACGGCGCTCGGTCTCCGCCACCTCGGCCTGCAGGCGGCGGGTCTCCAGGCCCTTTTCCTTGAAGACCGCCAGCGCCGCGGCGAGCGCGCCGACCTCGTCCCGGCGGCCGAGGTCGGGAACCGCGGTGTCCAGATCGCCGTCGGCCACCGACCGCATCGCCGTCGCGATCCGCGCGATCGGCCGCGCGATGCCGGCGAGCGCGATGAAGGCCGCGAAGCCGCCGATCGCCATGATCCCGCCGCCGCTGACCAGCAGCGTCGTCCACCAGGCGGTGGTGTAGGCGGCCGTCGCCTCGTCCGCCTGCCGCCCGACCGACGCCCTCACGCGGTCCACCAGCTGGACGGCGTCCTGCCGCAGATGGTCGAACTCCGCATCGAAACGGGTGTGCAACAGAAGCAGCGCCTTGTCCGTCTGGTAGGCGAAGGACAGGGAGCGGATCGCCGTCAGCTCGCTGCGGAAGGCGGCGATACGCTGGCCGAGGGCGGCGACGTCGGCGTCCCATTCCGGCGCCAGCCCCTGGAGCTGCCGGACAATGGTCTCGATGTCGTCGAAGCTGCCCTTGATGTCGCGATCCAGGCCCTCCTTGATCTCGGGATCGGCCTGGGTGACCATCTTGTAGACGTCGCGCCCAACCACGCCGAGCTGACGGGCGACGCGTGCCAGCTCGATCGCCTCGTGCGTGTCCGTTGCGATCAGCTCGCTGTACACAGTGTCGCTGGCGCTCATGCGATGAAGCGCCATCAGGTTGGTCGCAATGGTCAGAAGCGCCAGCGATACCACGACCATCAAGATTTTGTTCGTAACCCTGATGTTCTTCAGCCCCATCACACCCTCCGTTTCTTTTTGCGGAAGGTGGCAACAATGATCACCAATCGATTACAAAAAGTTACCGGGCATACAAAAGAATCGGTTCCGGATTGATTGTGGAATGCTTCAAAAATCAGTCGATGGAACTGTTCCGGCCCTCCATGGGGCGGATGGCAGCGGGGCGGCGGGTTGTCACACCCGCCGCCCCGCCGTATCTCAGCCGCCCGCCCCGCCCTTCGGGGCTCCGGTCAGCCGGCGCGCACCTGCCGGATGAAGCGCTCGACCTCGCCGCTCAGCCGCTCGGACTCCCGCGACAGCTCGCTCGAAGCGCTCAGCACGTGGGTGGCGGAGGTGCCGGTCTCCGATGCCGCGCGCTGCACGCCGGTGATGGTGTCGGCGATCTCCTGCGTGCCCTGCGCCGCCTGCTGCACGTTGCGCGCGATCTCGCGGGTGGCGGCGTCCTGCTCCTCGACCGCCGCGGCGATGGTGGTGGAGATCTCGTTGATCTCGCCGATGATGCGGGCGATCTCCGTCGTCGCGTCCACCGCACCGTTGGTCGCCTGCTGGATCGCCGTGATGCGCGTGGCGATCTCGTCGGTGGCCCGGGCGGTCTGGGTCGCCAGCGTCTTCACCTCGGAGGCCACGACGGCGAAGCCCTTGCCCGCCTCCCCGGCCCGGGCCGCCTCGATGGTGGCGTTGAGCGCCAGCAGGTTGGTCTGCGATGCGATGTCGCTGATCAGCCGCACCACGTCGCCGATCGCCTTGGCCTGCTCGGCCAGCGTCTGGATGGTGGCGTTGGTCGCCTCCGCCTTGGCCGTCGCGACCCGGGCGATGTCGGCGGACTGGCCGACGCGCCGGGTGATCTCGCCGATCGAGCTGGTCATCTCCTCCGCCGAGGCGGCGACGGTCTGCACGTTGGCCGAGGTCTGCTCGGTGGCGGACGCCACGGTGGTCGCCTGCGCCCGGCTCTCCTCCGCGATGGCCGACAGGCTCTGCGCGCTCGACTGGAGCTGGGTCGCGGCGGACGCCACCATCGACACCGCGGAACTCACGCTCGCCTCGAACTGATCGGCCATGCGGTGCATCGCCGCCCGGCGCTCCTCGGTGGCGAGCCGTTCCTTCTCGGCGACCTCCGCCTGCAGGCGGAGGGTCTCCTGACCCTTCTCCTTGAAGGTCTCCAGCGCGTCGGCCAGCGAACCCACCTCGTCCTTGCGGCCCAGGCCGGGAACCTCGGTATCGAGCTTGCCGTCGGCCACGGAACCCATGGCGGCGACGATGCGCCCGATCGGCCGTGCGATGCCGGACAGGGCGATGAACACCGCAAGACCGCCGACCAGCAGCACCCCGCCCACGCTGACCGAAAGGACAAACCACCAGGACGCGGTATAGGCGGCGGTCGAATCGGCCGAATGCTTGGCCACGGTGGCCTTGACCTGGTCGGTCAGCCGGATGGCGTCGTCCCGCAGCCTGTCCATCGCCGGGTCGAACCGGTCGTTGAGGATCCGGAGCGCCTCGTCGTTGCGGTTGCCGAGCGCCAGCGGCTTGAGTTCATCATAGTAACGCTTCAGGGACGCGAATTCGCCCGCAAGGCCGTCGAGGGACCGCGCCTCTTCCGGGATCAGGCTCCGGACCTCGGCGATCTGTTTCTCCGCCTGCGCGAAATACTGATCCACAGCGGCCACCGCGTCGGCCATGCGCCGGTCGTCGGTCTGGGCGATCAGCTTGTAGGTCTGCCGGCCGATCTGGACGGCAAAACGATTGGTGCGGGCAAGACCGACCATGGCCTCCACATCGTTGTCGATCAATTCGCTGTAGACCGCATCGATGCTTCCCATGCGGTTCAAGGCGACAAGATTGGTGCCGATGGTCAGGATGGAAAGCAGCGCGACGATCGACAGGATCTTCGCCGAGATCGACAGGTTCTGGAGCCTCATGGCATTCCCCCATGGTGAGTTGGGCGAATGATTGCAAAAGGCGTTCCACTGGCCTGATCCGTGGTGCGGCGCGGGGAAACGGTCAGCAATCGCGTCGCCCGGCCGCCGTCCAATACCCATACATGCAATCTGGTTCGCATTCTGCATCACGGCCCCGCCGCATTGCGAATTCGAGCCGCTCACCCGCCCTGCTGGCGAATCCAGGCCGCGGTGGCGGCGTCCATGGTGTCCTTGTGGGCGAGGAACCAGTCCGGCACGATCTCGGTGGCGTAGCCGCGGGCCAGCATCAGGTTGCCGGCGGCCAGCCGCCGCTCGATGCCCTCCAGCTCGGTGCGCACCCGCTCGTGCTCGTGCCGGTGGATGGCGTAGGCGGGGAAGCCGTATTCGCGCATCAGCGCCTCCTCGTTGGCGAGGTGGGCGCGCAGATGCGCCGCGAAGCCGGTGAACAGCGTGGGGAAGTCGGTGTCCGGCGCGTCGATCAGCGCGGCCAGAAGCTCCACCGTCTCCTTGTGGTCGCGGTCGATGACGGCGTTGCCGACCTCCAGCGAGGAGTCCCAGGCAAGCGCGGGTTCGGTCATGGTCATGATGGCCTCCGGTTCAGGGTCGGGACCCACCATAACCACGGCCGCGCCGCGCTCACTTGACCGCCGTCAACCGGTGGCCTCCAGCTCGTCGATGAAGCCGCCGATCACCCGCAACCCCTTCTGCCAGAAGGCGGGGTCGCCGGCGTCCAGCCCGAAGGGGGCCAGCAGCTCCTTGTGGCGCAGGGTGCCGCCGGCGGCCAGCATGCGCAGGTATTTCTCCGCGAAGCCGCGTTCGGAATCCTGGTAGACCGCGTAGAGGGAGTTCACCAGGCAGTCGCCGAAGGCGTAGGCGTAGACGTAGAAGGGCGAATGGATGAAGTGCGGGATGTAGGACCAGAAATGCCGGTAGTCCGCGTCGAAGCGCAGCGCCGGCCCCAGGCTTTCCGTCTGCACCGCCATCCAGATCTCGCCCAGACGTTCGGGCGTCAGCTCGCCCTCGCGGCGCTCGGTGTGGATGCGCGTCTCGAAATCGAAGAAGGCGATCTGGCGCACCACGGTGTTCAGCATGTCCTCCACCTTGGAGGCCAGCATGATCCGGCGCCGCTTCGGGTCCGTCTCCGCCGCCAGCAGCGACTGGAAGGTCAGCATCTCCCCGAAGACCGAGGCCGTCTCGGCCAGCGTCAGCGGCGTGTCGGACAGCAGGTGCCCCTGCCGGCCGGCCAGGATCTGGTGCACGCCATGCCCCAGCTCGTGCGCCAGCGTCATCACGTCGCGGGTCTTGCCCTGGTAGTTGACCAGCAGATAGGGGTGTGCGCTGGGCACGGTGGGGTGCGCGAAGGCGCCCGGCGCCTTGCCCGGCCGCACCGCCGCGTCGATCCAGGCGTTGTCGAAGAAGCGGCGGCCGAGATCCGCCAGCTCGCCGGAGAAGCGGCCGTAGGCGCCGAGCACGATGTCGCGCGCCTCCGCCCACGGAATGCTGCGGTCGGCGTCGTCGGGCAACGGCGCGTTGCGGTCCCAGTAATCAAGGTGGTCCTGGCCGAACCAGCCGGCCTTCAGCCGGTAATAGCGGTGGGACAGGGTTGGATAGGCATCGCGCACCGCCTCGTGCAGCGCCCGCACCACCCCGTCTTCGACGCGGTTGGACAGGTTGCGCGCCGACACCGGCGTGGGGTAGTTGCGCCAGCTGTCCTCGATCTCCTTGTCCTTGGCCAGCGTGTTGGTGACCAGCGCGAAGAGCCGGACATTGTCGCCCAGCACGCGGCCGATGGTCTGCGCCGCCTCCCGCCGCACCGCGCCGTCGCGGTCGGACAGCTTGTTCAACGCCTCCGCACAGGTCAGGTCCTGGCCGCCGACGGGGAAGCGCAGCCCGGCGATGGTCTCGTCGAACAGGCGGTTCCAGGCGGAGCGCCCGACCACATGCTTCTCGTGCAGCAGCCGCTCCACCTCGTCGGAGAGCTGGTGCTCGCGGAACAGCCGCACGTCGCGCAGCCAGGGCGCGTAGCGCTCCAGGGCCTTGCTGCGACCGATGCCGTCCTGAAGCGCGCGCTCGTCCAGCCGGTTGATCTCCAGCGTGAAGAAGACGAGGTGGGTGGAGATGGCGTTCACCCGCTCCTGCGCGCCCTGGTAGAACTTGCCGATGGCCGGGTCCGCCATGTTGCCGGAATAGACCAGCCCGGCATAGGACATGACGCGCGACAGCACCTCGTCGATGCGCTCGTATTCGGCGATGGCGGCGGCCAACGCGTCGCCGCCATCGCCCTGCAGCAGCGCGTCGAGCCGCCCGGCGTGGCCCTGGTGGAAGGCCTTCGCGGCACGCTCCGCACGGTCCAGATCCGCCTTCAGCTCGGCCGACTCCATGCCGGGGTAGAGGTCGCCCAGATCCCAGGCGGGAAGCGGCCCCAGGGTCGGCTGGTCGGCGGTGGCGGCCTTGCTGGTCATCACGGTCTCCATCTGAAATGTGCGCACGGATATGGGGCGGGGGGTGCTGCCGGAAAAGAACCGCCGGCCGCGCTGGTCACTCCGGCGGTGACGCCACGCGGCGGATCGCCGCATCCACGCACTGTATGTGCAGCTTCCGCCGGGCCAGTTGCCGGGTGCGCCGCTCCTCGGGGTCGGCCGACGGCATCGCCTCGATCCGGCAGCCGCGCCAGCCGTTGGCGTCGAGCGCGCGGGCGACCTCGGCGTAGCCGAAATAGCCCTTGTCGGGCTGCGGCCAGGGCGGGCGCAGATCGCCGCGGCGCAGCACGAAACGGTTGGATTGGCTGGATCCGCCGAGATTGGTCAGGCGCGCCACGATCAGCCGCTCGCCGTCCGGCTGGACGACGGCGAGGATCGGGCGGATCCCGGTGATCGGCGGCTCGGCAGTCATCGGCACGACGCTGGATGGTGGCTTCCACCACATGCATAGCCGCAGCACCGCCCGCAAGGCCAGACCGTTGCGCGGCGCCCACGCTCCGGACGGGATCGTCGGCCGGCGAGCGGCCCGCCCGGTACGGCGCTCATTCAGCACTTGCCGGGATCGCACGGGCACTGTGATATCGTACATCTTCGTGGGTACCCCGCACATCAGCGGCGCAAGGGTACCGGAACCCCCGTCGGCCGACATGGAACGCTTGATCCTCGACCTGCTGCAACATCTGGGGCTGTTCGCCATCGTGGTGATCGGCTACGGGGTCGTGCAGGACCGCCTGGCCAGGGCGCCGGGATGGGTGCGTCAGGCCGCGCTGGGGCTGCTCTTCGGGGCCGGAGGAACCTGCGCCGTGCTGCAGGCCGTCGTTCTGCCCTCCGGGGTTCTGGTGGACGGGCGCAGCGTCATGATCACGCTGGCCGCCCTGTTCGGCGGCCCGGCCCCGGCGGTGCTGACCGGGATCGCCACCAGCTTCGCGCGCGCCGCGGTCGGGGGGCCGATCGTGGTCGGGGCGGTGATCGCCACGCTGTCCCTGGTGCCGGCCGCCCTGCTCTGCGCGGCAGCGGCCCGGCGGATGGACTGGTCCCTGCGCGCCGTACAGCTCGGGCTTGCCGGCGGCCTGACCACGCTGGCCGGTCTGGCCACCGGCAGCCTTTGGGCGCTGTGGAAGGGTCAATCCTTCATCTCCGCGGAGGTCTCCCTGCCGGTGCTGGCGATCTCCGTGATGGGATGCGCCATGGTGGGCACGCTGTTGCGCCAGCAGGTGCGGCGCGCCCGATCCGAACGCGCCCTGGCGGTCAGCGAGGCGTACCACCGCGCGCTGTTCACCCAGGCCAACGATTGCCAGTTCGTGATCGACGTCGGCGAAACCGGCCGGTTCGCCATGCGCTCGCTCAACCCGGCGGCGGAGCGTGCGCTGGGCCTGGTGTCGGCGGAGATCGCCGGCTGTGATCCGGCCGAGGTGCTGCCGGCCGACCGCGCCGCCGCGGTGGCCGACGCCGGCCGGCGCAGCATCGCGCTGCGCGAGCCCGTGTCCTACGAGGAGATGGTGGAAGCGGCGGGCACCCTGCGCACCCTGAACACGGTGCTGGTGCCGCTGATCGACGACACCGGCGCGGTCACCGGGCTGCTCGGCACCTCGCGCGACATCACCGACTACCGGGTGCTGCTGACCAGCCTGGACACCGCCCGCCGGCAGGCGGAGGAGGCGGCCAGCGCCAAGGCCGATTTCCTGGCCGCCATGAGCCACGAGATCCGCACGCCGATGAACGGCATCGTCGGCTACGCCACTTTCCTGGAGGATCTCGCCAGCACCGCCGAGCAGCGGCAATACACCCGCAAGCTGCGCATCGCCTGCCGCTCGCTGCTGGCCATCATCAACGATGTGCTCGACCTGTCGAAGTTCGAGGCCGGCAAGATCGAGATCGACGCCGCCCCCTTCGACCTGCACGAAGAGATCGAGCACGTCATCTCCGTGCTGCAGCCGGCGGCGCGGGAAAAGCGCATCGCGCTGTTCGCCAACATCGGTCCCGGCGTGCCGGCACGCGTGGTGGGCGACGCCGACCGGCTGCGGCAGGTGCTGCTGAACCTGCTGTCCAACGCCGTGAAGTTCACCAGCCACGGCAGCGTCACCCTGTCGGTGGCGGTGACCGGCGTCAGCCCGGCCAGCGCCACCATGAAGCTGGTGGTCACCGACACCGGCGTCGGCATCCCCGCCGACAAGCACCACCTGCTGTTCAAGAAATTCAGCCAGGCCGACCGCCGTTTCGGTGGCACCGGGCTGGGGCTCGCCATCTCCAAGCATCTGGTGGAGGCGATGGGCGGGTCCATCGGCTTCCAGAGCGAGCCCGGCCTGGGCAGCACCTTCCACGTCACCATCACCTTCCCCGTCGCCGGGCTGACCGCCATGGCCGGGACCGAGCGGACGCGCCTGCCGCCGCTGGCCGAGCGCCTCACCGGCCGCATCCTGCTGGTGGAGGATGTGGACATGAACCAGGAGCTGATCGGCCGCATGCTGCGCAACGCCGGCCACCGGGTGGACATCGCCGGCGACGGCGAGCAGGCGCTGGCCGCCGTCGCCGACCGCGCCTACGACCTCGTCCTGATGGATTTGCGGATGCCGGTGATGGACGGTTTCACCGCCGCCGCCGCCATCCGCGCCCTGCCCGGCCCGACCGCCCGCACGCCGATCCTGGCGCTGACCGCCACCGTGCTCCCCGACGATGTGGAGCGCTGCCGCGCCGTCGGCATGAATGGCCACATCGCCAAGCCGGTGGAGCGGGAGGAGCTGCTGGCCACCGTGCAGCACTGGCTGGGCAACGCCGCCGGCCGCCCGGCCGCCGACCAGCCCGAGAACCCCGTGCTCGCCCAGCTCGAGGCGGATATGGGCCGCACCGAGACCGCCCATCTGCTGGACCTGTTCCTGGAGGCGCTGCCCGATCGCCTGCGCTCGGCCGACACCGACCGGCCGGACTGGACCCGCGTCGGCGAGGACGCGCACGCCATGGTGTCGCTGGCCGGCAATCTGGGCCTGTCGGATCTGATGGCGGTCAGCCGCGCGCTGGCCGAGGCCTGCCGCTCCGGCGACCACCACCGCGCCTCCGGCCTGCTCGGACCCTTCCGCTCCAGCGGCGAGGCGGCGGAGGCCGCCATCCGCGCCCACCGCCGCAGCCTGTCGTCGGTGTTGCCGGCCGCGCTGTCGGCGTGATCGGTTCCGTAGCGACCCGTCTCGTTGTGGCGTGATCGGCGCCAGCCCACTATATTTGGGCCATGCCGATCCGCCTTCTGCCCGAAACCCTGGTCAACCGCATCGCCGCCGGCGAGGTGGTGGAGCGTCCCGCCGCCGCCGTGAAGGAGCTGGTGGAGAACGCGCTGGACGCCGGCGCCACCCGCATCGACGTGGTGGTGCGCGACGGCGGCCGTTCGCTGATCGCCATCACCGACGACGGCTGCGGCATGACCCCGGCCGAGCTGGAGCTGGCCGTGGAACGCCACGCCACCTCCAAGCTAGCCTCCGACGACCTGCTGGACATCCGTACGCTGGGCTTCCGGGGGGAGGCGCTGCCCTCCATCGGCGCGGTCAGCCGGCTGACCATCGCCAGCCGCCCGGCCGGGGCCGACAGCGGCTGGGCCATCCTGGTGGATGCCGGCCGCAAGGGCACGCCGCAGCCGGCCGCCATCGCCCGCGGCACGCGGGTGGAGGTGCGCGACCTGTTCGCCGCCGTCCCCGCCCGCCTGAAGTTCCTCAAGCAGCCGCGCACCGAGTTCGAGCACATCGCCGACTGCGTGGAACGGCTCGCCATGGCGCACCCCGCCGTCGCCTTCACGCTGGCCGACGACGCGCGCACCACGCTGCGCCTGTCAGCCGCCCAGGGCGACCTGCTCGACGCCCGGCTCAGCCGTCTCGGCGGGCTGATGGGGCGGGAATTCCAGGACAACGCGGTGCCGGTGGACGCGGCGCGGGAGGCGGTGCGGCTGGCCGGCTGGATCGGGCTGCCCACCCTGCACCGCCCCACCGCCCGCAACCAGCACCTGTTCGTCAACGGCCGCCCGGTGCGCGACAAGCTGCTGGTCGGCGCGGTGCGCGCCGCCTACGCCGACTTCCTGCCGCGCGACCGTCACCCGATGCTGGCGCTGTTCCTCGACATCGACCCGCAGGAGGTGGACGTGAACGTCCACCCCGCCAAGGCCGAGGTGCGCTTCCGCGACCAGGGCCTCGTGCGCGGGCTGATCGTCGGCGCGCTCAAGCACGCGCTGGCCGGGGCCGGGCACCGTGCCTCCACCACCGTCGGCACCGCCACGCTGGGCGCGTTCAGGCCGGAGGGGGCGCCCTCCCCCCTGCCCCACCGCGGCGGCCAGACGGGCTTCTGGGGCGGCCCGCCCACCTCATCCGCCGTGCCGCAGGGCCTGGCCGAGCGGGCCATGGCCTGGCAGGCGCCGCTGACCGGCTTCGCCCCGCCCCCCGCCGCCCGCACCGCCGACGCGGCGGCCCCTTTCGCCACCGCGGCGGACCCGGACGCGGCGCTGGGCGCGCATCCGCTGGGGGCCGCGCGCGCCCAGCTCCACAACACCTACATCGTGGCGCAGACGGCGGAGGGCATCGTCATCGTCGACCAGCACGCCGCCCATGAGCGGCTGGTCTACGAGCGCATGAAGGCCGCGCTGCTGGAGGGCGGCGTGCGTCGGCAGGCGCTGCTGATCCCCGAGGTGGTGGAGCTGGACGAACCGTCCGCCGCCCGCCTGACCGCGCGCGCCGCCGAGCTGGCCGAGCTGGGGCTGGTGGTGGAGCCCTTCGGCCAGGGCTGCGTGGTGGTGCGCGAGGTGCCGGCCCTGCTCGGCCAGTCCGACGTCAAGGGCCTCGTCCGCGACCTCGCCGAGGAGCTGGCCGAGCTGGGCGACGCCCTGTCGCTGAAGGAGCGGCTGGAGGCGGTCTGCGGCACCATGGCCTGCCACGGCTCGGTCCGCGCCGGACGCCCCCTCAACACCGACGAGATGAACGCCCTGCTCCGCCAGATGGAGGCCACCCCCCACAGCGGCCAGTGCAACCACGGCCGCCCGACCTGGGTGGAACTGAAGCTGGGCGACATCGAGCGGCTGTTCGGGCGGCGGTAGGGGGCTTCCCCAGTGTCGCGTTGCCGATCGGCAGCCGATGCCCGGTGATGGCACGGGAAGTGGCGGGCTTCCAATGGCTTGCGCGAGTTCGGGAAGCGGCGGCCCGCATCGGCGGAAGCGCTTCCTTCCACCCGGCTTCTCCCATACAGTCCAAGCTGTTAACAACGCTTCAGGATCGGCAACCGATGCCCTTTGCCTTGGAGACGCCGGGACGGGTCGAACCCTGCCGCATCGAGGAGGCGGGCGAGGAGTTGACGGATCTGGTGGCCGAGCTGTCCGCGTCGACCGCCCTACTGGGAGCGAGGCTCCACCCACGCACGGCGGCGAACCTCGCCGAGCTCGTGCGCATCATGAACTGCTACTACAGCAACCTCATCGAGGGGCACAACACGCGCCCGCGCGACATCGAACGCGCCCTGAACGACGATCTGGACGAGGAGGAGGGGCGCCGCAATCTCCAGCGGGAGGCCGCCGCCCATGTCCGCGTCCAGCGGCTGATCGATGCGCTCCACGCCGAGGGCCAACTTCCGGAACCCGCATCCGTCGACTTCCTGCGCTGGCTGCACCGCGAATTCTACCGGGATGCCCCGGCCGCGATGCTGAGCCTGGGGGACGGGGACCGTGCCTTCGTCATGGCCGCAGGGTGCTTCCGCAGCGCACCGGCGCATGATGTCGCCGTCGGTCGCCACCAGCCGCCGTCGAGCGACCGGGTCGCCGCCTTCATGGAGCATTTCGAACGGCGCTTCCGGTTCGCCGGCATGGGGCGCGGTGCCCGCATACTGGCGATCGCCACGGCCCATCACCGCCTGAACTACATCCACCCCTTTCCCGACGGGAACGGCCGCGTGAGCCGCCTCATGAGCCACGCCATGGGCCTTGCCGCGGGTGTCGGCGCGCATGGGCTGTGGTCGGTCTCGCGCGGGCTTGCCCGTGGCCTGGAAAGCCGGGGCGAGTACAAACGCATGATGGATCACGCGGACATGCCGCGGCAGGGCTCCCTGGATGGCCGGGGCAACCTGTCGCTTCGCGCGCTGACCGAATTCACGACCTGGTTCCTCAGGGTCGCGGTCGATCAGGTCCGCTTCATGACCGGCCTGTTCGACCTGGACCGGCTCGCCCTGCGCCTGCGCGACTATGCGGGGATGGAAAGGCGCTTCCGCCCGGAAGCGGTCCATCTTCTGGACGAGGTCCTGCTGCGCGGCGAGATGGCGCGTGGCGATGCCCCGCGCGTGACAGGCCTGCGGGAGCGGACCGCCCGTGTCCTGCTGTCCGAATTGCTGGCCGATGGCATCCTGGGATCGGACAGCCCGAAGGGCCCCGTGTCCCTACGCTTCCCGGTGCACACCGTGGAACCGCTGTTCCCCAGGCTGTTCCCGCAGGCCTGACCGCCCCCCCAGCACCTCGCCCAGCGCCTCGCGCACCACCACGATGCGCAGAGCCAGCGCCTCCAGCTCGTCGGGGCGGTCCATGTCGAGGAGCAGTTCGGCGATGGCCTCGGTGCGGCGGACGAGGGTGTCGACCTCGTGGGGCTCGGCGCGGCGCTGCATGATGGTGTCGATCAGCGCGTCGCCGGCGTAGCCGGCCAGCCGGGCGGAGCGGTCGACCAGCCGGTGCTGCAGGTCGGTGAGCGCCGGCGGCTTGTCCTCGTGGCCGAGATGGGCGCAGAAGCGGTGCAGCCACGCGATCTGGCGCACCAGCGCCTCGAAGAACAGGTCGTCCAGCTTCGGCGTCACCGCGGCGCGGCCGACCATGTCCAGCAGCGCGCTGGACAGCCGCCCGGCCGCCTGCACGTATTTGCCCATGTCGACGCGGTCGGCCGGCTCCACGAAGGGGCTGGCCTCCTCCCGCGTTTCCTGGCGGGCGTCGAGGATGCGCAGCACCACCACGATCAGCGCGTCCACCGCCGCCAGCACCGACAGGCTGGCGTGCAGCGCCTTCAGCCCGCGGTCGGCGACGAAGCCCTCCAGCGCCTCGGTGGCGCGGCGCAGCGCCAGCCGCGCCAGCCGGCGCGACTGGTAGCGCCCCTCGTCCAGCCCGGCGGTGGAGCCCAGCGCGTCCAGCACCAGGGTCAGCACCTCCACCCGCAGCAGCGCGTGCGCCAGATCGTGCAGGCTGGCCGGGCCGGTGGGGCGGGTGTCGCGGTAGTGCTGCTCCGTCAGCCGGCGGCTCTCCGCCTCGCAAGCGTCGGCGACGGTCGCCAGATGGCCGCGCCCGGCACCCTTCAGCGCGCGGACGATGCGGCGCATGGCGTCCGCCACCTCCACCGCGCCGGGCATCGCCTCGCCGTTCGCGGCATCGGCCGCGTCCGGGCGGCGGCCGTCAACCAGCCGGCCCATCAGATAGTCGCGGGCGCCGGGCAACACCACGTCCACCAGCACCGGCGCCACATAGCGCATCATGGCGTCGCCGAAGCGGTTCGGCACCGCGCCGACCAGCGTGAGCAGCGGGTTCGCATCGGCCCGCAGCAGCATGCGGGTGCGGTGGTGGACGAGACGGTCCACCAGGATCTCCGCCTTCGCGATCGTCATCGGCTCGCGCAGCAGGGAGACGACGGCCACCGCGTCGCGCGCCTCGCGCAGGCCACGCAGCGGCCGGGCGGGAACCGCGCGCACCGGCGCCGGCCGGCAGGGCGCGACGCGCTGCGCCGGGTGCTTCGCTTCCGGCTTCGCCGACGCACCCGGCCAGAAAGTCGGCCAACTGACAAAACCTGCGGCCACCACCCATTCCCCTTCCGTGGCACCCGGCAACCCTTATAGGGAATATGAGGCCCTTCTTTGACGCTTTCAAAGGGAATCAAAGCAATACTTGCTGTAGGGGATAGGAGCCGCGCGAAAGTCACAACGACATTGCAACGATCTTATCCTGATTTTCATGCGCTCTATGACCTCCGGCGGAGCCGGTCGCTCTGCGACGATCCGCCCGCGGCAGTGCCGCCCGGATCCCGCTATGCATAGCGCGTCCGTGTGGGGGGAAACGCAGGGCATGGCGACGGGTGGCGTGGAGGATGATCGGGCCTCCGGGGTGCAGGCGCGTGCGGTCGATCGGGATTCGCCGCTGTCGATGCGCGCCCATCGGCACAACATGGTGGGCGTGCCCTCGCTGGAGCTGGATTCCGCCGCCTTCAACGACGACCCGCGGCCGTTGCGCATCCACGGCGTCCGCCCCCAGAACCCGGCGTTGTTCGAGGCGCTGGACCGCACCTCCGACCCCGACACCGCGGCCGACGTTTTCCAGCACTACATGGCCTTCACCTTCGGTCTGAACCCCGACTTCTCCGGATCGGAAGGGGCGGACGGCAAGCGGCGCTTCCGGGCCAGCTACCTGCGCCTGCTGAAGGGCTGGATGTTCGACAGCAACAACGCCGAGGGCGCGGTGCTGAAGGGCTGGGTGGAGAGCCGCTTCGGCCTGCTGCCCACCTGGCACCGCGAGCCGATCCGCAAATTCGCATCCGACGCCTGGACCCGCTACGCCGAGCAGAAGCTGTCCACCCGCTTCCACAACAACGACATCCACGTCCAGCTTGACCTGCTCTACGAGTTCACCCAGTGGTGGATCGGGCGCGGATGGGGGCCGATGGCGGGGCTGAAGGGCGCCCGGCACCTGCGGCTCTACCGTGGCGTCAACGCCTTCGACGAGCACCATGTGGTGTCGCGGCCGGACCGGCGGACGGCGGTCATGCACCTGAACAACCTCTGCTCCTTCTCCATCGACCGGCACATCGCCTGCCAGTTCGGGGATTACATCCTTGAAGCACAAGTTCCGCTTGTTAAAATTATCTTCTTCCGCGACATTCTGCCTCGGTACCCATTCAACGGTGAAGGGGAATACTTGGTGGTCGGCGGCGACTACCGCGTGACCGTCTCCCTGCTCTGAGAATGGCGCTCCATGATCGATCCCAGCATACGCAGCCGCGCGCTCGGCGCCTATCTCGGCCTTGCCTGCGGCGACGCGCTGGGCGCCACGGTGGAGTTCCTGACCAAGGGCGAGATCGCGCACCAATACGGCGTGCACAAGCACATCAAGGGCGGCGGCTGGCTGAAGCTGCCGGCGGGGCACGTGACCGACGACACCGAAATGGCGATCCACCTCGGCCGCGCCATCCTGTCGGGGCCGGAGTGGGACGTGCGCCGGGCGGCCGACGAGTTCGCCATCTGGCTGAAGGGCGTGCCGATTGACGTGGGCGACACCACACGCCGCGGCATCCGCCGCTACATCATGCACGGCACGGTCTCGGAACCGCCGGGCGAGCATCTGGCCGGCAACGGTGCCGCCATGCGCATGCTGCCCGTGCCACTCGCCACGCTGGGCGACGAGGCGGCCATGGAGCTTTGGAGCCTGGAGCAGGCCCACATCACCCACAACAACCATCTGTCCGACGCCGCGGTGCTGGCGCTGGGCCGCATGGTGCAGCGGCTGATCCTGGGCGGCGGCATCAAGGACGTGCGGGAAGAGGCGAACGCGCTGGTGGCCAAGCACCGCGCCTTCAAGTTCCAGCCCTACCGCAACCTGTCCACCGCCTTCATCGTCGATACCATCCAGACCGTCTTCCACTATTACTTCCAGACCGATTCGATCGAAGCCTGCGTGGTGGAGACGGTGAACCAGGGCGGCGACGCCGACACCACCGGGGCCATCGCCGGCATGCTGGCCGGCGCCACCTACGGGGTGGAGAACATCCCGCCGCGCTGGCTGCGCAAGCTGGATCCGACGGTGCAGGACGAGATCCGCGCGCAGACCGACGCCCTGCTCGCCCGTTCCCCCCACGCAACCGCACCCTGACCGGGAGCCCCGCCGCATGGCCGACGTGATCTTCTTCGAAAAGCCGGGCTGCGCCGGCAACGCCCGCCAGAAGCACCTGCTGGAGGAGGCCGGCCACACCGTGCACGCCCGCAGCCTGCTGGCCGAGCCCTGGACCGTGGAGACGCTGCGCCCATACTTCGGCGACCGCCCGGTTGCCGACTGGTTCAACCGCTCCGCCCCCGCGGTGAAATCGGGAGCCGTGGTGCCGGAGGATCTGGACGAGGCCGCGGCCCTGGCCCTGATGCTGGAGTCACCCCTGCTGATCCGCCGCCCGCTGATGCAGGTCGGCGACCGCCGCGACTGCGGCTTCGAGCCGGAGCGCGTGCACGGCTGGATCGGGCTCAAGACGCTGCCGGAGGGCAAGACGGAAGGCTGCGCCCGCCCGGACATGCCGCCCTGCCCCACGCCCCCAGGCACCACGGGAGCGTGACGCGGGAGCCTGGACAGCGTAGGGTGTCGGAAAGTGAGACGACACGGGGTCTGAATTCGTCATGTGCGAACTGTTGGGCATGAGCGCCAACGTGCCCACGGACATCTGCTTCAGCTTCGCCGGGCTGATGAAGCGCGGCGGCGGCACCGGGCCGCACCGCGACGGCTGGGGGATCGCCTTCTACGAGGGCAAGGGCTGCCGCACCTTCCACGACCCGCACCCGAGCTGCCAGTCGGAGATCGCGCAGCTCCTGCGCCGCTACCCGATCAAGAGCCGCACCGTCATCTCCCACATCCGCCGCGCCAACCGCGGGCAGGTGTCGCTGGAGAACACCCACCCCTTCACCCGCGAGCTGTGGGGCCGCGTCTGGACCTTCGCCCACAACGGCCAGCTCAAGGGCATCAAGAAGCGCCCGGTCAGCTATTTCCAGCCAGTCGGCACGACCGACAGCGAGCACGCCTTCTGCTGGATGATGGAGCAGATCCGCATGCGCTACCCGGACCCGCCCCGGCGCGACGCGGCGCTGACCGCGCTGGTGCGCGATCTGGCGGAGGAGATGGGCGCGCTCGGCGTGTTCAACCTGCTGCTGTCGGACGGGCGCACCCTGTGGTGCCGCTGCTCCACCAACCTCGCCTGGCTGACCCGGCGGGCGCCCTTCGGCGCCGCCCAGCTCATCGACGAGGACATGACGGTGGACTTCGCCCAGGAGACCACGCCCGACGACGTCGTCACCGTCATCGCCACCCGCCCTCTGACCCGCAACGAGACCTGGACGGTCATGGAGGCCGGCAGCATGGTCGCGTTCCGCAACGGGGAACGGGTGGGATAGGGAGAGGTGCCGGGCGCACCGCGCGCCCGGCACCGGTGCCTCAGGCCGACGCCGCGGCCTTGCGGTTGGCCGTCTCACGCTCGATCCAGCGCTCGAGGATGGCGACGTGCTCCGCCTCCTCCTTGACGAACTCCTTCGCCAGCGCCGCGATCTCCGGGTTCTTCGTGTGGCCCTGGACGGTGTAGTAGAACTCGAAGCCCAGCTTCTCGCCTTGCAGCGCCGCCCGCAGCGCGTCGAGACGCGACAGCGACGGGTCGCCCGCCCACAGGGCGGTGCGTTCCGGCGTTTCCAGCGTCGGCCATACATGATCACCCGGCAGCACCAGGCTGTCGACGCCGTCCCCGGCGCGCTTGCGCGCCTCCTCCAGATGCAAGCGCGAATAGCCCGCAAGCTGGCTGAACAGCTCCGCCACCTCGGTATTGCCGACCTTCGCCATCTCGGCCGCCAGCTCGTCGAAATGGATCGCGGCGTCCTCCTCGACCTTCACCGCGTAGCCGAGGAACTCCTCGACCGTGGCGATCTCCAGCCCGCCCTTGTAATCCTTGACCGCCGTCGATAGCGCCGGCTTGGCCTTCGGCAGGGTCTCGTCACCGGCGAAGGTGATGAGGATGTCCTCGTCGCGCACGAAGCACTGGCAGGCCAGCCGGAAGCGCGGCGGCGTGTCGTTGGTCTCGGCGTTCTCGACCTCCTGCGGGGTGATCTTGCCGAGCTGGCGCAGCATCTCCTTCTCCTTTTCGGTGAGGGCGATGCCGTAGGGGGCCTTGTTGGTGAGGGTCTGCACCTCGATCACACAGGACCCGCAATTGCCGTCCCCGCAATCGAACGGGATCGGAATGCGGTGAGCCTTGGCAAGGGACAGGATGGTGCCGCGGTCACCGGCGACCGCGTACAGGGTGATGTCCTTGGCGATCGACGGCGACCGGAAAGTCACATTCGCCATAGCGTGCTCCTTTCTCCGACCCAGCGGAGTGTGTGGATGATCAAGACCAGACCATTCGTGCACCAAGCCGGTCGCAACACGCCGTTGCGACATATATTGGGACAGTCTGGCCGTAGGTTTGCCGCGCCTGACCGTGTCCGGCGCGGACGACCACGCCGAAAGCAAGTTCCATTCCTGCCAGCGGCCGATTTCTTGCGCCGGGGGAACGGATTTTTTGCCGAGGTCCGCTATGCGACAGCCTGGGTCGCCACGTCGCCATTTCCGACCCGGTTGCGGTAGGAAATGGCGGATCTCCGGGTGAGGGCGTCGGTGCCTGCGCGCATTGGACGCATACGCCGCGACCCACCCGCGTCCCCGCTGGACAATGCACGCTCGGGGGCGGAGCCCGGCGGGGATGGGGTGAAGGCGACAAACCCGACAGGCCGTGCGGGCAAGACGACAATCGCCCGCCGGACCGGGCCGCGCCCGACGAGGCGGCCCGGACGCGATCAGCCGGCCAGCGCCGCGGTCAGCCGTTCCACCGCCTCGTCCAGCGGCAGCTCGATGCGGGTGATGCCGTGCTGGTCGAGGAAGCGCTGCTCGTTGCGGCTGGGCTCCTCGACGATCACCGCCCAATGGGCGTCGGCGGAGCGCTTGGCGATCTGGCGGGCGAAGGTGCGCTGGATCTCGTGGTCGAAGCGGCAGCCCAGGAACAGGAAGTTACGGCCGGCGCGGCGGTCCTTCACCACTGGCGGGATCGGTGTCTGGATGTCGATCTCCGTCAGGATCTCCACATAGTCGCTGTCCGACACCAGGAAATTGGCGGCCGGCGAGGCGCCGCCCGACGGCTTGTAGAGGATTGTCTGCCAGGCCTCCGCCGCCTCCGCTCCCACCGCGCTGCCGTCGGGCGCGTAATGCCGCACCCATTCGCCGCTGCTCTGCGGGTGGGAGATGCCCTGGATCTGGCCCCAGGTGCGGCTGGTGTCGGTGGCCAGCAGCTTCTCCAGCAGGTCGTCGTACCACACGTCCACCACCAGCGGCGGGGTGGGCAGGCTGGCGACGAAGCGGTGCACGGGGGTGGAGGGCACCTCGCGCCGGAAGATCTCGGTCATGATGGTGTCGAGCGTCTTGCGGTGGCGGCGCGTCTCGATGAACTGGGCAACCGCGGTCAGGTTGGAGCGGATGCGGCCGGGTGCGGCCACCTTGGCGTTCAGCCGCTGCACCAGCTCCGCCGAATTGCGCGGGATCGGGCATGTCCCGTCGGCCAGCGACGCGAAGGCGCCGGGGCCGATGTAGGGCACCACGTTGCGGGCCCTCAGCCCCTCGGCCACGGCGCGGATCAGGCTGTCGGTGTCGGGCTTGGTGACGGTCTCGCTCATGGGGGCACCCTCGGCTGTCGTTGCGAAAAACCGCGCCCCGCACTATTCTTGGAGGATCGCCGCCGGGTGTCGACGCACCCGGCGGCGGCCTCCTACGGCCGGGACACGGTCAGACGGATGTGAATCCGCCAAAACCGCAGCTCGACGCGTAGAAGGAAGACGGCACTGTGCATGCCTTCCTCCTCTGGTTCGCCGGGCGGCTGATTCCGCCCGGCGTTCCGACCCTAAAGGGTCCACGCGCCGGTTGCATTCCTCTTCCTAAAGATAGATCGCCGCACCCGCCCCGGTGTTCACCGTGGCGTCCTTCAGCGTGTCGACGATGAACTGGATCTCGTCGTCCGTAACCTTGTGGTGCAGCGGCAGGGCGAGCACGCGGTCGGCCGTCTTCTGGCAGACCGGGCAATCGGCCCGGCTGGCGCCGCGCTCCTGGTAGAATTGCTGGCTGTAGAGCGGCTGTCCGTAGTCGGACGCCTCCACCCCCTGCGCCTCCAGATCCTCGATGATCGCCTTGCGGCCCGACGCGGTGAAGCGGGTGCCCAGATGCACGGCGTAGACCATGGGGTTCACCTCGGTGGCGCCGGGGCCGCGGTAGGGCGGCTTGATGCCTTCGAAGGAGGCCATGGCCGCGTCGTACCAGGCGATCACCTGCCGGCGCTTCGCCAGGATCTCCGGCAGCCGCTTGAGCTGCACCAGCCCCAGCGCCGCGTTCAGGTTGCCCATGGCCGCCTGCCAGGGCACGGTGCGGGTGATGACGACGGTGTTGCGGTGCTCCGGCTCGCGCCGGCGCAGGTAGCGCAGGCGGTGGGCGAGCTCGCGGTCGTCGGTCACCACCATGCCGCCGCCGCCCGCCAGCAGCACGCCGGGCTCGGAAAAGTCGAAGACCGAGCAGGCGCCGAAACCGCCGACCATCCGGCCCTTGTAGGTGGAGCCGATGGCCTCCGTCGAATCCTCGATCAGGATCAGCCCCTTCTCGCGGGCGAGCGCGTCCAGCTCGTCCCAATGGGCGGGGTGGCCGTTGACGTTGCCGGCGACGATGGCCTTGGTGGCGGGGGTCAGGCGCGCCGCCGCCTTCTCCGGGTTGATGGTGTGCTGCCAGTAGTCGATGTCGCAGAAGACCGGGTTGGCACCGGCCAATGCCACCGCGTGCTGCACCTGGTGCCAGCCGAAGGGGGAGCAGACGACGTCGTCGCCCGGCCCGATGCCCTGTGCCTTCAGGGCCAGAAGCAGGCCCAGGCTGCCCGACGACACCGCCACCGCGTGCGCCCGGCCGACATAATCCGCGAAGGCGCGCTCGAACGGCTCCACCATGCGGCCGTCCGACAGCGGACCGGAAGTGAGGACGCGGGCGAGCACCTCCACCTCCGCCGCCGAGATGTCGGGGTCCACAAGACCGATGTAGGAGCCTTCCTCCTCATCCGCTGCGCTGTCCGCCTCGGTCATCTAGAGATCCTCGTCCCGTTCGGCGATCAGGATGCCGGCCGCGGCCTCCGGCTTCCGGGTGAGCACCCAGCAATGCTGGGAGCCGTCCACGAGGAAGAGGCTGAAGCGCTCCTCCTCCCGGAAGGGCTCCTCGGCCATGACGGAGGTCTGGGTGCCCGCCACATAGAGGCCGGGGTTGGCGGCCTTGACGGCGCGGACGACGGCGTCCAGCCGCTGCCCCTCGCCGAGCAGGCGGCCCGCTTCGCCCGCGATGGCGTCGATCCGCTCCGGAGTCAGCGCCATGCCGCTCACTCCCCGCCCAGCTTCTTGGCCTCGACGGTGAGCGGCAGGCGGGTGTCCTCCGGCAGATCCGGCAAGGACAAGGTCCAGCCGTTCGCCACCTTGATCCAGCCGCCCCACAGGCCCGGCTTCTCCGCCTCGACGATCTTCTCCTCCAGATCCTTCTTGGCGACGTAGATCGTGTGGCCGTCGGGCACCTTGCGGATCATCACCTTCATGAAACGGGCACTCCTGCTTGGTTGTCGTTGTTGGCTCACGCCGCGAGACGGGCGAAGAGCGGGGGAAGCTCGGTGAGCACGGCGTCCACCTCGGAGTCGGTGGTCAGGCGCCCGAGCGAGAAACGGAGACTGGCCGCCGCCTCGTCGGGTGACAGCCCCATGGCGGTCAGCACATGGCTGGCGGCGTTGCCGCCCGACGCGCAGGCGGCGCCCATGGAAACCTGGATGCCGGCGCGGTCGAGCCGCAGCAGCAGCGCCTCCGCCTCCACCGGCCGGCCGGCGGCGTCGGTGAAGCGGATGTTCGACGTGTTGGGCAGGCGCTCAGCCCCACCGCCATTGACCTGGGCCCCGGGGCAGCGGGCGAGCACGCCCTGCTCCAGCCGGTCGCGCAGCCGCGCCATGTCGGCCCCGATGCCGGCGGCCACGCCCTCGGCGGCAAGCCGGGCCGCCACGCCGAAGCCGACGATGGCCGGCACATTCTCGGTGCCGCCGCGCCGCTTGCGTTCCTGATGGCCGTGGATCAGCGGGTGCAGGGCCGTGCCCTTGCGGACCCACAACGCGCCGGCCCCCTTCGGCCCGTGCATCTTGTGGGCCGACAGCGTCAGCAGGTCGGCGTCCACCGCGGCGGCCGACACCGGCACCCGCCCCGCCGCCTGCACCGCGTCGGTGTGGAACAGCGCCCCGGCGGCGTGGGCCAGCGCGGCGGCTCCGGCGACCGGCATCAGCACGCCGGTCTCGTTGTTGGCCCACAAGAGCGACACCAGCGCGGTGCCCGGCCCCACCGCGGCGGCGAGGTCATCCAGCGACAACCGCCCTTCCCCGTCCACCGGCAGGACGGTGACCGGCCAGCCCTGGGCGGCCAGATCCTCGGCCAGCAGGAGGGTGGAGGGATGCTCGACCGCGCTGGTGACAAAGCCGCGCCGGCCCGGTTCCGCCACCACCACCGCACGCAGGGCGCCCAGCACGGCCAGATGGTTGGCCTCGGTGGCGCTGGCGGTGAAGACGATCTCCGGCGCCTTGCCCCCGACCAGCGCCGCCACCGCCGTCCGCGCCTCCCCAACCATCTGCTTGGCGCGGGTGCCGGCGGAATGGGGGCTGGACGGGTTGCCCTGCACCTCCCACAGGCAGGGGAGCATGGCGTCCCTCACCTCGGGCAGCAGCGGCGTGGTGGCGTTGTGGTCGAGGTTGATCATGGCGCGCGGTCTCCCGCCGCGATGCGGCCGCTCACTCCATCACGCCCGGCACACCGCGGCGCGGGCCGCCGACCGGGCGGATCTCCGCCTCGAAACAGCCGACCAGCACGCCGCCGGGAAACTCCACCAGATAGACCGGGCTGTTGGTGTCCGGCGCGTGGCCGACGCGCACCACCATGCCGGGGGTGCCGGCGGGGATCAGCAGGGCGTTCGGCGGCACATGCGGATGGCTGCCGTCGTTGTGCAGATCCTCCACCGCCGACACCCGCTCCCCCCAGGCGTAATGCGGCTCGCGCGGGGGATTGAAGGCCGGCTTGGCCGGGGCGGCGGGCTCGGTCGCCGGGACGGGCGCGTCGGTCATGGCGGATGCTCCTTGTCGGGGGGAACTTGGGGCGAGGGGTCACTTGGGGTCGTTGCAGCGGCCATCGACCAGTTCCATCTCCTTGGCCCGCATGCCGAGGATGATGCGCCGCTCGTAAAAATCGACGGCGTAGATGTAATACATCTGCAGATAGGTGCCGATCGACTTCACATACCCCACGTCGCCGACGTTGATCATGATGTCGCCCACCGGTCGGCCGGGGTAGGTGCCGTCGTTGCGCACGTCGCGGAGCGAGCGGACCTTCTGTCCCTCCTCGAACACCGGCGGGCCGGCCAGCTCGACGCTGTCCTTGGGGTCGCGGTTCCAGCTTCGGGCGGACATGGGCTGGTCACTCCTGGTGGGAGGGCTGGCGGGCGGCGTGGCGGCGGGCGACGGCGGTGTTGCGCACCTCGTCCACCGGGTCGGTGATGAGGGGGTCGAGCTGGTCGGGGTCGATGCGGCTGGCGACGACGAAGCGCACGCACCAGTCGGGATCGTCGGCCAGCGGCGCCAGCTTCTCCTCCGGCAGGCGCTGAGCCACCTCCAGCCGGACGCGGGGGCTGTCGTCCCAGGCCATGCTCATCAGCCACTCGATGCCGATGCGCCGGGCGACCTCCAGCCGCACCTCGCCGTCCTCGTCGTGCATCATGGCGGGCAGCATGCCGGCCGGCGCCCGGCGCGCCACGCGCAGCCGCACGGAATAGTCGGGATCGCGCATGAGCGGGGCGAGGTCCGCCTCCTCGAGCCGCGCCGCCACGGCGATGCGCACCTCGCGGTCCGGGTCGGTGCGCATCTTCAGCAGCAGCCGGCGCGGCAGGCGCCGGGCGACGGAGGCGCGCACCGTCTCGTCCGGGTCCTCCATCAGGCGGGGGATCAGGAAGATCGGGGCGAAGCGCGCGGCGATGGCGCGCACCTCGAAATAGGGATGGTCCAGATGCTCGGCGGCCAGATCGGCGTTCCAGTCGAAGAAGCGGACGATGCGCCGGGCGTAGCGGTCGTGCACGCAGGCGCGCAACGGCTCGCAGCGGCCGTCGGACAGCCGGTCGCGGAAGGCGCAGCCGTCGCAGGAGACCGGGCGGCCCAGCCAGTCGGTGGCGTCGATGTCCTCGCTCATGGCTCGTCCTCCGCGTCCTGGAGGTCGGCCCGGCGGTCGGCAAGGTCGAGCAGCCGCTTGGCCCCGAAGCGGTCGGCCGGGTCCAGGGCGCGCACGGTGCCCAGGGCCTCCCGCGCCTCCTCCACCCGGCCGAGGCGCAGTTGCAGATAGCCGACGGCCAGCAGCGCGAAGAGGAAGAAGCGGGGCGCGTGGTCCAGCGCGGTAAAATCGGCGTGCGCCGGGGTCACAGCGCTCCAGTCGCCGTGGTTGACGCCGAGCCCGGTCAGCGCGTGGCGGACCAGGCGCTCGCCATAGTCCAGCGCGGCCGGCAGGTTGTGCTTGTAGAAATGGAACTTGTAATGGCCGAGATCGACCAGCCGGTGGCCGGGCGCCAGCTCGTCGGCGCGCGCCAGATGACACAGCGCCTCGATGTCGTTGCCGAAGCTGGCCGCCGCCAGATGCAGGGACCGCTCAGCCTCCGCCGGCAGGTCGCCGCCGTAGTAGCGGCGGTTCAGCCAGCTTTCATCGACCTCCGCCAGCAGCACGATCCGGTCCCCCGTGTCAGTGTCGGCGCTTCATCGCATCATCATCGGTGCGATCTCCCCCTCCCGGCCCTGCGACGCAGGGTCGCGGGCCGGGACGGGCGGGCGTCAGGCCGGGACGCAGCAGTCGGCCGGGCAGACGGCGGCGCACTGCGGCGACTTGAAGTGGCCCTCGCACTCCGTGCACTTGGCCGGATCGATGACGTAGGTGCCCTTCTTGAAGCTGATGGCGATGTTCGGGCACTCGGCCTCGCAGGCGCCGCAGGCGGTGCAGTCGGAAGCCTTGATCTTGTAAGCCATGGGTACGCTCCTTCGGGTGTTGAGCGGGCAGCGATTCGGCGCGCCGCCCGCGGGGGGAATGGGGTGGCCGGCGGCTCAGGCGCGCATCGCGGGACGGATCACCGCGTCGTGCCCGCTGCGGGACGTCGCCGTACCTTGAGCCAGGCGTTCGGCGTAGTCCTTGAAGTAGGTCAAGGCGGACTCTTCGATGTACTCGAAGGCGAAGCGGTCCACCGGCTCGATGCCGGCGGCCTCCAGCGACTTCTTCGGGCAGCCGCCGATCTTGGCGACGAAGACCGCGGCGCAGTCGTTGATGGCGGCCAGCACCACGTCCAGCGCGTCGTCGTTGCCCTCGCCGCCCTCGCAATACTCCTCGACGCGGCGGTGGCCGACGAACTTGGCGCCGTGCACGCCGACCTCGTAGATCTGGAACTCCTTGGCGTGGCCGAAATGCTCGTTGATGCGCTCGCCGCCCTTGGTGGCGACGGCGATCAGGATGGGGGCCACATCGTCGCCCACCACCTCCTGCACCTCGGCCTGGGCCGCGGCCTTGGAGCGGTGGCGCTCGGCGCGCTCGCTCTCCACATGCTCGCGGTATTCGCGGCGGACGCTGTCGTCGAACTTCAGCTCCAGCGCCTCGATCTTCTCGGTGGTGAACTCGGCGCCGCGGTCCTCGCCCAGCAGGCCCACGGCGTCGGCGCGGCACTGGCGGCAGTGGCGCATCAGCTTGGCCCCACCCTCGCACTCGTCCTGCAGGAGCTTCAGCTCCTGCGCGGTGGGCCCGCGCTGGCCGGTCAGGCCGAAATGCGTGCCGTGCGCGGGGTCGGAGATCAGCGGCATGATGTTGTGCAGGAAGGCGCCGCGGGACTTCACCGCCTTGTTGACGTCCTTCAGATGCTCGTCGTTGATGCCGGGGATCATCACCGAGTTGATCTTGGCCAGGATGCCGGCCGAGGTCAGCATCTCCAGCCCCAGCATCTGCCGCTCGTGCAGGATCTTGGCGGCGTCGCGGCCGGTCCAGCGCCGGTGGTCGTAGAAGATCCAGGGGTAGATGCGCTCGCCAACCTCGGGATCGACCATGTTGATGGTGATGGTCACATGGTCGACGTTGTAGTTCTTCAGCCGCTCGACATGGTCGGGCAGCGCCAGTCCGTTGGTGGAGATGCAGAGCTTGAGGTCGGGGGCGTGCTTGGCCAGCGCCTCGAAGGTGGCGAAGCTGTTCTTGCCGCCGGCGGCGAGGCTGTCGCCGGGACCGGCGATGCCGATGACGGAGAGCTGCGGGATCTCCTGCGCCACCGCCAGCACCTTGCGCAGCGCCTGGTCGGGGGTCAGCTTCTCCGACACCACGCCGGGCCGGCTCTCGTTGGAGCAATCGTATTTCCGATTGCAGTAGTTGCACTGGATGTTGCAGGCCGGCGCCACCGCCACATGCATGCGGGCGAAATAGTGGTGCGCCTCCTCGCTGTAGCAGGGATGGTTCTTGACCTTCTCCCACACGTCCGGCGCCATGTCGGCGGGGCCGTCGGACGACCCGCAGGAGGACGAGCTGCAACCCGACGCCGCCGACTGCGGCGCGTCCACGGCCGTTTTCAACTCACCCAGACCCAGGATGCCGTCCAGCGCGATCACGTTGCCCATGGCCCACTCCTTCTGTCGCTTGACAAGCTAAGAAGCAAGCCGCGGGCCAATGACACTAACGGTGCTTTTTCAATGACTTGCCAGTTTGTCAGCCCTGTCGGCTATGCGACAATGGGGGGTGGGCTGTCGGGGTTGCGACACGCGGCGGGGGCTACCGGCCGCTCCAAGGATTGAGCAGACGCACACCCATCGGCGCGAAATCGCTCTGGTTCCGCGTCACCAGCACCAGCCCATGAACCAGCGCGGTCGCGGCGATCAGACTGTCGCGTTGTGGACGCGGCAGCGGAACATGCAGCCCGGCGCACCGGCGCGCCACCCCCGCATCCACGGCAAGGATGCGGCCATCGAAGGCGGGAAGCAGTTGGCGGTCGATCCAGGCGCGCAGCACGGCTTCCCGGGTCGGGTCCTTGCGACCCAGCAGGGCGGCGCCGAGCTCGATCTCGAACAGGGTGATGGCGGAGACGAACTCATCGGCCGGTGCGGCACCGGCGGCCCAACCCGCCAATCCCGGATCGGCCCGGTCGGGACGGCGCAGCTCCGACAGGACCATGGTGTCGAGCAGGTACATCAACCGGCGCCCGCCGGCCGCACCAGATCGTCGTCGAGCCGCGGCGGCTCGAAATCGAAATCCGCCCCGGCCTCGTCCTGCCGCAACAACTCCAGCAGCGACCCGCCCGCGTCGCCGGACAGGCGGCGGTACTCGTCGTAGCGGAGCAGGACGAAAGCCGGCTCGCCGCGGTCGGTCACGATCACCGGGCCATCGGCCGCCGCCCGCTTCGCTTCGCTGGGGTTCTGGTTGAATTCCCGACTGGACATCGTCCGGCCCATGCCCACACCTCCCACGCAGCCGGAACCGCCATCCGGAGGCGGCCCCGCGTCCGCCTTGTAGTTACGATGCTACATGGACGGCGTGCGAGCCGCAATCGCGCCATCCCCTACCCCGCGCACCAGACGCCGCGGCGGTCGCCCTTGTAGGGGCGGGCGAGGCCGGCACGGATCAGGGATTGGGCGAGGTCGGCGCCGGCGGCGTTGCGGACGCGGGCGAGCACCCGGCCACCATACTTGTCGGACTGGATGTCCATCAGCATCACCGGGTCCTCGCCGACGAGGCGGAGCAGGAACGCGCGCGCCTCCCGCGCCTTCTCCCGTTCCTCGGGGCAACGGGCGCGCAGTTCGGGGGTGTCGATGCCGGTCAGGCGGACGGAGGTCTCGACCTCATGCCCGATCCAGATGTGGGCGCGCACGGTCAGCGTGTCGCCGTCCACCACGCGCAGCACGTCCGCGGCGATGGGGCCCACGATCGACGTCCCCCGGTCGGCCGCCCCGGCATCCTGTCCGGCCGGCGCCAACGACAGGCCCACCAGCAGAGCGGCAAGGGCCAGCAACAGGCGAAACGGCGGGCGCACGGTTTTTCTCTCCACGGCAACGGGGCGGCTCCCCGGAACACGCGGATAAGATAGTCCTGAATCAGGAACGTTTCAAGAATTTATAGGCTTTATATCCTGAATACAAACGCATGCATTCATGATCGCGGTCGCAACCGGCCGGCTGTCCTATGACAGACAACCAATCTCAAAAGTCGGTACAGCGCCCCTTGAATTCCCAATCACCGTAGCGCGTCGGCTCCGGCCCCTGCGGTCCGCCGATCTCGCCGGGCTTCTGCTCCGGCCCCTTCGCCGGTTCGGAGGTGGGGGACGCGTCGGAGTCGACAGTGCCGGCGCCGGCCGGGCTGTCGTCGGGTGCCGCCGGGGCGGGCTTCGTCGTGTCGTCGTCGGTCATCGTCGTCATGTGGCGGTTGGGCGCTGCCGGTCCAAGTCCTTGAACGCCGGCGCGTGGCAAGCCCATATCACCGGTGACGCACCGCGCAAACGGATTCCTTGGACGCCATGACCAGCTATCTGAAGACGACCATCCTCCTCGCCGGCCTCACCGCACTGTTCGCCGTGCTCGGCTTCGCCATCGGTGGCAAGGCCGGCATGCTGATCGCCCTGGTCGTGGCGGTCGGCATGAACGTCTTCACCTGGTGGAACTCGGGCGACATGGTGCTGCGCATGTACAACGCGCAGGAGGTGGACGCCCACAGCGCCCCCGATTACTACGCCATGGTGCAGCGCTTGGCGCAGCGCGCCGGCCTGCCGATGCCGCGCGTCTACATCATCCACAACGACCAGCCCAACGCCTTCGCCACCGGCCGCGACCCGGAGCACGCCGCCGTCGCCGCCACCACCGGCCTTCTGGACCGGCTGAGCCCGGAGGAGGTGGCCGGCGTCATGGCGCACGAGCTGGCGCATGTGAAGAACCGCGACACGCTGATCATGACGGTGACCGCCACCATCGCCGGCGCCATCTCCATGCTCGCCAATTTCGGCCTGTTCTTCGGCGGCACCAGCTCCTCCGACGACGGCCGCGGCGGCAGCCCGCTGGGCTTTGTCGGCACCATCCTGCTGGCGATCCTGGCGCCGATGGCCGCGATGGTCGTGCAGATGGCGATCAGCCGCACCCGCGAGTACGAGGCCGACCGCATCGGCGCCGAGATCTGCGGGCGCCCCACCTGGCTGGCCGACGCGCTGGAGAGCATCCACGCCGCCGCCCGCCGCATCCCCAACCCGGCGGCGGAGGCGCACCCGGCGACCGCGCATCTGTTCATCGCCAACCCGCTGCACGGCCGCAGCCTCGCCACCCTGTTCTCCACCCACCCGGCGACCGAGGAGCGGGTGGCGCGCCTGCGCGCCATGGCCGGTTGGAACCACCCGCAGCAGGCGACCGTCAACCCCTGGCTCGGCAACGGCGGGCCACACGATCCCCGGGGCGGTCCCCGGGGCGGCCCCTGGGGCTGATGCCCGGCACCGCCGTCACCGCCGCCCTCACCACCGGTGCTTCACCGTGGCGACGACGGTGCGGCCCTGCCCATACCAGCAGCGGTTGCCCCAGCAGTCGTAGATGGTCTTGTCGGTCAGGTTGGTGACGTTGAGCGCGAGCTGGTAGCCCCCGGTGTCGTAGCGCAGGGCCGCGTCCAGCACGGTGAAGGCCGGCATCATGAAGCGGCCCGTCGAGGAGTCGGTGTTGGGCCGTTCGCCGACGTAACGCGCGCCGCCGCCCAGCGACACCCCCTCCGCCACACCTTCGGGAAAGGCGTAGTCGAGCCACAGGGACGCGCTGTGCTTGGGAATGCCCTTCGGTGCGTTGCCCAGGTTGTCGGTGTTGCTCTTGGTGTATTCGGCGTCGAGGAAAGTGTAGGCGCCGGTCGCCGTCAGCCCGTCGACCAGCGTCACCTTGGCTTCCAGCTCCAGCCCGCGGGAGCGGAATTCGCCGGTCTGTATCTGGCCGAAGGGGTGGTTGACCTGATCGGGATCGGAGGTCAGCACATTCTGCTGCACGAGGTCGAAGACCGCGGCGGTGAACAGGCTGGAGCCGCCAGGCGGCTGCACCTTGACGCCGATCTCGTACTGCCGGCCGGTGCGCGGCTCGTAGGGGGCGCCGTACAGGTTCGGCTCGATCGTCGGGGTGAAGGAGGTGGCGGCCGAGGCGTAAGGCGCCACGCCGTTGTCGAACAGGTAAGTCAACCCGGCACGCCCGGTCAGCCGGT
The DNA here is from genome assembly GCF_013423485.1 of Azospirillum oleiclasticum. Taxonomy (GTDB): domain Bacteria; phylum Pseudomonadota; class Alphaproteobacteria; order Azospirillales; family Azospirillaceae; genus Azospirillum; species Azospirillum oleiclasticum. Next base: position 33,544 of record NZ_JABFFR010000032.1, read on the forward strand.
GGTCGGTGCGGGAAAAGGCGGTGCCGCTCGTCCGCTCGCTCACGTCGGTCTCGGCGCGGTCCCAGCGCGCCCCCAGCGTCAGCACCCAGCGCTCCGCGATCGTCGCCTGATCCTGCGCGTACAGGCCGATCTGCCGCGACTCCACCGTCTGGTCGGCGTAGGGGCGGGCGGGCAGCGCGATGGCCGCGCCATAGACCGGCGCGAAGATGTCGATGGACGGGCCGGGGCCGAAATAGTTGCGCTCCTCCACCACGGTGCGGCGGTAATCCACCCCGAACAGCGTGACGTGCGTCGTGGCCCCGGTCCCCCATCGGGCCTGCGCCCGGCTGTCGATGCCCAGCGCGCGGGCGCTGCCGAAGGACCCGAAGGCACTGCGCCGCAAGGTGCGCTGCGTGGAATCGGCCGGATCGAGCCCGATTCCGTAGGCGGTCTGGTAGTCCAGATCGACGCGGCGGAAGCGCAGCGTCTGCTGCACGCTCCAGGTGTCGTCGATGTCGTGCTCCAGGTCGTAGCCGATCGAGGCCTGCGTCTTCCGATAATAGTCGAAATCCGGCTCGCCGCCGTTGGTGCTCCGTCCGATCCGGCCGTTCGGGTTGGGCAGGGCGATGCCGGACGCCGGCAGGAAGGCCTGGGTGCCGCCGCTGTCACCGAGATCGTCGCGCTGGTAGCTCGCCATCAGCGTCAGCGTGGTGCGGTCGGTCGGCCGCCAGGCCAGGGACGGTGCCAGGAAGACCCGGTCGTCGCGGACGAACTCCACCTCGCTGGCGCTGCGCCGCAACAGCCCCACCATCCGGACGGCGACGGCACCGTCCGCCGCGGCGGCGCCCCCCACGTCGAAGGCGCCCTGGTAGCGCTCGTGGTTGCCGAGCTTCGCCTCCACCTCGTTCACCGGTGTGGTGGTCGGCCGCTTGGACCGCATGTTGATGATGCCGCCGGTGGAGGTCTGGCCGTAGAGCATGGAGGCCGGTCCCTTCATCACCTCCAGCCGCTCCAGCCCGTACGGCTCGACAGTGCTGTTGGCGTAGGTCGAGGACGGCATCTGCAGGCCGTCCAGGAACGCCGAGGCCCAGTCGAAGGGGTAGCCGCGGAAGGTGATCAGATCCTCCCGGAAATCGGTCGAGGCGCTGGGGGTGACGCCGGCGGAATAGCCGACCGCGTCCTTGATGGTGGCGACGCCGCGCGCCGCCATCTCCTCGCGGGTGACGACCGAGACGGACTGCGGCGTCTCCAGGAGCGGCGTGTCGGTCTTGGAGCCGCTGGTCGCGCGGGTTGCCAGCGGCCCCTGGACGCCGCGGCCGGAAGCCCCCTCCACCGTCACCGGGTCGAGCGTGACCGCGCCCGACGACGATGGTGCCGGCGCCAGGGTCACCGTGGTGGCGTTGATGTAGCGGTGGACGAAGCCGGACCCGGCCAGCAGTCTGGACAGCGCCTCGTCGGGCGTCAGCGTGCCGGACAGCGCGGGCGCCATCCGCCCCGCCACATCCTGCGACCGCATCATCAGCCGCAACCCCGCCCGGTCGGCCAGGGCGGTGAGCGCGGTGTCCAGGCTCTGGGCGGGAAGATCGAACGCGATGCGGGCCTGGACGGGGACCGGCTGCGCCGCGACCGGGGTGGGAGCGACGGCGGAGAGGGCGACAAGGGCGGCGGCCAACGCCGCGCGGTGGAAACGGGTGAAGGATGGAACGGTGACCATGGGCGGCGTATCCCTGTGCGCGTCGGGTGGCGGCGACATGGCGTCAATGACACGCAGTCGCATTCAGCCCTACGACGACCGGGCTACCCTCACCTTGCAGCGGGAATTTTCGCCACCGGGCATTTTCCTCAGCGGATGATGGTCAGCCAGGGAAGGCGGACGGCATCGACGCCGAATCCCTGGCGCAGGACATCCAGCAGTTCCGTCTCGTCGCCGATCCCGAACACCCCGGTCACCGGCAGGCGGCCCAGAGTGTCGCCCAGCACCAGCGTGCGGCCATGGCGGTAGCGGTCGACCTCCGCCACCACATCGGCCAGGGGGCGGTTGCGGAAGATCAGCTTGCCGCGGCGCCAGGCCGTTTCCGCCTCCGCGTCGACAGACTGCGGCTGTGGCCGGCCCGGCTCCCCACCGCCATAGACGAGGCGCTGCCCCGCGGTCAGCCGCACCGGGCCGCCGCCGGCGGGCGTCACCTCGACGACACCGTGCGCCACGGTGACCGTGGCGCGCGCGCCGTCGAGCCGCACGGCGTAGACGGTGCCGACCGCCCGCGCGGTGCCGCCACCGGCCTCCACCACGAAGGGCCGTGCCGGATCGGCCGACACCTCGAACAGCGCCTCGCCATCGGCGAGCGTGACCCGCCGCTCCTCCGCGGTGAAGCGGAGCAGCACGGCCGAACCGGTGTTCAGGGTGACCCGCGATCCGTCGGGCAGCGTCACCTCCCGCCGCTCGCCCACCGCGGTCGTATGGTCGGCCCGCCACCGGTCGAGCAGAAGCGTGGGGCCGCCCCAGGACAGCACCGCCAGGACCAGCGCCGCGGCCACCGCGGCCACCGCCGGAACCAGCCGCCGCCGCGCCGGTGCGGCCATGCGGCGCCGGGCCGCGGTCTGGGTCCGGCCGACATCGCCCCACAAGGCCTCGGCCTCCCGCGCCGCCTGCTCGTGCTCGGGGCTGGTTGAGCGCCATGCGGCGTAGCGCGCGCGCAAGGCCGCGTCCGCCCGGCCGGAGGTCAGCCGCACCAGCCAGTCCAGGGCCTCGTCGGCCAAATCCATGCCATCCCCGGCGTCGCCGTCGTCCCGTCGTCGCATCCGCTCACACCGCCGCCAGCCGGTCATTCCCGTTGTCATAGACGACCGCGGCCGGCCGGACCAGCGGCGGCTCCCCGGCCCCCCTCGCCCGCCGCGCCGAGACGTCGCCGGCAATGACGCAGTGCCTGGGCGATGTATTTCGCCACCATGCTTTCCGACACGCCGAGCCGCCGGGCGATGGCCACGTGCGTCAGCCCGTCCACCCGGCTCAGCAGCAGGGCGGAGCGCACGTTGGCCGGCAGTTCCTCCAGCGCGGAATCGAGCAGGCGCAGGCGCTCGCGCTGCAACAGCCCCGCCTCGGCCGAGGGTGCCGGATCGGGCACCGCCGACCCGGCCTCGGCCGTGGCCTGCACATCCGCCCTGCGGCCGTCGCGCCGGCGCTCGTCGATGGCGAGATTGCCGGCAACCCGGAACACGAAGGCGCGGGCGTCGCGCACCTCGTCCCCGCCCTTGTTCGCCGTGGTCAGCCGAAGATAGGTGTCCTGGGCTACGTCGGCCGCCCGTTCCGCCGTGCCGAGCCGACGGGCCAGGAACCGCAGCAACTCGTCGTAATGCGCCTGGAACGCGGCCACCAGCCCGTTCGGCATCGCCTCCGTCATGCCCGCCGCTCTTCACTCCCCCACCCCGGCGGAAAGCTAACATCAGTCGCGAATCATTCGCAATCTCATAACATCCGGCGATGAGGCCGCCACCGGGGCGCAAGGCGGAGTGACCGCTGTTGCGCCGCGCACGCCCGCTGATTAGGCTTCCGTCGGATCGATTCAACTCCGGGGCTTCGTGGCATGTCCGAACATCAGCGTTTCCGTCTGGTCACCCGCTCCGACTTCGACGGGCTGGTCTGCGCCGTCCTGCTGAAGGAGCTGGACATCCTGGACGACATCAAGTTCGTCCATCCCAAGGACATGCAGGACGGCAAGATCGAGATCACGCCACACGACATCACCACCAACCTGCCCTATGTCGAGGGCGCCCACCTCGTCTTCGACCACCATCTGTCGGAGACGATCCGGGTCGGCAAGCGCGACAACCACATCATCGATCCCAAGGCGCCCTCGGCGGCCCGCGTCGTCTATGATTACTATGGGGGGAAGGAACGCTTCCCCACCGTCTCCGACGAGATGATGCGCGCCGTCGATCAGGCCGATTCGGCCCAGTACGGCAAGGCCGACATCCTCGCCCCGCGCGACTGGACCCTGCTGAACTTCCTGATGGACGCCCGCACCGGGCTGGGGCGCTTCCGGGAATTCCGGGTGTCGAACTACCAGTTGATGATGGATCTCATCGACTACTGCCGGAACCACTCGATCGAGCAGATCCTGGCGCTGCCCGACGTGAAGGAACGGGTGGACCTGTATTTCGACTATGAGGGCCGTTTCATCGAGCAGATCGACCGCTGCTCGACCCTGCACGGCAACGTCTGCGTGCTCGACCTCCGCAAGGAGGAGACGATCTGGCCCGGCAACCGCTTCATGATCTACGCGCTGCACCCATCCTGCAACGTGTCGATCCATGTGATGTGGGGGCTGAAGCAGCAGAACACCGTGCTGGCGGTCGGCAAATCCATCATCAACCGCTCGTCCAAGGCCAACATCGGCGCGCTGATGCTGGAGCATGGCGGCGGCGGCCATCAGGCCGCCGGCACCTGCCAGCCCGCCAACGACCAGGCGGAGGCCGTGCTGGCCCAGGTGATCGCGGCCCTGCGGGAGGATGGCTGAACGCGCGGCGGCGCTGTCCCGCCAGCCGCGCGCCCGCACGAAAGCTTGCAGAACAGAATTGCGCGCCTACCGTTAGGTCTTGACCGTTGGACAAGGGGGGTGCGTGCCCCCGCGGTGGGAGTGCGGTGGTTGAAGGTTCTGCGTTACACCCTGTTCGGTCTTCTGGGTCTGGTCCTGCTGCTGGCGGCGGGCGCCGTGGGTGGCTTCGTGTGGCTGCGCAGCGACGGTGGGCTCCGGTGGCTGTCCGCGACCATCGAGGGCGCCGCGGCATCGCCGGACATGACACTGACCGTCGAGGGGCTGACGGGCAGCATCCCGTCCGACCTCGACATCGATCGGATCACGGTGGCCGACAGCCAGGGGGTGTGGCTGACGTTGGAACGGGTCCGGCTGGAGCTCGCGCTGTCGGCGTTGCTCACCCGACGGGTGAGCGTGGAGGAGCTGTCGGCCGGCAGCGTCACCGTCGCCCGCGCCCCCATCACCACCCAGCCCGCCCCGCCGGAGGAGCCGGCGTCCGGCGGCGGCCCCGTCCCCGACCTGCCGGTCGGCATCGCGGTGAAGCGGCTGGCGGTCGACCGCCTCATCCTGGAGGAGCCGCTGGCCGGGCAGCGCGCGGTGCTGCGGGTGGAGGGTTCCGGCCGGCTGGCGGCCGGGGCCGATGCAGCCGAGGCGCGGATCGACGTCGGCCGCATCGACGACCGGCCGGGCCAGGTGACGCTCGACGCCGCCTTCGATCCGTCCGAGCGGACGTTGCGGCTGGCGCTGAAGGCGTCGGAGCCGGCGGGTGGCGTGATCGCCCAGGCCGCCGGCATCCCCGGCCTGCCCCCGGTCTCCGTCACGCTGGACGGACAGGGCACGCTGGACGACTGGACGGGGCGGCTGGTCGCCACGGCCGAAGGGGTGGCGCGGGCGACCGCCGACGCCACCGTCACGGCGGTGGCGGAAGGGCACGCGATCACGCTGGCCGCCGGGGCCGACGCCGCCCGGCTGCTCGGGCCGGAACTGGCGCCGCTGCTCGGCGACGCCCCGTCGCTCAAGGCGGAAATCCTGATCGGCGGCAACGGTGCGGTCAATCTGCGCCCGGCGACGCTGACCACCGCCGCGGCGACGGTGGCGCTCAGCGGCACGGTCGATACGGCGGCGAACCGGATGGACCTCGCCTATGAGGTGACGGCCGGCGGCGCGTCGGCGCTGCGCGGTCTGCTGCCCGGCGCCTCCTGGCGGGAGGGCCGCATTGCCGGCACCGCGCGTGGACCGCTGGACGCCCTGGCGGTGGCGGTGAACGCGGCGGTCGAGGGGCTGTCGCTCGGCGACCCGGCGCTCGACCCGCTGACCGGGCCGCGGCTGGCGCTGGACGCGCGGGCGCTGGTGAACACCGCCACCGGCGACGTCCGGCTGGAGGGGCTGGAACTCGCGACCCCACCCGCCACGGCGAAGGCGCAAGGCACGGTCGGCGGCTGGGGACAGACGGCCGACATCGGGCTGACGCTGACCGCCGACGACCTGTCCCGCCTCGCCGCCCTGGCCGGGCAACCGCTGGCCGGGGCCGGCACCATCGATGGCAGGGTGACGCGCGGCGCCGATGGCGCCCTTGCCCTGACGCTCGACGGCGCGCTGCGCCAGCTCGCCACCGGCACCCCGGCCGACGCGGCCCTCGGCCCCTCCCCCACCCTGCGCGCCCGCGCGGCGCTGGCGCCCGACGGCGCCGCGACCATGCCGGAGCTGCGGGTGGAGGGGGCGAACGCCTCGCTCAACGCCACCGCCTCGCTGGTCAATGGCCGGGTGCAGGCCCAAGCGACGGTCGCGGTGCCGGAGCTGCGCCCGATCGGAGAGGCGGCAGGCACGCCCATGCAGGGCGGCATCACCCTGCGGGCCGACGTGACCGGCACCCCGGAGGCCCCCGCGGTGGAGGCCCGGCTGGACGGTCGCGACCTGGTGGTCGGCGGCCGGCGGATCGGCGAGGCGCAGGTGACCGCCACCGCGACCGGCCTGCCGACGGCACCGCAGGGCCGGGTGACGGCGCGCGCCGGGCTGAACGGGCAGCCGCTCACCGCCGGCGCCACCTACGCGCTGGACGGCCAGACGTTGCGCGTCAGCGACCTTGCCGTCGCAACGGGTGAGAACCGCATCGGCGGCGCGGTGACCGTGGCGCTCGACACGCTGCTGGCGGACGGGCGGTTGGAGGGGCGGCTGCCCGCGCTGGCGGCCTTCTCGGAGCTGGCCGGCGTGCCGCTGCGCGGCGACGCCTCCTTCACCGTGGCGCTCGACGGGCGCGACGGCCGGCAGGGAGCCACCCTGACCGCGAGTGCCAACGGCCTGCGGGTGGAGGGCGACGGCGCGCCGCTGTTCGAGGCGCGGCGCCTGACCGCCAACGCCCAGGTCGCCGACGCGCTCGGCAACCCGTCGGGCAAGGCGCGGCTGGAGCTTCAGGACGGCTCGGCCTCCGGCACCGCCATCACCTCGGCGACCGCCACGGCGGAGGGGAGCCTTGCCCGGGCCGGCTTCACCGCCGCGGTCAATGGGGCCGGGGAGCGGGCGCCGAGCCTCGACCTCGCCGGCAGCGTGGCCGGCGACGGCGACCTCACCCGCGTGCGCGTCGAGCGGCTCCAGGGATCCTTCCAGGGCGAGTCCTTCCGGCTGGCCGGGCCGGCGACGCTGACCGTCGGGCCGCAGCGCTACGGGGTGGCGGACTTGCGGCTGGTCAGCGGCGGTGCGCGATTGTCGGTGGACGGCGGTCTCACCGATGGCGGGCTGAACGGCAAGTTGAGCATCGACCAACTCCCGTTGGCGCTCGCCCGGCTGGCCGACCCGTCACTGCGGCTGGCGGGGGCGCTGAACGCCACCGCGACGCTGGGCGGCACCCTGCGCGACCCGCGCGCCGAGCTGACTCTGCGCGCCAGCGACGTGAAGGCGCAGCAGACCACGAGCAACGGCGTGCCGGGCCTGGACGCCACCGTGAACGCGCAGTGGCGCGACCGGCGGGTGTCGGTGGACGGCACGCTGGGCACCCGCGGCGGGCAGGCGACGATGACGTTCGCCGCGCGGGCGCCGCTGGTGCTCGCCCCCGACACGATGGCGGTGTCGGTGCCGCCGAACGGCGGGCTGGAGGCGTCGGCGGACGGCACCGTCAACCTGTCGCTGCTCAACGACCTGCTGGCCGGCTCCGGCGACCGGGTTCAGGGCACGCTGCGGCTGGACGTGAAGGCCGGCGGCACGGTGGGCAACCCGCGCCTCGGCGGCACCGTCACGCTGGCCGGCGGGCGCTACGAAGGGCGGGCGACCGGGGCGGTGGTCACCGACATCGCCGCCCGGATCGTCGGCGACGGCGATGTCTTCACCATCCAGTCCTTCACCGGCCGCACGCCCAACGGCGGCACGCTGCGCGCCAGCGGCAGCATCCGCCCGGCGGCGACCGACGGCCGCGCGCTCGATCTGCGCGTCACCGCCAACGACGCCCGGCTGCTGCAGACCGACATCGTCACCGCGCTGTTCGACGCCGACCTGGCACTGACCGGCGCCCTCGACGACTCGCGCCTTTCCGGACCGGTGAAGGTGGAGCGGGCGGAGGTGCAGGTCCCCAACCGCTTGCCGCCCAATGTCGTCGCCCTGGACGTGGTGGAGGTCGGCGGCAACCGCCGCGGCCGTGGCACCCCCACCCCGGTGCCGCCGCGCAAGCCCGGCGCGACACCGGCCGCAGCGGCAGCACCCACCCCGCCGCCCGCCGCCGGCCCGAACATCGCGCTGGACATCACCATCAACGCGCCGAACCAGATCTTCGTCCGGGGCCGCGGGCTCGACCTCGAGCTGGGCGGGCAGCTCAAGGTCGGCGGCACCGCGGCGGCGCCGCGTATTTCCGGACGGCTGCGCAGCCTGGAGGGCGAGCTGAGCCTGATTGGGCAGACCTTCACCTTCACCCGCGTGAACGTCGATTTCGACGGCACCATCCCGCCCGACCCGCGGCTGGACGTGGTGGCGGAGGCCAGCGCCAACGGCGTGACCGCGCAGGTGCTGGTCACCGGCACCGCCACCAACCCGAAGCTGGAGCTGGCCTCGCCGCAAGGACTGCCGCAGGACGAGGTGCTCGCCCGCGTGCTGTTCGGCAAGTCGGCCAACAAGCTGGGGGCCGGCGAGGCGGTGCAGCTTGCCCAGTCCGCGGCGCAGCTGGCCGGGCTCGGCGGCAACGGCGGCGGCTTGCTGGAACGCGTACGCCGCGGGCTCGGTGTGGACCGTCTCGAGTTCAACCAGGGCGAGAACGGCCGCGGCGGTGCTGTGGAGGCCGGGCGCTACGTCTCCGACAACGTCTATGTCGGCGTCGAGCAGGGCATCGGCGGCACTGCCCAGAGCCGCGCCAAGGTCGAGGTGGACATCACCGACAACATCCAGGCCGAAGCCGACGTCGGCTCGAACGCCTCGCCACGGGTGGGGCTGAAGTTCGAGTGGAATTATTGAGGCCGGTGCGCCGCGCCTGGGGAAAAATCGGGGGCCGGCCGTTCGTCGGCTTTCCGGGGCTGCCCGTCATGGCTATGATCGCGGCCCTGCCCATCGACCGGAAACCGCCCGGATGCTCCGTAACTTCAAGTTTCCCCACGACGGGAAGATCTACAGCTTCAGCCTGCACGAGCCCGTTCATGGGACGCTGCAGCAGGGGCTTCTGTACGAGCCGGCGACGTCGATGACCGTCATGGAGATCCTGCGGCCGGGTGACACCGTGTTCGACGTGGGGGCCAATGTCGGGTATTTCTCGGTGCTCAGCAACGCGATCGCGCCGGGGGCCTGCCGCGTTTTCGCGTTCGAGCCGAACCCGGTCGCCTTCGACATCCTGACCGCCAACGTCGCGGCCAACACACCGCACAACATCACCTGTTTCAACGTCGGCGTCTCCGACCGGTCGGGGACGTCGATCCTCATGCCGCGCCCCGACCACAGCAAGTCGCGGCTGCTGCACAGCGACGGCAAGCTCGCACCGAGCGAGGGGGTGGAGCACAGCAGCGTGCCGGTGGTGTCGCTCGACGAGGTCGCCGACCAGCACGGGATCGACAGTATCAGGCTCCTCAAGATCGACGTCGAGGGGTTCGAGCCCTACGTCATGCTGGGTGCCAAGTCACTGCTGACGAGCGGACGCGTGGAGTATGTCATCTGCGAGATGAACAACGAGGATCTCAAGCTCCATGGCTCTGACCAGGCGCAGGTCCGGCGGGCGTTCGAAGCCCTCGGCTACGAGATCGAGCTGATCAATCCGCTGAGCGAGGACTGGTGCCAGGGCCGCACGCGACGCCCCTACCGCTTCCCCGAGACCATCGAGTCCAACATCGTCTTCAACATCCTGTGCCGGCGGCGGTAGGCCGGTACGATCGCGCGCTCAGCGCCGGACGAACACCATCCGCCGCATGGGCTGGTCGAACTCCGCCATGCCGTCCGTCCAGCGCGCGGCGGCGGCGAAGCCGTCCCGCATCTCCGCTTCCACGGCGGGCAGGCGGGCGCGACGGTCGGGGTCCACGGCGACCATGTGGGTCAGCAGATGGTCGGCGTCGCGGTAGCGCATGACCGTGTGGTAGACGGTCTCGTCCACCGGCTCCAGCTCCGGTGGCGGGCGGCGCAGCGTGTCGTGGGCGGCGGCGCGCACCACGGTCTCGTCGTCCAGCCGACGGGTGACGGCGAAATAGGCGCCGTCGGCGACCGGCTCCACCACCACCAGCCGGCCGCCGGGCTTCAGCACCCGCGCGGCCTCGGCCAGGGACGGGGCCATCACCGCAAGCGGCAGGTGATGGAAGCTGTTGGAGTAGACGACCACATCCGTCGAGCCGTCGGCCATGGGCAGCGCCTCGCCGCTGCCGACCGCGTAGCCGGCGCCGTCCACCGGCTCGGCCGCGCGGGCGCGGGCCAGCTGGCCGTCGCTGATCTCGATGCCGGTGACGGTGGCGCCGAGGCCGGCGAGATGGCGGACCAGCGCCCCGTCGCCGCAGCCGACATCCACGACCACACGGCCGCCGACCTCCACCACCTCGGCCAGGGCTTGCTTGAGGGTCAGCGTGCGCGGAACGGCGGTCGGCGCGGCAGTGGTCATGATGTCAGCCCTTGGTCTGGACGATGGACTGGAACTGCTTCCACACCTCGGGGAAGCGGCGGGTGTACTCCTCGCTGACCTTGGCGCCGATCTCCAGGAATTTCGCGCGCTGGTCCTGCGGCACGACCACCAGCTTGCCGCCGGTGGCGATCAGCCGGTCCATGGTCTCCTGGTCGCTGGTGATGGCGCGCTTCCACTGGCTGGCGATGACCTCGGCGGTGGTGTCCTCGACGACCTTGCGCAGGTCGGCGGGCAGCCCCTTCAGCCACTTGTCGTCCACGCAGACGGAATAGGTCAGCAGGTTCATGCCCGGCACGATGGACGCGGTCCTGGCGGCGTTGGTGCCGACCATCTCCCAGCCGCCGGCGGACGTGTAGATGCCGTCGATCGCACCCTGCATCAGCGCCGCCGCCATTTCCGAGGCCGGCATGGAGATCGGGTTGGCGCCGAGATCGCGCATCAGCGATTGCAGCACCCGCCCGCCGGTCAGCCGCACCTTCGCGCCCTTCAGGTCGTTGACGGCGTCGATCTCCTTGTCCTTGAACAGGAACATCAGGTCGGCGGTGCGCATCAGCCCCATGATGCGGATGCCCTTGTCCTGCACCAGGGCGGACAGCATGGCGGCCAGCTTCTCCGAGGTGTCGCCGCGCTGCATCGCCTCGTCGGTAACGGCGAAGGGCAGGTTCACCACACCATAGGCGGGCGCGATGCTCTCGAGCTGGACGCTGACCGGCCACACCATGTGCACCGAGCCGGAGCCGAGCGCGGCCACCGCGTCCTTGTCCTTGTAGAGCGTGCCGGAGGGGAAGACCCGCGCCTTGATGCGGCCCTGGGTGCGCTGGTTGATGAGGCCGGCATACTCCTCCATCAGCTTGGTGCCCCAGTGGCTGGTGGCGATCTCGTTGGTCAGCACCATCTCGATGGGCGCCTGGGCCGCCCCCTGCGCCTGGGCGGGCGCCGCCCCGGACAGCGCCACACCGGCCGCGAGACCCAGCGCCACCGCGCAGCGCGTGAAGCTCTTGAACATCCTCCTCCCCCCTTTGTCGGTGGTGGTTTGCTTGGCGAGCAAACTGATCCGGCCGAACATACGCGGGAATGGTTCGTCATGCCAGCTTTATTGTACGGACAACTCTACACCGGCTTGGTGCGGAGCGTCCGGAGGATCGCCAGGCCGCCGATCAGCGGAAACACCGCCAGCGCGGCGAAGGTGGCGCCGTAGCCGCCGATCTGGTCGAAGGCGAGCGCGAAGAGCGCCGGCCCCACCACCACCCCGGCGAAGGTCACCATCATCACCCCGCCGGTGGCGGCGCTGACCGCGCCCGGCGGCGCCACCCGCGCCACCTCCGCCAGGAACACGCCGTTCCAGCCGATGGAGGCGGCGCCGAACACCGACAGCAGCGCGATCACCAGCGCCGGCGGCCAGCCCGGCCCCAGCCACGCAGTGGCGACGGCGCAGACCGCCGCCAGCACGCCGAGCCCGGCCAGCACCGGCGCACCACCGCCGATGCGGTCGGCCAGCACGCCCCAGCCGAGGCGCGCCACCGCCCCCGACGCCTGCACCATGGCGATGGCGCCGCCCGCCTGCACCAGCGTCCAGTGCAGGTCGTGCACCAGCATGGTGACGGTGAAGGTCATCAGGCAGAGTTGCAGCCCGGCGAAGCAGAAGGCCATCACCGCCACCCCGCGCAGCGCTGGCACGCCCCACATCAGCCGCAGCCCGTCGAACAGCGTGCCGCGCAGCGGCAGCCCCGGCACGCGGTCGTCGTCCCAGCGCCGCCGGTGCGGGCCGAAGACGGCCAGGGTCAGCACGAACAGCAGGGCCACGGCCAGCGCCGCGGCCCGCCAGCCGAAGGCGTCGCTGACCACCGGCAGCAGCATGCCCGCCACCATGCCACCCAGCGGCACCCCCGTCTGCTTGGCGGAGAAGACGAGGTTGCGCCGCGCCGGCGGGGTGAAGCGGTTCAGCAGGTGGGAGGAGGCCGGGTTGACCAGCCCGTAGCCGATGCCGAAGGCGAGCGAGGCCAGCACCACCGTCCACAGCGAGCCCAGGGCGAGGCCCAGGCTGCCGGCCAGCCCGCAGACCATGGCCGCCATGCCCACCGTCCCCGCCCCCCAGCGCCGCACCGCCGGGCCGGCGATGCCGGACATGGTGGCCGCCGCCGCGTAGATCAGGCTGATCTGGTAGCCCACCGCCTCCGCCCCGATGCCCAGCGAGCGGGCCGCGGCGGGGGCGATGGTGGCGAGCGTCAGCACCGCCAGCGTGGCGAGGATCTGGACGACCGTCACCTCCGCCAGCAGCAGCCCGAAGGGCACGTGGCCTCCGGTGGGCGCGCCGGCCGGCTGTGTGGTCACCGCCGCCCCTCCCCGCCTTGCGAGCGCCGGGCGATGGCGAGGATGCGGCGGCAGGTCAGCACCACCGGCTTCTCCACCAGCTTGCCGTCCAGCGTGCAGACGCCGCCGCCGGCCGCCTCGAAGGCCGCCAGCACCCGCTCGGCCCGCGCCACCGCCTCGGCCGGCGGCATCAGGGATTCGTGGATGGCGGCCACCTGCTTGGGATGGATCGCGGCGCGCGCGGTGAAGCCCAGCGCCACGCTGCGCACCAGCTCCTGCCGGTAGCCCTCCTCGTCGTCCAGGAAGATCCAGGGCATGTCCACGGCGTCCAGCGCGAAGCGGGCGGCGGCGTGGACGATGCGGGCGCGGGCGTGCACCAGCGGCTCCCACGCCAGATTGACCCGCAGCTCCGCCGACAGGTCGGCCCCGCCGAACATCAGGAAGGACAGGCGCGGGCCGGAGCCGGCGGCGATCTCCATCACATTCTCCAGCCCCTCCGCGCTCTCGATCAGGGCGCCGAGTTCGCCCGCCAGGCCCTGCTCGTCCAGCAGACCCGCGGCGAGCCGGAGGTCCGACGCGGCGTCGGCCTTGGGCAGCAGGAAGCCGGCGCAGCCCAGGCTCGCCGCCCCCTCGGTCAGCGCCAGCAGATCGGCCAGCCCGGTGCGGCTGCGCACGGCGTTGACGCGCACGAACAGCTCCGGCCCGCCGGGCGCGCGCTGGCGCAGGAAATCGCGCACGGCCGTCCGCGCACGGTCCTTCTCGCCGGGGGCGACCGCGTCCTCCAGGTCGATGATCACCGCGTCGGAGCCCGCCTCCATCGCCTTGGCGAAACGGTCGGGGCGGCTGCCGGGGACGAACAGGTAGGAGCGGCGCAGCGGGCGGACGCCGTCGGTCGGGGCGCCATTCGGCTGGGCAATCGGATTGTTTGGTATCAAAGCGCTTCCCTCGCCGGGTTGGTCGTGTTATTTGTCCGTACAACATGCTAGCGCAAGCGCGGAGCATGTTCATCCAAAATCCTGGCCCAGTGCCGGACCCCGCACCAACGCGCATCAGGGAGCCCCCATGCCCCCCTCACCGGAGCCGCGGACGATCATCGCCAGCTACGGCCGCTACCTCGAGGATTTCGTGGTCGGCGACGTGTACGAACACCGTCCCGGCCGCACCATCACCGAGGCGGACAACATACAGTTCAGCCTGCTCACCATGAACCGCCACCCGATGCATTGCGACCATGCCCTGGCCGCGCGGTCGGAGTTCGGCAAGCCGCTGGTCAACAGCGGCCTGACGCTGGCCATGGTGGTGGGCATGACGGTGGACGACGTCAGCGCCAAGGCCATCGCCAACCTCGGCTGGTCCGACATCAAGCTGACGGCACCCGTGCACCCCGGCGACACCATCTACGCCCGCACCGAAGTGCTGGAGATCCGTCCGTCCAAGTCGCGCCCGACCCAGGGGATCGTGACCACCCGGACCGAGGGCTACAAGGCCGACGGCACGGTCTTCATGACCTTCGTGCGCAACAGCCTGGTGCCCAAGCGCGGCCACGGGCTGGAAGACTGAACGAAATCGGGAGGAGAGACCCCATGACCGCCGGCAGCCCGTCCATCGCCGAGGCCCCGTCCATCGCCGAGGCGTTGTCCCGCTTCGTCGCCGACACCCCCGACGACGCCATCCCGGAGACGGTGCGCACCCGCGCCCCCCATCACATGCTGGACGCGGTCGGCATCGCGCTGGCCTCCACCCGCTACGACTTCGCGCACAAGACGCTGACGGCGCTGCGCGGGCTGGCGGGCGAGGGGCCGGTGCCGGTGATCGGCATGCCGGCGGCGCTGCCGGCGCGCGACGCGGCGACCGTCAACGGGCTGCTCTGCCACGGGCTGGATTTCGACGACACCCACATCCCCGGCGTCATCCACCCGACCGCGGCGGTGCTGCCGGCGGTGATGTCGGCGGGCTGGATGACCGGCGCCTCGGGCCGGGAGCTGGTCAGCGCCTATATCCTGGGCGTCGAGGTGGCGGCGCGGCTGGGCGCGGTGGCGCATGGCGGCTTCCATCAGGTGGGCTTCCACCCCACCGGCATGATCGGCGTCTTCGCCTGCGCGCTCGCCGCCGGCCGGCTGTTCGGGCTGACGCCGCGACAGATGGGCCACGCGCAGGGTGTTGCGCTGTCCATGGCGTCCGGCAGCCTGGAGTTCCTGGAGGACGGCGCCTGGAACAAGCGGCTGCATCCGGGCTGGGCGGCCGCCGCCGGCATCACCGCGGC
The DNA here is from genome assembly GCF_013423485.1 of Azospirillum oleiclasticum. Classification (GTDB taxonomy): domain Bacteria; phylum Pseudomonadota; class Alphaproteobacteria; order Azospirillales; family Azospirillaceae; genus Azospirillum; species Azospirillum oleiclasticum. The sequence continues at coordinate 48,695 of NZ_JABFFR010000032.1, forward strand.
GGCGCTGGCGCGGGAGGGCTTCGTCGGCATCACCAACCCGTATGACGGGCGCTTCGGTCTCTACCGCGCCTATCTCGGCGTCGAGGCGGGACGCGCGGAAACCGCGCTCGCCACCGCCGGGCTGGGCGAGGCGTGGGAGCTGATGGCGACCGCGATCAAGCCCTACCCCGCCTGCCATTTCACCCACGCCTGCATCGACGCCGGGCTGGCTCTGCGCCGCGACGGGCTGGACCCGGCGCGCATCCGCTCCATCACCGCGCTGGTGCCGGAGCAGGTGATCAAGACCGTCTGCGAGCCGGAGGCCAACAAGAAGCGGCCCGCCAACAGCTACGACGCGCAGTTCAGCGTGCCCTTCCTGGTGGCGGCCGGGCTGATCCGCGGCCGGGTGACGCTGGCGGAGCTGGAGACCGAGGCGCTGGGCGACCCGGCGATCCTGGCGCTGGCCGCCAAGGTCTCCTACCGCGCCGACCCGGATTCGGCCTTCCCGCACGCCTATTCGGGCGAGCTGATCGTGACGACGGAGGACGGCCGCACCCTGCGCCACCGCGAGCACATCAACCGCGGTGCCGCCGACCGGCCGCTGAGCAACGCCGACATCGTGGAGAAGTACCGCGGCAACGCCGCCATGACCCTGCACGACCGCGCCGCCGACCGCATCCAGGACGCGGTGTTGGGGCTGGACGGCGCCGGCCGCGCGGCCGACGCTCTGGCCGTTCTGTCCGGCACCGGACGCTGACGAGACGCGAGGGAAAGCACCATGACCGACACCACCATGACCGACGCCGACCGGGCCGAGCAGGAGCGGCTGGTCCTCGACAGCGTCGAGCGTTTCCTGGAGCGCCACGTCCGCCCCGTCGCGCTGAAGCTGGAGCATGACGACGAATACCCCGCCGAGATCGTCGAGCGGATGAAGGAGCTGGGGCTGTTCGGTGCCACCATCCCGGAGGAGTATGGCGGGCTGGGGCTGCGCCCCTCCACCTACGCCAAGGTGATCGAGCGCATCGCCGGTGTGTGGATGTCGATCAGCGGGATCATCAACTCCCACCTGATCATGGCCTTCATCCTGACCAAGAACGGGACGGAGGCGCAGAAGCAGGCCTTCCTGCCGCGCTTCGCCACCGGCGAGCTGCGCGGCGGGCTGGCGCTCACCGAACCCGACTGCGGCACCGACCTCCAGGCCATCCGGACGCTGGCCAAGCGCGACGGCGACGACTACGTCATCAACGGCTCCAAGACCTGGATCTCCAACGGCATCCACGGAAGCTGCTTCGCGCTGCTGGTGAAGACCGACCTCACCGCCCAGCCCCGCCACAAGGGGATGACCATGTTCCTGGCCGAGAAGGGGCCGGGCTTCACGGTCAGCCGCAAGCTGGAGAAGCTGGGCTACAAGGGCATCGATTCGGCCGAGCTGGTCTTCGAGGACTACCGCATCCCCGCCGCGAACCGCATCGGGGCGGAGGGCCAGGGCATGGCCTGCGCCATCTCCGGCTTGGAGCTGGGCCGCCTGAACGTCGCCGCCCGCGGCGTCGGCGTGGCCCAGGCGGCACTCGACGAGGCGGTCAAATACAGCCAGCAGCGCCACACCTTCGGCAAGCCCATCCACCAGCACCAGGCGGTCGCCCTCAAGCTCGCCGACATGGTCACCCGCACGGAGGCCGCCCGGCTGCTGGTCGAGAAGGCCGCGGCGGCACTCGACCGCGGCGAGCGCTGCGACTTCGAGGCCGGCATGGCCAAGCTGTTCGCCACCGAGGCGGCGCTGGAGAACGCCACGGAATCGCTGCGCATCCACGGCGGCTACGGCTACTCCAAGGAGTTCGTGGTCGAGCGGCTCTACCGCGACGCCCCCCTGCTGTGCATCGGCGAGGGCACCAACGAGATCCAGCGCCTCGTCATCGCCAAGCGGCTGATCGAACGGAATCCGATTTAGGGGATCCACGCCATGCTGCCCCTTGCGGGAGTCACCATCGTCGCCGTGGAGCAGTACGGCGCCGGTCCCTTCGGGACCATGCTGCTCGCCGACCTCGGGGCCGAGGTCATCAAGATCGAGAACCCGGCCGACGGCGGCGAGATCGGCCGCCATGTCGGCCCCTATTACCTCGGCCCCGGCAACAGCCAGTTCTACCAGGCCTTCAACCGCAACAAGCGCAGCATCACCCTCAACCTGAAGCACCCGGAAGGCAAGGCGGTCCTGCACGATCTGGTCCGCAACGCCGACGCGGTGCTGGACAACCTGCGCGGCGACCTGCCGGAGAAGCTGGGGCTGACCTACGAGCATCTGAAGGCGGTCAACCCGCGCATCGTCTGCGCCCACCTGTCCGCCTACGGGCGGGAGGGGCCGCGCAAGGCGTGGCCCGGCTACGACTATCTGATGCAGGCGGAGGCCGGCTACCTGTCGGTGACCGGCGAGCCGGACGGCCCCCCCGCCCGCTTCGGCCTGTCGGTGGTGGACATGATGACCGGTCTGATGACCGCCTTCGGGCTGGTCTCCGCGGTGGTGGGTGCCCGCTCATCGGGCAAGGGCTCGGACGTGGACGTCAGCCTGTTCGACACGGCACTCCACAACCTGAACTATCTGGCCGCCTGGTACCTGAACGCCGGCCACCGCCAGGGGCGGGAGCCGCGCTCGGCCCACCCGTCGCTGACGCCCTCGCAGCTTTTCCGCACCGCGGACGGCTGGATGTTCATCATGTGCAACAAGGAGAAGTTCTGGCCGGTGCTGTGCGAGCGCATCGGCCGGCCGGAGTGGGGCAGCGACCCGCGCTTCGCCAGCTTCAAGGCCCGCCTCGCCAACCGCGCGGAGATGACGGAGCTGTTGGACGGCGTGCTGATGGAGCGGACCACCGCGGAGTGGCTGGAGCTGTTCGCCGGCGCGGTGCCTGCGGCCCCCGTCCTCGACATCGCCCAAGCGCTGGAGAACCCCTTCGTGCGCGACAGCGACCGCGTCGCCGACTTCACCGGCCCCGACGGGGAGACGGTGGTGCGCATGCTGACCGGCCCCGTGCGCATCGGCGGCGAGACGCTTCCCACCCGCGCCGCGCCGCTGATGGGCGCCGACACCGAGGCGGTGCTGGAGCGCATCGGCATCGGGCCGGAGCGGCTGGCCGAGCTGCGGGAGCGGGGGGCGGTCTGATGGGAGTGCCCGGACCGTCCACCAGCCCCACCAGCGACGGCCCGCGCTTCCAGGAGATCCTGGAGGCGTTGCGCGCCGACATCGTCGGTGGCCGGCTGGCGGTGGGCGAGCGGCTGCCGACCGAGCAGGAGCTGTGCCTGCGCTTCCGCGCCAGCCGCTACACGGTGCGCGAGGCGCTGCGCCGGCTCCAGGACATGGGGCTGATCGTGCGCCGCCAGGGGTCCGGCTCGGTGGTGGCGGCGAGCAAGGTGGACGGGCGCTTCCACAACTCCATCTCCAGCCTCGCCGAGCTGGTGCAGTACGCCGCCGACACCAAGCTGGAGGTGCTGGCGGTGGAGACGATCCTGATCACCGGCCGCACAGCCGACCTGCTGCACAGCCCGCCCGACGTGCCCTGGGTGCGGGTCAGCGCGCTGCGCCGCCAGCCGCCGGAACGCACGCCCTTCTGCTACACCGAGATCTTCCTGCCCGCCGCCTACGCCGACGTGGCCCGCGCCATCGGCACCTTCCCCACCGCCGTCTACGCGGTGGTGGAGAGCCGCTACGGCGTGCGGGTGGAGGAGGTGGTGCAGTCGATCGAGGCGACGACGGCGGACGCCAACCTCGCGTCCCGCCTGTCGGTGGAGCCGGGGGCGACCATCCTCACCGTCACGCGCCATTATCTGGATCCGGACGGCCGCGTCATCGAAGTGGCGGTCAACAGCCACCCGGCCGGCCGCTACCGCTACGAGATCACCCTGCACCGGGCGGATTGAGGCCGGAGGGGTAGAGGGAAGGAGACACCAGGATGCAACGGACCGACGCGATGGACGCGGCCCCGCCCCGCCCCGCCCCGGCCCCCGCCGCGGCGGTCCCGGGGCGCCGGGATGGCCTGCCGCGCTGGTGGGCCTTCATCGAGAACCACATCATCCTCAACGTGGCGACGATCCTGATGGTTGGCGCCATCGGGGTGATGTTCTACGAGGCGTCGAGCCGCTCGCTGCTCTCCGAAAGCCACTGGTGGGCGGAGGAACTGGTGCGCTTCCTGGTGGTGTGGAGCGTGCTGCTGGCGATCGGGGTCGGCACCCGGCACGGCCACTTCATCCGCATGGACCTGCTCTACGACATGCTGCCGCGCCGCGCCCGCATGGCGCTGGCTTGGCTGAACTGCGTCATCGGCCTGTTCTTCTGCGGCCTTCTGGTGGTCGCCGGGGTGCAGGAGGTGAGCCACCTCCACCACATCGGCATGCTGACCGACAGCAACCTCGACCTACCGCTGTGGCTGGTGCGGCTGATCCTGCCGCTGGGCGGCGTGCTCTATGGCCTGGCCTTCCTCGGCAACGCGGTGATGCTGCTGCGCGGGGTCGATCCCGACCAGCCGGCCGGCGGCGAACAGCTCTGACGCGCGCTCAGAAGAAGAACCGGGAGGACGCCCCATGACCACCATCGTCGCCGTCGCGGCCCTGCTCATCCTCGTCGCGTCCGGCGTGCACATCGCGCTGGCGCTGGGGATCATCGCGGTGGGGCTGCTGAACTTCAACTACAGCATCCCGGTCGTGCTCATCGCGCAGATGGCATGGGACAGCATCGACAAGTACGCGCTGGTCTGCATCCCCTTCTTCATCTTCGCCGGCAACCTGATGTCGCGGGGCAATCTGGCGCTGGTCATCCTGGAGCTGGTCGGCACGGTGATCCGCTGGTTCCGTGGCGGCATCGCGCTGGCGCTCGCCATCTCCAGCGTGTTCTTCGCGGCGGTCAACGGCTCCTCGGTGGCCTGCGCGGTGGCGCTCGGGCCGGCGGCGGTGAAGCTGCTGCCGGCCGAGGGCTACAGCACGCGCTTCGCCGCCTCGGTGGTGGCGGTGTGCGGCACGCTGGGGCTGATGATCCCGCCGTCGCTGACCTTCATCCTGATCGGCTCCATCGTCGGGCTGCCGATCACCGACCTGTTCATCGCCGGCATCGTGCCCGGCCTGTTCGAGGCGGCGCTGCTCGGCGTCACCACGCTGGTGGTCAGCCGCATCAACGGCTACGGCGGCATCGGCCACCGGCCGGACTGGAAGGGCTTTGGGCAGAAGCTGCCGGGGGCCGCCGGCGCGCTGCTGATGCCGGTGCTGATCATCGGCACCATCTACATGGGCTGGTTCACCCCGACCGAGGTGTCGGCACTCGCCGCCGCCTACGCCATGGTGCTGGTGCTGCTGGTCTACCGCACCGCCAACCTCGCCGCCGTGTGGGACACGGCGCGCGAATCGGTGATGCAGACGGTGATGATCTACGGCGTGCTGCTGGGCTCCGGCCTGCTGACCGCGGTGCTGACCCGGCTGGGCATCGCGGCGGAGCTGACCGGCATGCTGACGGCGGCGCAGGTCTCCCCCTTCGAGTTCCTGCTGGTGGTCAACCTCTGCCTGATCGTCATCGGCATGTTCCTGGACGGCGTTTCGATGATCGTGCTGCTGGCCCCCATCCTGTTCCCGATGGCGTCGGCGGTGGGCGTCAACCCCATCCACTTCGCGGTCATCATGACGGCGCTGGTCGAGGTCGCCACCCTGACCCCGCCGGTCGGGCTGAACCTGTTCGTGATGAGCCGCATCACCAAGCTGCCGCTGCACGAGATGGTGCGCGGCGTGCTGCCCTTCTACGGCGCGCGGCTGCTGGCGCTCGTCATTCTCAACGCCTTCCCGGCCCTGTCGCTGGCGCTGCTGTAGTTGCACGGCGAGCCCGCATCGGCCATCGTCCGCCCCATGGACAAGCCCATGGACAGGCCAGCGGACAAGACTGAGACGGACCGGGAGCCGACGCGCTACGAAGAAGTGGTGCGGGCGCTGCTCGCCGAGATCGACGGCGACGCCTACGAGATCGGCGACCGGCTGCCCACCGAGCACGAGCTGTGCGCCCGCTTCGGCGTCAGCCGCCACACGGTGCGCGAGGCACTGCGACGGCTGCAGGAGATGGGCATCATCCTGCGCCGCCAGGGCTCCGGCTCCGTGCTGGCGGCGAAACGGGCGGACGGGCGCTTCGTCAACTCCATCAGCTCGCTGGACGAGCTGCTGCAATACGCCACCACCACCCGGCTGGAGATCCTGTCGGTCGACCGCATCGTGGTGGAGGGCGATCTCGCCGCCCGGCTCGGCTGCCGCGCCGACACCCAGTGGTTCCGCATCGCCGCGCTGCGCCGGGCGCTGGAGACGGAATCCCCCTTCTGCTACGTCGAGGTCTACATCGACGGCGCCTTCCCCGAGGTGGTCCGCGACCTGGACGAGGTGCGCTACGCCTTCTATGCGACGCTGGAGCAGCGCTACGGCCTGCGCATCGCCGAGGTGATGCAGGATGTGGAGGCGGCCCCGGCCAGCGCCAACGTCGCCTCGCGCCTGCATGTGGCGCGCGGCTCGCCGACGCTGGTGATCACCCGGCGCTACTTCACCGACGCCGGCGCCCTGGTGGAGGTGGCGGTGAACAGCTTTCCCGGTGCGGCCTTCCGCTACAGCATGAGCCTGCGCCGGCAGTGACGGCCGGGCCGGCTCCGCTGACAACCTGCCGGGGAAACGCGCGTTCGCTGGCATGCATTCCCGGTATTCGACATCCCCGGCTGACTGAACCGCCCCAGGCTCCGATCCGGTGACGGTGGTGACGCCGGTCGTCCTGCTGCCGGATATGGGTTGGTTTTGCCGTGAGAAGAATGCCGCACTGGTCGGCGTCGCGGCGCTGTACGAGCGACCTGCCAAGCCTGCGTCATGCACGGACCAATAGCGGGTCCGATCCGCCCGTATTCAATCATCGGAAATGCCGATGATGATAATCGTATATTCCCGTTTCTCGCAACAGGCCAGAAAAACAATAATGACGCCGAAGAGAATAACTCGTCTTCCATTCTGAAGAATACCGCAGGTACATCATGAACACCGGGATCGAGACGAAGAGTGAACGGGTCCTCATCGTAGGGGGCAGCTCAGGTATGGGATTGGAGCTGGCACGGCTTCTCCTGACCGAGGGTACCCAGGTGACCATCGCCGGCCGGTCCGAGACCCGCCTGGAGGCGGCGCGGGTGAGCCTCTCGTCCGTGGGGGAGCAACTGACCACGGCCGTCGCCGACGTCACACATGAGGATCAGGTCGCGCACCTGCTCGGGCGGATCGGACCGCTCGATCACATCGTCACCACGGCAGCGGATATCGAAGGGGCTTACCAGCTTCTCCCATCGCTCGACCTCACCGCGGCCCGCCGGGTCGTCGATTCGAAGTTCATCGGCCCGCTGCTGCTCGCCAAGCATGGTGCGCCAGCGCTGTCGCAGCAGGGATCCATCACCTTCACATCGGGCATTGCGGCCTACCGGCCAACCGCGCGAGGATCGGTGGTCGCGGCGATCAACGGAGCCCTGGAGTCGCTCACCTACGCGCTCGCGGTCGAACTCGGCCCGATCCGGGTCAACGCGGTCTCGCCGGGCTGGGTCGATTCGCCGATATGGAAGCATGTTGCCGGCGACGCCAAGGCCGCGACGCTGGCCGCCATGGCGAAGCGGTTGCCGGTCGGCCGGGTCGGGCAACCGGATGACATCGCTTCGGCCATCCGTTTTCTGATGCGCAATGGCTTTGTCACCGGGTCCGTTCTGCACATCGACGGTGGCCACCGTCTGGTCTGATCGCGCCGATGCCGCCCCGCACGGTCGCCAGGAACAGGCGCAGGCCCGGAGGCTGCACGCGCCGGCGGCGCCACAGCATGGACACCGGGACATGGTCGGCTTCCCCGACCCAGGGCAGCACCGTGAGCCCGGTGGCCGCGGCGGCCGCGCACTCCGGGACGAGCGCGCAACCGAGCCCCGCCGCGACGAGCGCACGGATCGCCCCGATGCTGCCGAACTCCCCGGCCAGGCGTGGTCGGCCGACGCCAGCGACGGGAAACGCCTCATCGAACATCCGGCGGTACACGCAGCCCGTCACGGTCACCAGGAAGGGCTCGTCCGCGAGGTCGTCCCGCGCAACGGCGTTGCGCCCCGCCAGCCGGTGTCCCGGCGGCGCGATGATGGACAGGCGTTCCCGCGCGACCGTTGCGCGCTCGACGCCGTCTTCCGGTGGCCCGTCGCCAAAGACGAAGGCCACGTCGATGTCGCCGGCCCGGACGCCGCTGCGCAGTTCCCCGCTTCCGGCGGCTGCCATCCGTACCGCAACCGCGGGATGGGCCGTGCAGAAGGTCGTCAGCACCGGTGGCAGAAGGCTGCTGCACAGCGTCTCCAGACCACCGACCGTCAGGCTACCGGACGGCTGGTCAGCCAATTCGGCGACCGCTGACCGCGCCTCGTCGGCGAGGGAGAGAAGATCGGTAGCATGGTCCAGCAGACGTCGACCGGCATCGGTCAGCCGCAGGCGCCGCTTCGACCGGTCGAAAAGAATGGCACCGAGGTCAGCCTCCAGAGCCTGGATCTGCTCGGTTACGCTCGACTGGGCGAGGTGGAGCCGCTCGGCGGCGCGGGTAACGTTGAGCGCCGACGCCACGGCTGTGAACGTTCGAAGATGCTTGATCTGCATGCTCCAGTATCGCTGGATCGCCCGGCAAGTTCCAGTCCAGACCCATTCCTGCAGAGATCGGCAACGTGACGACGTGCTGCGATCCCCCAAACGCCCGCCACCGCCACTCCGCCGGCGTCTTCACGACCGCGGTGTGACGGATCAGGCGATTTCCCCGAGCCCGCGGATGGTCGAAGAGACGTCGGCGGCGCGGGGATGACGGTTCCATCAACGTCGCCAGACGCCCGCGTGGTCGGCAAGAAGCGGCCTCACACCTCCGCCCGCGCCAGGAAGGCGTCGATGTCCGCCCACACCGCGTCGCGGATGGAGTCGCGCTCCATCAGCGGCTCGTGCCTGGAGTCCGGGTAGCGGCGGATGGTGCCGTTGGGGAAGCGGCGGATCACCAGCTCGTGGGCGGCGGCGTTCACCACCTGGTCGCCGGGGGCGCTCAGCAGAAGCACCGGTGTCTCGACCGCCGCCAGCGGCAGCGTGCCCTGCACCTGGTCGGACGCCGCCAGCGCCGCGCGCAGCCAGCCGTAGGTGACGCCGCCCAGCCGAAGCTCCGGCCGGTCGCGGAAGGCGTCGTGATAGACGCGCCAGCGGGCGCGGTTGCTGGTGATGGCGTTCGCCGGCAGGAACGGGCCGTCGCGTTCCGGGTCGTAATCGCGCTGGGTCGGGGCGTAATCGGTCGCCCGGCCGAGGCGGCAGGCGGCGCCGGCGATCAGCCGCACCAGCCAGCGCGGCATGGCTCCGGTGTGGATGTCGTGCATCGGGGCGGACAGGATGGCGGCGCGGTACAGCGCCGGCCGCCGCGCCAGATGCAGGGTGGCGAGCATCCCGCCCATGGAATGGGCCAGAAGGAGGAGCGGCCCCGCCGCCCGCGGCAGCACCACCCGCTCCACGAAGCGGTCGAGGTCGTCGGCGAGCAGACCGAAATCGGCCAGATGGTGCTTGTGCGGGTTGTCGTCCATCCGCCCGCCGGACAGGCCCTGGCCGCGCCAATCCAGCGTCTCCACCGCGAAGCCGCGATCGAGCAGGGCCTCCGCGGTCTCCTGGTACTTCTCGATGAATTCCGTCCGGCCGTTCAGCAGCACGACCGAGCCGCGCTCCGCCCCCGGCCGCGACCAGCGCGCGGTGCGCAGCGGCGTGCCGTCCGCCGCAGCCAGGGTGTCGAAGGCGGGTCGATCCGTTCGCGATGCCGTGGCGACGCCGAGGCACCCCATTGTTGTCACAGCGCCATCCACCCGCGCGCCCCCGTCCTTCACCGACTGTTTACGGCGCCCACTATAGCGTTCGCGGGCGTGCTTCCAACACCCTGAAGCCCGCCCGCAAGGCCATAGGCCCTACGGCAGAGCTCCGGTCGGACGGGTACCTATTAATAGCGCGAGTACCCCTCGTGATCCTGGGTTAAAGTGGTGGTGTTCTCCATGAGGTACGAACCGTCATGCCCAACGTCGCGTCGCTCGATCCCGACCGTGTGACCTCCTCCGCCGATCTGCTTGGCGCCGGCGCGACGCCGGGCGCAACCGGGAGGCCGCAGCTTCGCCTTGTGGCGGATGCGCCGATCCGGCTGGCCGAGCCGCAGGTGGCGCGCATCCGCGGGCCGAAGCTGGTGCTGCTGTGGGTGTCGCTCGCCGCGGCGTCCTGGGTGCTGCTGGGCGGCATGGCCTACGGGTTCTACGCGGCGGCGACGGCTCTGCTGGGCTGAGATCACCGCGCCCGCGGCATCCGCCGGAAGGCTGTCAGCACCGCGCCCAGTCCGCCCGCGGCCGTGCGCCGCGACCACAGCAACGGCGCCAGCGCGGCGCGCGGCGCCATCCCGTGAACATGCACCGTCCGGCGGCCCAGCGCCGCCAGCCCGGCTTGCGCCACCTCCATCGGGTCCGCCGCCCCCGGCAGCGATCCGAATTCGAATCCCGCCCGCCGGCCGAAGCCGGTGCGCGTCGCCCCCGGGCAGAGGACGAGCACGTCGGCCATCCGCCCCTTCAGCTCCGCCGCCAAACCCTCGCCATAGGCCAGCAGGAAGGACTTGCTGGCGCCATAGGTGGTGACGAAGGGCACCGGCTGGAAGGCGAGCTGGCTCGACAGCAGGATCAACCCGGCCCGGCCGCCCGACACCGCCGCGCGGTCGAGCATGCCGGGCAGCAGCGCGCGGGTCAGCACCACCGGAGTGACCACGTTGAGCTCCACCGTCGCGCGCTCGAAGCCGGGGTCGTTCTCCAGGACGGCGCCGAAGGGACCCACCCCGGCGTTGTTGATCAGCAGGTCGATCCCCAACGCCTCGGCCTTGGCGATCACCGCCGTGCGCCCGTCGTCGGTGGACAGATCCGCGGCGATCACCTCCACCACGCGGCCGGGGGCCGCCAGCTGGTCGCGCATGCGGGTCAGCGCCTCGGCGTTGCGTGCGGTCAGCAGCAGGTCCGTGGTCCTCGGCAGGGCGCGCGCGAAGCACGCGCCGATCCCCGAGCTGGCTCCGGTGACGAGGGCGAAACGATGGGACATGACGGATCGGGCCTTGCGTTGGAGAGGCGGCGAAGCCGGAATGACGGTCGTGCGCCCCGCCGCGGGGTCAAGGCATCGGACCGCACCTGTCCACATGGGGCAAATCGGGCATAGATCGAAAGGCCATTGACGCAGCGCGGAAATTGCGGCAGCGTCGCGTATCCGTAAGTCGCGTACGCACAGCATGCACGTCATGCACGGTACGCGCGCGGGACTGCCGACCCGAATGAAACGTGCGCGTATGATCCCCTTGCGTCCGGAGCTGGCAACCATCACCACCCAACAGCGGCAATGCGACGCCAAGTATCGGCATAGAAACAGAACGGCTTGTTGAACCAATGCTTACCGCCAGCTTCTGGTAATACCAGGAGCCGCCCCGAATGCTGCGGAACCCGCGACGAAGATTCCCGTTTTCTTTCGTCCGCGGCCTTGCCATGATGCCGCCGCGGCGCACATACCGCACCGCACCATATCGCACGCCACCACGGCCACGGTGGCGCGAAGACGAAGGGACCAGTGTATGGACGATGTTCGACAGATCCAGAGGGACATGCAGGGCTATTGCATCGAGGATCTCACGGTCGGCATGACGGCCAGCTTCGCCAAGACGATCACCGACGCCGACATCGTTCTGTACGCGGGCATTTCGGGCGACACCAACCCGGTGCACATCAACCAGGAATACGCCAGCGGCACCATGTTCCAGGGTCGCATCGCGCACGGCATGCTGACGGCGGGCCTGATCTCCGCGGTGCTGGGCACCAAGCTGCCGGGACCGGGCTGCATCTACATGAGCCAGACGCTCAAGTTCAAGGCCCCCGTCCGCTCCGGCGACACGGTGACCGCGCGCGCCACCATCACCGAGGTGATCCGCGAGAAGAAGCGCTGCGTCATCAGGACCGTCTGCACCACCGGCGACACCGTGGTGCTGGAGGGCGAGGCGCTGCTGATGGTTCCGTCGCGCGGCTGATCCCTGTTGTGTGCTGCGGCGCGTTTACCGCGCCGCGCCGCCGCCCTATATTCCAGCCGGCCGAGGCGGCTGCGCCGGTCGAGCGGTGAGGCCCGCCCGGTCGGCGGGCCGCTTCGTTTTCCGGGGGCAAGGCCCGAGTGCGGGCGGGAACAGCGGGCATGCGACTTTACCGACACACGACGGATCTGCCGGCCGAAGCATGCGGCTCCGTGGTGGCCTTGGGGAATTTCGACGGCGTGCACCGCGGTCACCGCGCGGTGATCGGGGAAGCGCAGCGCATCGCGCGCGAGTTCGGCGCCCCGTCGGCCGTGCTCACCTTCGAGCCGCACCCGCGCAGCCTGTTCCGTCCCGACGACCCGCCCTTCCGCCTGTCACCCTTCCGGGTGAAGGCCCGCCATGTCGAGGCGCTGGGGGTGGACCTGCTGTTCGTCCGGCATTTCGACACCGCCTTCAGCCAGACCTCCGCGCGCGACTTCGTCGAGCACGAGTTGGTGGCCGGGCTCGGCATCCGCCACGCGGTGTGCGGCAGCGACTTCGTGTTCGGCCATGGCCGCACCGGCGACGTCGCGGCGCTGACCACGCTTGGTGCCGGGTTCGGCTTCGGCGTCACCGCTGTGGAGCCGGTGACGGACAGCGACGATGGGGTCTACTCCTCCACCCGCGTGCGCGACGCGCTGCTGCGCGGCGACCCGCGCGGCGCCGCCCGGCTGCTCGGCCGCCCGTGGGAGATCGAGGGGCGGGTGGAGCACGGCGCCCGGCTCGGCCGCACCATAGGCTTCCCAACCGCCAACGTGGAGCTGGCCGATTACCTGCGCCCGGCCTTCGGCGTCTACGCCGTGCGGGCGGGGGTGGACGAGGGGCTGTCCACCCTCTGGCACGACGGCGTCGCCAACCTCGGCCGCCGCCCGACCGTCGGTGGGCTGGTGGAGCGGCTGGAGGCGCATCTCTTCGACTTCGACGGCGACCTCTATGACCGGCACCTGCGCGTGCAGCTTCTGGAGTTCATCCGCCCGGAACGCAAATTCGACGGGCTGGACGCGCTGAAGGCCCAGATCAAGCTGGACGCCGAGGCGGCCAAGCGGGCGCTGGCGGCGTAGGGCGCGCCTGCGTTATGCTTTCCGTTGGTCACAGGGAGCATTGTGCCATGCCCGACGGCCCCCTCTACGAGACGGACTGGTACGCCTGGACGCAAGAGCAGGCGGCGGCCCTGCGGCGCATGGCCGACGCCCGCGCCAACACCGAACTCGACCTGGAGAATCTGGCGGAGGAGGTCGAGTCCTTGGGCCGCAGCGAAGCGTCCGCCCTGCGCAGCGATCTGGTGCGCGTCATCGAGCATCTGCTGAAGCTGGAACATTCCCCGGCCGCCGATCCGAGACGCAAGTGGCAGGCCAGCGTCATCGAACATCGAAGCCGGATCGAAACCACCCTGGACGACAGCGGCACGCTCCGCCGGAAGTTCCCCGACCTCCTGCCGGCGGCGTGGAAGGAAGCGCGCAAGGTCGCGAGCAGCGGCCTTGAGCTTTTCGACGGCTTGCCGGCCGACACCCTCCCCGACCATTGCCCCTACGACCTCGCCCAACTCCGCGACGACCGCTTCTGGCCGGTGAACCGGCACGGGCTGGAGTGAACGCTTCGGGTTGCCAAAGGCGGGGGGCGGGGGCTATTCAGGGCGGCGACACGCCGCCCCTGCCGCAGGACTCCGCCATGACCAACGCCCCCGCCAGCGCCAGCCCCGAGAAGGAGGCGATCGCCGCCGCCGCCGCGTCCATCCTGTTGGAGATCAAGGCGGTCCATTTCAACGCCGAGACGCCCTTCATCTTCACCTCGGGCTGGGCGAGCCCGGTCTACACCGACTGCCGGCGCATCATCAGCTTCGTGAACGCGCGGCGCGCACTGACCGACTTCGCGGTGTCCACCATCCAGCGCGAGGCCGGTTACGAGGCGGTGGACGCGGTGGCCGGCGGCGAGACCGCCGGCATCCCCTTCGCCGCCTGGATCGCCGACCGCATGGATCTGCCCATGCTCTACGTCCGCAAGAAGCCCAAGGGCTTCGGCCGCAACGCGCAGATCGAGGGCACCTTCCGCGACGGCGACCGGGTGCTGCTGGTCGAGGATCTGGCCACCGACAGCAAGAGCAAGGTGAACTTCGTCAACGCCCTGCGCGAGGCCGGCGCACAGGTGACCGACACCTTCGTCTTCTTCCACTACGGCATCTTCCCGCAGTCGGAACAGACCATGGCCTCCATCGGCGTGCGCCTGCACGCGCTGTGCACCTGGTGGGACGTGCTGAAGGTCGCCCGCGCCAAGGGCACCTTCGACGAGAACACGCTGACGACCGTCGAGGCCTTCCTCAACGATCCCGTCGGCTGGTCCGCCGCGCACGGGGGCAAGAGCAGCTTCGACTGAGCACTGACGGCAGGGTCCGGCGGCGGCTCCCTTGACCTGCCGCCCCCCTCGGCTATTATCCGCGGCCATGGCACGCACGCTCCGCTTTCCGGCGCAACCGGCGCGAATTATCGGCCCGGCACCCTGAGGGGGGCCGGGATGCGTCCGCCTGCGCCGGGCACCCTGACACGGGTGCCCGGACCCTGCCGCCACAAGGACCAGCGATGACCCGCGACTACAAGCCGACCGTCTTCCTGCCGCGCACCGACTTTCCCATGCGCGGCGGCCTGCCGACCAAGGAGCCCGAGCTGCTGAAGCGCTGGGCCGAACTCGACCTGTTCGCCCGTATGCGCGCGGAGTCCGCCGGACGGCCGAAGTTCATCCTGCACGACGGCCCGCCCTACGCCAACGGCAACATCCACATCGGTCACGCGCTCAACAAAATCCTGAAGGACGTGATCGTCCGTTCGCGGCAGATGATGGGGTTCGACTCCAACTACGTGCCGGGCTGGGATTGCCACGGCCTGCCCATCGAGTGGAAGATCGAGGAGAAGTACCGCGCCGCCGGCAAGAACAAGGACGAGGTGCCGATCGTCCAGTTCCGCGGCGAGTGCCGGCAGTTCGCCGAGCATTGGGTCGGTGTGCAGACCGAGGAGTTCAAGCGGCTGGGCGTCGAGGGCGACTGGAAGCGCCCCTACACCACCATGACCTTCCCCGCCGAGGCGCAGATCGCCCGCGAGATCCACAAGTTCGCCAGCAACGGCGGCCTCTACAAGGGCGTCAAGCCGGTGCTGTGGTCGGTGGTGGAGAAGACGGCGCTGGCGGATGCGGAGGTCGAGTACCACGACCACACCTCCTCCACCATCTTCGTGCGCTTCCCGGTCTATGGCGCCGCCACGCCGGAGATCGACGAGGCGACGGTGGTCATCTGGACCACCACCCCCTGGACCATGCCGGGCAACCGCGCCATCGCCTATGGCGACGAGATCGAGTACGGCGTCTACAAGGTGGGCGCGGTGGCCGAGGGCAGCCTGGCGGTGCCCGGTGAGCGGCTGGTGCTGGCGACCGCGCTGGCCGAATCCGTGCGCGAGCAGGCGAAGATCGGTTCCTGGACGCTTCTGCACAAGTTCCCCGGCGCCAAGCTGAACGGCACGCTGTGCCGCCACCCGCTGTTCGGCAAGGGCTACGACTTCCGCGTGCCGATGCTGCCCGGCGAGTTCGTGACGACGGAGGCCGGCACCGGCTTCGTCCACATCGCCCCCGGCCACGGCGAGGACGACTTCCACCTCGGCATGGCGCACGGCATCGAGGTGCCGCGCACGGTGGGCGAGGACGGCTCCTATTACGACTGCGTGCCGCTGTTCGCCGGCCGCCGAGTCTACACGGACGAGGGCAAGCCGGGCGACGCCAACAACGCGGTGATCGCCGCCATCCAGGAGGCGGGCGGGCTGCTGCACCGCGACCGGCTGCGCCACAGCTACCCCCATTCCTGGCGCTCCAAGGCGCCGCTGATCTTCCGCGCCACGCCGCAGTGGTTCATCTCCATGGAGACGAACGGCCTGCGCGCCACGGCGCTGGAGGCCATCGGCAACACCCAGTGGGTGCCGCCGCAGGGCGAGAACCGCATCCGCTCGATGGTCGAGACGCGGCCGGATTGGTGCATCAGCCGGCAGCGCGCCTGGGGTGTGCCCATCGCCCTGTTCGTGCGCAAGTCCGACGGCGAGATCCTGAAGGACCCGGCGGTGTTCGAGCGCATCGCCGGCATCTTCCAGACCGAAGGGTCGGACGCGTGGTTCGCGCGGCCGGCGCAGGATTTCCTGGGCAACGCCTACGACGCCGCCGATTTCGAGCAGGTGCGCGACATCGTGGAGGTGTGGTTCGAGTCGGGCTCCACCCACGCCTTCGTGCTGGAGCAGCGGCCCGAGCTGCAATGGCCGGCCTCGCTGTATCTGGAAGGCTCCGACCAGCACCGCGGCTGGTTCCATTCCTCCCTGCTGGAGAGCTGCGGCACGCGGGGACGCGCGCCCTACGACGCGGTGCTGACGCACGGCTTCACGCTCGACGAGCAGGGCCGCAAGATGTCCAAGTCGCTGGGCAACGTGGTGGCTCCGCAGCAGGTCTGCGACCAGTACGGCGCCGACATCCTGCGGCTGTGGGTGGTCGGCACCGACTACACCGAGGACCAGCGCATCGGGCCGGAGATCATCAAGTACCAGGCCGACCTCTACCGCCGCCTGCGCAACACCCTGCGCTACCTGCTGGGCGCGCTCGCCGATTACAGCCCGGCCGAGCGGCTGGAACCGGCGGCGATGCCGGAGCTGGAGCGCTGGGTGCTGCACCGGCTGGTGGAGATGGACGCGCACGTACGGCGTACGGTGGAAGCGTACGACTTCCACGCCGCCTTCTCCGCCATCCACAATTTCTGCGCGGTCGAACTGTCGTCCTTCTATTTCGACGTCCGCAAGGACAGCCTGTACTGCGACGCGCCGGGCAGCGACCGCCGCCGCGCCGTGCGCACGGTGATGGAGCATCTGCTGTCGGCGCTGACCGCGTGGCTGGCCCCGGTCCTGTGCTTCACCGCGGAGGAGGCGTGGCTGCAACGGCCGGAGAGCCTGCGCGGCGAGCCCGACTGGTCGGCCGAGAGCGTGCACCTCCGCCTGTTCCCAGGCATCCCGGAGTCCTGGCGGGACGACGCGCTGGCGGCGAAGTGGGCCGGCGTGCGCGACGTGCGCCGCGTGGTGACTGGAGCGCTGGAGCTGGAGCGCGCCAGCAAGCGCATCGGCTCCTCCCTCCAGGCCAACCCGACGGTGTATGTGCCGGCCGAGGTCAAGGCGCTGCTGGCGGACGTCGATTTCGCGGACGTCTGCATCACCTCGCAGATCACGGTGACCGAGGGTACGGCCCCCGACGGCGCCTTCACCCTGCCCGACGTGGCGGGTGTGGGCGTGGTGCCGGGGCTGGCCGAGGGCGGCAAGTGCGAGCGCTGCTGGAAGATCCTGCCGGAGGTCGGCACGGTGGCGGCGCACCCGACGCTCTGCCGGCGCTGCGCCGACGCGGTCGACGGCATGCCGGGGTTCTGAGGCGATGACGGATTTCGCCATGCGGCGCACCCGCTCCCATCTGGCGCTCGGCCTCGCGGTCGCGGCCGTGGTGGTCGTTCTGGATCAGCTCACCAAATGGTGGATCCTGAACACGGTCATGCAGCCCTTCCCGCGGGTCGTCGAGGTGGCGCCCTTCTTCAACCTCGTCCTCACCTGGAACCCGGGCGTCAGCTTCGGCATGTTCGCGCACGAGGCGGAGTACATGCCCTATGTGCTGAGCGCGGTGTCGGTGGTCATCACCGTGTTCCTTCTGGGCTGGCTGCGCCGCGCCGACAGCCGCTTCGTGGCGCTGTGCCTGGGGCTGGTGATCGGCGGGGCGATGGGCAACGTGGTGGACCGGCTGCTCTACGGAGCGGTGGCGGACTTCCTGGATTTCCACGCCTTCGGCTTCCACTTCTGGGCGTTCAACATCGCCGACAGCGGGATCAGCGTCGGAGTCATACTCCTCGTCATAGACGGGCTGTTCCGCGGAAGCGATTCGGCGTAAAAGACCGCTGCGACGGGCCGCGGGCGGTTCTTTCGCGGCCATGGACAGACACGGGACCGGCATCGTGATGAGCACCAATTCCTTCTACCCCGCACTGCGGCCCCTTCTGGCGCTGGCGCTCGCGGGCATCGCCCTGTCCGGCTGCGGCGAGACCCGGCGCGCCATCGGTCTCGACCGCACCAGCCCGGACGAGTTCGCCGTCGTGTCGCGGGCGCCGCTGACGCTGCCGCCCAACATGGCAGCACTGCCGCCGCCGCGCCCCGGTGCGGCGCGCCCGCAGGAGCGCACGGCCACCCAAACGGCCGCCGCGTCGGTCTTCGGCAGCGCCCCGCGCGCATCGGCCGCGGGACGCACGGCCGGCGAGCAGGCTCTGATTGCCCAGGCCGGCGCCAAGGGCGGCATCGAGCCCGGCATCCGCACCAAGGTGGACCAGGAGACGACCGACCTCATCATCGCCGACCGCCGCTGGATCGACACGCTGCTGTTCTGGCAGAAGCAGGAGGCGCCCTACACCGTCGTCGACCCGGCCAAGGAGCAGCAGCGCCTCCGTCAAGCCGAGGCGCAGGGCAAGCCGCTCAACGACGGCACCGTCCCGACCATCGAACGCAAGCGCAAGGCCCCCCTGGAAGACTTGTTCTGACCGGGGTTCCGCACCACCCTTTGTGGGGCGCGCCGCTCACCGGCGCGCCCTTTTCGTATCCGGCGCCCGCCATGCTTCACGAGGGCGCCCGTGCCCAGGGAGTCCGCCGGCCGATGCACGCCGCCCGCCCGTTCCGCGTCACCCTCGCCCTCCTCCTGACCGCCATGCTGACGCTCACCGCGGGTGCCGCGTCCGCGGTGGAGAAGGGGGTGTTTTTTCCGGAGACCTTCACGCTCGGCAACGGCATGCAGGTCGTGGTCGTGACCAACCGGCGGGTGCCCGTCGTCACCCACATGGTGTGGTACCGGGTGGGCTCGGCCGACGAACCGCGCGGGGTGTCGGGCATCGCCCATTTCCTCGAACACCTGATGTTCAAGGCGACCGACAAACTGGCCCCCGGCGCCTTCAGCCGCATCGTCGCCAAGAACGGCGGGCGCGACAACGCCTTCACCTCCTACGACTACACCGCCTATTTCCAGAACGTCGCCCGCGACCGGCTGGAGCTGGTGATGTCGATGGAGGCAGACCGCATGGCGAACCTGCGGCTGACCGACGCGGTGGTGCTGCCCGAACGCGACGTCATCATCGAGGAGCGGCGCCAGCGTACGGAGAACGAGCCGGCCGACCGGCTGGGCGAGCAGGTGAACGCCACCCTGTACGTGCACCACCCCTACGGCACCCCGGTGATCGGCTGGGGGCCGGAGATGTCCAGGCTGACCCGCGCCGACGCCGAGAGCTTCTACCGGACCTGGTACGCGCCCAACAACGCCATCCTGATCGTGGCCGGTGACGTCAGCGCCGAGGAGCTGCGCCCGCTGGCCGAGAAGTATTACGGCGTCATCCCCGCCCGCCCGGTGCCCGAGCGCGTCCGCGTGACCGAGCCGCCGATGTCGGCCGCCCGCCGGGTGATCCTGGCCAACGCCGAGGTGCGGCAGCCCTCCTTCCGCCGCTCCTGGCTCGCCCCCTCCTACCGCACCGCGACGGGGAAGGAGGCGTACGCCCTCCAGGTCCTGTCGGAGATCATGAGCGGCGGATCCGATTCGCGCCTGTACCGCGCGCTGGTGGTGGAGGGACGGCTGGCGACCTCCGCCTTCCTCGGCTACGGCCCGTCGGCCTGGGACCGCACGTCCATCACCGGCGGCGCCGTGCCGGCGCCGGGGGTGGAGATGGACACGCTGGAGCGCGCCTTCGAGGCGCAGATCCTCCGCCTGCTGGAGGACGGCGTGACGGAGGAGGAAGTCGCAACCGCGCGCAAGCGCATGCTGGCGTCCGCCGCCTTCGCGCTCGACAGCCTGTCCGGCCCGGCACAGGCGCTGGGCTCGGCGCTCGCCACCGGCCAGAGCATCGATGATGTGGAGAGCTGGCCGGTGCGCATCGACTCCGTCACCAAGGCCGATGTGGACGCCGCCGCACGCGCCGTGCTCGGCCAGACCAACCATGTGACCGGCCTGCTGCTGCCGAAGCCCGGGAAGGACAGCTGACGATGACCGCTCCGTTCCGCAGGATCGCCCTGCTTCTCGTCGCGTTCCTGATCCCCGCCCTGCCCGCGCACGCCATCGACATCAAGCGGGTCATCAGTCCCGGCGGCATCGAGGCGTGGCTGGTCGAGGACCAGAAGATCCCCGTCATCGCGCTGGAATGGGCCTTCGAGGGTGCCGGCGCCCGCGATCCGGAGGGCAAGGCCGGCCTCGCCAACCTCGCCGCGCGCAGCATGGACGAGGGCGCCGGCCCCTATGATTCGCAGGCGTTCCAGAACCGTCTGCGCGACAACGCCATCAGCCTGGGGTTCGACGCCGGCCGCGACGCCTTCACCGGCAGCCTGCGCACGCTGCGCGAGACGCGTGACGAGGCGTTCGAACTGACCCGCCTCGCCCACGCCGAGCCCCGCTTCGACGCGGAGCCGGTGGAGCGCATGCGCGCCTCGGTGCTGGCCGGTCTCCGGCGCGATCAGTCCGACCCCAACTACGTCGCCCGCCGCGTCTTCTACAGCACCGCCTACCCCGGCCACCCCTATGGCGAGGAGCTGCGCGGCACACCCGAATCGCTGGCCGCCATCACGCCCGACGACCTGCGCGGCTTCACCCGCAAGCAGCTCGGCCGGGACCGGCTGGTGGTGACCGCCGCCGGCGCCATCTCGCCGGAGGAGCTGGCCCCGGCGCTGGACCGCATCTTCGGCGCCCTGCCCGCCACCTCCGCATCCGCGCCGCTGCCCGACGTGGCGATGGCGGGCGCCGGGGAAACGGTGATGGTGCCGCGGCCGACGGCGCAGAGCGTCATGCTGATGGGCCAGCGCGGCATCCCCCGCTCCGACCCCGACTGGTTCGCCGCCAGCGTGATGAACTACATCCTCGGCGGCGGCGGCTTCACCTCGCGCCTGATGGAGGAGGTGCGGGAGAAGCGCGGCCTCAGCTACGGCGTCTACAGCTACCTCGTGGCGCTCGACCACACCGCCCTGGTGATCGCCAGCGGCTCCACCGTGAACGCCAAGGCCGGGCAGGCGCTGGACATCATCCGGGCGGAATGGGCCCGCATGGCGCGTGAGGGCGTGACCGACACAGAGCTGGCGGACGCGCGCACCTACCTCACCGGTTCCTTCCCGCTCCAGTTCACCTCCACCAACGCCATCGCGCGCATCCTGCTGCAGGTCCGCCGCGACCGGCTGGGCATCGACTATCTCGACCGCCGCGACGCCCTCATCAACGCCGTGACCAACGAGGACGTGCGCCGCGTCGCCGCCCGCCTGCTTGATCCCGCCCGGTTGCTGACGGTCATCGTCGGCCGCCCGGAAGGCGTGACGGCGACGCGCACGGTGGAAGGGGGAAGCTGACTGGACGGGTGCCGTGGGGTCGCGGAATGCAGCCGCCCATCCGGACACGCCGACACCCCCTTGCCCTGGCGATGGCTTTGCCCAGGCGCTTGCGGGCGTGTGCGGGTCATGATAGGAATTATAGCTTAAATCACCAGGGATCCGCCGACGCGCCGGTTGGCGGGGGGATCGGACGGTGCGCTCCGCCGCCCCGCGTCCGTGCGACACAGGTGTCGCACGGACGATCCGGCCGGTATCGCCCAAGCCTCTGATCCAGTACGCGAATCACCCCTTCTCCGGCGTGCGACATCCGGCGTGTCGCGCGAAAACCGTCGCACGATGTTGCACGGGTTGCGGCGACGCCGCCTTTGGGCGTCGGCGTGCCACCAAAGATGGTGCCTCCTCCGCGCATCCCGCTAATTCCGCCTGTTCCGATGGGGAAGGCGGTGGTCCGATCCGTGGTGCTCCGGGTTATCGCCCGCGACATCACCGCGAGCGGGACCATGAACCAACGCGTCATTCCATCACACACCCACGGCTCCGGACCGCCACTGGCGCGGCGTGGCCTGCTGCGGCTGGCGCTCGGTGCCGGGATCGGTGCCGTCACGGCGGTTCGGGGAACCGGCGCCGCGGCGGCACCGATCCCGGCACCGGCAACCCAGCGGTGGCTGCGCCTCCACAACACGGTGACCGGCGAGCGTTTCGACGACCTCTATTGGGATGGCGGCCGGCCGGTGCCGGACGCGCTGGCCAGCATCGACTGGCTGTTGCGCGACCATCATTGCGACCGCTGCGCCCGCATGGATGTGGACCTGCTGCACCGGCTGTCCGACCTGCAGGCCCGGCTGCCCGCCCACGGCCCCATCGAGGTGCTGTCGGGCTACCGGACGGCGGAGACCAACCGCCGACTGGTCGCCTCCGGCATCGGCGCCTCGCCGCGCAGCCTGCACATGGAGGCCCGCGCGGTAGACATCCGGGCGCCGGGCGTGCCCGCGCGCACCCTGTACCGGGCGGCGCTCGCCTCCGGACCGGGCGGTGTCGGCGGCTATCTGCGCCGCCGCTTCGTCCATCTCGACACCGGGCCGGAGCGGCGCTGGCTCGGGCGGTGACCGGTTGCGCCGCCGCGGCTTCACCGAAAGCCCCCGGCCTCTACCCCATTCCCACGCTTGCCCGGGCGGCGGGCGGCGGCCAACGTGCGGTGCAAAGGCACCGTACGGGGCACGGGGGCAGAGGGATGATGGGATTCGTGTCGTTCGCCGGGCTCGCGGAGATGATCCGCGAGAACGTCCATCGGGTGCCGGGGGACGTCGACCTGATCGTCGGCATTCCGCGCAGCGGGATGATACCGGCCTACATGATCGGGCTTTATCTCAACCGCGTGGTGGTCGATCTCGAAGGCTTCCTGGTGGACCAGCCGATCGGGCATGGCAGCACGCGGCCGGCGGTGGCGGTGCCGCCATCGCCCATGCAGGCGCGCTCGATCCTGCTGGTGGACGACAGCGCGCTGATGGGCGGGTCCATCCGCAGCGCGGTCAAGCGCCTGCGGGACGCCGGCTACACCGGCCGCATCACCGAATGCGCGGCCATCGTGGTGCCGGAGGCGACCGACAAGGTCGACCTCTACTTCTCGATCATGCCGCTGCCGCGGCTGTTCGAGTGGAACGCCTTCCACCATGTGCTGGTCGAAGGCGCCTGCTTCGACATGGACGGCATCCTCTGCGCCGACCCGACGGAGGAGGAGAACGACGACGGCGAGCGCTACCGCGCCTTCCTCGGCTGCGCCCGTCCGCACGTCCGCCCCACCCGGCGGATCGCCCACATCGTGTCCGCCCGGCTGGAGCGCTACCGGCCGGAGACCGAAGCCTGGCTGGCCGCCAACGGCATCGAGTACGGCACCCTGCATCTGGTGAACCTGCCCACCGCCGAGGAGCGCCGGCGGCAGGGCGCCCACGTCGTCCACAAGGCCAGGGTCTACATGGAGACCGGGGCCCCGCTCTTCTACGAGAGCGAGCCGGAGCAGGCGCGGCAGATCGCCCGCCTCTCCCACAAGCCGGTGCTGTGCACCCACGACATGACGCTGCATCTGCCCGACCGGCTCGACGTGGTCGCCATGGCGCGGACCATGCGCTGGCACATGAAGACGCCGCTGAGCCTGATGAAGAAGCGGGTGAAGCGGCTGCTGATCGGTCATCCCGCCCGCTGACGGCGGCGGGCGGCGGCGCGGGCGTAGACCGCCTCCAGCGCGTCGGCCTGACGCGCCACGGTGAAGGCCGCGGCACGCTCGCGGGCGGCCCTGCCGATCGCCGCGGCCCGGTCGGGGGCGTCGAGCAGCGCGTCCACCGCGGCGGCGATGCTCCGCCCGTCGCCAGGTGGCAGCAGGATGCCGCTCCGCCCGTCCTCGACGAAGGCGCGCAGCGACGGAAGATCGAAGGAGACGGTCGGGCGCCCCTGGGCCATGGCCTCCAGCACCGCCAGCCCGAACCCCTCGAAGGCCGAGGCGCTGAGCGCCACGTCCGCCAGCGAGAGCAGCGCCGGCACGTCGGTGCGGGTGCCCGGCAGCCGCAGTTGCCCGCCGATGCCGAGGTCGGCGGCCCGCTCCGTGATGGCGCCGCGCAGCGGCCCGTCGCCGACCAGCACCAGGACCGCGCCGGGCCGGCGGTCGAGCAGGCCGGCCAGCGCGTCCAGCAACAGGGCATGACCCTTGCCCTCGACCAGCCGCGCCACGGCGATCAGCACCGGCGCGCAGCCGGTGATGGCCAGCCCGGCCCGCAGCCGCTGCTTCTCCGCCTCGGACGGCACGGCGAAGGCCGCGGGCGGCAACCCGTTGTGGATGACCGTGACCCGCTCCTCCGGCAGGCCGAGCCAGAGCCGGTAGGCGTCGGCGACCGGGGTGGAGACCGCCACCGCCTCGGCCAGATTGAGACCGGTGAGCAGCCGGTTGGCGCAGTGCATGACCCGGTTGCGCAGGAAGGGTGCGGCGTCGCCCGGCCGCCGGGGCCACGGGATGCGGCCCGGCGGCATGCCGTGGAAGGTGTTGACGACCGGCAGCCGCAAGGTCGCCGCGACGAGCTGACCGAAGGCGCGGTCGTAGGGGGTGCCGTTGGTGTGCAGGATATCGGCCCCGAACCGCCGGGTGAAGGCGCGCAGTTGCCCGAAGCGGCCGGTGATCAGCAGGGGCATCCCGGTGGCGCGGAAGGCATCCTCCATCGGGCCGCCGGCAAGGGCGGCGACCGCGTGTTCCGCCCCGCGGCCGGCGAATTCCTCCAGCAGCCGCAGCAGCACCCGCTGCCCGCCACCCATGGCCAGGTCGGGCAGAAGATGAAGAACGCGCAGCGTCGCGGCGGTCATGGCGGAGCGCCGGGGCTGGGACCGGGGATCCGGAAGAAGATCTCTTCCGCCGCCATCAGGTGGCGCAGGAAGCCGGAAGGAAGCGTGGCCCAGCCGGGCTCCCCCGTCAGGTTCTCCACTTGGCTGCGGTGCTCGGCGAGCGCCCGCCGCTTGGCGTCGAGGAAGGGCCCGGCCGCCACCACCGCCGGCCGGGCACCGGCCAGGAAGGCGAGCGGCCGGACCGCGAGCTGCGCCGCCTGCCGCCAGCGCGGCGCCCCCGGTTCCACCCAGGCGCGCGCGTCCCAGAACCAGACCGGGTACTCGTAGAGGACGGGGTGCCGGGACAGGCCCGCCAGCGCCGCCCGTGCCGCCGCGCTGAGCGCCCGGTGGTCGGGGTGCCCGTCCTGTGCGGAGGGGGCGAACAGCTCCCGCGCGCCGCAGGCTTCGGCCAGCCCGGCGATCCGCCGGGCAAGGGCGCCGCCGGCGTCGGCGAGACGCCCGTCCTCATGGTCGAGGAAGCCCACGCGCTCCGCCCCGACGCCGAGCCGGGCGCAGGCGGCCAGCGCCTCGCGGCGGCGGAGTGCGGCCAGCGCGTCGGGGGGGACGAGCCCGGACCGGTGCGAGTGCCGCCCGTCGCAGGCGAAGACCACGGTGACCGGCGCCCCGGCCGCCGCCTTGCGGGCGATCAGCGCGCCGCAGCCGAGCGTCTCGTCGTCCGGATGCGGGGCGAGGACTAGGGCCGGGACATCCGCCGCCGGAACCTCCGGGTCCCGCGGCCGGGCCAGCAGCAGCCGGTGGTACAGGGCGAAACCGCCGTCGAGCACGGCCGACGCCGCGAACGGAAGGCCGGAGCGCGTGGCGGCGGTGTTTCCCGAGCGCGTCATCGCACACCTCCCGCCGTGGAACCCGTCCACAACCTAGGAACCGCAACCGGACGCCTTCAACGACCCATCCCGTCGGATCCGGCCGACGATGGTGGTGCCCCGGCGGAACGCCGGGCATGCCGGAAGCCCCGTTGTCAGCCGTATCAGTGCCTGTGGAAAAATTGTCGCGAATTTGAGCGAGGAGCAGTCATGGCAGGCCGCGGCAGGATCCTGAAGTTCGCCGCCGCTGCCGCCGCCGGCATTGGCGTGCCGCTGACCGGCCGGATCCGCCACGGCCCGGCCGCGGGCCTGCGGCTTCGGCTCGACGGCGCCCCGCGCGCCATGCTGTCGGGCCGCTACGAGGAGCCGGTGCAGATGGCCCTGGCGCAGCGGCTCCGGCCCGGTGACGGCTTCGTCGATGTGGGAGCCAACATCGGTTTCTTCTCCCTGCTGGCCGGCCTTGCGGTCGGGCCGGACGGCTGGGTCCTGGCGGTGGAGCCGGTGCCGGCGAACGCCGCCCTGATCCGCGCCAACGCCGCCCTCAACCGGTTGCCGCGGGTGACGGTGGTGGAGGCGGCGGCCGGCGCCGTCGACGGGGCGGGGGAGCTGGTGCTGGCGCGCCACAACGGCGGTGCCGCCCTGTCGACCGCGCCGGTCCCGCCGGACGCCTGCGGGCGGATCACCGTGCCGGTGGTGACCGTGGACACGCTGCTGGCCGGCAACCGCCTGCCGCCTCCCGGCCTGATCAAGATCGACGTCGAGGGAAGCGAGGCCGAGGCGTTGAACGGGATGCGGGGCACCATCGCCCGCCACCACCCCGCCATCCTGTTCGAGGTGGACGCCCCGACCCGCGACGAGGCCGAACGGCGCTTCGCCGATCTCTCCGCGGCCTTGGCGGCGCACGGCTATGGGGTGGACACCCTGCCTGCCGCCTACCCCGCCGGCGGCTGGGCCGTGCTGCACGGCCTGGGCACGGTCAGCGGCGACGCGCGGTGAAGCTGCGGAACCGGCTGCCGGTGTCGGTGCCCCATTCCCAGTTCACCCCGATGCCGACGCGGCGGATGGCCAGGGACGGAAAGTCCGCGTAGACGTCGCCGAAGGCGCGGTGGAGGACGGCGCGCCCGTCGAGCCACGCCGTGAAGCGCCGCCCGTCGCAGGCCACCCGCAGCGTGGCGGGCTCGCCATGGCGCAGCCGCCCGCCCACGTTGGTCCACACCGCGTCGTACACGTCCTCGAACCCGTTGCGGTAGAAGAAGCAGGACACCGAGCCATAGGTCTCCGGCATGCTGCGGTCGCCGCCGTTGAGCCAGAGGTTGCAGACGACGTGGTTCGCCGGATCCTGCCAGAACACCACCCCGGCCCGGCTGTTCGCCCCGCCCCGCCCGGTCAGCGGCGGGGGCACGATGACGGCTTCGAGATCGGCGAAGTCCGGATCGGGCCAGTCGATGCCGTACAGCGTGCGGCCCGGGGCCGGACGGTCCGGTCCGGCCTGGACGATGGCCCCACTCCCGTCCGACCCGATGCCGCCCTCGCCCACCAGCCTGCGCCACGCCCCACCACCGGCCAACGGCTGCCCGTCGAGGTCGGCGCACGGGCCCGCAAAGCGCTCGGCGACCAGGGAGACCGAGCCCTGCGGGACCCAGGGCAGTGGCACCGCCAGAGCGGCCGGCACCGGGATGCGGCGCGGGTACGCGGTGAACCGCCGGACCGCCATGCCGGCCGCCGCCGCGTCGGGGTAGCCGAGGCAGCCGCCGCCGGCGTGGACGGGATCATCGATGGAAAGCCCGTCGAGCCGCTGCCCATCCACCGCCACCGCGATCCGCCGGCCGTCGTCACGGAGCTGGACGCTGTGGCGGCCCGGTGTCAGGGCGTTCGGCACGCTGGCCGCCAGCCGGTCGGTTCCCCCGTTCCGGACATGGAGCCGCAGCCCCTCGGGGCGGAGGTCGAGGCGGACATGGTTGCCGGCGTCCAGGCTGCGCCAGACCAGGGAGGCTACGGCGCCCGCCCGCAGAACCTCCAGCTCGGCGCTGATCAGGCCGCAGGGCTCGGTGGGCGTGACGCCCGGCGGCAGGCCGGGACAGCGGGCGACCGTCATCCCGTACAGCACCGTGTCCGTGCTGAACCCGATCTGGCCAAGCACGCTCTGCTGGAAGGCGGGGACCTGCGGCCCGGTCGTGACCGCCGGGTCCACCGCGAGCGGACGCAGCCAACCCGGATCCTCGGCGTCGGCCATCAGATAGACGGCCCCCTCCGGCCGCAAGGCCACCACGAGGAGCAGCGGGATGTTCGGCAGATCCTCGGCGACCGGCAAAAGCCGGCCGTCCACGCGGGCCAGCAGCGTGCCGTTCCGGGCCTCCGCCCCGCGGATCACGAAGCCATGACCGCAGCGGGTGGGATCGTCGGGCATCGGCTCGGGGTACCAGCCGACGGCGGCGTTGCCGCCGAGAGCGTCGGCGTCCGGACCGGGCAGCAGGGCGCGGGTCCAGCAGGCCAGCCGGCGCAGCACGCTTTCCCGCACGGGGCGGCTCGGCCAGCGGCGCAGGCGGGTGGCCAGCGGATCGATGCCGCTGCCGAGCACCCAGCGCCGGACCTGACGGAGCAGGTCGCGCTGACGGAAGGGGGCGGAGCCGTTGTGGCCGTTGAGCAGCCCCACGGCCAGCACCAGCCCGTCCGCGGCCGGAACCGCGTCAAGGTGGACACCGGCCCGCCCCCAGCCCGGCCTGGCGAGCGGCGCGATGCGCAGCGCGCCGTCACGGACCGTGACCACCCCCTCCACGTCCCGGACGGTGCGGGCGGGATGGGCGGATCGGTCGTAGCGGTGGTCCATGGGCGGCATGACCGCACTGTCGCGGCGGGCGGCGGGCCACCGCAACGCCGCGGAACGGGTAATCCGGGAGCCCGAGGCTCTGCCCCGGTTGGCAGCGGGAATGCCCTGGATTGCCCGCCTATCCTGCCCGCGGACACTGCCGCGAGAGGCGAGACACCATGCCCGACCCCCGCACCGACACCCCGCGCTGCCTCGTCTGCGGCGGGGCGGATCTGACCGAGCTGGCACGGCTGCGCGACCTGCCGCTGGCCTGCAATGTGCCGGCCGCCTCGGAGGCGGAGGCGCTGGGCGTGCCGCGGGGCGACATCGCGCTGACGGCCTGCCGCGACTGCGGCCATGTGTTCAACGCCGCGTTCGAGGCCGACCGGCTCGGCTATGACGAACGGTACGAGAACGCGCTGGACTTCTCGCCCCGCTTCCGGGAACACCAGGACCGCACCGTGGAGCGGCTGGTGGAGCGCTACGCGCTGGCCGGGGGCACAGTGGTGGACATCGGCTGCGGGCTGGCGGGATTCCTGCGGCGGCTGTGCGAGGCGGGGGTGGCCCACGGCATCGGATTCGACCCCGGCCGGCCGGACATCCGGGGAGAGCCGGTGGCGGCCGGCACCCTGACCGTCCATGGCCGGGCCTTCCGGGCCGGTGACGTGCCGGAGGCGCGGCTGCTCAGCGCCCGCCATGTGCTGGAGCATCTGACGGACCCCGTCGGCTTCCTGGTGATGGTCGGGGAAGGGCGCAATGCGGCCCTCTATCTGGAGGTCCCCGACGGCCGCTTCACGGTGGAGCGGCTGGGGATATGGGACCTCGTCTACGAGCATGTGTCCCTGTTCACCCCGCCCTCGCTGTCCACGGCTCTGGCGCTGGCTGGGCTGCGGGGCACGCCGCCGCGGTCGGCGTTCGGCGGGCAGTTCCTGTGGACGGAGGCCACCTCCGGTCCCGCCGACGCCGTGCTGCCGGATGGCGAGTTGCTGGACGCCTTCGCCGCCTACCCCCGGCGCCACCGTGCCATGCTGGAGGGGTGGCGGGGGTTCGTGGAGCGGCGGCTGCGGCAGGGGTTGCGGCTCGCTCTGTGGGGGGCGGGGTCGAAGGGCGTCACCTTCCTCAACATGCTCGGGCTGCGGGCGGGGTCGGGACTGGACGTCGCGGTGGACGTGAACCCGCGCAAGGCGGGGACCCACATCCCCGGCACCGGGCAGCGGACGCTTCCGCCGGAGGCGCTGGCGGCGTCACCGCCGGACACGGTGCTGGTGATGAACCCGGAGTATCTGGCGGAGATCGCCGGCACCCTGGAACGGCTGGGACTCGGTGCGGAGCTGGTCCCGGTGTCCGGCTGCGAGGCGCCATACCCCTGAGCACCTCCCCCGAAATGCGGCCCCTGAAACGCGGAACGGGCCGCCCCCACGAGGGGACGGCCCGTCCGGAACATGGTGCGACCGGAGGTCAGCCGCGCGGCGAGGCCGTGGTCTGGCCCGTCACCTCGGCACTATGGCTCTCGTGGGCCGGGCACGCGCTGGCGATCCCGGCACTCAGGAGAACGGCGAGACCGAGCAGCAGGGCTGCCACCGGTTTGGCTCCATGAGACATTGGATCACCTCCTTTCCATTGTTGAACCCGATGTGACATCGTGACACATCCCCCGACCGCGTCAAGACCGCGGATATCGTCCACCCCCATTTCGGATTCACCATGAGCCGCCACCTGACCGTCCGCGCCGAGCGCTTTCCCATCCGCGGGTCCTTCCGCATCGCCCGCGGCGCCAAGACGGAGGCCGAGGTCGTGGTCGCGGTGATTGAGGAAGACGGCGCCAGCGGGCGCGGCGAATGCGTGCCCTACGCCCGCTACGGCGAGAGCGTGCCGGCGGTCGTCGCGGCGCTGGAGGCGATGGCCGGCGCCGTCGCCGCCGGGCTGGACCGCGCGGTGCTGCAATCGGCCATGGAACCGGGGGCCGCCCGCAACGCGCTGGACTGCGCGCTGTGGGACCTGGAGGCCAAGCGCAGCGGCGTCCCCGCCTGGCGCCTCGCCGGGCTGGCCGGACCGCCGGTGCCGCTGGTCACCGCCTACACCCTCAGCGTCGATGAGCCGGCGGCGATGGCAGAGGCCGCCCGCTCAGTCGCCGCCCGCCACCCGCTGCTCAAGATGAAGCTGACCGGCGACGGCGATCTGGAGCGGGTGGGCGCGGTGCGCGCCGCCGCCCCGGACGCGCGGCTGATCGTCGACGCCAACGAGGGCTGGACGCTGGACCACCTGCGTCGCTTCGCCCCCGCCTTCGCGGATCTGGGGGTGGAGATGATCGAGCAGCCGCTGCCCGCCGACGCCGACGAGGCGCTGCGCGGGGTGGCCTGCCCGGTGCCGCTGGGCGCCGACGAGTCCTGCCACGGGCCGGAATCGCTGGAGCGGCTCAAGGGCCTGTACCAGGTGGTCAATGTCAAGCTCGACAAGACCGGCGGACTGACCGGTGCCCTGGCGCTGACCGCGGCGGCGCGCGCGGCCGGCTTCGACGTGATGGTCGGCTGCATGGTGGCAACCTCGCTCGCCATGGCGCCGGCCTGCCTCGCCGCGCAGGGCGTGCGTTATGTCGACCTCGACGGGCCGCTGCTGCTGGCCGCGGACCGGGTGCCGGCGCTGCGCTACGACGGTGCGCTGGTCCACCCGCCGGAACCGGAGCTGTGGGGATGAGGGGCGCCCGTTTCGGCCGGCTGTCCGCCGGCATCCCCGACCTGCCGCAACATGACGAGCGCTTCGACACGCTGATCGCCGCGGAGGGGGTGCGGGTGGAGCGCATCGTCTCCACCGGGCAGGCCAGCCCGCCCGGCTTCTGGTACGACCAGGGCTGGGACGAGTTCGTGCTGGTGACGTCCGGTGCGGCCGGGCTGGAGATCGAGGGAGAACCGGTGCGCCGGCTGGACCCCGGCGACTGGGCGCACATCCCCGCGCATGTGCGACACCGTGTGGCCTGGACGGATCGGGAGGCGGCCACCATCTGGCTCGCCGTCCATCTCCCTCCCGGTCCCGAGGCACCATGAGCATCGATGTCGCCCGCGCACGCGCCGAAACACCGGGCACCGCCCACGTCGTCCACCTCAACAACGCCGGCTCCGCCCTGCCGCCGCAGCCGGTGACGGAGGCGGTCTTCGCGCATCTGGCGCTGGAGGAGGAGATCGGCGGCTACGAGGCGGCGGCGCGCAACGCCGGAGGGGTGGAGCGGACCTACGCCGCCGTGGCCCGCCTTCTGGGTTGCGGGACCGACGAGGTGGCGCTGGTTGAGAGCGCCACGGTGGCCTGGGCGCTCGCCTTCCAGACGCTGGAGTTCCAGCCGGGCGACCGCATCCTGACCGGCACGGCGGAATACGCATCCAACGTCATCGCCTTCCTGCAGGCCGCCCGGCGCAGCGGCGCGGAGATCGAGGTGATCCCGGACGACGCGGACGGGCAGACCGACGTGATGGCGCTCGACGCCATGATCGACGGGCGGGTGAAGCTGATCGCGCTGACCCACATCCCGACCAATGGCGGTCTGGTCAACCCCGCCGCGTCGGTGGGCGGGATCGCCCGGATGCACGGCATCCCCTACCTGCTCGACGCCTGCCAGGCGGCCGGGCAGATGCCGCTGGACGTCAACGAGCTGGGCTGCGATTTCCTGACCGCCACCGGCCGCAAGTTCCTGCGCGGCCCGCGCGGCACCGGCTTCCTCTACGTCCGGCGGGAGCGGCTGGAAGGGATGGAGCCGCGCGTGCTCGACCTGCATGGCGCCACGCTGGCCGGCCCCGACCGCTACGAACCCCGCCCCGACGCCCGCCGCTTCGAGTATTGGGAAAGCAACGTCGCCGCCCGCATCGGATTGGGCGTGGCGGTGGACTACGCGCTCGACTGGGGGCTGGAGGCGATCCGCGAGCGGGTGTGGAGCCTGGGCGGCTGGCTGCGCACGTTGCTGGACGCCGTCCCCGGTGTCACGCTGCGCGACCTCGGAGCGGAGCGCTGCGGCATCGTCACCTTCACCCTGGACGGGGTGGACCCCGACGCGGTGAAGGCGGCGGTCGGGGCGAAGGGCTTCAACGTCTCCGTCTCCCGCGCGTCAAGCACCCGCTTCGACATGGACGCCCGCGGTCTGGCCGCCGTCGTCCGCGCCTCCCCCCACTACTACAACACCGAGGCCGAGCTGGAACTGTTCGCCGAGGCGGTCGCCGCGCTGGCGCCGTGAGGGATGGCGGCCGCGTGGAGCCTCACACCCGCTCCGCCCAGCCCATGTAGTTCACATCCAGGTCGCGCGGGTTGACGCGGAACTCGTCGGTCAGCGGGTTGTAGGTCACGCCGGTCACGTCGCGGAACGCCAGTCCCTCGGCCCGCAACGCGGCCCCCACCTCCGACGGGCGCAGGAACTTGCGCCAGTCGTGGGTGCCGCGGGGCAGCCAGCGCAGCACATACTCCGCGCCCACGATGGCGAGCGCGAAGGCCTTGGGCGTGCGGTTGATGGTGGACAGGAACAGCACCCCGCCGGGTGCCAGCAGCGCCGCGCAGGATTTCACGAACAGCGGCACGTCGGCCACATGCTCGATCACCTCCATGGCCAGCACGATGTCGAAACGCTCCCCCGCCGCGGCGAGGTCCTCGGCCGTGGTGGCGCTGTAGTCCACCGGCACGCCGCTCTCCGCCGCGTGCGCCGCGGCGGTCTTCACGTTGCGCTCCGCCGCATCGACGCCGGTCACGTCCGCCCCCATGCGGGCCAGCGGCTCCGACAGGAGCCCGCCGCCGCAGCCGATATCGACGAGGCTGAGCCCCGACAGCGGCGCCCGCGACAGCGGGTCGCGGCCCAGCCGGCGGCAGGCGGTGTCGCGGATGTAGCCCAGCCGCAGCGGGTTCAGCCGGTGCAGCGGCTTGAACTTGCCGGCCGGGTCCCACCACTCGGCGGCGATGGCGGAGAAACGGGCGACCTCGTCGCGGTCCACGGTCCCGGATGAATGGGCGCCGGACGCGGGGGCTGCGGAAGCGGAGGCTGCGGTGTGGGCGGCGGTCATGGGGGCGTTCCGAGTTCCGTTGATTCTTGTGGTTCCGTGACGCGGGCATGACGATCCGGATCCGGGCATCCTTGCCTCGCCCGACCTTTGGAAGTATGGATACGCGGCCTTGCGGCGGCAACCGCCAAAGGCATGGGAAACGGCCGGCAAGGGACCGGCCGCAAGACGGATGGTGTAAGGAATGGCGCGTATTGTTCTGAAATTCGGCGGCACGTCGGTCGGCGACATCGACCGGATCAAGAACGTGGCGCGCAAAATCGAGCAGGAGGTCAAGGCCGGCCACCAGGTGGCGGTCGTGGTGTCGGCGATGTCCGGCGTGACCAACCAGCTCGTGAAGTACTGCACCGAGATCGACAAGCTGCACGACGCGCGCGAATACGACGCCGTCGTCGCCACCGGCGAGCAGGTGACCACCGGCCTGCTGGCGATCGCGCTGCAGTCGATCGGCATCCCGGCCCGCTCCTGGCAGGGGTGGCAGCTTCCGATCCGCACCGACGACACCCATGCCAAGGCGCGCATCGTGTCCATCGACACGACCGAGATCGAGAAGCGCATGAACACCGGCGAGGTCGCCGTGGTCGCCGGCTTCCAGGGCCTGTCGGAACGCGGGCGCATCAGCACGCTGGGCCGCGGCGGCTCCGACACCTCGGCGGTGGCGCTGGCGGCGGCGCTGAAGGCCGACCGCTGCGACATCTACACCGACGTGGACGGCGTCTACACCACCGACCCGCGCATCGTGACCAAGGCGCGCAAGCTGTCCAAGATCACCTACGAGGAGATGCTGGAGCTGGCCTCCCAGGGCGCCAAGGTTCTGCAGACCCGGTCGGTGGAAATGGCGATGAACCACCGGGTGCGCGTGCAGGTGCTCTCCACCTTCGAGAAGGCGGCGGGCAGCGAGCTTCCGGGAACACTTGTGGTCGACGAGGACGAGATCGTGGAAAAGGAAGTTGTGAGCGGCATCGCCTACAGCCGCGACGAGGCGAAGGTGACGCTGATCGGCGTCGAGGACCGGCCGGGCGTGGCCGCCGCCATCTTCGGCCCGCTGACGGACGGCGCCATCAACGTGGACATGATCGTCCAGAACGTGTCGGAGGACGGCAAGTCCACCGACATGACCTTCACCGTCGGCAAGGCCGACCTCGCCCGCGCCGTCAAGGTGCTGGAGGAGGCGCAGGACATGGTGAAGTACCGCCGGCTGGTGTCGGACAGCAACGTGGTGAAGGTGTCGGTGATCGGTGTGGGCATGCGCAGCCACGCCGGCGTCGCCCAGCGCATGTTCAAGGCGCTGGCCGACAAGGGCATCAACATCCAGGTCATCTCGACTTCCGAGATCAAGATCAGCGTGCTGATCGCCGAGGAGTATGCCGAGCTGGCCCTGCGCGCGCTGCACACCGCCTACGGGCTCGACGCGGCCTGACCGCGGTCCGACCGAACTGAGGGGAGAGCCGGGCATGAGCGACGGCGCGGCGCGGCTCGACCGGCTCTGGCAGCGGGGGTGCGCGTTCCTGGGCACCCCCACCGCCATCATGGGCGGGGCGATGACCTGGGTGTCGGAGCGGCATCTGGTGTCGGCCATCTCCAACGCCGGCGGCTTCGGCGTTCTCGCCTGCGGCTCCATGGACCCGGAGCGGCTGGCGGCGGAGATCGTGGCGACGCGGGCGCTGACCGACCGCCCCTTCGGCGTCAACCTCATCAACATGCACCCGGATCTGGACGCTCTGGTCGATGTCTGCGGCCGGCACGCGGTGGGTCATGTGGTGGTGGCCGGAGGCATGCCGTCCGGCGCCACCGTCAAGCGCATCAAGGACCATGGGGCGAAGGTGATGGCCTTCGCCCCGGCGCTGGTCGCCGCGAAGCGGCTGCTGCGCAACGGCGTGGACGCGCTGGTGATCGAGGGGGCGGAGGCCGGCGGCCACATCGGCCCTGTCACCACCTCGGTGCTGGCCCAGGAGATCCTGCCGGAGATCACGGAGGTCCCGGTCTTCGTCGCCGGCGGCATCGGCCGGGGCGAGGCCATCCTGTCCTTCCTGGAGTTGGGGGCGGCGGGCGTGCAGATCGGCACCCGCTTCGTCTGCGCCACCGAGTGCGTCGCGCACCCCCGCTTCAAGCAGGCCTTCATCCGCGCCGCCGCCCGCGACGCCCAGCCCTCGGTCCAGATCGACCCGCGCTTCCCCGTCATCCCCGTGCGAGCGCTGACCAACGAGGGCACCAAGCGCTTCCTGGAAGCCCAGCGCGTCCTGATCAACAAGGTCGACCTGGGCGAGATGACCCGCGAGGAGGCCCAGCTCGAGATCGAGCATTACTGGGCCGGCGCGCTGCGGCGCGCGGTGGTGGACGGCGACGTCGAGAACGGCTCCCTGATGGCCGGCCAGAGCGTGGGTCTGGTCACCCGGGAGCAGCCGGTGGCGGAGATCATCGGCGAACTGATGGCCCAGGCGGTGACGGCGCTGGAGCGGCGCGGCGCAGCGTAATACCTTCGGGGTATGGCGCCGGCATCCGCCCGGCTCCCTTCGCCGACCGTGGACACCTCCATGCCCGCCCTGCTGTTCCTGCTCTCACTCCTCCTCGCCCTCCCCGTACACGCCGAGTCCGTGACGTGGGAGCACATCGACATTCCCGCGCGGTTTTCCACGCCGAAGGGCGTGGTAGGCGTCACGCTGGAGGCGGTCATCGCGCGGCCCGATTCGGGGGGGCCGTTCCCGCTGCTGGTCCTCAGCCACGGAACGCCGCGGGAGGCCGACGCGCGCAAGACCATGATGCCGACGGGCATGCTGCCGCAGGCGCTGGAGTTCGCGCGGCGGGGCTGGGCGGTGATCGTGCCCATGCGGCGGGGGTATGGTCTGTCGGGGGGGGCGTACGCCGAGTATTCCGGCCCGTGCGAGCAGCGGGAATACATCGGCGCCGGGCTGGAGAGTGCGGAGGATCTGCGGGAGGTCGTGCGCTTCGCCGGGACCCTGCCATCGGTGGACGCGCGGCGGGTCGTGGCGGTGGGGCAGTCGGCCGGGGGCTTCGCCAGCGTGGCGCTGGCGATGGAGCCGCCGCCGGGGCTGAAGGCGGTGATCAGCTTCGCCGGCGGTCGCGGCTCGCGCGCGGCGGACGACGTGTGCCAGCCCGACCGGTTGGCCGACGCCTTCGAGTTCTACGCCACGCGCGGCGCGCGGGTGCCGATGCTGTGGATGTATGCGGAGAACGACCGCTTCTTCGGGCCGGCGCTGGCGCGACGCCTGCACGCGGCCTTCACCGCGGGGGGTGGACGGGCGGAGCTGGTGATGATGCCGCCCTTCGGCGAGGACGGCCATTTCCTGTTCTCCCGCGGCGAACCGTCGGCTTGGCTGCCGACGGTCGAGCGGTTCCTGGCCGCCAACGGCCTGCAGGCGAGGGCCACCCCCATCCCGCCCCGGCCCTCAGCGGCGGTGCCGGCGGGTCTGGTGGGCAAGGCGCTGGACAGCTTCCCGGCCTTTCAGCGCGGCGTGCCGCACAAGGCCTTCGCCACCGCGGAGGACGGCGCCTTCGGCTGGCGCTCCGGCCTGCGCACCCTGAACGAGGCGCGCGACGCGGCGCTGGCAACCTGCCGGAAATTCACCGCCAAGCCCTGCCGCGTGGTGTCGGAGGAGTAGCGGCGGGTCAGGGTTCGTCGTCGGCCTTCACCAGATCGCGGTAGGCGTGCCAGCTCGCGTGGCCGATCAGCGGCAGGGTGACCGCCAGCCCGACCACGCTGAGCAGCCCGACGCCGGTCACCAGCACGATCAGCGCCGCCCACAGCGCCATCGTCCGCGGGTTGCGCGCCACCGCCATGGCGGAGGCGAGCACGGCGGCGAAGATGTCCACCTTGCGCTCCAGCATCATCGGCAGCGCCGTCACGTTGCTGATGAAGGCCACCGTGGCGAATCCGAGCCCGAGCACCGTCACGAACAGAGTGAACACCATGCCGTCCAGCGTCAGCGTCTGCTGCAGGAAGCTGGCGAGGCTCATCGACACGTAGGGAAAGAACAGCGCGAAGGCGATCACGTTCATCCGCGCCCAGATCATGACGTACAGCATCAGGATCAGGCCGGCGGTCAGGATGTGGTAGGGGTTGCGGCGCCACGCCGTCAGCGCCCGCCCGAAGCCCGGCCGCCGCCCCTCCGCCACGTCCCAGGAGATGCGGTAGAGGCCGAGCGCCAGAAGCGGCGCCACCAGCAGGAAGGCGCCGATCATCGGCGCGATCAGGTACGACATCTCCGCCCAGGCCAGACCGGCGGTCAGCCCCAGTCCGATCGCCACGAACATCAGCCCATAGGCCGGGCTGACCCAGCCGGCGGCCCGCATGTCGGCCCAACCCGCCGCCAGCCAGTGGAAGACCCGCGCCGCCTCCACCTCGCGCACGCGGTCGGCGTAGGGGAGACCGCCATAGGGAGTGTGGGCGGTTACGACCTGTCGAACCTGCTCCATTGGCACCACCAATCGTCCGTTATGACGACAGTTTAGCACACGCCGCTAACCAGGGCCAAGCCGCGCCGCACAACACCCCTTGCAATTCCCCCCGCCCCATGGGAATGACCGGGCTCATGGAAGGCATGCACACCACCCTGAGCAGCACCGGAGCGGCCTCGCGCAGGCTGCTGGCCCGGCTGCGCGACGTGATGGCGGGATCGGGCACGGGGCAGGACCGGCTCGACAAGATCGTCATGCTGATCGCGGCCGAGATGGTGGCCGATGTCTGTTCCTGCTACGTCATGCGGGCGGGCGAGGTGCTGGAGCTGTTCTCCACCCTCGGCCTGAACAAGGACGCGGTGCACAAGACCCGGCTGCGCGTCGGCGAGGGTCTGGTCGGCGACATCGCGGCGCACGCGCGGCCGATCGCGCTGGACAACGCGCCGTCCCACCCCAACTTCGCCTACCGCCCCGAAACCGGGGAGGACCCCTTCCAGTCGCTGGCGGGTGTGCCGATCCTGCGCGGCGGCAAGGTGCGCGGCGTGCTCGTCATCCAGCACGCCGACCGCCGCCACTACACCGAGGAGGAGGTCGAGACCCTCCAGACCATCGCCATGATCGTCGCCGAGCTGGTGGCGCAGGGCGAGCTGGTCGACCCGCAGGAGGTGTTCTCCACTGGCGACGCGGCCCTGCTGCCGGCACGGCTGTCGGGGGTGCCGCTGAACGCCGGGCTGGCGATGGGCCACGCGCTGGTGCACCGGCCGCAGCTCACCATCCGGCAGATGGTCGCCGACGATGCGGAACGCGAGCTGGAGCGGCTGGCCGGGGCGCTCAGCGCCATGCACAGCGCCATCGACGATCTGCTGGCCGCCGCAGCCCTGGCCGGGCTGGGCGAGCCGCGCGACATCCTGGAGACCTACCGGATGTTCGCCGAGGACCGCGGCTGGCTGTCGCGCATCCGCGAGGCGATCCACATGGGCCTGACGGCGGAGGCCGCGGTGCAGCAGGTGCAGAACGACACCCGCGCCCGCATGAGCCATCTGACCGATCCCTACATCCGCGAGCGGCTGCTGGATCTGGAGGATCTGTCCAACCGGCTGCTCCAGCATCTGGCCGGCAAGCGGTCGGAGGCGGACGGCGGCACCCTGCCGGAGGATCTGGTTCTGGTCGCCCGCTCCATGGGACCGGCGGAGCTGCTGGACTACGACCGCAAGCGGCTGCGTGCGCTGATCCTGGAGGAGGGATCGCCGTCCAGCCATGTCTGCATCGTCGCCCGCGCGCTGGACATCCCGGTGGTGCAATGCGCCGACGCGCTGACCCGCATCGAGCCGCTGGACCATCTGATCGTCGATGGCGACCATGGCGCCGTCTTCGTGCGCCCGGCCGAAGACATCCAGATGGCCTTCACCGAGAGCATGGCGACCCGCTCGCGGCGCGAGCAGGAATACGCGGCCACCCGCTCCCTGCCGTCGGTGACGCGCGACGGGGTGCCGATCTCGATCCAGCTCAACTGTGGCCTGCTGATCGACCTGCCGCATCTGGCGGCCAGCGGGGCGGAGGGGATCGGGCTGTACCGGACCGAGATCCCCTTCATGGTCCGCCACACCCACCCCGACGTACAGCAGCAGACCGAGCTGTACGCCCGCGTCCTCGACGAGGCGGGCGACAAGCCGGTGCTGTTCCGCACCCTGGACGTCGGCGGCGACAAGATGCTGTCCTACATCTCCGCCGGGGCGCAGGAGAATCCGGCGCTCGGCTGGCGCGCCATCCGCATCGGACTGGACCACCCATCGTTGCTGCGCCAGCAACTCCGCGCCCTGCTGCGGGCGGCGGCCGGGCGGCCGCTGTCGGTGATGTTCCCGATGATCGCCGAGGTGGCGGAGTTCGACGCCGCCCGTGCCATCCTGGATCTGGAGCTGCGCTGGCTGGAGCGGCGCGGGGCGGAGCCGCCGTCGCGCGTCCGGGTCGGCACCATGATCGAGGTGCCGTCGCTGCTGTGGCAGCTTCCGGCGCTGCTGCAGCGGGTTGATTTCCTGTCGGTCGGGTCCAACGACCTGATGCAGTACGTGTTCGCCAGCGATCGCGGCAACCCGCGCACGGCCAACCGATACGACCCGCTGTCGCCGCCGATGCTCACCCTGCTGCGCCGGCTGGTCGAGGCCAGCCGCGATGCCGGCAAGCCGATCGGCGTGTGCGGCGAGATGGCCGGCCGGCCGCTGGACGCCATGACGCTGATCGGGTTGGGCTTCCGCTCCCTGTCCATGGCGCCGCAGTCGGTCGGCCCGGTGAAGACCATGCTGCGTAGCCTGGACGTGGCGGCGCTGCGCAAATATCTGGTCCAGCTCACCCAGGGCGGGGACCACAGCCTACGGCCGAAACTGCGCGCCTTCGCGCTCGACCATGGCATCCTCATCTGAGCCGCTCCACGCTTTGTCACCCGGTGCGGCCACGTGTGCGTATAAAACAGGGCGGACGGCAGCCCCCCGATTGCACCGGCGAAGCGTTCGGCGTACCTAGGGGGAGCCGGCGCGGACGCCGGCAGCCCCGATGCCGCAGGCGACGAGACGGTTGATTTCCATGGGCGAGCGCATGCGCAAGGTATCCGAGTCCTTCGACCGCGAGGCGACGGTTGCGCCGGACGGTCCTGGCGTCAGCACGATTCTCCGCAACGCGCGGCTCAGCCGCGGGGAGGATCTGCGGACGGTGGCGAACACCCTGCGGATCCGGTTCGTCTATCTGCAGGCGATCGAGGACGGCCGCTTCTCCGACCTTCCCGGCAACGCCTACGCCGCGGGCTTCCTGCGCTCCTACGCGGAGCATCTGGAACTCGACGCCGACATGGTGCTGCGCCGCTTCAAGGACGAGGCGTCGGGAGTCGGCCGCCGGCCGGAGCTGTATTTCCCGACCCCCGTGCCGGAAGGGCGCATGCCGGGCGGGACGATCCTGCTGGGCACGCTGGTGCTGGCCGGAATCGCCTATGGCGGCTGGTACTATCTCTCCGCCACCGACCGCTCGATGGTGGATTACGTGCCCGCCCTGCCCGACCGGCTGGTGTCGCTGCTCGACGCCCTGCCCTGGTCCGGGAACGCCGCGACACAGACGGCGGAGGCACCGTCGGTGACGGTGCCGGTCGCCCCGCCGCCCGCGGCCACCGCGCCGACGGCCCCGCCGGCCGCGGCCCCCAAGGCGGTGCCGCCGCCCGTAGCGGCGACCGCGCCACCTCCCGTCGCAGCGACCGCGCCACCTCCCGTCGCAGCGACCCCGGCCGCACCCGCCTCGCCGCCGCCAGCCGTCCCGCCACAGGCCACCACCGCCGCGCCCGCGCGCTCCGCCCCACCGGCACCCGCACCCGCACCGGCACCGGCACCGGCCGTCGCCCCACCGGCGGCACAGCCGCAGACGGCCACCCTCCCCCCACCCGAGGACGACGAGCCGGACGCCGCGACCCAGGAGCCGACGCCGCTCACCCCGCCAGCCCCCGCGGCAGCCCCGGCCGCCCGCCCGCCCGAGACGGCCGCGGCGCCCACCCGCGTCTTCGGCAACACCACGGCGCAGGCGCGAATCCAGCTCCGCGCCACCCAGGACAGCTGGATCCAGGTGCGCGACACCAGCACCAACGAGCTGCTGTTTACCCGCGTGCTGCGGCCGGGCGATGTCTACCGCGTGCCCGACAAGCCGGGCATCCGCGTGCGCACCGGCAACGCCGGCGGCCTGATCGTCGTCACCGACGGGGTGGACGGCCCGCCCATGGGTGCCGTCGGTCAGGTCCTGCGCGACGTGCCGCTCGACCCGCCGCCGGCGCGTCAGGGCAGCGGCACCGCGCATTGACGCGTGATGCCGCTGACGTTGGGCCCAGGCAAAGCCGCAGGCTCAACGTCGGCCGCCCGGCAAGACGGTAAGATCGGTTTAAAGACGGCCGGAGTGGCGTGGATTCACGCCGCCTGATTGGCCTCGTGCTGCGTCAGCAGCGCGTAGATGGCGTCGGCGCTTTCCGAGCCGCGCAGCTTCTCGCAGATGGACTGGTCGCGCAGCAGGCGGGACACGCGGGCGAGCGCCTTCAGATGGTCGGCGCCCGCGTGCTCCGGGGCAAGCAGCAGGAAGATCAGGTCGACCGGCTGCTCGTCGATGGCGTCGAAGTCGATGGGTCGCTCCAACCGGGCGAACAGGCCGTGCACGCGATCCAGACTGGCGAGCTTGCCGTGCGGAATCGCGATGCCGTGCCCGACGCCGGTGGTCCCCAGCCGCTCGCGCTCCAGCAGGACGTCGAAGATGGCGCGCTCGTGCTGGCCCGTCAGCTCCGCCGCCCTGCGGGCGATCTCCTGAAGGGCCTGCTTCTTGCTGCCGGCCTTCAGGTTCGGAAGGATGGCGTGCGGGGTGATGAGATCGAGCATGACGCTTCGGATGGTTGCGAAAACCGCCGCCCGGTCAGGCGGCGGTGTTCTGCACGCCCGTCGGATCGACCCAGCCCACATTGCCGTCCTTGCGGCGGTAGACCAGATTCAACCCGCCATGGGCGCGGTTGCGGAACATCAGCGCCGGCAGCTCGGCCAGTTCCATCCGCATCACCGCCTCGCTGACCGTCAGGGTGTCGATGCTGGTCTGCATTTCGGCGACCACGATGGGCTGGGCAGCGTCCGGCGCTGCATCTTCGGCCTCCACATGGTGGTCGTCGGGCTCGGCTTCCAGGATCTGGTAGCGGGCCGGCACCGGCTCATGCTGGGCATCACCGTTGTGATGATCGCGCAGACGGCGCTTGTACCGACGCAGCCGCTTGCCGAGCTTTTCGCAGGCGGTGTCGAAAGCGGGGTAAGGCTCGTGGGCCTCCGCGACGCTCTGCAACACGATGTTGCGGCCCACATGGACCTGGATGTCGGCCTTGAACAGGCTGGCCTCGCGCGAGAAGACGACGTTCGCCTCCAGCGAGTTCGTGAAGTACTTGCCGACGACGGTGTTCAGGCTGTCCGCGACGTGGGTGCGCAGAGCGTCGCCGACGTCAAGCTGCTTGCCTTTGACGGTGAGCTGCATGTTCAAAAGGTTCCAAAAGTGGCCCGCAACGGACTTTCGTGGACGGGGCCCGCCCACACCGTGCGGGCGGGGACCTTAGTGGGGGCCGTCAAGGCTGTCAACGACCGCCCGGTTCGCGAGTACCGCACTACATGCCGGACGTCTTCGCGCGACGCCGCTGCACCGATGACGGTATTCGCATCGCTTCACGATACTTCGCGACCGTCCGCCGCGCAATGTCGATCCCCTCCCCACGCAAAATTTCGACAATTTTGTCGTCGGAAAGCACATCGGTGGGAGGTTCCTGGTCGATCATCGTCTTGATGCGGTGCCGCACGGCTTCGGCGGAATGGGCGGCCTGTCCATCGGCGCCCTGGATGGCGGAGGTGAAGAAATACTTCAGCTCGAACACCCCGCGCGGCGTCGCGATGAACTTGTTGGTGGTGACGCGGCTCACCGTGCTCTCGTGCATGCCGATGGCCTCGGCGATGTCGCGCAGGATGAGCGGGCGCAGATGCGAGACGCCGTGGATGAAGAAGGCATCCTGCTGGCGCACGATTTCGCCCGCCACCTTGAGGATCGTGGTGGCGCGCTGGTGCAGGGACTTGACCAGCCAGTTGGCGGACTGGAAACGTTCACTGACGTATTCCTTCTCCGCCTTGGAGCGCACCTCGGTGGAGATGCGGGCGAAATAGCGCTGGTTGACCAGCACCCGCGGCAATGTGTCCGGGTTCAGGTCGATCAGCCAGCCGCCACCCGGGCTGGGCCGCATCAGGATGTCGGGGGTGACGAGCTGCGCCGGGCTGTGGTCGAAGGCGAGCGCCGGTTTGGGATTCAGCGTCCGAATCTCCGACACCATGTCGGCGATGTCCTCGGCATCGACGCCGCAGACCTTCATCAGCCCGGCCAGATTGCGGGCCGCCAGCAGATCCAGGTTGTCGAGCAGGGCCGCCATCGCCGGGTCCAGCCGGTTGCGCTCCCTGAGCTGGATCGCCAAGCACTCCTTGAGGGAGCGGGCGAAGATGCCGGACGGGTCGAAGCGCTGGACGCGGGCCAGAACGGCTTCGATACGATCAAGACCGCACGCCAATTGTTCCGCAAGCCCAACGAGATCGGCGGAGAGATAGCCGGCCTCGTCCACCATATCGATCAGCGCCAGCCCGATCAGCCGGTCGCCACCGTCCGGAAGATCCACATTGAGCTGGCCGATCAGGTGGTCGCGCAGGGACACGGCACCGGAGAGCGTCGCTTCCAGGTTGGAGTCGTC
The DNA here is from genome assembly GCF_013423485.1 of Azospirillum oleiclasticum. GTDB lineage: Bacteria > Pseudomonadota > Alphaproteobacteria > Azospirillales > Azospirillaceae > Azospirillum > Azospirillum oleiclasticum. The sequence continues at coordinate 92,903 of NZ_JABFFR010000032.1, forward strand.
GTCCTCGAACGACCCGCGCCCGCCGCGCTCCCCATAGGCTCCATAGATGTCGGACGAGCCCTCCGTCCCGTCGGAGAAGCGGTCGTCGCCGTAGACGTTCTCGTAATCGGTGTCGAGCGGGGTCTCCGACCCCATGGTGTCGGACGTGGTGAGGTCCACCGTGTCGCGGGTCCGCGTGTCCATCGGCGGCGGAGGACCATCCTCACCCGGAGGCTCGGGCGCCTCGCTGTTAGCGGCCGCGGCGCGCTCGCCCAGCTCGCGGTCGCCGCCATCCCGGTCGCTCTCGTCCCGCTCCAGAAGCGGGTTCTGCTCGATCTCGCGATCGATGAAGTCCGACAATTCCATGTTCGACAGCTGCAGCAGCTTGATCGCCTGCTGCAACTGCGGCGTCATCACAAGGGATTGCGTCTGCCGTAGGTCGAGACGTTGGGTGAGCGCCATGGGCCGGGAAAGAATTCGTTAGAGGCTGAACCGATCGCCGAGGTAGACCCGACGCACATCTTCGTGCGCCACGATCTCCGCCGGCTCGCCCTCCATTAGTACCATACCGTCGTGCAAAATATATGCCCGATCGACGAGGTCCAAAGTTTCACGCACATTGTGGTCGGTGATCAGCACGCCGATGCCGCGGTCGCGCAGATGCCCCACCAGCTCGCGGATGTCGTTGACGGCGATCGGGTCGATGCCGGCCAGCGGCTCGTCCAGCAGGATGAAGTGCGGCTGCGAGGCCAGGGCGCGGGCGATCTCGACACGCCGCCGCTCGCCGCCCGACAGCGCCAGGGCCGGGGCCCGGCGCAGATGGGTGATCGAGAACTCCGCCAGCAGCTCGTCCAGCATCTGCTCGCGCGCGTCGCGGTCGCTCTCCACCACCTCCAGCACCGAGCGGATGTTGTTCTCCACGCTCATGCCGCGGAAGATCGACGCCTCCTGCGGGAGGTAGCCGATGCCGAGTCGCGCGCGGCGGTACATCGGCAGCGCCGTGATGTCCTGCCCGTCCAGCAGGATGGTGCCCACGTCGGCCACGATCAGCCCGGTGATCATGTAGAAGCAGGTGGTCTTGCCGGCGCCGTTGGGGCCGAGCAGCCCCACCGCCTCGCCGCGCTGCACCGACACCGACACGTCGCGCACCACCGGACGCTTCTTGAAGGACTTGCCGAGGTTGCGGGCGATCAGCCCCTGTTCTGGTCCCGGCGGCGCCAGTGCGGCACCGTCGCCCTGTGTGTGAACGCTGTCCAAATCGACCGCCATCCTGCCCGTCGTCACCTTGCGGCCGGCGCTGCGGCGCCTGTTGCCTGGGCGGTGCCCGGCGGCTGGGATCCGGGGATCAGCAGCCCCCTCACCCGCCCGCTCGCGTCCTTGCCCGCGATCACCCGGTTGACCTTGGTGCGGGTGTTCATCTCCGCCGCCTCGCCGACGATCTGGTTGTCACCGCGGGTGATCTTCACGTCGCCGATCAGCACCGCCACCTCGTCCTTGACCGAATAGACCAGCTTGTCCGACGTGGCGACGTCGGTCGGGGTGGTGACCACCACGTTGCCCGACCCGTCGATGCGGGTCAGCTCCGACGCGCCGTTCGGCCCCTTCACGAAGGTGCCGATCAGCACGTCGGCCCGCATCCGGTCCTGGTTGCGCACCGCCACCGCGTCGCCGCGGGCGACCGCGAAGTTCTGCGCGTCGTAATACTCCAGCGTGTCGCGCGCCGTCACCAGATCGTTCTTGGTGACGAGCCGCAGCTCCTTGCCGGTCACCACGCCGAGTTGCCGGTCGGTGTCGTAGACGGCTCGGTCGCCGAACACCTCCTGCTGCGGGCTGACGATGTGCACGTTGCCTTGCGCCACCAGCTGGAAGATCTCGGTGCCCTTGTCCGGCACCTCGCGGTAATAGGCGGTCAGCACGTCGGCGAAGACGGTCGTCTCGCCGCGCTTGGCCGAGGCGTGGCCGCGGGCGACGTAGGCGCGTTCGGTCTGGTGCCACTCGATGGCGTTGTCGGCGTTGATCTCCACCGGCCGGCCGTCGGAGCCGCCGGGAAGCTGCTGCTGCGCCCATGCCGGCACGGCCAGCGCGAGGGCCACGGCGACCAGCAGGGACGCAAGCGGGACACGCGGCGCTCGCACGCTCATGGCTTGCCTCCTTTCGCGGCGGGAACGGCTGGCTTGCGGGGGGGCGGCTTGACCAGCGCAACGCCGGCGGGCGCGTCAGGCGGGACCTCGGCCGACTGCAGCACCGTCACCCGGGGCAGCGGCGGCACCGGGGTGGCCGGTGGTGCCAGACCGGCCGCGGGGGCGGGCGTGACCGGGGCCGCGGCCAGCGCCGGTGGCGGGGGTGCCACCGGCGGCAACAGGGCAGGACGCGGCGCGGCCGGGGTCACCCCCGGCGCCTGCGCGCCGGGCGCCACATTGGCCTTCGAGTCGTTCAGGAACACCATGGTCTTGCCGCGGTCGGACATGCGGAAGCCGATGGCGTCGATCTCCCCCTGCGGCCCCTGCCCCACCACATGGTGGTCGCCCCAGGCGGTGCCGGCGCGCACGTCGGAATAGGCCTCGTCGGTGGTGAACTCGCTGCCGTCGTCGCGCAGCACCCGGACACCGCCGACCATGCGCAGGATGCCGGTGGTGCGGTCGTACCAGCCGCGGTCGGAACGGAGCGTCACCCAGGTGCCCCCCGTCTCCGTCATCTCCGCCTCCGGCTTGTCGAGCGCCACGAGGCCCGGCTGCTCCTCCGACTGGTCGGCGCGGGAGGCGGTGAGGGAATAGGGCTGGTTCTGCTCGTCCGCGCTGAAATAGCGCGGCTTGATCATTTCGAGCTGGCCCTTGTCCGCCGCGATGCGGGCGCTCGGCAGCTCGGTCAGCGTCGGCCAGGCCGCCACCAGCGCCAGCATGGCGAGTGCCAGCGCCGGCAGCACGAACTTCAGCAGCGTCACGAAGCGGCTGTAGCCGCGGCTGACCGGCCGTGTCGCCCGGCGCTGGTGGACGCGCAGCACCGGCAGCTCGGCCGGCAGCGGCCGCAGGCCCGGCGAAGGACCGGCGGTTGTAGGGTCGGCGGGCCGGGCTTCGGCCGGCCGGCGCTCGACGAGGATGGGTTCGCTGCGGGCCATCGGCGCCTCAGGCCACGCCGGCGCGCAGGCAGTCGTGGATGTGCACGACACCGAGCGGCCGTCCCGCCTCCACCACGAACAGGGTGGTGATCTGCTTCTCGTTCATCACGCGCAAAGCCTCCACCGCCAGCGCCTTCGGCCGGATCGTCTTGGGGCGCGGCGACATGATGCGCTCCGCCCGCTCCGCCAGCAGCTCCGGCTTAAGATGTCGCCGCAGGTCGCCGTCGGTGATGATACCGGCGAGCGTCCCGTCGTCCTGCACCACGCCGACGCATCCCAGCCGCTTGGCGGTCATTTCCAGGATGACGTCGGCGATGGGCGTGTCGATGCGGCATATGGGCATCGCATCGCCATGATGCATCAGGTCGTTGACCGAGAGCAGCCGGCGGCCGAGTTGCCCACCGGGATGGAGCTGCCGGAAATCGGACTCGGAGAAGCCACGCCGCTCCAGCAGCGCGATCGCGAGCGCATCGCCCAACGCCAGCATCATGGTGGTGGAGGTGGTGGGCGCCAGCCCGTGCGGACAGGCCTCCGGCGCCTTGGGCAGCACCAGCGCCACATCGGACTGCTCGGCGAGCGTCGACCCGGCGCGGCCGGTGACGCCGACCAGCGGGATGCCGAAACGCCGGGTGTGGGCGACGATGTCGCTCAGCTCGCTGGTCTCGCCGGAGTTCGACAGGGCCAGCACCGCGTCCGCCCGCGTGATCATACCGAGGTCGCCGTGGCTGGCCTCGCCGGGGTGGACGAACTGGGCCGGGGTGCCGGTGGACGCCAGCGTCGCCGCGATCTTGCAGCCGACATGCCCGCTCTTGCCCATGCCGGTCACCACGACGCGGCCGGTCGCCCGCGCCAGCAGGTCGAGCGCGCCGCAGAAGGCGGCGTCCAGCCCGTCGGCCAGCGACCGCAGCGCGTCCGCCTCCATGCGCAGCACGCGCCGCGCGCTGTCCAGGTCGTCGGCGGCGGTGCTCAGTTGGGTGGTCCCCACAGGCACCGTGGCGCCGGGATCACGGTCGATGACGTCGCTCAAGGGCAATCGCGTCCCATCAGGTCTGCGGTCCGGGGGAGCCCGGATGTTCGCCGGGCAGTATGCCCACGCACCGGAACCGGGTCAAACCCGCGACCGGAGGGCCATGCCCCCTCTCGGTCCGGCGCATCAGTGTGCGAGGATGTCCGGCTCGTCCCAGCCGCCGAGGTCGAGGGCCGCGCGCGCCGGCAGGAAGCGGAAGCAGGCCTCGGCCAGGGCGGTGCGCTCCTCGCGCGCCAGCAGCGCGTCCAGCCGCTCCTTCAGATCGTGCAGGTGCAGCACGTCCGAGGCCGCGTAGCGGAGCTGGTCGGGCGACAGCTCCTCCGCCCCCCAGTCGGACGACTGCTGCTGCTTGGACATCTCCACACCCAGCAGGTCCTTGCACAGATCCTTCAACCCGTGCTTGTCGGTGAAGGTGCGCACCAGCTTGGACGCGATCTTGGTGCAATAGATGGGTTGGCAGGTGACGCCGAGATAGGCCTGGAAGACGGCGACGTCGAAGCGCGCGAAGTGGAAGAGCTTCGTCACCTCCGGATCGGTGAGCAGGCGCTTCAGGTTCGGCGCGTCGTAGCGGTCGCGGCGGAACTGCACGAGGTGGCTGGCGCCGTCGCCAGCGCTGAGCTGCACGAGGCAGAGGCGGTCGCGGGCGGGGTTCAGCCCCATCGTCTCGCTGTCGATGGCGACGCAGCCGCCGCGCGCCATGGACTTGAGGTCGAGGCCGTCGGGAAGATCGCCGTCGTGAAGATCGATGGGCATCGCCGGCCTCCGCGCCGTCAGCGTTGTATCCGATGATCCCCGGTCAAGTGTTGGCCGGGGGATTGTCGCAACTCATACCCCGGAAACGACAAACGCCGCAGTGCTTGTCCCCTCCCTTTCGGGAGGGCCGAAGCATGCGGCGAAGCCGGGTAGAATTTGGTGCCCAGGAGAAGACTCGAACTTCCACGACATTTCTGCCACAGGTACCTGAAACCTGCGCGTCTACCAATTCCGCCACCTGGGCTCGGTGTTGGTGAGCGGTGTTTTATTCAGGCGGCCGGGCCGTGTCAACGGGTTTTTTCATCGGCTTGCAACAAAATCGTATGCCCTCCTCCGAAGGGGGAAAACGCCGCACGGGCGTGGCGGACCTAGCCCCCGCGCGCGGCTTTCGCTATAAGCAACCGCCGAAGCCGGCCGTCCTGCGGCCGGCGGGGGCGCATGCGTTTCGCGAACGGCACGGGAGAAGGTCGATGTCCTATCGCAATCGGGTGATCACGGTGTTCGGCGGGTCGGGCTTCATCGGCCGCCATCTGATCCGGCGCCTGGCGCGTTCCGGCGCCGTTGTCCGCATCGCCACGCGCCATCCGAGCAAGGCCGCCTTCCTCAAGACCGCCGGCGCCGTCGGGCAGATCGTGCCGCTGGCGGTGGATGTGCGACGCGACGATTCGGTCGCCCGGGTGATCCGCGAATCCGACGTGGTCATCAACCTGATCGGCATCCTGCACCCGCAGGGCGGCTGGGATTTCGCCACCGCCCATGTGGACGCCCCCGCGCGCATCGCCCTCGTCGCCAAGGCCGAGGGGGTGGAGCGGCTGATCCACGTCTCGGCGATCGGTGCCGACGCCAATGGCACGGCGGAGTACGCGCGCAGCAAGGCCGCCGGCGAGCAGGCGGTGCTGGACGCCTTCCCCGAGGCGACCATCCTGCGCCCCAGCATCGTCTTCGGGCCGGAGGACCAGTTCTTCAACCGCTTCGCCGCGATGGCGCAGGTGTCGCCCTTCCTGCCGTTGATCGGCGGCGGCAAGACGCGCTTCCAGCCCGTCTATGTCGGCGACGTGGCGGAGGCCATCGCCAACGCCGCCGGCGATCCGGCCAGCAAGGGCCGCACCTACGAGCTGGGGGGACCGAAGGTCTACAGCTTCGAGGAGCTGATGCGGATCACGCTCCGTGAGATCAGGCGCAACCGCTGGCTGGTGCCGGTTCCCTGGAACATGGCGGAGTCGCTGGGCGGGCTGCTGGAGAAGATCCCGCTGATCGCCCCGCCGCTGACCCGTGACCAGGTGGAGCTGCTGCGCCGCGACAACGTGCCGTCCGGCACCCTGCCCGGCCTGGCCGATCTGGGCGTCGCGCAGCCGACCATGGTGGAGGTGATGGTCCCCACCTACCTCGTCCGCTTCATCGTGGGTGGCACCTACACCACCACGCGGAAGATCCGGGGCCAGGTCCCGGAGTAAGGCGCGGGTCGATCCCACGTTGGGGGCGCGTCACCGGGACGGTGCCCCACCGCGGCAGGCCGACGCGTAGGTGTCGATGAGCGCGGCGCCGACCGGGATGGAGAAGTCCTTACGGCCGATCAGGTCTTCAAGGTGGGCCACGCCCATCTCGACGAAGCGCGATCCCGGCTCCGCCGACAGCGCCTCCCAGCAGCGCACGATCGCGTCCTGCGTGGCGCACATGGCGCCGTCGAAGGTCCGGCAGGCACCCTGGACGCTGATCGCGGCGACGGTGAAGCCGGAAACGAACACGGTCCGCCCCTGGCGACCGATCGCGTCCAGATGGTCGTACTGATCCTTGAACTGGGCGAACGCGCCGCCGGCCGGCAGCAGAAGCGGCACGGCCAGCGCGAGGGCAGCCAGACCGCGGCGGTTCGGCCGGACTGTCATGCGTCCAGCGCGCCGGCGTCCAGCACCAGCACCCCGTCGGCGTCGGCGAAGACGAGGTCGCCGGGGGCGACGCGGATGCCGGCAAGGCTGATGGACAGGCCGGTCTGCCCCTCGCCGCGGCGCACGGTCTTGCGGGGGGTAGCGGCCAGCGCCTTGATGCCGAGGTCGAGCGTGGCGAGCACCGCCGCGTCGCGCACGCAGCCGTGGATGACCACGCCCTCCCAGCCGTTGTCCACGGCGCTCTTGGCGATCAGGTCGCCCATCAGCGCCCCGCGCAGGCTGCCGCCGCCATCCACCACCAGCACCTTGCCGGCCCCGGGCGTCGCCAGCAGCTCCTTGACCTTGGAGTTGTCCTCGAAGCACTTCACGGTCACCGCGGCACCGGAGAACTTCATCCGCGCCCCGAAATCGCGGAAGACGGGATCGGTGACGCGGGCGGTCGCCTCGAAGCGGTCGTAGAGGTCGCAGGTGCTGTCGAAGGTCATGGGTTGTCACTCGTCGCGCGTTTCGATGGGTCGCCGAATCCTGGCCAGCGCGCGCAAGAATGTCCATGATCAAGAGCGTTCCGCGACCCCGAAAGCGCAACACCGTGTCGCGATGCCGCGCTGTGCCTTGGAAGCACGGGGCCGCCATCCAATGTTCCACGAAGAGACCAACGACAGAAGCGGAGACCCCCGTGACCACCTTCACCGGACACGACACGCTCAAGACCCGCCGTCCGCTCACCGCCACCGGGCGCACCGTGGACTATTTCAGCCTGAAGGCGGCGGAGGAGGCGGGGCTCGGCGATCTGTCGCGGTTGCCCTTCTCGATGAAGGTGCTGCTGGAGAATCTGCTGCGCTTCGAGGACGGCCGGACGGTGACCGTGGACGACGTGAAGGCGGTCGCCAAATGGCTGGTCGACCGGCGCAGCGACCGCGAGATCGCCTACCGCCCGGCGCGGGTGCTGATGCAGGACTTCACCGGCGTGCCGGCCGTCTGCGACCTCGCGGCAATGCGCGAGGCGATGGCCGAGCTGGGTGGTGATCCGAAGAAGATCAACCCGCTGGTGCCGGTGGATCTGGTCATCGACCATTCGGTGATGGTGGATTTCTTCGGCACCACGAACGCTTTCGAGAAGAATGTCGACCTGGAGTTCCAGCGCAACCTGGAACGCTACGCCTTCCTGCGCTGGGGGCAGAAGGCCTTCGACAATTTCCGCGTGGTGCCGCCGGGCACCGGCATCTGCCATCAGGTCAATCTGGAATACCTGTCGCAGGTCGTGTGGACCGACGCCGATCCCAACGGCACCACCGTCGCCTACCCCGACACGCTGGTCGGCACCGACAGCCACACCACCATGGTCAACGGACTGGCCGTGCTCGGCTGGGGCGTGGGCGGCATCGAGGCGGAGGCGGCCATGCTGGGCCAGCCCATCTCCATGCTGATCCCGGAGGTCATCGGCTTCAAGCTGACCGGCAAGATGCGCGAGGGCACCACCGCCACCGACCTCGTGCTGACCGTCACCCAGATGCTGCGCAAGAAGGGCGTGGTCGGCAAGTTCGTGGAGTTCTTCGGGCCGGGGCTGGACGGCATGACGCTGGCCGACCGCGCCACCATCGGCAACATGGCCCCCGAATACGGCGCCACCTGCGGCATCTTCCCGATCGACGCCGAGACCATCCGCTACCTGACCTTCTCCGGCCGCGATCCGGAGCGCATCGCCCTGGTCGAGGCCTACGCCAAGGCGCAGGGCATGTGGCGCGACGCCGACAGCCCCGATCCGGTCTTCACCGACGTGCTGGAGCTGGACATGGGCACGGTGGAGCCGTCGCTGGCCGGGCCGAAGCGGCCGCAGGACCGGGTGCCGCTCTCCGGCGCCGCGCAGTCCTTCACCACCGACCTGACCGGCACCTTCAAGGCCGCCGACCCGAGCCGGGAGATCCTGGTGGCCGGCAGCGATTACGACCTCGCCCATGGGGCGGTGGTGATCGCCGCCATCACGTCCTGCACCAACACCTCCAACCCCGCGGTGCTGGTGGCCGCCGGCCTCCTGGCCAAGAAGGCGGTGGAGAAGGGGCTGAGCAGCAAGCCCTGGGTCAAGACCTCGCTGGCGCCGGGCTCCCAGGTGGTCACCGACTATCTGAACAAGGCGGGGCTGACACCCTATCTGGACAAGCTCGGCTTCAACACGGTGGGCTACGGCTGCACCACCTGCATCGGCAATTCCGGCCCCCTGCCCGATTCCATCGCCGCGGCGGTCGAGGAGGGCGACCTGGTGGTCGCCGCCGTGCTGTCCGGCAATCGCAACTTCGAGGGGCGGGTGAACCCGCACACCCGCGCCAACTACCTTGCCAGCCCACCGCTGTGCGTCGCGTATGCACTGGCCGGCAACATGCGGATCGACCTGACCAAGGACCCGATCGGCACCGACAGCGACGGCCAGCCCGTGTATCTGAAGGACATCTGGCCGACCAGCCAGGAGGTGAACGCGGCCATCGAGGCGTCGCTGACGCCGGAGATGTTCCGCAGCCGCTACGGCGACGTCTTCCACGGGCCGGAGCAGTGGCGTGGCATCGCCACGGCGGAGGGGCAGACCTACGCCTGGGCGGACAACTCCACCTACGTCAAGCTGCCGCCGCTGTTCACCGGCATGCCGCGCACCCCGGCCGCGGTGACCGACGTGAAGGGCGCGCGGCTGCTCGCCATCCTCGGCGACAGCATCACCACCGACCACATCTCCCCCGCCGGCTCGATCAAGAAGACCAGCCCGGCCGGCGAGTATCTGCTGAGCTGGCAGGTGCGCCCGCAGGACTTCAACTCCTACGGCGCCCGCCGCGGCAACCACGAGGTGATGATGCGCGGCACCTTCGCCAATATCCGGATCAAGAACGAGCTGCTGCCGGGCGTGGAGGGCGGCGAGACCAGGCACATGCCGGACGGTACGCGCATGCCGATCTACACCGCCGCCATGGAGTACAAGGCGGCGGGCGTGCCGCTGATCGTGGTGGCCGGCAAGGAGTACGGCACCGGCTCGTCCCGCGACTGGGCGGCCAAGGGCACCATGCTGCTGGGCATCCGCGCGGTGATCGCCGAGAGCTTCGAGCGCATCCACCGGTCCAACCTCGTCGGCATGGGCGTGCTGCCTCTCCAGTTCAAGGACGGCATGACCCGCCAGGACCTGAAGCTCGACGGGTCCGAGACCTTCGACGTGACCGGTGTCGAGGCCGGCATCCGCCCCCGCATGGACGTGACGCTCACCATCACCCGCGCCGACGGGTCAACGCAGGTGGTGCCGCTGCTCTGCCGCATCGACACGCTGGACGAGGTGGAATACTACCGCCACGGTGGCGTGCTGCCCTTCGTGCTGCGCAATCTGGCGGCGTGACGGGCGGGGCGCCGTTCCTGCGGGGACGGCGCCGCTCGATCGACGAAGGCGGCGGTCAGCCGACCGCCGCCCCACGCTCGGTGAGCAGGCTGCGCAGCACCGAGCGGTGGCAGCGTTCCTCCCGCTCGCAATAACAGCCGACGGAAAAGTCGGCCCCCTTGGACAGGGCGGCCAACAGGTCGAGCGTGCGGCGGACCGGCGGCTCGTCCATCTCCGCCCGGTAGGCGCGGACGAAGGCGGCCCACTCCTCCTCCGTTTCCGCCGCCTTGCCGCGGGCCATGAGATCGGCGCTGGGTGCCAATTCCGGAAACCACACGTCGAACCAGTCGTCCACGGCGTAGCGCTCCTTGCGAACGCCACGCGGCGGTCGCCGCACGGTGCCGATCCGCGTGCCCTCCCGTGGCAGACGCGGCGTGCCCAGCCGGACGATCCACACGCTCATGATGCCCCCGTGGCCGCGTCAATCATCCCCGTACAGCTCCTCCAGCCGCCACGCGCCGCCAAGCCGTGGCAAGGCCAGAACCGCGTCCGGCCCGGACAGCGGGTCGGACAACGTCCAGGAACCGCGCTCCGTGCGCGTCCAGTGTTCGACTCTGTACGCGTCCTGTTCGATGAGCAGGATGTCGGTCAGGCTGGGCACCGACTGGTAGGCGTGCAGCTTGCGCATCAGCTCCGTGGCGCGGTTGGACGGGGAGAGCACCTCCACCGCCACCAGCGGATCGCCCGGCCGCTCGCGCGTGCCGCCGCAATGGACCAGCACGTCGGGACCGAGCACGAAATCGCGGTCGAGACGCACCGGAAGGCCCGCCCCCGTCTGGGCTCGGCAAGGAAGGCGCCGCGCACGGATGGCGTTGGCCAGCGCCACCAGCACGCCGCCGGTGATGTCGGCGTGCCGCGCGGTCGGGAAGGCCTGCGCCACCACGATCACGCCGTCGATCAGTTCGGCCCGGCGGTCGCCGAAATGCATGGCCTGGAACTCCTCCAGGCTGACGGGGTCGATGCGCTCCGCAGGCTCGGCCATGGACCTCCTCCTCACCGGCTCGGGCTTGGATTGTGCCGCAAAGCCGCCGGCTTGGGAACGGCGCTCAGGCCCGCTCCAGCCAGCCGGCCGCCCGGACATCCGCGGCGTAGGAGCGGCTGACGGGCACGCGCAGGCCGTTGATGAGCAGCAGCGTCATCTTGCCGTCCGGCCGGCGCTCCACCGCGGTGACGGCGTGCGCGGCGACCCAGTGGGAACGGTGCACCTGCAGGCCCGGCACCCCGTCCAGCTCGGCCACCGCGTCGCGGAGCCGCATCAGGATCAGGTCGCTGCCGAGCGCGGTGTGAACGCGCACGTAATGGTCCTCCATCGCCAGCGCCAGCAGGTCGCGGCCGAGCCGTGCGGGGATGCGGGCGTGGAGCCGCGGTTCACCGGCCGGTCCGGGAGGCGGTGCGGCGGTGGACAGCGACGGCGGCGGTGCGACTCCGACCAGCCCCCGCTCGCGCAGCTCCAGCAGGACGGGGACCGCGGCGACCAGCACGGTGATGGTGCCGACGTACAGCGCCAGCTCCAGCAGGCCGGTCACGCTGAAGAAATCGTGGCCGCGCACGCTCCATTCCACGGCGGCGACGGCCACAGTCTCCAGCGCCGTCACGCCGAGCGCCGCCGCACCCACCACCCGCCCCCAGCGGCGCGCGTCGCCGCGCGCGACCCGCAGGGCGATCCACACCAGCAGCTCGAAGGCGGCGAAGCCGGCCAGGATCAACCCGCCCCAATAGGCCAGACGCGGCAGGGGCCGCAGGTCCTGGAAGGTGCCGAAGGGGCCGATCACCGTCAGCACCAGCACCGCCGCGAGGATCACGGGCAAGCGTTGCCGCAGCAGGCGCCGGCGGAAAGGCGCCGCAGGCCTGCCGGGTGCGGCCACGTGCGACGCTTCACGCATCGTGAAACGCCCCGTCCGTCGATTCACGAAGCCGGCGCCCGCACTCCGCGTACGGGCGCTGGAGCGTACGGGAACGCGTACGGCAATCAGGAAGCGAGCCGCTCGGCGGTTTCCTGCAAGGAGGCATCGATGAAGACCGTATCCCTGATGGTGGCGCTCGTCCTGTTCGGCACAGCCGCTCCGGCATCCGCGGGGGAGCTTCGCGCAACCGTCCGCAACGTCAAGCCCGAACAGGGGCGCGTGATGGTGGGCGTGTTCGACACCGCCGACGGCTTCCGGAAGGACCGTCGTCTGGTCGGGCAGATGCTGGTGCCCGCGGCGGCGGAGGTGACCGCCGTCTTCACCGACCTGCCAGCCGGGCGCTACGTCGTCGCCGTCTACCAGGATTTGAACGGAAACGAGTCGCTGGACCGGTCCATCCTAGGCATGCCGACCGAGCCCTACGGCTTCAGCCGCGACGCGGTCGCGCGCTTCGGCCCGCCGGCCTTCGAGGAGATGGCGCTGGAGCTGGGCGCCGCCCCCGTCGCCACCGTCATCACCCTGACGCCGTGAGGGCCGCCATGCAACGCCGTGCCTTCCTGACCGCATCGGCCGGCGCGCTCGCCGCCGCCACCCTGCCGCATGCGACCGCCCTGGCCGACACCCGCCCCGCCCCGCCCGACGACTGGGCCGCCGCCTTCGACGCCGCGTTGGCCGATGACCCCTGGCTGCTCGGCTGGAAGGGCGACGGGGTGGAGCGCGACGCCCCGCCCCTCACCGTCACCGGCCGCATCCCCGCCGGGCTGGCCGGCAGCCTCTACCGCAACGGGCCGGCCCGGCAGGTGGTTGGCGGCCAGCGCTACCACCACTGGTTCGACGGCGACGGCATGGTCCACCGCTGGGGTCTGTCGGCGGAGGGGGTGACGTACCGCGGCCGCTTCGTCCGGACCCGCAAGTTCGTGGCGGAGGAGCGGGCCGGCCGGCCGCTGGTCCCCGCCTTCGGCACGGTGCCGGACGGCGTGCCGCCGGTGGTGGCGGCCGGCGGCATGAACGTCGCCAACACCAGTGTGCTGCCGCTGGGTGGCCGCCTGCTGGCGCTGTGGGAGGGCGGCGCCCCCTACGCGCTCGATCCCCTCACGCTGGACACGGCGGGGGAGCACGCCTTCCGCCCGGACCTCGCCGGCCTGCCCTTCTCCGCCCACCCGAAGGTGGAGCCGGACGGCACGGTGTGGAACTTCGGGTCGAATTTCGAGGACGGGCGGCTCCTGGTCTGGCGCCTCGGCCCCGATGGCACCATGCGCGACCTCACCTTCCTGGCCGAGCGGTTCCGGGGGATGCTGCACGACTTCGCGGTGACCGAGCGGCATCTGGTCTTCGTGCTGCCGCCGCTGACCATCGAGCCATCGGCCTGGGGGCGCGGCTCCTTCCTCGACGCGCACCGCTGGGACGGCGCGGCACCCACACGGGTGGTGGCGGTGGACAAGGCCGACCTCGCCCGGCAGCGGGTGTGGGAGTTGCCCGCCGGTTTCGGCTTCCACACCGGCAACGCGTGGGAGGAGGCGGACGGCACCATCCGTTTCGACGTCGCCTGGGCGGCCGACGCCCGCATCGTGCTGCACGGCTTCCGCGCCATCATGCGCGGCGACCGGCTGGACGTGCCGCCGCCGCGGGCGACGCTGGTGACGCTGCGCCCCGACGGGCGGGTCGAGACCGCCCTGCTGGGGCCGGAAGCGGCCGAGTTCCCGCGGGTCGACCCGCGCGTGGTGGGCCGCCGCAACCGCGCGCTGTTCCACCTCGTCCACCCCGGGACCTCCCCCGGCCTGACCGCGGTGGTGCGCCGCGATCTCGAATCCGGTGCGGAGGACCGTTTCGACTACGGCTCCATGACGGCGGCGGAGGAGCATGTTTTCGTGCCGCGGCCGGGATCCGCGGTGGAGGGCGACGGCTGGCTGGTCGGCACCGTTCTTGATGTGGCGAAGCGGCGCACCGGCCTGTCCGTGCTCGACGCACGGCGGCCGTCGGACGGGCCGTTGGCGCAGGCGTGGCTGGACTCGGCCCTTCCGCTCGGCTTCCACGGGGCCTTCGTGGCGGCCTGACCGCAGGGCGGCGGCCTTTTCGTTTGCATGGTGGGGGCCGCTGGGCTACACACCCGCACCGTATGGCCGCCGTCCGGGCGGCCTCCACGGATCGACGCGCCATGCCGGAACCCGCCAACACCGCCCTGCTGCCCGCCGGCCTGCACGATGTGCTGCCGCCCGACGCGGCGCACGAGGCGGCGGCCGTCGAACGGCTGATGGCCGAGTTCGCCGGCCACGGCTACGAGCGGGTCAAGCCGCCGCTGGTCGAGTTCGAGGAGAGCCTGCTGGCCGCCTCGGGTGCCGCCATGACGCAGCAGACCTTCCGCCTGATGGACCCGCTGTCGCAGAAGACCATGGCGGTGCGGGCGGACATCACGCCGCAGGTGGCGCGCATCGCCACCTCCCGGCTGACCAAGGCACCGCGGCCCCTGCGCCTGTGCTACGCCGGGCAGGTGCTGCGGGTAAAGGGCACCCAGCTCCGCCACGAACGGCAGTTCGCCCAGGCCGGCGTCGAGCTGATCGGCGCCCTGGAGCCGGAGGCCGACGCCGAGGTGGTGCTGCTGGCGGCCCGCGCGCTGGAGGTGGTGGGGGTGCGCCGGCCGACGGTCGACCTCTGCGTGCCGACCATGGTGCCACTGATCTGCCGCGCGCTAGGCATCTCCGACGAGGACACCGCCACGCTGCGCGCGGCCCTCGACCGCAAGGACATCGCCGCGGTGACCGCGGTCGGCGGCCCGGCCGCCCCGCTGCTGGAACGGCTGATCGCCGCCTCCGGGCCTGCAGAACGTGCCATGCGGGCGCTGGAAGCACTGGAGCTGCCGGACGCCGCGGAGAAGGACCGGCGCCGCCTGCGCGCCGTGATGGCGCTGCTGCGCGCCGCGCAGCCGGACCTTACGGTCACCATCGACCTCGTGGAATACCGCGGCTTCGAATACCACAGCGGCCTGTCCTTCACCCTGTTCGCGCGCGGCGTGCGCGGTGAGCTGGGGGCGGGCGGGCGCTACCGCACCGGGACCGGCGGCGAGGACGCGGGGGAGCCGGCCACCGGCTTCACCCTGTTCATGGACACGGTGCTGCGCGCCGTTCCGATGACTCCGCCGCCGCGCCGGCTGTTCCTGCCGCACGGCACCCCGACGGACGTGGCCGCGCGGCTGCGCGGCGAGGGCTGGGTGACGGTGGCCGGGCTCGCCCACGCCGACGACGAGGCGGCTGAGGCCCGGCGCCTGCGCTGCGGCCACCGGCTGGCCGGCGGCGCCACCCACGCGGTTTCCTGAATTCCGGTTTCACGCTGCACCCCCGCCACAAGGCGGGGATTTCCCTGAGGAGAGGTCGAGATGACCAACGTTGCGGTGGTCGGCGCCCAGTGGGGCGACGAGGGCAAGGGCAAGATCGTCGACTGGCTGTCCAGCCGGGCCGACGTGGTGGTGCGCTTCCAGGGCGGCCACAACGCCGGCCACACGCTGGTCATCGGCGGCGTCACCTACAAGCTGAGCCTGCTGCCGTCCGGCGTGGTCCGTCCGGGCAAGCTGTCGATCCTGGGCAACGGCGTGGTGTTCGACCCCTGGGCCTTCCTGAAGGAGGTCGAGGGCATCCGCGAAAAGGGCGTGGAGATCACGCCGGAGAATCTGCTGATCGCGGAGAATGTGCCGCTGATCCTGCCGGTGCACGGCGCGGTGGACCGCGCGCGGGAGGAGGCCCGCGGGGCCGCCAAGATCGGCACCACCGGCCGCGGCATCGGCCCCGCCTACGAGGACAAGGTGGCGCGCCGCGCCATCCGGCTGTGCGACCTGTCAGACCCCGCGGTGCTGGCGGAGAAGGTCGACGACCTGCTGTTCCACCACAACGCGGTGCTGCGCGGCCTGGGTGCGGCCGAGGTGACGCCGGCCGAGCTGCTGGAGCCGCTGCGCGAGGTGGCCCCGAAGATCCTGCCCTATGCCTCGGTGGTCTGGCAGCGGCTGGACGAGCTGCGCCGCGCCGGCAAGCGCATCCTGTTCGAGGGCGCGCAGGGCGCCATGCTCGACGTCGATCACGGCACTTATCCCTTCGTCACCTCCTCCAACACCATCGCCGGCAACGCCGCCACCGGGTCCGGCATGGGGCCGCGGGCGGTGGGCTATGTGCTGGGCATCTGCAAGGCCTACACCACGCGCGTCGGCTCCGGCCCCTTCCCCACCGAGCTGAAGGACGACATCGGCGAACTGATCGGCCAGCGCGGCAAGGAGTTCGGCGTGGTCACCGGCCGTAAGCGCCGCTGCGGCTGGTTCGACGCGGTGATGGTGCGCCAAGCCATCAAGACCGGCGGCATCGACGGCATCGCGCTGACCAAGCTGGACGTGCTGGACGGCTTCGACGAGATCAAGGTCTGCGTCGGTTACCGGCTGGATGGCCGCGAGCTGCACCACCTGCCCGCGGCCGCCAGCGCGCAGGCGCGGGTGGAGCCGATCTACGAGAGCTTCGAAGGTTGGAAGGACAGCACGCAGGGTGCGCGCTCCTGGGCCCAGCTGCCGGCCACCGCGGTGAAGTATGTGCGCCGGGTGGAGGAGCTGATCGAGGCCCCGGTGGCGCTCTTGTCCACCAGCCCCGAGCGCGACGACACCATCCTGATGCACGACCCGTTCGCGGATTGACGTTCCTTCCCTCTCCCGCCGGAGGCGGGAGAGGGAGATATTAAGGCTTTCTTTGCCATTCCACGGCCATGAACGGTTCGTGCGCGTGTGCACTGCAAGGGAAGACCGACCGCCATGCCGTCCGATGCACAGACCGCCACGACGGATCGGGCGTCGGCCTCATCCGAGCCGGTGCGGCTCGGCGAGCGGTACGAGGTGCTTCCGGGCGGCGCGCTGCCGCACCTGAACGCCGCCGCCGGCGCCGCCTTCACCGCCCGTGCCCTGCGCGACAAGCGCACCGAACCTTTCGCGCTGATCTGCTCCGGCACCGTGCTGCCGCGCACCGACGTCATCGCCACCGTGTCCAACATGGACAACACCACGGTGATGCGGCTGCTCGACTACGGCGTCATCGACTGGGCGCCCGACCGGATGCGGCGCTTCGCGTTGATCTTCGAGAAGCCGGCCGGCCGCCGGATCATGAGTTCGCTCAGCGACACCATGGATCCGATGCCGGAGGACACGCTGACCCGGCAGATCCTCCACCCCATCGTCGGCGCGCTGAAGGAGATGGCGAGCCGCGGCCTGGTGCACGGGGCGATCCGGCCGACCAACATGTTCTACCGCGACCTGACGTCGGGCGTGCTGATGCTGGGCGAGTGCGTCTCCAGCACCCCCGGCTACGGCCAGCCGGCGGTGCTGGAGACGGTGGAGCGCGGCATGGCGGCCCCCGGCGGGCGCGGCCAGGGCACCACCGCCGACGACCTCTATTCGCTGGGCGTCTCGCTGGTGTTCCTGCTGCTGGGCCGCAACCCGGTGGCGGCCTATGACGACGAGCAGATCCTGCAGGCGAAGATCGAGCGCGGCTCCTACCCGGCGCTGATCGGCCAGACACGTCTGCCGCTCGGCATCACCGAGGTGATCCGCGGCCTGCTGGTGGACGACCCCAAGCAGCGCTGGACCCTGAACGACCTCGACCTGTGGCTGTCGGGCCGCCGTCTCAGCCCCAAGCAGCCGCAGGTGCCGCGCCGCGCCGCCCGGCCGTTGGAGTTCCAGGGACAGGAATACTGGCACTGCCGCACCCTGGCCCGCGCCATCGGCCGCTACCCGGCCGCCGCGGCCCCGGTGATCGAGAGCGGCGAGCTGGACAAGTGGCTGCGCCGCAGCATGGGTGACGACGCACGCGCCGACGCCGTCGCCACCGCCGTGCAGACGGCGAGTGCGGCCGGCAAGGGCGGCACCGCGTCCGACCGGCTGGTGGCGCGGGTGTGCATGGCGCTCGACCCGCCGGCCCCGATCCGCTACCGCAGCCGCGCGGTGATGCCCGACGGGCTGGGCCCGGCGCTGGCGGAGGCGTTCCTGCGCAACGAGTCGCCGCAGTCCATCGCCGAGATCCTGGGCAACCAGCTGCCGATGTTCTGGGTGAACGTGCAGCACGACTTCAAGCCGGAGTTCGTGCCGCTGGTGCACACCTTCGACCAGCTCCGCGGCTTCCTCGATCGCAGCACCCCCAGCCTGGGCATCGAGCGCGTGCTGTACGAGATGAACCCGACCATGCCCTGCGTCAGCCCGCTGGTGGTCCGCCAGTACCCCATCACGCCGCAGGACGTGCTGCGGGCGCTGGACTGGGCGGGGTCGGGCGGCGACCGGGCGCGCGAGCCGATGGACCGGCACATCGCCGCCTTCTTCGCCTGCCGCCACCGGCGCACGGAGGATCTGCTCTACACGCAGATCGCGCCCAACACCGAACCGATGCGCCGCACCATCGCCATGCTGACCATCCTGGCCGATGTCCAGGCGCGCACCGGCACCGAGCCCCTGCCACACCTCTGCCAGTGGATGCGCTCGCTGCTGGAGCCGGCCTTCCGCCGCTTCCACAGCCGCCCCCACCAGGAGGAGGTGCGCCGGCAGGCGGAAAGCGCGGCCAACGGGGGGCGGCTGGCCGAGTTGCTGAAGATCGTCGACGACCCCGACTCGCTGCGCAAGGACAAGACGGACTTCGAGGCGGCACAGATCGCCTACCGCGAGGCCAGCGGCGAGATCGAACGGCTGCGCGCCACCATCCGCGATCGCGAAGGCATCATCCAGGGCTCCGGACGGCAGGTGGCGGCCATCGCGTCCAGCCTCGTGTCCACCGTGCTGGTGGCCGGCATCATCGTTTTCTACGCGCTCTGACGGGAGACGGGACCGACCATGGCGGCGAAGGGAAAGCGGCGCGGCAACAAGGGCCGCAACATCTGGCTGTTCCTGCTGCTGATCCTGCCGGCGGCGCTGGTGGTGCTGCCCACCAGCATCGTGTTCGGGGTCGGGATGATCCCCACCATCGTCGCCTACGTCACCGACCGCGACCCGGAGAAGCCGGCGCCCATCACCGTCGGTGGCCTGAACTTCTGCGGCTGCATGCCCTACGCCATCGACCTGTGGAGACACGGCCACACCATCGGCGCCGCCGCCAAGCTGTTCCTCGACCCGCTCGCCTGGCTGGTGATGTACGGGGCGGCGGCCATCGGCTGGGCCTTCTACTACGCCATCCCGCCGATGGTGGCGGGGGTCGAGGTCGGCCGGTCGGAGAAGCGCATCGAGGTGCTGAAGGCGCAGAAGGTCGCCCTGGTCCAGGAATGGGGACCGGAGGTCGCCGACGATCTGATCGACGAGATCGGCGGCGGGGAGATCGGCGCGGAGATGTGAAGCGTGTTCAGTGCCGGGCGTACACTTTTGGCTCGCCGCGGCCGAACAGCACGACCTCGTAGGGCTGGCCGGGGTTGTCCATGCCGGGGGCGCTCTGCGGCATGCCGGGGACGGACAGGCCACGACCGGCCGGACGCTCGGCCAGCAGACGGCGCACGTCGGCCGCCGGCACATGGCCTTCCACCACATAACCGCCGACGACCGCCGTGTGGCAGGACTGGAGCTCGTCGGGCACGCCGGCTTCGGCCTTGACCGGGGTCAGATCCTCGATCATGCGCACGGTCACGGTGAAGCCGGCGCCGCGCATGTGCTCGACCCAGCCGCCGCAGCAGCCGCAGGTGGGCGACGCCCAGACGGTGACGTCGGAACCCGCGGCCAGCCCGACGAGCGGGGCCAGCCCGGCGGCGACGGCGCCCAGCGCCACGGATCCGGCGAGCGAGGCGAGGAAGGTGCGGCGGGTCAGGCTCATGGTCGGTCACGCGTGTTGCGGTGTGTCTGGAGGGTGATCATAGGCACGCCCACGACCGCCGCCTTGATCCTGGTCAAAGTTCGGCAGCCTTCCATTCACCGCCCCAGATCCCGCAGCAACGGGTCCCACAGCTCCGCATAGACGGACAGTTGCCCGCTGTCGCAGGAGCGGAAGAAGCGGATGGCCACGTCGGAGGGGATGACCACCTCCGGCGCCTCCATCAGGGCGGGGTCGAGAAGCGCGTCGGAGCCGCGGATCGTGTTGGCGTAGCGGGTGAAATTGGATTGCAGCGCGGCGATGCCGGGGCGCAGCATGAAGTCGATGAATTGCAGGGCCACATCCCGGTTCGGGGCGCCCGTCGGCACCACCAGCGCGTCGGACCAGATGATCAGCCCCTCTTCGGGGTAGATGTAGCGGAGGCTGGGGCGCCGTTCGCGGGCGCGCAGCGCGTCGCCGTTCCAGGCGATGCCGATCCCGATGCGTCCGCTGGACAGCACGTCCACGGAATCGGCGATGCTGTAGACGCGCTCCTTGTGGATCATCGGGCGCACCAGATCGATGGCGCGCTGGAGCTGCGCGCGGTCCGACGTGCATTGCGGCAGGCCCAGCCACAGCAGCGCCAGCCGCAGCGTCTCTTCCGCCCCGACCAGGAAGCCGGTGCGGTCCTTCAGCTCGGGCGGCGGATCGAACAGCAGTCGGATGGAACGTTCGGTTCCCGCATAGACCGCGGTGTCCACCACCAGCGACGTGGTGCCCCAGTGGAACGGCACGCTGTAGGCGTTGCGGCGGTCGTAGGGGGGCGAGCGCCAGCCATCCAGGATGTTGGCGTAGCCGGGCAGCCGTTCCGCCTCGATCGCCTCCAGCTCGCCGCGCGCCGCCATGCCCGGCACCTCGTAGTCGGGCGGCATGGCGATGTCGTAGGTGCCGGGCCGCTCCGCCAGCCGCCGTTTCTGCTCGCTGACCGACAGGAAGGTATCGACCGTCACCCGGTGGCCGGTCTCCGCCTCGAAGCGCTCGACCACCAGCGGGGCCAGATACCCCTCCCAGGCCAGCACACGCAGGTCTCCGGCCACCGCCTGTGACAGGATGCCGCCCGGAACGATCACCGCTATCGCGGCGAACACGCAACGCAAGCTCGCCATCATGCTCCCACTCACCGCGTTTGGGTCACGCTTGGCCCGGATGATAGAGTGCTTCCGGCCGTCCACCATAGATCGTTCGGCGACGGGTCGAGAAACGGGACAGGGGGGTCGCAGGACATGGGCTCATGACACGCCCCCGACGCGCGCTGAGCGTGCGCGCCATCGTGCTGGCAGCCGCCTGTGTCGTGGCCGCCATGACGGTCGTCGCGGCCGCGGTGAGCTGGATCGTCTACGCCCGGATCGAGACGCTGCTGCTGACCGTGTCGGCCGAGCAGGCGCAGACCCTGCCGCAGGCGCTCAAGCTCGCCGACGCCGCCAACCGCTACGCCGCCGGTGCGGCGGAGGTGGACGCCGCGCGCAACCCCCTGCAACGGCAGAACGCCGCGGTGGCATTGGCCCAACACGCGCAGGCCCTGCACGAGGCCTTGGCGGCGCTGCGGCTCAGCAAGCTGGCGGCCGGAATGGTCGAGCCGGTCGAGTCGCTGGTGATGCAGCTCGAGGAGACGCTGGCGCGGCTGAACCGGCTGACCGAGCGCCGCATCGAGCTGGAAGGCCGCGCCCGCCGGCTGCGCGCGGAGCTGAACCGGCTCAAGGGGGAGCTCGACGCCACCGCCGGCCGCATGGCGGCGGCCATGCCCTGGGCCAGCGCCACCCGGGACTTCGAGTCGACCGCCGCCCGTGCCCTGCTCCGGCTGTTCGAGGCGGGGCAGATCGACCAGCCCTCGGCGCTGCGCGAGTCGCTGGCGGATTACACGGCCATCCGCGCCCGCATGGCCGGACACCTCGCGACCATGCCGGGCGAGTCGGCCCGCGCGCTCGGTCATCTCACCAACCTTGACCGGCTGGCGACGGGGCCGGAGGGCGTGTTCCCGACGCGCGATGCGCAGCTGGACACGCGGGTGGAGATCGACGGGCTGTCCGCCCGGGCGCGCGAGATCGCCACCCGGCTGGGCGTCGCCGTCACCCGGCTGGTCGGGCTGCTGGAGGCGGAGGGCGAGGCCGCCAAGCGTGCGGTGGCGGAGCAGATCGACACCGGCCGCCGTTCGCTGCTGCTGGTCGGCATCGCCACCTTCCTGGGACCGGTGGTTCTGGTGTGGCTGGCGGTCGGGCGGGTGATCGTGCTGCCGCTGGCGCGGTTGGCGGAGGCGACCCGGCGCATCGCCGCCGGAGACCTGCAGGCCCCGGTGCCCGCCACCCGCCACCGCGAATTCACCGAGATCGCCGACGCGCTGGCCGTGTTCCGCGACAACACCGCGGCACTCGCCGACCGCACCCGCGCCCTTCAGCGCAGCGAGGACGCGCAGCGCCACGCGCGGGAGGAGGCGGAGCAGGCACTGGCCGACCTGCGCGACGCGCAGGAGCAGCTCATCCAGGCCGAGAAGATGGCGGCGCTGGCCGCCCTGGTGGCCGGCGTGGCGCACGAGATCAACACCCCCATCGGCATCGCCCTGACCTCCGCCAGCCTGCTGGCGGAGGAGGTGGGGGGCATGCGCCGCGCCGCCGAGGCCGGCACGCTGCGCCGGTCGGAGTTCGACGAGTTCCTCGGCCGGGCCGCGGAGATGTCATCGCTGCTGATGACCAATATGGACCGTGCGGCCGGGCTGGTGCACGCCTTCAAGCAGGTGGCCGCGGACCAGTCCAGCGAGCAGCGCCGCCCCTTCGACCTGCGCGACACGCTGGAGCAGACGCTGACCAGCCTGAGCCCGCTTTGTCAGAAGCTCGGCCACGCCAGCGCGCTGGACTGCCCTCTCGGCGTGGAGGTGGACAGCTACCCCGGCGCCCTGTCGCAGGTGATCACCATCCTGGTGATGAACGCCTGCGACCACGCCTTCGAGCCCGGCCGGGCCGGTCACATCCACGTCGAAGCGGCGGTGGAGCGCGGCTCGACGCTGCGGATCGAGGTGTCCGACGACGGCCGCGGCATCCCGGAGGAGCTTCAGCGCCGCATCTTCGAACCCTTCTTCACCACCCGCCGCTCGCGCGGCAACACCGGCCTGGGACTGCACATCGCCTTCAACATCGTGCGGCGGACACTGAAGGGGCGCATCGACCTCGTCGCCTCCCCGACCGGCGCCCGCTTCGCCATCCGCATGCCGATGGCGCTTCCCGCCGAAGCCGCGGAACGGACGGCCGACCTTGCGGTCACCCCTCCGGCCGGTACTCGTTGAACAGCAGGCGGTTGCCGAACGGGTCGGTCAGCCGCAGCACCCGCGCCCCCCACGGCGCGTCCTCCACCGCGGGGTTCAGGTAGGCGTAGCGCCTGGCCGCCAGCTCAGCCGCGAGGGCATCGATCCCGTCGATGTCGATGAACACGGCGGAGCCGGGGCAGGCGTCGCCGTGGTGTTCGGTCAGGTGGAAGACCAGACCATCGCGCGACACCTGCATGTAGAGCGGCATGCCCGCGGCGAAGCGGTGCTCCCAATCCACCGAACAGCCGAGGTAATCGACGTAGAATTCCAGCGCCTTCTCCACCGAGAAGATGCGAAGCATCGGAACGACGCGGCGGAGGCGCACGGCAGGGTATCCGGTCGGCAAGGTGACGGGCGGCGCGTCAGGCGGCGCAGCTCTCCGCCGCGGGGGCGCGGGTGTCGGCGGCGTCGGCCATCCAGCGCAGGCGGAAGGCGTTCGCGTCGTCCGGCCGCTGGAAGTCGAAGCCGAAGCTGCGGCGGCCCATCGCATCGCGCTGGTGCAGCGGGATGAACTTGCCCGGCAGCGTCTCCTCCGCCCAGCGGATGATCGCCTTGCGCGTGTCGAGATCGGGCGTCTGGTGAAACTGCACGGTGGTCCAGCCGCTCATGTCCGCCTCGTCCGTCTGTGTTGCGCTCCGTCCACGATAGTAACAGAGACCGCGCCGGGTAAAGAACAATCACGTTACAGTCGGCTAACCAGCGTGGCCGATCGGCAACAGCTCAAGACACTGCCGGCCGGCGGTCAGACGAGCGGCCATCCCCCGGCCGGTTGTACTATACCCGGCGGCGGAGCATTGGCGCCGCCCAGGGCGACAGGAACCATCCACCGCGGCGCATCGGGCGGCGGAGCCGGCGCCGTTGCGGTACTCTTGCCATCATTGCCGAGTTTAAGAAATTTTTCTGCGACTTTAGTACAGTTTGATTTCAGTGCCGCGCCTGCGGGGATGCGACGCACCGCAAGGCACCGGCCGGACAATGCGCGCGCAGAAAATTCCGCCGGGTTCTGCTATCACGCTTGGGAACGGTGGCCGCAACGGGAGGAAGGCATGACGAATCATCTCGCCGTCGAACGCAAGGGACGGGTCCTGGTCCTGACCATGAACGATCCGGACAGCCGCAACGCCCTCGGCGTCGATATGATGGCGCAGGCGCGCGACGCGCTGGACGAGGGCGCCCACAACGCCGAGGTCGGCGCCATCGTGCTGACCGGGGCCGGCGGCGCCTTCAGTTCGGGCGGCCACCTCACCAACCTCTACGACCATGTCGGCCGGTCGCGCTCGGTCCAGCGCAACGGAATCGAACGCTTCCACGGCTGGATCCGCGCGCTGCGCGACTGCCCCAAGCCGGTCATCGCCGCGGTGGAGGGCCCGGCAGCGGGTGCCGGCTTCGCGCTGGCGCTGGCCTGCGACCTGATCGTGGCGGCGGACGACGCGCGCTTCCTGACCGCATACGTCAAGGTGGGGCTGAGCTCCGACGGCGGCGCCTCGGTGTCGCTGGCCCGCGCCCTGCCCCAGCAGCTCGTCACCGAATTGCTGCTGGACGGCGGCCCGGTGACGCCGAAGCGGCTCTACGACCTGGGCGTCGTCAACCGGGTCGTCGCGTCGGGCCAGGCGCTGGCGGAGGCCGAGGCCTGGGCGGAGAAGCTGGCGGAAGGGCCGCAGGCCGCCATGGGCCGACTGAAGAAGCTGATCGAGATGGGTTACGGCAATTTCGCCACCCAGCTCGCCCGTGAAAGCGACCTGTTCGTGGAATCGCTGCACCACGCCGAAGCCGACGAGGGCATCAGCGCCTTCTTCGCCAAGCGCCCGCCGAAGTTCCACGGGTGATTCCGGGGGGGTGATACCGGGCGCCGGCCCCGCCGTCACGCCGCCCGGTAGGCGACGAAGCGGTAGAAGCCGAGGCCGGCGCCCAGCACCTTCAGCCGCGCCCACCACACCGCCAGCTCGCGGGCGAGGCCGGACAGCACGCCGCCGTCGGGCCGGGCGGTCTCGATGGATTCCGCGAGCCGACGCATGCCGTCCATGATCTGCGCCCGGTGCATCGCGGTCACGTCCTCGGCGATGCGGAGGTCGAGGTTGCGCTGCACCAGCTCGTCCCCGACCCGCCGCGCGCTCCAGGGATAGACCTCCTGCGGCTCCTCCAGGCGCCAGCCGTTCCACTGCTCCCACGACCGCGGGGTGCCCTCGACCACATAGTCGTAGAACAGGATGCCGCCCTGCGGCTTGGTGCAGGCCTGGATCTGGTCCAGGAACCAGGCCTTGTCGCGCACCCGGTGCAGGATGCGGTCGCCCAGCACCAGATCGAAGCTGCCGGCCTGGTTCAGGTGCTCCGGGTCGTAATGGGCGACGGGGACGCGCTTCGACAGCCCGAGGCTCCGCGACCGGTCCATCGCCATGCGGGCCAGCACCGGCGACGGCTCCAGCCCGGTGACCCAGGTGTCGAAGGCGGTGGCGATGGCGCGAGCCGGACCGCCCAGCCCGGCGGACAGGTCGAGCACGCTGCGGGCGGGGGTCAGGCCGAAGGGGCGAACCGCGTCCACCATCCACGGCCCGCCCTGCGGCCCGGTCAGATCCTCCCCCCACAGTGCCTGGGCGCCGCGCATGCGGTCCACCGACCACACCGGCTCGCCGCAGCGGTCGAGCTGCGCCGTCTCCAGCGCGCGCAGGTGGGCCAGCGGGTCGTTCATGCCGGACAAGGAGGCACCCGCCGACCGTGCGATGCCCAGCGGCTCCGCGACATCGGAGGTGATCGGGCGGGCACGGGCCGCGGACCGGCGGCGGCGCGCGTCCCGCGTCAGCCGCTGGATGTCGTACCCCTCCCACCAGGCGAACACACGGTCACGCCAGTCGGGCTCCAGCCAACGCTCCCAGTTGCCACCATCCATGGTCCGCCACCAATCCAGCGGGGTTGCCGCACGGTCCACCTCTGCGAATTCGTGCAACAACACCCCTTCCTTGCGAGCTAATCACAGAACACTCCCAAGTCAAGAATAGCTTTCAGAGTGACACTTTCCGCCTATGCCACAGTATTCGCCGATTTGCGCAAAGTTTTGTTCGATTTTCGCTCAAGGCGGCGCCTTCATGCGGCGGCGGCGCGGGGGCGCATTGCGGGGCAGCGCGCGGCTCTCTATAGTTGACCTCCATGCTTGGCCAAATCCCGAACGGAGATCACGCGCAGTGCCCAAGGCGAACGGCAATCCGTGGACGGTGCTCGGCAGCAAGCCGATCTACGAAAACCCCTGGATCCGGGTGGTCGAGCACGACGTGCTGAACCCGCGGGGCAAGCCGGGGATCTACGGCGTCGTCGGCATCAAGAGCATCGCCACCGGCGTGGTTCCCATCCACGACGACGGCCACATCACGCTGGTCGGCCAGTACCGCTTCCCGCTCGGCATCTATTCCTGGGAGATACCGGAAGGCGGCGGCAAGGCGGACGAGGACCCGCTGGTGTCGATCCAGCGCGAGCTGGTGGAGGAGACCGGCCTGACCGCCCGCAACTGGCGGCACATCCAGACCATGCACCTGTCCAACAGCATCACCGACGAGGTGGCGCACCTGTTCCTGGCCTGGGGGCTGGAGCAGGGCACGGCCATGCCGGAGGACACGGAAGAGCTGGAGATCCGCCGCGTTCCCTTCACCGTGGCCTTCGAAATGGCGATGCGCGGCGACATGACCGACGCCATGACCGTGGCCGCGCTGCTGAAGACCCGGCATCTGGCGCGCGAAGGGGTGCTTCCCCCCGACGTCGCGCGGCTGATCCTGTAGCGGGGGCATCGACTTGCGGGTTCTGGCGATCGATTTCGAGACGGCCAACGAACGCCGCGACAGCGCCTGCGCGCTGGGCGTGGCGTGGATCGAGGACGGCCGGGTGGTGGCGACGGAGGAGCACCTGATCCGCCCGCGGGAGATGCGCTTCCTGCCCATGAACACCGCCATCCACGGCATCCGGGCGGAGGACGTGGCGGACGCGCCGTCGTTCGCCGAGCTGTGGCGGGAACTCGGGCCGCGCATGGAGGGAGCGCTGGTGCTGGCGCACAACGCCGCCTTCGACCTGAGCGTGCTGCGCCACACGCTGGCGGACCATGGCCTCGGCCACCCGTCCTGCGCCTATCTCTGCACGGTCATCGTCGCCCGGCGCGCGTGGCCGGAGCTGTCCCGCCACCGGCTCGATACGCTGGCCGACCATCTGGGGCTGGCGCTCGACCATCACCGGGCGGGGAGCGACGCGGAGGCCTGCGGCCGCATCGCGCTCGCCGCCGCCGGGGTGCTGGGGGCGGCCCGCGTGGCGGAGATACCGGCGGTCACCGGCATCGCGCCGGGGCGCCTGACCCCCGACGGCTACTCCGCCTGCCGCGCCGGCACCCGGCAGGCCGCAAGGCGCCGTCGCGCGGCGGCGCTGCCGTGACCGCTGGCGTCGGACGCCGGCAGCATCAGACCCCGACCGCCGCCCGTTCCGGGAACAGCGCCAGCAACCCGCCGGGGCTGGCCGCGCAGACGCCGCGCTCGGTGATCAGCGCTGTAACGTAGCGGGCCGGCGTCACGTCGAAGGCGGGATTGGCGACCGGGCTGCCGTCCGGCGTCACGCGGATCGTCTCGATGCGGCCGTCGCCGGTGAGGCCGGTCAGCTCGCTGACCTCGCGCCCGTCGCGTTCCTCGATGGGGATCTCGCGCACGCCGTCGTGGATGCGCCAGTCGATGGTCGGGGACGGCAGCGCCACATAGAAGGGCACGCCGTTGTCGTGCGCAGCCAGCGCCTTCAGGTAGGTGCCGATCTTGTTGCACACGTCGCCGTCGGCGGTCGTGCGGTCGGTGCCGACGATGCACAGATCCACCCGCCCGTGCTGCATCAGGTGGCCGCCGGCGTTGTCGGCGATCACGGTGTGCGGCACCCCGTGCTTCACCAGCTCCCACGCGGTCAGGCTGGCGCCCTGGTTGCGGGGGCGCGTCTCGTCCACCCAGACATGCAGCGGGATGCCCTGCTCGAACGCCACGAAGACCGGAGCCAGCGCCGTTCCCCAATCGACCGTGGCCAGCCAGCCGGCGTTGCAGTGGGTGAGGATGTTGACCGGCTCGCCCGGCCCCTTGCGCTCCGCCGCGGCGCGGATCAGGGCGGCGCCATGCTCGCCGATCGACCGGCAGATCGCCGCGTCCTCGTCGGCGATCACCGCCGCCTCGTCGTAGGCCGCCGCGGCCCGCTCCGCCGGGGCCAGCGGCTGCACCCGCGCCCGCACCCGCTCGATCCCCCAGCGCAGGTTGACCGCCGTGGGTCGCGTCGCCATCAGCGTGGCCGCCGCCGTCTCCAGCCCGGCGTCGGAGGGGTCGGCGCGGAGCGCGAGCGCCAGGCCATAGGCCGCGGTGGCGCCGATCAGCGGGGCGCCGCGCACCAGCATGGCGCGGATGGCGTGCGCCGCCTCCGCCAGCGAGGTCAATCGGGTAACGACGAATCGGTGGGGCAGCTTCGTCTGGTCGATGATGCGGACCGACCAGCCGTCCTCATCCAGCCATATCGTCCGATAGGCGATACCATCGACCTTCATCCTACACCCCTTCCCCGATTGATGTCGCGCGTGCGAGACCGACATTGAGGACAGTAGAGGGATGGCGGCGGCGGCGCAAACCCCGGTGCCCGGCCTCCGCAGCCGGGGAACCGCGCATCACCGCACCATGTTGCTGTTTTCCAACGGGAACCGGCCCGCATCGGGTGCGGTCGTGGAGAGGAATGACGATGCCGTCGGCCAGCGATGACAGGACCCGTGCGGCCCGCCCCGGACGATCCCTCCCCCTTACCCCTCGTGTGTCATGCCCGATCCCGTTCTGACCGGCCGCGGCGGCCCTCGCCCCCTGCCGTCCGCCTTCAGCCTCGCGTTCGCCGCGCTGATGGCGCTGATCCTGGTGTCCCTGGCGATGATGCAGGATACGATCCTCGGCATCCTGGCCCTGGCCGCCGTGCTGGGCGTCGGGGCGGTGGCCCTGCACCGGGGCCGGCGCGAGCGCGAGGCGGAGGACGCCCTGCGCGACAGCTACGACCTGCTGGAGGAGCGCGTCCGCCAGCGCACCACCGAGCTCCAGGACGCCAACGCCCGGCTGGAGGCCGCCGTCGCGGATCGCGAGGTGCTGCTGAAGGAGGTGCAGCACCGGGTGAAGAACAACCTTCAGGTCATCTGCAGCCTGCTGCGCCTGCAATCGGCGCGGCTGGACGAGCGGTCGCGCCACGGCTTCGACGAGAGCCTGCGGCGCATACAATCGATGAGCCTTCTGCACGACCTGCTCTATCGGTCCGACCAGCCGGCGCGCATCAACTACGCGCAGTATCTGCGCGCGCTGTGCGACCAGCTCGCCCGCGCCGGCGGCCCGTCGCCTGTGCGCTTGACGGTGGAGGCGGAGGATTGGGATCTGGATGTCGATCAGGTCACCCCGCTCGCCCTGATCGCCAGCGAGCTGGTGTCCAACGCCCTGCACCACGCCTTTCCCGACAATCACGCCGGCGAGGTCATGGTGCGGCTGGCGCGCGACGAGACCGGAATGACCCTGTCGGTGCGCGACAACGGGGTCGGGCTGCCGCCCGACCAGCCCTTCCCCGGCGACCGGCGGCGGCGCGGGCTGGGGCTGGTGCTGGTGCAGGCGCTGGCCCAGCAGGCCGGCGCCAAGGTCCGGCTCGACCGCGAGAGCGGGACCCACTTCGCGCTGACCGTCCCCGCGGCCAACGAACGTGGCCGGATCAGCCCCCATCCGCCGGCTTGAGCCGCAGATAGGCCATGGCGGCGGCGAGCGCGTTCGCCTCCGCCCCTTCGCTGTCGCGTTCGGGAAGCTCCAGATCGCGCAGGATGCTGTCGAGCCGCAGGTCCACCGCGTTCTTGGACGGAAGGCGCGACTTGCGGTCGTAGTACAGGCTGGAGATCTCGACCCGCCGGTTCGGCAGCTCCGTGCCAAGCACCGGCCGCAGGTGGCGGTCGAGCACGGCCAGGGTGAAGTCGAGATAGTAGCCGACCACCTTGCGGTCCTCGATCAACGCCAGCAACCGGTCGAGCGCCGGCCCGACCGCGTCGCCGGGGTTCAGGCGGACGGAGAGCATGGAGCTGGTCAGGATGCGCGGACCGCGGATGCGGAGCGCGGCGATGGCCCGCAGCTCCGCCGTCGCGGCGTCGAAGGAGCTGGCCTCGATCTGCACCACGACGGCTTCGTCGGGCGCCGGCGGCTGCGTCGCTCGGTCGGTCATCGCGTTCGTCTGCCCCGCTGCGCTCAATGCGTGTTCAGGTGGAAGTGGTAGCCGATGAATTCCTTGAACTTCTTCACGAAGCCCAGGCAATCGTCGAACTGGTCGCGGTCGAGCTTGGTCATCTCCTGCGGCCGGACGAGGTTGTCGGTCTGGGTGCCCGGCCCGGCCACATCGACATGCGCCTTGAGCCGCAGGGTGGACAGGAAGGCGAAGGCGTCCGCCAGTTCCTGCGCGAAGGGCCGGTCGAGCACGCCCAGATCGGCCAGTGCCCAGATGCGCGCGGTGGTGTTGGACTCCGTCAGGTGCTTCTCCAGCGCCAGCGCGCGGATGCCGTGCACCAGCGGGAAGATGCCGGCTTTCTTGATGTCGACGGGATCGTTGCGGCGACGCTCGAACAGCGAGGCGAAGACGCCGCCGCCGGGCGTCTCGAAGGACAGGGTCGGGCGCGCGAACTGCGTGAAGAAGGCCTGGTTGTCCAGCAGCTTGGACATCAGGTAGCGGCGGGCCTCCTCGAGCAGCGCGGGGTCGCCGGCCACCGCCGCCGCGTCGTAGAAGATGGCAAGGTTGAGCTGGGCCTGCTCGTCCGGCCGGTGGATCCAGTGGAACAGGGAATCCTTGTAGGCGGACAGCGGCCGCGTCCATTCCGGGTTCGACACCATCACCTTGCCATGGCAGAGCGGATAGCCGAAATCGACCAGATGCTGAGTGAAGGACGCCGTCAGCTCCTGGAGACCGGGGAATTCGAACCCGTCGCGCAGGATCAGACCGTTGTCCTGGTCGGTCTTCAGAAGCTGCTCACCGCGCCCCTCGCTGCCCATCACCAGCAGGCAGGAGTTGGCGACCAGCTCCGGCGGCGCCAGCATCTCGTACAGCTTGCGGAAGATCTTGCGGTTCAGCTCGGTCACGAGGTCGGCGATCAGCGGGACGCGCACCCCGGTGCCATGCAGCGAGCGGATCAGCCCGATGGTGTCGTGGCTGGCCTTGCGCAGGTCGTCCGGGCCGGTCGCCCGCTCCACCTGCAGCGCGATGATCTGCGAGTGGTTGGAGAGGACGCCCAGCAGGTCGATCTGCTCCAGCACACCGACGATCGCCCCCTGCTCGGTGATGACGATGCGGCGCACGTTGTGCTTGGTCATCAGCACCAGCGCGTTGAGCAGCAGATCGTCGCGATCGAGCGTCAGCAGCTCGTAGCGCGCCAGCGGCCCCACCGGATCGGTGACCGGCCGGCCATCGAGGATGACGAGGTTGCGCAGATCGGACCCGGTCAGCAGCCCGGTGCGGTCGCCATCGCGCACCAGCACGCTGGTCGCGTCCTCCCGCTTCATCGCCGCGGCGGCGTCGCGCAGGCTGTCGGTCGCGGCCACATGGACGGGGGCGTGCAGGTAGGCCTGGCGGATGCGCGCCATCATCAGCGCCGACATCTCGCGGTTGGAGGTGGCGTTGGCGAGGGCCCTGATCTTGTCGGCGAAATCCTCGTGGAGGACGGAGCCGAAACCGGGATTGCCGCGCGCCAGATCGGCCAGCACGTCCAGCGGCACGAGGTGGCAGATGGTGTCCTCCGCCGCCACGAAGCTGTGGGTCTGGCCGCCGCCGAACAGCGCCTTGAGGTCGAAGAACTCCTCCGGTCCCAGGACCGCCACCAGCTCGCCGCCGCGGCGTTCGTGGACCTGCCCCTTGACGATCACGTGCAGTGCGTCGAGCGCGGCACCGCGGCCGAGGATCACATGGTCCTTCGGGAAGAGCGCCAGATCGAGCGAGGCCTGCAGCCGTCGGCGCTCATCCGCCGTCAGCCGGTCGAAGGGGGGCAGCTCGAAGGAGAAGCGGTCGATCACGGCGGGATCCCCGTCGGTCTGTGGGGGCGGTCGTTGTCGGCGGTCACGAAAAGAAAAGACGCCCCGGGCCGGAACCCGGAGCGCCTGGAAGGCTACACCACCCCCGCCACGCCGCGGAAGCGGGGTGCGGTAATCTGTCTTAGTGGGCCGACGCGCCTTCCGCACCCAGGCCGGTCTGCGACCGGATGTACTGGGCCTCGAACAACTTCCGCTCGCTCTGCGCCTGCTGGCTGTTGTCGGTGATCGAGAAGAACCAGATGCCGACGAAGGAGATCACGATGGAGAACAGGCCGGGGTTGTCGTAGGGGAAGATCGCCGCCGGGTTGCCCAGCACGGCCTTCCACACGGTCGGGCCGAGCACCAGCATGGTGACCGACGAGATCAGGCCGAGCCAGCCGCCGATGACGGCGCCGCGGGTGGTCATCTTGCCCCAGAACATGCTCATCAGCAGGATGGGGAAGTTGGCCGAGGCGGCGATGACGAAGGCGAGGCCGACCATGAAGGCGACGTTCTGGTTCTCGAAGGCGATGCCGAGGAAGATCGAGACGATGCCGATGACCACGGTGGCGATCTTCGACACCCGGATCTCGTCACGCTCCGACACGCGGCCCTTGGCGATGACCGAGGCGTAGAGGTCGTGCGACACCGCCGAGGCGCCGGCCAGCGTCAGGCCCGCGACCACCGCCAGGATGGTGGCGAAGGCGACCGCCGAGATGAAGCCGTAGAACAGGTTGCCGCCCACCGCATTGGCGGTGTGGATGGCCGCCATGTTGGAGCCGCCGATGATGTTGGCCGGGCTGGCGAGCGTGCCCGCAGCCGGTGCCGCCTTCAAGAAGGGGAAGGCGCCGCTGGCGTCGGGGGCCAGGATCAGCACGATGGCGCCGAAGCCGATGATGAAGGTCAGGATGTAGAAGTAGCCGATGAAACCGGTCGCGTAGAAGACCGACTTGCGGGCTTCCTTGGCGTCGGCGACGGTGAAGAAGCGCATCAGGATGTGCGGCAGGCCGGCGGTGCCGAACATCAGCGCCATGCCCAGCGAGATCGCCGAGACCGGATCGGAGATCAGGGCGCCCGGCTGCATGATGGCGCCGCTCTTGGCGTGGACGCTGACCGCGTGCTGGAACAGCTTCTCGGGGTTGAAGCCGTACTGGGCCAGGATCATGACCGCCATGAAGGTGGCGCCCGACAGCAGCAGCACCGCCTTGATGATCTGCACCCAGGTGGTGGCGAGCATGCCGCCGAAGGTGACGTAGGCGATCATCAGCACGCCGACGATCACCACCGCCCACAGGTACTCCATGCCGAACAGAAGCTGGATCAGCTTGCCGGCACCGACCATCTGGGCGATCAGGTAGAAGGTCACGGTGGCCAGCGAGCCGCAGGCCGCCAGCGTGCGGATCGGGGTTTGCTGGAAGCGGTAGGACGCGACGTCCGCAAAGGTGTATTTGCCGAGGTTGCGCAGCCGCTCGGCGATCAGGAACAGGATGATCGGCCAGCCGACCAGCCAGCCCACCGAGAAGATCAGACCGTCGTAGCCGTTCATGTAGACGAGGCCGGCGATGCCGAGGAAGGAGGCCGCCGACATGTAGTCGCCCGCGATGGCGAGGCCGTTCTGGAACCCGGTGATGCCGCCGCCGGCAGCGTAGAAGTCCTTCGCCGACTTCGTCTGCTTGGCCGCCCAGTAGGTGATCCCGAGCGTGCCCGCCACGAAGATCGAGAACATGATGATGGCTTCGTAGTTCGTCGCCTGCTTCTGCACCGCGCCCTCGACGGCGGCGGCGAAGGCGGCGACGGGAACGAACCCGGCGATGAGGGCGGCAGCGGTCGCGCCGATGCGGTTGGTCAGCGAACGCATCACTTCGACTCCTCCAGGATCTGGCGGTTCAGCTCGTCGAACTCGCCGTTGGCGCGGTTCACGTAGATGCCCGTCAGCACGAAGGCCGACACGATCACGGCAACGCCAACCGGAATGCCCCACGTCATCACGCCACCGGCGATCGACGTGCCCAGGAACCCCTTCCCGAAGGCCACCAGCAGGATAAACCCGAAGTAGATCGCCAGCATGATCACCGAAAGCGTCCACGCGAACGACGACCGGCGGGCAACCAGCTCCTGGAATTTGGGGTTGTTCAAAATTTTCTGTGCATTTTCTTGCATAGCGCGTCCCCTCGCGAGTGCCGAGTGAATTTTGCGGTCTTTGGACACTCGGCTTGGCAATGTCTTTGTACGCTGTAGGGCGGTCAACCTCATTGATTCAGGTCAAAACCGCGATACCAGCTTGACGGGGCGCAAGATTGTTGTTCCGCACCGCACCCAAGCGGAAGCGAAGCGGCTGAACACGCGGATTTTCAGAGGCTTTTCTTCGTACGCGAAAGTTATGAGCCGGTCCTGGGCAGCCATGGTATGCGTTGAAATGTCACACCCTCTTCGCGCAACTCTTCGGCTTCTTGGGACGTGGTCTCACCATAAATACCGCGCGCGTCCGTCTCGCCGTAATGGATGCGGCGGGCTTCTTCGGCAAAACGATCGCCGACATAGTCGCAGTTGTCTTCCACCGCCTTGCGGACCTCGCGGAGTTGCTTCAGCACCTCGGCCTGCGCCCGCCTCTCTCGGTCGTCCGGCGCCGCCTCGCGCGCCTTGGCGATGCGCGGGGCCATCGGCGCCTTGGACACGGCGTGATCGCCGCACAGCGGACAGGCCAGCGCACCGTCCCGCACCTGGGCGTCATAGGCGGCACCATCGCGGAACCACGCCTCGAATCGGTGGTCCGACGAGCACTTGAGTTCGAAGACGATCATACCCCGTGGGGTCCCTCATTCCGACCGGTCGACCGCCGGCAAAGACCCATATAATGCACCGGGCGCCGGATTGCCCGTCAATGGCCCGGCATCGAACCGAAGATTTCCGTGGTTTCCGGAGCACAGCGCATGACCAGCACCCTCCGTCCGCACGCCCTGTCCCCGCCGTCCCGCTGGGTGGACCGCTTCGCGCCGCTGATTCCGGCCGGCGGGCCGGTGCTCGACGTCGCCTGCGGGGCCGGGCGGCATCTGCGGCTGTTCGCCCGGCGCGGGCACCCGGTCACCGGGATCGATCTCGACCTGCGCGGCGTCGCCGACATGGAGGGTGCGCCGGACGTGACGCTGCTGGGCGCCGACCTGGAGAACGGCGCGCCCTGGCCACTGCCGCCGGACCGCCGCTTCGCCGGGATCGTGGTGACCAACTACCTGTACCGGCCGCTGCTGCCCGCATTGCTGGACGCGCTCGCCCCCGGCGGGGTGCTGCTGTACGAGACCTTCGCGCTCGGCAACGCCCGATTCGGCCGGCCGTCGTCACCCGCCTTCCTGCTGCGCAACGGCGAGCTGCTGGATCTGGTGCGCGGCCGGCTGCAGGTCGTCGCCTACGAGCATGGCGAGGTGGCGAGCCCGAAGGCCGCGGTCATGCAGCGCATCTGCGCCGTCAACGACCTCGCCCCCGGCGCCGGCCTGGACGGCGACCCGGAGCCGCGGCCGTTGCCGGCCGCGTGAGGATCACGGCCCCTCGAACGCCCGGTCGTGGGTCAGCGCCGGCACCATGCCCCGCGCTTCCGCCACAAGGTCGAGGTCGAGGTCGGCTGTCACGACACCGACCTCCTCCCCACCGTCGGCCAGCACCTCGCCCCAGGGGGCGACGATCAGGGAATGGCCGTAGGTCAGGCGTCCCTGGTCGTGGGTGCCGGTCTGCGCCGGGGCCAGCACGAAGCAGCCGGTCTCGATGGCGCGGGCGCGCAGCAGCACGTGCCAGTGGGCGCGTCCGGTCGGTACGGTGAAGGCCGCCGGCACCGTCAGGATGTCGGCCCCCGCCCTGGCGAGCGCCCGGTAGAGCTGCGGGAAGCGCAGGTCGTAGCAGACCGTCATGCCGACCCGTGCCCAGGGCGTGTCGGCGACGACGGCGCGGTCGCCGGGCCGGAAGGTGGCGGATTCTCGGTAACGCTCGCCCCCCTTCAGGTCGACGTCGAACATGTGGATCTTGTCGTAGCGGGCGACGATCGAGCCGTCGGCACCGAACAGATAGCTGCGGTTGGCGACCCGCCCCTCCTCCAGCAGGATGCCCAGCGACCCGGCGAGGATCCAGGCCCCGGTCTCCCGCGCCAGACCGGCGAAGACGGGAATGGCGGGGTGCTCCGCTTCCGGCTTCACGCGGGCCAGAACATTCTCGCGGCCCTGCACGATCAGCGATACGTTCTCGGGCAGGGTGATCAGCTCGGCCCCGGCGTCGCGGGCGCGCCGCACCAGGGTCCCGGCGGCCTCCAGGTTGGGGCCGATCTCCGGCCCCGCGTTGACCTGGACGCAGGCGGCGCGCAGCGTGGTCACGCGCCGATGCCGAGCAGCGGGTCCAGCTTGCCGGCACGGTCCAGCGCGTGGATGTCGTCGCTGCCGCCATAGGGCTTGCCGTCGATGAAGACCTGCGGGACCGTCGTCCGCCCCTCGGCGCGCTGCACCATCTCGTCGCGGCGGCCGGGCTGGACGTACAGGTCGATCTCCTCGTAGGAGACTCCCTTGCCGTCGAGCAGGCGCTTGGCACGGGCGCAGTAGGGGCAGAAGGGCGTGGTGTAGATCACGACGTCGGGCATCGCTGGGCCTCTCCGGTTTCGATCACGAGTATATGATGCCCCAACCGGCGAACGCCAGACGCGGCACCGTGCCTCTCTCACCCGCGCACCACGCGGGCGAGCGTCAGCACGTCCACCCCGGCGGCCCCGGCGCGCAGCAGCACCCGCGCGCATTCCGACACGGTGGCCCCGGTGGTCAGCACATCATCCACCAGCACCACACGCCGGCCGGCAACCGCCGCCGCCCGGCCACGGCCGAGCGCGAAGGCCCCGGCGACGTTGCGCCGGCGCCCGTCGCGGTCCAGCCCGCCCTGGGTCGGCGTTTGCCGACGCCGCACCAGCAGGTCCGGCACCACCCGCAAACCGGCGGCCCGCCCGACCGCCAGAGCCAACAGGGCGGCCTGGTTGTAGCGGCGGCGGAACAGGCGCCAACGGTGCAGCGGGACCGGCACCAGCAGATCCGCCCCCTCCAGCACCCCGGCCCCCGCCCGCGCCAGCCACGTTCCGAAGGCGGCGGCGGCGTGTGTCCGGTCGGCGTGCTTGAAGGCCAGGATCAGCGGCCGGCTGGCGTCGTCGTAGACCAGCACCGAACGGGCACGGCCGTAAGGCGGCGCTTCCCGCAGGCAGGCGCCGCAACGGTTCTCGCCCTCCACCGGATAAGGAAAGGGCAGCCCGCAGCAGGCGCAGTGGGGCGCCTCCACGAAGACCAGCCCGCTCCAGCAGCGGGCGCACAGGCCCCCCTGCCGGTCCACCGGCTCCCCGCAGGACAGGCAGCGCGGCGGCAGCAGAGCATCGAGCACCGTCAGCGCGGCGCGGCGGAGGGTGGGCGGAACCGGCATACAGGCACTGTGCCCGCTCCGGCGCCTGTGGTGAAGACCGCACCACGCATCGGCCGCCGCGGATCGTCGTTGCAGGAGCGGCCAACCCGCCCCACATGGAAGGTGCGGACCCGAAACCGGCATGGTCGATACGGGGTCC
Organism: Azospirillum oleiclasticum; assembly: GCF_013423485.1. Lineage (GTDB taxonomy): Bacteria > Pseudomonadota > Alphaproteobacteria > Azospirillales > Azospirillaceae > Azospirillum > Azospirillum oleiclasticum. The sequence continues at coordinate 130,713 of NZ_JABFFR010000032.1, forward strand.
GATTTCAGGACAGGAGACGTTCGATGCCGCAGCGCGACTCCATTCGGCGCGCCATCGACGAACTGGAGGGCACCGCCGCCGCCCGTGCGGAGGCCGGACTGTCCGTGCTGGAACGTCTGTACACCACCTACGCGCAGGCGACCCTGACCGCGCATGGGATCCACATCGACCTGATCGCCCTGTGCGACGACCGCGCGGCCCGCCCTGCTCCTAGGGCGGCGGAGCCATCGCATTGATGCGGTCGAAGACCACCAGCGTGTAATCGCGCAGCGCGTCGTAGAGCAGCGGCGCGCCAATGAACAGCATCAGCAGCGTCACGAAGATCTTCAGGTCCTGCTGAAGCGTCGTCTCGTTGATGTGGGTGACCGACTGGAAGATGGTCAGCACCATGCCGATGGCGGTGGTGACCAGCAGGATCGGCATGGTCAGATGCATGATCACCATCAGCGCCTCGTGGGTGACGCCGATCGCCTCGTCAATTCCCATCATGCCGGCCTCCGTCGCGCGGGTTCGCCCGCGGTTCCATGCAGGCTGTCTTTGAGAATGACACACTCGAGCCGTCGGAGCGGGAGTCATCCAATGACCATTCTCGATTGTCCCAGCCGGCCGGAGAGTGCCGGCGCCATCGCAGGAATGGCCGAATGCAGTTCGTCAGCACCAGAAAATGTCAGTTGACCTTCTGGAAATCCACACGCCGGTTGCGGCCATCGGATTCCGGAAGCCCCTGGAGCGGATCGCTCATTCCGTACCAACGCACCTCCAGACGATCGCCACCGATTCCGAACCGGTCGATCAGATAGGCCTTTGTCGCTTCGGCACGCAGTCGCGACAATGCACAGTTGTAGTCCGGTCCGCCCACCGAGTCCGTATGTCCGGCGATGATCATGCGCACATTCGGGGCCGCGGCCAGCGCCTGCCCGATATCATCGAGCATGCGCGCTCCGTCCGGGCGGATATCGCTTTTTGCGAATTCGAATTCAATCGCGAAGCCGTACTTCTTGCCCGCCGCGGGCTTGTTGCCACAGCCGGCGTGCGCGGGCCGCTGAACGGAGTCGTGACGGACGGGATGGGGAGGCGTCGGCACGGCCGGACGGGGCTCGGGTTGGGACGGATTGGTGGGGAGGATGTTCAAACCGCCCCGAACAACGAGCTCCTTTTCCGCAAGCGCCGCCACCGGGGTCTTGCCGAACCACCGGATGGTCTGCGTTTCCCCCGTCCAATCCGACACCAGCGCCTGCACACCCGGAGACTTCTGGAAATACACGGTTTCGCCGAAAACCTCGCCGGACTGTGCCTGTGCCCTCGATGGACCGGCGGCGATGGCGCCAGCCGCGATGGCGCAGGTCACGACGAGACGGCAAATCCGCAGCCTGCTTGATCCACTCATCGTTTCGTGCATCCCCATGCCTCCGCTCAAGCGACCGGGCTGCCGTCTCGGTTTCACGAGTCCGTCAGGAGCCGGAATCACACGCGCCCAGCATACCGTCGAGACACTTTTGACGCGATATTTTTGTGATCACGGTCACAAGAACGAGCTTAACGTTTGTACACAAATACAATTCGGCTCTCCTTACAGAAACATGTGATTGAGGGTTGAATTTTCTCGGTTGTTTATACTAAAGAATCTCAACGAAACGGATGGATGCAATTGAAGAGGGCTGAAAGTCCTGCAGTTTTCCGTCTCGGGGAGGTCGATCTGCGCAAGCCATCAACCAAACGCCCCACATCGGGGGTCGCCCTTGCGGCAGTGCTTGCCGTCTCGGTGTCGTGGATGGGTGCCGTAGCCAGCGCGTGCACCGGATCACCATGCCCCTCCAGCGATTCCGCCGCTTTCACGACATCGCCTCCCCCGGTGATCTCCGGAAATGTCCGGGTCACCGTCCGCACGGGACGCACCGTCGCCAGGGGGGAGCGTTCGGCCAACCAAGTCGGGTGCATCTGCCACGCCGGTGCCGGCGATGCATCGGTCGAGGTGAATGGCGCCAGGAGCACGGGCTCGCAGGCATGTCCACCCGCCACCCACCCCTGCGCACAGCAATGAAGCACCATCGAAAACTTACGGCCATGACGCACAACCAGTGAGCCTTAACCATCATCGAGGAACTCGACATGAGACTGTCAGCGATCGTTGCCTTCGTCGCCCTCCTTTCCGTGCCGGCCATCGCGATGGCCCAACAGGGCGGGGTTGCCGTCGATCTTGAGAACCGCACCGGCGCCGCGGCCCTGAACGGGCCGGTGGTCAACGGGCGGGTCGATGCCCAGGCCCGGGTCGGCGGTGGTGTCACGGCGCGGGCGAGCGGTGAGAATTCCCGCGCCTCCAACTCCATCAGCTCCGTGACCGGCGGATCGGTGACCGGCGACGTCCAGTTGCGCAGCGAAGTCAACGGCGACGTGACCGCCGAGGCGACGGGCCGCGGCTCCTGCGCGGAGAACCACATCGCGTCGATCGGGCCGAAGATCTGCGGCAACTGACCGAACGGAAGGGGGGAGCGGCCGGTCGCGCCTCGCCGCTCCACTCCACCGTGTTCGCCGGACGGATCGCCGGCCGTCGCCGATCGCGTTCACAATGGGAAAATGCCCATGCGTCATCTGTTCTTGTGTTGTCCGGCATCCGCAGCGTCGATGATTCTGGCGGGGGCGCTGTGCTTGACCGCCACGACCGCGGCGGGACCGTCCTATGCCCAGGATCCGACCGGAATGCCGGCCGGGGCGGCGGCCCGGATGAACGAGGCCGAGGCCCGCGCGATGCAGCATGTCGGCCGTTCCGGCGGCTCGCTTCTGCCACGCGACACGGTGAATCCGTGCAGCACCGACGGCACCACCCGGATCGGCGCCCCGGCGCATCGCCGCCCCGGCCAACTGCCGAACTCGCTGATCGAGGAGATGGAGGAGGTGCAGCCGAACACCACCGTCGTGATCGGCGACGTCATCGTGGTGTGCCCGCAGTGACGATCGAGGGTGGTGGGATGATGGCGCGGCGTGGGATCCGGGTGTGTGCGGCCTGTTCGATGGTGATCGCGCTTACGGGATGCGTCACCGATCCGGGAAAGGCACCAACCCTGGCGCAGCCGACGACACCGATCGTCCGGACCATCACCAGCCTGAGCCAGGCCAAAAGCTGCATGGACCAGCTTCTTCTGGACGGCGGGCGCAAGATGATACCGATCACCAGCGAATTGATCCAGGACCCCTCCCAGACGGTCAAGGTCAGCACCGATGACATGATCATCAACGCCATCTCCGACATGACCGCGCGCAGCAACGGGTTCGAATACCGCCACATCGAAGGGGCCACCAGCCGGGTCGCCAGGCTGCGTCAGACCTATGGCCTGCAGCCGACGGCCCGCCGGCCAAATGTCTATATCCGCGGGTCGATCTCGCAGATCGACAACAGCGTCGCCACCGACGGTGCTTCCGGCGCCGTGACGCTCCCCTGGGTCTCATTGTCCGCGGGGCGGAACCAGTCGCTCGAAAACATCACCATCGATCTTCAGCTCGCCAACCTGGCCGACGAGACCATCGTCCCCGGCATGACGACCAGCAACACCATCACCGTCATCTCCAGCGGCGAGTCGCAATCGTCTCGCGGTCTGATCCACAACGGGAGCATGGGGGCGGCACTCTCGATTTCGCTGAGTTCGACCCAGAGGGAGGGTCGCAGCCAGGCGGTGCGCACCTTGCTGGAATACAGCCTGATCGAACTCCTGGGAAAATACACCCACGTCCCGTACCATCGGTGCCTGGAGATGGAATCGACCAACCCGGCGACCATGCAGGCGGCGCGCAGGCTCTACGACGAGCTCGATCCCGAGGCGCGCACCCGCGCTGTCCAGACGGCGTTGCGAGCCGGTGGCGACTACCACGGTCCGGTGGATGGGCTGATGTCCGAGGCGCTGCAACGCGCCATCACAGGGGCCAAGATCCGGCGCGGTCTCCAGGGTGACGGGCGCATCGATTTCCCGCTGTTCCACAGCCTCTACAACGAGAATTTGCTGCCGGCACCGATACTCCAGGCACAGGCGGAGGAGCGGGATCCGGCCACCACACCGCCCAAACCACCCGGCAGGACGGCCGAGGACGGTCGCGACCCCTTCGGGCTGGCCCTTCGGATCACCAATGAACGGTTGCAGCACGGCGACAACGTCCATTTGGCGGTGACCGTGCAGGCCCCAGCACGACTCTACTGCTATTTTCAGTACACGAACGAAGGCTCCACCAAGGTGGCACGGATATTCCCCAACCGGTTCCAGCCGGACAACCATGTGCTGCCCGGGCAAACGCTGGGCATCCCCGCGTCCGACGAGCATTTCGAGTTGAAGTATGACGGGGCCACCTCCGACGGGGTGGCGTGCATCGCGACCACGGCCGACTACACCGGCCGCAACCGCCCGACGCCCTTGGAGCAGCCCGATCTGACCCCTCTGCGCATGGAATGGCAGGGGGGGCTCGGCTACCCCATATACAAGCATCAGGCGGTCGATTCCCTGAACACGAGCGTCCGCAAGATCTCCTTCTAGGGAGTGGTCGCGATGACCATCGCGCACGGGCAACACACCACGGGTTCATGGCGGCGACTGTGCTTGGCCGGACTGGCAGGGCTGCTGCTCGCCACCCCCGTCCTTCCCGCCGCCGCGGGCGGAGCGTCGGATCGCATCGTCCTGGGCTCGGACGGCTCGCTTCCCTGCCGCGCCGCGCCGGTGCCGTGGGAGACACCGAAACCGGATGACCCCGGCCGTGCCTGCCAGGACAGGGACGCACCGCCGTCCGGTACCCGGCATGGAAAGGGTGCGTCGACCGCCGCCACCATAGTGCCGACGGTGGTGCCGATCCATGTGGTCGTCGAGGAAAGAGTGGCCGTTCCGGCGTCGGATGGCCCGCTGACATCCCTTGGTCCGTCGGACGCGGAACGGGCGCTCCGCCGCACCGAGTCGGCCATCCGCACAGAGCGGCTGATCCGGGAGCTGTCCGAAGGCGGGCTCGAAGGTGTGGTCCTGTTCATCGACTACACCCATCCGGGTGCAAGAGCCGCCACCGCCGCCGAGCGGGAGCTGGACCGTGTCGAGTCGCTGCGCCACCTCGACCAGCTCGGCGGGCTGTACCGCGACACCGGGCGAACGATCATCCTTCCGCGCTGAGGAAGGCCAACGGCAGGCGGACCACGCAGCGACGGGCAGGAGACGGGCGATGGCGGAGCGCTGGTGCAAAGGTTCCCGGGAATGGCTGGCGCGTCTCGTGCTCGCGGTGGCGCTCATCGTGGTCGGGCAGTCGGCGGGTGCGCAGCCGACCGGTGATTACCAGTCCTCCGTGCGCATCGATGGCGGCGTGACGGCGACGGCACGGAACGGAAACAGAGCCACCAACGAGATCGGCACGCCGCAACCGAATGCGCCGACGAGCGTCTACATTGGCGGCCCGGTCGACACGACCGCCACCAGCGGCTCCGCCAGCACCCGGATCGGCGGCAACAGCAGGCCCGGCTCGACGTCCATCCGCCAGGGCGTGACGAACCAGGGCGATCTGGAGATGAGCGGCGACAGCTCCGCGAACAGCGTCACCGTCCTGCCGGGCGCCAGCGCCATCATCGGCGGCTGCGGGCGCACGCAGATTTCCGGTGACGTCTTGGTGGCCAACGGCGAGTTGGAGCTGGGGTGCACCTGCGTCGGGCGCCGCAACGGCCGCTGTTGCGTCGAATTCCATACGGGATTCTGCGTTCTCCACATAACCCCGCCGGGAAAGCATGGCTGTCCGCCACGATACATCTACGCGGAGGGCCTTTGCCGCCTGTTCTCCGATTTCGACCATTCCGTCGACTGAGTACGCCGCACCAACCATCCATTGCGGTACGGAACTGAGAGTAAACTGGCATCCCATTCTTCGGCGGAGCCCGGGCATCCCGACCCGCCCTGGCGCGGCCCTGGACGCCGACGGTTGTCGCGAGCGCCGGCCGGGATATAGTGCGGGCATGACCGACACCGACACGATGACCGTCTTCGACCGCGCCCTGGTCCGCCGCCGGCGCGACCGCGCGGCCCCGCGCTTCGCGGCGCACGCCTTCCTTTTCGAGGAGATCGCCGAACGTCTGGCCGACCGGCTGGAGGACGTGAAGCGCGGCTTCCCCACCGCACTCGACCTCGGCTGCCACGACGGCGCGATCCGCCGCGCGCTGGCCGGGCGCAAGGGCATCGAGCGGCTGGTCTCCTGCGACCTGTCGCCGGCCTTCGCGGCGCTCGCCGGTACCCCCGCCGTGACGGCGGACGAGGAGTTCCTGCCCTTCGCCGACGGCAGCTTCGACCTCGCGGTCAGCAACCTGTCGCTGCACTGGGTCAACGACCTGCCGGGGGCGCTGGTGCAGGTGCGGCGCGCGCTGAAGCCGGACGGCTTCTTCTGCGCCGCCATGCTGGGCGGGGAGACGCTGGCCGAGCTGCGCCGCTGCCTCTACGAGGCGGAGATGGCGGTGTCCGGCGGCGTGTCGCCGCGGGTGTCCCCCTTCGCCGAGGTGCGCGACATCGGCGGGCTGATGCAGCGGGCCGGCTTCGCCCTGCCGGTCGTCGACCGCGAGACCATCACCGTCACATACGCCGACGCGCTGGGGTTGATGCGCGACCTGCGCGGCATGGGGGAGACCAACGCCGTTCTGGCCCGCCGCAAGGTGCCGATGCGCCGCGACCTGCTGTTCCACGCCGCCGCCCTCTACGCCGAGCGCCACGCCGAGCCCGACGGGCGGATCGCCGCCAGCTTCCAGGTGCTGTATCTCGCCGGCTGGTCCCCGCACGAGAGCCAGCAGCAGCCGCTCAAGCCCGGCAGCGCCGAGGCCCGGCTGGCCGACGCGCTGAAGGGCGGCGGCACCTGCGGGGTTTGAGAGGAGAGGTCAGGCGGCCAGCCGCCACGCCATCCAGGCGAGCACCCCGGCGTTCACGGTCATGATCACGGGGGCCGCGCGCAGCACCGCCCCCCGCCAGGCCAGACCGGCAAGGTGCCCGGCCAGCCCCACCGCCAGCAGGCTGGGCAGGGTGCCGAGGGCGAAGGCCAGCATGCCCAGCGCCCCGGTCAGCGGATCGCCGCTGGCCGCCGCAACCGCCACCGCGCCGTAGAGCAGGCCGCAGGGGATGAAGCCCAGCGCGACGCCGAGCCCGTAGCCGCGCCAGCCCGACGGGTTGCCGAACAGCGGCCGGGCCGCCACCGCCACCCGGTCGCCCCACCAGCGGCCGAAGCCGCCGCCGGACGCCGGCAGCCAGGCGGCGAGACCCTTGACCGCGAAACCCAGGAAGAACAGCGCGGCAAAGGCCAGCAGCGCCGCCGACAGCCATTTCAGGCCGGGCAGCGCGCCGAGATGGCCGGCCACCAGCGCCGCCACGGCGCCGATGCCGGCGTAGCTGGTGGCGCGGCCGAGATGGTAGGGAAGCACGGCGGCGCCGGTCAGCCGGCGCAGCTCGCTCATGCGCGCCACCGGCAGCCGCTCCAGCCGCGCCGTGACCTGCGCCAGCACAAAGGGGCCGCACATGCCGGCGCAATGCGTACCCCCGCCCACGAGCCCGGCGGTGAGCAGGGCCAGCAAGGTGCCGGCGTCGCGGTCGATGACCACGGCGCACTGGGCAAGACCGGCGTGCAGGAACGCCAGGACGGAGGAGGGTTCCAAACCGAGGCTCCCGGGCGGGGGTACGGCCCTGCTTCTACCCGGTTCCGCCGCGGGTGGCGATGATGTGGGTCAAACCGACGCCATGTCGCGCGCCGCCGGCACGGGTGGCCCGCGCCGAGAATCTCCCCGCCGACGCGATGCCCGGGTTGCCAGCCAACGGCCACGCTGGAGTTGGCGGATGCGGAGGCGGTTGTACTGCGTTATGATCCGCGGCGTGATGCGTTCGTGCGGGTCCTCACGCACGCCGGTGTCCGTGTGATGAACCCCAGGAAACCATGGCCGATGTCCGCTGCCGACAGCGATGCCCTGCGACCGTCCGCCCTGCGTGATGACGATCCGCTGGCGGCGATCGTCGATCTGAACGAACGGCTGTTCTTCGCCCGCGACCTGCCGGCCGTGATCGCCGTCCTGCGCAACGTGGTGCGCCGCATGACGGGCGCCGACGGCATCACCATCGTGCTGCGCGACGGCGACCTGTGCCATTACGTCGAAGAGGACGCGATCAGCCCGCTGTGGAAGGGACAGCGGTTTCCCATGCACACCTGCATCTCGGGCTGGGCGATGCTGACCGGCCAGGCCGCGGTCATCCCGGACATCTACGCCGACCCGCGCATTCCGCATGACGCCTACCGGCCCACCTTCGTGAAGAGCCTCGTCATGGTGCCCGTCGGCGCGCCCGATCCGATCGCCGCCATCGGCGCCTACTGGGCGACGCGACACACGCCCGATCCGGATGCCGTCGCCCGGCTGCGGGCCGTTGCCCGCTCGGCGGCCCTGGCGCTGTCCAACGTCCGCCTTCTCGAATCATTGCAGGGAACCGCCGAAGCCGCGCAGGCCCGGGCCATGGAGGTGGTGCGGGCGAACGCGGCGCGCACCCGTCTTCTGGCGGCGCTGAACCATGACCTGCGCCAGCCGATCCATGCGCTGACCCTCGCCACCGACGCCCTGTCGCGCCAGGTGACCGGCCGCGACGCGGCCTACGTGACGACGATGAAGCATTGTTTGGGCGTCGCGAGGCGCCTGCTGGAAGGCGTTCAGGACCTGGTGCGGATGGACGACGGCACGGTCGCCGTCCGGCTCGAAGACGTCCCGGTGGATGATCTGGCGACGCACGCCGAGGCGACCTTCCGGCTGGCCGCCGAAGCCAAGGGGCTGCGCTGGCACCTGGAAGGGGTCGGCGGCGGCCTGATGGTGCGGACGGACCGGCTGATCGCGTCGCGCATCCTCCACAACCTCATCGACAACGCCATCAAATACACCGACCGGGGTGACATCCGGGTCGTGTGCCGCACCGCCGGCGACTGGCTGTGGATCGATGTCCGCGATTCCGGCCGTGGCATTCCGGAGAGCGCGCTGGCCGACGTCTTCGAGGAGTTCTACCGCGTGGAAACCGGGGACGGCATCGGCGGCCTCGGCCTCGGACTGTTCATCGTGAAGGCGCTGGCGGACCGCCTCGGCCACCCCATCACCGCGGAGTCCCGCCTCGGTGTCGGAACCACGATCAGCGTCGCCCTGCCGCGGGTCCCCGGTCCGCCGGCCGGCTGATCGCCGGTCCGCCGGAGACCATCACGTCAGGTGCTGGCGGCGCAGGTAGTCCTCGCTCTGCATCTCCATCAGGCGGCTGACGGTGCGCTCGAACTCGAAGGCGTGGGTGCCTTCGGGGTAGAGGCGTTCGGGCGGGGCGTCGGCGGCGGCGACCACGTTGACCTTGTGCTCGTACAGCTCGTCGATCAGCGTCATGAAGCGCTTGGCCTCGTTGCGCCGCTCGTCGCTCATCTTCGGGATCTCGTCGATCAGCACCGTGTGGTAATGGGTGGCGAGCGCGATGTAGTCGGCGGCGCCGAAGGGCTTGCCGCAGAGATCCCAGAAATTCACCCAGGCCACGCCCTTGGCCGCCCGCTCGATGTCCACCCGGCGGCCGTGCACCAGCAGATGGGTGGGGCAGGCGGGCACGCCGTCGGTCAGCCCGGCGAAGACCTCGCGCATGCGCTCGTCGGTGGCGGGACCGAGTGGCCAGTGGTAGACCGGCTTGCCCGACAGCCGGTCGAGCCGGTAGTCCACCGGCCCTTCCAGCGCCAGCACGTCCAGCTTCTCCTTCAACAGCGCGATGAAGGGAAGGAACAGGTCGCGCTGCAGCCCGTCCTTGTAGAGCTGGTCGGGCGGCCAGTTGCTGGTCGCCACCACCACCACCCCCAGCTCGAACAGGCTGGTGAACAGCCGGCCCAGGATCATCGCGTCGGCGATGTTGGTGACGTGGAACTCGTCGAAGCAGAGCAGCCACGCCTCGTCCGCCAGCCGGCGGGCCAGCTCGGGGATGGCGTCGTCGGCGTCCTTGGCCTGGCCGCGGGTGGCTTCCCGGTGCTGGTGGATGCGCTCGTGCACCTCCAGCATGAACTCGTGGAAATGGACGCGGCGCTTGCGCTCGACCGGGGCGGTCTCGAAGAACAGGTCCATCAGCATGGACTTTCCCCGCCCGACCCCGCCATACATGTAGAGCCCCTGCGGGGCCGGGTCGGGGCGGCGGGCCAGCCCCAGCCGCTCGCGCCAGCTGCCACGCGCCGACGGCGCCTGCGGGCGGTAGTTCCTCAGCGCCTGATACAGGCTCTGCAGCTTCTCGGCGGCCAGGGCTTGGTCCGGATCGGGACGCAACGTGCCGGTGCCGCGCTTGGCGCGATAGAGCGAAAGCGGTCCTTCGGGCATGGGCGGCTGGCTGGTCCGGGCGGCGGAAGCGGGCGTGTGGGCTCTACCTATCGCAGGACGGCCCCCGGAGCAACGTCGCCGGCGCCTCATGGGCCCGACGCGTGGGCCAAGTGTCGCAGTTGTATGAGCCGGGGCAAACACGTTACAAAATGATACAACGATCGGGCTAGACCGTCCGGGAAAGCGGCCGATGCGGGTCGCGCCTCCGGACCGGCCGGGACCACGGCGTGAGGTTGATGGTGGCTCGCGTTCCGACCCACTCGACGATGGACGTGCAGCAGCCGGTGTCGCGGCTGCGGCGGCTGTTCCGATCCGTGCGCTTCCTGATGGTCGCCTCGGGCGTCATCTTCGTGCTCGCCGTCAACGGGCTGATCGCCTACAGCCTGCTGCTCCAGCGCAACGCCGCCCTCGGCCGCGTCGAGATGGACGTGGAGAAGCTGGCGCTGATGCTGGAGGACCGGGCGGCGCACACGCTGTTCGGCGTCGATCGGCTGTTCACCGACATCGCCCACCAGCTCAACCGCCTGCCGGCCGCGGTGAACACCGCGCCGGGCGCCATCAACGAGACGCTGCGGATGCTGCGCGCCGGCTTCCCGCAGATCGCCAACATCCTGGTGCTGGGACCCGACGGCCAGCTCCTGAACCACAGCGGGCGCGAGGAGGCGGCGTCGGTCGCCTTCGCCGACCGCTCCTATTTCACGCTGCACCGCGACCGGACGGACATCGGGCTCTACATCGGCCAGCCGATCGTCAACCAGTTCTCGCCCGACGCCCCGGTGGTGCCGCTCAGCCGGCGCTGGGGGCGTCGCGACGGCACCTTCAACGGGGTCATCGTCATCCTGATCGACCTGCAGGTGCTCGGCATGCGGCTGGCCGAGCACAGCGTCGGCACCCGCGGAACGGTGACGCTGGCGGCGGCCGACGGCATGATCCTGCTGTCCACCCCGCCCAACCGCATCCGCTCGCTGGTCGATTGGCCGGAGGTGCAGAGCGACCTGCGCGCCGGCGTCCTGCGCAACACGGTCACCCTGACCGACCCCATCGACGGCGACCGCCGGGTCACCGCCTTCCGCCGGCTGTCGGAGGCGCCGCTGGTGGTGGTCGCCAGCGCCTCGCTGACGGAGGCGCTGGCCGGCTGGTGGCGCACGGCCATGCTGCACGGCGCGCTGGCGCTGGCGGCGACGCTGGCGATCATGCTGATGACCTGGCACATGACCGAGCAGCACACCCGGCATGAACAGGACCGCGACCGGCTGGACCGGCTGTCGCGGCGCGTGCGGGGCATCCTCGATTCGATGGTGGACGCGGTCGTCACCATCGACGTGCACGGCCGGATCGAGACCTTCAACCCTGCCGCCGAGTCGCTGTTCGGCTACCGGCGGGAGGAGGCGATCGGCCAGTCGGTCCGGCTGCTGATCCCCAGCGCCGTCCGCCACGACCATGGCGGCTGGTCGCCGGCCCCCCAGGCGGCCGGCGATCCGCGCGCCGGCGGGACCGACCGCGAGGTGATGGCCCAGCGCCGCGACGGCAGCTTCTTCCCGATGACGCTGGCGGTGAGCGAGCTGCGGCTCGGCAGCCACGGGGCGGAGGAGGAGGAGCGGGTGTTCGTCGGGGTCATCCGCGACATCACCCGGCGCAAGCAGCACGAGGCGGAGCTCCTCGCCTCGCGCAGCCAGGCGGAGATGGCCAACCGCGCCAAGAGCGAGTTCCTGTCGAACATGAGCCACGAGCTGCGCACGCCGCTCAACGCCATCATCGGTTTCTCGGAAATCCTCGACAGCGAGTTCTTCGGCAAGCTCAACGAGCGTCAGAAGTCCTGCGCGCGCGACATCCACGACAGCGGGCAGCACCTGCTGGCGATCGTCAACGCGGTGCTCGACATGGCGAAGATCGAGAGCGGCCGCTACGAGCTGAACGAGGAGCGGATCGATCCCAACCAGATCATCGACCAGTGCCTGATGGCGCTGCGCGACCGGGCGGAGGAGAACGGCCTCGTCCTCACGGTGGCGTCGCCGCGCCCGGTGCCGCCGATGTGGGTGGACCGCCGCGCCTTCCGGCAGGTGATCAACAACCTGCTGTCCAACGCCGTGAAGTTCACGCCGTCCGGCGGCCGGATCACCGTGTCCGTCCGGATCGAGGAGGATGGCGGCCTCGCCATCGCGGTGTCGGACACCGGAATCGGCATCCCGGAGGACTTCATGGCCCACCTGTTCCAGCCTTTCCGGCAGGCCGACACCTCCATCAGCCGGCGCTATGACGGGACCGGGCTCGGCCTGTCCATCTCCAAGAACCTGATGGAGCTGCACGGCGGCTCGCTGGGTTGCGAGAGTACGGTCGGGGTCGGCACCACCATGACCATGCGTCTCCCGGCGGTCCGCATCATCCGCAAGGACATCATGGCGGCGTGAAGCGGCGGCCGGCCCCGGCTTCGCCGAATGCGATGCAGTTTGCAAACGCCCTATCGATCTGCGGGTCCGCCACCGGACGGCCGGGCGATGGAAGGCTTGTCCCACGGCCCCCTGCCGCCGGTCCGGATCCGGCACGCCGCTTGCTCCCCGCCGACCCAGGGCGGTTCGGCACCGCATGGGCGACGGCAAGGGACGACGTGAACACGATGATGCTGCAAGACGGACAACGTCCTCACCCAGGGCCCGACCAGAGTTCGGGTGTTGCGGAGGCCGGGGTCGCTCCCGAACCCCACTTCGGTCATCACGCCCGCATCCTGGTGGTCGATGACCAGAAGCTTCTCAACCGCTTCATCTGCCGGACGCTCCAGAACGACGCCACCTGCTACTCGGCCCACGACGGCGAGAGCGCGCTGGCGATGTGCCGGGAGCATCTTCCGGATCTCGTCCTGCTCGACGTGGAACTGCCGGACATGGATGGCTATCGGGTGTGCCGTCTCCTCAAGGCCGATCCCCGGACGCGCAACATCCCGGTGATCTTCGCCACCGGCAATCTCGACCCCGACGACGAGGTGAAGGGCTTCGAGGCGGGTGCCGTGGATTTCATCCACAAGCCGATCAACCCGGCGATCACCCGCGCCCGCGTCAACACCCAGCTCACGCTGAAACGGCAGATCGACGCGCTGCGCCGGGCACTGGCGATGGACGGCCTGACCGGAGTCGCGAACCGCGACGCCTTCGATCGGGAGCTGGCCTCGCTGTGGGATCAGGACGCGCGCGACGGGCGGCCCCTGTCCCTGATCATGGTCGATGTCGATTCCTTCCGGGCGTACAACGACGCGTACGGGCAGGCCGCCGGCGACACCTGCCTGCAGCGGGTGGCGGGCGCCATCCGGGGGCAGATCCACCGGTCCCAGGACCTCGCGGCCCGGTACGGTGGCGGGCTGTTCGCCTGCCTGCTCCGCGACACCGATGCCGACGGCGCGGCCTCGGTCGCCGCGACGATCCTGCTCGCGATCCGCAATCTCGGGATCGAGCGCGCCGGCCCTGATGCCGACGGTATCGTGACGGCGAACCTGGGGGTGGCCACCGCGATTCCCTCCCCCGGAACGTCGCCGGACGCGCTGATCGCCGAGGTGCAGCGGTACCTCGGCATCGCGAAGTCCCTGGGCCGCGGCTGCATGATCACCGCGGCGGATGCCGTGTGACCACCGGCCCGTGAACGTCCACCCCGGCGAGGATCAGCGGGCGGTGCCGGCATAGGGGTGGCGGGCGATCCAGTGGCGGGCGATGTCGATGCGCCGCGCCACCCACACCCGGTCATGCGCGCGCACATGGTCCAGGAAGCGCGCCAGCGCCGCGGCACGACCGGGCCGGCCGACCAGCCGGCAGTGCAGCCCCACCGACATCATGCGCGGCGTCTCCGCCCCCTCCTCGTACAGCGTATCGAAGCTGTCCTTCAGGTAGGTGAAGAACTGGTCGCCGCTGTTGAAGCCCTGGTTGGTGGCGAAGCGCATGTCGTTGGCGTCCAGCGTGTAGGGCACGATGAGCTGGGGACGGCCATGCGCGTCGTCCCAATAGGGCAGGTCGTCGGCGTAGCTGTCGGCGTCGTAGAGGAAGCCGCCCTCCTCCACCACCAGCCGCCGCGTGTTGGGCGAGCAGCGGCCGAGGTACCAGCCGAGCGGCCGTTCCCCGGTGACGCGGGTGTGCACCTCGATGGCGCGCAGCATGTGCTCGCGCTCCACCGCCTCGGGCAGGTGCTGGTAATCGATCCAGCGCCAGCCGTGGGTAGCGATCTCCCACCCCGCGGCCTTCATCGCCTCCACCGCCGCCGGGTTGCGCTCCAGCGCCATGGCGACGCCGTAGACGGTGACGGGCATGGCGCGTTCGGAGAACAGCCGGTGCAGCCGCCAGAAGCCGGCGCGGCTGCCGTACTCGTAGATCGACTCCATGTTCATGTGCCGCATGCCGGCGATCGGCTGGGCGCCGACGATCTCCGACAGGAAGGCTTCGGAGGCGGGATCCCCGTGCAGGACGCAGTTCTCCCCGCCCTCCTCGTAATTGATCACGAACTGCACGGCCACGCGCGCCCCGCCCGGCCAGTCGGCCTTCGGCGGGCGGGAGCCGTAGCCGACGAGGTCGCGGGGATAGGGGGTGCCGCCCATCATTGTGGCGTCCGTCATCGTGGTGTCCTTCCGTCGGATCCGGCCAGCGCCGGAGGCCGCAAGGATACACCGGGGCGCACCCCGCCCTTCAACCGGATCCTGCGCGCGCCAGTGGCGTCAGGGCGGCGTCAGGGCCGCGCCGCCTCGTCCGCCTTGTCGGAGGCCTTCGTGCCGGCGGCCGTCCCCTCCGGGATCTGGTGGCGCAGGATGGTGGGCGTCTGCAGCGCGCTGAACAGCAGGGTCAGCGGCATGATGCCGAACACCTTGAAGTTGACCCAGGCGTCGGTGGTCATGCTGCGCCAGACCACCTCGTTCAGCACCGCCAGCACCACGAAGAACCACGCCCAGCGGATCCCGAGGATGCGCCACCCCTCCTCGGTCAGCGCCATCACCGCGCCCAGCAGATGCTTCAGCACGTTGCGGCGCAGGATGTGGGCGGTGAACAGGACGGTGGCGAACAGCAGGTTGACCAGCGTCGGCTTCAGCTTGATGAACAGGTCGTCGTTCAGCCACAGCGTCAGTCCGCCGAACAGCATGACGAAGCCGGCGCCAACCACCGGCATGACCGGCACCTTGCGCTCGACATGCCAGGACACCAGCACCGAGACGGTGGTGGCGGCCATGAACACGGCGGTGCCGGTCATGATGCCGGCCTGCGAGTTGGCGATGAAGAAGGCGGCCAGGGGGCCGGCTTCGATGATGAGGCGGGCGAGCGGGTTCATGAACCTGACATAACCCGAACCGTGCCGCGGTTAAAGGGCCGCGTTGGTCCACCCGCCTTCCGGACGTGCTCAAAAGGGTTTGCGGACGTTGGTCGAAACCGCCGGATCGCCGCCCACCTCCGCCTCGCGCTCGTCCGGCTTGCGGCCGATCTTGCGGTTCGCCTCGGTCACCGTTCGGCGGTCGGGGCTGTCGTAAAGGCGTTCGGCGTCTTCGGCGTTCTCCTTCGGCGATCGGCGGAGCGCCTCGGTGAAGGGGCTCTTCGGTTCGGGCATGCGGCGGTCGTTCATGATCACTCCCCGGGGTGGCGGTCACCGCCCCGAAAACCGGCGGGGACCTTGAAGCGTTCCCGCATGCCGACCCCGCAACCGACGATGGGCGGTCCCAGCAAAACCCCTAGGCAGGGCACGCCGCATCCGATAAAGAAACGGCCAGCCCAACCACCCCGACCGGACGGGAACGCCGTGCAGAACACGACCCGCGACCAATGGCTGGGGAAGGCCCGGACGCTGTCCGAGGCGCTTCCCTACATGCGCCGCTACGCCGGCCGCACCTTCGTGATCAAGTACGGCGGACACGCCATGGGCGACGCCGGGCTGGCCGAGCTGTTCGCGCGCGACATCGTGCTGCTGAAGCAGGTCGGCATCAACCCGGTGGTGGTGCACGGCGGCGGGCCGCAGATCGGCCAGATGCTGAGCCGCCTGAAGATCCAGTCCAGCTTCATCGACGGCCTCCGCGTCACCGACCGGGAGACGGTGGAGATCGTCGAGATGGTGCTGTCCGGCTCCATCAACAAGCAGATCGTCGCCGCCATCAACGCGGCCGGCGGCCGGTCCGTCGGCATCTCCGGCAAGGACGCGCAGCTCCTGACCGCCCGCAAGGTCACCCGCACCCAGCGCGACCCCGACAGCAACATCGAGAAGGTGCTGGACCTGGGATTCGTCGGCGAGCCCTACCAGGTCAACCCGCAGATCATCGACAGCCTGGTCCAGGCCGACATCATCCCGGTGATCGCCCCCATCGGCTTCGACCGCAACGGCGACACCTACAACATCAACGCCGACACCGCGGCCGGCGCCATCGCCGGGGCGCTGGGCGCCACCCGCTTCTTCCTGCTGACCGACGTGGCCGGCGTGCTGGACAAGGAGAAGACCCTGATCCCGCGCCTGACGCTGGAGCAGGCCCAGGCCTGCATCAAGGACGGCACGGCGTCCGGCGGGATGATCCCGAAGATCGAGACCTGCATCGGCGCCGTCGAGCAGGGGGTGGACGCGGCGGTCATCCTGGACGGCCGCGTGCCGCACGCTCTGCTGCTGGAAATCTTCACCGAGGGCGGGGCCGGCACGCTGATCGGCCGCGACTAGGGCACACCGCCGGCCCGACAGGAGGGGGGACCCCATGTCCGACCCGCGCAAGGAGCTGATCCGCCAGATGGCGGCCCTGCGCCAGCGGCTCGATCCGAAGGTGATCGAGCAGGCGAAGATGGCGGTGTTCGGGCAGGTGCCCTATGACCGCGACAACGCCAAGGCGGCGGTCGGCGACTTCCTCGACCGCCGCCGCGACGGCGGTGCCTTCCGCCGCAAGCTGGAGGAAGCGTTGCGCCAGGAGGGGGACCGGCTCGAGCTGGACGCCCCGCCCGGCGACGACGCCCCCAAGAGCCCGCAGCCCGTCAAGCCCCGCCGCATCGGCCGGATCGTCTGACCGGCGGGGGCGGCCCATGCTGCATGTCTTCGTCAACGACGGCGGGCGGCTGGTCTGGTCCAAGGGTGCCGAGACGATGCTCGGCCCCCTGCCCGACAGCGCCGCGTGGCTCGACCTCGTCAACCCGGCACCGGACGAGCGCCACCGGGCCGAGCGGCTGGTCGGCTTCCCCCTGCCCACCCGCGAGCAGATGGCCGAGATCGAGGAGTCCAGCCGCATCCGCGTGCTGCCCGGCCGCGTGCATCTGACCGTCATGGGGCTGGTGTGGGCGGACACCGAATCGCCCCGCATCATCCCGGTCAGCTTCGTGCTGACGCCGTCGCACCTCGTCACCGTCCACCACATCGACCCGCAGCCCTTCCTGGCCTTCCGGCGCAAGGTGTCGCGCGACGGGCTGGCCTCGGCCACCCCCGTCGCAGTGATGGAGGGCGTCGTCGAGGCGATGGTCGAGCGCACCGCGGGCGTGCTGCGCCGGGTGGCGCTGGAGCTGGACACCATGGGCTCCCGCTCGCTGCACGGCCACACGCTCCGCCCGCGCAGCGAATCCCGCGACGACACCCGCACATTGCGCCGCATCGGACATGCCGGCCATCTGGTGGGCAAGGCGCATGTCAGCCTGACCAGCCTGCGCCGGATGCTGGAATTCCTGGCTGGCGGCGAGGGGGCGGGCCTCGGCAAGGACTGCCGACGCTGGGCGCGCGCCGCCCTGCTGGACGTCACCGGGCTCGACGAATACGCGCTGTTCCTGACCCAGAAGGTCGGGCTGCTGCTCGACACCACGCTGGGTCGGATCAACGCCGAGCAGAACGAGATCGTGAAGATCGTCAGCGTCCTGTCGGTCGCCCTGTTCCCGCCGACCCTGGTCGCCAGCCTCTACGGCATGAACTTCGCGCACATGCCGGAGAAGCACTGGAGCTTCGGCTATCCCTACGCGTTGCTGCTGATGCTGCTGTCGGCGGTGCTGCCGATGCTGTACTTCAAGCACAAGCGGTGGCTGTAGGCGCTCACAGCGCCAAAAGCACCGCCCAGCCCACCACCACCATGTTGACGGTCAGCGTCATCGCCATGCCCGGTGCGCGGGCGAAGGGATGGAGGATGTAGCCGGTCCAGAACAGCACCCGGCCGACCACGAACAGCAGCGTGAACAGAGCCGGAAAGCCCAGCGATTGAAGGGGCAGCAGCGCGCACAGCGCGGTCAGCCCCGGCAGGAAGAGCAGCGTCTGTTCCACCGTGTTGGACAGCGCCCGCTGGCAGACGCGGTAGACGCGCGTCTCCGGATCGTCGATGGGATTGAACAGCCGGCACAGGCCGCGGGTGGCGATCACCGCCAGGATCACCAGCAGCAGCACCAGCGCCGGCCACACCGACAGCCGCGCCGCCAGCCCCAACCGACCGGCGAGGTCGGCCACGGCAGGCGGCGGGAAAAGCGGGGCCAGCGCCACCATCAGCACCACCGTCACCGCCACGGCGACGCCGTTGGCGGCGATCGCGAGGGTGAGGCGGCGGTCGGCCGCCATGCTCAGGACAGCCCCTTCTGGCCCATGTCGAGGAATTTCTGCCGGCGCAGGCGGCGCAGATCGGGGCCGTCCAGCCCCTCCAGCTCGCCCAGCGACTCGGCGATGGCGTCGCCCAGCGCCTTGCAGGTCTCCAACGGGTCGCGGTGGGCGCCGCCGATCGGCTCGCTCACCACCTTGTCGATGACGCCCAACTCCTTCAGGTCCTGGCTGGTCAGGCGCAGCGCGATGGCCGCCTCCCCCGCCATGTCGGGGTTGCGCCACAGGATCGAGGCGCAGCCTTCCGGGGAGATGACGGAATAGATGGCGTGTTCCAGCATCAGCACCCGGTCGGCGCTGGCGATGGCGATGGCGCCGCCCGAGCCGCCCTCGCCGATGATCGCCGAGACCAGCGGCACGTCGATGCGCAGGCAGGTCTCGATGCTGCGGGCGATGGCCTCCGCCTGCCCGCGCTCCTCGGCGCCGACGCCGGGATAGGCACCGGCGGTATCGACCAGCGAGAGCACCGGCAGCTTGAAGCGCGCGGCCATCTGCATCAGGCGCTGCGCCTTGCGGTAGCCCTCGGGCTTGGCCATGCCGAAATTGTGGCGGACACGCGAGTCCGTGTCGTTGCCCTTCTCCTGGCCGATCACCACCACCGACCGGCCGCGGAAGCGGCCAAGGCCGCCGATCACCGCCTGATCCTCGGCAAAGTAGCGGTCGCCGGCCAGTGGCGTGAAATCCTCCACCAGATGGCGGACGTAATCCAGGCAATGCGGCCGGTTGGGATGGCGCGCCACCTGCACCTTCTGCGCCGGCGTCAGCTTGGCGTAGGTCTGGCGCAGCAGCTTGTCGACCTTGATCTGGAGCTTGCCCACCTCCTCGGCGATGTTGATCTCCTCGCCGGGGTTGGTCAGGTGTCGCAGCTCCTCGATCTTGCCTTCGAGTTCGGCGATGGGTTTTTCGAATTCCAGGAAGGTCTGCATAGCGAACGGAAGCCGGGCGGGTAGCGGAATGCGCGGGCCGGATGGTCCAACCCCGCGGGACCGTGCTCGATAACACGCCTCCCCTGCCCGCGCCATAGGCGAAAACGCGCGCGGCGGCGGTTCGTCCGCCCTCAGCGCCGCAGGAGGGCCCGCGCGGCGGGGTCGCGGCCCTGCCATCCCGTGCGCACCAGTTCCGGCTCGTCGGACGGCTGGCGCGGGTAGCCGAGGCAGAGATAGGCGACCAGCGACCAGCCCGCGGGCACCGCGAGATCCCGCGTCACCGCGTCCGGATCAAGGATCGACACCCAGCCCAACCCCACCCCCTCCGCCCGCGCCGCCAGCCACAGCGTCTGCACCGCGGCGACGGTGGAATAGCGCAGCGTCTCCGGCATGGTGCGGCGGCCGAGCCCGTGGCCGGTGTCGGTGCCCTCGTTGCAGAAGACGGCCAACTGCACCGGCGCGTCGTCCAGACCGGCCAGCTTCAACCCGGCGTAGAGCCGCGCCTGCTCCCCGTCGTATCCGGCCAGCGCCTCGGCGTTGCAGGATTCGAAGCTGGCCCGCACCGCCGCGCGGCGGGCGGCATCCTCCACCAGCACGAAGCGCCAGGGCTGGCTGTTGCCGACCGATGGGGCGAGGCAGGCGGCGTCGAGCAGCCGGTCGAGCAGCCCGTCCGGCAGCGGGTCGCGCCGGAACCAGCGCACGTCGCGCCGCCAGCGCAGCAGCGCCGCCAGCCGGTCCCGGAACGCCTCGTCGAAGACCGGCCCGTCGGGGGTGGGGTCGGTCGGGTGGGAGGATATCGCGCTCATGATCCTACAACGCGCCGCGGGGGAGCTCCGGTCAAGCCGGAAGGCGACGCCCCGTCGCCGTCGGCATCACCCCCGCGCTCACGCCCCCTCGGCCACCAGCCGGTCGTAGGCGGGCAGCGTCAGGAATTCGGCGAAGTCGCGGTCCTCCACCAGGGCGCGGAACAGGCGGGCGGCGTCCTCGTAGCGGCCGGCGGCGAAGGCCTCCTCCCCCACCCGCTCCTTCCAGGCCGCGACCTCCCCGTCGATGACGGTGTCGACCAGCGCCATGGTGACGGTGCGGCCGTCGTCGAGTGCGGCGCGGTGGTGCACCCACTGCCAGACCTGGGCGCGGCTGATCTCGGCCGTGGCCGCGTCCTCCATCAGGTTGAACAGGGGCACGCAGCCGATGCCGCGCAGCCAAGCCTCGATGTAGCCGATGCCCACCGCCACGTTCTGGCGCAGGCCCGCCTCGGTGCGCGGCCCCTTGGGCACCGCCAGCAGGTCGGCCGCGGTTGCCGACACGTCGGCGCGCTTGCGGGCGATCTGGTTGGGGCCGGGCATGTAGGCGTCGAAGACCTCGCGGGCGACCGGGACGAGGGCGGGATGCGCCACCCAGGTGCCGTCATGGCCGTTGGAGGCCTCCCGCTCCTTGTCGGCGCGCACCTTGGAGAAGGCGGCCTCGTTGGCGGCGGGGTCGTTCCGGACCGGGATGAAGGCCGCCATGCCGCCGATCGCCGGAGCGCCGCGCCGGTGGCAGGTCTTCACCGCCAACAGGCTGTAGGACTGGAGGAAGGGCGTCGCCATGGTGATCTCGGCGCGGTCGGGCATCACCGCGTCCGGATCGTTGCGGAACTTCTTGATGAAGCTGAAGATGTAGTCCCAGCGCCCGCAGTTCAGCCCGGCCGAGCGCTCGCGCAGCTCGTACAGGATTTCGTCCATCTCGAAGGCGGCGAGGATGGTCTCGATCAGGACGGTCGCCTTGATGCAGCCGTGCGGCAGCTTCAGGTAATCCTCGGCGACCGCGAACACCTCGTTCCACAGCCGCGCCTCGAAATGGCTTTCGATCTTCGGCAGGTAGAAATAGGGGCCGCTGTGCCGGGCCAGCAGCTCGGCCGCGTTGTGGAAGGTGTAGAGGGCGAAGTCGAACAGGGATGCCGAGACCGGCTCCCCGTCCATCGTCACGTGCTTCTCCTCCATATGCCAGCCGCGCGGGCGCACCTTGAGGACGGCCACCTCGTCGTTCAGCGCGTAGGCCTTGCCGGTGGCCGCATCAGTGTGGGTGATGCTGCGCCGCACCGCGTCGCGCAGGTTGATCTGCCCCTCGATCAGGTTGGCCCAAGTGGGGGTGTTGGAATCCTCGAAATCGGCCATGAAGACCTTGGCGCCGGAGTTCAGCGCGTTGATCACCATCTTGCGGTCCACCGGCCCGGTGATCTCCACCCGGCGGTCGATCAGATCATGCGGCAGCGACGCGACCGTCCAGTCGGCGGCGCGGATCGCCGCCGTCTCCTCCAGGAAATCGGGTTTCAGTCCGGCGTCGATCAGCGCCTGCCGCTTGGTCCTCACCCCCAGCAGCCGCCGCCGCTCCTCCCCGAACCGCCCCTCCAGCTCCGCCAGGAAGGCCAGCGCGTCGGGCGTCAGGATCGACTCATAGGCGGGCGTGATCGGGCCGGTGACGTCCAGCCCGGCGATGGTGGTGGCCATGGGTTCCCCCAGTCGGTGTGCGTTGGCGGCATCTTTCGATTGCCTATAGCACAGCCCTCCGATGGCCCGAAGGCGGATACCCCGCCTGCATCCCTTTGCCGCGGTGCATGCGGTCTATCAGCGCAGGTCAATGACCGGGCGCCAAGCTCCCACGCTGCCGTCCAGTTCTGCGCTCAGCCAGCCCGCCGCAGTCGAGAAATGATGCTATCGACCGCGGCATCGACACCGAGAGCTTTCCTGCGGGCTACATCATACAACTCGGTCAATTTAGAATAAGCGTCAGTATTCATATTATATTCTGACCACCTGTAGATTTCTTGACCTCCCCCATCGGAGAGCGCCAAATAAAAATCATCCCTCGCTCTTCCGATTTCAATCGAATTCTCAGGAAATGAGACAAAGAAGCTATTTTTAAACGCACTCTTCCACGACAGATCGCCCCGACCTGTCGCAACAAGCAGCTCCGAAACAAACTCGATTTGTCGTTCGTTTTCCATTCAGCTCCCCGGGTCCGCCATCAGTTCAAGCAGAATGACTTGCAGGTTGTCGGCCATTTGGCCCAATGCCCTGTGGGTTTCAATCACGCCCGAAGGGTCGGAACCATCGTGCTCATGGCTGACGAACCGTGCCTCCATCAGAGCCAGCAGCTTGATCATATCCTGAATCGCGACAGACTGCACATCGGTCATTCGGGAATGCGTGTGCTTCACGCCGACCAGCACGCGCCGCAGTTCGATGAACCGATCCGGCAGAAGAACGAAGCTGCGTGCGCGGAGCAGACGTTTGCATTCGTCCAGCACCGCCATCGCCTGGCTCACGTCTGAGAGTAGGTTGAAGCGCGCGATTCCATCCCGCGCCTCGGTCGCCGCGCGCGCGGCCTGCCGGGCCGCATCCTTGGCCCGCGCGACATTGCGCAGCGTCAATCCGAAACCGCCGATGGTGATGACGAAGCCGACCAGCCCCAGCCAGTCGGCCAGGCGCCCCACGTCGGGTAATGCCTCGATCAGCTCCAGCACGCTCATCCGCCGGAGCCCTTCACCGGTGGCCGCCGCGCCAGCGGGTGGTGCTGCTCGACCACCTTGCGCAGGCGGTCGCCGACCACATGGGTGTAGATCTGGGTGGTCGCGATGTCGGCGTGGCCCAGCATCTTCTGCACGGCGCGCAGGTCGGCACCGTGGTCCAGCAGATGGGTGGCGAAGGCGTGGCGCAGCACGTGGGGGCTGACCTTCTCCGGGTCGATGCCGGCCTCCACCGACAGCTCCTTGAGGAGCTGGGCGAAGCGCTGGCGGGTCAGGTGTCCGTCGGTGGAGTTGCGGGAGGGGAACAGGAACAGCTGCTGCTTCTGCTCGCGCCCGGGGATCATGAAGTGGCGGCGCAGCGGCAGATAGGCGGTGATGGACAGCCGCGCCGGCTCCGACAGCGGCACGATGCGCTCCCGCCCGCCCTTGCCGCGCACCATCAGCCCGCGCCCGTCGCGCAGGATGGCGGTCAGCGGCAGGCCGACCAGCTCCGACACGCGCAGGCCGGTGGCGTAGAGCGTCTCCAGCAGCGCCATCAGCCGCAGCCCCTCCGGCCCGCCGCGGGTCTGGGCGGCGCGGATGAGGACCTCGACCTCCTTCTCGCTGAGGATCTTGGGCAGCGGGCGGCCCTGCTTGGGGCTGTCGAGGGCCGACGCCGGATCGTCGGTGCGCCGCCCTTCCGACACCAGGAAGCGGTAGAACTGGCGCAGCGCCGACAGGCGCCGGGCCACGGTGCGCGGGGCCGGCGGCGCGCCCGTCTTCCCGTCGGGAGCGGCAAGATGCTCCAGATAGCCGCGCAGGTCGTCGGTCGAGGCGCGCTCCAGCGGCACGCCACCCTTGGCGAGGAAGCCGCCGATGTCGGTCAGGTCGCGCTCATAGGCCTGCCGCGTGTTCAGCGCCGCCCCACGCTCCGCCATCAGCATGTCGAGGAAGGCATCGACATGCGGGGAGATGGGGGCTGGCCGCGGCTTGCACGGCCGGCCGCGACGCCGCGCCGCGGTGGTCATCGCCCGCTCCGGCCGTTCAGGCCGGCGTCAGCGGGGGAAGCGCTCATCCGGCAGGACCTTTTCCACCGACTTGGATGGAACGGGCATGTCCCACGTGGCGAGAACGGCCATGCCGCCGCCGATCACCAGCAGGATCAGGACAATGAGGACAGACAGGGACCGGCTCATGGCACTCGACGGCTGTGTGGCGTGATCGGGTTCGGCGACGGGAACCGGGGCCGCCCGCGGCGACCCCGTTACCACGGCCGGCGACCGCGGGGGTTGGGACAAGGCACGCATTCGTGCTAAGCAACGCTCGTCATCCCACCGGCGCGGCCCGTGGCCGACGCCCACGGTGAGCTGGCACTTATGCCGCAGGCGGAGGCGTGACGCAACAACGCTGCCCTGCGACACCATAGAGCAGAGCGCCCCCTAGAGCAGACCGACAGCAGAGGCCACGATGTCCCACCGCCACGCCCACCCCCCCCACGCGCCGGCGCCGCTGCCGAGGACGGTGGTGCTGGTCGGGCTGATGGGGGCCGGCAAGAGCGCGGTGGGCCGGCGGCTGGCGGCGCGGCTGGGCCTGCCCTTCGTGGACGCGGACACCGAGATCGAGGCCGCGGCCGGCTGCAGCATCGAGGAAATCTTCCAGCGCGACGGGGAGACGGCGTTCCGCCAGGGCGAGCGGCGGATCATCGCGCGGCTGCTGGGCGAGCGGCCGGTGCATGTGCTGGCGACCGGCGGCGGCGCCTTCATGGACGCCGAAACCCGCCTGGTGGTGCGCTCCCACGCGGTGTCGGTGTGGCTGCGCGCCGATCTGGAGATGCTGCTGCACCGCACGGCGCGCCGCAGCAACCGCCCGCTGCTGAAGCAGGGCGACCCGCGGGAGATCCTGCAACGGCTGATCGACCTCCGCTACCCGGTCTACGCCGAGGCGGACATCATCGTGGACAGCGACGAACGGCCGCCGGAGCAGACCGCCGAACGGGTGGTCGCGGCGCTGGAGACACATTTCGGGATCGCCCTGACGCCGCGTGTGCCGGCGGCGGCCCATGCCGGGGAGAGGTTGTGATGGGTGGGGCCGAGACGGTGCGCGTGGAGCTGGGGTCGCGCGGCTACGACATCCTGGTGGGCGACGGGCTGCTCGCCCAGGCCGGGCCGCTGGTGAAGGCCGCAACCGGCGGCCGGGCGCCGATCGTGGTGACGGACGAGACGGTGGCCGGGCTGCATCTCGCCACGCTGGAACGCTCGCTGGCCGACGCCGGCATCCCGACCGGCCCGGCCATCGTCCTGCCGGCGGGTGAGAAGACCAAGGACTTCGCCCATCTGGAACGGCTGCTGGACGCCATCCTCGGCCGCGGGATCGAGCGGTCGGCGGCGCTGCTGGCGCTGGGCGGCGGGGTGATCGGCGACATCACCGGCTTCGCCGCCGCGGTGGCGCTGCGCGGCATCGACTTCGTGCAGGTGCCGACCACGCTGCTGGCCCAGGTGGACAGCTCGGTCGGCGGCAAGACCGGCATCAACACCCGCCAGGGCAAGAACCTCGTGGGCGCCTTCCACCAGCCGAAACTGGTCATCGCCGACACCGCGGCGCTCGACACCCTGCCCCGCCGCGAGGTGCTGGCCGGCTATGCGGAGGTGGTGAAATACGGGCTGATCCGCCTGCCCGGCTTCTTCGACTGGCTGGAGGAGAACGGCGCCCGCGTGGTGGACGGCGACGGGGCGGCGCGGCGCGAGGCGGTGACGGTGAGCTGCCGCGCCAAGGCCGACATCGTCGGGGTGGACGAGCGGGAGAGCGGCGACCGCGCGCTGCTCAACCTCGGCCACACCTTCGGCCACGCGCTGGAGGCCGCCACCGGCTTCGGCCCGCGGCTGCTGCATGGCGAGGCGGTGTCGATCGGCATGGTGCTGGCCTTCGAGCTGTCGGTGCGGCTCGGTCTCTGCCCGGCGGCGGACGCGGCGCGCGCCAGCACCCACCTCGCCGCCGTCGGCCTGCCCGTCCGCCCCACCGACGTGCCCGGCGTGGACTGGGACGTGGACGAGCTGGTCGGCCACATGGCCAAGGACAAGAAGGTGCGGGACGGGCGCATCACCTTCATCCTCGCCCGCCGCATCGGCGACGCCTTCACCCGCCGCGACGTCGATAGCGCGGTGGTGCGGGAGCTGCTGGTGGAGGCGGTGCGCGGGTGATGGGGTGACGGCCGGGTCCTGAAGGCCGGGTCTTGAAGGCCGGGTCCGGGCCCGCTCACTCCGGCACGGTGGAGCTGCCGCGCCAGATGCCGGGGATGACCAGCTTGTCCTTGCCCTGGTCGAAGCTGCGAACACCGGGGCCATCGACCTGCCCGTCGCGGAAGGTGCCGGCGAAACTGGCCCCGGTGCCGTAGGCGAGGCGGCCGGCGCCGTTCATCCGCCCGTCGGTCAGCGTGCCGGCGTAGACGTCGCCATTGGCAAAGCGCATCCGGCCGACGCCCGTGACCTTGCCGCCGGTCAGCTCGCCCGCGTAGAGGATGCCGTCGGCGAAGTGGAAGACACCGACGCCCTGAGGCCGGCCGTCGCGGAACTCGCCCTCGTACCAGTCGCCATTGGGAAAGCGGATCACGCCAAGGCCGTGCATCTGCGTGCTGCGCCATTCGCCGGCGTAGCGGATGCCGTTGGCGAATCGGTAGACGCCGACGCCTGACAGCCCGCTCCCGAAGGGCTCGCCCTGGTATTGGTCGCCGTTGGCCGCCCCGGTGCCGCCGCGGCGCGCGGCGGCGGCCGCTTCGGCGCGGGCCTGCGCCTGCCGGGCGCG
>NZ_JABFFR010000033.1 GCF_013423485.1 Azospirillum oleiclasticum
CAAGCCGGTATGAACTTTCCGGACAGACTCTCAGCAACCGCATCTGATCCGTCACGTCCGACGCGTATTTGACCACCTTCGTGATCGTGCCGTTCTCGTCGAAGATCGGGTTGTAGGAACCTTCGATCCAGACCGTCCGGCCGTTCTTGCCGACCCGCTTGAACTGTGCCGCCTGGTATTCACCACGGCGCAGGCGATCCCAGAACTCCCTGTACTCGCGGCTTTCGCGGTACTCAGGCTCGACGAACATGCTGTGGTGCCGGCCCTGGACCTCGGCCAGCGAATACCCCATCGAGCGCAGGAAATTGTCGTTGGCGGTCAGGATCGTCCCGTCCGGTTTGAATTCGATCACCGCCTGCGACCGGCCGATGGCCGTGAACTGGGCGGCATAGTCGTGGTTGAGCAGACGTTCGCGGGCATCGGCCCACTCCACGACGAAGCCATTGCGGCGCTGCCCATCCTTGATCGGGGTGACGAGCAGGTCGAACACGCGGCTGCCCACCCGAATGGTGGCGCGGTGCGGCCGATCCAGCGCCGCCAGCATGGCGCGCTGGTGCGCCGGGTTCTTATGGAACACATCGATGCTGCTGCCGACGAGGGTGGCGACGCTGAAGTGGGGCAGCTCCTTGCGAAGCTCGGCCTCCGCCTCCTTCATCAGGGCGGCGGTGGAAGGGTTTATGTAGGTGATCACCATATCCTTGTCGGCGATCATCACATTGGTCCGCAACGCGTCAAGCGCCGCCAAGCGTGCCGCCTCCGCACCCTTCCTCTTTCTTTGCCCAAACATGTCAGCCGCTCGCCGTTTTCCCGCACCTACGCACAGACATTGCAGGGGACAATCTTTACCGATCCCTAAAGAGAGCCATAAATCTGCTGCCATTCCATTGCTTTTTTTGGGTCATTATATTGTCGATTGCAGAGATGCGCCGACCGGTATTAGAAATTTCGGCCCTTCTCTCTTGTTTTTTTGTTGTCACATGCAAGCCACTTACGGACAGGACGGGAATTGGAAGATGATTTTCTCTGAAACGTTGCGTCAGCGGGGTGGACTGCTCGGCCTTGCCGACACCACGTGACCACGGACGGGCTCAGCATCACGCGCTCGCGCTGTCGAGCCAGCGGACCGCGTCGTCATCGAGCCGCAGACGGGCCGCCGTCGTCAGGTCACGAAGCTGCTCGACGCTGGTGGCGCTGGCGATGGGTGCGGTCAGGCCGGGACGGCCGATCAGCCAGGCGAGTGCCGCCTGTGCCGGCGTGGCCTCGTACCGCCCGGCCACCTCGTCGAGTGCCGCCAGGATGTTGCGGCCGCGGTCGTTCAGGTACTTGCCCACGACACCGCCGCCACGGGTGCTCTTGCCAGCATCGTCCGCCGACCGGTACTTGCCGGTGAGAAAGCCGCTGGCGAGCGAGTAGTAGCTGATCACGCCGATGCCGGCGTCCCGGCACAGAGGTTCCAACCGCGCCTCATAGCCATGCCGGTCGTACAGATTGTATTCGGGCTGCAGGCTTTCATAGCGCGGCAGGCCCGTGCGGGCGCTCGTGTCCAGTGCCTCGCGCAGCCGCTCCGGTGTCAGGTTGGAGGCGCCGATGGCACGCACCTTGCCCTGATCCATCAGATCCTTGTAGGCACCCAACGTGTCCTCGAACGGCGTTTCGGGATCGTCCCAGTGAGACTGGTACAGATCAATCACATCGGTCTGGAGCCGACGCAGGGAGTCCTCCACCGCCCGTCGGATGTAAACGGGGGAGAGACCCTTGCGGCCCGGCCCCATCTCCGATCCGACCTTCGTCGCGATGACCACCTTGTCGCGGCTGCCCCGGCTCTTCAGCCAGGTGCCGATGATCGTTTCCGACTCGCCGCCCTGGTTCCCCGGTGCCCAGCGGGAATAGGCATCGGCGGTGTCGATGAAGTTGAACCCCTCATCCAGGAAAGCGTCCAGGAGCCGGTGGGAGGTCGCCTCGTCGGCGGTCCAACCGAACACATTGCCGCCGAAGCAGAGGGGGGCCACACTCAGGCCGGATCGTCCCAGTTGACGCTGTTCCATCACGCTGATCTCCGTTCGGGTCCCGAAATGTTGACAGGTGCCATGCGCGGCCATGGCCGTGCACCGCGGCATCGTCAGACACATATGCATCGTTCGACACTGGCCCCAAGACCGCCATAGGGGATACAAAGCCGATGACGAGCCTCGCCGACACACCCGTTTCGGTCCTCGACCTATCGCCGCTGGTTGAGGGCGGCACACCCGCCGACTCCTACCGCAACACACGGGATTTGGCGCAGCATGCGGAGCGCTGGGGCTTCAACCGCTATTGGCTGGCCGAGCACCACAATCTGCCGGGTGTGGCGAGTTCCGCCACCGCGGTGCTGATCGGCCATGTTGCGGCCGCCACCAGCCGCATCCGCGTGGGCTCTGGCGGGGTGATGCTGCCGAACCACGCGCCGCTGATCGTGGCGGAACAGTTCGGCACGCTGGAATCCCTGTTTCCCGGACGCATCGACCTGGGTCTTGGACGCGCGCCGGGTACCGATCAGGTCACCGCCTATGCGCTGCGCCGTGACCTCGGCACCACGGGGGACGAGTTTCCGGAGCTGCTGACGGAGCTGCGCGGGTTCCTGCAACCGGCAACAGCCGGGCAGGGTGTCGTCGCCATTCCCGGAGCGGGGCTGGACATACCCATCTGGCTGCTGGGCTCCGGCGGCTTCAGCGCCCAGCTTGCCGGCCGGCTCGGCCTTCCCTTCTCCTTTGCACGCCAGTTCTCGCCGGGCAACACGCTGCCGGCGCTCGACCTGTATCGCCGCGCCTTCCGGGCCGTGGGGTCGCTCACGGCCCCCTACGCCATGGTCGGCATCAACGTGGTGGCCGCGGATACCGATGCGGAGGCGTGGCGGCTCTTCACCACCCACCAGCAGAGCTTCCTGAATCTCGCGCGCGGTCGCCCCAGCCGCCTGCCGCCGCCGGTGGACAGCATGGACGCGGTGTGGTCCGAACGCGAGAAGCGGGAGGTGGCGAGCCGGCTGGCGGGCTCAATCGTCGGCAGCCCCCGGACCGTCCGCGCCGGTCTGGAAGCGCTGCTGACTGAAACTGACGCGAATGAACTGATGATCAACGCCATGATCTTCGACCATCGGGCGCGGCTGCGGTCCTACGAGATTGTCGGAGAGATCATGGCCGCAGCACGGACAGGGGATGTGGCATCTTGAGAGGCGGTCCCACGCTGTCGCGCGACAGCGTGGGACCGCGCGCTTGCGACGTCGAAAGCGTTCTAGGATTGAGCAATTCAGGCGTTAGTTCTATTTTTGATTGCTCCCGACGTCGCAAGTCCGGCGATCACCCCAACAACTCGTCGATTTCACGGCGGAGCGCGCGCAAGCGCTCCCGATGCTCCTCCGCCATGTTGTCCTTGAGCTGCCGCATGGCCGCCACGTCCTTGCCGATGCGGGCGAGACTGATGCCCAGCAGGCGCATCGGTTCGACCGTGGGCCGCAGCCGCGGCTTGGAGGCGCGCACCTCCTTCACCGTCATGCCCTGCCGGGCCTTCGCCCACAGGGTGCGCTGCTCGGCCTGCCCTTCGACCGAGGCGATCTCGTACAGCACCGATTTGCTGACGGCACCGGGCTCACGCTGATACTGCTCGATGACGTCCGCCGGCAGGCTTAGCACACTGAGGCGACGCGAGGTATCGGTGTCCGACAGGCCGACGACGGCGCCCGCCTCCGCCTGCGTGTAGCCGTGCGCCTGGATGAGGCGTTCCAACCCGCGTGCCAGGTCGACGGCGTCGAGATCCACGCGCTGTACATTCTCGATCAGCGCGATCTCGTCGGCGCGGCCCTTTGTGATGATGGCGGCGATGGTGCGGCGACCGAGCATCTGATGCGCGCGCAGCCGACGCTCACCGGCCACCAACCGGTAGCGGCCCTTCTCTTCGGTGCTTTGCACGAGGATGGGCTGCTGCAGCCCGTGCGTCTCGATCGACGCCGCCAGCGAGCGCAACGACTCCTCGTCGAAGACGGTGCGGGGCTGGTCCGGATTGACGGCGATGGCATCCAGATCGACCTCGACCAACCGCGGCAGCACGCCGGACAGGCCGAACATGCGGTCGGTCTCGCTGGCGCCACCGGTCTCCTTGGCCTGGAGCACGTTGGCGACGGTGCTGCGGGTCAGCTTCCTAGGCGGCATGGACGGTCTCCGTCAGTCGGCCGGTGGCCTTCAGAAGGGCGGCGGCGATGGCGGCGTAGCTCTCGGCACCCGGCGCTCCGATGTCGGCGTCCAGCGTGATCACGTTGGCCCCCGCGGCCTGGGCGTAGATCGTGGCGCGCGGCACCGGCGGGAAGACGGTGTTCTCCGCACCCCACAGGCGGGTGATGTCGTCCATGGACGACCGGTCCTGCGACAGCCGCCCGTTGAACATGGTGGGCAGGATGCCCAGCACCTCAAGCCGCGGGTTCAGGCGCCGGCGGATCTTGGCGACGGTCTCCAGGAAGGCGGACACACCGAGAATCGCGTGCGGCTCCGTCTGGCAGGGCACCAGCACAAAATCCGCAGCGGTCAGCGCGTTGATCGTAACGGCGCCCAGATTGGGCGCGCAGTCGATGACGATGAAGTCGTAGCCCGTGCGCACCGGGTCCAGCATCTCCGCAAGCGCCGTCTGCGCGTTGGTCAGATTGCCGGGCAGTTCGGTGTCCGCGCTCGCCAGCGCGATGCTGGAGGGGACGAGGTCCAGCCCGCCGACGCTGGTGTTCCGGATCACGTCGGTGAGCGCCGCCTTGCCCATGAGCGCGTGGTAGAGGACGCGACCGCTGTTGGTCAGCTCCACCACCTCCGCCTGCCCGACCCCGACATGGGTGGTGGCGTTGCCCTGTGGATCGGCGTCCACCAGCAGCACGCGGCTGCCGGTGCGGGCGAGCACATAGGCGATGTTGATGCTGGTCGCCGTCTTGGCGGTGCCGCCCTTCTGGAGCCCGACCGCCACCGTCACGCCGCGGCGCGGCGGCTCCGTCGGTGTCTGCTCGATGGACAGCAGCAGCAGCCGGCCGAGGATCTCGCGCGGAATGACCTCCTTGCCGGTCTCCCACTTGCTCAGCCGCTGCTTGTCGTATTTCCGCCCGGTCATCTCATTGACCAGAGCCGCCATCTGGCTCTGGGTCAGGCCGCGCCGCTCGCGCAGCATCCGCAAATCCTCGCCGGTCACCGCCCCCTCCACGGTCGTAAGTAGCGGATACGCTACCAAGTCGATACGACCGTCGCAACGGCTATCTACCGCGGTGCCGTGACGCGGGGAGGGGGCAAGACGGCTCTGCGTCCGTTACCGCGCCTCATCGCAAGACTCCACACCCTCATGGTTGGCCGTCCGTTCCTGCTCCGCCACCACCGCTTCGTAGGCGCGCTGCAATCCGGCCAGGACGGACGGGCCGGAGGGCGAGTCACCCAGATGGATGCTGCGCAATTCCGCCATCAGCCGTCCCCACAGAGGCGGGCCACCCTCCTCCAGTATCTGCGCGCGGATGGACAGCTCCGGCGTTGCCGGTGTGTGGCGGCGGCCCCAGGCGGCTATCTGCACCAGCAGAGGCACCAGCTCGATGGCCGGCGCGGTCAGGCTGTAGATCGCCTTCTGCTGGTGGGTGGGATCGTCGCTGCGTGTCAGCAGCCCGGCGGCGAGGAGCCGTTTCAGCCGGTCCGCCAGGATGTTGGAGGCGATCCGCTCCTCCGACCGGGTCAGCAGCTCGCGGTAATGCCGCCGGTTGCCGAACATGACATCCCGGATGACGATCAGGCTCCAACGGTCGCCGAGCGTCTCCAGCGTCAGGTTGATCGGACACCCGGAGCGGTGCGCGTTGTCCATGCCAGCACCATCCATCATCGAACCGGTTGCAAATTAGGACCGGTTCCTGCACGCTTCAACCGCTTGCATTGCGCAATCGGTATAGGGAAGGGGAGGAACGAGCTTGGAACCCACGCTGTTTGGCCATCCATTCGCGGCCTATTGCCAAAAGGTCCTGATCGCCTTCTACGAGGCCGAGGCACCCTTCCGCTTCCGCGTCCTGACCGATCCGGACACGGCGGCGGAGTTCCGGTCGCTGTGGCCGGTGCAACGCATGCCGATCCTGATCGAGGACGGCCGCACGTTGATGGAGTCCACGGTGATCATCGAGCATCTGGCGCTGACGCGCCCGGCCGCCCGACCGCTGCTTCCGGCGGATCCGCATGACGCGTTGGCGGTGCGAACGATGGACCGGATCTTCGACAACTACATCATGACCCCGATGCAGGCGATCGTCTTCGACCGACTGCGCGAGGAGGGCAACCGCGATCCCTATGGCGTGGCGCAGGCACGACGCCTGCTCGACACCACCTACGCCTGGCTGGACGACACCCTCGCCGGGAAGAGTTGGGCGGCAGGGGAGGGGTTCAGCCTTGCCGACTGCGCCGCGGCACCGTCGCTGTTCTACGCCGACTGGGTGCATCCGATCGATCCCGGCCTGGAACGCCTGCGCGGCTATCGCCAACGCCTGCTGGAACGCTCGTCCTTCGCCCACGTGGTGGACGAGGCGCGGCCATACCGCACGCTGTTCCCAGGCGGTGCGCCCGATCGCGACTGACCGCCACGGGGCAAGCCCATCGCAAGACTCCACGCCGTCCCGAGTCTCTCGCCGATTCGCGTGGAGTCTTGCGATAGCGCCCCTCCGCCGGCCCATGTCCACAAGGGCGGACGTGGCATCTGGCGATGGAAGCTTGGTATCCTGCGATGGCGGAAGCGAGTCGGGAGCGCTTTCCCCGTGGCATCTGGCGAGCAAGCAACTAGAAAGAATCCAACTAACCATCCACTAGCACGCTCGCAAGATTCCAAGTGGACGCCCCCGTCATCTTCCGACACCATCGCCGCGACGATGGGAGATCGCAGCGATGGCAAACATCCACCAGCTGATCGTGCAGCACGGACACCGGCAGGCCCGAGACATGGTCGGCGCTGATGAACGGCGCTATGTCGACCTTGCGGCGGAATGGCTTGCCAACGAGAATCAGGGGCTGGGTATTACCTATTCCGGCTTCTGCCTCACCTGTCTGCCTCACAAGAAGCTTCCCGACGACCAGCATTGGGAACGGCCGGGACCCAAGGTGACGCTGCTCGTCGAGCCCGGACGACTGCGCGACCAGGACGGCAAGACCAAGCTCTACGGCGTTCCCTATGGCTCCCGGGCCCGGCTGATCCTGCTTTATCTCCAGACCCGTGCGGTGCAGTCCGGCAGCCCAGAGGTGGAGCTCGGCCGGTCCATGCGCGACTGGATGAGCCGAATGGGCGTGCCGATCGGTGGCACCAGCTACCGAGAGGTGCGCGACCAGGCCAACCGCATCTCCGCCTGCCATCTGACCTTCCTGTGGGATTCGGAGAAGCAGACCAAGTTCGCCAAGGACAGCATCGTCGACGGTGGCATCCAGCTCTATGAAACCGACGATGACCAGCAGCTTCGGCTGTGGGTCGACACCGTACGGCTCAGTGATCGCTTCTTCAAGGCACTGCGCGAGCACCCTGTGCCGGTGTCGGAGGCGGCGATCAAGCTGATCTCCAACCAGTCGCTGTCGCTCGACGTCTACATCTGGCTCGCCTACCGCCTGCATGTCCTGCAGAAGCCGACGGCGGTGTCCTGGCTGTCGCTGCACCAGCAGTTCGGCTTCGCCTACAAGAACGTCTTCCACTTCAAGCCGCGCTTCATCGAGGCCTTGAAAATGGCGACCATGGTCTATGAGCAGGCACGGGTCGAGGTGGACCAGTCCGGCGTGGTCCTGCACCCCTCGGCCCCGCCGGTCCCGGAACGGAGCATTGGCATCTTGCGATAGGCGTCCATCGCAGGATGCCACAGGAGCGGAAGGCGGAGACGGCTGACCGAGATTGAACCAGAAGGGCCGGAGGTCGGTTGTACCGGGTGATCGCCGATCGGCTCCATCCGTACCCCATGAGCCCTCCCGAATCGATTGAGGCCAAGCCCGACACGCCTCAGCCCGACAGTGCCGACCAGCGCACCCAGCTGCGCTGCCCACCGCACCGTTTTCGCTGCCGAACCGGCTTGGCGGGTCTGGCCAGCGGGGTGGGGTCCAAGAAGCTGTTGGAAGGCGTGGTGCCGGTGTGGGTGATCTGGGCGGTGGATGGCTTTTTGAAGCGCGACCGGAGCCGTTGCAGGCGCTGATGCGTTGCCTCCGGTGTGGCGGCGATCCCGCCCGCCCTGGCATACGCGCGAGGTGACGAATGGACGCGATCATCGATTTCCTGAACACCGTCTTCTGGGGCTACGTCCTGATCTACGGGCTGCTGGCCGTGGGGGTGTACTTCACCATCCGCCTGAAGCTGCTGCAGATCATCCACTTCCCGGAGATGATCCGGGCGGTGCTCGGCTCCAGAACGACAGACAGGGCCGGCATCACGCCTTTCCAGGCGCTGTGCACCAGCCTCGCGTCGCGCGTCGGCACCGGCAACATCGCCGGTGTGGCCGTGGCGCTGCATCTCGGCGGACCGGGGGCGATCTTCTGGATGTGGGTGGTGGCGGTGCTCGGCATGGCGACGGCCTTCGCCGAGAGCACGCTCGCCCAGCTCTACAAGGTGCGGGACGAGGAGGGGCGCTACCGCGGCGGTCCGGCCTTCTACATGGCGAAGGGGCTGAAGGCGCGTTGGGCCGGGGTGCTGTTCTCGGTGTGCCTGATCGTGACGTTCGGGCTCGCCTTCAACGCGGTGCAGGCCAACTCCATCGCCGATGCCATGGACGGGGCGTTCGGCGCATCGAAGCTGTGGACCGGGGTGGTGCTGGCGGCGCTCTCCGGCGTCATCATCTTCGGCGGCATTCCGACCATCGCGCGGGTGGCGGAAGTCGTCGTACCGTTCATGGCCGTCGCATATCTTTCCGTGGCGTTGTACGCCGTCGCCGTGAACATCGCGGAGGTGCCGGGGCTGTTGGCGACGATCGTCGGCAGCGCGTTCGGGTTCGGATCGGCGGCCGGCGGCGTTGCCGGGTCCGTCACCGCGGCGATGCTGAATGGGGTGAAGCGCGGTCTCTTCTCCAACGAGGCCGGCATGGGATCGGCCCCGAACATCGCCGCGGTCGCCGCACCCGACCCGCACCACCCGGTCAGCCAGGGTTTCGTGCAGTCGCTCGGTGTGTTCATCGACACGCTGCTGATCTGCACCGCGACGGCGCTGCTGATCCTGCTGTCGGGCCAGCTCGACCCGGCGTCGGACCTGACGGGCACCCAGCTCACCCAGGCGGCGATGGAGCACCACATCGGCTGGGCGGGTCCGTATTTCGTGGCGCTCGCCATCTTCTTCTTCGCCTTCACCTCGATCATCGGCAACTACGCCTACGCCGAGAACGCGCTGATGTTCCTGGGTGTCGGCGGCCGGAGCGGCCGGATGGTGCTTCGCCTCGGCGTGCTGCTGATGGTCGTGTGGGGCGCACACGAGTCCCTCGCCACCGTCTTCAACGCCGCCGACGCCTCCATGGGGCTGATGGCGACGGTTAATCTGGTGGCCATCCTGGCGTTGTCCGGCCTCGTCGCCCGGCTGACCCGCGACTATCTGGACCAGCGACGCGCCGGGCGCAGCCCGGTCTTCCTCGCGAGCACGATGCCGGAGCTGAAAGGGCAGATCGATCAGGAGATCTGGAGCCGGCCCTGACGGCGCATGATTTTACCGCCGTCGTGGAATATGCGGCGCCGGTCGGCGTCTACCCGTCATATCCTGATGTTGCGGACGGGGGGACGGGCGGCGGAACATGGATGGGGCGGCACCGACGGCGGGTGAGATCGCGGCGATGGTCCCGCGGCTGCGGCGTTACGCCGTGGCGCTGGTGGGCTCCATCCCGGATGCCGACGACCTCGTCCAGGACGTGATGGAACGCGCGCTGGCGAGCCGGGAGGCGCTGCGCGACCCGTCCCGCCTCTACGCGTGGCTGCTGGCGATCCTGCACAACCTGCACGCAAGCGGCCACCGTCGACGGCGCCGCCGCGGGCCGGAGGTGCCGGTCGAGGATCTGGCCGACGCGCTGGCGCTCAGCACCGCGCCGACCGACCGCTCGGCGGTGCGCGATCTGGTGCGCGCCATGGCCCGGCTGCCGGAGGACCAGCGGCGGATCCTGCTGCTCAGCGCGCTGGAGGGGTTGAGTTACCGGGACCTGTCGGAGGTGCTGGAGATACCCATGGGAACGGTCATGTCCCGCCTCGCCCGCGCCCGCGAACGGCTGCGGGTGATGATGGAGGGGGGCGAGCAGCAGGTGGTTCGGAGGATCCGGTAGATGACTGCGTCGGACAACGACTTCGACGACGGCAGCGACGGCCCGGTCACGGAGGCGGAGTTGCACGCCTGGATGGATGGCGAGCTGCCCCCCGGCCGGCGCGCCGCCGTGGAGCGCCATCTGGCCGGGCATCCGGAGGACGCCGCAAGGTTGGGGAGCTACCGTCGCGCGGCGGATCTGATCGCCGACGCCTACGCCCCGCTGGCGACGATGCCCGCGCCCGAGGCGCCGCGCCGCCCAAAGTGGAGCTGGCGGCCGGCCGCCGCGGCGGCGGCGGCGCTGCTGCTGTTCGTGGCCGGCGGGGCGACCGGCTGGGCGGTTCGCGGCGGCGGCCCCGCGGCCGTGGTCGACTCCAACACCCAGGTGGCTCGCGAGGCGGCGGCGGCGCACAGCGTTTTCGCCACCGAGGTGCGGCACCCGGTGGAGGTGGCGGCCGACCAGGAGACCCACCTCGTCACCTGGCTGTCGCGGCGGCTGGGCGAAAAGCTGACGGCACCCCAACTGGCGCCGCTGGGGTTCGAGCTGATGGGCGGGCGTCTGCTGTCGGTGGAGCAGGGGCCGGCGGCCCAACTCATGTACCAGGACCGCAACGGGCGGCGGCTGACCGTCTATCTGCGCCGCTGCCCGGTGTCGTCCGACACCGCCTTCCGCATCGCGGAGGTCGGGCGGGTGACCGCGCTCTACTGGCACGAGCGCGGCGTGACCTGGGCGATTGCCGGCGATGTGGACCGCGGCCTGCTGCAGGACGCCGCGCACCGGGTGTACGCGGCGTTCAACTCCTGAGCGCTCAGCCCCGCGCCGTCTCGATCGCCAGCGTCAGCGGCGGCGGATTGGCCAGCGTCTGGTAGACGACGCAGTAACGCTCGGTCAGCTTGGTCAGCAGGGCGATGCGCTCCTCCGGCTCGTCGGTCTCGAGGTCGAAACGCAGGCGGATGGAGCGGAAGCCGACCGGCGCGTCCTTCGCCACGCCCAGCGTGCCGCGGAAATCCAGATCACCCTCGGCCGAGACGCTGCCACCGTTCAGGCGGAACTCCAGAGCGGTGGCGACGGCTTTCAGCGTCACGCCGGCGCAAGCCACCAGCGCCTCCAGCAGCATGTCGCCGGAGCAGGCCTGGGTGCCGGTGCCGCCGGTGGCCGGGTGCAGGCCCGCTTCCACCAGCGCGCGGCCGGTGTCCACCTTGCAGGCGATGCCCTCCGCCAGGTCGCCCTTGGCGCGCAGGGTCACCACGGCCGAGTCCGGATCCTGCTTGTACTGGTCCTTCAGCGGTGCCTGGATGGCCTTGAGCTGCTGGACGTCCATACCTGTTTCCTCCCCTTATCCTATGCCCGTCGTCAGATGGCGGCGGCGGGGAAGGCCTCCTCGCCGCGCCGGTGGTCGCGGAAGGAGCGGCTCAGCTCCCCCAGCAGCCGGTGTTTCCAGTCCTCGAACAGCGGGTCGGTCCGCTCGCGCGGCCGGGGCAGCGCGGGCGTCGCGACGGTCTGGATGCGTCCGGGACCGGGCTGCATCACCACGACACGGTCGGACAGCACCAGCGCCTCCTCGATGTCGTGGGTCACCAGCACCATGGTCGGCCGTTCGTACGACCACAGCTCCAGCAGGTGATCCTGCAGGTCGTAGCGTGTCAAGGCGTCCAGCGCGCTGAAGGGCTCGTCCAACAGCAACACGGACGGCCGCCCGACCAGCGCGCGGGCAAGGGCGGCGCGCTGCGCCATGCCACCCGACAGCTCGCGCGGCCAGCAGCGGGCGAAGTCGGCCAAGCCGACACGCTGCAGCGCCTCGTCCACCCGCGCCGTCTGCTCGGTCTTGGGCAGGTGGCGGATGCCGAAGGCGACGTTGTCCCGGATGGACAGCCAGGGCATCAGCCGCGGCTCCTGGAAGACGAAGCCGATCTCCTCCCGCGGGCTGGCGATGTCGGTGCCGTTCAGGGTTACGCGCCCGGCGGTCGGCGGCTCCAGACCGGACAGCACGCGCAGCAGCGTGCTCTTGCCGCAGCCCGACCCGCCGACCACGCCCAGGATCTCGCCGGGCCGCACCCGCAGCTCGATCCCGGACAGCGCCAGCAGGCCGTTGGGGTAGCGCTTGGACAGGTTTTCGACCGTCAGCACGTCACGCCTCCGTCTTGAAACCATCCTGCCAGCGCAGCAGGGGCCGGGAGGCGGCGGCCAGCAGGCCGTCGGTGATCTTGCCCAGCACCGCGAAGCCGAGGATGGCGGCCAGGATGGTGGCGGGGTTGCCGGTCATCTGCCCGTCCACCAGCAGGAAGCCCAGCCCCTCGCTGGCGCCCATGAACTCCGCCGCCACCACGAACATCCAGCCGAGCCCCAGCCCGGCGCGCAGCGCCAGCACATAGCTGGGCAGGGTGGCCGGCAGCAGCACCCGCCACACGAGTTGCGGCCCGGAGAGCCGGAACATACG
Organism: Azospirillum oleiclasticum; assembly: GCF_013423485.1. Classification (GTDB taxonomy): domain Bacteria; phylum Pseudomonadota; class Alphaproteobacteria; order Azospirillales; family Azospirillaceae; genus Azospirillum; species Azospirillum oleiclasticum. The sequence continues at coordinate 12,696 of NZ_JABFFR010000033.1, forward strand.
CCCGACCTCCACCAGCTTGCGGTCGACGTCCATGATGGCGCCGGACAGCGCCAGATAGATCGGGAAGAAGACGCCGACCGCGATCAGGATCACCTTCGACGTCTCGAAGATGCCGAACCACAGGATGAACAGCGGCACCCAGGCGATGGAGGGGATGCTGCGCAGCGCCTGGAGCGTCGGGTCGAACAGCCGGCGGGCGACGGTCAGGTATCCCGTCAACGCCCCCAGCAGCGTGCCCGCCAGCACCCCACACAGGAAGCCGGCCCCCACCCGCCACAGCGTCGCCAGCACATGGGTGACCAGATCGCCCGATGCGTACAGGGCGTACAGGGTGGCGAGCACACGGCTCGGCGGGGGCAGCAGGCGGCCATCGCCCCAACCGGTGGCGACCGCCGCCTCCCATCCCAGCGCCAGCACCGCCGGGACGATCAGCCCGACGGCGCGGCCCAGTCCCGGACGCCGGCGAGGACCGCCCGCCAGGGAGGGGAGGGCGTCCGCCGTCGGCTCGTAAAGGCGTTCCGTGGCGGTCATGGTCCGCTCACTGCCCCAGCGCCTTGGTGAAGGAGGCATCGAACAGGCTGGCCGCGACCGCTTTCACATCGACAGTGGCGGCGAGCACGCCCGCCTCCTGCAGCGCCAGCCCCGCCTCGATGATCGTGCGCTCCTGAGCCGGGCCAATGGCGGCGTGGGTCAGGTCGGTGCGTTCGAGCTGGCGGGCGATGACGGTGTCCGGCTGCTTGGCCGCGGCGGCCAGGATCTTGCGCAGCTCCGCCGGGTTGGCCAGCGCGTGCTTGCGGGCGCGCTCGTAGACGGCGAGGACGCGGGTCACCAGGGCCGGATTCTCGGCCGCGAAGGCCTCGCGCACGTTCAGGATGCCCCAGGTGTTGGCATCGGGGTTGCGGTAGAACAGCTTGGCGCCGTTCTCCAGCTCCGCCTGCGCCATCATCGGGTCGAGGCCCGCCCAGGCGTCCACGTCGCCCTTCTCCAGCGCCAGCCGTCCGTCCTGGTGCTGGAGCAGCACCAGCTTGGCGTCCTTGTCGGTCAGCCCGGCCCCGGCGAGCGCGCGGACCAGGAAGATGTGCGGGTCGGTGCCGCGGGTGACGGCGATGCGCTTGCCCTTCAGGTCGGCGACCTTGGTGATGCCGCTGTCCCCGCGCGTCACCAGCGCCGTCCATTCCGGCTTGGAGTAGACGTACACCGACTTGATGGGGTTGCCGTTGACCTTCGCCACCAGCGCCGCCGCCCCGGCGGTCGACCCGAAATCGAGGCCGCGGGCGTTGAGGAACTCCAGCGCCTTGTTGGAGCCGAGGCTGAGCACCCAGCGCACGCCGATGCCGTCCTTCTTCAACTCCTCCTCCAGCCAGCCGTTCTCCTTCAGCAGCAGGCTGACCGGGTTGTAGTAGGCGTAGTCGAGCCGGATCTCCGACGGCTTGTCGGCGGCCGAAACGGGGAAGGGCAGGGACGAGGCCAGGGGTGCGGCGACGGCGGCGGCGAGGACGGCGCGGCGCGAGACCTGGAACGACATGCGTAACCTCCTGTGTTCCCGCCCTTTCATTGATGGGCGGGTTGACGTGGACCGGAGGCGGGCAAAAAACACCCGCCACAGCCGTGCGACTGGGCGGGTAGACCCATACGCTTAGCTGAATTTTTTACGCGCCCGCAAGCTGTTGGCTCAAATCGGCGCTGTGGGGTTAGTTTATGTTTTACATGGAGACTCGTCAATCAATGAAAAAACACAAAAAATACTCGTTATAATCGGCGGCGCATGGAATGGATGGAGGGTGCCGGCCCGCCGTACGCGGCGAACCATCGGGGTCCGCAGTCACTCCAGATAGCTGTCGATGATCCGCTGCGCCGTGCCATCGGCGACCAGTGTCAAGACGGCGGTCCGCAGCCTGTCCACGATCAGCGGGTCGCACTTCGGCGAGCAGGCGAGATAGATGTCGTTGGCGTCGATCGGCTTGCCGATCACCAAAGCCTCCGTACGGCCGGACTGCCTCCATTTCCACCGCGTCTCGGGCGTCCCGTTGTACCAGGCGTCGAGACCGTCCGCGCGCAGAAGATCGACCTCCCTCTGGCCGATCCTGACGGAGCGCATCCTGCCGGGCGGGAAGCCGTTGGCCTTGAGGAGCTCCTCCTGCGCGCTGCCCTGACCGACGATGACGCTGTTCAGCTCGGCTTTTGCCTGCTCATAGCTGTCGATGGACTTTCCGATCGCCGCGAAGGTTCTCTCGAGGCGGTAGATCGGCGCGATCCAGGTGTAGTTGGCCTCGCGCGCCGGAGTTCTCGAGAGAGGAATGATCAGTTGGTTCGTCCCTTCGGTCACTTCCTGCTGCCCACGCTTCCACGGAACGAAGACAAACTCGGCCGTGTATCCCGCGCGCTTCATCGCGTCGATGGTGATCTCGGCCACGAAACCGCTTTGCTTCGCATTGTCCATGGTCATCGGCGGCGCATCGACGCTGTAGACTTTCAGCGTCTCGGCGTGGGCGACGCTGGCGGCGGCAGCCGCGGCAAGAGCAAAGAAACCGAGAGCCCGGGTATCCATGAGCCGTTTCCTCCTCTGCCCCGTTGTGGGCGGTGTCCGTTCCTTGTCCTTGATGGTTTGTTGAAGACAATCCCACCGCATGACCGCCGCGGTCTGAAGTCTTCCGACAGGCGGTCACCATTATGAACGCCTGCAAGCGGATTTGCTCCAGCACGGACACTGCACGATGTCTGGTCAATGCTCAACAAATCCCATGAAAATCTAAAGCAAAAGAAGAGCTTCGGTCAACATCAAATATGACAATGGAGTTTCAATTATAAATAAACAATCGTTCTTCATGAGGGTCGTTTTGCGGCCGGAAGAAAGAAAGGCTCGGGTTGGGAGTGATAAGATTCTTTCGGAATGGCCGGCCAGAACTCCCGAAGGGCATGGTGGGGGGCGCGCGACATGCGGGCAGCCCCCCTCCCGCTGTCCGGCGAGGAGAGGGGCCGGCCAGCGGGACCCCTATGCGTCCATTAGATCGAAGTGCAGCACGCCGTTGTGCGGCATCAACTCCGACGAGCCGAGTTTGGTGGTGTAACCGTCCCGCTCGTACAGGGACGCGGCGCCGTCGTAGCTGCGGCCGTTGACCACCACCCGGTCGATGTAGAGGTTGCGGTCGGCCGCCGCGCTTCCGCCGTAGTCGTCGTTCAGGAAGCGGATGTCCAGCGCGTCGGGGGAGCTGTTGCCGGTAACGGTGAAGGTGAACTCCTGCCACCCGTCGTCGCGCTGCGTGCCGACGGCGGTGTCCTTGCCGACCTGCACGCCGTCCACCGTCAGCCGGAACAGGGGGTTGCCGTTCCACGAGTCGGCCGCCGCCCGCACCGTGATGGTGGAACTGCCGGATCCCGTGCCACCCGTCCCGGTGCCGCCGCCGGTGGTGACGCCGGCGAACTGGAAGTCGTCGGCTGCGAACTGCGACACGCGGGTGCCGAGGAACAGCACCGTATCGCCGCCGGGCAGGGTCAGCAGCGTGTCGTCGCCCTTCTGGCTCATCCCCGTCTTCACCTGGGAGAAGGAGGACCAGCCGTAATCCTCCAGCCGTGCCACATCGCCAGACCCGCTGCCGGGGGCGAAATCCTCGATCGTGTCGTGGCCGGTGCCCTTCTGGAAGACGAAGCTGTCCTTGCCGCCACCGCCGATCAGCCAGTCGTCGCCGGCCTTGCCGTTCAGCGTGTCGCCGGAGCCGTTGCTTTCCAGGCGATTGTCGAGGGCGTTGCCGGTGACGGTCTGGGCGTAGCCGCCGATCAGCGCGAGGTTCTCGACGTTGGCCGGCAGGGTGTAGGTCTTCGACCAGCTATCGACGCTGTCGATGCCCTGCCCGGATTTTTCGACGATCACATCCTGCGGGCGGTCGACCACATAGGTGTCGTGGCCCTTGCCGCCGGTCATGGTGTCGGTGCCGCCACCGCCGTTGATGTAGTCGTTGACGTCGCCACCCTTGATCACGTCGTTGCCGCCGCCGCCGGAACGGGAGTACTGGATGGGCGTCGGCGCCTCGGGCGGCTCGTCGGGACGCCAAGCGGGGGCCGGGGCCGGGGGCGAGCCGCCGAAGGCGAAGTCGTCGGCGGCGAAGTCGGCGACCTTGTGGTTGGCGAACACCACGACGTCGCCGCCGGGAAGCGCCAGCACGGTGTCGCCGCCATACTGCTCCAGCGCCGCCTTCACCTGGTCGAAGCTGCGGATGCTGAAGCTGTCCAGCCGCAGCACGTCGCCGCTGCCCGGGCCGGCCTTGAAGTCGGCGATGGTGTCGCGGCCGCCGCCGGGGCGCATGATGAAGGTGTCGTTGCCGACCCCGCCCATCAGCCGGTCGTTCCCCTCGCGGCCGTCCAGCGTGTCGTTGCCGGTGCCGCCGACGATGCGGTTGTCGAGTTCGTTGCCGATACCGGTCTGATTGCCGTTGGACAGCAGGGTCAGGTTCTCGACATGGTCCGGCAGGGTGGTGGTGGCGAGCTTGGAGCGGATCTCGTCCTTGCCCTCGCCGGCGCTCTCGATCACCCGGTCGCCGCTGTTGTCGACATAGTAGGTGTCGTCACCGCCGTAGCCACGCATGCTGTCGGCCCCGGCCTTGCCGTCCAGCCGCTCGCCGCGCGAATTGCCGTAAAGACTGTCGTTGCCGGATCCCCCAAGACGGATGTTCTTGGGCGCACCACCGAACTCGTCCCGGTATTCCGCCCCGGTGGCCGGGTTGTGCCCGTCGCTGAGCTTGCCGGGGAAATCCTGGTAGGAGTTCCAGTAGGTGTGGTACGCGACGTCGTACCGGGCGAACCAGTCCGCCGCCTTCTCGACGTACGCCCCGGCGCCGTCGCTCATCATGCCCCATTCGGAATAGGCGGTCGGCTTGCCGTGCGCGGCGGCGAAGTCCTGGTGCCACTGCAGGCCATAATTCTGCGTGACCATCTTCGACCACGCGTTCTCGGGGTTCTTCGAATCCCAGGCGGTGTTGTAGTAGAAATCCATGCCGATCACATCGACATAGGCGTCACCAGGATAGGCCTTCTCCGGGTTCATGCCGAGGTCGCCGATGTTGGGCGCCCATTCGAACGTGAAGCGGTCGGAGACGGTGCGGAAGGCGTCCACGAATTCACGGAAGGCGCCGACATAGGCCTCCTCCTTGCCCGCGGCCTTCCACGGGAACCATTGTCCGTTGAACTCCCACCCCGTGCGGATGTGGATCTCGCCGTCGGGCTGCGACGCGGCCAGGGACTTGGCGACCTGCTTGTAATACTCATTGTAGGCACCGGTCGCCGCCGTTGCCAGGCTGGCGCCGTTGACCACCAGCGGGACCGACCACAACACTGTCTTGTCGGTGTTGGACCATAGTTTTTCCGCCCAATCCGCACTGCCGACGAAATCCTTCCAGTCGGCACGTCCAATATACCCGAGCACCGCATCCGCGGGCGATTTGAGCCAGGAGTCGAATTTGCTGAGCTCGCTCAGTGAATTGCCGACGTAGACGCCGATCATGGTCACGGGCTGCCCCTCCATGTTGTGCGCGGAAGTCTTGCCGGGAGCCGGTCTTCTTCCGCACCGGGTTCACATCAAATGTCAGATCCGAAATATCGGGTTAACGCACGTTGCGCGTGTGATAGATTTGGGAAAAATGCCGTATTTCTCTGGTACGCGTGCGTTATGTGGTTGAATTCTACCTATTTTCGAAAACGCGTCGACGCCATCATGGTTAATCTTTGGTTGCGTTCTACCGGATGGAGTGGCCGGCGTTCCCGCATAGGCGCAATGGTCTTGTTCGCCTCGTTGAACGCGTGCTACGGTCCGCAGGATCAGCGGAGGCGAGGCTGGAGTCCTGCTTCCCCTGTCAGGGAGCGGGCATGGCGGTCGGTGACGGGACGGCAGCGTTGGTGCGCTTCATCGGGGTCCAGAAGACCTACGATGGCACTCATCTGGTTGTGAAGAACCTGGACCTCGACATTCGCCGCGGCGAATTCCTGACACTCCTCGGACCCAGCGGGTCGGGCAAGACGACGACCCTGATGATGCTGGCCGGCTTCGAAGTGCCGACAGCCGGTCAGATCGTGCTGGACGGCCGCTCCATCAACACGCTGCCGCCGCACCGCCGCAACATCGGCATGGTCTTCCAGAACTACGCGCTGTTCCCGCACATGACGGTGGCGGAGAACGTCGCCTTCCCGCTCGGCGTGCGCAAGGTGCCGAAGGCGGAGATCGCGGATCGCGTGGCGAATGCGCTGGCCATGGTGCAGCTCGACCAGCTCGGCAACCGCCGGCCGGGGCAGCTGTCCGGCGGCCAGCAGCAGCGGGTGGCGCTCGCCCGCGCGCTGGTCTTCAACCCGCAGCTCGTGCTGATGGACGAGCCGCTGGGCGCGCTCGACAAGCGCCTCCGCGAGCACATGCAGCTCGAGATCAAGCACATCCACGAGACGACCGGCATCACCGTGGTCTACGTCACCCATGACCAGGGGGAGGCGCTGACCATGTCCGACCGCATCGCCGTGTTCAACGACGGCATCATCCAGCAGATCGACCGTCCCGACGCTCTGTACGAGAGCCCGGCCAACCGCTTCGTCGCCAACTTCATCGGCGAGAACAACACGCTGGACGGCACGGTGGAGGCGGTGGAGCGGGGTCTCTGCCGCGTGCGTCTCGCCGCCGGCGGGGCGGTCACCGCGCAGGCCGTACGCGTCGAGACGGTGGGTGCGCGAACGGTGCTGTCCGTGCGTCCGGAGCGCGTGTCGATCCTCACCGGAGCCGATGCGGACGACGGAACCCTCAACCGGCTCCCCGCCACGGTGCGGGAGACGATCTACCTCGGCGACCACGCGCTGGCGGTGCTGGCGGTGCCCGGCAACGAGGAGTTCATGGTGAAGCTGCCGGCCGGCGCCCAGGCCGGCCTGGATCCCGGACGGGCGGTCGCCGTCGCCTTCCGTCCGGAGGATTGCCGGGCGCTCGACCCGGCCTGACGGAACGACAACGAAGAAGGATCAGGGACATGACCACGAACAGGATGGCGTTCGGACTGGCGGCGACACTGGTGGCCGGCGTGGTGTGGGCGGCGCCCGCCGCCGCGCGCGACCTCACGGTGGTGTCGTGGGGCGGTGCGTACCAGGACGTGCAGAAGAAGGTCTATTTCGAGCCGTTCAAGGCCACCGGCACCCCGATGAACGACGAGTCGTGGGATGGTGGCATCGGCGTGCTGCGCGCCAAGGTGCAGGGCGGCGCCTCCACCTGGGACGTGGTGCAGGTGGAGAGCGAGGAGCTGGCGCTGGGCTGCGAGGAGGGCCTGTTCGAGCAGCTCGCCTACGCCCGCATCGGCGGTGAGCAGCAGTACATCGCGGAGGCGGTCAACCCCTGCGGCGTCGGCGCGATCATCTACAATTTCGTGCTCGGCTACGACAAGGACAAGCTGAAGACGGCGCCCAAGGGCTGGGCCGACTTCTTCGACACCAAGACCTATCCGGGCAAGCGCGCGCTGCGCCAGGGGCCGAAGACCACGCTGGAAATCGCGCTGATCGGCGACGGCGTGGCGCCCAAGGACGTCTACAAGGTGCTGGCGACCGAGGCGGGCGTGGAGCGCGCCTTCAAGAAGCTCGACAGCATCAAGAACGATCTGGTCTGGTGGAAGGCCGGCGCCCAGCCGCCGCAGCTCCTCGCTTCGGGCGAGGTCGCCATGACCTCCGTCTACAACGGCCGCATCGACGCCGCCAACAAGACCGACAAGAAGAACTTCGGCATGGTGTGGAACGGCTCGCTGTTCACCATCGACAGCTGGGTGATCCTGAAGGGCAGCCCGAACGCCGAGGCCGCCTACAAGTTCCTCAACTTCGTCGGCAAGCCGGAGAACCAGGCGAAGCTGTCGCAGGGCATCGCCTACGGCACCTCCAGCAAGAAGGCGGCGGAGCTGGTGCCGGCCAAGGTGCTGGCGGATCTGCCGACGGCGCCGGACAACATGAAGAACGCCATCGAGATCAGCACCACCTTCTGGCTTGAGAACATCGACCGCCTGACCGAGCGCTTCAACAAGTGGGCGGCGAAGTGACGGCGCTGCCCGTTGCCGCCGGCCCCGCCGGACCTTCGCTGAAGGTCCGGCTGCGGCGGGCGGAGCGGGCGCGGCAGTGGCGGGCCTTCGCCCTGGTCGGCCCGCTGCTGCTGTTCCTGGCCTTCACCTTCCTGATTCCGCTGGCCGGCATGCTCTGGCGCAGCGTCGATGACTGGGAGGTTCCGCAGGTGCTCCCGCGCACCGCCGCCGCCATCGGCGGCTGGGACGGGGCCGGGCTGCCGGCGGAGCCGGTCTACGCGGCGCTGGCGGAGGACCTGATGCAGGCCTACCGCGAGCGCAGCACGGCGGTGGCCGCCAAGCGGCTGAACTACGCGCAGCAGGGCTTCCGGACGCTGCTGATGTCCACCGCCCGGCAGCTCAAGGCCATGCCGCCGGACGGCGGTGCGCGCGACGCGCTGGCCGCCATCGACCCGGCCTGGACGGAGCGTTCGACCTGGGCCGCCATCCGCGGCGCCCGCGGTCCCGCCACCGACTTCTACCTGCTGGCGGCGCTCGACCTGAGGCGCGATCTGGACGGGGCCGTCGTGTCCGCCCCGGAGGACCAGTCGATCTACCGAGACGTCTTCCTGCGCACCTTCACCATCGGTGCCGGGGTGACGGCGCTGTGCCTGATCCTGGGCTTTCCGGTCGCCTATCTGCTGGCGAACCTGCCGGCGCGGCAGTCCAACCTGCTGATGATCTTCGTCCTGCTGTCCTTCTGGACCTCGTTGCTGGTGCGCACCTGCGCCTGGATCGTGCTGTTGCAGAGCAACGGCATCGTCAACGACGCGCTGCGCTGGGTGGGGCTGATCGACGAGCCGCTGCGGATGATCTACAACCGCGTCGGCGTGTATGTGGCGATGACGCATGTGCTCATGCCCTTCATGATCCTGCCGCTCTACAGCGTGATGAAGGGGATTCCGCCGGCCTACATGCGGGCCGCCGCCAGCCTGGGCGCGCCGCCGGCCGTGGCCTTCGTCCGGGTGTATCTGCCGCAGACGCTGCCGGGCATCGCGGCGGGCAGCCTGCTCGTGTTCATCCTGGGCATCGGCTACTACATCACGCCGGCGCTGGTCGGCGGGGCCGGCGACCAGATGATCAGCTCGCTGATCGCCTTCTACACCACGGACACGGTGAACTGGGGCCTCGCCTCGGCCCTGGGGGCGGTCCTGCTGGTGGCGACCAGTGTGCTGGGCGTGGTCTATGGCCGGCTGGTGCAGGCCGGTGCCACCAGCGGGGGGCTCAAGTCATGAGCAACCACGCGCCCCGCACCACCGGCCAGCGTTTCGCCTGGGGCGCCACCGTGGTGGTGTCGGCGCTGGTCTTCGCCTTCCTGGTGGCGCCGATCCTGGCGATCGTGCCGCTGTCCTTCAGCTCTGGCTCCTTCCTCACCTACCCGCTGCCGGGCTTCTCCTTGCGCTGGTATCAGGATTTCCTGCAGTCCGACCGCTGGATGCTGTCGGTGAAGAACAGCTTCATCATCGGCATCGCCTCCACCCTGCTGGCGATGCTTCTCGGCACCCTGGCGGCCCTGGGGCTGTCCACCTGGAAGAGCCGCTGGAAGGCGGTGGTGCTGGCGGTGGTGCTGTCGCCCATGGTGGTGCCGGTGGTGATCACCGGTGTCGGCCTCTACTTCTTCTTCGCGCCGCTCGGGCTGACCGGCAATTATTGGGGGCTGATCCTGGCGCACACTGCGTTGGCGACGCCCTTCGTGGTGGTGACCGTCTCCGCCACGCTCCAGGGCTTCGACATGAACCTCGTGCGCGCCGCCGCTTCGCTCGGCGCGTCGCCGGTGGTGGCGTTCCGCCGGGTGACGCTGCCGCTGATCCTGCCGGGCATGGCGTCCGGCGGCCTGTTCGCCTTCGCCACCTCCTTCGACGAGGTGGTGACCGTGCTGTTCCTGGCCGGGCCCGAGCAACGCACCCTGCCGCGCGAGATGTTCGCCGGCATCCGCGAGAACATCAGCCCCACCATCACCGCCGTGGCGGTGATCCTGACGGCGCTGTCCATCATCCTGCTCGTGGTGATGGAGGCGCTGCGGCGGCGGACGGAGCGGCTGCGCGGAAACGCTCCGTAGAGCTGCGCCGGAGCCTGTTCCAGGTCGGCTCCGGCTTCTGTATGCTGCGCGTCTTTCCGGGTACCCGTGGTTCGGCGCCCGGTCCGAGAGAGAATGGATGGAGCGTTGGAGATGGCAGCGAAGACCGGAGCCGCGTCGGCGAAGCTCGGCACCTTCACCTGGGAGGACCCGTTCCTGCTCGACGAGCAGCTTACGGACGAGGAGCGCATGGTGCGCGACAGCGCCCGCGACTACTGCCAGGAGAAGCTGCTTCCCCGTGTGCTGGAGGCCAACCGGCACGAGATTTTCCACCGCGAGATCATGAACGAGATGGGGGAGCTGGGCTTCCTCGGCGCGACCATCGACGGCTATGGCTGCGCGGGCGTGAACTACGTCAGCTACGGCCTGATTGCGCGCGAGGTCGAGCGTGTCGACAGTGGCTACCGCTCCGCCATGTCGGTGCAGTCCTCGCTGGTCATGCACCCCATCTACGCCTACGGCACCGAGGCGACGCGCGAGCGCTACCTGCCGAAGCTGGCGACCGGCGAATGGGTGGGCTGCTTCGGCCTGACCGAGCCGGACGCCGGTTCCGACCCGTCCAGCATGAAGACCCGCGCCCGCAAGGTGGACGGCGGCTATCTGCTGTCGGGCGCCAAGCAGTGGATCACCAATTCCCCCATCGCCGACGTGTTCGTGGTGTGGGCCAAGGACGACGCCGGGGACATCCGCGGCTTCGTGCTGGAAAAGGGCATGAAGGGCCTGACCGCCCCGAAGATCGAGGGCAAGTTCAGCTTGCGCGCCTCGATCACCGGCGGCATCGCCATGGACGAGGTCTTCGTACCGGAAGAGAACCGCTTCCCGGAGATCAAGGGCCTGCCCGGCCCCTTCGGCTGCCTGAACCGGGCGCGCTACGGCATCGCCTGGGGTGCCTTGGGTGCTGCGGAGTTCTGCTTCCACGCCGCCCGGCAATACACGCTGGACCGCAAGATGTTCGGCCGTCCGCTCGCCGCCACCCAGCTCATGCAGAAGAAGATGGCGGACATGGAGACGGAGATCGCCATCGGCCTGCAATCCTGCCTGCGCGTCGGCCACCTGATGGACGAAGGCAAGGCGGCCCCCGAGGCCATCTCCCTGATCAAGCGCAACTCCTGCGGCAAGGCGCTGGACATCGCGCGGGTCGCCCGCGACATGCATGGCGGCAACGGCATAGCCGACGAGTATCACGTCATCCGCCACGTGATGAACCTGGAGGCGGTGAACACCTACGAGGGCACGCACGACATCCACGCGCTGATCCTCGGCCGCGCCATCACCGGCCTCCAGGCCTTCACGGGCTGACCATCGTGGCCGGACCCCTGTCGCACGTGCGCGTGCTGGAACTCAGCCGCGTGCTCGCCGGCCCCTGGGCCGCCCAGACCCTGGCCGACCTCGGCGCCGAGGTGATCAAGGTCGAGCGGCCGGGGGCGGGGGACGACACCCGAGCCTGGGGGCCGCCCTGGGCTGGCGATCCGAATGCCGGTGAGCCGCGGGAAAGCGCCTATTTCCTGTCCGCCAACCGCGGCAAGCGCTCCGTCACCATCGATTTCGAGCGGCCGGAGGGGCAGGCGCTCGTCCGCCGGTTGGCCGCCGAAAGCGATGTGGTGATCGAGAACTTCAAGGTCGGCGGGCTGGTCAAATACGGGCTCGACTACGACAGCCTGAAGGCGGTGAACCCGCGGCTGGTCTACTGCTCCATCACCGGCTTCGGGCAGACCGGGCCGTACCGGTCGCGCGCCGGCTACGACTTCATGATCCAGGGGCTGGGCGGGCTGATGAGCATCACCGGCCAGCCGGACGGGGAGCCGGGCGGCGGCCCGGTCAAGGTCGGCGTGGCGGTGACGGACATCTTCACCGGCCTGTACGCCACCATCGGCGTGCTGGGGGCGCTGGCCCACCGCGACCGCACCGGCGAGGGGCAGTGGGTGGATCTGGCGCTGCTCGACGTGCAGGTGGCGGTGCTGGCCAACCAGGCGATGAACCACCTCGTGTCCGGCATGCCGCCGGTGCGCATGGGCAACGCGCACCCGAACATCGTGCCCTACCAGGCCTTCGCCACGGCGGACGGGCACATCATCCTGGCGGTCGGCAACGACGGCCAGTTCGCCAAGTTCTGCGCCGTCGCCGGACAGCCGGAACTGGCGGCCGACCCCCGCTACGCCACCAACCCGGAGCGGGTGCGCCACCGCGCCGAACTGGTGCCGCGGCTTCAGGAGATCATCAAGGCCCGGCCGAGCCGCGACTGGCTTGTGGGGCTGGAGGCGGTGGGCGTGCCCTGCGGCCCGATCAACGACCTCGCCGCCGTGTTCGAGGATCCGCAGGTGATCGCCCGCGGGCTGCGCCGCGACCTGCCGCACCCGACCGCGGGGACCGTGCCCACGGTCGCCAGCCCGATCCGCTACAGCGGCACGCCCATCGCGCACGAGACGGCACCCCCGACGCTGGGCCAGCACACCGACGAAGTGCTGGGCGGGTTGCTGGGGCTGGACGCCGACACCCTGGCTTCCCTCAAGGCCGCCGGCGTCCTGTGAGCGCCCCACCCGCGAGTGGCCGGCCGGAGGGCTGGGGCGCCCTGCTCGGCGGGCGCAACGGAGCGCGCGCCGTGATTCTGGCCGGCGGCGTGGCGCTGCACGCCGTCAACGTGTTCATCGTCACCACCATCCTGCCGTCGGTCGTCGCCGACATCGGCGGGCTGGACCTCTACGCCTGGAACACGACGCTGTTCGTGGTGGCGTCCATCGTCGGAGCGGCGCTGTGCGCCCGGCTTCTGCACGGGGTCGGACCGCGCGGCGCCTACGCCGTCGCGGCGCTGCTGTTCGCGGCCGGAACCACCGTCTGCGCGGCGGCGCCTGCCATGCCGGTGATGCTGATGGGGCGGCTGGCGCAGGGGCTGGGCGGCGGATTCCTGTTCGGCCTGTCCTACGCGATGATCCGCATCGTCTTCGCGGAGCCGCTGTGGCCGCGCGCCATCGCGTTGACCTCCGCCATGTGGGGTGTCGCGACGCTGATCGGCCCGGCCGTCGGCGGCGTGTTCGCCGAGATGGGGGCGTGGCGGGCCGCCTTCTGGTCGATGGTGCCGGTGACGCTGGCCTTCGCGGTGCTGGCGTTCCTGATGCTGCCGGCCGGCAGCAAAGGGGAGGGCGGGCGCCGGGCGCCGCCGCTGGCGCAGCTCGCCCTGCTGACGCTGGCGGTGCTGGCCCTCTCCGTCGGCAGCCTGCGGCCGGACCCGCTGTGGAACGCCGGCGGGGTGGCGGTCGCGGGGCTTCTGATCGCCGCTCTGGTGGTCATCGACGGGCGGCTGGGCAGCCGTCTGCTGCCGACCGGATCCTACCGGCCGACGACCCGGCTGGGCCGGCTGTTCGGCAGCATGTGCCTGTTGTCGGTCGCCGTCACCTCGACGGAGACCTTCGTGCCGCTGTTCCTCCAGGTGCTGCACGGCCGGTCGCCGTTGGTGGCCGGCTATCTGGCGGCGCTGATGGCGGTGGGCTGGACCGGCGGCTCCATCGCCAGCTCCGGCCTGCACGGCGGCGCCGAGCGGCCGGTGCTGCTGCTGGGGCCGGTGGTGTCGCTGGCCGGCATGCTGGTGCTGGCCGCGCTGATTCCCGGCTCCGGCGGGCCGGCGGCGCTGGCGGCGATCTGCGTGGCGCTGACCGCGGTCGGGGCCGGGGTGGGCATGGGCTGGCCGCACCTGCTCACCGGGGTGCTGCGGGCAGCGCCGGCGGGGGAAACGGATCTGACCTCCGCGGCGATCACCACGGTGCAGCTCGTGGCGACGGCGCTGGGTGCGGCTCTGGCGGGGATGGTGGTCAACATGGCCGGGCTGACGGAGCCGGGCGGGATCGGGGGGACCGCGTCGGCGGCCCTGTGGCTGTTCCTGGTCTTCGCGGCGGCGCCGGTTCTGGCGCTGCTTGCGGCCCGCCGCCTGACGCAGGGCGGCTGATGCGGGGCGGGTAACGCCGGGCCGGCGCATTCGGCGCTGGCCCGGTTCCCGATCACGCTCAGGCGGAGAAGTGCCCGGCGCGGCGCAGGTCAACGACCCGGCAGCCGGTCATCACCTCCTGCACGATGGTCTGCACACCGGCACCGTCCCGGTCCCAGCTCAGCCCGCCTTCGTGGACGAGGCGGCGGGCGATCCCGTCCGCGGTGTGGCGGGCCTTCTCCTCGAGGATTTCAGCGGTGCGCCATGCGATTCTTGCGGTGCGCGGGCCCTCGGCGATGGTCATCGTTCGGCACTCCCGTTGTTTCTGGTCCAACCAAATGTCTCTTTCTTGCCCTTTCCGCGAGTTTTTCGCAACTGCAACATAACGTCACAGGTGGGACACAGGTTCCCACCGTCGGCTTTGCCATTCGTCGTGCACCGTGGCGATCAGCCCCACACCGGTTTCGGGAGCGACTCGATCAGCGTGGTGGCGACCAGCTCGACAGCGTCGTTGCGCATCCCCTCGCCCAGCAGCAGGGCCAGTTCCGTCTCCGGCAAGGGCGGCAAACCGTCGTTTTCGCCCAGAATGCAACCATCCTTGGGCAGGGCGCTGCGCGCCAGAACGCTGACCCCCAGCCCGCCGGAGACGGCCGCCTGGATGCCGGCGAGGTTGGGGCTGCAGTAGGCCACCCGCCAGGCGCGGCCCGCCTTCTCCAGCTCGTGGATGGCGCGGTTGCGGTACAGGCAGCCCTGCGGGAAGACGACCAGCGGGATCGGGTCCTGGAAATGCACCGCCTCTTCCTCCGGGCCCACCCAGCACAGCGGTTCGCGCCACGTCATGCGGGCGCCGGTCCGGCCCGGCTCCTGCTTCACCAGGGCGATGTCCAGCTCCCCCGTCTCCAGATCGGCGCGCAGCCGCACCGACAGGTCGCAGCGCACGTCCAGCCGGATCGCCCGGTTGCGCCGTGCGAAGGCGGACAGCACCCGCGGCAGCCGCTCCACCGCGTAATCCTCCGGCACGCCGAGCCGCACCACCTCCGCCACCGGACGGCCGGCGAGGATCGAGCGCGCCTCGTCGTTCAGCGCCAGCATGCGCCGGGCGTAGCCCAGAAGCCGCTCCCCGTCGTCGGTCAGCATGATGGAGCGGCTGTTGCGGTCGAGCAGGACCAGGCCCAGATCGTCCTCCAGCCGCCGCACTTGTTGGCTGACGGTGGACTGGGTGCGGTGCACGCGCTCGCCGGCGCGGGTGAAGCCGCCCGCCTCCACCACCGACACGAAGGTCCGCAGCAGGCCCAGGTCCATCTCGCGCATCGTCGATCCATCCATTCCGTGAATGGAAAGCATTATAGCATTCCATTTCCCAATGGTCAGCGCCCCGCGTAGCCTGATCCCCACGAACATCGGCGGGAGGCTTTCCCATGGCGCACATCGACGCGATCCCCCGGCCGGCGGCGGCCCCATCCTCGGCCCCGCTCGGCCTCGTCGTCCCCTTCTGCCTGACCTGGAGTTCCGCCTTCGCGGTGGGGAAGCTGGGGCTGGCGGATTGCCCGCCGCTGCTGCTGCTTGCCATACGCTTCCTGCTGGCCGGCGTGATCCTGGTGGCGGTGGCGGCGGCCATGGGGCAGCTCCGCGGTCTGTCGGCGCGCGGCTGGGCGGTGCTGGCGGGGTTGGGCGTGCTCAACCACGCGCTTTACCTGGGGCTCAGCTTCAGCGGGATGACGCTGGTGTCGTCGGGGCTGACGGCCATCGTGGTCAGCAGCACGCCGGTGCTGGTAGCCGCCGTGGCGAGCGTGGCGCTGAACGAGCCGATGACGGCGCGCAAGGCGCTGGGCCTGACGCTTGGGGTGGTCGGCGTCGCCATCGTGGTGCGCGGGCGGCTGGGCACCGGGGCCGACGACCCGGCCGGAATCGGGCTGGTGCTGGGTGCGCTCGCGTCGCTGACGGCCGGGACGCTGCTGTTCAAGCGCTACGCCCCGAAGACCGGCCTGGCGGCTGGCGGCGGAATCCAGGTGCTGGCCGGCGGGCTGGCGCTGGTGCCGGCCAGCCTGCTGGTGGAGGGCGCGCCGGCGATCCGCCCGACCGCGGAGTTCGCCCTGTCGCTCGCCTACCTCGTGCTCGTGGTGTCGATCGGCGCGCACCTGCTGTGGTTCCGCATCCTGCAGCGGACCACGGCGACGGAGGCCAGCGCCTATCACTTCCTGATGCCGCCGCTGGGCCTGCTGTTCGGCTGGATGATCCTGGGAGAGGCGGTGCAGGTCTGGGACCTTCTGGGCATCATTCCCGTCGCGGCCGGCATCCGGCTGGTGACGCGGCCATAGGTGGTGCCCCCGCCGCCGATCCATGCTTCATTGCCACCTCGCAGGATGCCACGGGAGAAGATCGATGCGGCGGGTGCTCGTTCTGGGGATCGGCAACCGGTTCCGGTCGGACGATGGGGTGGGACCGGCAGTGGTGGACCGGCTCCGCGCGCTGGGCATCCCGGCGGAGGAGCGGAGCGGAGAGGGGGCGGAGCTGATCGATGCGTGGCAGGGCCACGACACGGTGATCGTGGTGGACGCCTGCCGGTCGGATGCGGCCCCCGGCACCGTGCTGCGCATCGACGCGGCGGCGGAGCCGCTGCCGGCCGGGCTCTTCCATTACTCCAGCCACCTGTTCGGGCTGGCGGAGGCGGTGGAGACCGCGCGTGCGCTCGGCCGGCTGCCGCGGCGGTTGATCGTCTTCGGCATCGAGGGCGCCGCCTTCGGCTTCGGCGACAGCCTGTCCCCCGCGGTCGAAACCGCGGCGGGGGAGGTGGTGCGGCGCGTGGCGGCGGAGGTCAGGGCATCCGGCCCGTGAGGGTGGCGCTCAACCCGTCCAGCAGCCCGACCCGGCAGGTCATGCCGAAAGCGGCGCGCGCCTTGGCCGGATCGCCGATGGACACGCGGATGTCGCCGGCCCGCGCCGGCTGGTGGTGGCGCGGCACGCGGCGGCGCGACAGCTCCTCCAGCACGTCGAGCAGCATCAGCAGCGAGGTCGGCCGTCCCGTGCACAGGTTGTAGACCGCCGCCGCCGGCGCCGGCCGCTCCATCGCGGCGGTGAGGAACCGCACCACATCGCCGACGAAGACGAAGTCACGCACCTGCTCGCCATCGCCGTGGATGTCCACCGGGCACCCGTCGAGCAGCCGGCGGGCGAAGATGGAGATGACACCGGAGTAGGGGGAATGCGGGTCCTGCCGCGGCCCATAGACGTTGAAGAAACGGAAACCGGTGGTGCGCACTCCGTGGATCTGCCACGCGACGCGGGCGTGCATCTCGCAGCCGAGCTTGTCGACGCCATAGGCCGACAGGGGTCGGAGCTCCGAATCCTCGCCCAGCGGCACCGACGGGCTGTCGCCATAGACCGCCGCTGAGGAGGCGTAGACCACCGGCACGGGCCCGCCGTCACGCGCGGTGCGCGCCGCGTCGAACACCACAACCGCCCCCGTCTGGTTGGTGCGGTGGGTCGCCGTCCACTGCTCCTTGGATTTCTGCACCGACGCCACCGCGGCGAGGTGGAAGATCCCATCGACCCCCCGCGCTGCGTCCTGCACCGCCTCGGGGTCGGCCACGTCACCGACGATCAGGCGCGCCGCCTTCGGGCGGTTGGCGATGCGGCCGGTGGACAGGTCGTCGAGGATGGTGACCCGATGCCCGTCCGCGAGCAGCCGGTCGGTGAGGTGCGAGCCGATGAAGCCGCAGCCGCCGGTGACCAGGTAATGCGCCATGGAGCCGTCCCCCTCCGGTTGAGCACCGGCGCAGTCTCGGCGATGCACGATGCGCCGTGCAGCCCGGCATCGGAGTTAGCCGGCGGCGCGGCTGTCCTTGTCCGCCCGCACCGGCGGTCGGCCGGGCGGGATGCCCCGGTGGCGACGTCCGTGCCTGCGGGATGGATTCGGCCGTCCGGACGGGCATCATCCGTCCGCGACAGCGGTGGGAATCGCTGCGTTGCGGAAAATGTCGTTTCCGGACAGGCGGCTCCACCGGTCCCACAGGCTTATGCACCAGCTTATCCACGCTTCTGTGGATAAATCGCGTCAAGCCCGTTCCGACGGGCTCCGGAGCAGGGCGGTGTTGCCCCGCCCGGCCATTTTTCATAAACTCCGCGCCATGGACGAGACCAGACGAACCGGCAGCCGTGACGACCTTCCCATCCGTTCCGACGGTGCGGGGGCGCGGACTCCCGCGGTCGGCGCCACGGGGTTGCGCGGGCGGGCGGACCCGGCGGCCGGGCACCGGCAGCGGATGCCCACCTTGCGGCAATTGGCCGCCCTGGTCGTCAACGGCATGCTCACCCTGCCGCGCAACTACCGGCGCGGCATGTTCCTCGACCTGATCGTCTGACGATCGGACATCGGGCGCCGTGCACCGGCGGCCCGATACCCGGCCCGTCTCACTTCGCCTTGGCGACGCAGGCGGCTTCCATCGGCGCGATGGGAACCGACAGGAAGCGGGCGCGGATCGTGGTGAAGCTGCAATCGGCGATCATCGACTTCAGCGCGGCGTCCATCTTCTCCAGCAACGCGGTGTCGCCCTTCGGCACCGCCCAGCTGCTGCCGCGCTCGGCCTCGGGCACGCTCGGATCGCCGGTCCACACGGTGAAGTTGGCGAGCTGCCAGTCCTTGCCGTCCGGCGTGTCGATCAGCGAGCTGGTCCAGTTCAGGTTCGCACCGAACACCATGTCCAGCCGCCCATTCAGCAAATCCAGCTTCATCTGGTCGGGGTTGGTGTAGAGCGCCGGCTGCAGGTGCGGGTAGGTGGTGGCGACATATTTCGCCTGCGGGGTGCCGCTCTGCACGCCGACGCGGGCGTCCTTCAGTCCGCCCTTGCCGAAATCGTAGCTCTTGCCCTTCTTGTACACGAAGGCGTCGTGGTTGAAGATGATGGGGATGGTGAAGTTCATCCGCGCCTTGCGCTCCGGCAGCGGGGTGAGCTGGGAGCCGAGCGCCCCGATCTTGCCCTGCAGCAGCGACGGGATCAGCGCCTGGAAGTCCATCACCGCGAACTCGCACTCCACGCCCATGCGCTTGCACGCCTCGCGCATCAGCTCCGGCTCGATGCCGGTCAGCGCGCCCGACGGTTCCACCATGCTGAAGGGCGGATAGGTCCCCTCGTTGCCGACGATCAGCTTTTCCGCGGCGGCGGCCGGCGTGATGGCGGTCCCCATGGTCACGGCGGCCGTGGTGAAGGCCGCCAGGGCGATCCCGGCCAGACCCGTTGCTGTGATCCTCATTCTCCCGTTCCCCTGCCTTGCGTAGCGGCGGGCGCCACCCGAGGCGCCGCTTCGTCCCAAGGTCATAGAATGCGCGTCAAGTTGTCAAACAATGTAGAATGATCAAAAAATTGGCATGGACGCACAAGTTATTGCCATGTCCTTTGTCTTGAAGCGTTCGGATTGCCCTTTGTTTGATCGTTGTCTCGCATCAAAGGGTGGTTTGAAAGATTCATAACTTGCAGGCTGCGGCATTCCGGGTTTGTGCGGTGCGGTTCCGACGTCGGGAGCATATTTTAGGAGAGTTTTTCAGAAGAAATGCAATTATTGCCAGATCCTGGTGTCGGATCCCGACTCAGGACCGCATGGCCCTTGACCGCCGGCTGTGGGATGATCAGCTTGCGGCTCGCACCCTGTCCGGGATTCCGCCGCGTGATGAACCGACTGCAACGCTACCTGTTCCGCTCGCTCGCCGTCGCGACGCTCTACTCCACGGCGGGCCTGACGCTCACCATCTGGCTCAGCCAGTCGCTCAAGCTGATCGAGCTGGTGGTGGAGGCGGGGGCGCCGCTGCGGCTGTTCCTGTGGCTGCTGCTGCTGACCGTGCCGACCTTCCTGGGCATCGTGCTGCCCATCGCGCTGGTGGGCGCCATCCTGTTCACCTACAACAAGCTGACCATGGACAGCGAGCTGGTGGTGATGCGCGCCGCCGGTGTCGGTCCCGCGGCGCTGGCGAAGCCGGCGGTGCTGCTGGCCGGCATCGTCATGGTGGCGGTCTACGCGCTCAACCTCTACATCACGCCGGCGGCGCACCAGGAGCTGGTGCGCATGGAGTATTCGGTGCGCCAGGACTACACCCAGCTCTTCCTGCGCGAGGGGGTGTTCAACGAGATCGGCGACCGCATGTCGGTCTATGTGCGCGAGCGTGACGCGGAGGGCAATCTGCGCGGCGTGATGATCCACGACGCACGGGTGCCGGAAAGGCCGATCACCATCATGGGCGACCGGGCGGTCATGATCAGTGGCGGGGCGGGCGCCCGCTTCGTGGTGTTCGACGGCAACCGGCAGGAGATGGACCGCGCCACCGGCCGCCTTTCCCAGCTTCTGTTCGAGCGCTACGCCGTGGATTTGAAGGTGCTGACCGACAAGGCGCAGGAGCGTTTCCCCGACGCCCGCGAGCGCTCGACGGCCGATCTGCTGAACCCGCCCACCGACGTGGTGGAGGACAAGCGGATGGCGCACCAGCTCGTCGCCGAGTTGCACCACCGCCTGTCGTCGCCGCTGCTGGCGCTCAGCTTCGCGCTGATCGGGCTGGCCTGCCTCCTGTCGGGCGAATTCAACCGGCGCGGCCAGGCGCAGCGGATCACCGCGGCCGTGCTGCTGGTGATCATGGTGCAGGCGGCATCGCTCGGCTTCACCAGCCTGTCGAGCAAGGTGATCGCCTTCGTTCCCCTGATGTACGCGGTCCCGCTGTTGGCGCTGGTGCCGGCGCTGTGGGTGCTGGCGCGCGGGCTGCGCACGACGGCACCGCGCGTTCCGGCCGCGGCGCGCTGACGGGCTGGGCGCCGTGCGCATCCTCTTCATCACGTCGAACCGGCTGGGGGACGCGGTGCTCTCCACCGGGCTGCTCGCCCATCTGGTGGAGCGGCACCGGGACGCGCGCGTCACCGTGGCCTGCGGCCCGCTGCCGGCTCCCCTGTTCCGGGCCGTGCCCGGTCTGGAGCGCCTGATCCCGTTGCCCAAGCGTCGGTATGCGCGCCACTGGGTCGGACTGTGGGCGGCCTGTACCGGCACCCGCTGGGATCTGGTGGTCGATCTGCGCAACTCCGCGGTCAGCCGGCTGCTGTGGACGCGCCGTCTGGCGGTGCACAGCCGGCCGGTGCCGGGGTTGCACAAGGTCGAGGAGCTCGCCCGCGTGCTCGGGCTGGCGGTGCCGCCCGCGCCACGGCTGTGGCTGGACGAGGCCGCGCGGGCAGCCGCGGTGCGCCTGCTGCCCACCGGGCCGGAGCCGCTGCTGGCCATCGGCCCGACCGCCAATTGGCTGGGCAAGGAGTGGCCGGCGGATCGATTCGCAGCGCTCGCCGGACGTCTGACCGCCGCCGGTGCGCCGCTGGCCGGGGCGGGCGTGGCGGTGCTCGCCGCCGGAGCCGAGCGCGACCGTGCCGCACCGCTTCTGGCCGCGCTGGGTCCGCGCGCCATCGATCTCGGCGGCCGCACCGACCCGCTGGAGGCCGCCGCCTGCCTGGAGCGCGCAGCGCTGTTCGTCGGCAACGACAGCGGCCTGATGCACATCGCCGCCGCCGTCGGCACGCCGACGCTGGGCCTGTTCGGCCCCGGCTATCCGGAGACCTACGGTCCCTGGGGACCGCGTGCCCGCGCGGTCACCGGGACGGTGCCGCGGGTGGAACTGCTGGCTCGGCTGAAGCGCGATCCGCGCGCGTCGGATCTGATGGACGGCATCGCCGTGGACCACGTGGAGGCCGCTGCGCGCGCGCTGCTGGGCGCAACGCTACCTCGTGACCAATCTCGGGCGGACGAAGCTCCGGTTGCCGGAGCCGGTGCCCCGCGTTGACAAAGCCGGCTCGATCCCCCACAATTCGTGGTATCCGTCCCGGTGTGTCGAGTGCTCGGACGGATGTCTCGATCGAGGGTTCCGAATGAAGCCGACACCGAAATACGCGAGCCGCCCGACCTCCGACGATCCACGCGACGTCGAAGCCTGGGCGCTGGCCGAAGCGGCGCGGCGCCTGATCGACGCCAGTCGCGATCCCGGCAATCCCGACGCGCTCCAGGCGGCGCTCCAGCTCAACCAGCGGCTCTGGACCATCTTCCAAGCTTCGATCACCGAGGACGACTGTGTGCTCCCGCCGGAACTGCGCACCAACATCGCCGCGCTGTCCCTGCTGGTGGACCGCGAGACGATGGCGCGGCTGGCCGATCTCGACGCGACCAAGCTCGATACCCTCATCAGCATCAACCGCAACGTGTCGGGTGGGCTGGGCGTGAAGCTCGACGGCGCTCCCACCGCGGCGCCTGTCGCACCGCAGCCCGTGGTCCAGGCCGTGCCGCAGCCGCCGCGTCCCGCCGTGAGCGGGGAGGCGCCGCAGCCGCCGCGGGAATCCCTGCGCATCTCCATCTGACCGCAGGCCACGAACGACGACGGGCGCCCCGGAATGCCGGGGCGCCCGTCGTCGTTCGTGGCCTGCGGTCAGGCGATGTAGTTCAGCAGCGACAGCTTCTGCGTCTGGCCGATGACGGTGTAGGCCGCCTCCTGCGCGTTCATGGCGGTGCGCAGGCGGGCGGAGACCTCGGTCTCGTCGATGCCTTCGATCTTGGCGATGCGCTCGACCACGTTGTTGTTGGCCTCCTTGTGCATCGTCTTTTTTTGCTCCAGCGTCGACAGGTCCGACGCGACCTTGGCGTGCACGGAGCGCAGCTCGTCCTTGGCCTGCGACATCAGCTCGAGCGAGCGGGTGACGTAGGTGTCGTAGTCGCCGGGGTTGGCGGCGGCGGCGCGCGCCATGCGGAAGGCACTGACCAGTGTTTGGAAAGCGGGATCGGTGCTGACCACGCCGTAGGTGATGCTGAGCCCGTCGTCGGCCGTGACCTTCGCCTTGTCCCAGGCCTTCACGTTCTCGTTCCAGCCGCCGTAGTCGGTGTCGTAGAAGGGCAGGTTGGGCTGGCCCACATAGGGCACGTCGGACACCATGTCGGCCATCGGCGGCAGGTCGGCGACGGTCACCGTGTTCGCCAGCGTGCCGTTGGTGACCTTCATCGCCGTGCTGAACACCGACGTCCGCGTCGGGTTGCCGTTGGCGTCCACATGGGTCGCCGGCAGCGGATTGTCGCTGGTGAGGACGATGCTCGGGCCGGATCCCAGCGCGTCGAGCGTCACCGGCGGGGCCGGGCTGAGGGCGGCGAACTGCTGGCGCAGCCGGTCGGCGACGTTGCTGACGGAGGTCACGGCACCCGACTGGAAGTCCGCCGCCGTCACCGTGTAGCTGACCTTGTATTCCTGGTAGGGGGGCAGGTCCTCCGGAACGTCGGGATATTCGCTATAGTACTTCCGGTTGTAGATGTCTTCCGGATCGCCGACGGCGACCGTCATCTCGAAGGTGTCGCCGATGTCCACGCCGGCGCCGTTCAGCGTGACCTGATCCACCTGCTGCAGCAGCAGGGTCGGCGCGGTCGTGGTGGTCGGGTCGTCGGTGCTGTTGTCGACGATGGTGCGGTTGTCCACGCGCGCCGACACGGTGAAGGACTGTTTCGGATCCTGCGAGATCAGGTTGATCACGCCGTTGTCCGTGGTCACGGTGACCGGCAGGGCGGGGGAGGCGGCGTTGATGGTGCTGGTCAGCTGGGTGGCGATGGCGGAGATGTTGTAGGGGCCGCCGGCCGGAACGGTGTAGCTGAACACCTGGTTGTTGACCGTCACCTCGTAATAGTCGCCCTCGTCGGCGATCGCGCCGTTGAGGGTCACCGCGCTGTGCTGGCGCTGCGACAGCAGATCGTCCACCGGCTCAGTCCCATAGCGCGATCCGGCGAACAGGAAGCGGTCGCCGAAGCGCTCGTTCAGGTACTGGCGGATGTCGCGCATGGCGCCTTCCACCCGGTCCAGCGTCTGCGTGGCCTGCGGGAAGTCCACGGTGAAGGTGCTGCTGGAGGCCGAGGCCAGCGATTCGATGTTCAGGTTGACCACCGCACCGTTGCCCGGCCCGCCGGACATGGTGAAGTTGTACCCCTTGCCGTCGTCGGGCGGCACCGTGCGCAGGTTGATGGTGCGGGTGGTGCGCCCGCCCAGCCCGTCGGTCACGGTGATGTCGTAGCTGCCGTTGCCGGCGGTCTGCGACGGGATGGCGGTGACCGTGAAGCGGGAGTTCTGCTTGAAGGTGGAAGTGTCGGCGTTGACCGTCACCTTCATTCCGTCGGGGTTGGCGTTGTGGACGGCGGTGATGCTGGGCGGACCCGGCTGGAAGGGCAGCAGGTTGTTGGTCTGCCAGTCCGAGGCGATCTTCTCCAGCGCGTTCAAGGTGGTGTCCGTGGCCTTCAGCCGCGGCATTGCGGTGTCGATGCCCTGGATGTAGTTCTCGCGCTTCACCAGCTCGGACCGCAGGTCGAGGAGCTGCTGCGTGTCGGCGCCGAAGGCCCGCAGGTCCGTGGATTTCTTGCCCGTCGTCAGCTGGCGGGTCAGGTCGTCCACGTTGGTCTGCGTGTTCGTCAGGGTGCGCACCGTGCCCATGTAGCGGGCGTAGGTGCCGATCTGCGAGATCGTGCTCATTTGACGATCGCCTCCAGCGTGTCATACATCGTGGTAGCCACTTGCATGACCCGTGCCGAAGCCGCGTAGCTGGTCTGGAGCTGCTGGAGAAGGGCGATCTCCTCGTCGATGTTGACGCCGGTGGTGTTGTGGAACCGCTCGGTGAGCAGGTCGCGCGAGGCCTTGGTGGTGTCGGCGTTGTCCTGCGCGGTCTTGCCGATGGTCATCCAGTTGCCGGTGATGGCCGAGGCGGCGCCGACGTAGGAGGTATCCGTGGCGGTCAGGCCGTCGGCGGTCAGCGTGCGGCCGACCTTGTTCATCGCCACCACCATCTCGCCGATGGCGGCGTTCTTGACGGATTTGGAGTTGTCGAGCAGAGAGGGGTGCACGGCGAGCGTGAAGCGGTCGGTGCCGATGAAGAAATGCTCCGGCAGCTCGCCGTCCTTGGTCGGGCCCGCGTTGTCGTAGGCATCGGCGAAGCTGGTCGGCTCGCCCGGCTTGGTCTTGGCCACGAACATGTTGGCGTAGGCATCGAGCTGCGAGCGCAGCTTGCGGATGACCTCGGCCGACGGGTCGCTGCTGACCGGCTTCGGCGGATCCATGACGGAGCCATCGCGCCTCATGTCGAACAGGGCGCCGATCTTGCCGGTCTTCAGATGGTCGGTGACCGACTGGACTTTATTGCCGTCCGACAGGTTGATATTGCCGCCGTCGAAGGAAAATTGTGCCGCCTGGGCATCGACCAGGGCGAGGCCGGACTGGGTGAAGAGCGCCACCCGCCCGTCGGGGCGCTCGACCGTGCGCACGCCCACATATTCGTTGATCTGGCGGATCAGCTGGTCGCGCTTGTCGGCCACCTCGTTGGCGGCGGCACCCTGGGTCTGCAGCGAGACGATGTCGCGGTTGATCCGGTCGACCTGCGTCAGCAGCTGGTTCACCTCGTTGACGGAGGTCTCCAGGTTCCGGCCCATCTCGCGGTTCAGGTCCTCCACCCCCTGCGAGACGCGCTGGATCTCGCGGGCGAAGGTGTCGGCCGCCTGCACGAACTGGTAGGAGGCGACCTCGCTCTCGGGCGAGGTTTCCAGCGTCTTCAACGCGTTGGAGAAGTCGGCGGCGTAGCTGTTCAGCGTCGGGTTGCCGGACGACGTTCCCATCAGGTCGCCGAGCTTCTGCATGTAGTTGCTGCGCGTCTGCATGCCGCTGTCGCGGGCGGTCAGGTCCTGCACCTGGGCCTGCAGCGCGCTGTCGGTCTCCCGCCGGTACTGGGCGGTGACGACGAAGCCGCTGTAGTCGATCGTCTGCGACAGCGTGTGCCGCGAGCGCGTCGGGTCGTCGGAGCGGGCGATGTTGTCCGAGACCACCTTCACGTTGGCCTGGACGGTGCGCAACCCCGCGGTCGCGCTGTTCAAGGCGCCGAAGATCGACATGGTCAGGGACCTTTCCTGGGGGGGATGCGGGGCGCTTCAGGCAGCGCCCCGTCCTGTCATCGGCCGGGCGGCGGCTAGCGCTTCAGGCCCAGCACTTCCTGAAGCATTTCGTCGGAGGTCGTGACGATCTTGGTGTTGGCGGAATAGGTCCGCTGCGTCACGATCAGCTTGGTGAACTCGTCGGCGATATCGACGTTGGAGCCTTCCACCGTGTTGGAGATCACCTGGCCCGAGCCGTTCTGGCCAGCGTCGTTGAAGTTCGGCTTGCCCGCTTCCGCGGTCTCAAGGAACACGCCGCCGGCGTCGCGCTGCAGCGCGTTGGGGTTGTTGAAGGTGACCACCGGCACGCGGGCTACCGTCTTGCTGCGACCGTTGTCGTAGTTCACCAGCACCTCGCCGTTCTCGCCGAACACCACGTCCTTGAACTGGCCGCGGGGCACGCCGTCCTGCACGAACTGCAAGACGTTGATCTCGCTGCCGGCGTACTGCGTCACGCCGCCCGGCCGCTGGAACTGGCCGAGGTTCAGCGTGATCTGCTGCTCGCCGAAGCCGTAGTTCACCGTGAAGGTGATGGTCGCTTCCGAGCCTTCGTTCTGGTTGGCCGCGGTGATCGCCGTGCCGGTGCCGGCAAAGGCGGTGGAGATGCGGGTCAGCGTGCCGACCGTCTCCGGCGTGGTGCCGAAGGTCAGCCCGATGTGCGCCGGCGTCTCGCCGACCACGGCGGTCTGCTGAACCGAGAACTGCTGGGCCGTGGCGTTGGAGATGTTGGAGGTTACATCGCCAGCGACGGTAACGCCGCTGATCACGAGGCCATTCGTGCCGGAGACCGCGGCCGAGTAGGTGGCCGGGATCGTGCCATCCGCTGCCGCCGCGTTGATCGCGGACGCGAAGTAGGCCATCACTTCGGCCGGAGTGTCATACTGCTCATAGTTGCCGGCTGTGACCGGGAGCTCGAAGGGTTCGCCGGCCACCTCAATTCTGTAGGTGTCGCCCACATCGATCTGGGTCGAACCACCAAGCGTCACCGTAGCGGTCGGCACTGTTGTCACGGTATCGAAGGTGTTGGTGACCGCGGGCGTCGATGCGGTCTTGGCGGTGAGTTGGATGACGCCGCCGGACGAGCTGGCCGTGACCGGCAGCGAGGTGTTGGAGTTGATGGAGTTGGCCAGCGCGGCGGTGATCTCCGCCATGGTCATCTCGCTGCCGGTGGTGGTGTAGGTGACCGGTGTGCCGTTGACCTGCAGCGTGTAGATGGCGCCCACGTCGCCGGGCGTTCCGGTCAGCGTCACTGTTTGCTGCTGCCGCACGCCGGCCACGTTCGTCTGCGTGGTTGAGACGGTCAGCGTGTTGTTGCCCGCCGCCACGTTGTCAACCGAGATCTCCGGATTCAGCGTCTGCGGCAGCACGGCTGCCGGGAAGCTGGCGCCGGCCGCATCCATCTGGAAGGTGATGACACTGCCGGTGGAGGAGGCCGTGGCCAGCGTGGTCATCTGGTTGAACTTGTTGGCCAGCGCCTCGGTGACGCCGGACATGTTCACGAAGCTGGCGTAGTTGGCGGCGGTAACGGTGACGCTGGCGGTGATCTTGCCCTCCGTGCCGCCGGTGTCCACCGTCACGCTGAACACGTCGCCGATGTCGATCTGGGTCTGTGGGAAGCTGTAGCGCCAGGATTCGCCGGTGGAGGTGGTTGCCGCCGTCTGGGTGCCGGTCGACACCGTGTTGTTGGTGGCCGTGCCCTGGTCGACTGTCTTGGTCACGCGGAAGGGCGTACCGGCGTTGCGCGCGGTCAGCGAGATGATGGCGCCGTCCACCGTCGCGATCACCGGCGGCGACGGCGAGGCGGAGTTGATCTGGTTGGCGATCGCCCCGGCCAGGCCGGAATAGGTGCGGATCGAGGCGACGTTGTCCTTGGTGATCTTCAGCGAATAGTCGGTGCCGTCTACGTTGACCGTGTAGGTCTCGCCGATGCGCAGCCGGTCCACACCATTGTCGTTATTGCCGCCCACCGTGATCGTCGTCACCTGCGGGATCGCCGTCTGGCCGGGGATGTTCTGGCCCAGCCCGATGGCGACCGGGTTGCCGGTGAAGCTGCCGGCCACCGGCTGGGCGCTGCTGCCCGGCGCCTCGACGGTCAGGCGCCAGTCGTTGGACGACTGCTGGCGCCAGTTCAGGTTGACCGTGCGGGCGTTGCCCTGGGTGTCGAACACCTGGATGCTGGAAGTCGGGATGCGCACGCCCGGCGTCGGGTTGGCCGGCAGGTTGGCGGCGTAGTCGATGCTCTTGGTCGCCTCCGGCCGGTCGATCAGGGTGTTGACCTGGATCGGCTGGATGACGTCCTTGTTGAGCTGGTTGGTCAGCGGATCGACCGTCCACCCGTTCAGCGCGAAGCCCGCGCTGTTCACCAGATAGCGGTTCTGGTCCAGCTCGAAGTCGCCGGCACGGGTGTAGTAGACGTTGTCGGCGTTCAGCGTGCCTGTCTGCGTCTGCACCGTCTCGCCCACCTGTCCGGGGCCGTTCAGCCCGCTCGACAGTTTGGACACGCTGAAGAAGCCCGCACCCTGGATCGCGACGTTGGTCGGGCTCTGCACCTGGGTCAGGCTGCCCTGGATGTTGTTGGCGAAGATCGGCTGCGCCATCACGCCGCCCGGCGAGTGGATGCGCGAGTTGGACTGGAGCACCAGCGTCTCGAACGCCGAATTCACACGCTTGTACCCGATGGTCTGGGCGTTCGCGATGTTGTCGGAGATGTGGCCAAGGGCGCGAGCCTGCGCGTTGAGGCCTGTGACGGCGGTCGTCAGCGAACCGTAGATGCTCATGGCCGCGGTGCTCCACTCCAGAGGGCAAGATCAGTTGCCTGGGTAGAAGCAACGTGCGTGCCAAGTCGTCGAGCGGTCGGACGGGCGGTTTGCGGCAGGGGGCAGGACCCGGATTTGCCCGTCGGGGGGAATCTTTGTCCTAGCGGCCGTTGCCGCGGGTCGCTTCTTGCCGGGCGGCCATCGCCCGCAGCGCGGCGGCCACCGACTCCATCGCCGTGTCCCAGTCGCCCGGCCGGTCCTGCCGGAACAGGCGCAGCGACCGGTACCAGGGACTGTCCGTCCGGTCGAGCAGCCAGCGCCAGTCGGGCGCGTAGGGCAGCAGCAGCCAGCAGGGCCGCCCCAGCGCCCCGGCCACATGCGCGACCGCCGTGTCCACCGTGACCAGCAGGTCGAGCCCGGCGAGGATGGCCGCCGTGTCGGCGAAGTCGCGCACCCCATCGATCAGGTCGGTGACCCCCGCGGGCAGCGCGGCGCGCGCCTCCCCCGTCTGAAGGCTGAGGAAGCGTATCCCCGGCACCGACAGCAGGGGCGCCAAGCGCGACACCGGCAGCGAGCGGTTGTGGTCGTTGACGTGGCGCGGGTTCCCGGCCCACACCAGCCCGACGCGCAGGCCGGGCCCCACCGGCAGCCGCCCGCTCCAGCGCGCCACCTCGGCCGGATCGGCCCGCAGATAGGCGTCGGCCGGCGGCATGCGGTCGAGGGTGGTGCCGAAGGCCGCTGGCAGGCTCATGAGCGGGCAGTGGGTGTCATGCTCCGGCAGCGGGTCGCCATGGCGGACCACCGTCACCCCCGGCCACAGCCCGTCGAACAGGCGTGTCAGGTGCGGGTGCACCTCCAACAGGACCCGGCCACCGCGCGCCGCCACCAGCGGCGCGTAGCGGGCGAACTGGATGCTGTCGCCGAAGCCCTGCTCGGTGTGCAGCAGGATGCGGCGTCCCTCCAGGGGCGTGCCGTCCCAGCGCGGCGCGGCGAAGCGCTTCCAGCGCCACTCCAACTCCGCGAAGCCCCGCTCCAGGTCGCCCTGGACCAGCCGCGACACCGCGAGCGCCAGATGGGCCTCGGCATGGTCCGGCCGGACCCGCAGGACGGCGGCGAAGCAGGATTCCGCCTGCGGGAAATGGCGGGCGTCGCGCAGGACGGTGCCAAGATTGACCACCGTCTCCGCCCGGTCGGGGCGCAGCCGGTGGGCGCGGGTCAACCACCCATAGGCGCCGGCGTGATCGGCCAGCGTGTGCAGCACCGCCCCCAGCGAGTCGGCGGCGTCGCCCTGCGCGGGATCGAGCACCAGCGCCGCGCGCAGGATCGGCGGCGCCGCCTCCACCCGCCCGGCCAGCCGCAGGGCGCCGGCCAGATGCGCCAGCACCGCCGCCGAGCCGGGTGCCAGGAGCCGTGCCCTCGTCAGCCGGCGCACCGCCGTCGGCCCGTCGCCCGCCTGCGCCGCCACCACGCCCAGCAGGTGCAGGGCGGTGGGTTGCGCCGGATCGTCGGCGAGCAGCCGCCGGTAGGCAGCGCCCGCGGCGTCCAGCCGGCCGGCCATGTGAAGGTTGACGGCGGCGTCGAGAGGGGTCAGCTCTGTTCCCATCCGTCTTGTCTACACGCGCCGCCCCTTTCGGGCGAGCGCTGCGTTTCGGGAGTGCCGCACCATCATGGACGATCGTTTGCCCACCGGCCTCTGGGTGATGGCGCATGTCCGGGCGGCGGACACCCAGGGCATCCCGATGACCATCGCCCGCAAGGGCGATCCCAGCCGCGGGACGGTGATGGTGAAGGTCAACCGCCTCGATCGGACCTTCACGGTCCTGGTGCAGACCCGCCGCGACGAGCGGCTGGTGTGGACCCGCGGCACCGGGGCGGAGCCGGTGGACGAGCCGGCCGCGGACGCCTACATCGCCCGCCAGCTCCGCTACGACCCCGATCTGTGGGTGGTGGAGGTGGAGGACCGCCAGGGACGGCACTGGTTCGACGGACCGGTGCTGTAGCGCGACGGCGGGTTACACTCCGTTACACAGCCAATATTGCGAATGCCTCTCATTGCCAATATGCTGCGCCCCGGACGATGAACGGTGCGTTGCGGCAGGGCACGACCTCGGCATGTTCGCACAACAACGAAACGACGGGTATGACGAAGACGCCGGATCAGGGGCGCCGGGGGTTCTGGCTCAAGCATCTGCATCGGTGGCACTGGATCAGTTCGGCGCTCTGCCTGATCGGGATGATGCTGTTCGCGGTCACCGGCATCACCCTCAACCATGCCGGCTCGATCGAGGCGAAGCCGCGGGTAACCACCCAGCGCGCGACCCTGCCGACCGACCTGACGGCGTTGCTGGAGGCGCCACCGCCGGCCGGGAGCACAGCACTGCCCGGCGCCGTCGCCGACTGGATCGGGCGGACGCTGGCGGTGGACACCGCCGGCCACGACGCCGAGTGGTCGGCCGACGAGGTCTATGTCCCGCTGCCGCGGCCGGGCGGCGACGCGTGGCTGAGCATCGATCGCGCGGGCGGGGAAATCGAGTACGAGCGCACCGACCGCGGCTGGATCTCCTACCTCAACGATCTTCACAAGGGGCGCAACACCGGTGCGGCGTGGTCGTGGTTCATCGACCTCTTCGCCGGCGCCTGCCTCGTCTTCTGCGTCACCGGGCTGTTCCTGCTGCATCTGCACGCGGGTAACCGCCCGACCACATGGCCGGTGGTCGGGCTGGGTCTGGTGATGCCGCTTCTGTTGGCCGTCCTGTTCATCCATTGAGGGGCTTAGTCCATGCGCACCTGGGTGCCGGTCGCCGTGACCGGCCTGTTGACCGGTCCGGCCGCCGCGGCCGACATGACGGTCAAGGTCGAGATCCCCACGCTGTCCGTGGCGGAATACCACAAGCCCTATGTCGCCGTGTGGGTCGAGAAGCCCGACCAGAGCGTCGTCGGCAACCTTGCGGTCTGGTACAGCCTCAAAATGCGCGACAACGAGGGCGTCAAGTGGCTGAAGGACCTGCGCCAATGGTGGCGGCGCAGCGGCCGGTCGCTGGAGATGCCGGTTGACGGCATATCCGGCGCCACCCGCGCCCCCGGCCTGCACGAGGTCGACACCAAGGCGCTGCCGCTCGCGTCCCTGCCGCCCGGCGAGTACGCCCTGGTGGTGGAGGCCGCGCGCGAGGTGGGTGGGCGCGAGCTGCTGCGCGTGCCCTTCCAGTGGCCCCCGGCCAAGCCCGTGACCGGCACGGCGAAGGGCGAGAGCGAACTGGGCACCGTCACCATCGACCTGAAACCCTGATGAACAGCGGGACCGCCCCCATGCCGAAAAAGATCGCCGCGCTGGCCCTGGCCCTCACGGTCGCCCTGCCGCTGACGGCCGAGGCGCACCGCGCCTGGATGCTGCCCTCCGCCACCGTGCTGTCGGGCAAGGACCCGTGGGTCACGGTCGATGCCGCCGTCTCCAACGACCTGTTCTATTTCGAGCATTTCCCGCTCCAGCTCGACGGGCTGGCGGTGATGGCGCCCGATGGCTCGCCGGTCAAGACGGAGAACGCCAGCACCGGCCGCTACCGCAGCACCTTCGACGTGCACCTGACCCAGCCCGGCACCTACAAGATGGCGGTGGCCGGCGACAACCTGTTCGCCAGCTACAAGCTGGATGGCCAGCAGAAGCGCTGGCGGGGCACGCCGGACAAGCTGGCGGACATCCCGGCCAACGCGACCGACCTGAAGATCCGCCATTCGCAGCGCCGGCTGGAGGTCTTCGTGACCGCCGGCAAGCCCTCCGACGGCGTGCTGAAGCCGACCGGCAAGGGGCTGGAGCTGGTGCCGGTCACCCACCCCAACGACCTGTTCGCCGGTGAATCGGCGCGCTTCACCCTGCTGCTCGATGGCAGGCCCGCCTCCGGCATCGAGGTGGAGGTGGTGCCCGGCGGCAACCGCTACCGCACCAAGCTCAACGACATGACAGTCAAGACCGACGACACGGGAGGCTTCGCGGTCACCTGGCCGGAACCCGGCATGTACTGGCTGAGCGCCGACGTCACCGACACGAACCCCTCCGTCCCGCAGGCGTCCGAGCGCACCGCCAGCTACACCGTCACGCTGGAAGTGCTGCCGCAGTGACCGTCACGGCCGCGCCCGCCCGCCGCGTCCTCATCCCGCCGACGCTGGACGACCCCGGCCTGCGGCCGGGCGTGCGGCCGGTGCACGCGCTGTCCGGGCGGACCATGGGGACGACGTGGTCGGTCAAGCTGGTGCCGCCGCCGGGCATGCATGTGCCGGACCTGCGCGACGGCATCCAGGCCCGCCTCGATCGCGTGGTGGCGGAGATGAGCCACTGGGACCCCGCCTCCGACCTCGGCCGCTTCAACCGGGCGTCCGCCGGACGCTGGCAGGAGCTGCCGGAGGATTTCGCGGCGGTGCTGGACTGCGCCCTGGCCGTGGCGCGCGACAGCGGCGGGGCCTACGACCCCACCGTCGGGCCGCTGGTGGACCTCTGGGGCTTCGGCCCCGACGGCCCCCGCGACCGTACCCCCGATCCCGCCGCGGTGGAGGAGGCGTTGGCCCGCTGCGGCTGGCAGCGCCTCGAACTGGACCGGGATAGCCGGCGCGTATACCAGCCGGGCGGGCTGCGCCTCGACCTGTCGTCAATCGCCAAGGGTTTCGGCGTGGACGTGGTGGCGCTGCACCTGGAGGCGCTGGGCATCGACAGCCACCTTGTCGAGGTCGGCGGGGAGCTGCGCGGCCGGGGCGTGAAGCCGGACGGCATGCCCTGGTGGGTGGCGCTGGAAACCCCGCCCGACGCGGCGGTCGGCGGTGCGGGGGCGGCCGTGGTCGCCCTGCACGGCCTGTCGGTCGCCACCTCCGGCGACTATCGACGCTTCTTCGAGGCGGGCGGGGTGCGCTACGCCCACACACTCGACCCGCGGGCAGGGCGGCCGGTGGCGAACCGTCTGGCGTCCGTCACCGTGCTTCACCCCTCCTGCATGTGGGCCGACGCCTTCGCCACCGCGCTGACGGTGCTGGGGCCGGAAGAGGGCATGGCCTTCGCCGGGGACCGGGACCTCGCGGCGCTGTTCCTGATCCGCACGGAGACGGGGCTGGAGGAGCGGCTGACCCCGGCGTTGATGGCGATGCTGGAATGATCGACCTCTCGCTCGACCCCGCCGGGACGCGGACGGCGCTCGCCGCGGCGATCCTGCTCGGCTACACCGCCTTCTGCGGGCTGGTCTACGGCCACCACCGGCGCGCGCGGGTGCGGCTGGCGGCGCTGGCCGGTCCGCCGCTGGAATCCGGGACGGAAGGGGGGGCGCAAACGGTGCTCGTCGCCTACGCCAGCCAGACCGGTTTCGCCGAGCGGCTGGCCCTGCGCACCGCCGGGGCGCTGCGCGGGAGCGGCACGCCGGTGTGCGTCGCGCCGCTGGGCGCCCTGACGGCCGAGGCGCTGGCCGGCTGCTCGCGGGCCCTGTTCATCGTCAGCACCACCGGCGAGGGCGACCCACCCGACGGCGCCGCGCGCTTCGCCCGCCGCGTCATGGGCGGGACGGCCGACCTGCGTGGCCTGCGTTACGCGGTGCTGGCGCTGGGCGACCGCGACTATGCGCGGTACTGCGCCTTCGGCCGGGCACTCGACGCGTGGCTCCACCATCAGGGGGCGACGGCGCTGTTCGACCGGGTGGAGGTGGACGACGGCGACGATGGCGCCCTGCGCCACTGGCAGCACAACCTGACCTTTGCCGGCGGGCGCGCCGACATGGCCGACTGGAGCACGCCGGATTACGGCCGCTGGCGGCTGGCCGCGCGCCGGCACCTGAATCCGGGCAGCCCCGGCGCCCCGGTTTTCCATGTGGTGCTGACCCCGTTGGACGGGCCGCAAGCGTGGAAGGCCGGCGACATCGCCGAGATCGGCCCGCGCGACCCCGCGGATCCCAGGCGCAAGCTCCCCCACCGCGAATACTCCATCGCCTCGACCCCCGAGGATGGCGGCATCGAGCTTCTGGTGCGGCAGGTGCGCGGCCCCGACGGGCGGCTCGGCATCGGCTCGGGCTGGCTGACCGAGCACGCCGCCGTCGGGGCGGAGATCGCGCTGCGGGTGCGGGAGAACCGCGGCTTCCACGGGCCGGCCGACGACCGGCCGCTGATCCTGATCGGCAACGGCACCGGCATCGCCGGCCTGCGCGCCCATCTGCGGGAGCGCGCGCGGGCCGGGCACCGGCGCAACTGGCTGCTGTTCGGCGAGCGCAGCCCCCGGCACGACCGCCCCTTCGCCGCCGAGATCGCCCGCTGGCATGCGGACAGTGTGCTGGAGCGGCTGGACCTAGCCTTCTCCCGCGACCCCGCCGATCCCGCCTATGTGCAGGACCGGTTGGCCGCAGCGGGGCCCGAGGTCGCGCGCTGGGTGGCCGAGGGTGCCGCGATCTACGTCTGCGGCAGCCTCCAGGGCATGGCGTCGGGCGTCGCCGAGGCGCTGACCGCGATCCTCGGCGAGGCGATGCTGGAGACCATGGCTGCCGAGGGTCGCTACCGCCGCGATGTTTACTGACTCACCGCAGGAACGGGTTGTAGAGCCGCTCGTCGCCGATGGTGGACATCGGGCCATGGCCGGGGATGAATTCGACCTCGTCGCCGAGCGGCAACAGCTTGGTGGTGATGGAGCGGATCAGGTCGGCGTGGCTGCCGCGCGGGAAGTCGGTGCGCCCGACCGAGCCGGCGAACAGCACGTCGCCGACCACGGCCAGCTTCGACGCCCGGTGGACGAACACCACATGGCCCGGCGTGTGGCCGGGGCAGTGCAGCACCTCCAGCGTCTGGTTGCCGACGGTCACCGTGTCCCCCTCCTCCAGCCAGCGGCCGGGGGTGAAGGTGCGGACCGGCGGGAAGCCGAACATCTGGCTCTGCATCGGCAGCCCGTCGATGAGGAACTGGTCCTCCCGCTGCGGCCCCTCGATGGGCAGCCCCAGCTTTTCCGCCAGGGGGGCCACGGCGCCGACATGGTCGATGTGGGCGTGGGTGACCAGGATCTTCTCCACCGTGACGCCGTTGGCGGCGATGGCGCGCTCGATCAGGGGAATGTCGCCGCCGGGATCGACCACGGCGCCGCGCATCGTCTCCGGGCACCAGAGGAGCGAGCAGTTCTGCTGGAACGGGGTCACCGGGACGATGGCGTAGCGCATGCGCGGATCCTGTCTTCGGGCATGGAAGGCGGCCGTCAGCCTAGGGACGGCGGCCGGTCCGGGCAAGCGCTTCCGCCGGTCTCGGTACCGCAGGCGCGGGTGCGGAAAAAATCAGCACGTATCCATACGATTTAATCCGTATCCGCAATATAGTTCCTGTCGCGGCGATGATCGAATGGCCGCACCCTCGCCACCCAGATGAGTTCACAAGATGATGAACGACAGCAACGCACCGGGTCCGGTGGAAAACCGGGCGCGGGTCTGGAAGTACACGGCGCTCGGCACCAGCGCCGTCGCGATCATCGCCATCATCGTCGGGATCACCCAGGCGAACCACGCAAGCGACCTGGAGCGGCAGCTCGCCGACACCCAGGCGCAGATGCAGGCCCTGGGCAACGACCGCAACGCCGCCATGGAGCGTGGCCGCGG
Organism: Azospirillum oleiclasticum; assembly: GCF_013423485.1. Lineage (GTDB taxonomy): Bacteria > Pseudomonadota > Alphaproteobacteria > Azospirillales > Azospirillaceae > Azospirillum > Azospirillum oleiclasticum. The sequence continues at coordinate 49,046 of NZ_JABFFR010000033.1, forward strand.
CCTTGAGCAGCAGCTGGCGGCCGCGACCCAGGCGCGCCAGCAGGCCGAAGCGTCGGTCGCCGACCTCAACACCAAGATGCGGCAGGCGCAGGAGCAGGCGTCGGAACAGCTCGCCTCCGTGACGCAGGAACGTGACCAGGGTGTCGCCCGGCTGCAGTCGCTGACGCAGGAGCGCGACGGCCTGAAGGAGCAGGTCACCGGCGCCCAGCAGCGCGTGTCCGCGATGGAGGGCGAGCGCGAGCAGGCGCGCAACGAGCTGACCGCCTTGCAGCAGCGGGTCGAGCAGGAGCAGCTCCTGCGCCAGACCACCGACCAGCAGCGGGCGGTGATCGCCGACCTGGAGAAGCAGGTGCAGACGCTCCAGGACCGGCGGGCCGGGATCGGCGAGGAGATCCAGAAGGCGACGGCCGACCTGGCGCGCATCAACCAGGAGACCACCACCGCCGCCGAAAGCCTGCAGCGCACCGTCGCTTCCAACGGCGAGATGACGGCGCAGGCGGCCCAGCTCCAGCAGCAGCTTGCGGCGGCGCAGAAGTCGGTGAGCGAGGGCACCAGCCGTGTCACCGCGCTGACCGACGAGATGAACCGCCTGACCGAGCGCATCAACGGCGCCCGCCAGGAGGAGGCGCAGCTCAGCACCCGCCTCGCCGCACTCAACGCCGAGATCGCGGAGAAGAGCCAACAGGCCGCCACCTACAGCCAGCAACTCGCCGAGGCGCAGGCGGCGCTCGCCCAGGCCCGCCAGTCCCTCGGCAGCGCCGTCGGCCAGGGCGGCAGCGCCAATCAGAACGCCCCGGCCGGCTCCGGCGCCTCCCAGCCGCAGGCGCAGCCGGAAGGCCAGCCGGCGGAGCAGCCGCAGCAGCCGGCGCAGCAGCAGAGCCAGTAACGTTCACCGCGCGAACACCGAAACGCCCGCCGGAGCGATCCGGCGGGCGTTTCGCTTTTCATCCTTTCGTCGTGTTCCACGCCTTCGCAGGGATGACGGGTATCGTCAACCGGCGACCACCGGTTCCCGCGGCTTCCGCCGAAGTCCGGTCAGGCGGGCGATGGCGTCGCGCTCGAAGGGTGTGAACGGCCATGCGACCAGAACCAGCAGGCCGAACAGCAGCACCGGCCCGCCGATGGCGAGCGCCTGCAACGCCATGGCGCCGAGATCGGGCATGGCGGCGCCGAGGTCCGGCATGATGGTGAGGGTCACCGCCATCGTGACCGCCGTACACAGCCCCAGCCGCACATAGCCCGACGTGTCGAACCGGTAGGGGAAGCCGCGCCGCGCCAGCGCCAGGATGATCACGGCGTGCGACAGGATCTCGCCCACCAGCAGCGCCGCCACCAGCCCGACCGGCCCGGCCCCGGCGACCAGCAGCACCGCACCCAGCGGCAGCGCCACCACACTCGCCAGCGACCCCACGGAGGTCAGCTCCGGCACGTTGAGGATGTTGGTCAGCAGCGACAGAACCACCCGATGGCTCTGCGCCACCAGGAAGGCGACGAAGCCGGCGGCCACCAGCCACTGGTCGGCGAACTTGCCGTCCGACAGCAGCGACAGCAGCGCGTCGCCGCCGGACACCGTCAGCACCAGCAGCGGCAGCAGCACCAGCAGGTTGCCCTTGTAGAGGAGCTGCACATGGTCGAGCAGCCGGTCGAATCGGCCGTCGACGCTGTAGGCGGCCACGATCTTCGGCCGCGCCAGCGTGATCAGGATGGTGATTGGCAGGTAGCGCCGGATCTGCTCCGCCAGCGTGCGGCAGAAGCCGAAGCCGGCCATCGCCGCCGGCCCCGCCATGGCCGCCCCGACGAGCAGCAGCGTGTTGGCCCCGGCGAGGCTGGAGACGAGCTGGGCCACATAGTTGTGACCGGCGATGGCGGCCATGTCGCGGATGGGCGCCGGCGTCCAGCCCTCCACGCGTTCATGGCCCTGCGTGCGCCGCGCCATGATCCAGGCGGTCTGCGCCAGCGTCGCCAGGAAGGCCGCGGCGGACGCCCAGATCTCCGCGATCACCACCTCGTGCAGGACCAGCCCGTCCTGCATCCAGGCGAAGACCAGCCCGGCAAAGATCACGCCACGGAGCGCGGCGTTGGCCTGGGAATGACCGGGCATCAGCATGGGGTCGAAGATCTCCCCGCGCACGGCGCGGGCGAAGCCTTCCATCAGCACGACGAGGAGGTAGATCGCGAACTCGTCCTCATGGCCGCCGATGCCGAACCACTCCGCCACCTCGTGCGCGACGCCCAGCAGCAGCCCGGCGCACAGGCCCAGGGTCACCAGCCGCACCGCCAGATAGCCGGCGATCAGCCGGCGCATGTCGCGGCTGGAGCCGTGGATGCGGTATTCCGGCACATAGCGCGCGGTCACCCAGTCCAGCCCCAGCCCGGTGTAGGTGATGGACAGCGCCAGCACCGACAGCAGGATGGTGTAGACGCCGAACTCGGCGACGCCCAGGCCGCGGGCGATCAGCACCATGGCCGCCAGCGTCAGCGCCGCCGACACAACCCGTCCGCACATCATCGAGACGAAGCCGCGCCGCAGCACCTTCAGGGAGTAGAGATCGACCCTCACCGCCGCACCTCACCGGACCACCAGCACGTCCGACAGCGGCTTGCGGGCGGAGAACGCCACGCGCAACCGTTCGGGCAGATGGCCGACGGCCACCATCATGATCACCAGTTCGCTGTCGGGGATGCCGGCGGCGGCGCGCATGGCGGCGTCCGTCTCGCGCGTGACGCTCCAGTTCAGCATGCAGGCGCCGAGCCCCAGCGCGTGCAGCGCGTGCACCAGCGACATGGCGAACAGCCCGCCGTCGATCCAGCCCTGGTAACGTTCGCCGACGCTGGTGAAATGCTGGAGATCGGCGGTGACCACGAGGAGCTGCGCGGCCCCATCGCCGAAGCCGCGGTTGCCGTTCTGGAAGGACAGGAGGCGGCGCCGCTGCTCCGGATCGGTGAAGGCGTAGGCCTTCCAGGGCTGGCGGTTGCAGACGGACGGCGTGCGCTGCGCCATGCGCACGGCGCGCTCGACGAGGTCCAGCCCCACCGGCTCGCCGGAGAAGTGGCGCACGCTGTGGCGGCTGCCGAAGAAGGCTTCCGGGTCGGTGGGAAGGGTGGCCAGCACCGCCGCCCGCTCCACCGCGCGCGTGCCGCCGCAGGGCTCGTCGGCCGGCGGGGCGGCGCCGAGCGTGGCGAAGCGGGCGAGTGCGGCGTCCACCTCCGCGTGGGCGATTCCGTGGCCGCGGTTGAAGGCCTGGTACTCGGCCAGCGTGGCGATGCCCGACCTTGCGGCGTCGTCCGCGCCGAAGCGGCGGAGCTGCTGGTCGAGCAGCGTGATCAGTGTCCGCACCGCGTCCGCCCCGAAGCCGGGGCGCGGGGCGGGCAGGGCGAGGCCCTTCTCGATCCGGTGGTAGTTGAGCGTGACGAGCGCGGAGAGCTGCTCCCGGCTCAGCTCCGCCCTGGCCAGCGACGACCAGCGCCGGTAGCGGCCGGCGTCGTACAGCAGGTTGGCGACGAGCTGGCGCACGGCACGCGCGCCGCGGGCGGCGGCGGCCAGCCGCCGCACCGCACCGTCCGGCATCACGCGCGACAGCGCCGCGCGCTTCCAGGAGACCGGTGGGGGGAGCGCCAGGCTGGTCACGGCGTCTTGCGACATGGTCCCTCTCGGGCTTGGGATGCGGGGGACGCACCCGCGGCGGTAGCGCCGCGGGGGAACAGGCGGGTCATGATACGCGGTGCGCTCCGCCGCCCCTCACCGGCTTCGGGATTAACGCGCGCGATCATCCGGGGTAGCGGCGGGGCGTGAGGCAAGCTCAACCGGAAGCGCCGGAACGGCGCGGCCGCGCCGGTCGAGTGCGGCGGCGGTAGATGGGACGCACCACGCGGACAAAGGGTGATGACGCCTCCGCGTCCTATCATTGGGGGTGCGCGCGCCATACTTCATGGGCCCCACCAACCGACCGATGACAGCGGGCGAGGCGGCGATGGCGTTGCGCATCTATTTCACGGGACACCGTTCCTTCTGCAACCATGGCTGCGAGGCCCTGGTGCGCTCGGCCGTGTCGCTCTACCGGCAGGCACTGGGAGCGGCGGAGTTCCTCGTGCCGTCCGCCGACCCGGCGGAGGACACCCGCTTCTGGCCGGACGCCACCGACCATGGCGTGCGCTTCGTGCCGGTGGTCGACCCCTGGCCCGGCCACCGCTGGTGGGAGCGCGCGGTGCGCCGCGTGCCCGGCTGGGGCCGCCTGCCCTGGCCGCCGGGCCCGCTGGCCCCCGGGACCCGCGCGGCGCTGGACGAGGCGGACCTGCTGATCTCCACCGGAGGCGACAACTATTCGCTCGACTACGGTCTGGTGTCGCTCTTCACCATGATCGGCACCGACGGGGCGGCCATGGACCGCGGCGTTCCGGCGGTGCTGTGGGGGGCCTCCGTCGGGCCGTTCGACGCCGCACCACACGTGTTGTCGGCGGTGCGCCGCCACCTCGCCCGGTTCGACGCGCTGGTGGTGCGGGAGACGGCGACGCTGGACTACCTGAAGGCCCAGGGGCTGGACGCGCGCCTGTCGCTCGCCACCGACCCCGCCTTCCTGATGACGCCGGAGGAGACGTCGCTCATGCCCTTCTGGCCGCGGGAGACCGGGCAGGGCACGGTGGCGCTCAACATCAGCCCGATCATCCTGCGCCGCCATGCCGGTGCTGGCGGCCGGAACCTCGAGGACGAGATGGTCGCCTTCGCGCTCGACCTCGCGTCGCGCGGTTACGGCGTGCTGTTCGTGCCGCATGTGGTGGGTCAGTCCGGCAGCGGGCTGAAGTGCGACCACGCGTTGATGGCGCGGCTGCTGGAGCGCACCGGCACCGCCGGCGGCCGGATCGCCCTGCTGCCCCGGCGCTTCAACGCACCGCAGATCAAGCACGCGCTGGCGCGCTGCCGCTTCGTGATCGGCGCCCGCACCCATTGCACCATCGGCGCGCTGTCCAGCGGCGTGCCCACCCTGTCCATCGCCTATTCGGTCAAGGCGACCGGCATCAACCGCGACCTGTTCGGCGACGAACGCTACGTGCTGGACGGTGCCTCGCTGAGCAGGACATCGCTGGACGCCGGGCTGACCCGCCTGGTCGCGGACGAGGGCGTCATCCGTGCCACTCTGGCCGCCCGCAAGCCCGACTGGAGCGCGTCGCTGGAACGCGCCGTGGCCACTGTGCGGGCGGCGGTGGAGGCACGCGGCGGCGCACCCTTCGGACAGCGCTACCCCCTTCGTGCCGCGGCCGGCCCGTCCGGCATCGCCTGCGACTGAACGCGTGTATCCGGTGGCGGCCCGGTCATCTGTCCGCGGCTGCCCCGGAGAACCACGGAACCATCCAACGAACCTTGAGGAGCCAAAAGAAACATTGATCGCAAATCGGCAAGACGACACATTGCTATCGAAGCGCAAAGTTAAATCATACAATTCAAAGTAATAATCGCCCTGCATTTCGAGTTCTTTATTCGGCCAACATCACGCGATGCGACGGCGGTTGTAACCGCTGTCGGGAAGATCGACGTCACGGTGAACCGTCGGCGCGCGAGAACTTCCTTTGCCTGACATGGGTGGAGATCTTCATGAAAGTGCTGATCGTCTTCGGCACGCGGCCGGAAGCCATCAAGATGGCGCCGCTGCTGAAGCGGATGGAGGCCACGCCCGGCCTGACGCCGGTGGTCTGCGTCACCGCGCAGCACCGGCAGATGCTGGACCAGGTGCTGGAGCTCTTCGACATCCGCCCCGACTACGACCTCGACCTGATGAAGGACGGGCAGGGGCTCTCCTACGTCACGAGCGCCGTTCTCAACGGGCTGCGGCCGGTGATCGAGGATTGCCGTCCCGACCGCATCCTCGTCCAGGGCGACACCACCACCACCATGGCGGCGGCGCTGGCCGGTTTCTACGCCCGCGTGCCGGTGGGTCACATCGAGGCGGGGCTGCGCACCGGGAACATCCAGTCACCCTGGCCGGAGGAGATGAACCGGCGGCTGACCACCGTCATCGCCGACCTGCATTTCCCGCCGACCGCCCAGTCGCGCGACAACCTGCTGCGCGAGGGGGTGGCGGAGGACCGGGTGCTGGTCACCGGCAACACGGTGATCGACGCCCTGCTCTTCGCTGTGGACCGCATCGAGCGCGACGCGGACCTCCGCCGGTCGCTCGACTCGCGCTTCCCCTTCCTGGAGGAGATGGAGCGGCAGGGCCGCCGTATGATCCTCGCCACCGGCCACCGGCGGGAGAATTTCGACGGTGGGCTGGAGCGGGTGTTCACCGCCCTGTCCTGGCTGGCCGAGCGGCCGGACGTGTCGGTCGTCTTCCCCGTCCACATGAACCCGAACGTCCGCCGGGCGGCCGACGCGGTGCTGAAGGGCCTGCCCAACGTGCACCTGATCGAGCCGCAGGAGTACCTGCCCTTCGTCCAGCTGATGCGCCGCTCGCACCTGATCGTCACCGACAGCGGCGGCGTGCAGGAGGAGGCACCCTCGCTGGGCAAGCCGGTGCTGGTCACCCGCGACACCACCGAGCGGCCGGAGGCCGTGACCGCCGGCACGGTGGAGCTGGTCGGCCCCTCGGCCGAGGCGGTCGCCCGCCACGCCACCCGTCTGCTCGACGACCCCGATGCCTACGGCCGCATGAGCCGGGCGCACAACCCCTATGGCGACGGCCGCGCCAGCGACCGCATCGTTGAGAGGCTGCTCCATGAAAACCGTCAGTAAGGTCTCCGTCATCGGGCTGGGCTACATCGGCCTGCCGACCGCCGCGGTCTTCGCCGACCGCGGCGTGGAGGTGGTCGGCGTCGATGTGACCGAAAGCGTGGTCCAGCGCATCAACGCCGGCGAACCGCACTTCGTCGAGCCGAACCTGGCCGCCCTGGTGCGCCGCGTGGTGGAGGCGGGCAAGCTTCGCGCCTCGCTCACCCCGGAGCCGGCGGACGTGTTCATCGTCGCCGTGCCCACCCCGTTCCAGGACATCGAGGGCCACCATTGGCCCGATGTCAGCTACATCGAGCGCGCAGCCCGGGCCATCGCCCCGGTGCTGAAGCCGGGCAATCTGGTGATCCTCGAATCCACCTCCCCCGTCGGCACCACCGAGCGGATGTGCGGCTGGATGGCGGAGGAGCGGCCGGACCTGACCTTCCCCACCCAGAAGGGCGAGACGTCCGACATCCGCGTCGCCCATTGCCCGGAGCGCGTTCTCCCCGGCAGGATCCTGGACGAGGTGGTCAACAACGCCCGCGTCATCGGCGGCATCACCCGCAAATGCGCCCAGCAGGCGTTGCAGGTCTACAAGATCATCTGCGAGGGCGAGTGCCGCCCGACCAGCGCCCGCACGGCCGAGCTGGCGAAGCTGACCGAGAACGCCTACCGCGACGTCAACATCGCCTTCGCCAACGAGCTGTCGGTCATCTGCGACCGGCTGAAGATCAATGTGTGGGAGCTGATCAAGCTCGCCAACCTGCACCCGCGGGTGGACATCCTGCGCCCCGGCCCCGGTGTCGGCGGCCACTGCATCGCGGTGGACCCCTGGTTCATCGTCGACAGCGCGCCGGAGGAGGCCCGCCTGATCCGCGCCGCCCGCGAGGTCAACGACAGCAAGCCCGGCTTCGTCTGCGCCAAGGTGCGGGAGAAGGCGCGCTCGCTGGTCAAGCCCGTCATCGCCTGCCTCGGCCTGTCCTACAAGAAGGACGTGGACGACCTGCGCGAGAGCCCGGCGGTGCACATCGTCGCCGAACTCGCCAAGGAGAAAATTGGCCGCATCCTCGTCGTCGAGCCGCACATATCCGCCCTGCCGAAGGACCTGCAAGGGCTGGATCTGGAGCTGGCCGACTTCGACCACGCCATGGACCAGGCCAACATGGTCGTCTTGCTGGTCGATCACATGACCTTCCTGACCGTCGATCACGACATTCTCAAGGACAAGTTCGTCATCGACACGGTCGGGGTGTGGTGAGGGGAGGGGGCCCGAGGCGACAACCCTCCCCGCAATCAAGAACCCAGGAGGAACCCCGATGCCACCGGAAACCGAAGCTTTACTGACCAGCCTCGGCGTGCGGGAGCGGCGGATCGAGGTCATGGGCGTGCCGCTCGACCCGCTGACGATGGACGAGACGCTGGACGTCATCGACCGCGCGATTGCCGGGCGTGTGCCGCTCAAGCATGTGGTCGTCAACGTCGCCAAGCTGATCTCCATGCGCCAGAACCCGCGGCTGGCGAGCGACGTCACGGGCAGTGACATCATCAACGCCGACGGCATGGGGATCGTCTGGGGCGCCCGGATACTGGGCCTGCCGCTGCCCGAGCGCGTGGCCGGCGTCGATCTGATGGAACGGCTGCTGGCGCTGTGCGCCCGGCGCGGCTACCGCCCCTACATCCTGGGCGCCCGGCCGGAGGTGCTGGAGCGCGCCGTCGCCAACATCCGGCAGCGTCACCCGTCGATCCGGTTCGCCGGCTGGCGTCACGGCTACTTCGATCCCGCCGAGGAGCCGGACGTCATCGACGAAATCCGTGAATCCCATGCGGACTGCCTGTTCGTCGCCATCTCCAGCCCGATGAAGGAGCGCATTACGGAACAGTACCGCGACCGGCTCGGTGTGCCCTTCATCATGGGCGTGGGCGGGTCGGTGGACGTGCTGGCCGGCGTGACGCGGCGGGCGCCGGTGCTGGTCCAGCGCTGCGGGATGGAATGGGCCTTCCGGCTGGCCCAGGAGCCCCACCGGATGTGGCGCCGCTACCTCACCACCAACAGCGCTTTCCTCGGCCTTCTCCTGCGCGAGTGGGCGCGCCGACGCATCCAGCCGAACGGAATGGACATGACGCCATGAACCACGTCTCCCCCCGCAGCGCGTACGTCGACGCGCCGCCCGCGGCCTCGCTCTGGGGCCAGACGGGCACGATCACGCTGGCCGACGTCGGGCTGATCCTGCGCCGGCGTCTGTGGCTCCTGATCATTCCCGTGCTGTTCGTGCTGGCCCCGGCCCTCTACGTGATTTCGGGCCTTGCGCCCTACTACACGGCGCAGGCGACGCTGGTGATCAAGCCGGCCACCCCCACCCCCGGAGCCGGCCCGGCCGAGCAGCTCCGCGAACTCCAGACCGACATGGAGATCATCACCTCGGAGCGTCTGGCCCGCCGCGTGGTGGAGAGCGAGGGGCTGATGCAGCGGCCCGAGTTCAACCCTCTGGTCGCCAAGCCGGAACCGCTGCCCTTCGGCATCGAGATCCCCGACTGGCGGGGAGCGTTGTTCTCGGTCACCGGCGGTGCCCTCGACCTGCGGCGCGAGGCTACTCCGGTGAACCCGGACGGCATCCTGGAGTCCGAGACGCTGCCGCGCTTCGCCAAGCGCCTCAACGTGGCGCCGATGCGGGAGTCGCGCGTCGTCCAGATCCAGTTCACGTCGGAGACGCCGGAGATCGCGCAGCGTGTCCCGAACGCGCTGGCCGACCTGTACATCACCCACCAGCTCGACGCGAAGTTCGACGCCAAGAAGATCGCCACCGGCTGGCTGACCACCCGCATCAACGAGCTGCGCCAGACCGTCGAGCAGCAGGAGCGGCAGGTCGAGCAGTACCGCGCCACCGCCGGCATCGTTGAGGGGCGGACCAGCAGCTTGGTGGCCGAGCAGCTTTCCGCCGTCGGCACCGAGCTGATCACCGCCCGCGGCGAGGCGCAGACCGCCGCCGCCCGCGTGCGCGAGATGGAGCAGGCGGTGCGCGAGCGCGGTCCCCGCGCCGCGCTGGAGATGGTCGCCACCAACCTCAACCCGACCACCACCCGCGTGCTCGACCGCGAGACGGAGCTGCGCCAGCAGCTCGCCCAGCTTCTCGGCAACTACGGCAACCAGCACCCGTCCGTGGTCAACGCCCGCCAGGAGATCGACGCCATCGATCGCAAGATCGCGGCGGAGGCGCGTGGCGTCATCGGCAACGCGCAGAGTGCGGCGGCCGTCGCCCGCCAGAAGCAGACCAACCTGGAGACCGCGCTGGCCGGACTGGAGCGTGAACTGGCCCGCATCAAGGGCGCCGAGGTCGAGATGCGCGGGCTGGAGCGGGAGGCCACCACCAACCGCACCCTGCTGGAGGAGTACCTGCGCCAGATGAACGCGCAGGAGCAGATGGCGGTGGAGCAGCCCGACGCCTGGGTGCTGTCGCCGGCCGCCCTGCCGACCCAGCAGTCCGGCCCGAACCGCAAGCTGCTGGGTGCCGGATCGGTGATCGTCGCGGGTGCCCTGTGGATCATCCTGGTCGTCGCGGCCGAGCTGCTGGAGCGCGGCATCCGCAGCACGGAGGAGGTGCGCTCCGCCCTCGACGCCACGCCGCTCGGCCTCGTGCCGCGCATCGGCAAGACCTTCTCCGGGCAGGAGGGGCGTGCCCGCTATGTGCTGGACAAGCCGACCTCGGCCTACGCGGAGGCGCTGCGCAGCGTCCACACCGCCTTGCGCATCGACCAGCGGCGCGGCGGCGGCTGGAAGGCGCTGATGATCACGTCCTCCGTCGCCAACGAGGGCAAGTCGACGCTGGCCGTGTCGCTGGCCCGGCAGGCGGCGCAGGGTGGGGAACGGGTGCTGCTGATCGACGGCGACCTGCGGCGTCCCAACGTCGCCCGCCTGATCGGCAAAGGCAATCTGACGGCCCCCGAGCAGCCGGTGTTCGGCATGCCCGACGGGCTGATCCGGATGGATGCCCTGTCCGGCGCCCATGTGGTGACGGCCGACGCCATCGGCGCCTATCTGAAGTCGCAGAACCTGAAGGCGCACATGATCAACCCGACGGTGCTGATGGACCTGCTGACCGCGGCCTATCCGCACTACGACCTGATCCTGATGGACACCCCGCCGGTCACCGCGGTGGCCGACGCCCGCGCCCTGGTGGCGGAGGTGCCCAATTGCCTGTTCGCCGTCCAGTGGAAGCACACCGCGCCGCGCACCGCGCGCTACGCCATCGACCAGATCCGCGACGCCGGCGGCCATGTGGCCGGTGTGGTGGTGACGCAGGTCGAAAGCCGGAAGCACGCGCTCTACGGCTTCGGCGACAGCGCGATGTGCCAGCGTTCCGCCTACCGCTACTATTCGAGCTGACGCGATGGACGGGATCCGCACGTCCTGGGCCGCGGTCGCCGCGGCCCTTCCCCCGGGGGATCGGCTCACCATCGGGGTGATCGCCCGCAATGGTCTGCCGTTCCTCGCCGACTGTCTTGCGGCCCTGCCGCCGCCGGGCGGGCTCGGCGACCGGCTCGACCTCGTGCTGGTGGACAGCGCGTCCGACGACGGCACCACCGCCGCGATGGCCGGTTTCGCCGCCGGCCGCGCGGACACGCGGGTCTTCCGCATCGACGGTTCCGCCAACGCCGCCGCCACCCGCAACGTGATCCTGGAGAACGCGCGCCCCGGCTACCTGATGCTGCTGGACGGCGACATGGTGGTGGAGGCGGCCTTCCTCGCCACCGGCATCGCCCGCATTGCCGCCGGGGAGGCGGACGCGGTGGTTGGCGCCCTGCGCGAGCAGCGCTTCGACGCCGACAACCGCCCGGACGGGCCGGAGATCTGGCGGCATCCGCCCGCCGGCCCGACGCCGGTGCGGGTGACCGGCGGCGCCATCCTGCTGGGGCCGGCGGCACTCGCCACCGGCCTGCGCTACGACGAGCAGCAACGCATCTGCGAGGACTGGGACTTCGCGCTGCGGCTGACGCGCAACAAGCGCATCCTGCGCATCCCCGAGCGCATGGCGCTGCACCTGACCCACTACTACTTCTCGCCGCAGCGGCACATGAGCTTCTACCGCGACCTCAAGCCGCGGCTGTTCGGCCGCCTCGTGCGCAAGCACATCGGCCGGCCCGCCAACCTCGCCGCGGTGTTCGAGAGGGAGCGCGGGGTGGCGCTGGGCGGCGCCCTGCAGGCCGCGCTGCTGGCCGGGCTCGCCGCCGGTTCGCCGGTGCTGGCCGGCGGTGCCATCGCCCTGCTGGCCGCCGACGCCCTGCGGGCGAAGCGCCGCGGCAAGGACGCGGAATGGTTCGGCAACCGCATCGCCGCACCCTGGATGGTCGCCTACGGCCTCGTCCATCCCGGCCATGTCCCGCTGAGCTACGACGTGCGGCGGATCGCGTAGTTCGTCGCACCGGGCCCCTCCCCGGCCCAGGAATTTCCCACAGCCCCACCCGGAACACCCCCATGACCATGACCCACGCCATTCCCATGCCGATGGTCCCCGCGGTCGCCGCCATCCCCGGCCTGTGCTGGTGGCGGGTGGCGCTGGTGGTGGTGTTCGGCCTCTTCCACAGCGAGCTCTTCGCCGTGGTCAGTGGCGCCGACGAGGTGCTGGTGCGGCAGGCCGGGCTGGGGCTGCTGACCGGGGCGGCGCTGGCCTCGCTGGGCTGGCTGCTCTGGCGGGGCACGCTGCTGCAGCGGCCCTATGTGCTGTGGCCGCTGATCCTGCTGTGCACCATCCTGACGGTATCGCTGTTCGCCAACACCGCCTTCTACCCCAAGCCGCTGAAGGACTGGCTGCCGGCCCATTACATCTATCTGCCGGTGTTGCAGTTCTACGTGCTGCTGGCTGTCCGCGCGACCGACCGCGACATCATCTGGGGCCTGATCCTCACCGGGGTGATCGCGGCGCTTCTGATGACCGTCTATTATCTCGGGCTGTGGGACGCGCTGCGCTACTACGCCCGCCGGTCGATCTTCGGGCTGGACGTGTCGCGCATCGTGATCATGAAGTACGAGTTCTTCTTCGCCTCGCTCGGCTTGTTCGCGATCCTGCTGACCCCGCATCTGCCGATGTGGCTGAAGACGCTGGCGGGGACACTGCTGGCGCTCTGCCTCGCCCTCCAGATCCAGGTGGTGCAGAGCCGGCAGGGGCTGATCGCCATGTTCGTCGGCATGGCGGTGCTGCTGCTGGTGGACCGGCGCAGCCTGCATGTGCGGCCCTTCCTGGTGCGCGGTGCGGTGGTGCTGATCGGCCTGCTCTGCGTGCCGCTGGCGCTCGACCAGTATCTGGAGCTGCTGACCCGCCGCGACCTGCTGGAGTCGCGGGAACTGAACGTCGCCGTGCGCTTCCACACCTTCGACCATTACGCCCAGTACTTCATCGACACCATGGGCGTCGGCTTCGGGATGTCGGCACCGTCGGGACGCATCAACAACGTGATCGCGGAGGGCCGCGCCCTGGCGGTGAACTTCACCGACCTCGGCCTCTACGGCGCCTTCATGCAGTTCGGGGTGATCGGCGGGCTGCTGGCGGTGTTCCTGACCCTCCAGGCGATCTTCTGGGGCATCCGCACGGCGCGCGCCCTGTCGCCGGAGCACGCGTGGCGGCCGGCGCTGCTCGGCGCCTACTTCATCGGCTGGCTGTGCGTGCCGGTGCAGATCAACGCCTTCACGCTGCCGTCGTCCATCCATTTCGGGGCGCTCGCCGTCTACCTCGCCTGGTACTACCGCGGCTGGTTCCACCGGCTTCCCCGGTCTACCCCGACCGCCCCACGCGGCTGACCACCCCCTCCGTTGCCGCGCGCGCGAACGGGGCATAGGGATTCTTCATCGCACCGGTTCACGAGGACGGGATGCCGAACCACGCAAGACCGACGCTGCGCATCGCCGCCGCGGCCCTTTCCCTGCTGACGCTGGCTGCCTGCAAGAGCGAGCCCGAGCTGGCGCTCGACCCGCTGAAGGTCGAGCGCGGCCGTACCCTCTACACGGGCTGCGCCGCCTGCCACGACAACCGCCGTCGCGAGACGCTGGTCGGGCCGCATCTGGTCCATGTCATCGACCGCAAGGCGGGGCAGGTGTCCGGCTACGACTATTCCGATGCCATGCGCAAATCGCGCCTGACCTGGACGCCGGAGAACCTGCGCCGCTTCATCGAGGACCCGCAGGGCTTCCTGCCCGGCACCAACATGGCCATCGACGGCCTGAAGCCGCAGGACGCCGCCGCCATCACCGACTATCTGCTGAGCCGGGAGTGACCGGAATGAAGATGCCTCGGATCACCCGCCGCCGTGCCGTCGGCGCCCTGCTGGCGCTGGTCGCGACCGCGGTGGCGGCGCCCGCACTGCCGGCGATGGCCGCACCGGCGCCCGCCGGGTTGCGGCTCGCCGCGGCCGTCGCATCGGTCGGGCGCGTCCGCGGCTTCGCCTCGCTCGGCCGGCGCATCCGCCACGCGCTGGGCGACACCGCCGCCGACAGGCTGGTCCGCACGCAGGAGCGTCGGCTGGCCGCGCGGCTCGACGGCGGTGAGGGTGCCGCCGACGCGGTGGCGTCGTTGGTGGCCGAGGATTTCCGCGCGGACCGGGTGGTCGCCGTGCGCGGCTGGCTGCTGTCCGAGCAGGAGGCGGCGCTGTGCATCGCCGCCGCCGACCGCTGGTCCCCGGAAAGCATGGGAGTGCCGTTGTCGTGACCGACTTCCTCGACGCCCTGACCGACGGGCTGCCCGAGACGCTGGACGCCGACCTCTGCATCGTCGGCGCCGGGGCCGCCGGCATCACGCTGGCGAGCCAGCTCGCCGGCCTGCCGCTGCGCGTCCTGCTGCTGGAGGGCGGCGGGATGGATCTCGACGGCGCCACCCAGGGGCTCTACCGCGGCGGCCAGCGCGGCCTGCGCTACTTCGATCTCGCCGCCTGCCGGTTGCGCTGGTTCGGCGGCACCACCAACCATTGGGGCGGGTACTGCCGGCCCAACGACCCCATCGACTACGAGGGGCGGCCGGATCTGGGCGTTCCCGGCTGGCCGGTCGGCGACGCCGACCTGCGGCCCTTCATTGAGCGCGCCGCCGCCATCCTCGGCCTGGCGCCGGAGGGGTGGGACCCGGCGGTGCAGCTCGAACGCCGCAAGCTGCCGGCCGGGGCGCTGGTGGAGCGCCATTCCCCCGCCCTCGTCACCAAGGTGTTCCAGATCAGCGAGCGGCTGCGCTTCCGCGCCCTGTTCCGCGAGGCGCTGGAGCGGCAGGAGAACCTGCGCGTGGTGCTGCACGCCAACGCCACCGCGGTCCATCTGGACCCCGACGGCAAACGGGTGGAGCGGCTGACCGTCCGCACGCTGGGCGGCAAGTCCGCCACCGTGCGGGCCCGGCGCTTCGTGCTGGCCTGCCACGCCATCGAGAACGCGCGGCTGCTGCTGGCGTCGGACGACGTCATGCCGGACGGCGTCGGCAACGCGCACGGCCATGTCGGCCGCCATTTCATGGACCACGCGCAGATCACCTCGGGCGTGTTCCTGCCGGCCAAGGGGCGTTTCCCGGCCATCTACGACTTCGGCTACATGAGCGCCATCCGCGTCAACGCCAACATCAGCCTGACCGACGCGGCGATGCGCGAGCACGGCGTGCTCCAGTACTATTGCCGCTTCCGCCCGCCGGAGGATCACGAGGGGCTGCGCGCCGCGCTCGCCCGCCTGCGCGACGGCTTCTGGAAGCCCTTCGACCCCGGGCTGCTGGAGGATGTGGCCGACGTGCTGGAGGATCTGCCGTCCGTCGCCGACGCTGTGCTGTCCAAATACAACCCGCCCAAGGGCGACGCCCGCTACTACGTGCTCGACCACCGCATCGAGCAGGCGCCCAACCCCGACAGCCGGATCGTGTTGAGCGACCGGCGCGACGCGCTGGGCAACCGCGTGGCCGACCTGAACTGGGCGCTCAACGACCTGGATTTCCGCACCTTCCGCGAGGGTGCGCGGATCGTGTCGTCGGAACTGGCGGCTCTGGGTTACGGCCGCTTCCAACTGGAGGAGCTGACGCCGGAGCTGATCGAGGGGCAGGTGCGTGGCCACTACCACCACATCGGCACCACCCGCATGAGCGCCGGCCCGAAGGACGGGGTGGTGGACGCCGACCTGAAGGTGCACGGGCTGGACAACCTGTTCGTCGCCGGCAGTTCGGTCTTCCCCACCGCCGGTTACTCCGGTCCGACCATGATGCTGATCGCCTTCGCCATCCGGCTTGCCGATCACCTGAAGGAGACCGCCCACGCATGACGACCCGTCTCGACCGCCTCCCGCTCGCCGCGGCGAGCTTGCTGTTCCCGCCCGCGGCGATCCTCGGCGTGCGCTCGGCGCTCGCGCGCATCGTCCTGTTCCTGGTGCCGGCCGCCGCGGCGCTGCTCTTCTTCGGCCTGCACGCCGGACCGGGTTTCCTGCTTTGGGTGGCGGCGGGGCTGGGGGCGGCCGTGGCCGTGCTCGCGTCCGCCCGCTGATCCCGGCGCGGGCGCCTGCGACGGAATCCAATGCAATTTCGCGATAGTTCCCGAAAGTTTTACACAAACATGTCTAACTTTCGCCTCAGCGGATCTGTCTATTCTTTTCGGGCAAACGGAGCCGGTTGGGACTGGCTGGTGGCCCGAAGGGCGGGGGTACGACCCCGCCGGGACGGCTTCCGCCAACCGAGGTTCCGGGGGATTGCGGCCCGCTGGGTCCTGCCATCCCTCGCCCTAGTCGCGATCCTCTGGCCGCAGGCGGTGCCTGCGGTTCCGGGCGCGACCGGTGGTCCCGACCGAACGGCTCTCTCCCTTGATGGGCCAACCATGGAGACGCCAGTCATGGCCACCACCCGCCCCGGTCTTCTGTTTGAGCAGACCTTCGACAGCGGCAGCGATGTCACCGCGCTCGGTTTCAAGTACTCCGGCAACAAGGACGTGACGCTCGGCACCGTCGCCGGTCAGCGCGCCGCCAAGATCTCGCTCGACCACTACAAGAGCGACTACGCCTACCGCACCGAGATCCAGCCGACCAAGCTGCCGGCCTCGCATTTCGACAGCGGCATGTTCGCCAAGATGAACCAGGAATACTGGTACGGCATGCGCGTCTACCTCGACGAGGGGTGGAAGGAGACGGACAAGGCCGACACCGTGCTGATGCAGTTCCATTCCCAGCCCGACGCGGGCGAGGCGTGGCGCAACCCGCCGGTGGCGCTCCAGGTCGTGAACAAGAACGGCGAGCAGCACCTGAACCTGATCGTCCGTTCCGACAGCAGCAAGATCACCACCGGCTCGGGCGAGGGGCGTTACGACAGCTCCAAGCAGTACGACCTGGGCAAGATCGACGGCGACATCGGCAAGTGGACCGACCTCGTCTGGCACGTGAAGTGGAACCACGACGGCAGCGGTTATCTGCAGCTCTACAAGGACGGCAAGATCATCGCCGACCTGAAGGGCGCCAACGCCTTCAACGATGCGACCGGCCCCTACCTGAAGATGGGCCTTTACAAGTACGAATGGCAGAGCGGCACCGACACCGGGCCGGACAGCCGCACCGTCTACTTCGACGACTTCCGCGTCGGCGGCTCGGATGCCACTTACAACACGGTGGCGCCCGGCACCGTCGCTCCTCCGGTCGTGAACCCGCCCGCGCCGAAGCCGCCCGCCCCGACGGAGCCGACGCCGCCGGCCAACTCCTCCGACATCAAGGGCACGGACGGTGACGACAAGCTGACCGGGACCGCCAAGAGCGAAGTGATCGACGGCGGCACCGGCGTCGACCTGCTCGACCTGTCCAAGCTGACCGCGGCGGCCAAGATCGACCTCGCCTCGGGCAAGGCCGACATGGGCGGCGGGCATGTGGACACCGTCTACAACATGGAAGGCGTCATCGGCACCTCGGCCTCCGACACGCTGCTGGGCAACGGTGCCGCCAACAAGATCCGCGGCATGGCCGGCAACGACAAGATCGACGGCCGCGGCGGCGACGACATCCTGGCCGGGGGGGACGGCAACGACGACATCATCGGCGGCAACGGCAACGACGTCCTCTATGGCGGCCGCGGCACCGACATCCTGACCGGCGGCACCGGCAGCGACCGTTTCGTCAAGGAAGCGACCGGCGAGGGCACCGACTACGTCACCGACTTCAAGAGCAACGATGTCCTCGACCTGATCGCGCTCAACAAGGCGGTGAAGGCGGCCTACGGCCACGAGCTGTCGGCGGATTACCTGTTCTTCGTGCAGTCGGGCAACGCCACCTACGTCAGGATGGACGTGGACGGCAAGGGACCGATCGGGATGGAAACCCTGTTCCATCTCGACAACGTCAATGCCTCCAGCCTGCACCTGCACGACAACGTGCTGCTGCACGACAGCGATCTGGTGTCGTAAGAGGCGGGTGGGCGAGGTCGGGTCGTCGCGGAGCGACGGCTCGACCTTGTCCGTACGGTGCGGCTTTCGCGATCCAAAGGGGCACATCCTTTTCGGCAGGCCGCCGCGCCCAAGGTTGCGTTGCGCCCGCCCGGCCCGGCCGCCACCTTCCGGGGGCTTTCCGCCGCAACGCGAGCGCCCCCGGCCATGACCATCGACACCGCTGCCCGTCCGCTGTCCGCCCGCCGCGCCCGGCGGGTCCTCGTGCTCGGGCCCGATCCGGTGGCGCAGGGCGGGGTGGCCGCGGTCATCGGCACGCTGCTGGACGGCTGGCCGGCGGAGGAGGACGCGCCGGCGCCGCGGCTGCTCGCCACCGCGGTGGACGGCGGCAAGGGGCGCAAGCTCGGCGCCGGGCTGTCGGCGCTGGCGCGCTTCGTGGGGTTGGCCGCAACCCGTCGCGTCGATCTTGCGCACATCCATTTCGCCGCCAAGGCGAGCTTCTACCGCAAATCCGTGTTCATCCTCCTGGCCGCGGCCCTCGGCCTGCCGGTGGTGGGGCATGCCCATTCCGGGCTGTTTCCCGGCTTCTACCGCTCGCGCGGGGCGTTGGGGCGGGCCTATGTCCGCCTTGTGTTGAACCGCCTGGACCGGCTGGTCGTGCTGTCGGAGGAGTGGTCCGCCTTCTACCGCGGGCTGTACAGCCGGAGCGAGCCGGTGGTCGTGCCCAACCCGGCGGCCATCCCCGAGCGGCTGGAAAGCCCGCCGGCGAAGGCCGGGCCGGTGCTGCTGTCGCTCGGCCGGCTCGGCAAGGGCAAGGGCACCTACGATATCCTGGCCGCCATACCCGCCATCCTGGAACGCCATTCCAACGCGGAATTCCATTTCGGCGGCGATGGCGAGGTGGAGGAGGTCCGCCGCCTCGCCGCCAGCGCTCCCTGGGGTGACCGGGTGCGGCTGCTCGGCTGGGTCTCCGGAGCGGGGAAGGAGGCGGCCCTGCGCGACGCCGATGTCTTCCTGCTGCCCTCGTACGCCGAGGGGTTGCCCATGGCGCTGCTGGAGGCGATGGGCCATGGCATCCCGGTCGTCACCACGCCGGTGGGCGGCATTCCGCAGGCGGTCAGCGACGGGGTGAACGGTGTGCTGGTGCCGCCGGGCGATGTCGGCGCGCTGACCACCGCCATCCTGGGCCTGCTCGACGATCCCGAACGCGCTGCGGCCATGGGGGCGGCGGGTCGGCGCACGGCGATCGAACGCTACGATCTCGGCCGGATCCGGGCCCGGCTGTCGGCCTTGTACGACGAGGTGCTTCGGCGCCGCTGACGTTCCCTCCCTTTTTCGCAAACCTGGGACGCCGGGTCCGCGGGGTGCCCCGACCGGAACGGTGCCAGCGGCCTCATGTTGAGGCCAGTGAAGGCCGCCCGTGCAGGCGGCCGGCAACAACGGGAGGGGCCAGTTCCATGGCTTATGACAATCGTTACCGTGACCGCGGCCGTTTCGACGAGGACCGCGAGCGCTGGCGGTCGGAGGATCGCGACCAGCGCGGCGGTCGTGACTACGGGCGTGGTTCCGCGTGGGAATCCGGCGGCTATGGCCGCGACCATGAACGCGACGAGGATCGCGTCTACGGCCAGGATTTCGGCAGCGACCGCAGCCGCGGCGGCGAGTCGCGCGGGATCTTCGGCCGCGACGAGGGATCGTCGCGCGGCTACGGGGTCTATGGCGGCAGCTACGGCGGCGGTGACATGGGGCGTTCCGACTATGGGCGCTCGGATCAAAGCCGCGGGTACGGGCGCGACGACCGGAGCCGGGGTGGGTCCGGTTGGGGTGACTATGACCGCGGGAACCGCGATCGCGACGTGTATGGCGGCAGCGGGGCTTGGCGCGGCAGCGACTATGGCGGCCGGTCTTCTGGCGGCGGTATGGGGCGCGGCGACTTCGGCCGCGGCTCGGCCGGGGCGGGCTATGGCTATGGCGAAGGCCGCGGCTATGCCGGCTCCTACGGTCCGCGGGAGGATGACCGCGGGTTCTTCGAACGGGCTGGCGACGAGATTGCCTCCTGGTTCGGCGACGACGATGCGGAACGCCGCCGCGAGCGCGACGCCCGTGCCGGCGATCAGGGTGCCCAGCACCACCGCGGGCGGGGTCCGCGCGGCTACAGCCGCTCCGACGACCGCATCCGCGAGGACGTCAGCGACCGCCTGACCGACGATCCCTACATCGACGCGTCCGACATCGATGTGCGGGTGGAGAAGGGCGAGGTCACACTGGCCGGGCACGTGGACAACCGCAACGCCAAGCGGCGTGCCGAGGATGTCGCCGAGGCCGTGTCCGGCGTCACCCACGTGCAGAACAACCTGCGCGTCCGCGAGCGCACGGGGATGGGTGCTTCGACCACGACGGGTGCCGCGGCCATGGCCGGGCTCGGCGGGTCGACCACCGGTTCCACGAGTTCCGGTACCGGAACATCGGGTACCGGTTCATCGGGAACCGCCGGGACGAACACCACCGGCACCATCCCGATGACCACCCGTTCCACCACCACCGGCATCTGAGGCGGGCACTCCCCACGCGTGTGACTCTGGCCGCCGATGGTCGTGATGCGCTATGTGTTGGCCTGACTCCCGTCGCCGCAACGAGCCGGCGGCGGGAGCCTTCCAGGTTCACATGGGCGCGGAAGCGTGACGATGACGGCCAGCACTCTGCTCTTCCGTTTGCTCCTGGCGCTGGTCGTGCTGGCGCCCGTACCCTTTGCCGCGCAACGTCCCTGGGCCTGGAGCCTGATGGGGGTGACCATCGGCCTGCTGCTCCTGCTGTGGGGAGCGCTGGTCCTCACCGGGCGCGCGCGCGCGGCGATGCCGATGAGCCGTCTGTGGTTCCCCGCCGTGCCGTTCCTTCTCGTGCTTTGCTGGGCCGTCCTGCAGACCACCGGGCTGGTGCCCGCGGGGTGGCAGCATCCGTTGTGGGGCGAGGCGGCGCGCGCGTTGAACGCTATGAACGGATCCATGGTCGGCAGCATCTCCCTCGACCCATCGATGACGGTGACGGCGGTGCTGCGGCTTGCGACCTACGGCGGTGTCTTCTGGCTCGCCGTGCAGCTCGGACGTGAGCGGGCGCGGGCCCGCGAGGCGCTGGTGACGCTCGCGACCGCTGGCATCGCCTACGCGGTCTATGGGCTTGCCGTGCGTTTCGGCGGCTGGGAATACATCCTCTGGTACCCGAAATGGGCCTATCATGGTGACGTGACGGCCACCTTCGTCAACCGCAACGCCTATGGTGCGTACGCCGGGATCGGGTTGCTGTGCTGCGTTGCGCTGTTCGTGCACGGTCTGCGTCCCACCGGCACCGGCGACCGGCGCGCCTTCGACCTTGCCGAGGCGCTGCTCGTGCGGGCGCTTCCCTATCTGGCTGGGGGGCTGGTGATCGGGACGGCGCTGCTGCTGTCCCATTCCCGTGGTGCCTTCCTGGCCACCGGGGTCAGCCTGCTGGTTCTGATCGTGGCCCTGGTGAAGGGGCGGATCCTGCGTCCGGGCGCGGCGTTTCCCGCGGTGGTCGCGCTGCTGGTCGTTGGTTTGTCGAGCGTCATCATCAGTGGCGACGGCACCGTCGATCGCCTGTGGCGCATGAACATCGACCAGGAGGGCCGGCCCGACCTGATGCGGCAGACGCTGGTCGCCATCGGTGACGCGCCGTGGACGGGTTATGGGCTCGGCGCCTTTCTCCCGGCGTTCCGCCTGTACCGCGACAGCACCCTGGCCGACACCGTCGTGTACGACTTCGCGCACAACGTCCATCTGGAGCTGGCGATGGATTTGGGGCTTCCCGGCGCGCTCGTCTTCTATGCGGCGATCATCGCGGTGGCGGCAGTCTGCGCGGCGGGGCTGGTGCGCCGGCGGCGCGACCAAATCCACCCGGCTGTCGCATTGGCGGCGATGACCCTCCTCGGCTTGCACGGCTTGGTCGATTTCAGCGCGCAGATGCCGGCCATCGGCGCCACGTTGGCGCTGCTGCTCGGCATCGGTTACGCCCAGTCCTGGAACACGGCGGAGCATGGCCGCTCCGCCGACTGGTAACCGGCGGGCGCCAGCGGTTCGGGATTTCAGTTCAGGATTTCGGCCCGTGGACGCGGAGGAAGGCGGCCATGTCCTCTTCGCTCAGGTCGTTGAGCGCATCGCGGACGAAACCGCCGGTGTCGGGCTTCTGCGACATTGCGGCGACGGTTTCCGGCGACACGACCCAGAGCAGCCGAACCTGACGGCGCAGCAGACCGCGGGTGTCCGGGTCCATCAGCGACAGCAATTCAAGCCCCAGCTCCAGCCGGGAGGCCATCAGCGCCGGCGCGACCGGTCCGGTCAGCAGCGACAGGCGCAGGGCCGGGATGGCCGCGGCGCGGTCGCCGCGGGCCACGTGCAGCCACGCCAGCCGCGCCCAGGCGCTGGGCTGGGCAGGTGCCGCGGCCAGCCCGGCTTCCGTCGCCTGTGCCGCCCGGTCCAGAAGCGCCCCCCGCTCGGGTCCGGGAGGGGTGGCCCGGGCCTGCTGCACGAGCAGGAAACCACGGTCGCCCATGGCCTCGCCATCCGCCGCCCAGCGCTGCGCGGCGTCCAGATCCGCGGCGGCGGCGGCCAGGCGGTCGGGAGGCGGCGGATGGCCGGCGCGGGCGTCCCAGATCACCGTGCGCGCATCAAGGCTCTCCAGCGCCGCGATCAGGCGCGGCGCGCCCAGCCAGACGAGCGCCCCACCGAGCGCCACCGCCACCACGGCGGCGCCAAGCCGCCGCGGCCCCGTGGGGCCGCGGGCGGCGGGAGGGGCGGCGTCATTCGCCGTAGTAGTCTCGGTAGCGTCCATAATACTGGCCATAGTCGCCGTATGCGTAGCGGGCGTGCTTGCGCTGGTTCACCTGTGACAGGACGATGCCGTGCAGGGGCGCCCGGCCGTCGCGCAGCAGCCGGACGCCGTTGCGGACGGCATCGCGTGCCGTGGAGTTCCATTTGACCAGATAGATCACCCGGTCGGCCAGCCGGCCGAGCACGCGGGCGTCGGCGACCGCCAGGACGGGGGCGGAGTCGATCACGATGCGGTCGTACTTCCCCCTGAGGTCGTCAAGCAGCGCCCGTGCCGTCGGCTCGCTGATCAGATCGGCCACGTTCGCCAGGTGACCGGCCGGCAGGAAGTCGAGTCCCGGCGCCGCATCGCGAATCACCACATCCTCGAAGGCGGCACTCCCCGACAGCACCTGGACGAGGCCCTCGGCGTTCGGCCGGCCGAGCATCGTGTGCATGCGCGGGCGGTGCACGTCACCGTCGATCAGCAGGACGCGCTCGTTCGTCTTGGTGAACATGATGGCCAGGCTGAGCGCCAGGAAGGTCTTCCCCTCCTTCGGGATGGAGGAGGTGAGAACCAGAATCCGCGGCCTTGCGGCCCCGTCGCCGATGCCGACGTCCAGCGAGATGCGCAGACTGCGCACGGCGTCGGCGAGCACGGATCGCGGTCGCTCGGTCACGTCCTGCACGAGCCGGTCGGTGCGTCCGCGGTGGACGGGGACCAGCGCGACCGTCGGCAGGCCGGAAATCTCCTCCGCCTCGTCGGAGGAGCGGACGGCGTTGTCGAGATGGTCGAGAAGGAAGACGAGCACGATCGCCAGCGACACCGCGCTGACCATGGACATCACCGCCGCGCGCCGCGGGAAGGCCGGGGACGTCGGCGCATCGGGGCGGGCGATGACACGGGCGTTGACCCGCTTCACCCGGTCCTGCTCGGCGTCGCGCTTGAAGCGGGCCAGGAACGCCTCGTACAACTCGCGCGTGGCCTCCGCCTGCCGTTCCAGCTCGCGCAGGCGGATTTCCGCCTCGCCAGCGACGTTGGAGCGCTGGCGCACCCCGTCCAGCTCCTTCTCCAGGGTGCGTAGTCCGGCGGCGGACACATCCACGTCGTTGGCGATGGACGCGGCGATCTTCTCGATCTCGCCACCGATCTTGCTGCGAAGCTCCGTCAGGTCGGCCCGGTAGGCCACCATGCGCGGATGGCGTTCGCCGTAGGTCTTGATCGCCTCGGACATCTCGCGCGTCAGGGCGGTTTCCTGCTCGCGCAGGCGCTGGATCAGGGAGGACTGGAGGACTTCGCTGGACGTCTCCATGCTGCCACGCGACCGCAGCAGTTGCCGCACCTGGTCCAGCCGCGCCTGCTTCTGCGCCAGTTCGGAGCGGGCGATCACGATCCGGGTGTTCAGCTCGGAGAGTTGCTGGTCGGTGACCGTCGTCTGCCGTTCGCCCTTGCGCCGCAGGTTGTTGGCCGCGCGGAACTCCTCGACCGCGGAATCGGTGGCGTTCACGTCACGCCGCAGGCCCTCCAGCCGCTCGCCGAGCCAGCTCGTCAGGCGTCGCGCGTCGTCGAAGCTCGCCTCCAGGCGGTCGAGCATGTAGAGCTCCACCACCGTGTTGGCGATCAGCGCCGCCTTCTTCGGGTCCTCGGACGTGAAATGCACCGTCACGATGAAGGATCGCCGCTGCATGCGGGCGTCGAGCCGGGTCAGGAAGGTCCGAACGACCATCGATCGCACCACGTCGTCGGACGCCACATCGGATGTCCGCCTGCTCGTCGCCGGATCCGGTGAGCGGGACAGCGCGACCAGCCACGTCAACGGGTTCGCCCAGGCGATGATCCGGTCGATCGGACGCGGCTCGCGCAGCATCGGATTGAATTCCGGGTCTCGATCGAGCTGGAGCTTGTCGACCACCCGGTAGGCCAGCATGGAGGAGGCGATGACCTCCGCCTCGGTGTTGACCACGTTTTCCGTCACGCGGAAGCCGAAATCCCGGCGCTGGTCGGCCAGCGCGTCGGTGGCTTCCGGCCCCTCGATCAGCACCTCAGCCTCGGCGGTGTAGAGCGGGACGGTCTGCTGCAGCACGAGCACGGTCGGCACGATGGCCAGCAGCCACGTGCCGAGCACCAGGAACTTGCCGCGCCAGAGCACACGCCACAACCAGCGGAGGGTGTGGCGCATATGCTCGCCCATGACGAGCGTGCTGGTGGACAGCGATTCGCGGTCGGTCATCGAGCCATCACCCTGCGGAAGGAGCGCGGACCGGCAGCCGGTCCGCGTTGATCACATCCGCAGCCCGAAACGCACGGACAGCACGCCCTGCCCGTAGCTTTGCCCATCGATTTCGGAGTTGCGGCGCCGGTAGCCGATCTCACTCCCGACATAGTACTCGGGCGCCAGAGCGTAAATGACGCGGGCGCGGGCTTCATACGTCACACTCGCCTGATTGATGCCCTCGTACTCGTCATAATTGACGCTGCCGTAACCGGTGAGGACAATGTTGCGCTGATATTCGTGACGAACGAGGACGCTGGCGCCGCTGCGGATCATGGCCGAGGCCAGGTTGGTCGTGGTTTCCTGCACCGTACGCTCGATCGACGGCACCACCACGGTGATCCGGCTGGGCGTCCAGTTGAAGGTCGCCTTGAAGGAGAGGCCGCTCGGATCCTTGTAGCGCGGGTCCTCGTAATCCTGCTTCAGGTAACCGACCAGGAAATCGCCGCGGACGAGCTGGCTGATGTCGAGCCCGATGCCGGTCTCCACACGGTAGCCGCTGCTGCTGCGGTTGAACCCCGCATCATCGAGGCGCGAATCATACTCCCGCTTGTTCGCCGAGGCTTCGACCACGGCGAGATAGCCGGGAAACATCTCGTAGGAACCGCGGCCAAGCGCCTGATACTCCCACCGGTTCCGGTCGCCGTTGTTGATGGTGACGCCGTTGGAGGCATCGACATCCTCGAAGATGCGGCGCGCGGCGGAGAACTCGCCACCGAAGGTGTAGCGTCCCGTCTGGTACTTGGTGCCGACGCGGTTGATCGTACCGAAGGTGAGGGTCGGCTTTTCGCCGCCGACGTCATCCGGGCTGCCGCGATCCTCGGACCGGCGGAAATTCTCCGAAAAGGCGTTCACCTCCCAGTTCCGCTCGATGTCGTAGCGCCCGTCGATCAGCGCCACCGCGTCGAGATGGTTGTCCGAGGTGTATTCGCGGAACAGGAACTGCTCCACCCGGCCGGTGAAGTTCAGCGCGTGGTTCGAGAAGCGCGAGCGCAGGCGGAATTCCGGCGCGATGCGCGCGACGAAATCGCCCTTCTGGCTGGATTCCTGGGCGAAGACGTTGGTGTTGTAGGTCAACTCGTTCTCGATCTGCGGCAGCAGAAGGAAGCTGCCGAGGTCGATGCCCTTGGGCTGATAGGAATCATCGACCCGCTCGGAATCACCCTTGCCCTGGTCGTCGGACGCGTCGTCCGACGATCCCGTCACCTTCGCCGCGCCGGATCCGGGCCGCCGCACATCCTCGCGCGTCTGTGCGTACGACGGGGACGCCGCAAGAAGGGCGACCATCGCCACCCCGAGAAGCGCCCAGCTGCCGACCCGCCGATGCCTTTTATGCTTGATCACCGACGCGGATTTCTGCCCGATCGGAGCAATTAAACAGTCGGTCGGCATCCTCATCGCGCTCTTACCCCAGTTATCGGCCGTCTGCCCGGTTCTGGATACCACCATGGAGCTAGCTCCAGAAACAGAAAATTGCATCAAACGAATGCATATCGTCGCATGCGTGTTGTAGTTTCTATTCGCGTCGGAAGTCTTTCGGATTTTTTATGTCCAGCGTTGCAGGAAGCGCACGGATTGCCCGACCAGGACCACGGCGGTCAGTCTGCCGGTTGCATAGGCACCGGTGTCGATGCCTATCCGGTTATGGCGAACCTCCGGCGAGTCGACGATGGTATGGCCGTGGACGATCACCTTCTCGTGCCGTGCGCCCGAGTCCAGGAAGGGCGTACGAATCCAGAGCAGATCGCGCGGATCCTGGTCTTCCAGCGTTCGGTGGGGACGGATGCCGGCGTGGACGAACGCGTAGTCGCCGTAGACCGCCCAGTGTTCCAGCCGGCGGAGGAAGTCGAGATGGTCGTCGGGAAGACGGGTGCCGAGCAGGTCGCGCAGGACCCGGCAGCGGCCGGCGTCCGCGACCGCCACCGAGGCGCGCACACCGTAGCTCCCCAGCGTCTCCGCCCCGCCGAAACGCAGCCAATCCATGGACGCCGCCGGGTTGTCGATGAAGCCGAGCATCGCCTCCTCGTGGTTCCCCTTGAGGAACCGCACCGTGAAACCGGGCAGCGGATCGTCGAGAAGGCGTTCGATCACCCCACGGCTGTCGGGGCCGCGATCGACGTAGTCCCCGAGGAACACCGCGACCGGCGAGAGCCCCTCCTGACGGCGCGCATCCTCGAGGATGTCGTTCAGCAGGCCGTCGAGCAGTGCCCGTTCACCATGCACGTCGCCGATCGCGTACAGCACGAATCCGTCCGGGACGCAAGGGGGCGAAGCCGCCGCTTCGCGCATGCGGCGAAGCGAGGCGGCCCATGCCAGCATCGGTGCGAACAGGGAGGCCATGACAATTCTCAGGCACGCCGGGTCGGGATTGATCTGATCGAGGAAGTTGCATAATCGGAGCGACAGGGGCTAGGGATATTCGGGGGCGAGAGGCCCCATGGCCATTGTTCAACGATCACCGGAGGCACCGCCCGCTCATGAAGTTCGCCCGTCAGAGAAGCGCCCGAAGCGCGATCGCAGCGACCATCGCGATCATCATGGCCGTGCTCGGAGGCTGTTCGACCACGGTCGGCGAGTTTCCCAGCGAGCCGGCCCCGGCGATCGCCGTCAACCCGACCGAGGGCTATCTGCTGGAGCCCGGCAACCGCGTGCGGGTGATCGTCTTCAACGAGACCAACCTGTCCGGCGACTTCACCGTCGATCCGATCGGCAACATCGCGCTGCCGCTCATCGGCAATGTCCCGGCCAGCGGCATCACCGCGAAGGCGCTTGCCAAGCGGATCGCCGACATGCTGAAGCGCGACGCCTACATGCAGGATCCCAGCGTCGCGGTGGAGGTGCAGACCTTCCGCCCCTTCTACGTCCTGGGCGAGGTGAGACAGCCCGGCGAATTCCCCTACACCACCGGACTGACGGTGCTGAGCGCCATCGCCCGTGCGGGCGGCTACGACTATCGCGCGCGCCAGGGCGAGGTTGTGCTGGTGCGACTGGTCGGTGGCGACCAGAAGGAATACCGGGCGACCGAGCGGACGCCGATCCTGCCGGGCGACATCGTGAAGGTGCTGGAACGCCGCTTCTGAGCGGCGTTTTACCGGGTGGCCAAGGCGGGGGCGGTCACCGCCCCCACTTTCATCGTCAGGTCGGGCTGCCCTGCGTGAAGATGCTTTCCTCACGAACGGGGTTGTTGTTGTTCTGGTTGTTGTTGTCTTGGTTGTTCGTGGTGTTCTGATTGTTCTGTGCCTGCTGCTGCTGGTTCTGTTGATTGGTCGTCTGCTGGGTTGTGGTGGTTGTGGTGGTCGGCTGCGTGCTCTGCGGCGCGCCGGGGATGGTGGTGGAGGCCTGGACCTGACCGGCCAGGATCGCGTTCACCTGGGCGCCGTTGCTGGCATTGACGGAGCTGAGGTTCTGGGCGTTGCTGGCCTGGTTCAGCGTCTGGACCACGGACTGGGTGGCGGCCGGAGCCGCGGCCGACACGGTCTGGCTGGAGACCGCGGCGTAGGAGTTCGCCATCACCTGGATGGCGCCGGACGGCGACACCTGATAGACGGTGGGATTGCTGATCACCTGGGCCACGGCGGTCGCCATCCCCGCGACTCCCACCGGCGCGACCCGTTGGGCGTCGGGGTTGACCATGATGCGGGCGGCGGTCGTGACCACCTGGAAGGTCTGGTTCGGGGAGGACTGCACCACCGGCTGCGCACGAACCGTCTGCACCGCGGAGGCGGCAAGCTGAACCGCGGCCGCCGGGTTGATGTTCAGGACGCGTTCGGCGGCGGACACGGCCTGCGCTGCGACCTGGGCGACCATGGTCGGGTTGTTGGTCGTCGCCGCGGCACTCAGCGTCGCCGCGGCCAGCCCGGCGGCGGCCTCGGGCAGGGTGTTCTGCACCGGCGGGGACACGAAGATGCGGGCCGCGGTGGTCAGCACGCTTTCGGTCTGCTGCGGGGAGGTGGTCTGCACGGTCGTGTTGCGCACCGACTCGACCGCGGCGGCGGCCGCCTGGATGGCGGCCTGCGGGTTGGTCTGCACCAGCCGCTCGGCGGCGACCACCACCTGGGTCGCCAGCACCGCGGCCCGTTGCGGGTTGCCGCCGCTCAGCGTGTCGATGGCCTGGCGCACCTGTTGGGGATTGCCGGTCAGGATGGCGGCCTGCAACGCTGGGGGGAGGGGGGCCTGCGCGGCCGCACCGGGTGCGTTGCCGCCCTGTTGCGCCAGGGCCGGGACGCCAAGACCGGTGACCGCGACGACCGCAGCGATCCCCGCCACCCACTTCATCCGCTTCATCAGAAACCTCCCGCACCAATGCCGGCACCACGCAGCCGTCCATTTGATACCAGCCCTGTCCGGGGATTCAAGCCGAAGTAGCGCCGCAGCGCCGGATTTCCCCGTAAAGGCCGGCCATCCAGCCGAAAGGAGCCTTTGACAGCCCCGTCGGGATGACGACATCCTTCCGGCCCAAGAAGACCCCCCTGAGGAACCGCCCCCATGACCAGACAGGCACCCCGCGTCACCGGCCCGACCTCGGCCGCTTCCGGCAACGGCATCACGCGGCGCGCCTTCTCGGCCGGGGTCGCGGGTGTCGGCACGCTCGCCGCGCTGGGCGGCGCGCCGGCCTTCGCGCAGGGGGCCGCCGGGCTGAAGGTGGGTGTGCTGCTGCCGCGCTCCGGGCATCTGGCGCAGGCCGGCCAGGCCTGCCAACGTGGGGCGGACATCGCGCCGCAGCTCCTGGCCGATCTCGGCTATCCGGTCGAGATTCTGTCCGCGGACACCGAATCGAGCGTTGACGTTGCACGCTCGCGCGCGGAGAAGCTGATCAACGACGGTGCGAACGTGATCGTCGGCGCCTTCGACAGCGGCCAGACCGCCGCCGCCGCCCAGGTGTGCGAACAGCGCGGCGTCCCGCTGGTGATCAACATCGCGGCGGCCGACCGGTTGACCGAGCAGGGCTACAAGACGCTGTTCCGCAACTTCCCCACCAGCACCATGCTCGTCAGCAACGGACTGGCGCTGATGAAGGAGCTGTTCGCGGCGAGCGGTGCCACGCCGAAATCGGCCGTGTTCATGCACGCCAACGACACCTTCGGCATGGCGAACAAGCAGGCGCTGGACGCCCTGTTCCCGACGCTGTCGATGCCCTTCCCGATCGTGGAGCAGATCGCCTACGACCCCAAGGCGCAGGATCTGGCGGTGGAGGTGGCGAAGGCCAAGGCGACCGGCGCCGATCTGGCGATCGTCACCACCCGCGCCAACGACGCCATCATGCTGGTGCGCGAGATGGTGAAGCAGCGGTGGGAGCCGATGGGGATCGTGTCGCCCGGCTCGCCCGGCCTGTACGACGAGCAGTTCTACAAGGTGCTGGGCAAGTACGCCGACTTCCACATCACCAACCTGCCCTGGTACGATCCCAAGGCTGAGCTGTCGCAGCGGGTGGAGAGGATCTTCAAGAGCCGCTACCCCAACGACCGCTACGAGGGCTACGCCTTCAACATCGCCTTCACGCTGGAGGCGATCCTGGTGGCGGCGGACGCCTTCAAGCGGGCGGGGTCGGCGGCACCCGACGCCATGCTGGCGGCACTCCGCGCCACCAACCTGGAGCGCAAGATGATGGTCGGCCCGGCCATCACCTTCGACGAGAAGGGGCAGAACACCCGCCTCGCCTCGGCCTGCGTCCAGAACCGCAACCTGCGGCCCACCGTCGTGCTGCCCAAGGGCTCGGCGGAGATGGAGCCGGTCTTCCCGATGCCGGGGTGGCAGAAGCGCGCCTGAGGCGCACGGCCGGCGGAGCCGCCGGCCACCCGGCCGTTGCAACCGACGAGGGCCCATGCTGCACGAGATCATGCTCGGCATCTCCCGCTTCGGCGAATCGTCGTTGCTCCTGCCGCTGTCGGTCGTGGTGGCGGTGGCGCTCTATCTCCGCGCGCCGGGGGAGGCCGCGGGGTGGATGCGTGCGGTGCTGCTGTGCGTCATAGCCACCGCCCTCGCCAAGGTGGTCGGCTACGCGCTCCATGAGATGGGCCTGCGGCTGGTGCGCAGCACCAGCGGCCACGCCGCCTTCGCCGCCATGTTCTATGTGGGGCTGTGGAAGGTCTTCGGGCGCGGGCTGCCGCAGCCCTTGACCGGTCTGCTGTGTCTGGCGGCGTTGGGCATGGCGGCGGCGGTGGCGGTCAGCCGCGTCGCGCTGAACGTCCATTCCGTGCGGGAGATCCTGGCCGGCGGGCTGGTGGGGCTGGTGGTGGCGCTGGTCTTCGCCGCCCGCCCGGTGGGCGCGCGCTTTCAGATGGCGGCCGTATCCGTCGCCTTCCTGGTGGTCGTGGCGGCCAGCGTCACCCTGCACGCGCAGGGCCTGCGATCGGAAACCGTGCTGCGGAACGCCGGCCTGATGGTGGCGGAGGCGCTGGCCCGCCGGTCGTGACGGGCCGGCGGCGGGTCAGGCCGTTTGCGCCTCGCGGCAGTAGGCGAGCAACCGTCCGGCCGCGTCGGCACCGGCTTCGCCCGCCGGATAGGTGTAGGGCCGGAAGCGTCCCCGATCCGCCACCGGCCAGTCGTCGGGGCTGTCGCCCTCCCCATGGCCGAGCACGATGCGGGCCAGCGACGGGGAGTAACCCGCGGTCGTCGGCAGGCAGACCACCGGCCGGGTCGCCGCGAACAGGTCGGCGACGATGTTGGACGCGCCGAACGCGACGACGGTGTCGGGGTCGAACGCCGCTACTTGGTCGACCAGCGCCCCGACCTTGCCGGCGTCGAAATGGCGGTCGGTGGCCGACACCATGCGGACGCGCCCGTCGCCGACCGCCACCGACTGCACGCCCTCGAAGCCGTCGGCCATGTTGTAGGCGAATTCCGGCACGAATCCGTTCTCGGGGGCCACCGCCATGGCGTTGGCGTTGACCACCAGCACCTCGCAGCCGTGCTCGTCCTGGAGCTGTCGGGACAGCTCGAGCACCGTGACCGAGGGCGCATGATCGGCGCCCAGGACCTGGTTGGTGATCAGGGCGATCCGCCGCACCGGATCGCGCGGTGCGACCGGCCGCAGGCGCATCGTCACCCCGTAGCGCAGCGCTGTCTGTTCGACCAGCAGCCGGTGCATCCCGTGCAGCTCGTTCCGGGTGAAGGCACCGGTGTCGCCATCGACCGCTTCGCCGCGGTAGAGCTGGAACTGCATGCCCCAATAGGCGTAATGCAGCGACGGAACGGTGAAGCCTTCCGGCTCGGCGAGCACCGCCGCGACCAGATCGCGGTAATGCCGGAGGTCGCCGTCGAGGTGGAAGAGCAGCGATCGCCGGCGCATCACGTCGCCCAATGCATAGTCGCGGTCCACCTCGGCGGCGGCGGCGCGGCGCGAGTCGGGATCGTAGCGGCGGATGAGGTTGGCGAGCGCGCCGATGTTGCCCCAGCCCTCGCCGGCGTTGCACAGCAGGGTCAGGGCACGGGCGAAGCTCACCGCCGCCTCCCGTTGGCGGCCGACGGCGTGCAGCGCGTGGCCGAGGTTGGCGTTGAACATGGCCGAGCCGCCATCGGCCGCGACCGCCTGGCCGATCAGATCGGCCGCGTCGGCGGGGCGTCCGGACTGCAGCGCCAGCACGCCCAACAGGTGCAGCGCGTCGGCCTGTCCCGGTGCCGCCGCCAGCACCTCGCGGTAGAGCCGTTCGGCCTCCGCCGTGCGGCCGGCCCGATGATGTTCGGTGGCCACGGCGAGCGTCTGCTGGATGTCGTGCATGGCGGCGGCTCTCCCGGCCGTTGACGGTTCCTCTGGCCCATCTGTTTACCCGCTTTGCTCCGCCGCGGGGCAAACTTTCAGCGGCCGGCGATCGTTCGCGGACCCTGGACTCGCGCCGCCGTGGCTGGTAACCCCACCCTGCCGTTCCAACGGGTGCCGTGGATGTCGTTCGACTATCACCTCAACATCGTCGCGTCGGGGTTGCTGACCGGCCTGATCTACGGGCTGGCGGCGCTCGGGCTGTCGGTGATCTTCGGCGTCGTGCGCGTGGTGAACTTCGCGCACGGGGAGATGATGGTGGCCGGCATGTACGGCGCCGTGCTGCTGTCCGGGCTGGCCGGGCTCGACCCGGTGCTGGCGGCGCCGCTGGTGGCGGCGGTGCTGTTCGTCTTCGGCTGGCTGCTCCAGCGCCGGCTGGTCAACCGTTTCGTGGAACGGCCGGAGCACATGCAGTTCATCCTGCTGCTGGGCGTCGCCACCATCCTGCTGAACGCGCTGCTGCTGGTGTTCGGCCCCGATTCGCGCAGCGTGCAGGTGCCCTACGGCTTCGACACGGTGGAGCTGGGGCCGCTGCTGCTGGACGAGGTGAGGTTGCGCGCCGGCGCCGCGGCGATCGTCGTGGCCGCCGCCCTGTTCGCCTTCTTCCGCTTCAGCCGCACCGGCAAGGCGATCCGCGCCTGCGCCGACAACCCGCTGGGCGCGCGCGTGGTGGGGCTGGACATCGACCGGCTGTACGCGCTGACCTTCGGCATCGGCTCGGCCGTCGTCGGTATCGCCGGAACGCTGATGGTGCTTCTGGTGGACGCACGGCCGCAGCTGGCGCCCGAATACACGCTGCTGTCCTTCATCATCGTCATCGTCGGCGGGCTTGGCAGTCTGCCCGGCGCGCTGCTCGGCGGCGTGCTGATCGGGGTGTCGGAGGCGCTGGCCGGCTTCCTGCTGACGCCGTCGCTGAAGACCCTGTTCAGCTACCTCGTCCTCATCCTCGTGCTGCTGGTGCGGCCGCAGGGCCTGCTGGGAAAACGCTCGTGAACGCGCGCGCCGCCGTCCTTCTCGCCCTGTTCGCGGGCGCCCTCGCCGTGGCGCCGCTGGTCGCCGACCGCTACGTCCTGTCGGTGCTCACCACGGTCTTGTGGTTCGCCTATCTGGGGCAGGCGTGGAACGTGATGATGGGCTTCGCCGGCCTGCTGTCGCTGGGCCACGCGCTGTATGTCGGGCTGGGGGCGTATGTCAGCGCGGCGCTGTTCGTGCATTTCGGCATCGGGCCCTGGCTGGGGCTGTGGGCGGCGATGCTGGCGGCGGGGGCGGCGGGGGCCTTCATCGGCGTCCTGGGTTTCCGCTTCGGGGTGCGCGGCGTGCATTTCGCGCTGCTGACCATCGCCTTCTCCGAGGTGGCGCGGATCAGCTTCGACCACATGGCGTGGTTCGGCGGCTCCGGCGGCCTGTTCATCCCGGTGGCGGCTGACGGGGGCGATCCGCTGAACCTGCGCGGCTCGCCCACGCTGTTCTACTACGTCATCCTGGTGCTGGCGCTCGGCGCGCTGGCGCTGGCGCGCCTTCTGCTGCACAGCCGGCTCGGCTACCGCTGGCTCGCCATCCGCGAGGATCCGGAGGCGGCGGAGGCGGTGGGCGTGGACCTGTTCACCGCTCGCATCGCGGCCGTCGTGGTGTCGGCGGCGCTGACGGCACTCGGCGGCGTCTTCCAGGCCTTCTATTTCAGCAGCCTGTTCCCGGAGCAGGTGTTCTCCATGGGCCGCTCCATCGAGATCATCCTGCCCGCCATCATCGGCGGCATCGGCACGGTGTTCGGCCCGGTGCTGGGGGCGGTGATCCTGACCCCGCTGGGGGAGGTGCTGGCCTGGGCGCTGGAGGTGTCCGGCCTGGATCTGCCCGGCCTCAAGCAGCTCTTCTACGGGGTGGCGCTGGTGGTGATCGTCGTTTACCGGCCGGACGGGGTGTGGCCTTGGCTGGCCCGCCGTCTCGGGCTTGGTGCTGGGGACCGTTGAGATGGGCGACCTTCTGGAGGTCCACGGCCTCACCAAGCGCTTTCGCGGGCTGAAGGCGGTGTCGGAGGTCGGCTTCGCCGTGCCGCAGGGCGCCATCGTCGCGCTGATTGGGCCGAATGGTGCGGGAAAGACGACCACCTTCAACCTGATCGCCGGCGTCTTCCCGCCCGACGAGGGGGAGGTGCGGCTCGCCGGCCGGCCGATCACCGGGCTTCGTCCCAACCGCATCTGCGCCGCCGGCATCGGCCGTACCTTTCAGATCGTACGCCCCTTCGCCGGTCTGACGGTGGAGCAGAATGTGGTCATCGGCGCGCTGGCGCGTGAGTCGCGGGTGGACGCGGCGCGGGCGCAGGCGCACGCGGTGCTGGAACGGCTCGGCCTCGCCGACCAGGCCGGACGGATGGCGGGAAGCCTGACGCTGCCCGACCGCAAGCGGCTGGAGGTGGCCCGCGCGCTGGCCACCCGGCCGACGCTGCTGCTTCTGGACGAAGTGCTGGCCGGCCTGCGGCCGACCGAGGTTGACCGCATGGTCGAGGTCCTGCGCGACCTGAACCGCCGCGACGGGCTGACCATCCTGCTGATCGAGCATGTCATGCGGGCTGTGATGGCGCTGTCGGATCGCGTCGTGGTGCTGGACCATGGCGAACGCATCGCCGAGGGAACCCCGGCGGAGGTCGTGGCCGACCCGCGGGTGATCGCGTCCTACCTCGGCTCCGAGGCCTTCTGATCCCGTTGTTTTTCAAAGAATTTTAGAAGAACCCGATGCACACGATTCTTTGTGTGGCGTGATCATTTTGCGTTGAACCGAATGTGGTAGGAAACCATAGTTGCATGCACGGATAATTAGGGCCGGCGGTTCAAGATCGGCCGTGGCAGGTGCCGGACGCAACGGCGCCCGGGACGCGGAGAGGTGCGGCATGGCTTGGTACGACAATCTGGCGACCGGACGGCGGCTCGCCATCGGGTTCGTGGCCCTGATCCTGGTGATGATCATGAACACCGGCGTGACGCTGGTTATGACGGGAGAGGCGAAGGACGCGACCCGGCAGATGGCGGATACCCGGCTTCCCACCGCGTTGATCAGCCAGCAGCTTGCCACCGAGATAGCGGGTGCCGAGGCGGCGCTGAGCGGTTTCATCCTGACCGCCCATCCCGAGCTGCGCGACCGCCGGCAGGCGCATTGGGAGGAGGTGTTGCGGCTGGTCAAGGAGATGGACCGGCTGTCCGCAAACTGGACCGACCCGGAGAGCGTGAAGCTGTGGCAGGCGATGAAGCCGATGGTCGATCTGGTCGGCACCACGCTGGACATGGCCGAGACCGCCGCGGTGACCGGGCAGAAGGAGGTCGCGCACATGACCTTCGCCGACGACGCCGTGCCCCTGGCCAACGAGATCCGCGTCTATCTGATCGGCAGCGCCGACCATCCCGGCGTCGTGCAGCGTGAGCGCGACGGACTGTACGGCGACATGGGCGGCGTCCAGGCCCTGGGCGACCGGCAGACCGCGGCGCAGTGGCTGCTGCTGGCGCTGGCGCTCGGTGTGGCCCTCGTCTCGCTCGTCGTCACCACCCGTTCCATCGCCCGCCCGCTGGTGGCGATGACCGGCACCATGACCCGGCTTGCCGACGGTGACGAGACGGCGGAGGTTCCGGCCACCGGTCGCCGCGACGAGATCGGCGCCATGGCTCAGGCCGTCCTCGTCTTCAAGGAGAGCATCATCCGGTCGCGCCGCGCTGCCGAGCGCGAGCGGGCGGAGCAGGAAGCGGCGGAGCGGCGTGCCCGCGCCATCGCCGACCTGACCGGCCGGTTCGATTCGGAGGCGTCGGCGGTGCTGGGCCATGTCTCCTCGGCCGCGGTACAGATGCAGGCCACCGCCGGACAGCTCGCCAGCACGGCCGAGCAGACCTCCCGCCAGTCGACCGCCGTCGCCGCGGCGTCCGAACAGGCCTCCGCCAACGTCCAGACCGTGGCGGTGGCGACGGAGGAGCTGGCCTCCTCGGTGCAGGAGATCGCCCGGCAGGTGGCCCAGTCCTCCGGCATCGCCGGGGAGGCGGTGGCCAAGGCGGACGAGGCCGGCCACGCGATGCAGGAGCTGGCAGACGCCTCGCACGAGATCGTCAAGGTCATCGACCTGATCACCCAGATCGCGTCGCAGACCCGCCTGCTGGCGTTGAACGCCACCATCGAGGCGGCCCGGGCGGGCGACGCGGGCAAAGGCTTCAGCGTGGTCGCGGCGGAGGTGAAGGCGCTGGCCGATCAGACCACCCGCGCCACCGACGAGATCGCCGGCCGCATCACCGCCATCCGCACCGGCACCCAGCAGGCGGTCTCCAGCATCGGCGGGGTGATGGACACCATCCGCCGCGTCAGCGACGTGTCGGCCAGCATCGCCGCCTCGGTCGAGGAGCAGCAGGCCGCCACCCGCGAGATCGCCCGCAACGTCCAGCAGGCGGCCACCGGCACGCAGGAGGTCTCCACCCACATCACCGACGTGAACCGCGCCGCCAACGACACCGGAACCGCAGCCCGCCATGTGCTGGGTGCGGCCGACACGCTGTCGGCGCAGGCCGAGACCCTGCGCGGTCAGGTGGAGCGGTTCCTGCAGGCGGTGCGGGCAGCCTGAGGGGCCGCCCGCGGTCGCGTCAGTTCACGATCCGCCAAGTCCCGTCCGGTTGCTGGCACGCCGTGCCGTAGCCGGGCCGGGCAACGCCGCCGACGCGGATCGTGCTCTGGTACTCGCGGCAATACTGCCCGTTCCGCGCCTGATACACGGGACCGGCCGGCTCGGCGGTGATGGCCGGCGGCGGCGGTGCGTACACGAAACCCGCCGGCGGCGGGGCGTACACGAAGCCCGGCGGAGGAGGCGCGTACACCACCGGGGGCGGGGCCGGGCGGATTACCACCGGCGGGGGCGAGAGCCAGATGACAGGCGGCCCGACATAAACCCGCGGTCCGCCGTCGTGATACCCCCAACCGCCGTGATGGTGGCGGTAATCCACGCGCTGGAAGGCGTCGGCCAGGGCCGGCGCCCAGCCGGCCGGAACAATCATGGCGACCGCAACCGCGATGCCTGTCAGGGTGTGGTGTGCCCGCATGGGCGTCGTCCTGTCCAAGGGAGATCGACGAAGCCTACACCCGGCGGCGGCGCTGGACCAGCCTGTCAGGAGACGATGCGCCAGGAGCCATCGGGTTGCTGGCAGGCGGTGCCGACACCCTGCTCCAGCCGCCCCTGGATGGTGATGGTGCTCTGGAATTCCCGGCAATAGTCGCCGGACGAGCTGTATCCGTCGCGCGTCGGCGTGTAGCTGCCGTAATTGCCGGTGCCGGGGTTGTTCCAGCGGATGGTGCTGCCCACCGGCGCGCCATAAGCGCGGCTGGCAGCCTGATCGGCGTACGTGAGGTCGGCGCGGTCGAGCGAGGCGCCCGCCTCGCTGCCTAGGTAGGCGCCGAGCAGGGTGCCGAGACCCACCATCGCGAGCTTCCCGGTCCCGCCGCCGAACCGCGATCCCGCCAGCCCGCCGGCCACCCCGCCCAGCACGGCGCCCGCCGTCTGCTTCTGGCCGTAGCTTCCGACGCCGCCGGCGGAGCCGTCGGGGTAGTAGCCCGGCGCGGCGCAGCCGGCCAGCAGGGAGGCGCTGAGCATCGCGGCGATCATCGGCGTCTTCATCTTCGTCCTTCGTTCCCAACTCTGCGGGCGCGTGCCCGTCCTGTCGCTGTGAACGTACGGGGGAGGCTGCCTATTCCCGGCGCGGCCGCGTGGGGGTAGACTGCGCGTGAACGAACGGTCGTCACGGGAGGGGACGGGATGCTGCCGCAGGGCGCCAGCTACGGGGAGATCGCGGACCGGTTCCGCTGGGACATTCCGGCGCACTACAACATCGGCGTGGACGTCTGCGACCGCTGGGCCGAGGCCGACCCGGGCCGCACCGCGCTGGTCTTCCTGCGCCGCGACGGCGGGGTGGAGGAGCACAGCTTCGCCGACATCCGCGCCGCCTCCAACCGTCTGGCCAACACCCTGATCGCACAGGGCGTGCGCCGCGGCGACCGCGTCGGCATCCTGCTTCCGCAGGCGCCGGAGACGGCGGTGAGCCATGTCGCCGCCTACAAGATGGGCGCCATCGCCGTACCGCTCTTCGCGCTCTTCGGAGTGGAGGCGCTGGAATACCGGCTTGGCAATTGCGGGGCCGCGGCTGTCATCACCGACCGGGCCGGGCTGGCGAAGCTGGCCGCCATCCGCGACCGGCTTCCCGCGCTGCGCGCCGTGCTCTGCATCGACGGGCCGGCGGACGGGGCGCTGGATTACCACGCGCTGACCGCGCGGGCGTCGGATGCCTTCACCCCCGTCGACACGGCGGCCGACGACCCGGCGCTGATCATCTACACCTCCGGCACCACCGGCCAGCCCAAGGGGGCGCTGCACGCACACCGGGTGCTGCTCGGCCATCTGCCGGGGGTGGAGATGTCGCACGACCTGCTGCCGCAGCCGGGTGACCGCATCTGGACGCCGGCCGACTGGGCCTGGATCGGCGGGCTGTTGGACGTGCTGCTGCCGGCCTGGCACCACGGCATCACCGTGGTCGCCCACCGCTTCGAGAAGTTCGACCCGGAGGCGGCCTTCGCCCTGATCGGCCGCTTCGGTGTGCGCAACGCCTTCCTGCCGCCGACGGCGCTGAAGATGCTGCGCTCCGTCCCGGACGCCGGCGCCCGGTTCAAACCCGCGATGCGTTCCATCGCCAGCGGCGGCGAGACGCTGGGGGCGGAGCTGCTGGATTGGGGGCGGGAGACCTTCGGGCTGGCGATCAACGAGTTCTACGGCCAGACCGAGTGCAACATGATCGTCTCCTCCTGTGCCCGCATCATGCCGGGCAAGCCGGGGGTCATGGGGCGCCCGGCCTTCGGTCACGACGTGGCGATCATCGACGACGACGGCAACCGGTTGGAGCCGGGCCGCCTCGGCCACATCGCCGTGCGCCGGCCGGACCCGGTCATGTTCCTGGAATATTGGCGCAACCCGGAGGCGACGCAGGGCAAGTTCATCGGCGACTGGCTGGTCACCGGCGACCAGGGCATGGCGGACGGGGAGGGCTACCTGCGCTTCGTCGGTCGCGACGACGACGTGATCACGTCGGCCGGCTACCGCATCGGCCCCGGCGAGATCGAGGACTGCCTGATCGGCCACCCCGCCGTGCGCATGGCCGCCGTGGTCGGTGTGCCCGACCCGCTGCGCACGGAGATCGTCATG
This sequence comes from Azospirillum oleiclasticum, assembly GCF_013423485.1. GTDB lineage: Bacteria > Pseudomonadota > Alphaproteobacteria > Azospirillales > Azospirillaceae > Azospirillum > Azospirillum oleiclasticum. The sequence goes on from NZ_JABFFR010000033.1 coordinate 89,154, forward strand.
GCCTTCGTGGTGCTGCACGACGGGGTCACGCCCGACGACGCCCTGCGCCGGTCGATCCAGGAGCATGTGAAGGTGAAGCTGGCCGCCCACGAGTACCCGCGCGAGATCGCCTTCGTGGACAGCCTGCCGATGACGACGACCGGCAAGATCGTGCGGCGGGAGCTGCGGCAGGCGGCGGTCGCCGCGCGTGGCGGGTGATATGGAGACCAGGGCTGCGCAACGATAGGTTCATGGCGCGTGTTTTTCTGTGACGTGCACATCCCGCTTCGATCAGGTCAAGCATATGCGGCATGGTGTGTCGGGCAGAAGTTTTGAATATGCTTGGTTGTGTAAGATTTCGACTTGGGACGCTTTGTCGCAACCGGAGTTTCTATCGGCGCACAATCTTGTCTTTGCCATGGTGAGCCGCCAACTGTGAGGAGAAGTCCCCATTCGGCTTGCAGGTTCGCCATGCGTATCGGCATCGTCACCAAGGTCATGGCAGGTTTCGTCTTCGTGGCGGTGTCCGCTGGTGTGGCGGTGACGCTGCCCGTCTGGATCAACGCCGACCGCGCCATCGACGAGGCGGTCTCGGTGCGTCTGACAGAGATGCACAAGGCGCTGCGTCAGCGCGTCGAGGCGGAAGCGGAGCGTTCGGCGTCGCTGGCCCATGCGGTGGCGGCCCTCCCCGCGGCGCGCGGCGCCATGGCGGCCGGAGACCGCGCGGGATTGCTCGCCCTGTTCGGACCGCTCTACGACGAGGCGCATCGGGCCTTGGCCATCGACCAGTTCCAGTTCCACACGGCGCCCGCCACGTCCTTCCTGCGGCTCCACAGCCCGGGCAAGTTCGGCGACGACCTGTCCGCCTTCCGGCACACGGTGGTCGAGGCCAACCGCACCGGCCGTCCGGTCGTGGGGGTGGAGGCGGGAGTGGCCGGGCTCGGCATCCGGGCCGTGGTGCCGGTGGTCCATGATGGCCGCCCGGTCGGCACGGTGGAATTCGGGGCCTCCCTCGGCAAGCCGTTGGCCGACGCGTTCGAAGCCGCCTGGGGCGCCAGGCTGGCCATCCTGACGGTGGACGGCAACGAGGTGCGCACCATCGCTTCCAACCTTCCGGCCGGCATGCGGCCGGGCGTGGACGAGCTGCAGGCGGCCATGGCCGGCCCCTCCCCGGTCCACATCCATGAGCTGGACGGGCGGTCCTACGCCGTCCGGGCCGAGCCGATCCCCGACTACAGGGGCCGGGCGGCGGCGGCGGCGGTCATCGCGGTCGATGTGTCGGCGCAGGCCGCGGCGCGGGCCGAGGTGCTGAACAACGCGCTGCTCGGGGTGCTTGGCGCGGTGCTGCTGGGCAGCGTGGCGGGGATGCTGCTCGCGCGCGGGTTGGTGGGGCCGATCCAGGGGCTGCGGAACGTGATGGCCGCGGTCGCTGCCCGGAACTTCGACATTCCCATCGTCGCGACCGCCCGCCGTGACGAGATCGGCGACATGGCGTTGGCCCTGGCCGACCTGCGGGACCGCGCCCGCGCGATCGCCGGCAGCGAGGCGGTGTTGTCCGTGCGCGCCGGCGACCTTGAAAACCGGGAACATGCGATGCGCGGTTCGGTGGCGGAGCATCTGTCCGGGGTCGTCGATGCCGCCATCCAGGTGAACGAGAGCATCGTCTCGCTGGTGCGGATGTCGGAGGAGGTGAACGAGACCGGCCGACGCTCGCGCGACATCGCCGCCGCCGTCGAACAGTTCAGCGCCGGGCTCCGCGCCATCTCCGGCCATTCCGACGAGGCGGCCGCCGACGCCGCACGGGCCGGCACCGAGGTGCGCGAGGGGCTCGCCGCGTCCGACAGCGCGTCGGCGGTGCTGGAACGGCTGTTCGAGAATGTGCGTCGGACCGCCGTGCGGGCGGAAGGGCTGGCGGCGGTGTCCGACCGTATCGGCGGTATCGTCAACGAGATCGAGACCATTGCGAAACAAACGAACCTGCTCGCCCTCAACGCCACCATCGAGGCGGCGCGTGCGGGGGAGGCCGGCAAGGGCTTCGCGGTGGTGGCGACCGAGGTCAAGACGCTGGCGAACCAGACCGGGCGGGCGACCGACGACGTGCGTGCGCGCATCGCCGACCTGCACGAGGCGATCCGCGCCGTGGTGGCGGATCTCCAGTCCGGTGCGAAGGCGGCGGAGGATGGCCGCCATTCGGTCGACTCGCTGCGCACCCGTCTCGATGGACTCGGCCGAACCGTGGGCACCGTCGCCAGCCGCATGGGCGAGGTGGCCGGCATCATCGGCGAACAGGCGACCGGTGCCAACGAGGTGGCCGCGGCCACGGCCGCCATCGCCGCGCTGGCCCAGGCCAACGATCGGCAATTGACGGAGACGCTGTCCGCGATGGACAGCACGGCCACCGGTCTGAACGCGGAGGTGGGCGAGTTCGCCAAGCTGGGCAGCGCGTCGGCGGTGCTCCTGGTTGCCAAGAACGATCACATCGCCTTCAAGAAAAAGATCATGGACGCCATGGTCGGGCGGTCGCAACTGGCGGTCCACGAGGTGACCGACCATCTGCACTGCCGCCTCGGCCGCTGGCTCGGCAATCTGTCGGACGAGGAGCGCCGGGGCATGCGCTCCCTCGCCACGATCGACGGGCCGCACCAGGAGGTCCACACCGCCGCGCGCGAGGCGCTGGAGCGGATGCGGCGTGGCGACACCGCCGGCCGCAAGGAGGCTCTCGATCGAATGACCGCTGCCAGTCGCGAGGTTCTTGCCGTGCTCGACCGCGCCGTCGAGGAGCTGGAGGGCCGGCGCGCGGCGTGACGGGCGCATCGGCCTTGACCCGCCGTCCGCCGCGTGGCAAGCCCGGACCCATGCTGACCGTCACCGACCTCGACCTCTTCTACGGCGATGCCCAGGCGCTCGACCGCGTGTCCCTCGCGGTGGCGGAGGGCAGCACCACGGCCATCGTCGGCGCCAACGGAGCCGGCAAGACCTCGCTGATCCGCTCCATCGCCGGCATCCTGAAACCGGCCGCCGGGTCCATCCGCTTCCGCGACCGCGAGATCGCCGGCCAGCCCAGCCACCGCGTCTGCGATCTTGGCATCGGGCAGGTGGCGGAGGGGCGGCAGGTCTTCCCCAGCCTGACCGTGCGCGAGAACTTGGAGATGGGTGCGGTCATCCCGCGCGCCCGTGCCGGTGCCAAGGACAGCTTCGCCCGCGTCCTGGCGATGTTCCCCCGGCTGGAGGAGCGGCTGGGGCAGGCCGCGGGCACGCTGTCGGGGGGCGAGCAGCAGATGCTGGCCATCGGCCGCTGCCTGATGGGCAAGCCTGACCTGATCATGTTCGACGAGCCGTCGCTGGGCCTCGCCCCGGCGCTGGTGTCGGAACTCTTCCGCACCATCCGCACCCTGGCGGCCGACGGCATGACCATCGTCCTGGTGGAGCAGAACGTCGCCGCCTCCCTCAAGGTCGCCGACCGCGGCTATGTGCTGGAGAACGGGCGCATCGCGCTGTCCGGCACCGGGGCGGAATTGCTGGCGGATCCGGCGGTGAAGCAGGCCTATCTGGGGCTGTGACCGGGGCGTGGTCCGATCACGCCAGGTTTGGGCATGTGAAGACCGCGAAGGTGGGCGTGACCGATGGACGAGTCGTCCCCTGGATCAAGGAAATGGCCGACCTCCCACTGGCAGCCGCTGCTCCGTGACACGATCCGAGCACGGGGCATCTGGGAAGCAATCTGACGGAATACGGACGCCGCACCTGCGGCGCGCCGTTCCGGATGCAGCGTCAGCGTTGCCGATGTCCTGACCGCGCCATTCCTCCCTATTGCTGCCCGGCCACCGCGCGCTGCGGCGGGTCCGTCCAGCGACCCTCGGCCGGCTGGCCGCCGGTGGTGGGAAGCGGCAGGGCACTGTTGGCGACGTGGAGCGTGCGGTGCGGGTAGGGAATCTCGATGCCCTCCTGGTCGAAGCGCTTCTTCATCATGCCGTTGAAGGCACGGCCGACGTTCCACTGCTGGATCGGCTTGGTCTTGATGCGGGCCTTGATCAGCACGCCCGTCTCGCGGAGGGCATCGACGCCGAAGACCTCCAACGGGGCGAGGATCATCGACGAATAGCGGGGATCGGCGCGCAGCTCGCGGCCGATGTCCTCCAGCACCTTGACCACCCGGTCCGGGTCCTCCTTCAGGGCGACGATCACGTCGAAGACGTAGAAGCTGAAGTCCTTCGTCATGTTCGACACGCTGGTGACGGCGCTGAAGGGGATGGTGTGCACGGTCCCGTCGAAGTCGCGCAGCCGCATGGTGCGAATGGTGAAACCCTCCACCAGCCCGCCCTTGCCGGCGACATTCACCACGTCGCCGACGGAGATGGTGTCCTCGAACAGGATGAACAGGCCGGTGATCACGTCCTTGACCAGCGTCTGCGAGCCGAAACCGATGGCAAGGCCGATGACGCCGGCACCGGCCAGCAGCGGGGCGATGTCCAGCCCCAGCTCCGACAGAGTCGTCAGCATCACCATGGTGACGAGGATGACCAGGAAGGCGTTGCGCAGCAGCGGCAGCAGGGTGCGGGCCCGGGCGCTGCGCTCGACCGGCTCGCCGTCCGGGCCGGGTGCCGTCAGGTAGCGTTCGATCAGACCGCTCGCGCACTCCCACGCCGCCAGCGCCAGAGCCAGCACGATCAGGATCGACAGGGCGGACGCGGTGATCCTCTGCCCGATCTGGCCGTTCAGCCAGTCGCTCACCCCCAGCCCCCAGGCGTCCAGCACCACCACCGCGGCGGCCACGCGCACGGCGATGCGCAGCAACCGGGCGAACGGCCCCACATAGCGCCGGGCGCGCAGCGCGAACCAGTGCGTCCGCCCGTCATGGTCGCTCAGCCAGGCCCGCATGGCGGTCGAGGCGTTGACGATCAGCCGCCCGGCAAGGCGCGCGGCACCGATGGCGACCGCGCTGATGACCGTGGCGCGGATCAGGAAATCGAACCCGCCCTCGATCTCCAGCGCCCAGATGCCGAAATTGACGACGATGTAGAGGATGGCGATCACGTGCCACACATCCGCCAGCCGCCGCCCGGCCCCACGCAGCAGGCGGGCGGTGCGCCCCTGCCGCTTGGCCGCGGTGCCGTCCGGCTGCACCTCGCCGCGCAGCCAGCCGCTGACCGGCTTGCGGAACTGCACCACCATCGCCACCAGCATGGCGGAGACGATGAAGCCCATCAGCTTCATCGCCGTCTCGTACATCGGGTCGGGCATGCCAAGGGCGTTTGCCGTGCGCACGATGAACACGCCATAGACGGCGGTCAGCGCGATCACCCGGATCCAGCGCAGCAGCTTGGTCGCCTGAGCGTCCCCCACCCCGACCAGCCGCAGCGTCGGCGTGCGCGGCGACAGCAGCATGCGGCTGGCGAGCAGCACCACCTGCACGAAGATGCTGGCGTTCAGGAAGGCGATGCCGGACAGGCGCACCGCGCGCGGCGGGTCGGTGAGCGACAGGGCACCGAAACCGGCGGCGGCGAAAGCGACGATCGGCAGCAGGTCGATGACGCCGCGCAGCAGCAGCAGCGGCAGCTTCGCCGCGGTGGAACCCGCCGGCCGTTCGGCCAGCGCCGCCCGGCTCCGCCGCAGCAGGCGCGTCATCAGCAGCCGCGCTCCGTGGCCGGCCACGACCACCATGGTCAGCTCCAGCAGCAGCCGGCCCCAGGTGGCGCGCAGGGTGGGGTCGGTGATCTGCCTCTCCACCCACCACAGCGCCAGCGGCGCGTCGAGCACGGTGCGGCCGGCGGTGCCGACTTCCTCCCCCAGATCGTCCACCTTGTCGGACAGGACCGTCAGCAGCCGCGTGCCCAGACCCTCGGCCGGCACTTCCGGCTCCGCCGCGGCCTGCGCCTGTTGGAGCGCACGGAGCTGGGTCAGCAGCTCCGTTCGGCGGGCCGGGTCCTCCAGCGAGCGGATGACCCGGCCGATCTCAGCCGGATCGGGGGGGGCAGCGGCGGCGGGCGCCGCCGTGGCCGGGATGGGTATCTGCGCCGCCGGCGTTGCGGGCATCGTCATGACCGCGCCGAGCAGGACGGCCAGAAACGCCGTCAGGCGCAACAGCGCGCCGCGAGAGGCGGCCGCCCTTGCGGCCGTCGTCCAATCCATCATGGTGTCCCTGAACCTATCGATTCTCCGTCTTCCCGCAGTTGCTAACAGCGGGAACGGCGATCGGTTCACCGGCGCGGGTCAGCTTCCCGGCGCACGCGGCGCGCTCCAGCCGCGAACCACGCTGACGACACGCAGAGCGAAGGTTGCGGCGACCGCGGCGATGGCGACCGGAAGGTCTGGCAGGCCGAGCCTGCCGCCGGCCACCACGATCACCGCGCCCAGCAAGGCCGCCACCGCGTAGATCTCCTCCCGCAGGACCCGCGGGATTTCGGTCACCAGAAGGTCACGCAGCACGCCGCCGCCGCAGGCGGTGATCACCGCCAGCAGCACGGCCGGCAGCGGCTCCATGCCGTAATCCAACGCCTTGCTGCAGCCGGCCACCGTGAACAGGCCGAGCCCGGCGGCGTCCAGCACCATCACCGGCTTGACCAGCCGCAGGATCGGCCGGTGGAAGAAGAAGGCGGCGAGCCCGGAGGCCAGAGCCGCCCACAGATAGCGGTCGTCCCGGAAGGTCGCCGGCGGAGCCGCCCCCAGCAGCAGGTCGCGCGCCACGCCGCCCGCCAATGCCGCCGCCATCGACAACACGAGCACCCCGAACAGATCGAGCCGGTGCCGCACCGCCAGCGTGCCGCCGCTGAGCCCGAAGATGAAGACGCCGGCCAGGTCCATCACCAGGACCAGGGACGACACGTTGCCCATGGCGCCTCGCTACCGGTGCTTGCCGGCCAGCACGCGGATCACGTTCTTGCGGTGGTAGGAGCGCTTCATGCACCCCTGCAGGGCCGCGTCGGTCATGTACAGGTGGCCGCCCGTGTTCACCACCGACTCCCCCAGTGCACCCGCATGCCAGCCATCGATCCAGCGGATCGCCGCGACCGCCCGCGACCGGTCCTCCGCCTCCAGATCGATGAACTGGAAGCATTTGAGGAAGGCCATGTCGAAACCGCCGTCACCGGCCACAGCCACCGCCGCTGCGCCCGCCGTCGTCCCGCCCGCCACCGAGACCAGCGTGGCGTCGGGCGCCGTCCGGCAGGCGGCTTTCCACGCCGCCGTCCGCGCCGTGATGGCGCCCGGATGGTAGCCGGTCTCGTTGATCCGGCCGTTCAGCCAGCCGTCCAGCCACAGGGCGAGTGACGCGAAGGCGTCGGTGTCGGCGTCGGCCAGTGCCGTGGCGTCGCGGCAACTGATGGTCGACACATCGATGCTCGGCACGCCCTTGCCGTCGTCCGCGGCGATAGCTTGCCCCGTCAGCAGCAGAACTGCGCCCAGCGCGACCGCAAGTCGCCGCATCACAGCCTCATTGAGTCAGCGGGTCGAGGTTCTGGCGGATGTCCTGCCGCCGCGGGTCCAGCCTCAGGGCTTGGCCGAACAAGATCCGGGCGTCCGCCGTCTTGCCCTGGGTACGCAGCAGCTTGCCATAGTTGGCGTAGGCATCGCCATACTCCGGGCCGGCCTTGATCGCTTTTTGGTAGAGTTCCTGCGCTTGGTCCGGCTGGCCAAGCGTCACCATCAGGTCCGCCCACAAGGTATAGGCATGCGGCGTGCGGTAGTTGGTCTTGCTGTCCATCTCCAGCACCTTGCGGAGCGTCGCGATGGCCGCCTCATGCTCGCCCTTCGCCGCCTGCACGCGGGCGATGTTGTACACGGGGAGAACGAAGCCGGGCGATTTCTTGAGCGCCAGATCGAATTGCTCGACCGCGTCGTCATACCGCTTGGTCTGGAAGTTGACGAGGCCCCAGAGGTTGTGGACCCAGTGCAGGTCGCTTTCGGGCAGGGCGTGAACGCAGTTCTTCAGTTCCTGGATGGTGGACGTGAAGTCCGCGCCGCCCTCGGCCACCGTCCGTTCATACTGGTAGGAGGCGACGATGTACGGATCGATGAAGCGGGTGGTGTCCAGCGCCACCTGCCGGATCAGCGCCTCCGGATCATCGCCGGTTCGCACGGAGGAGAACTTCTTTCCGGTTTGTGACGCCAGCCCGTGCACCGTCAGGGTCAGGCCGCTCTTGGTCTTCACCATGTCGCCGAAGACGCTGTATTCGACCAGCCCCAGCAACTCCTGCGCCGCGACGATCGGTGTCAGGAAGTTGTAGTAGCGGCCGAGCTGCTGGATCGGGCTCTCCTCGTCCGGCAGCGAGAAGCTGCTCATCTGCCGGGCGGTGCGGGCCTCTTCCTTGATGTGCTTGACCTGCTGGGCCAGCCTGGAGGCGACGACCTGGGGCGTGTAGCCCTGATACTCGAGAGACGCCGGCACTTCGATGTTGTGGAACTGAACGGAGTCCACATCGAAGAAGACCGCATAGCCGAACAGCGCCGATAGCGCGATAACCGGCAGCGACACCAAACCCAGATCGAACACGTCAATCCCCCCCACGGACAGGCATGACCCTCACCCATAGGAGTATACCATTTCGCGCTCCAGCGAAATCCACGATCTCCGGACGCCCGTGACATCGCTGTCACCCCTCCGCGGACAACCGGATTCCCATGCGGCCGGCCTCGATCAGGAAGGCGCGCGTCATCTGCACGATGTCGGTGCGCCAGTAGAGCTGCTCCAGCGGGTTGTCCAGGAAGTCCTCCGCCAGCATGGCGTAGCAATAGGTCTCCACCACCTTGCGCTCGGGTTTCCAGGGGTCGGTGCCGTCGCGCCAGCCGACCATCCAGCCGGCATGGCCGGCACCGATCCGCCAGCGTTCGAAATGCGGGGCCAGCGTGTTGCTGTCCACCGGGCCGTTCACCGGAACGCGGTAGATGGCCACGAAGCGCCGGACGTTGAGCTGCAGGCTCATCAGCAGCGCGTCGCCGAAGGCCTCGATCCGGTAGAGGCAGTCGGAGGCGCCGAGCACATGGCTGTGGGTGACCCTGGCGCGGTGCACGTCGGCCAGCGACGTGGCGGCGACGCTGTCGGACAGTTCCGGGTGCTCGTAATCCACAGCGCGGAACGACAAGACCATATCGACGGTCAGGAAATGCCGGATGCGGTGCTGGGCTTCGTCGATGGTCAGGCGGGTCATGCGCGGCCTCGGGCGTCGGACGGTGCGACGGAAACACATGGGCCGGCCGGACGATCCGCTGACGCGCACGGACCGTAAGAAGGTGGCATCGAACGGAGAGGCAGCGGTGGCGTTCTTCGACCGTCTATGGACTTCGACCTGGCATTCCCTGTCGCTGGACGCCGTGGAGCCGGCGGACGCCGGGCGGCTTCTGCTGGTCTGGAAGCGGGCGGTGAGGGAAGCCCCGTCGGGCCTGCCGCTGGTGGCGGCCCTGAGCCTCCAGGACTCACCGGGGCTGCTCACCAACGTCGCGCTGGTCGATCTGTCCGGCGGCGTCGACACCGCGTCCTACCGCTATGTCGGGCCGCGGCTGACCCGGCTCTATCGCAAGGCGGAAAAGGGGCGGCGGCTGAAGGATATCTACGACCGCAAGGTGTTCGCGGAAATCGTGTCCGCCTTCACCATTGTTCTGCGGACGCGCGAGCCGCTGTTCACCTGGCGCAACTTCACCTTCCTCAACCATGATCTCGGGTACCGCCGCCTGATCCTGCCCTGCGCCGCGGGGCCGGCGGGCGGGGTGGCGCTGATCGTCTGCATCCACCCCTCGCGCGCCGACCTGACGGAGGAATCGCAGTGGGCGGAGGCGGCCGACCGTTACCGGGCCGTGGTCATGGCCGATGCCTGACCGCCGGTCCCTTGCCGTCGCCGCGGGGCAGGCGGTCACCACCGCAGCCTGCGCCGGCCTGAACCTGCTGACGCCGCTGCCGCGGGGCACGGCGAGGACGACCCTGCGCTACGGCCCGCACCCGCGCCACCGTCTCGATCTCTACCGGCCGGCGCGGGCGGCGCCGGGGGCGGGGCTTGTCGTCTTCGTCTATGGCGGGGCGTGGGCGACGGGGCGGCGGCGGGATTACCGTTTCGCCGCAGCCTCCTTCCTGCGGATGGGGTGGAGCGTCGCGGTCCCCGACTACCGCCTGCTGCCGGAGGGGGTCTTTCCGGCCTTCCTGGAGGACGCGGCGGCGGCGACTGCCCGCGCGCTGGGTGCGGGTGCGGCGGCCAATGCGCCGCTGGTGCTGGCCGGCCATTCGGCCGGGGCCTACAGCGCCGCCATGCTGGCGCTGGACGCCCGTTGGCTGGCCGCGGCGGGGGTGCCGGAGCGACGGGTCTCCGGTCTGATCGGGCTGTCCGGTCCCTATGACTTCCTGCCGCTGGACCACCCCGCCACCATCGCGGTGTTCGGTCGCGTGGCCGACCTGCCGGCGACGCAGCCGGTGTGCCATGTGGGCGCGGGCAAGCCGCCGGCACTGCTCGTGCACGCCGACAACGATTACGTCTGCGGCGTTTACCACTCCCGCAACCTGTGGCGCCGGCTGGTGCAGTTCGGCTCTCCGGCCGGGCTCCTCCGGCTGCCGGCGGGTGGTCATCTGGCGCCGCTGTTGGCCCTGTCGCGGCCCTGGCGGAATGGGGCGGTGACGGATGCCATCGGGGCGCTCCTGGACAGGGCGTCTGGCGCGTCCTCCCCTGTCCGTATACAAACAGGGGCCTGTCCGCAGGACCGAGACACCGAGGAGAGCCCCGCATGCTGAACACCCCGCGCGCCCGCCAGGGCATGGTCACCTCGCCGCACCATCTGGCGAGTCAGGCCGGCTTGCAGGTCCTGCGCGACGGCGGCACCGCGGCGGAGGCGGCGGTGGCGGTCGCGGCGGCGCTGGCCGTGGTCTACCCGCACATGACCGGCATCGGCGGCGACGCCTTCTGGATCATCCACGAGCCGGGCCGCGATCCGCTCGCCATCGACGCCTGCGGTGCCGCGGGGGCCGCGGTGGATCTGGACTTCTACCGGCGGCAGGGCCACGCGGCCATCCCCTGGCGCGGGCCGCTGGCGGCCAACACGGTGGCCGGCACCATCGCGGGGTGGGAGGCGGCGCTGGCGGTCAGCGCCGGCTGGTCGACCCCGCTGCCGCTCGCCCGCATCCTGCGCGACGCCATCGACTACGCCGAGGACGGCATCGTCGTCACCGCCAGCCAGGAGGAGCTGAGCCGGACCAAGCACGCCGAGCTGTGCGACGTGCCCGGCTTCCGCGACGCCTTCCTGCCCGGCGGGCAGGCACCGGCCGAGGGCACGGTGCTGAAGCAGCCGGCGCTGGCCGGCACTTTGCGGCGCTTGGCGGCCGAGGGGCTGGACAGCTTCTACCGCGGTCCGCTGGCGGCGGCCATCGCCGCCGGACTGGCGCAGGCCGGCAGCCCGGTGACCGCCGACGACCTTGCCCGCCACCGCGCCCACCGCGTGACGCCGCTGACCACCCGCGTCGGCGCGGCGCAGCTCTTCAACTTCCCGCCGCCGACGCAGGGCCTCGCCTCCCTGATGATCCTGGCGCTGTTCGACCGGCTGGGCGTGCGCGAGGCCGAGGGGTTCGACCACATCCACGGGCTGGTGGAATCCACCAAGCAGGCCTTCCTCGTCCGCGACCGCGAGGTCGGCGACCCCGCTTACATGCGCAAACCGGCTCAAGAGTTCCTCGACCCGGCGCTGCTGGACGAACTGGCCGGCCGCATCGACCGCCGCAAGGCGCTGCCCTGGCCGCAGCCGCCGTCGGCCGGCGACACGGTGTGGCTGGGCGTGATCGACGGTCAGGGCCGGGCGGTCAGCCTGATCCAGAGCGTGTATTTCGAGTTCGGCTCCGGCGTCGTGCTGCCGGACACCGGCATCACCTGGCAGAACCGCGGCGCCTCCTTCCGCCTGGCGGAGGATGGCTGGAACGCGCTGAAGCCCGGCCGCAAGCCCTTCCACACCCTGAACCCGGCGATGGCGCTGTTCGACGACGGCCGCCGCATGGTCTACGGCACCATGGGCGGGGAGGGGCAGCCGCAGACGCAGGCCGCGGTGTTCAGCCGCTACGCCCTGTTCGGCCAGGGCCTCCAGGCCGCGGTGACGGCGCCGCGCTGGCTGCTGGGGCGCACCTGGGGCGACCAGAGCGTGTCGCTCAAGCTGGAGAGCCGCTTCGACCCCGCGTTGGTGCAGGCGCTGCGCGAGGCCGGCCACGATGTAGAGCTGCTGGAGCCCTTCACCAGCACCATGGGCCACGCCGGCGCCATCGTCCGCCGCCCCGACGGCGTGCTGGAAGGGGCGACGGACCCGCGCAGCGACGGGGCGGCGCTCGGCTGGTGAGCGCCGCCCCGGCCGCGCCGGTCAGGCCACCGTGCGCGGCGCGGCGACCGGATGGGCCAGGGGCAGCGGCGACAGCAGGGACACGCCGGCGGGTGTGGCGCTGACCGCATCGAGACGGCCGATCTCCTCAGCCGACAGGGTGAGCGCCGTCGCGGCGAGGTTGCTGCGGAGCTGGTCGAGCGTGCGCGGCCCGATCATCGGCACCGCCTCGCGGGCACCCGCCCAGGCGATGGCGACGTGGTCGGGGCTGACGCCGCGCTCCCCCGCGATGGCGAGCACCGTGTCGAGGATGGCGCTGCGCTGCGCCGAATCCTCGGCCTGGAAGACCTTGCCGCGGAGCGCTTCGGCACGGCCGGTCTCGCCGCGGCGGTACTTGCCGGTCAGCATGCCGCCACCGAGCGGCGACCAGGTGACGACGCCGAGGCCGAGCGCCTCGCTGGCCGGAAACAGGTCGGCCTCCGGCTCGCGGTGGACGAGGCTGTGTTCGAACTGCGCGGCGGCGATGGGCACCGCGCGCGTCAGTTCGGCCAGCGTGACGGCGCGCGCCAGCCGCCAGGCCGGGAAGTTCGACAGGCCGCCATAGAGGATCTTGCCGGCGCGGGCGAGGTCGTCGAAGCCGCGCACGATCTCCTCCGACGGCGTCAACCCGTCCGGGTGGTGCACCCACAGGATGTCGATGCGGTCGGTCTTCAGCCGTTTCAGGCTGGCCTCGACCGACGCCACCATGGCCTTGCGGCTGTTTCCGGTGACCAGCGGGCCGGCGTTCGGCACCGCTCCGTTGGTGAATTTGGTCGCCAGCACGAAGGCCTCCCGCCGCCCCTGCAGCAGGTCGCCGAGCAGCGTCTCCGACTGGCCGAACTGGTAGACGTCGGCGGTGTCGATGAAGTTGCCGCCGGCGTCGACATACGCCTCGAAGATGGCGCGGCTGGTGTCGGCGTCGGCGCCATGGCCCCAGCCGGTGCCGAAATTGCCGGTGCCGAGTGCCAGTTCCGACACGCGCAGGCCGGTGCGGCCGAACAGCTTGTGTTTCATTGGGGGTGTCTCCGGGTGTGCGTTGAATGGGGGAGCGTTCAGGCCGCGGCAGGCAGAGGCGCTGGCCGCCGCTCGTGGATGGTGACGACGGCGAGCGCCGCGACGAGGCAGAGCAGGCCGGCGATGAAGAAGGCGGGCAGGTAGCTGTCGTAGGCGGTGCGGGTGAAGCCGCCGCCCCAGGCGGCGAAGGCGGCGCCGAGCTGGTGCCCGGCGAAGACCCAGCCGAAGACGAGGTTGGCGCGCTCCCCGAACCGGTCGGCCGCGATCTTCACCGTCGGCGGCACGGTCGCCACCCAGTCCAGCCCGTAGAACACGGCGAAGATCGACAGTTCGTAGACGTTGAACGACGTGAACGGCAGATAGACCAGCGACAGACCGCGCAGGCCGTAATACCAGAACAGCAGCTTGCGGCTGTCGAACCGGTCCGACAGCCAGCCGGACCCCACCGTGCCGGCGAAGTCGAAGACGCCGATCACCGCCAGCATGCCGGCCGCCGCCACCGGCAGGATGCCGAAGTCGCCGCAGAGCGGGACGAAATGCGTCTGCACGAGGCCGTTGGTGCTGGCGCCGCAGATGAAGAAGGTGCCGAACAGCACCCAGAAGGTGCGCGTGCGCGCCGCGTCCCGCAGCGCCACGATGGGGGAGGCGAGCATCGCGCCGAGCGCCAGCGCCGCCGGGCCGGGGACCACGGTCGTGGACCCATAAGGCGCCAGCCCCACGTCGGCGGGCCGGTCGCGCATCAGCACCAGCACCGCGACCGCGGCGACCAGCAGCATGACCAGCACCAGGGCAAGCGCGCTGCGCCAGCCGATCGACTGGGTGAGGGAGGCGAGCAGCGGCAGGAAGACCAGCTGCCCGGTCGCCGTGCTGGCCGTGAGCAGCCCCACCACGAGGCCGCGCCGCGCCGAGAACCAGCGCGTGGCGACGGTGGCGCCGAGCACCATGGCGGTCAGCCCGGTGCCGAAGCCGACCACGACACCCCACAGCAGGAAGAGCTGCCACAGTGTCGTCATCGCGAAGGAACCGAGCACGCCGGCCCCGATCAGCGCCAGCGCCGTGGCGGCCACGGGCCGGACGCCGAAGCGGTTCATGAAGGCGGCGGCGAAGGGCCCCAGAAGGCCGAACAGCACGAGGCGGACGGCGAAGGCCGAGGAAATCTCCGAGGTCGACCAGCCGAACTCCTGCTGCAAAGGGCCGATGAGCACGCCCGGCGTCCCGACCGCGCCCGCGGTTACCAGCATCGTCAGGAAGGTCACGCCGGCGACGACCCAGCCGTAATGGACGCCCCGGCGGGCGAAAAAGGCGGGAATGGCCGTGGCTTGTGCCGCGACGGGCAGCGACATGATCGTCTCCGGTCCACGGGTATATACCCGTATAGGGGTGTGAAAATCACAGCAACGTGTTGATGTCGGCAAGCGCCTGCAGCCGCTCCGCACCGATGCGTGCCTCGATGTCCGTCTGGCAGCCCTCCCAGAGCGGCCCGGCTTTGCGCAGCACGGTGGCACCATGGTCGGTCAGCCGGACGACGGATTCGCGCTGGTCGTCGCCGCGTCCGGTCGCGACCAGCCCCAGCTTTTCCACGACGCGGATGTTGCGGCCCATGGTGGAGCGGTCGAGATCGAGAGCCCGCCCGAGCTCCGTCAGGCTGACCGGTTGCCGGCGTTCGATCGCCCGCAGCATCGCGTATTGGGCGACGTTGATGCCGGTCGGCTCCAACGCGGCGTCGTAGCGTGCGGCGACCTTCCGGGTCGCCATCCTCAGGCGGGTGCAGTGGCAGGGCGTCGACATGAAGCGTGTATATACCCCTATCTCCGCCGACGCAAGCCCCCTGCGTGGTCCCTCCACGCGACCCCTGCGACACGCCGCGACAATTGGGAGCGGTGGATCCCGCGTTTTTCACCGCCGCCCGGCGGGCAGAGGCGTATGATCGTGCCGTCATCGGGTGCGGAGGGCCGTGCGGCCATGAAACGCACAGTGCAGGAATCCGGGGTTTCCCACCAACGGCGGGCCGTCATCGAACGCGACGCCGTCCAGGCGCTGATCGACGCACTTGGCGCGGAAGGTTACGCGGTGATCGGGCCGCGGCGGCGCGACGGTGCCATCGTCTACGATCCCCTGACCGACGCCGCCGACCTGCCCTGGGGCTGGATCGACGAGCAGGAGGGCGGGCGCTACCGCCTGCACCGCGACGATCGCGGTGCCGCCTTCGGCCATGTCGTCGGGCCGCAGAGCTGGAAGAAGTACCTGTACCCGCCGCGCCAGACATTGTGGACCGGCCGGCGCGAGGGCGGCGGCTTCACGGTGGAGACGCCGCAGGGGCCGCCGCCCCGTTACGCCTTCCTTGGCGTGCGGGGGTGCGAGCTGGCCGCCATCGCGGTGCAGGACCGGGTGTTCGGGGTGGTCCGCCACGACGGGCGCTCGGTCGGGCAGCAGCAATACACCGACAGCGGCTACGCCGCCCGCCGCGCGGCGGCCTTCATCGTCGCCGTGAATTGCGGGCGGGCGGCGGGCACCTGTTTCTGCGACAGCATCGGGACCGGGCCGCAGGCGGGGCCGGGCTACGACCTGTGCCTGACCGAGTTGATCGGCGACGGCCGGCACGAGTTCCTGGTCGAGGCCGGCAGCGACCGCGGGGCGGTGTTGCTCGACCGGCTGCCGGCGCGCCACGCGGAGGGGGCCGACCTGGAGGCCGCCGCGGCGGTGACGGAGGCTGCGCGCGCCGGCATGGGACGGCGCATGGAGCCGGACGTGGCCGGGCTGCTCGCCCGCAACCTGGAGCACCCGCGCTGGGACGAGGTGGCGGGCCGCTGCCTGTCCTGTGCCAACTGCACCATGGTCTGCCCGACCTGCTTCTGCACGACGGTGGAGGACACCACCGACCTGACAGGCGACCATGTGGAGCGCTGGCGCCGCTGGGATTCCTGCTTCACCGTCGATTTCAGCTACATCCACGGCGGGTCCATCCGGCAGGGCGGGGCGTCCCGCTACCGGCAATGGATGACGCACAAGCTGTCGAGCTGGTACGAGCAGTTCGGCACGTCGGGCTGCACCGGCTGCGGCCGCTGCATCACCTGGTGCCCCGTCGGGATCGACATCACCGAAGAAGCCCGCGCGATACGGGCCAGCGAAGGGGGAGCGTCCGATGGTGCAGATTGAAGGTCTCGGCCGGCTGTTGGCCGAACACCCGTTCTTCCGCGACATGCCCGACGACGTGCGCGAGATCGTCGTCGGCTGCTGCGCCAACGCCCATTACCGGCCGGGCGAGTTCCTGTTCAAGGAGGGCGGGCCGGCCGACCACTTCTACCTGATCCGTCAGGGCGAGGTGGCGGTGGAGGTGCACGCCCCCGGCCGCAGCGAGGGCGTGGTGGTCGAGAACATCGGGGAGGGGGAGATCATCGGCTGGTCCTGGCTGGTGCCCCCCTACCGCTGGACCTTCGACGCGCGGGCCGCCGACCAGGTGCGGGCGATCACCATCGACGCCGCCTGCCTGCGCCGCAAGATCGAGGGCAACCATGAGTTGGGCTACGAGCTGTACAAGCGCTTCATCCCCGTGATGGGCCGCCGCATCTCCGAATCCCGCCTTCGCATCGTGGAACTGACGACCGAGCCGGGCGAATAGCGGCCCGGCCGGCCAAGGAGGCTGCCGCATGGATGGCGTGTTCCTGAATCCCGACCCCGCCGCAGTCGACCCGATGGTGCCGCGCCCCTTCCGCATCGAACGCCGGCTGCGGGAGGTGGACGGCTGCTTCACCCTGCACCTGAAGGCGGTGGACGGTCGTCCGCTGCCCTACAAGCCCGGCCAGTTCAACATGCTCTACGTGTTCGGGGTGGGGGAGGTGGCGATCTCCATCAGCGGCGACTGCCGCGACCTCAACACGCTGGTCCACACGGTGCGGGAGGTGGGCACGGTCACCCGCGCCATGGCGAAGCTCAAGCCCGGCGACTGCATCGGCGTGCGCGGCCCCTTCGGCAACCCCTGGCCGGTGGAGGAGGCGTATGGCAACGACATCCTGTTCGTCACCGGCACCATCGGCCTCGCCCCGCTGCGCCCGCTGGTCTACGAGGTGCTGAACCGGCGCGACCGCTTCGGCAAGGTGGTGCTCTGCTACGGCTCCCGCGGCACGCACGACATCCTGTATGAACCGCTGCTGCACCAGTGGCGGGGCCGCTTCGACATGCAGGTCCATGTGACCGTGCATTCCGCCCACGCCGGCTACCGCGGCCGGGTGGGCAGCGTCGCCAACCTCGTGAAGATCGCCCGCTTCGACCCGGAGCAGACCACCGCCTACGTCTGCCGGTCGGAGACGATGACGCGGCCCGCCGTCCAGGCGCTGCACGACCGCGGCGTCACCTCCGACCGCATCTACGTGACGCTGGAGCGCAACATGAAGTGCGGTGTCGGCTTCTGCGGCCATTGCCAGATGGGCGGGTCTTTCATGTGCAAGGACGGGCCGGTCTACCGCTATGCGGACATCGAGCGGATCTTCACCGTGCGGGAGCTGTAGCCATGGCACGCCGCAAACCCAAGCTGGCCGTGTGGAAATTCTCCTCCTGCGACGGCTGCCAGCTTTCGCTTCTCGATTGCGAGGACGAGCTGTTGGCCGTCGCGGAGTCGGTGGAGATCGCCTATTTCCTGGAAGCGACGCGGGTGGAGATCGCCGGCCCCTACGACCTGTCGCTGGTCGAAGGCTCCATCGGCACGCCGCACGACGCCCAGCGCATCAAGGAGATCCGGCGCAAGTCGAAGCGCCTCGTCACCATCGGCGCCTGCGCCACCGCCGGCGGCATCCAGGCGCTGCGCAACTTCCGCGACGTGGACGGCTTCATTCGGGCGGTGTACGCGCGGCCCGACTACATCGACACGCTGGCGACCTCCACCGCCATCCAGGACCATGTGACCGTCGATTTCGAGCTGCGCGGCTGCCCCATCGACAAGGGGCAGTTGCTGGAGGTGCTGAACGCCTTCCTCAACGGCCGCCGCCCGGTGGTGCCGCCGCACAGCCAGTGCCTGGACTGCAAGCTGCACGGCAATGTCTGCATCATGGTGGCGGACGGCACCCCCTGCCTCGGCCCCGTCACCCAGGCCGGCTGCGGTGCGCTCTGCCCTGCCCACGCCCGCGGCTGCTACGGCTGCTTCGGCCCGAAGGAGACGCCCAACACGGCGGCGCTGGCGAAGCAGCTCGCCGCGCTCGGCTGCGACGCGCGGACGATCGCCGAGAGCTTCCGCTCCTTCAACGCGAACGCCAAGGCGTTCCGGGAGGAGGGGGACCGGTGGGAGGCTCCAGCCAAGCAAGGACTTAAGCCATGACCACCCTCGAATCCCCCCCATCCACCCGCACCATCAAGGTCGATGCCCTCGCCCGTGTGGAGGGGGAGGGGGCGTTGCATGTGCGGGTGCGGAACGGGGTGGTGCAGGAGATCAAGTTCCGCATCTTCGAGCCGCCCCGCTTCTTCGAGGCGCTGCTGAACGGGCGCCCCTACGGCGACGCGCCGGACATCACGTCGCGCATCTGCGGGATCTGCCCGGTCGCCTACATCGTCGGGGCCAGCCAAGCGATGGAAGACGCGCTGGGGCTGACCGTTCCGGAGCCGGTGCGGATGGCGCGGCGCCTGCTCTATTGCGGGGAGTGGATCCAGAGCCACGTGCTGCACACCTACCTGCTGCACGCGCCCGACTTCCTGGGGCTGGAGGATTCCATCCAGCTTTCCAAGACCCATCCCGGCGTGGTGGAAAAGGCGCTGGCGCTGAAGAAGACCGGCAACCGCATCCTGGAGGTGCTGGGCGGCCGCGCCGTGCATCCGGTCAACACCCGCGTCGGGGGCTTCTACAAGGCACCGGACAAGGCGGCGGTGCAGGTGCTGGCGGAGGAGCTCAAGCGCGCGCGGGAGCTGGCGCTGGACGCCGTGCGCCTGTTCGCCGGCTTCCGCTTCCCGGAGTTCGAGGACGATTACCTGTTCGTGGCGATGACCCATCCCGACGAATACGCCATCGACCGCGGCCGCATCGTCTCCAGCCGCGGCATGGACATCCCGGTCTCGGCCTTCGAGGAGCATTTCGCCGAGGAGCATGTCGCCCATTCCAACGCGCTGCACGGGGTGATGCGCGGTTCGGACGTGCCCTATCTGGTGGGGCCGCTGGCGCGCTACGCGCTCAACCATGACCAGCTCTCGCCGCTGGCGAAGGAGGCCGCGCGGGAGGCCGGGCTGCCGCCGGTGGTCCGCAATCCTTTCATGAGCCTGATCGTACGCGCGGTCGAGGTGGTGTACGCCTGCGACGAGGCGGTGCGGCTGGCCGAGGCGTACGAGCCGTTCGAGCCGGCCTTCGTGGCCGCGCCCCCGCGCGCCGGGCGCGGCACCGGCTGCACCGAGGCGCCGCGCGGGCTCTGCTTCCACCGCTACGAGCTGGACGGGGAGGGGCGGATCACCGGTGCCTCCATCGTGCCGCCGACCTCGCAGAACCAGGCGCGGATCGAGGCGGACCTGCTGGGGGTGGTCAAGGCCAACCTGTTGCTGGCCGACGACGATCTACGCCGCCTGTGCGAGCAGACCATCCGCAACTACGACCCGTGCATCTCCTGCGCCACCCACTTCCTGCAGCTGACGGTGGATCGCGGGTGAACCGTCCAGATACCGAGAGGTCCATGCACGCCGGGCAACACGGCCCTGCGTGCACAAGGCGTGTGCAGACGGGCCCACGTGGTTAGCCTCGCGGACCAATCCGCGCAGGAAACGCCATGACCATCGCCCGTTCGGCCGTCATTCCGGACACCCGCCTCGGCATCCTGATGATGCTGGGCGGCATGACCCTGTTCACCTTCAACGACGCGCTCGGCAAATGGCTGGTGACCGGCTACCCGGTCGCCATGCTGCTGGCGATCCGCGGGGTGGGCGGCATGCTGGTGCTGGCGCCGATGCTGGCGCGGCAGGGGGTGGCTGCCACCTTCGCGGTGCGCCGCTGGCCCTGGCACCTGCTGCGGGTTGCGCTGGTCACGGTGGACGCGGCCCTCTTCTACTGGGCCGTCCGCTACCTGCCGCTGGCGGAGGTGATGACGATCTACATGTCGGCGCCGCTGATCGTCACCGCGCTGTCGGTGCCGCTGCTGGGCGAACGGGTGGGCTGGCGGCGCTGGGTGGCGGTGTGCGTGGGCTTCGCCGGTGTGGTGCTGGTGCTGAACCCGGCGGGACAGTTCGACCCCTGGCCGTCGATCGTTGCGCTGATCGGTGCCTTGACCTTCTCGCTCGGCCTGATCACCACCCGCGTGCTGCGCGACGACGGCAACCTGACGCTGGTGGGCTACCAGACGCTGGGCGGCTGCCTGCTGGGCGCCGCGGCGCTGCCGATGGGCTGGGTGACGCCGACCCCGCTGGACGTCGTGTTGCTGCTGCTGCTGGGCGTGGTGGCGCTGGGCGGTCACGCGGCGGTCAACCGCTCGCTCCAGCTCAGCCCGGCGGCGGTCGTGGTGCCGTTCCAGTATGTGTCGATCCTGTGGGCGGTGGCCCTGGATCTGCTGGTCTGGAGCACGGTGCCGAGCGTCCAGGTGGCGGTCGGGGCCACGCTGATCATCGGCAGCGGCCTGTTCGTCTTCCATCGCGAGCAGCAGGTCGCGCGCGGTGTCGCCGCGGCGGCGGGTGGCGAGGGGCCACCGTGAGGGGTTGATCCGGCCGGCGCGGATCTGCGTACAGTGATGGGCTAGCCAATGGAGGGAACATGCGCCGCGTCCTCTCGACCGTCCTCGTCCTCCTCGCCGCCGCCATGGGAGCATCGCCCGCCATGTCCGCACCCGCCACGCCCTACGACGTCACCTTCACCGCCATCGACGGCAAGCCCATGCCGCTCGCCGACTACCGCGGGAAGGCGCTGCTGGTGGTGAACACCGCATCGCAATGCGGCTTCACGCCCCAGTACAAGGGGCTCCAGGCGTTGTGGGAGCGCTACCGCGACCGTGGTCTGGTGGTGATCGGCGTGCCGTCCAACGATTTCGGCGGGCAGGAGCCGGGTCAGGCGGAGGAGATCAAGCAGTTCTGCGAGACCACCTACCGCGTGGACTTTCCCCTGGCCGACAAGGCGGTCGTGACAGGCGGCGGCGCGCATCCCTTCTACCAGTGGGCGGCCGGCGCCTTCGGCGCGGATTCGCGCCCGCGCTGGAACTTCCACAAATTCGTGATCGGAGCCGACGGCCGGCCGGTCGCCTCCTTCCCCTCGCGCACCACGCCGGACAGTGACGAGATGCGCAAGGCGGTGGAAGCGGCGCTGCCGCGCTGAGGCGTCAGCGCAGCGGCTTCACGTCCGGATCGACGCCGCTGGCGGCGGGGGTGTCGGCGTCGTACTGCGGCATGGATTCCAGCTTGTCGCGGTCGGCATCGACGACCACCTGTTTGGCGCCGGTGGAAAGTTTGGCCTCGCTCCACGGCAGGGCCACCCGCCGCTCGCCGATTCCGGCCACGCCGCCCCACTCCAGCACCAGACCGGCGACGGTCCCGTCCGGCTTCACCAGGATGTTCTCCACCGCGCCGACCTTGCGGCCATCGGGCGCGGCCGCGTCGGTGCCGATGAGGTGCTCGACGAGGCGCACCTTGACGTTCGCCGGTGGCGGATTGGCCGCGACCACGGGGTCGCGTGGCGCCAGCGGCGTATCGGACTGGGCCATCGCCGGGGTTGCGACGGATGCGGCGAGGATCAAGGCCGTGAGCGTGCGCATGGGAGCGTCCCTCCGTCTGACGAGCGCGGGTCGACACCCGGCAAACGGCCGTGCGCCACGGATGGTTCCCGCAAGCCCCGTCGGAACGGTTCCCGGCCGGCCCCCGCATGAGGGGTGCCGCGGTGGCTACAACGGCCGGCCCTTCTCCAGAATCTCGGTCAGCACGCGGTTGGCCTCGGTCGGGCCGGCGATCAGTTCGATCAGGCGGACGGCGGTGTAGCCGGCCCTGGTGCCGGCGCCCACCGTCCCGGCCGACCCCAGCGCCTGGCGGGCCGAGGTGGTGAGGGTGCCGATGGTCCGGTCGGTGACGGTGCGCAGTTCGGTGCGCAGGCCGAGGCTGTCGGCCACCACCGCGCATTTGCGCAGCGCGCGGGCGTGGTTCTCGGCGCGCAGCAGGGACTCACGGTCGGGAAATCCGCCGGCGGCCGGGGCCATGGCGGCGATGATGCTGCCATCGGCCTCGTGGAGCACCTGGGTGCGGACCATCTCGTGAACGGCGCCGCGGATGTCCTTCAGGCGCTTGTCGAACTCGTTGCGGCGGCTGACCTCCATGGCGCCGCGGGTGGCGTCCAGGCTGTTGACGAGATCGACCGCAAGGTCGGCGGCGGCCAGCCGGTCGGGTTTGCCCTCGTCCTGGGCGGCGGCGTTCTTGAGGACGCGCACGCGGGTCTCGATC
Source organism: Azospirillum oleiclasticum (assembly GCF_013423485.1). Lineage (GTDB taxonomy): Bacteria > Pseudomonadota > Alphaproteobacteria > Azospirillales > Azospirillaceae > Azospirillum > Azospirillum oleiclasticum. The sequence continues at coordinate 111,831 of NZ_JABFFR010000033.1, forward strand.
TGCGCCACCACTCCGCCGCTCACCTCCGCGAAGAGGGCGGCGCGGTCGGAGGACTTCTGGCCGAAATCCAGGTTCCACAGGCTGCCCAGCAGCATGGCGGGATCGGCAAGGCGCGCCGCGGCCACCAGCACCAGCACGCGCAACGCCTCCGGCCGCGAGCGCGCAAGCGCCTTGCCGATCGTCTGCACGGCCTGCAGATGGTCGTCGTGCAGCCGCGCGACCGGCTTGGGCGACAGCGCCTTTTTGAGTGCGACGATTTCGCCGGCCGCCGCCAGGGCGTTCCCGACATGCTGGAGCTGGCGGACGCGCGCGGTGTTGAGGCGGATCTCGAGTTCGTCGGCAAGGCGACCGGCCTCGAACGCGGCGGTGACGGCGAAGACCGCCGCGGCGCCCGCGGTCCACAGCTCCAGCGACAGCGCTTCCAGCGCCGGTCCGTCGGCGGATTTCAGCCGCGCGGACAGGTCGGCCACCAGCGTCGCCCCCATCTCCGCCTCCACCAGCGGCCACAGGCGGTTGACGACCACGCGTTCGATGGCGTCCACCGGGGTGCGGTCGCCGGGAAGGGGTGGCTCGAACAGGTCCTCGAAGGGTTCGCAGAACACGCGCTTCAGGGTCGGGCGGCGGCGCGGCTTCACCTCGGCCAGCCGGGGCCGGATCAGCGAGAAGGTCTTCTGCACCTCCGGATTGTGGCCCATGTGCTCCAGCAGCGAGACCACCTCGCGGAACTTCTGCTCGTCGATGTAGAGCAGCTGCTGGCCCAGGATGTTCAGGTCTTCCGCTGCCATCACACCACCTCCATCACACCGCCTCCATCACGCCGCTCTCGTCTTGAGCTGCTCGATCCGCTGCACGAGGTCGGCGTCGAGCTGTCCGGTACGCCAGTCCACATAGGCCCGCACGATCTTGCGGTTGGCCGTCAGCACCTTGCCGGCTTCCAGCGAGAAGTCGATGCGGCCCTCGTCCCTGGGCAGCAGCGGGATGATGCGGAAGATGTCGTGCACCGCCATGTCCTGCTCGTGGCGGCTGCGGCCATGGGCGTCGGCCCACAGCGCCGTGATGTAGTCCCACCCGTCGAGCAGCCAGGACAGCCGCGTGCAGGCGGCCTTCACCTCCTTGCGCTTGGCCTCCCATTGGCGGAGCAGAAGCTCGAAGGCGCTCACCGACTGATCGAGGCGGGTCACCACGTGGCGGACGTGGTTGAGCGTGTGCTCCGCCACCTCCGCGCAGAAGCCGCCGATGGGGCCGGCCTCGCTCTTCGTGGTCGTCGACCATTCGGTCATCGTGTCGTGGAACTTCTGCAGCTCCTTCGCCATGCGCCGCAGCCGCGCCGGCTTGGGCGAGGTGGGAAGCCCCACCGGCTCCATGAACAGCGCCAGCTCCGCCACGCGCGTGTACAGCTCGGTGGCGTCGATGCCCAGGCTCTTGGCGGCGCGGGTCATCGAATCGCGGGTCAGCTTCTCGCCCTGCGCCGAGCCCAGCCCGGCCTTCAGGATCTGGCCCGCGTCCAGCCCCACGGCCTTCAGCACCTCGGTGATGAGCTGGTAGTTGATGAGGAGCCGCTGCTCCTCGTCGTCGCGCATGGCGGCCTCGGCGGCGTCCGCCGCGTTGGGGCCGGCGAGCCCGAACCTGGCGGTCTCCAGCGTCGCCTTACGCAGGTCGTCGGGGGAGCAGCCGCCGCTCTTCATCAGGATATCCTGGAGACAACGGTCGTGCACCGTCATCGGGAAGGCCAGCGGCAGCGATTTCCAGGCCACCACATAGACGCCACGGCCTTCGGAGATGTTGGGGATCAGCACCTCCAGATTGCCGCGCTCGTCCTGCCGCACACGGGTCTGGGCCAGGGTGGGCGTGGTGAACCCCACCGCGGCCCCGCGTTCCTCGAAGGTGGACGGCGCGAAGTTGGTGAGCGAGCGCATGGGCGGGCCGGTCGTTCGGTGGCACGGACGCTGAGCATGATAACGAACAATCCTTAAAAGTTAGATCAAATCCGCGATCGCTCGCCGCGCTGCGGCAGGCGGCCTGTCGGCATGGCCTTTCCGGGGTAAGCCGACACGTCCGCACCCGCCACGCGTTAAGCACAGGCGACGGGAACGGGAGGGTGGCCGCATGGTGGTGCTGAAATGGATCGGGATCGGCCTGCTCGGGCTGGTCGGGCTGATCGCCGGCGGCATCGGCATCCTGGCCGCCGTCTATGACTGGAACGACGCCCGCGATTGGCTTGCCGCGCAGGCCTCCGAGGCCATCGGGCGGGAGGTCCGCATCGAGGGCAACCTGCATGTCGGCCTGGGCGACCCCATCCGCATCCATGTCGAAGGCATCAAGGTCGCCAACGAGCCGTGGGCCGAGGAACCGACCTTCGCCGAGCTGGACGTTCTCGACGCGCAGCTCCGCCTGTGGCCGCTGCTGCGCGGCGACATCGAACTTCCGGAGATCCGCCTGACGCGGCCCAAGCTGGCCATGGAAAAGAACCCGGAGGGGGCGAACAACTGGACCTTCGCCTCCGGCGACCCGCGCGGCAGTGTGGCCGAGGAGGCGACCGTGCCCGACGACCGGCAGGAGGTGCCGATCATCGAGCGTCTGGTGGTGGAGGAGGGGCGCCTGCGCTACCGCGACCCGACCAGCGACGTGGATGTGGACTCCAACCTCAGCACCGCGGTCGGTGGCAGCGGCGAGGAGCAGGTGAGGCTGGACGGCAAGGGCAGCTTCGCCGGAAAGCCCTTCACCGTGACCTTCGAGGGCGGCTCGCTGGAATATCTGCGTGACGATCCCAAGCCCTACCCGCTGCGCCTCGAGGCCGCCGTGGGCGAGACCCGCGCCAAGGTCGAAGGCTCCATCGCCGAGCCGGTCAAGCTGGAGGGTGTCGATCTGTCGGTCGAGCTGCGCGGGCCCGATCTGGCCGAGATTTTCCCCATCGTCGGCATCCCCACGCCCAAGACCCGTCCCTACACCCTGACCGGGCACCTGACCCGTGACGGCACGGTGTGGACGATGGAGGGGATGAAGGGGACGGTGGGGGAGAGCGACCTGAACGGGATGATCGCCGTCGATCTCGGCGGCGAGCGGCCGGTGATCCGGGGCGATCTGACCTCCGAGCGTCTGGCGGCGACCGATCTCGCCGGCTTCGTCGGCGCCTCGCCGCGCGGACCGTCCGACTACGAGACCAAGGCCCGCGGGCGGGTCATCCCCGACACCAAGGTCGATCTGGAGCGGCTGCGTTTCGCCGACATGGATGTCCGCTTCCGCGGCAAGCGGGTGGAGGCGCCCTACGTCCCGCTCGACGGGCTCGACACCCGCATCCGGCTGGAGAACGGCCGCGCCACCATCGATCCGCTGAAGCTCGGCATCGCCGACGGCCGCATCGAGGGGACGACCGTGCTGGACGGCAGCGGCGAGGTGGCGGCGCTCGACACCAATCTGGGGGTCAGCGGGCTGAAGCTGTCCGCCTTCTTCCGCGACACGCCCTTCGCGCGCGACATGGGCGGCATCATCGCCGGGCGCATCCAGCTCAAGGGGCGGGGGGCCACGGTCGCCGACATCGCCGGAAGCGCCGACGGCAAGATCGGGCTGGCGGTCGACAAGGGCCGCGTCACCAGCCTCGCCGAGGCCGGGTTGAAGACCAATGTGCTCGAGACGCTGGGCATCGTGCTGTCGGGCGACGAGCCCGTGCGCTTCAATTGCCTGGTGGCCGATCTCGGCGTGCGCGACGGCGTGATGACCTCCGACGCCATCGTACTGGATACACCGGAAACGCTGGTGATCGGCACCGGCACGGTGAACCTGAAGACGGAGACGCTGGACCTCACCGTGCGCGGCGACGGGAAGAAGGCGCAGGTGGGCGCCACCCATGTGCCGGTGCGGGTCCGCGGCAGCTTCCTCAACCCCGACATCGGCATCGACGCGACCGAGACCGCCGCCCGCGGCGCCGCCGCGGTGGCGCTCGGCGCGCTGCTCACCCCCTTCGCGGCGATCGTGCCGCTGCTCGACCCCGGCGGAGCGGAATCGGCCAATTGCGCCGGGTTGATCGACAAGGCGCGCCAGCCGGCGGGGGCATCCGGCAGCAGCCGCTGACCGGTGTTCATGCGACGCGGATCCATCATCTCACGAGCGACATGACCCTGCCACAGATTCTGGCTTTCACCATCATCGGCGCGGTGGTCGCGCTGCTGATCTGGGACCGTTTGCGCTATGACCTCGTCGGCATGCTGGCGCTGGTCGCCGCCATGGCCGTTGGCATCGTCGAGCCGGCCGACGCGTTCCGCGGCTTTTCCGACGACATCGTGATCATCGTCGGCTCGGCGCTGGTGGTCAGCGCCGGCGTCGGCCGGTCCGGCGTGGTGGAGACGCTGATGCGACCGCTCAGCAGCCGGCTGCGCACGTCCTGGGCGCAGGTGGGCGTGCTGGCGGCCTGCGTCACCGTCCTGTCCGCCATCATCAAGAACATCGGGGCGTTGGCGATCTTCATGCCCATCGCCCTGCAGACGGCGCGGCGGACGGGAACGCCCGCGTCGCGGCTGCTGATGCCGATGGCCTTCGGCTCGCTGCTGGGCGGCCTCATCACGCTGATCGGCACTTCGCCCAACATCATCGTGTCGCGCATGCGCGAGCAGCTGCTGGGCGAACCCTTCCGCATGTTCGACTTCGCACCCGTCGGGCTGACGCTGGCGGCGGCGGGGGTGGCCTTCCTGACGGTGGGCTGGCGGCTGCTGCCGAAGGACCGCGCCTCCTCCTCCGGTCAGCCCGACTTCTCGATCGACGACTTCACGTCCGAGGTGCGGCTGCCCGCCGGCTCTCCCTTCGTGGGCAAGACCGTCTTCGAGCTGGAGGAGGCGGGGGAGGGCGAGGTGACCGTCGCCGCCATCATCCGCGAACGCTACCGGCGCTACGTGCCGTCGGGGCACTGGGTGCTGTTCGAGGACGACATCCTGGTGCTGGAGGCGGACACCCAGGCGCTCGGCCGCTTCGTCGATCGAGCCGGGCTGGCGCTCGTCCCCGCCAAGGAGCTGGAGGGTACCGCCAACGAGGATGATGTCGTGGTGGTGGAGGCGGTGGTCGGGCAGCGCTCGCCGTTGATCGGCAACACGGTCGCCGACCTGCGGCTGCGGGAAGGTTACGGCGTCAACCTGCTGGCGCTCAGCCGGCGCGGCAAGCCGATCCGCCAGCGGCTGCGCCGGGTGCGGTTCCGGTTCGGCGATCTGGTGGTCCTGCAGATGCTGGCCGCCGACGTGAACGCGACGCTGGCCGATCTCGGCTGCCTGCCGCTGGCCGGCCGCGACCTGCCGCTCGGACGGCCTCAGAAACGCCGGCTGGCGCTGGGGATCCTCGCCGCCACGGTGGTGCTGATCGCCACCGGCACGATCCCGGTAACTCCAGCCTTCTTCGGCGCCGCGGTCGCCATGATGGCGTTCCGCGTGCTTTCGCCGAAGGAGGCCTACGACGCCGTGGAGTGGCCGATCCTGATCCTGCTGGGCTCCCTGATCCCCGTCAGCGAGGCCCTGCGGACGACCGGAGGGACGGAGCTGCTGGCCGGCTGGCTGTCGGTGGCGGCGCATGGCCTGCCGCCGATTGGGGCGCTCGCCCTGATGCTGGTGGCGGCGATGGCGGTCACGCCCTTCCTGAACAACGCCGCGACCGTTCTGGTGATGGCGCCCATCGCGGCCAGCCTGGCCGGGCATCTGGGGCTCAGTCCCGACCCCTTCCTGATGGCGGTGGCGGTGGGGGCGGGGTGCGACTTTCTGACGCCCATCGGGCACCAGTGCAACACGCTGGTGATGGGACCCGGCGGTTACCGTTTCGGTGATTACTGGAGGCTCGGCCTGCCGCTCTCCCTTCTGGTCGTGGTTCTGGGCACGGTGGCGATCGCGCTGGTCTGGCCGCTGGCCCCCCATGCCGGGTGAGCGGCGGCGCCGTTGAAACCCTTTTCGGTGCATGACGGTGGGCGCTATTCAACGTTTGACGGTCGCGTGCCTTCGGTGCTTCCTACACCGATGATGGACGTTGAACGGCGGCTGCGGCGATGGTGATGGACGACCTGTTGTTCGGGCCGGACGACGATCAGCCGGGCCAGGACGACGCCGGCGCGACGCCCGCCGCCGAGCCCTGGACCATCCTGGTCGTCGATGACGAGCCGCAGGTGCACGCGATGACCAGCGTGCTGCTGCGCGACTTCGAGTTCGAGGGACGGCCCTTCCAGATCGTCAGCGCGCTGTCGGCGGCGGAGGCGCGGCGCACCCTGGCCATCCGCCCGGACTTTCCGGTGGCGCTCATCGACGTGGTGATGGAGCAGGAGGACGCCGGCCTGCGTCTGGTCCGCCACATCCGCGAGGATCTCGGCAACCACCGCATGCGCATCATCCTGCGCACCGGGCAGCCGGGCCAGGCGCCGGAGCGCGAGGTGGTCGTCGGCTACGACATCAACGACTACAAGTCCAAGACCGAGCTGACCGCGCAGAAGCTCTACACGTCCCTGGTCAGCGGGCTCCGGGCGTGGCGCGACATCGTCACCATCGAGCGGCAGAGACAGGGGCTGGAGCGCATCCTGTCCGCCTCCTCCCGGCTGTTCGCGACCCGGTCCATGCGGGCGCTGGTGGAAGGCATGGTGGAGCAGCTCGCCAGGGTCGTCGACCACGTGGAGGGTGGCGCCATTCTCGCCTGCCGGCCGACCGACCGCGCCGACCGGTCGCGGGCGCTGACCATCATCGCCGGCACCGGGCGGCACGCCGCCCATGTCGGCGTTCCCGCCACCGACGCCCTGCCGGTCGACGCGGTGGCCGCCATCGCCGAGGCCTTCGCCACCGAGACCAGCCGCTTCGGCGAGCATCGCTGCGTGCTGGTGTTCCGCACGCTGGAGCATGGCACCACCGTCTTCGCGCTCGATCGGCCGGAGCCTTACAGCCTGGACGAGCAGCGCCTGCTGGAGGTGTTCTGCCAGCGCATGTCGGTGGGGTTCGACAACGTGTGCCTCTACGAGGATCTCGTCACCCTCAACCAGACGCTGGAGCGCCGGGTCGCCGACCGCACGGCGGAATTGGCCGCCAACCAGAAGGCGCTGATCCTCGCCAAGGAACGGGCGGAGCTGGCGCTGGAGCGCGAGTTGCAGGCCAAGCACGAGCAGCGCCAGTTCCTCGCCATGGTCTCTCACGAGTTCCGCACGCCGCTCGCCGTCATCGACAGCGCCGCCCAGCTCCTCACCCGCCGGGCGCAGACCACCGACACCGGGATGCTCGATCGGCTCGGCGCCATCCGCATGGGGGTGCAGCGCCTGACCATGCTGATCGATTCCTACCTGACCGACGAACGGCTCCAATCCGGAAACATGGTGCCGGATTTCGGCACGGTGGACCCGCGGGCGCTGGTGCGCTCGACGCTGGAGCCCTTCCTGCTGGCCTATCCCGGGCACCAGTTCGACACCGCCCTGGACGGGCTGCCCGCCGCGCTCTACGGCGACGGGCATCTGCTCGGGCTGGTGCTGGTCAATTTGATAAACAATGCGATAAAATATTCCGAATCGCCGGCGCGCATCACGGTGAGCGGTGGGTGCGACGGGGTGAACCTGTATCTGGAGGTCGCCGACCGCGGCTGTGGCATTCCGGAAAACGAGCGGGCGCGGGTGTTCGACCGCTTCTTCCGGGGGACCAACGCCGGCGGTGTGCCCGGTACCGGAATCGGGCTGCACACGGTGCAGCAGATCGTGCAGCTCCATGGAGGGGCGATCCGGGTCGACAGCCGTGTCGGCCAAGGGACGGCCTTCCGGGTGCTGCTGCCACTGGCGACCGAGTGACCGGAGCGCCGGGTGCCGGACGCACCGGTACGGACCGCTGCGGTGCCGGTGCTTTTGTGTTAGTTTGGGCGCAGACGCGCGTTTCGATGGATGGATGCCGTGTTGCTGGCACAGGAATACTCCGCGTTCAAACGCGAACTCGACCAGAAGGGAATCATCTTCTCCTTCAGCGGCTATCTGTCGGAAGGGATCCTCTACTCGCTGGGCGAGGCCCTGCGGGAGAAGATGGCACTGGAGGAGATGGACGGCCCGACCGTGCGCCGGGTCTTCTCGGTCTTTGTCGAGCAGATGCAGAACATCGTCCGTTATTCGGCCGAGAAGCTGGCGCGTGATGATCCCCAGCCCATCGAGCTGAGCGCCGGCATGGTGACCATCGGCACCGAGAACGACACCTTCTTCATCGTCTGCGGCAACGCGGTCCACAACCGCGATGTGCCAAGGCTGCGCGAGCGGCTCGAGTTCCTGAAGGGGCTGGACCGGGAGGGTATCAAGACCCACTACCGCGAGCAGCTCCGCGAGAACCCGGAGGAGGGGAGCCGCGGCGCCACCATCGGCCTGATCGAGATCGCGCGGCGTGCCAGCCAGCCCATCGAATATGATTTCGCCGAGATGGACGGCGGCAAATCCTTTTTCTGTCTGAAGGTGCGCGTGTGATCATGACCACGGAACGTTTGCGGATCGCAGCCACCGGACGTTCGCCGGAAGTCGATTTCGACTTCGATTCCGGCGTCCTGCGCCTGAAGGGCGAGTCCTACCCCGACGACGTGGCGGCGTTCTTCGGCCCGGTCCTGGGGGCGTTGCGGAGCTATCTCGGCGAATCCGCGCCGCAGCCCATCCGTTTCGATATGGAGCTGATGTACTTCAACAGCTCCAGCGCCAAGGCCCTGATGAATGTTTTCCAGATGCTGGAAGGTGCCGCCAAGCAGGGCCGTCCGGTCGTCGTCAACTGGTACCACGAGCCGGACGACGAGGCGATGCAGGAGCTGGGCGAGGATTTCTCGCTCGACCTGCAGCATGTGAAATTCAATCTGAAGGAATCGCCGGCGGGCGGGGGTCGATGAGCTTCACCCTATTCGATGCCGAGGAGCAGGCGATCGAGCAGGCCCGCCTCCTGCGGGACCGGCTGGCGTCGGCCGCGCCGGAATGCTGCGAGGACGTCGATGCCCTGGTCGAGGCCTTCAAGCGGAGCTACCGGGAACAGCAGCGGCTGGTCCGCGTCAGCGACCGCCTGCAGGGCCAGCTCGCCGCCGCGACCCAGGAGGCCGAACGGCGCCGCCGGGAGGCGGAGACCGCTTTCCAGCAGCTCAAGGAGGCGCAGGAGGTGCTGGTCCGCGCCGAGAAGCTGGCCTCGCTCGGCGCCCTCGTGGCCGGCGTCGCGCACGAGATCAACACCCCCGTCGGCATCGCCGTGTCCTGCGCGTCGCACCTGTCGGACGCCACCGGAAAGCTGAAGACCCGCGTCGAGGGCGGCGGGCTCGGGCGCACGGACTTCCAGCGCTACCTGACCACCGCCATCGACACCACCGCGCTGATCCTCGCCAACTGCGAACGGGCGGCGCGGCTCATCCACAGCTTCAAGCAGGTGGCGGTGGACCGCGCGAGCTCCGAACGACGCCGATTCGGCCTGAGCGCCTACATCCAGGAGACCCTGGTCAGCCTGCAGCCGAACCTGCGCATGGGCAACCACAGTGTCACCGTGGAATGCCCGGACGACCTGGAGATGGACGGGTTCCCCGGCGTGCTGTCGCAGATCCTCACCAACCTGGTGATGAACTCGCTGACCCACGCCTATGACGACGGGCAGTCCGGCCGCCTGTCCATCACCATCACGCAGCCGGACGCCGACACCGTGCTGCTGGTCTACACCGACGATGGCAAGGGCATCCCGCCCGACCATCTGTCCCACATCTTCGAGCCGTTCTTCACCACCCGGCGGGGGGAGGGCGGCAGCGGGCTGGGGCTCCACATCGTCCACAACCTCGCCGTCGGGCCGCTGCGCGGCGGTATCGCGGTGGAGAGCGGAGTCGGCCAGGGCACCAGCTTCACCCTGACCTTCCCCCGCCACACGCCGGAGACCGACGGGGCCGAGGCGGCGGGCTGACCGCCTACAGCACCCGGATCGGTGCGGAGAACACGTAGCCCACCCCGTGCACCGACTTGAGCGGGGCCGCGTCGCCCAGCGCCGCCTCGATCTTGTGGCGCAGGCGCCCGACGACGGTGTCGATCGAGCGGTCCTCCGGGTTCCAGCGGCGGTTGTAGAGCGCCTGGCAGAGCTGGTCGCGAGACACCGCCTGTCGCGCGTGCTGCGCCAGCACCGTCGCCAGCCGCATCTCCATGCTGGTCAGGGGGATTCGCACGCCGCGCGGGCTCGTCATCGACCAGTCGGTGGCGTTGAGCTGCCAGCGCTCCTCCTCCACCGCGTCGGACGTCTCCGCCGGAGCCGGCGGCGCCGGAGCGGCGGCGAACTGGGCGCTGTCCAGCCGTCGCAGAAGCGACTTTACCTGGGCTTCCAGCTCGCGCATCTCCACCGGCTTCACGAGATAGGCGTCGGCCCCGATCTCCAGCCCGACCACGCGATCGACCGTCGATGTCCGGGCGGTGACCATGATCACGCCGAGCCGGCGCTCGCGCAGCCGTGCCGCGATCTTGAAACCGTCCTCACCGGGCAGGTTCACATCGAGCACGACCACCGATGCGTCATGCTTCGCCAGCATGTCGTCCAACTCGCGCCCGTGCTGGGCGCCGTAGGCGTCGAATCCACAGTCCCTCAGATACTCGACCATGTCACGTCGAAGCGACGATTCGTCTTCGACCACGATCAGGACGGGCGCCGTCATGGGGCCATTGTCTCCAGTTAGCCGTCTCGCTCAGAGATTGGAGTGCAGCATACGCGGTAATGCATTTCATTGGGAGAGAAAGCACACAGCCAGGAAGGTCTTTTGCGCCCCGCCCTGCGCAACGATATAACATGCTAGACGCAACGACCGCATCAGGGCGCTACAACGGCATGCCTTGTCACAGCGACGCACCCATGTGCGGCGCGACGTCAGTCCGCCGCGAGCGCCCCGCGATCGGACGGCTGCAGCGCGTGGCCATGGTCCTCGCGCACACGGAAGCCGATGAGCGTGATGTCGTCGCGCTGCACCCGGCCATGCTGGTACTCGCTGAGAAAGCGTTCGAACAGCGTCTGTTGCTGCTCCAGCGGCAGCCGCCAGTGCTCGGCCAGCATGGACTTCAGCCGGCCCTTGCCGAAGCTGAGCCCCCGCTCGCCGCCGGACTGGTCGGTGATCCCGTCGGTGCCGAGATAGAAGGCGCGCCCTGGCGTCAGCACGACCTCGCGGTTGGTGAATCGCGGCACGTCGCCGCCACGCCGGTAACCCAAGCTCTCCCGGTCGCCGCGCAGCTCCGTCACACCCTCCGCCGACACGGTGAATAGGGAGATGCGCCCGCCGGAGAACACCATCCGCCCCTCGCCGGGGGCGACGTAGCAGAGCCCCATGTCCAGGCCGTTGTCGTCGAAGCTGCCATCCACGGGCGCATCGCCCTGGTGCAGGGCGGCGCGCACCTCCCGGTCCACGGCTTCCAGGACACGCGCGGGATCGGCGGCACCCAACCGGTCGATGACGGTGTTCAGAACGGCGCTGGCGGTCATCGTCATGAAGGCGCCCGGCACCCCGTGCCCGGTGCAGTCGGCGACGCCGATGACGATGCCGTCGTCCGTTTCCCGGCAGAAATAGAAGTCTCCGCTCACCACCTCGCGCGGGCGCCAGATGATGCAGTGCTCGGCCAGGACGGTGCCGAGAATGTCGCGCGTCGGCAGGATCGAGGTTTGGATGAGCTGGGCGTAGTTGATGCTGTCGGTGAGCTGCCGGTTGCGCTCGGCCAGCGTGTCGTTCAGCGTGGTCAGCGCCTCGGTGCGCTCGCGCACGCGCTGTTCCAGAAGTTCGGTGTGGTCCTGGACCCTCACCGCCATGTCGTTGAAATTGCGGGTGAGCAGGCCGATCTCGTCGGTCCGCTCGCTGTCGATCCGCGCGTGGTAGTTGCCGCGGGCCAGCTCCTGGGTGGCGCGGGTGAGCCGGCTCAACGGGCGCAGCACCTGGGAATTCAGGGCGACGCTGATCACCGTGATGGCCGCCACCAGCGACAGCAGCAGCAACCCGCCGACCGGGGCCAGGGCGCGGAAGGTGGCGTCGTGCACCTCGTCCAGCGAATAGACCAGCCGAACCGTGCCCACCCGTTCGAGCCGCTCGGTGGGGCCGCGGACCATGATCGGCTTCTCGATGGTGGTGCTGGCCCCGCGGGAGGTTCCCCGTCCGGTCTCCGCCAGCGGGGTGGGCTTGTCCGGCTCGAACACCATGATGGAACCGATGGCGGGATCGCGGGCCTGCAGGGCGTCGATCATCCCCTGGACCATGCGATCGTTCAGCTCCCACACCGGCTCGGCCAGGGAATCGGCGTGCAGGGCGGCGACCAGTTCGGCGCGCCGCATCAGGCTGTCGGTCTGCTGGCTCTCGGTCACCTCGACCGACACGGCCAGCGCCATGACACCGACGACGACCGTCGTGGACAGAATGATGACGTTGATCCGGGTCAGCAGCGATACGGCGATCGTCGAGGCGCGGCCCCTTATCATGCTTCCGTCCCGTGAACTGCCGGTGTCCGTCCGTTCGGCCGAGATTACCCGGTTTGGGCGGCGGCGGGCAACCGCAAGCCCGCGGCCGAGGAAGGCAGGACCCGTGAAAACGCCATCCGAAAGGCGTAGATAGAGTGCTGCGCCCCGATCCGCCGGCCACCGCCCGGCAAGCGGTGGCCGCGGCGGCGGGTGGCCAGGGGGTGTCGGCAGGGGCATGGTGGATCAGGACAGGGGACATCGACGCTTCGCGGTGGCGATATGGGCTGGAACCGCGGCCATCGTGGCGGCACTCTGGGGGCTCGCGCTGCTGCTGATCGTCTCCGGCGAACGTCAGGCGGCGGCGCGGGCCGAGCGCGACACCGGCAACCTCGCGCGCATCATCGCCGAGCAGACGGAGCGGGTGATCTCCGAGGCCGATCAGATCCTGCGCTACGTCGGTTACGACATCCGCAAGTTCGGCCATTGGCACCCCAACCTGCGAGAGGTGATGCGCGAGGCGAAGGGGCGCTCCGACGTGCTGGTGCAGCTCTCGATCGTCGATGCCGACGGGCGGCTGGCGCAGACCAGCGTCGATTCGGCCCCGGCGCGGATCAATCTGTCCGACCGCGAGCATTTCCGTGTCCAGCGCGAGAACCCCGCGCGCGGCCTCTTCATCAGCAAGCCTGTCTTCGGCCGGACGTCCGGCCGCTGGTCCCTCCAGCTGACGCGCGCCATCGAGACGGGGGACGGTGATTTCGGCGGGGTGCTGGTGGCGTCCATCGACCCCTTCTACTTCAGCCGGACCTTCCAGGAGCTGGACGTCGGGGATGGCGGTGCCATCGCCATCATCGGGCTGGACGGCATCCTGCGCGCGCAGTCCGGCATCGATGATCTGTCGATCGGTGCCGATCTCGGCGACAGCGAACTGATGACCATCGCGCGCCGGCAGGGCACGGGCTTCACCAGGACCACCGGCCCGGCGGACCGGAAGCGGCGGCTGATCGCCTTCCGCACCCTCCCGAACCACCCGCTGATGGTCATCGCCAGCTTTTCCGAGAGCGCCTTCGACGCCGATCTGCTGACCCGGCGCACGATCTATCTGGGGTCGGTGGCCGCCTGCACGGCGGCCCTCCTGGCACTGGCCTGGCTGGCCGCCCGCCAATCCGCACGGCAGGCGATGGCCCAGGCGATGGCGCGTGAGACGGAAGGGCGGTTGCGGGAGAGCGAGCAGCGCTTCCGCGACGTGGCGGAGACGGCGTCGGACTGGTTCTGGGAAATGGGTCCCGACCTCCGCTTCACCAACCTGACCGGGCCGCTCGCGCCGGAACTGTCGAAGGGTCGAAGCCTGATCGGCTGCACCCGCCAGGAGGTGGCCGTCCGCGAAGCCGGCGACGACGCCAAATGGGAGGATCACCATCGCATTCTGGCCGAGCACCGTCCTTTCCGGAGTTTCGAATACCGGGCGCGGCTGGCCGCCGGCGAACGGGTGTTCAGCGTGAGCGGACGGCCGATCTTCGGCGAGTCCGGCCGGTTCCTGGGATACCGCGGCTCCGCCACCGACATCACCGAGCGCAAGATGGCCGAGGAGAGGCTGCTGGCGAGTGAGACGCGCTACCGCCGCATGGTCGATGCGGTGGGGCAGCCCATCCTCACCTTCGACCGGTCCGGCATCATCGACGGCGTGAATCCGGCGGCCGAACGGCTTTTCGGATACACCGCCGCCGATGTGGTGGGGAGCCGCGTCACGACTCTGGTGCCGGCGATCATGGACGCCGTACGGGCCGTCATGGAGCGGGGCGCCGACGCCCGGCTGGAGACCACCGGCCGCCGCGGCGATGGCTCGGCCTTTCCCCTGGAGATGGTTCTGGCGAGCTGGCGGGTCGATGACCGCCGGCTGGTGACCGGGATCATCCGCGACATCACGGCCCAGAAGCAGATCGAGGACGATCTGCGGCAGGCCCGCGACTCGGCCGACCGCGCCAACCGGCTGAAGGGCGAGTTCCTGGCGACCATGAGCCACGAGATCCGCACGCCGATGAACGGCATCCTCGGCGCCCTCGAACTTTTGGAGGGGCCGAACCTGGACGCCGGGCAGCGCCACCTGATCGACATCGCCCGCCGCTCGGGCGCCGGTCTCCAGCAGATCATCGACGACGTGCTCGACCTGTCGAAGCTGGAGGCCGGCCGCATAGCGATCGAGCCGGTCGATTTCGACCTCCGCCAGCTCCTGCGCGACGTGGTGGACCTGCTGCGCCCGCTGGCCATCGACAAGTCGCTGTCCCTTGGGTGGGGGATCGGGGAGGGAGTGCCGGCCCGCTTGCGGTCCGATCCCGTCCGGCTGCGCCAGATCCTGATCAACCTGATCGGGAACGCGATCAAGTTCACCCCGGCCGGCAGCGTGGAGGTCCGGGCCGAGCGTGCCGGGACGGGCGGGGACGGCGGCCTGCTGCTGCGGCTTTCGGTGGCCGACACGGGCATCGGCATCCCGGACGACCTCCGGCCCCGGCTGTTCCAGCGCTTCACCCAGGGCGACGGCTCGACCACCCGACGGTTCGGCGGCACCGGGCTGGGGCTCGCCATCTGCCGGGAACTGACGACGCTGCTCGGCGGCGACATCGGTGTCGACAGCGTGGAAGGGGAGGGCAGCGTCTTCCATCTCACCATTCCCTGCCGGCCCGCCACCGCCGCGGCCGAGGCGCCGGCCGAGCCGGCCGTCGTGGCGAACCGGTCGCTGTCGGTCCTGGTGGCGGAGGACAACGAGGTGAGCCGCAGCATCGTCACCGCGATCCTCGAACGCGCCGGCCACAGGGTGACCGCCGTCGACGACGGGCTGAAGGCGCTGGAGGCGGCGGCCCGCGGCGGCTTCGACGCGCTGCTGATGGATGTGCAGATGCCCACCCTGGACGGTCCGGAGGCGACGCGCCGCATCCGCGCTCTGCCCGGTCCGGCGGGCGCGGTGCCGATCGTGGCGCTGACCGCCAACGCGATGAAGGGCCATCGGGAGGCTCTGCTGGCCGACGGAATGACCGACTATCTGACGAAACCGGTCAACCCGTCGATCCTGCTGGCGACCCTGGCCCGCGTAGCCGGTCCGTCGGCACCGGCGTGGGAGCCGCCGCCGCCGGTCGCCGGCTCGCCTGTGGACGGGCCGCCCCTCGACGAGGTCCAGACGCGCAGCGTGTTCGACGCGGTCGGTCCCGCCGTCTGGGTGGTGGCGCTGGACACCTTCGAACGCAGCGCGGCCGATCTGGCGGCCGACATCCGCACCGCGATCGAGGACGGCTCGGGCCCGCGCCCTCCGGCCCACGCGCTGAAAGGGGCTGCGGGAAGCATCGGCGCGGCGCGGCTGGCCCGGCTCGCCGCCCGGATCGAGACGGCGTCGCCGGACGACCTGCCACGATTGGGCGGTCGGCTGGACGGTGAGCTGCAGGCCACCATGGCGGCGCTCCGGGCATTCGGTGCGGAAACTGTGGCATGAGTGCAACTATGCCCGTGACATCGGTGTCGCACCCGTTGACGGAGTCCCTTGAACGCGATATTTGGAGGTTTCTCTTGGTTAATGGCGCAACGTATCGATGACCACCGGACAGTTCGATCAGCAGGGGCTGCGCGCGATCCGGGTTCTCGCGGAAGCCGTGCGCCGTGAGCGGGTGCCGGGCGTTGTCGAGTTCCGGCTCCTCACCGGCTTTCTGGAAAAGGCCATCGACGATTCGTCCGACGAGGAGTTGGATCTGGCGTCCGCCGCCTTCGATGCACTGGATGTGGAATTCCGGCGCCGCATCGCCGACCGTGCGCTGGTCCTGGCCGATCAGGAGCGCGGTGACCGGCCGACCATTGACCGTTCGCCGCCGCCACCGCGTCGTGCCAAGGCCGCGACGGGCTTCCTGACCGCGCTCAACCACCATCGCGCCGCCAAGGGGGAATCACCGCCCCGCTCCGTGGCACGCTCGCGCCTTCTGGCCGACGTCGCCGGCGATGGGGAGCCGGCGGAGCGCAAGCCGGCCTTCGACGGCCCTCCGCCCAAATGGTGGGCGCCCGAGAAATAGGCGACCTTGCCGGGCAGTCGATTGGATGATAGAGACCACCATCGCGTGTCCGTCTGCGGGAGAGTGCGTCGTGGTTGTCGATCGGACGGTGGGCCCGTCCTCCACCGTGCTTCAAAGCCGTGGCCCTTTGGCCGCCGAAGTGGATGGCGAGGTGGTTCTGATGAGCGTCGAACTGGGCCGCTACTTCGGCCTGGACGTCATCGGCGCCGATGTCTGGCGCCGCATTGAGAATCCGGTCCGCGTCCGTGACCTGTGCGCCGCCCTTGCCGCCGATTATGACGGGGCGCCCGAGGTGATCGAGCGCGATGTGCTCGACCTTCTCCGCCGCATGGCCGACCGTGGCCTCATCGAGGTTGCCGGGTGATCCGGGCCGCCCACCGCCTGCGTGTGGTGGAAGCGGTCATGGCGCTGACCGTGGTCGGCGTCGTCCTCGCAGTCCTGCCGTTCCGCCTGGTTGCCCGGCTGGCGGGCCGGGTGGAGGCGTCGGTGCAGGCCTGCCCGCCGCCCACGGTGGATGCGACGGCGGCGGCTGTCGGCCGGTCGGTCGAGGCGGCGGCGCGCCGTCTTCCCTGGCGGCCTGCCTGCCTGGAGCAGGCGCTTGCGGCGTCGCTCATGCTGCGCCGGCGTGGTGTGCCCTCGCACCTGTGCATCGGCGTGGCGACCGGTGACAGGCGCGACTTTCGGGCGCACGCTTGGGTGACCGCGGCCGGCGGCACCGTGTGCGGCGGGGCGGCTGCGGCGGGCATGACGCCGATCGCGGCGTTCCGTCCGCAAGGGAAGTGAGGGACGGAGGACGCGGCCCGGTGGTCTCAGGGCTGCGAGGCTCCCGACAGCAGCGCCGCGATGCGGTCGCCGTCGTGCACGCCGCGGCGGACGCTGCCGGCAAGGATCATGGTCGGGGTGCTGCGGATGCGCAGGTTCCAGGCCATCCTGACGTCGGCGTCGAGCAGAGCCTCGGTCTCGGGAGCGGCGGCGTCGGCGCGCAGCCGCTCCGCGTCCAGCCCGGCGGCGGCGGCAAGCGCCGGAAGGTCGCCGGGGCCGAGCGGCCTTTCGGCCGACGCCATCGCGCGGTGCAGGGCCGCCTCCCGGCCCTGGCGTCGGGCTGCCAGCATGGCCTGGGCCAGCGCGATCGAATCCAATGTGTGCGGCAGGTGGCGCAGAATCACGCGCGGCGCCCGGCCCTCCGCCGCCATGGCTTCGAAGACCTGGAACTGCCGGCGGCAGAAGACGCAGTTGTAGTCGATGAAGGCCACGATGGTCGCCGCCTCCCCCGCGTCGGGCGGGCCGATCACCACGGCGGTGCCGGCGTCGAACAGGCGGGGACGGAGCGCCTCCACGCTCTGCGGCGGGTCGATCAGGTCCTGGCCCTTCTGAACCACCCGGTCGACCGCGTGACGGGCGAAGGCGCGCGCCTTGGGTTCCAGCGCCAGCAGGGTTCCGACGGCCAGCAGCAGCCCCAGCATCGCCCACAGGATCAACCGCGTCACTGGTTCCCCCCTTCGATCCAGCGCAGGAACCGCCCGACGTGGAGACCGCGGTCGAGCACGGCGCGATAGTCCCCGAGCCCCGCCGTCGCCGCGTCGGTCGGCCAGTCGGCCGCCAGCCGCTTCATGCGCGCCACGTCCAGCACGCGGGTGGCGAGCGGCGAACGCTCCAGCATTTCCACCCCCTCCACGATCGCGTCGCGCTGGAGCGTCATGCGGTGCAGGAACTCCGGGCACTGGAGGCCGCGGCGCGTCTCGCCCAGCACCTCCGGCGGCAGCCGGTCGGCCAGCACGCGGCGGGCGAGCCAGCGTGTGGTGCCGTCGCGCAGATACTGCTCGTCCGGCACGGCGAAGCAGAATTCCAGCAGGTCCAGGTCGGCGGTGGGGTCGCGCAGTTCCACCCCGAACAGCTCGCCGAGCGGTCCCATCAGCGGCGGCAGGGTCTGGACGCGGCTCAGCCAGCGGCGGCGCATGGCGTCGGTGTCGCCGGGGTAGTCGTGGCCCATCGACAGCCGCCGCCCGGCCATGCCGGTGTCGTGCGCAAAATCGGGGTGGATGGCACTGAACCGCTCGCTCTCCGGCCGGGGCATGCCGCGGCGGTCGTCCAGCCAGCACTGCACGCGCGGCGGCAACAGCGGCTTCAGCCCGTACCGCCGAAGCACCGCGGCGGTGGACAGGCCACGCCGGCGCCCAAGCGCGGCCGCTTCCCGCCAAAACCGCAGCCAGTCGCCGCGCCGCGCCATGGAGGCAAGGCCGCACAGGCCGTCCCAACTCAGCGTCATGTTGCCCAGGAAGCCGCCGAGCATCGCGCGGGCGCCCAGCGCGCGGGCGCGGTCCAGCGACGGGGCGAACCAGCCGATGTTCATCACGTTGCGGCAGGGCATGCCCAGCGGCAGGAAAAGGCGCAGGGGGTTCTCGTCGAGCGGGTGCAGGGTGGGGGAGGAGACGGCCTCCCACACCATGTTCGGGTGCATGCGCGCGACCGCGGCGGCGGCGGCGCGCTCGTCGCTGATCACCGACGGGCGCTCGAACCGCGGCACGCCGTCGGGTGGGGCGACGGTGAGCGCGTGCACGGTGGCGGGTGCCAGCAGCCGGGCGGCGGTCGAAGCCACCGCGCCCGAGTCGAATCCGGCGCTCAACTGGCAGACGACCGGGCCGGGTCCATGCAGTTGCCGCCGCACGGCCTGGTCCAGCAGGGCGCGCGCCTCCTCCACATAGTCGGCGTCGCGGCGGTGGCGGATGCGGCGGCCCCGGTCCGGGCTCCAGTACCGGTGGACGCTCGCCGACCCGTCGCGGCCGAAGGCGACGGTGCAGGCGGCCGGCACACGCCGGATGGCGGCGTAGACGGTGGCGTCCGGCTCCGGCACCACGTCGGACAGGAAGGCGGCGAGATACGCCTCGTCCAGGTCCCGCGGCACGCCGGGCAGGGCGAGCAGCGCGCGCAGGCTGGTGGAGAAGGCCACGGCGCCGTCGATGCGGGTGTGGAACACGGTCCGCAGGCCAAGGGCATCCCCGGCGAGCAGCAGACGCCCGGACCTGCCCTCCCAAAAGGCCAGGGCGATCGTGCCCCGGAACCGCGCCGGGGCATCGGAACCCCAGCGTTTCAACGCTTCGACGACGAGCGGTGCATCGTCGCCCGCCCGCTCGGCCGTACCGACGAGAGCCCGGCGGAGGTCGCCGGCGTTGTCGATATGGCCGGTAATGGCGAGTAGGCTGTCCGGGGAACACTGGATCGGACGGGGCGTGCCGACGATCCCGATGGGGCCGATCCGCAGCGGGCGGGGCATTCCGTCGGCGGACAGCACGGAAAAAACACGGTCATCCGGGCCGCCGGGGCCGTTCACGTCAAACCGGCAAAGGCCCGTGAAGCCATACCCGGGCCGAGGGCCGAGATACGCCACTCCTTTCCGCCGCTATGGCTACGATCCCCCCGCGGTTTGGCAGATGACGCCATCGGATCCGGAACCACAGTTCGTAATTTCGGTGCTGGCCACGATGTCGTACTCGGTAAGAGCCGGCGCCCGCCACACCCGACGATGGCTCCCGTGGAGTTCGTTCTGCCCGCAATCCTGAACGTCGCGATCCATGACTCGTCCACCCACGACAAATTGGTAGTTGTTCCTAGCACGGTGGAAATCCGACTTCAAGAGCATCCGGATTCGTTGTATCCGAGCCGCTGCATCATCTCCCGGTGGGTGGTGCAGATTCGTTCGACCTGTTCGTCGGACAGGAGGTGGCGCCAGTCACCGGAACGCCCGGCGCGGAAAAAGGCACGGCCCGGTGCTTGTCCTCCGTTGAAGCCATGCTCCGCCTCCTGCCGGCGCAGGGCGTCGAAACGGGTCGCGTCGATGGCGTTCCTTATCCTGGTCTCATCGTGCGGGATTCCGGCATAGGTGGCGATGCGGGCCAGGGCGGTCGCGGGATCGGCCAGCAGGTCCTCGTAGCGCAACAGACAGCCCGGGCGGCCCGGTGCGTCCATCCAGCTCCGGGCGTGCCCGCTCCAACACGACAGCCATTGCGGCACGGTCAGAGCGACACGGGGTGGATGCGGTCTGATGATGGTGGACGGGTCGCACAGGATGGCGATCGCCGCATCCACGTCGATCGCCGCGAAGTGCGCCCATGAGACGGCGACGTCGCGCGGGTCACGGACGATATGGATGGTGCCGAGCGTCGCTTCGGGAGGAAAAAGCGGGCCTTCCGTCTCCGTTGCCGACCACGCATCGTGCACCTTCCGGAACAGGGGATGCTTCGATGTCTGCGCGAGGGCGCGATACGCCGCCGGGCGAAGAGCCCGCACCTCATCCGGCGTCAGATCGCCCGTTTCGACGTCCAGCCCGTCTTCGATGTCGGAACGCCGGCTGGCGTTCGGCGCAAATCTGGACCCGTTCATCGAGGGGGAGGGCGTGTCGGCGTGGATCAGGGCGGAAAGGGCGAGCCTGACCCACGTGTTGCCCGATTTCGGGTAGGAGGCGATCCAGTAGAAGCCGCTCATGCCGTCAGCCGTTCGAGTATGCCGGCGATGCTGTCCTCCAGACCGCCCGGTTCGTGGCGATGCGGGACGAGCCAGGTTCCGCCGGGAACGCCCACCACCGCCACCGCGGAACCCAGAGCCTGCGCCGACAAGCCCATTTTCACCATCGTGCCGCGGCGGTAGAGATCGCGCTCGACCCTTACCACCGCCTCCGGGCCGCGCAGGCGGCGCAGCGTGCCACCGGGAGGGAGGGTGTCGGGATCGAGGTGGAACACCGCCGTCAGCGGCAGGGGTTGAGCACAGAACCCCTCGGCCACGGGCACATGGAACTTGGCGAGTTCGCTGCGGGTGCGCTCCAGCCCGGCCGGTGAAAGCTGCAGACGGTCCATGGCGTCGCGCCAGAGCTTGAGCCGGGGAAAGCCGGGCAGCACCCTCGGCCCCGCGGGATCCGACGTGTCGATGACGGTCACGTCGTCGGCAAGGATCATGTGTCCGCGGCGCAGCAGCGACGCGGCCAGCGTCGACTTGCCGATTCCGGAGGCTCCGGCCAGAGCCACGGCTCCGCCGCCGACCCGCACGCAACTGGCGTGCAGCGGCAGCAACCCGCGACGGTAGCACAGGATGCCGAACACCGTGCCCAGAAGGAACACGCGGATGTCGGGCGCATCCGCCGGCAGCACGGGTTCGACGATCACACGATGCCCGGTCGGATCGATCAAATAGGTGGCGACACCCGGCATGGCGAATCGGCAGGTGCCGTTGGCATCGATCTGGAGCAGCGGAAGGTCGATCGTGGGATCGTCCAGCCGTTCGGGCACCGCACCCACGTTGACGATCAGGTCGGGTGCCCGGTCGTCGCCGGTCCACGGCAGCAGGTCGGGAAGCGGCAGAGAGCTCGCCACACGCCATCCGCACAGGGTGTGGTCGTGGATCGGCATCGTGTCCTTCGAAAGTGATGAAGGGGTGATCGGCATGGTGCCGCGACCATAGCCCAGGTTGTTCCCGGCGAGGTAGCCGCAATTGCGTGGATTGCTCGCGTCGCCTGCCGCATGTGCGAGGTCGTCGATGGGACGGGATGCGTGCGTGTCGGGGGCGTGGCCATGGCACAGCCCCCGCGCGTCCGCCTATGCCGTACCACCCGAGTCGCATATGTGTTCGGCAATGCTTGGCTGCAAGACATCCGGAACCACTATGCATCAGGGTAAACGCGCATACCACAGTATGGACACATGCGACAAACCCAGTGAAATTGCATCAAGAACGCGAAAATGCTTCAACACTTTTGCGTGCTCTGGTGTGCTCCCGCGTGGCGGCATACCCACTCCGGGTGGTGCCCCACGGGCTTGGGGAAGGAGGACGCCATGACCGATCCGTTCATCGGAGAGATCCGAATCAACGCCTTCGATTACGCGCCACAGGGTTGGGCGCAGTGCAACGGCCAGTCGTTGCCGATCCAGCAGAACGCCGCGCTCTTCTCACTGATCGGCAACTATTACGGCAAGGACACCCAGAACTTCAGCCTGCCGGACCTGCGCGGGCGGACCCCCGTCGGGCAGTACACCAACTCCGCGACCATCGGCGGGTACACCCATTACAACATGGGCCAGAAGGACGGCACCGAGACGGTGGCGCTAACCGCCACGCAGATCCCGGCGCACAACCACATGTGGCAGGCTGTGAACGCGGCCGCAAACAATCTGGTTCCGGGCGGCAACCTGTATGCGCAGGCGGCGGGCAACATCTTCACCAACGTCTCCGGTGTTGTGAACCCGCCCCTGGTGGCGCTGAACCCGAAGATCATGAGCGAGACGGGCGGCAACGCGGCGCACAGCAACATGCAGCCCTTCCTGGTGCTGAACTTCTGCATCGCGCTGCTCGGCTATTACCCATCGCGCCCGTGGTGACCGGGCGCGGTGATCGGATGCCCCGAACAGGGCCGGCCGCGACCCGCAGCCACCTATGATCGATCTCCTGACGGGAGGAAGAAGCGATGGACGCTTACATCGGTGAAATCAAGATCTGGTCGATTCCCCGCTGCCCCGACGGCTGGCGGTTTTGCGACGGCAGCCTCCTGACGATCCAGGGGAACGAGGCGCTCTACTCCATCCTCGGCTCCCGCTACGGTGGGGACGGGGTGAAGAATTTCGGCCTGCCCGACCTGCGCGGGAGGGTCCCGGTGCACATGGGCACCGGCCCCGCCACCAACAACGGCCAGCCGGGAACGCCCCGGGTGATCGCCCAGACCGGCGGGACGGCGACGGTGACGCTGACCGAAGCGCAGATGCCGGTCCACGAGCATATGGCGTTCGCCACCACCACCAACGCCACCGGCAACACGCCGGGCACCACCATGCTGCTGGGCACCGCGCCCACCGGCGTCGCGCCCTACATGCAGGAGTCGGCGGCTGGCAAAGACTTCACCTTCAACGCCGCCTCCCTTTCGGCGTCCGGCGGCAGCCAGCCCCACAACAACCTGATGCCCAGCCGCACGCTGAACTACATCATCTGCGTGACCGGCACCTACCCCGTCAAGCCGTGATTCGGGAGGACGACCATGGATCCCTTCATCGGTGAAATCCGCATCTTCGCCTTCGACTACGCGCCGCAGGACTGGGCCTATTGCAACGGCGGCAGCCTGCCGGTGGCCCAGAACCAGGCGCTGTACTCGCTGATCGGCCCCGTCTACGGCACCACCGGCTCGCCGCCCACGGCGTTCAACGTGCCGAACCTCCAGTCGCAGGTGCCGATGGGTGCCGCGACGATGGTGGACGGCACCTACACCGCGCTCAACCAGTCCAGCGGCGCGGAAAAGGTGATGTTGAACCTGTCGCAGCTCCCCAGCCACACCCACACCATGGGGGGCGAGACGTTCGGGCAGGCGACGGGCCAGACCAACACCCCGTCCGCAACGACCCTTCCCAACCTCGTGATCGTCAATAGCAAGGCCAGCACGTCCTTCTCGAACGCCGCGCCGAACACCTACTTCTCGCCCAATGCCATCTCTGGCGTGGGCGGCAACGGCACGCACGAGAACCGTCAGCCCTTCCTGGCGATGAACTTCTGCATCTGCACCGATGGCATTTACCCGTCCTTCCCCTGACACCATGGATACGACCATGACCACCGGCGCCGCGCGACCCGCGGCGCCGATCTTCGCACCCGGCGCGGCTCTGGCCGCGCTGGGACTTTCCTTCCGGCTGGAGACGGAGGAGGACATCCCCTTCATCCGCCGCCTGTACTGCGAGATGCGGTGGGAGGAGCTGGCCGTCGTCCGGGACTGGACCGACGAGCAGAAGATCGGCTTCCTCGCCCAGCAGTACGAGGCCCAGCGCCATCACTACGCCCGCGCCTATTTCGACGCGGAGTTCCTGGTGATCGAACGCGCCGGCGAGCCGATCGGCCGCCTCTACCTCTACCGCGGCCACCCTACGGACATCCGCATCGTCGATATCGGCCTGCTGATCGCCGCGCGCAGCCAGGGTCTGGGCCGCGCGATCATCGAATCGGTCTTCGACGAGGCACGCGCCGGCGGCCGCACCGTCAGCATCCATGTCGAGGTCTTCAACCCCGCCCGCCGCCTCTACGACCGCCTGGGCTTCGTGGAGCAGGGGGAGCACGGGCCCTACCGGCTGATGCGCTGGCACGGCTGACCCGCACCGCCTTGGGGGCGCCGGGCCGATGGGGCCCGGCGCCCCGCTCCGTCAGTTGAACACGGCCTGGTAGATGTAGCTGCCATCGGGCTTGTCGCCGATCGGCACCAGGAACACGTCCACCTGCCAGCCGGTCTCGTCGCGCAGCCGGTAAATCCCCTGCGGGCAATGCACCCCCTTCGTTCCTTCGAAGAACAGGGAGAACGGATCGCGCGACTTTCCCGGAAAATCATGCGCCTTGGTCCTCCTGATGGTGGCCAGGACCAAGTCGAGCGGGTCGCCAACCTCGAAGATCATCTGGAAGGCCATGCCCTCCTTCGGCGCGAAGTCGTCGGCGGTGAGGATGTCCATAGCATCTGCCCTGTGGATATGGCGTCTTTTGGCTATGTGATCATGCCACAACTTGGGCCACTACGCCAGCCAGGGCGTGCGCCCGGCCACATCCTGCCACGGGCCGGACGCCGCGACGCGCCCTCCCTCCAGCACCACCACATGGTCGGCCATCCGCACGGTCGCCGCCCGGTGGGCGATGACCACGATGGTGACGGTGCCGCGCAGCCGCTCCAGCGCGGCCTGCACCCGGCGCTCGCTCTCCGCGTCCAGCGCGCTCGTCGCCTCGTCCAGGATCAGCAGCCGCGGCCGGCGCAGCAGCGCGCGCGCCAGCGTGATGCGCTGCCGCTCCCCGCCCGACAGCCGCGCCCCCCGGTCCCCCACCACCGACTCGAGCCCGTGGGGCAAGCCGCGCACCAGTTCGGCCGCCGCCGCATCCTCCAGCGCCCGCCACAGCGCGGCGTCCGCCGCCGCCGGGTCCGCCACCCGCAGGTTGGCGCGGATCGTGTCGTGGAAGAGGAAGGCATCCTGCGGCACATACCCCACCGTCCGCCGCCACGCCCCACGCGCCGCCCCCACGACCGCCACCCCGTCCGCCAGCAGCCACCCCCGTTCCGGGGGCAGCAGCCCCAGCAGCAGGTCGGCCAACGTCGACTTCCCTGCCCCCGACGGGCCGACCACCGCCGTCACCCCGCGCGCGGGGATGGCGAGGTCGATGTCCGCCAGGGCCGGCGCCGCCGCCCCGGCGTGTCGCACCGCCACCCCCTCCAGCCGCAGCTCCCGCTCCAGGGATGGCGCCGCGGCGGCGGACGGCGGCTCCGCCGCCGACTCCGCGCGCTCCAGCAGCGCCAGGGCGCCCTCCAGCGCGGGCAGGGCGAACAGGATGTGCCGTCGCATCTCCTGCAGCCGCAGCCCCGCCATGGTCAAGCGGGCGAAGGCCAGCACGAAGACCAGCGAATCCGCGACCGCCATGCCGAACCCGTGCACCGCCACCGCCATCCCGCCGGCCGCCGCCACCGCGCCGCCGGCTCGCAGCCCGGCCCCGCTGGTGGCGACCGCGGCGACATGGTCGATCTGCCGGGCGCGCAGCTCGCGCATACCCTCGGCGAACCGCGAGCGCCGCGCCTCCTCCGCCCCGAAGGCGCGGATCACCCGCAGCCCGCCCAGGTCCTCGGTCAGCTCGGCGTGCAGCCCGCGCGCGGCCTCGCCCATGGCGCGGCCAAGCGCGGCGCTGCGCCGATCGAGCGGGCGGGAGAGCAGGGCCGCCACCACGACGGCCGCCAGCGTCGCCGCCATCATCTCCGGCGACAGCATCCCGCCCACCGCCAGCAGCACCGGCATCGTCACCAGGGCCGCGCCGGCGGCGACCAGCCACTCCACCATCATCGCCGCCCGCCCGACCTCGCCGATCACGGTGTGGACGAGATCGGCCTGCCGCAGGCGCTGGAAGCCGCTCCATTCCATACGGAGCAGGGCGGCGTGCAGGCGGTCGCGCAGCCCGTCCGTGAAGGCCAGCCGCAGGCGCGCCGCGGCAAGCAGCCGCGCCCGCATCACCAGCGCCGCCGCCACCACCACGACCACATACAGCCCCAGCGCCCCTTCGAGCGTGGACAGCGGCCAGGGCGCCGCGGACCCGCCGCCGGTGACCCCCAGGCGGTCGAGCAGGGGCAGCAGCAGCAGCAGCCCCGCCCCCTCCGCCACCGCCGAGACCACGACCAGCGCCGTCACCCCGGCCAGCCGCCATCGGCCGAGCCTCGCCAGCTCCCCGGCGAGCGCGCGCCAGCCGCCCGGGCCGGCACCGTCAATAGGCGCCATGGCGGCTCAGCACGGCCGGCAGGGTGCGCAGCAGGATGACGACGTCCAGCCAGAGCGACCAGTTCTTGACGTACCAGGCGTCGAGCTGCGTCCGCCGCTCGAAGTCGGTGGCGCTGCGCCCACTCACCTGCCACAGGCCGGTGATGCCGGGCCGGGTGTGGGTGTAGAAGAGCCGGTCGGTCCCGAATCGCTCCAGCTCCTCCGCCGTCACGGGGCGCGGACCGACCAGGCTCATCTCGCCGCGCAGAACGTTGACGAGCTGCGGCAGCTCGTCGAGGCTGTAGGCGCGCAGCAGGGCGCCCACGGCCGTCACCCGCGGGTCGCGGCGCAGCTTCCGGGCGGCGGCCCATTCCGCCCTGGCGTCGGCATCCCGTTCCAGCAGCTCGGTCAGACGCGCGTCGGAGTCGGTGACCATGGTGCGGAATTTCAGGCAGCGGAACGGCACGCCGTCCTTGCCGATCCGGGTGTGGGCGTAGAAGACCGGCCCGCCGTCGCGGCGGATCAGCAGGGCCGCCAGACCCAGGACGGGCAGGGCGCAGGTCAGGATCACCAGGGCGCCGGCGTAGTCGAACACCGTCTTGGTGCTGCGCGCCAAGGGCCGGGACAGGGGACTCTGCGCCGACATCAGCAGCAGGTCCTGCCCCAGCACATGGTGCGACTCCACGGCGATCACCGGCATGCCGCCCAGCGACTGCACGTGGATGTAGGGGATGCCGCCGAGCGTCAGGTCGTTCATCAGCCCGCGGTGATTCGCCATGTCGGCATCGTCGGCGGCGAGCACCACGATCTGCGCGCCCACTCGCCGGCAGGCCTCCATCCAGGAGCCGGGCCACGCCGCCTTCAGCGATTCCAGCGTCTGCGTCGCGGCGACCGAGTAGCCGAGCGACCGTTCCGAATGCAGCAGCTCCACCGCGTCGTCGATGCGCGCCGACGTCCCGACGACGAAGGCCGGCACCTCCCACAGCCCGACGGCGCGCAGCAGAAGGCGCATACAGCGGCGCATCAGCAGGATCAGCGGCACCGCCAGCAGCCAGGTGTGCACCAGCCACAGGCGGGAAAAGCCGTTCTTCAACGCGAATTGCAGGAACCCGTCGGCCAGCAGCGCCATGGTGCAGCCATAGGCCAGGTGCTGCACCTCGGTCCAGAACGGCACACGCAGGCCGTAATGCCCGCGGTGGAACAGCCACAGCACCAGCATGCCGGTGAAGGCGAGCAGCTGGATCGCGCGCAGCGGCGTGTTCTCGCTGAACAGCTCGGCGTAGGTGTCACCGGCGAAATAGTTGCTGAACAGCAGAACCGGAAGGCCGCCGGCGAGGAAGGCGAAGACCAGCGCCGACAGGTCGGACAGGATCAGCCCACCCCCGCGGATCGAGCCGAGGCGCAGCAGGCGCCGCCCGTAGGCGGCCAGGAACGGCTTCGGACTCGTTCGGGGCGGCGCCAGACTCATGCTCCGGTCCGGATCAGGCAGAACGGCATCGCCACACCAAACGCGTGCATTTTCCTCAAGTCCCCCGGGTGCAGCCGATAGATAGCACCGGCGGGACCCGCGTGCGACCAACAAATATGGACAATTCATCACCTTCCGCGGGAAGCCGGCCTCCGGCCGTCATGCCGCCGACGGGGCGACGGGCGATGCCTCGCGCAGGGCGGCGTAATGGCCGGCCCGGAACCCGTCGATGCTGCGGTCGATCGCTGCGGGCTCCATGCCGGCGCTGCGCAGCAGCAGGCCCGCCATCTGCAGGCTCGCCTCCAGCGTTTCCGGAACCACGGCGGTGGCCCCGGCGTTCTCCAGAGCCCCGCGTCCGGCGAGATCGTGGGACCGCGACACGATCGGCAGATCCGGACGCTGTTCGCGGATGCCATGGACCGCCCGTTCGGCGGCGGCCGGCCGGTTCAGCGTGACCACCGCGGATCGGGCGCGGTCGATGCCGGCGGCGCGCAGCACCGCCGGCTGGCTGGCGTCCCCGTAATAGACCGGCAGCCCCTGGTTTCGAGCGGCGGCAACGCGGTTGGGGTCGAGGTCGAGGGCGATGAAGGGGATGTCGTGGGCAGCCAGCACCCGCGCGATGGCCCGCCCGACGCGTCCGTAGCCGCAGATCAGGACGTGGGATTTGAGGTCGCTGGTTTCCAGCCGGAAGCTCTCGGCACCCCACCGGTCCTCGATGCGGCGGGCCGTGCGGTGGGCCGCCCAGGCGAGAAGCGGGGTGACCGCCATGCTCAGCGCCACCACGCTGGTCAGAATCTGCCCGTCGAGCCCGGGAAGGAGCTGCAGCGCCATCGCTTTGGTGATCACCACGAAGGCGAACTCCCCGCCCTGCGCCAGGATCAGCCCGACGCGCACGGCGTTCGCCAGCCCCAGCCCGAACAGGTGGCCCAGCAGAACGAGCACCAGCGTCTTGCCGGCAAGCAGTGCCGCGGTGAGGGCGACGACGGTGGCCCAGCGGTCGAGCATGAAGGGCAGGTCGAGCGCCATTCCCACCGTCATGAAGAACAGCCCGAGGAGCAGCCCGCGGAACGGCTCGATGTCGGCCTCGACCTGGTGACGGTATGCGGTGTCGGCAAGCAGGAGCCCCGCCAGGAAGGCGCCGAGCGCCATCGACATGCCGGCTTCCGCCGTGATCCAGCCGACGACCAGCACCAGGCACAGGTTGGTCGCGGTGAACACCTCCGGGTTGCCCGACGACGCCACGAAGCGGTAGAGCGGGCGCACCACCGTGCGGCCCAGCACCATGATCGCCCCGATGGCGGCGAGCGCCTTCACCGCCGCCAGCCCCAGCGCTTCCGGTATGTCGGCCCCGTCGCCGGCGAGCAAGGGCAGCAGCGTCAGCAGCGGCACCACGGCCAGATCCTGGAAGATCAGCACCGCAACGGAGACGCGGCCGAACCGCCGCATCGTTTCACCCCGTTCCACCAGCATCTTCAGAACCGTGGCGGTCGAGGAGAAGGACAGCAGGCCGCCGACCACGATCGCCGTCTCAGCCCGCAGTCCCAGCGCGTGGGCGGCAATCGCGATCAGCACAGCCGTCGCCATCACCTGGGCCAGCCCGAGTCCGAAGATGTATTTCCGCATGGCGCGCAGGCGCGACAGCGGCAGCTCCAGCCCGATGGCGAACAACAGGAAGACGATGCCCAGCTCGGCCAGCAACTGCGGCACCTCCGGGTCGAGCACGGGGCCCGGCGTGTGCGGACCGAGCATCGCGCCGGCCGACAAATAGGCCAGCACCGATGGGATGCGCAGGGCCTGGAACACAGGCACCACAATGATCGCCGCCACCAGAAGGGCGATCACGTCGTAGAGGAACTGCATGTCGTGCATGGTCGCTCACGCCCCGTTTCGGGTGCCGTCGATGCCGGCCGCGCGGCTAGCGGGCCAGGAGCTGGTCGACCGCCTCCAGCAGCTCGTCGTTCTCGAACGGCTTGTAGAGCAACCGATCGGCGCCGTACATCTCCGACATCTTGAGCGAGTAGGCGGCGGGAAAGGCGTCGGTGCCGCCGGACATCGCGATCACCGGAACCCGGTTGCCCCCGCCACGCAGACGCCGGACGGTCTCGACGCCATCCATGCCCGGCATCATCATGTCGAGCACCACCAGATCCACGGCCGTCGTGGACAGGACGGCCAGTCCGCCGGCACCGTCGTTGGCTTCCAGCACCGTGTGGCCGGCGCCCTCGAGCACGGCGCGGAGCAGCGCCGTCACCGCGGGCGAGTCGTCCACGACCAGGATGTTCGCCATCACATCACCATGGGTGCGGGCCGGGCTACGGGAGTGCCGCGCCGTCCTGTGCATTCAGCCGGTCGATCCATGATGCATCCGCGGTTCTGTCGGGCGTGAGGGCCTTGATCCGTCCCTGGGTTTGATAGCCTCGGACCGGAAGGCGATCAAGGTCCGGCGCTTGGCAGGAGCCCGACGCCGTCCGTGACCGGAAGCCGACTGCGGCGCCATGACGCACCATCCGTGTCAGTCGTCGGCGCCCACGGCGCGAAGGCCCTGCTCATCCACCGTCCGGACCTGGGTACGGCGCGCCCGGCGGGCCAGCAACGTGCGCAGCATCTGATCCAGCGCCTCGGCGATCGCCAGGTGATGGGACTCGGGCAGGCCGGCGATCGCCTCGGCAATCTCGTTGAGCGGATCATGGTCCAGCGCGGCGCGGCCCGCCGGGGTCAGGACCAGGCTGACGCTCCGGCGGTCGCGTTCGCTGCGGTGGCGCTCGATGAGCCCTTTCTTGGAGAGGGCGGCGATGGTCTGGCTGGCCGTACCCTTGGTGGTGCCGTGGTAGCGGGCGAAGGCCACCACGCTGCGCGCGCTCGGGCTCGCTTGGCCGAAATAGCGCAGCGCGGCCCATTGCGCAGGGTTCAGGCCATCGGCGAAGGCAAGGCTCGATGTGGTGCGCAGCACCTGCGCCATCACCTCGGCGGTCGCGCGCGCGCTCGGCCGCATCTGCTGTCACCTCGACAGGTTCGTGGGGTCGGGGGATGTGTTTCGAGTCGAAACATAGAACAGGGCCGGGCGTCTGTCCAGGGGCGGCCTCCGCGCCGGCCGCTGGAGGGCATGCATTGTGTGACATGAAGAGGACGGCATCGAAAGGGCTTTACACGATCGGGTCGAGCCGCTACATACCCGCTCCCGGCCGGCGACGGTCGGGCGGCTCCGGAAGGGCCGGGGCGGCGCACAATGTGGCAAGGCCGGACGCGGTTTCCTCGGAAGAGGCAGACGGTTCGGCAGCGGACGAAAAAAGTGGTTGACACCTTCGTTCACACTGGCTAGATTGTTTGTCCGTTCGGCGCGGTCGATCGCATCGCGCCCTCCGATCTTCCAGACGTCCTGCTGGTAATCAATCGAGGCGAAAGCTTCGGTGGCAGGTTTGTCTGCAAGGTCCGGTTCTTTGACATTGTCGAGATTGTTCGAGAAGGGATGCGCAGGCGGCGGCTTTGTAAGCCGGGACTGTGGTCTGGTTTCTTCGGGGTGGACCCGGGGGAGCAGGGCGAAAGACGGTTCGTGTCTGTGCATCGAGAGTTTCCAAGAGGACAACACTTGGGACAGTTGGTGCCGCGGACGCGGACCACGTCGATGGATGCTTGGGTTTCGGCCTGGGTGTCGTATCGAACCTGAGAGTTTGATCCTG
>NZ_JABFFR010000034.1 GCF_013423485.1 Azospirillum oleiclasticum
ATCCGACTCAGCCACTTCCCGGACGGACACTGAGCGATCTGAAGACCCTCATCGACCGGAATTTCGGCGAGATCGACGGCTCGATCCAGCGATCGGTGGAGGAGGCGCATTCGGCCTCCAGCGCTGCGGACGAGACGTCCAGCAACGTCCAGACGGTCGCCTCCAGCGCCGAGGAGCTTGCGGCCTCCATCGGCGAGATCTCGCAGAGCATGGTGAAGTCCCGCAACGCCGCGGAGAACGCTTTCGATCAGGCGGTCGCCGGTGGGACCAGCACGGAAAAGCTGACGGTTGCCGCACAGGCGATGAACGGAATCGTCGGGCTGATCCAGAACATCGCCGGGCAGATCAACCTGCTCGCTCTCAACGCCACCATCGAGGCGGCGCGGGCGGGTGAGGCCGGCAAGGGATTCGCCGTTGTCGCGTCGGAGGTCAAGAATCTCGCCAATCAGGCGGCGCGCGCCACGGAGCAGATCACGCGCGAGATCGACGGCATCCAAACCACGTCGTCCGAGGTCGCCGGTTCCCTGAACGGCATCCGCGACGCCATCCAGTCCGTTCGCGAGTACGTCACCCTGACCGCATCGGCGATCGAGGAACAGACGGCGGTCACCCACAGCATGTCGGCGAACATGCAGAGCGCATCCATGGCGGTGTCCACGGTGTCGTCCAGCATCGCCGGCATCACCGAGGCGGTCAATGCCGTGGCCGGGGCTGTCGGGAAGACCAAGGACGCCGCGCAGATCCTGGTCCGTTGACGCGGGGACCGGCGTCAGGGGGGCTCCGATCGTATAGGGTCCTCCAGTCCTGAGGACCGTTCGCGTCCAAGTCCTGTTGACCCGCGCAAGAGGTTGGGACTCTTGCGATGGGAACAACATGATCGAAGGATGGCTGGTCCGGCGGTGGGCCATCGCGCTGGTCGCGGCAACGCTGGCCCTCACGACCGCGACCGCCGCGTCGGCGCAGGCGCCGGGCGGCGGGCAGGGCGCGCCGCTGCCGGCTGTGGTGGTGGCCCCGGTGGAGCGACGCACCATCGCCCCGCAGAGCGAGTTCGTCGGCCGTGTCGAGCCCATCGCCAGCTTCGACGCCCGTGTGCGGGTGGCGGGCACATTGGAGCGGGTGGCGTTCGCCGAGGGTCAGGACGTGGTCCGGGACCAGCTCCTCTATGTCATCGAGCCGGCGGTTTACCGCGCGCGGCTCGATGCGGCGCAGGCGCAGCTTGCCCGCGCCGAGGCGCAGTTGCGCGAAGCCACCCAGGATTACGAGCGCGCGGTCGAGCTGAACCGTCGCGGCACCGCGAGCGAGGCGACGCTGCAGCAGTCGCAGGCGGCGCGCGACAGCGCCCAGGCCGACGTGATGGCCGCCCGTGCCGCGGTGGAGCAGGCGGAGCTGGAGCTGTCCTACACCGACATCCGCTCCCCCATCGTGGGGCGCGTCGGGGCCACCGCCGTAACGGAGGGCAACTACGTCACGCCGGAGACAGGGACGCTGGCGACCGTGGTCCAGCTCGATCCCATCCGTGTCGTCTTCTCCGTCAGCGACCGCCAACTCCTGGATGTGCTCCAACAGACCGGGGCCGGCTCGCCGGCGGAGCTGACCGATCGCTTCGTTCCGACCCTGCGGATGGCGAACGGGACCTTGTACGACCAGCCGGGGCGGGTGGAGTTCGTGGACAACCGCGTCGACCCGCAGACCGGCACCATCCGTGTGCGCGCCCGCTTCACCAACCCGCAAGCGCTGCTGCTGCCCGGCCAGTACGTCAACGTGGTGGTCCGGCCGGAGCAGACGGCACAGCGTCCGGTGGTACCCGTCGATGCCGTGCAGCGCAACCGCGAAGGGGCGTATGTGCTGGTGGTCGGGGCGGATGACGTGGTGCAGGCACGCCCCGTCACGCTCGGCACGCAGCAGGATCAGGTGTACGCCGTGCGCGACGGCCTCCAGCCCGGCGAACGCATCGTGGTGCAGGGGCAGCAGAAGCTGCGTCCGGGCATGCGCGTCAACCCCGTCTCCCGCTCCGCGGAGCAGGAGGAAAAGGCGCGGCGGGAACAGGGGGCCGCAGGTTCGTCCGTGCCAGCTCCGGCGGTGGCTGGCTCCGCCACCGGCTCACCGCGCTGACGGGGGGCGGATCGATGTTCTCCAGCCTGTTCATACGGCGACCGAACCTGGCCATCGTGCTGTCGCTGGTCGCGGCGATCGCCGGGCTGCTCGCGATCACCGCCATCCCGGTGGCTCAGTTTCCGTCGATCACCCCGCCTTCGGTGCAGGTCAGTGCCAGCTATCCCGGCGCCAGCGCCCAGGTGGTGGCGGAAACCGTGGCTGCCCCGATCGAGGCGCAGGTGAACGGTGTGGAGGGCATGCTCTACATGTCCTCCTCCAGCACCGACCAGGGCAGCTACAGCCTCACCATCACCTTCGAGGTGGGCACCAATCCCGACATCGCCTCGGTGAACGTGCAGAACCGCGTGCAGCTCGCCACACCCACCCTGCCGTCGGCGGTGACGCGCCAGGGGGTGACGGTGCGGCAGCAATCATCCAACATGCTGCTGACGGTCAATCTGTTCTCCCCCGACGGCCGCTACGACGCGCTGTTCATCAGCAACTACGCCAACCTGAACCTGCGCGAGGTGCTGGCGCGGGTGCCCGGCGTGGGCGACGCGCGGGTGCTGGGGGCGCTCACCTACTCCATGCGGGTGTTCATGCACCCGGACCGCATGGCGTCCCTTGGCATCACCGCCGACGACATCGTCACCGCCATCCAGACACAGAACGTCCAGGCCGCCGCCGGCCAGATCGGCGCACCCCCCATCCGCGACACCCAGCAGCAGACCCTGACCGTCGTAGCCCAGGGCCGGCTGGAAACGGTGGAGGAGTTCCGCGCGATCATCGTGCGCGCGACGGAGGACGGCGGCGTGGTGCGGCTGTCCGACGTCGCCGACGTGGAACTGGGGGCGCAGAGCTACGACGCCGCCTCGGAACTCAACGGCAACCCCTCGGCCACGCTCGCCATCTACCAGTCACCGGACGCCAACGCGCTGGATGTCGCGGAGTCCGTGCGCGCCGAGTTGGCCCGTCTGTCATCGCAGTTTCCCGACGGGCTGGAGCACGACGTGGTGTTCGACACCACCCGCGTCGTGGTCGCCACGATCGAGGAGATCGTGCTGACGCTGGGCATCACCTTCGTCCTGGTGGTCGGTGTCACCTACCTGTTCCTGCAGGACCTGCGCTCCACACTCATCCCCACCCTCGCCATCCCGGTGTCGCTGGTCGCCACCTTCGCGGTGCTGCTGGCGCTGGGCTACAGCGCCAACACCATCACGCTGTTCGCGCTGGTGCTGGCCATCGGCCTTGTCGTGGACGACGCCATCGTGGTGGTGGAGAACGTGCACCGCGTGATGGAGGAGGACCCGGAGCGCAG
>NZ_JABFFR010000035.1 GCF_013423485.1 Azospirillum oleiclasticum
GCACCGCGTGATGGAGGAGGACCCGGAGCGCAGCCCCGCCGACGCCACCCGGCGCGCCATGTCGCAGGTGACGGGCCCCATCGTCGCATCCACGCTGGTTCTGGCGGCGGTGTTCGTGCCGGTGGCCTTCCTGCCCGGCATCACCGG
This sequence comes from Azospirillum oleiclasticum, assembly GCF_013423485.1. Lineage (GTDB taxonomy): Bacteria > Pseudomonadota > Alphaproteobacteria > Azospirillales > Azospirillaceae > Azospirillum > Azospirillum oleiclasticum. The sequence continues at coordinate 148 of NZ_JABFFR010000035.1, forward strand.
CCAGCTCTACCGGCAGTTCGCGGTGACCATCACCACCGCCTTCCTGATTTCCGGCTTGGTGTCGCTGACGCTCAGCCCGGCGCTCTGCGCGCTGATCCTGCGGCCGGGGCACCAGCCGCACCGGCGCGGCCCCTTCGGCCTGTTCAACCGGGGTTTGGAGCGGGTGCGCGGCGGCTATGGCCGGCTGATCGGCGTCTTCGGTCGTCGGCCCGCGGTGGTGGCCCTTGCCTTCCTCGCCGTGTGCGGCGGCGCGTACGCCGCCTTCCGCACGGTGCCGACGGGCTTCCTGCCGGCCGAGGACGCCGGCTATTTCTTCGTCAACGTGCAGCTCCCGTCGGCCGCGGCGCTCAACCGGACGGAAGGCGTGCTGGGCGATGTCGAAGCCATGCTGCGGGAGACGCCGGGGGTGGCGAACGTCATCACGGTGGCGGGCTTCAGCCTGCTCGGTGGCGGCGGTTCCAACACCGGCCTCGCCATCGCGGTGCTGGAGCCGTGGGACGAGCGGGAGATGACGGCCTTGCAGGCCATCGGCCGCCTGGCGCCGCACTTCGCCGCGATCCCGGAGGCGAACATCGTCGCCTTCAACCCGCCTTCCATTCCCGGCCTGGGCTCCACGGGCGGTTTCGACTTCCGCCTTCAGGCGCTCCAGGGCCAGTCGCCGGAGGAGCTGGCGTCGGTCATGCGCGGCCTGCTGGTGGCGGCGAACCAGAACCCGCAGCTCACGGCCGTCTTCTCCACCTACAACGCGGACACCCCGCATCTGTTCGTGGACCTGAACCGCACGCGCGCCGCCCTGCTGGGCATCACGCCGGCGGCGGTGTTCACCACGCTGCAGGCGCATCTGGGTGCACTGTACGTCAACGACTTCCCGCTCTATGGCCGTGTCTTCCAGGTGCGCATACAGGACGCCGCCGGTTATCGCGAGACGGCGGCGTCGATCGAGCGGCTGTATGTGCGCAGCGCCACGGGCGAGCTGGTGCCGATGAGCAGCCTGGTCACCGTACGCCCCACCCTGGCCCCCGACAGCATCGGCCGTTACAACCAGTTCACGGCGGCCCAGGTGAACGGGCAGGGTGCCGCCGGCGTCAGCTCCGGCGCGGCGCTCGGCGCCATGGCCGCGGTGGCGGCGGACGCCCTGCCGGAAGGCTTCGGTTATGAATGGTCGGGTCTGTCCTATCAGGAGGTGCAGGCGGGATCGCAGACGGCCATCATCTTCGCGCTGGCCCTGCTTTTCGCCTTCCTGTTCCTGGTGGCGCAGTTCGAAAGCTGGACGCTGCCCATCTCCGTGGTGTCGTCGGTCGCCGTGGCGATCGCGGGCGCGCTGGCCGGGTTGTTGATCGCCGGCAACCCGCTGGACATCTACGCGCAGATCGGGCTGGTGCTGCTGATCGGTCTGGCGGCGAAGAACGCCATCCTGATCGTAGAGTTCGCCCGCAACCAGCGCGACGAGGGCAAGAGCATCGTGGACTCCGCTGTCGCCGGCGGGCGTCAGCGCTTCCGCGCCGTGCTGATGACGGCGCTCGCCTTCGTGCTGGGCGTGGTGCCACTGCTGGTGGCGACCGGGGCGGGTGCGGCCAGCCGGCGGTCCATCGGGATCACCGTGTTCAGCGGCATGTTCGCGGCGACGGTGGTCGGCATTGTTTTCGTTCCGTTGCTCTACACGCTGGTCCAGACGATCGCCACCCGCCTCACCCCCGGCCGCCGCGTCCAGGCGCAGGCCCCGGCGGAATGAGCTTCATTCCCGGCACACGGGGCGCCATGATGGCGCCCGCCGTGACCATGGGAAGCGAGGGGACGATGACGGGTGTCGGGGCGCATGACGCCGTGGAGGGGTTCATCGAGGTCGATGGTGCGGCGCTGGAGTACCGCCGGATTCCCGCCACCCGCCCCGGCCTGCCGACGCTGGTCTTCCTGCACGAAGGGCTCGGCTGCATCGATTTGTGGCGGGATTTCCCGGATCGGGTTGCGGCGGACACCGGCTGCGCGGCCCTGCTCTACAGCCGTGCCGGCTACGGCCGCTCATCGCCGGTTCGGCTGCCGCGTCCGTTGACCTACCATGACCACGAGGCGCTGTCGGTGCTGCCGCGCGTGCTGGACGCCTTCGGGCTGGATCGTGTCGTGCTGGTCGGTCACAGCGACGGCGGCACCATCGCCCTGATCCACGCCGCTTCTGACCCCGGCGCACGCCTTCTCGGCGCGGTGTCCATCGCCGCCCACGTGTTCAACGAGGACCGCGCCATCGACGGCATCCGCGAGGCGGTGGCGGCCTTCGAGGCAGGTCCGCTGCGCGCGCGGCTGGAGCGGCTGCACGGTGCCAACACGGGGGTGGCCTTCCATGGCTGGCACGGCGCGTGGCTCGACCCCGGTTTCCGGGATTGGACCATCGTGCCGCGCCTGCCCCGCATCCGCGTCCCGCTGCTGGTCATCCAGGGCACTGGGGACGAGTACGGCACCGCCGACCAGTACGAGACCATCGCCGCCGAGTCCGGGGGACCGGTGCAGTTGGCGGTCTTCGAGAGTTGCGGCCATTCCCCCCACCGCGACCAGCCCGACCGGACGGCCGCCGCCATCGCGGATTTCCTGCAGGCGCTGATCGGAAAATAATGTAAGATCGGATGTTATGCTGATTCGGAGAGAATCCATGCGTCTCGCCGTGCTTGCCGACATCCATGGAAATCTGGCCGCGCTCGACGCGGTGCTGGCCGATCTGGCCGGCCGCGGCGTGGACAGGATCGTCGATCTGGGGGACTGCCTGTCCGGCCCGCTGTGGCCGGACAGGACGGCGGATCGCCTGATGCAGGTGCAGGCCGTCACCATCCGCGGCAACCATGACCGTCAGGTGCTGGACGACCCGCCGGAGCGGATCGGTCCGTCGGACCGCTTCACCCGCGACCGGCTGAACGAGGCGCAGCGCGCGTGGTTGCGCTCCCTGCCGCCGACGGCGGTCGTGGCCGATGACGTGCTGCTGTGCCACGGTGCGCCGGACAGCGATCTCACCTACCTTCTCGAAGAGGTGACGAAACGCGCGTTCCATCTGGCGGGGCCGGAGCGGATCGCGCAGCGGATCGGCACAGTTCCGGAGGGGCTTGTCCTGTGCGGGCACAGCCATCTTCCCCGGCTGGTGTCGCTTCCCGGAGGACCGCTGGTGGTGAATCCCGGAAGCGTCGGGCTGCAGGCCTACAGCGACACCGCACCACACCCGCACCGCGTCGAGACCGGAAGCCCCCACGCGCGCTACGCCATCGTCGAGTCGACGGGGACGGGCTGGCAGGCGACCTTCCTCACCGTCGCCTATGACTGGCAAGCCGCCGCGGCGACCGCGGCCGCGGCCGGACGCGAGGATTGGGCGCATGCCCTGGCAACGGGCTACGCGCCCCCCGCCTGACGAGGGGGCGCCATGCGTTTTTGCACTGCACCATAGTCCGGGCCAGAGATTGCCATGCTGCACAGCAATGCCTAGACTGGTTGCTCCCGAGCGTTTCGGGATGGTCAACCGGATAGGTCCCGCACGTGCGTCCTGGCGTCCCGCATCCTCCCCATGCCCCGGCCAACGCCGGTGGCGCCGCGCTTTAAGCCGGAGCGCCGCCGATGCTCGCCGCCGTTCTGGACGAGGAGGAGGGTACCCGCCGCGTGTCGGTGCGCGATGTGCCGGAGCCCGTACGCGCCGCCAGTGAGGTGACGGTCGCCGTGCGCGCGGCGACGCTCAACCGTGTGGACCTCTACATGCGCGGCGGCGGGGCGGGCATCACACACACGCTGCCAATCGTCGTGGGGTTGGATTGCGCCGGCGTGGTGGCGGAGGTCGGGCCGGAGGAGACCCTGCTGAAGCCCGGCGACCGCGTGCTGGCCTACCCGTCGCTGTGGTGCGGGCGTTGCGAGTTCTGTCTGGCCGGGGAACCGGTGCTGTGCGCCCGCGTGCGCATCCGTGGCGAGCACATCGACGGCATCCTGGCGGAGCGGGTGACCTTCCCCGGTGCCAACCTCTTCCGGGTTCCGGACGCCCTGTCCTTCGAAGAGGCGGCGGCGCTTCCCACCGCCTACCTGACGGCTTGGCGGATGGTCTCGACCAAGGGGTGGGTACGCCCCACCGACACCGTGCTGATCTTCGGCATCGGCGGCGGCGTGTCGCTGGCCGCCATGCAGATGTGCAAGGCGCTGGGCGCCCGAACCATCGTCACCTCCGGCAGCGACGACAAGCTGGAGCGCGCGAGGGCGCTGGGTGCCGACGTCACCATCAACCACCGCAGCGCCGACGTGGTGCGCGCGGTGATGGCAGCCACCGGCGGGCGTGGCGCCGATGTGGTGATCGAGAATGTCGGCAAGGCGACCTGGGCTTGGGCGATGCGCTCGGTGGTTCGCGGCGGGCGCATCGTGGTGTGCGGGGCGACCAGCGGCTCCGGCCCGGCCATGGACCTCCAGCGCCTCTTCATCCGCCAGATCCAGGTGATCGGCACAACCCTCGCCAACCCCGGCGAGCTGGCGGAGCTGCTGGCCTTCATCGACCGCACCGGGCTGCGCCCGGTGATCGACCGCCGCTTCGCGCTGGCGGAGACCCCCGCCGCCCTCGACCATCTGGACGCGGGCAACCAGTTCGGCAAAGTCGCCATCATGGTTTCGGAATGACCCCAATCGCATCCCCCCGCCCGCGGCCGGAACCGGTCCGCCTGGATTTTCCGCACACCGAGCCGCCGGTCGCCGGCAAGCCGATGGAGGTGGCGCCGGGTATCCTCTGGCTGCGGTTGGCGCTGCCCTATGCGCTGGACCACGTCAATCTCTACCTGTTCGAGGATGCCGGCGGCTGGACCCTGTTCGACACCGGGCTCGGCGACGACCGCACCCGTGCCGCGTGGGACGAGCTGTGCGGCACGCTGCTGAATGGCCGCCCGATCACCCGCCTGATCGTCAGCCATGCGCATCCCGACCATGTCGGCATGGCCGGCTGGCTGCACGAGCGCTTCGCGCCGCCGCTGCTGATGCCGCGGTCGGAGTATCTGCTGTCGCAGCTCCTGCAACGGCAGCGCACGCCGGAGGTGGAGGCGGGAGAGGCTGCCCACTACCGCGCCTGCGGGGTGGGGGAGGAGGATGTCGGCCATCTGCTCAAGCGTGGGCTCAACTATCTCACCCGCACCACCGGGCTGGCCCATTCCAACCGGCGGCTGGCGTCGGGAGACCGGCTGAGCATCGGCGGGCGCGACTGGCGTGTGATCACCGGCGGCGGCCATTCGCTGGAGCAGGCCATGCTGTGGTGCGAGGCCGACCGCATCTTCCTGTCCGCCGACCAGGTGCTCGCCCGGATCTCCCCCAACGTCAGCGTCTATTCCATGGAGCCGCAGGCCGACCCGCTCGGCGGCTATCTGGACTCGCTGGCCGAACTGGGGGCCATGGTGGGGGAGGATGCGCTGGTCCTGCCCGGCCACAACCTGCCATTCCGCGGCCTGCCGCGCCGCACCGCGGAGCTGACCGAGCACCACGCGCTGCGCTGCGAGCGCCTTGCCGTCGCCTGCGGGGAGGCGCCGCGCAGCTGCGCCGAACTGGTGCCGGTCCTCTTCCCTCGCCACCTCGACCCCCACCAGCTCGGTTTTGCGATCGGCGAGGCGTTGGCCCACCTCAACCACATGGTCAGCACCGGCACGCTGGCGGTGGGGGAGGGGGGCGACGGCGTGTTGCGCTACCGCACCCTTTGATCGGCCGCGTCCCCGTGATAATCTCCGTAACCTGAGTGCCGGGTTGGCTCAGTTGGTAGAGCAACCGCCTTGTAAGCGGTAGGTCGTCGGTTCGAGTCCGACACCCGGCACCATCCAATTCCGCTGAGAAATCAGCCACTTGGCCCCGCTTCGGCGGGGCTTTTTGCTGACGGGGCCGATCAATCGGCCCGGCCGTGCCGATCCCGCTCGTTCCAGCGCACGGCGGCATAGCCGACCGCGACCACGAGGACCGGCATGACGACGTAGGCGAGAACCCACATGCTGTTCATTTCAGTCCTCCAACTGTCCGTCTGGCGAAGTAATGCAGGATCACGGCGGTCGCCAGCCACACCGCGCTTCCGAGACCGAGGGCCACGGGAGAAACCGGGACCGCTCCCATACCATATAGGAACGCCGCAGCGGGGCCAATGACCCCAACGGCGACGCACGCCGTGGAGGCCCGGTCCAGGGCGTTGGCGAGCAGCTTCACACGCTCGTTGTTGACCAGGCTCATGCTGTCCGCCTCGGTGACCTCGGCTGCCGCGTCGACGATAAACATAAATGGTCCTGGCGGCGCTCGAAAACGCCGACGTCATCCATGTCGCCCATCCCCAACCTTCACCGTTGACCGGAGCGACCGCGGAGCATTCAATTGGTGCTCCGCACCCTCGGACGAGGAGACCCACGGGCGATGACGGTGGTACCAGCCGAAATGGTCGGGCGCTGGCAACGCATCGTCGATCTGCTGGCCGAGCTTCTGCGGGTGCCGGCCGGTCTCGTCATGGAGGCCGATCCGCCGGTGCATCGGGTGCTCGTGTCCAGCGACACCCCGGACAACCCCTACCGGCCCGGCGACGGCTTCCTGATCCGCAAGGGGCTCTACTGCGACACCGTCATGGCGACGAAGGCGGAGCTTCTCGTCCGCAACGCCAACACCACGGCGGAGTGGCGGGACAATCCGGACCTGGAGTTCGGCATGTCCTTCTATCTGGGCTTGCCGCTGCTGTGGCCGGACGGGCGCGTGTTCGGGACCATCTGCGTGCTCGACCGCTCGGACAACGAGCGTGCCGCCCGTTACCGGGAGCTGCTGTCGGAATTCCGGGGCACGATCGAGAACGACCTGACCCTGATCGCCACGCTGGAGGAGAACCGGCGCCTCGCCACGGAGCTGCGGAGCAGCCTGGACCGGCTGGAGGAGCGGGTCGCCGAACGCACCGCGGAACTCGGTGAGGCCAACGCCGCGTTGCGCGTGCTGCTGCGCCGCCTGGAGGAGTCGCGCCACGAGATTGAGCAGCAGGTGATGGACGGCCTGTGCGAACGCGTGCTTCCCCACCTTCCCGCCATCCGTGCGGCGGCACCGGGACCGGGCCGGGCCTATGTGGACCTGCTCGAATCCGGCATCCGCGGCATAACGTCGGCCTTCTCGAAGCGCCTGTCGGCGACGCTGGCGCAGCTGACGCCGGCGGAGAGCGAGGTCGCCCAGCTCATCGCCGAGGGGCATTCGACCAAGGACATCGCGCGGATCATCGGCCGGGCGGTCAGCACGGTGGAGTTCCACCGCAACAACCTTCGCCGCAAGCTCGGCCTCGACTCCCAGAAGGTGAGCCTTCGCGGCTATCTGAGTTCGATGGAGCGGTGAGGGCGGCACCGGGCGGGCCGCCCTCCCTCCGCAGCACCGCGCCTTACAGGGTGGCGACGTGGCTGCCGAAGTGGAACACCTCGCGGTCCAGGCCGGCGATGTCCTTGGCGGTCAGGCTGGCGCTGGGACCGTCGACCAGCTTGTAGGACCGCTTGCCCTTCACCCACTCGTCGGCCGGCTGCAGGGTGGACAGGGTGTAGGTCGTCGCCTCGTTCAGATAGTGGGTGGGGATCACGATCTTCGGCTTCAGCCGGTCGATGATGGCGTCGGCCTGGGCGTAGGACAGGATGTGCTGGGATCCGTCCACCGGGATCGTCAGAACGTCCACCCGGCCGACGGATGCCCAGAACGCGTCCGCCGGGTCCGGCCGGTTGTCGCCCCAGATCAGGGTGCGGATCCCGCCGGTCTCCACCAGATAGGTCACCATGTCCATGTGGCCGACATTGTTGGGCGGGCAGGCTTCCGCACCGAACTCCTTCAGCGCATCGGTCCATTTGTACCAGCCGGGGGCGAGGCAGGCGTGCTTGTCGGCGAACCCGGTGATCTTCAGGTCGGCGAACTCGAAACGCCCGACCATGCGGTCGAGCACCATCGTCGACACCGGCCGGTCGATGGCGTCGTGGTCGAAATGGGTGTGGGTCGACATGGTGATGTCGACCTTGGTCTCCGGGAACTTCATCTTGAACCACAGGCCCCAGGCACCCGACGGGTCGTCCCGCCAGGGATCGAAGAGCACCGTGGCCCCGCCCGGCGAGGTGATCTTGAAGGCGCAGTGCCCGTAATAGTCGATCTTCGTGGCACCGTCGGCGAAGGCCTTGGTGCCCTGGAGCTCGATGACGTGGTTGTTGTTGCCGGGCTGTGTCCAGTCCGTGGACTGCGCCGCCGCGCCGCGGGTGCCCGCCACGGCGGCGGCGGCCCCGATGCCGGCGGCACCGGCGGCCTTGAAGACGCTGCGGCGCGACAGGCCGGCGCCCATGATGGTCCTGCGGTTGTCGATGACCAGCGGTTCCAGTTCCTTCGTCATCCCCTCTCCCCCTGTGCGGTGCGGCGTGTTGGCCTTCGGCAGCCGGATCGCCTTGCAACGTCCGGCTGCGGGAAGGTTACGCCGCCCGGCTCCCGCCGGTGGACGGGGGAACATCGGGGAGGAACCAGGGGGGAAAACCCCATGCTGCGGGTGTTGCCACCCGTCAGCCCGGGGCTTGCGGTACTCCGGCCGGTTGGAGCGGCGCCGGTGCGCCGTGCGCCCTGGACCGCCGCTCCGCCGCCATCGAGGTCAGGCCGAGGTCGTCCAGGATGCCATAGAAGGCCGGCACCACCAGCGTGATCAGCACCGTGGCCGACAGCAGGCCGAAGGAGATGCTGGTGATCAGCGGGATCAGCGTCTGCGCCTGCAGGCTGGTTTCGAACAGCAGCGGGAACAGGCCGGCCAGCGTGGTGGTGGTGGTCAGAAGGATGGCGCGGAACCGCGACGCGGCGGCCCTGGCGGCGGCCGTCGCCACGTCCGGATTGTCGTGGTCGTGGTTGTCCTTCAGGAACTCGATGATGAGGATCGAGCCGTTGACGACGATGCCGGCCAGGGAGACGACCCCGAGAAGGCTCGGCATCGCGAAGTTGATCCCCATCACGAGATGGCCGAGCAACGCGCCGGTGAGCGCGAAGGGGATCACCACCATCACCGCCACCGGCTCGGCGTAGCTGCGGAACTGGAAGCTCAGCAGCAGGAACACGGCGACGAGGCCGGCCAGAAGGCCGCGCATCATCGACGCCTGGGTCTCTGCCGCACTGGCGGTCGCACCCTCGACCGAAACCTCCAGCCCCGGATGGCGGGCGCGCAGGTCCGGCAGGAACCGTTTGACGGTGTCCTTGACGATGTCGGCCGCGTTCGCCCTGGCCGCATCCACGTCGCCATCGACCGTCACCGTCGGCAGCCGGTCGATGCGGTTGATCCGGGCAAAGCCGCGGGCTTCGGTGATCTCCGCAACCGCGGTCAGGGGCACCTGACCGCCGGCCGGGGTGGTCACGACGAAGCGGTCGACATCGTCCAAACCGTCGCGGTCGCCGGAGGCGGTGCGCACCTCGATCTCGAAGGACTCCGCCCCCACCTGGATCTCGTCGGCGATGGTTCCCTGGTACGCCGCGCGGATCTGGCTGGCCACCGCCTGGGAGTCGAGGCCGAGCGTGCCGGCGCCTTCACGCAGGCGGATGCGCAGTTCCTTCTTTCCGGGATTGAGGTCGTCGCCCACGCCCACCACGCCCACGTAGCGCCCGAGCCACGCCTTCAACTCGTCCGCCGCCCGGTCGAGGTCGCCGAGGTCGTTGCCGGACAGCCGGAACTCCAACGGTCGCCCGGCCGGCCCCAGCACCGCCTCGGTCAGGTTGATGCGCACCGCGGGGATGTCCCCCGGCAGCGCCTCGCGCCAACGGGCCAGGATCGTCGCGTTGTCGACGGTGCGGATTTCGGCGTTCAGCAGGTCGACCGCGACGGTGGCGAGGTTCGGCCCGGTGGTGCCGGCGTCCGCATTCTCGTTGTAGGTCACCAGCACGCTGCGCACGACCTCGGCACCGTCCGGCTGCCCCGCCTTCCAGCCCTCGGCCAGCGTACGCAGCGGGGCGACGACGCGGGACACCGCGGCCTCGGTGTCGGCGAGGGTGGCGCTCGGCGGCAACTGGATGCGCGCTTCGAGCACGTCGCCGTCGAGATCCGGAAACGCCTCGAACTTCACCCGCCCGCCCGCCATCAGCGCCAGGGTGGCGAGGAACATGAAGGTGCAGAGACCGACCGTCAGATAGCGCCAGCGCACCGCGGCGAGCGTCGTGGGCGCCACCACCCGGTCGCGCAGCCACATCACCGCGTCCTCCGCCGCCTTGCGGGGGCCGCGCATGGCCGGGGGCGCACCGCCATGGCTGAGGTGGTTCGGCAGGATCAGGAAGGCCTCGACGATGGAGAAGGCCAGCACCACGATCATCACCACCGGGATCACCCGCAGCAGCTCGCCCAGATCGCCCTGCAGGAAGGCCAGCGGCACGAAGATCGCCGCCGTGGTCATGAAGGAGTAGATCACCCCGGTCCCCACCTCGGCGGCGCCGTCCACCGCGGCCTGGATGGGCGGCTTGCCGAGCGCCCGGTGGCTGGCGATGTTCTCCGACAGCACGATGGCGTCGTCCATCACGATGCCGATCACGATCAGCAGCCCGACCATCGTCAGCATGTTGATGGAATAGCCGAGCAGCGCCATCACCGCGATCGCGCCGAGGAACGAGGTCGGCAGGCCCATCGCGATCCAGAAGGCCTGCCGCATGCCGAAGAACAGCCACATGGTGACGAAGACCAGCAGCAGGCCCTGCCACGCGTTGGTGACCAGCAGATCGAGCCGGTCGGCGATGATCGAGGTCACGTCGCGGGAGATGGAGAGCGACACGGTGGGCGGAAGCTGCTGCCGCTCGGTCGCCAGGAAATCCTGGATCGCGCCCATCACCGTGAGGGAGTCGTCCTCCGGCGTCTTGCTGACGTTCAGCACGGCCGCCGGGCGGCCGTCCAGCTCGGTCTTGACTTCGGCGTCCTCGAACAGGTCGGTGATGGTGGCGATGTCGCCCAGCCGGATCTGCGATCCCCGCTCGCTGGAGGCGACGACGATGTCGCGGTAGGCGTCCACCGACAGGCGCTGGTCGGTGAACCGCATGCGCACGATGCCGTCACGCGCCTTGATCTCCCCGACCGGAAGATCGATGTTCTGGCGCTCCACCGCGGCCGCGATGTCGGCGAGGCTGAGGCCCAGCGTGCGGGCCAGCACCTCCGGGATCTCGATGCGGATCTGCCGGTCGGAGAAGCCGACGATATCGACCTTGGGAATGCCGCCGTGGCGCAGCATGCGGGTCTTCACGTCCTGGGCCAGGGCCTTCAGCGTGGTCGCGCGGTCGGGGCCCGTGATGACGATGGCGGCCACGAACTCGGTGCGGCCGAGCTGGGTGACGACCGGCTCCTCCGCGCTGTCGGGAAAATCGTCGATCCCGTCGATGGCGGTGCGGATGTCGGAAAAGAAAAGATCGAAGTCGCGGCCGGCCACCATCTCGACCTTGGCGATGGCGAGATGGTCGCGGGAATCGCAGGCGATCTCCGACACGTTGTCGGTGCCCTCGATCGCGTCCTCGATGCGCCGGCAGACGCTGCGCTCCACATCCTCCGGGCTGGCGCCGGGGTAGCGGACGCGCACCTCCACCTCGCGCGGCTCGATCCGCGGGAAGGTCTCGCGCAGCAGGGTCGGCACCGCCATGATGCCGAGCGCGAAGAACGTCAGCATCAGGACGTTCGCGGCGGTCGGGTGGCCCGCGAAAAAGCGGATCATGGGGTCGCACCCGCGCCGGCGGCCAGGGCGCGCAGCCGCTGCGCCCGTTCGTCGTCGCGCACCGCGGCGATCCTCATGCCGGGAAGGGCGGGGGTCAGCTCGCTCACCACCACCCGCTCGCCGGGCTGCAGGCCCTCGGCGATCATCGCCACGTCGCGATGGGTGTAGGCGACGCGCACCTTGCGCGTCATCAGCCGGTCGTCCTGGCCGATCACGTTGACCATGCCGTCGCTGACCGCGGCGCGCGGCACGACGATGCTGCCGGGGACCGGCACCCCGCGCACCTCGACCTCGACGAACATCCCCTTGAAGAGCGGTGGCCGCTCCCCCGGCGACACGCCCTTGTAGGGATCGTCGACGGACACGATGATGCCCACGGTGCGCGTCTTCGGATCGACCATGTCGCTGATCCGGCGCACATGGCCGGACCATTCCAGGGACCGGTCCCCGACGCGCAGGCGCAGCGTGGCCGGCAACTGGACCTGCCGCATGAGCTGGCCGGCGTCCACCGTGACGGGAGCGCCGCCCCCCAGGCTGCGGGCGAGCATGGCGGAGAAGTCCCGCATGTCCGTCTGCGGGATCTGCACGTCCACCTCCGACGCGCCGGTTCCATCGATGGTGCCGAGCACGGTGCCGGCCGGCACGAACTGCGTCTCCTGGACGTTCACCGCGGACACCCGGCCGTCGAACGGCGCGCGCAGCACCGTTCGGTCCAGGTTGAGTTCGGCGATGCGGCGGTTGGACTCGTTCAGCGCCTTCTGCTGTTGCAGGGCGCGCAGCTTGGAGGGCACCAGCTTCAGGCTGTTCTCGAGCTCCTGCACCTTCGCCTTCTGGCGGAGCACGTCGGTCTGGCGCTGTTCCACCGTGGCGGCCGACGCCGTGCCGCGCCCCAACAGGGCGCGCTGGCGTTCCAGTTCGAGCGTCTCCAGAGCCAGGGTCTGGCGCTCGATCTCCAGCGACTCCCGGGTCGCGTCGGCCTGGGCCAGCAACTCCTCGATGTTCGCCTCGACGGAACCGATGTTCGCGTCGGCCTGGGCGATGGCGATCCGGTAATCGTCGGGTGCGATGCGCGCGATCTCGGTGTCCTTGGCGATGAAGGCGCCCCGCAGGAAGTCCGGGTTGAGCACGTCCAGACGGCCGGCCACCTGGGCGACGGCGTTCCAGGTGCGCGCCGGCTCCACCGTTCCGTAGCCGACAATGCGCGGGATGAAGGGGATCGGCTCCACCTCCACATAGCGGGCCACCACGCTCCGCTCGGCCGGGGCGGTCTGGGCGGGGGCCGGCCGGTTGGCGGCGGCGACGGCGACGAGCGCAACCCCGGCGGCAACCGGCGGAAGGATGAGCAACATTCGAAGAAGACGCATCGCCGATCCAACCTTCCCGGAGTCCGTCGCGCCGGACCGCGCGACGGCAACCGCTATGACGGAACGGCCACAACTTGTCCAGCGTGGTGCTGACGATCGGACCTGCCACGGGTCATCGCCTACCCCCGCAACACCACATAGATGGCCGGGATCACCAGCACCGTGAGCAGGGTGGAGCTGGCCAGCCCGAACACCAGGGAGATGGCGAGGCCCTGGAAGATCGGGTCGGTCAGGATGAAGGCCGCCCCGATCATCGCCGCCAGCGCCGTCAGCAGGATCGGCTTGAAGCGGATGGCGCCGGCCTCCATCACCGCCTCCCGCAGCGGCCGGCCGGTTCCCTGGAGATGGCGGATGAAGTCCACCAGCAGGATGGAATTGCGCACGATGATCCCGGCCAGCGCGATGAAGCCGATCATCGAGGTGGCGGTGAAGGGGGCGGCGAACAGCCAATGCCCCAGCACGATGCCGATCAGGGTCAGCGGCACCGGCACCAGGATCACCAGGGGCAGCCGGAAGCTGCCGAACTGCGCCACCACCAGCAGATAGATGCCGAGGATGGCGACGCCGAAGGCCGCCCCCATGTCGCGGAAGGTGACGTAGGTGATCTCCCATTCCCCGTCCCACAGCGCACTGACGCGGGACTCGTCGGCGGGCTGGCCGTGCAGCCGCAGCTCCGGCGGGTTGTCGAGGCCGGCCGCGCGCCAGTCCAGCGCCGCCAGCCGCTCCTGCACCGCCAGCATGCCATAGACGGGGGCCTCGAAGGCGCCGGCCAGCTCCGCCTGCACCATCTCGGCGAAGCGGCCATTGCGGCGGAACACGGCGAAGGAGGCGGGCTCCCGCGTCATCGTCACGAGGTCGCCCAGCTCCGGCGTGCCCCGGCGCCCCTCGACCGGCGTCGCCAGCAGGCGCTCGGACAGGTACAGGTCGGATTTGGGCAGGCGTACGGCGATCTCCACCGGCAAACGCCCGGCCCCGCGGTGCGAGTAGCCCACGGGAACGCCGCCCAGCAGCGATTGCAGCGTGTCGTAGACCGCCTGCTCCTCCACCCCGAAATATTCGAGGTTTCCGTGATCGAGCGCGAAGCGCAGCCGCTCGCCGGGCTGGCGTACGGTGTCGTCCACATCGACCACGAAATCCACGGCTTCGAACGCCCGCCGCACCAGCGCCGCGGCGCGGCGCCGCTGCTCCGCGTCGGGGCCGTACACCTCGGCCAGCAGGGTGGCGAGCACGGGCGGCCCCGGCGGCACCTCCACCACCTTCACAACGGTGCCTGCGGGGGCGGGAAGCCCGGCCAAGCGACGGCGCAGCTCCAGCGCCACCGCGTGGCTGGCCCGCGACCGCTCCGCCTTGGGCGTCAGGTTCACCTGGAGATCGCCCTGCGCCGGCTGGCTGCGCAGATAGGAATGGCGGACCAACCCGTTGAAATTGAAGGGGGAGGCGGTGCCGGCGTAGGCCTGTACGCTGGTCAGCTCTGGCAATCCGGCGATGCGGTCGGCGGCGGCGAACAGCACGCGCTCGGTGTCCTCCAGCGCCGCCCCTTCCGGCAGGTCGATGACCACCTGAAGCTCCGACTTGTTGTCGAAGGGCAGAAGCTTGACCGTCACATCCTGGCTGTGGAAGGGCACCATCGACGCCAGCGTGGCGACGCCCACCGCCAGCAGGAACAGCCAGGCCCGGCCCCTGCCGCGCAGGATCGGGTTTGCCACCGCGAGATACAGCCGGCCGAGCCGCCCGCCACCGCCATCATGGCCAAGCCCGGCCGGCGCGCCGGTGCCGGGCCGCAGCTTGACCATCAGCCAGGGCGTCAGCACCATGGCGACGAAGAAGCTGAACAGCATGGCGGCGGACGCGTTGGCCGGGATCGGGCTCATGTAAGGGCCCATCAGGCCCGACACGAACATCATCGGCAGCAGCGCCGCGACCACCGTCAGGGTGGCGACGATGGTGGGGTTGCCCACCTCCGCCACCGCCTCGATGGCGGCCTGAATCTTGGGGCGGCCGTCGCCCATCGACCAGTGGCGGTCGATGTTCTCGACCACCACGATGGCGTCATCGACCAGGATGCCGATCGAGAAGATCAGCGCGAACAGGCTGACGCGGTTGATCGTGTAGCCCATCAGCCAGGAGGCGGCCATGGTCAGCAGGATGGTGGTGGGGATCACCACGAACACCACCGCCCCCTCGCGCCAGCCGATGGCCAGCGTCACCAGCGCCACGATGGACAGGGTGGCGAGCGCCAGGTGGAACAGCAGCTCGTTCACCTTCTCGTCCGCCGTCTCCCCGTAGTTTCGGGTGACGGTGACCTGCATGTCCTTGGGCAGCCGCGTGGCCTCCGCCGCGTGCAGACGCTCCAGCACCCGTTCGGCGATCACCACGGCGTTGGCCCCGGCCCGCTTGGCGATGGCGACGGTGACCGCGGGCACGCGGGTCAGTCCGCCGCGGCCGTCCGGCACCATGGTCCAGACGCGCGCGTCATCGGGGCGCGAGCCCACCACCACATCGGCCACATCCTTCACATAGACCGGGCGACCGTCCTTGGTGGTCAGCAGCAGCAGGCCTGCGTCGGGGATGCCCTGGAGCGTCTGTCCGGCCACCGCCGGCAGGTCGCCACCGCCGGAGCGCAGCCGGCCCGCGACGAAGGAGCGGTTGGCGTTGCGCACCTTCTCCACGAGCTGGTTGAGCGTCACCCCGGCGAGCGCCAGCCGCTCCGGATCCGGCTCCACCCGGATCTGGTCGGGACGGCCACCGACGATGTAGGTCAGCCCGACATCCTCCGTCTTCACCAGCTCCACCAGCAACTGGTCGGCCACCGTCCACAGCGCGGCGTCGGTCCAGCCGGCCGCCGCCTCCGGCCGCGGCGAGAGCGTCAGGGTCAGGATCGCCACGTCGTCGATGCCGCGGCCGACGATCAGCGGCTCCGGAATGCCCAGCGGCATGCGGTCGTAATTGGCGCGAACCTTCTCGTGCACGCGCAGGATGGCCTCGTCCGACGAGGTGCCGACGATGAAGCGTGCGGTGACAATGGCACCGTCGTCCACCGTCTGGCTGTAGACATGCTCGACGCCGTTGATGGCCTTGACGATCTCCTCCAGCGGCTTGGTCACCAGCTCGACCGCGTCGTCGGCCTTCAGCCCGTCGGCGCGCACGTGGATGTCGACCATGGGCACGCTGATCTGCGGCTCCTCCTCCCGCGCCAGCGACAGCAGCGCCACCGTGCCGACGACCAGCGACGCCAGCAGCAACAGCGGCGTCAGCGGCGAACGGATGAAGGCGCGCGTCAGCCAGCCGGACAGGCCCAGCGGCGGGGGGGTGCCGCTCATTCCGCGTCTCCCGGACGGATGATGCGGTCACCGGGTTTCAGACCCGACAGGATCTCCACCCCGCCGGGCCGGCCGTCCAGGGTGGGCATCGGCCGGCCGGCCTGCACGGGAACCTCCCGCCCGTCGGCCAGCCGCAGGAGATCGACGCCGAGCCGCCTGACCAGGAAGTCGGCCGGCACCACCACCGTGTCGCGGGTGCCGGTGGCGACCAGCACGCGCACCCGCTCGCCGACGAAATAGTCGCCGAGCCCCGTCACCTCGGCATCCGCCACCACCTGGCCCTGTTCCAGTTCGGGATAGACCCGCCGGATGGTGCCGCGCGCCGGCGGCTGCGCCGCGTCGGTCGGCGCCAGCCCGCGTGCGCCGACCAGCACCGGATCGCCGGTGCGCATGAAGCGGGCGTGCCGTTCGGGAAGGCGCAGGCGCAGCACATAGCTTTCCGCCGCGATGGTCGCCACCGCCTCGCCCGCCATCACCACCACCCCGTCCAGGAGCGGCACCTGGAGCACCCGGCCGTCGGCGGGCGATAGCACGTCGCCCTCCTGCATCTGCTGCTCCACCACGGCGCGGTCGGCCCGCATGGCGGCAGCCTGGGCGCGCAGCACGTCCAGCGCCGCGACGGCGTCGTCCAGCCGCTGCTGGCTGCCGGTCCCGCTGGCGCGGAGCTGCCGGGCGCGGCCCAGCTCCGCCTCCGCCAGCGTCTCCTGCGCCTGGAGCGAGCGCAGCCGCGCGTCGAGAGCGGCGATCTGAAGCGTCAGTTTGGGATCGCCGACGGTGGCGATCACCTGCCCCTCCGCCACCCGGTCGCCCTCGCGGACGGAAAGTCCGGACAGCGTGCCGCCGATCCTGGCGCGCGCCTTGATCTGGCGGACGCTTTCCACCGTGGCGAACACCGCCTTCAGGTCCTCCACCGGCTGGCGTGTGACGGTCAGCGGCTCGGCAGCGGCGGCCGGCTGTCCGGCGACCGTCAGCACGGTGAAGGCGAGGAGGGCGGCGGTGTGTCGGATCATGGGATGGACTCGTACGGATGCGCTTGACCATACAATAAGCATGATCTAATTTAGCGTCAATGAATATACAGGCGTTCACCCCCGGCCTCGGGCCGGCCGTACGGCTTCTGAAGGCGCTCGCCAACGAGCGGCGCCTGATGATCCTCTGCGCGCTGGGGGAGGGGGAGCGGAGCGTCGGCGATCTGGCGGCCCGCGTCGGGCTGGGCCAGTCGGCCCTGTCGCAGCATCTGGCGAAGCTGCGGGAGGACGGGCTGGTCGTCACCCGCCGGTGCGCGCAGACGATCTTCTATTCCCTGGCGAGCCGGGAGGCCGCCGAGGTCATCGCCGTCCTGGCCGGTCTCTACTGCCCGGCCGACACCCACACCACCGATGGAGACTTTCCCCCATGAACGTCGACCGCATCGTCCTGGCCTTCGCCGGGACCGTCATCCTCGTCGGGCTTTTGCTGTCCGTCTACCATGATCCGCTCTGGCTGTGGCTGCCGGCCTTCGTCGGCGCCAACATGCTGCAGGCCGCCTTCACCGGCTTCTGCCCGCTGGCGATGATCCTCAAGAAGCTGGGCGCCACCCCCGGCCCGGCCTTCTCCTGATCCGATCCCGTCTTTCCAACCGAGGACCCTGTGATGCACAAGAACTGGCCGGCGATGACCGGTGAGCTGTCGGGCGCCATCCGCGAGCTGCGCGGCGGCGCGCCGGAGGTGATGAAGGCCTTTTCCGGCATGGCCCAGGCGGCGCTGAAGGCGAACGCGCTGGACACCAAGACCAAGGAGTTGGTCGCGCTGGCCATCGCCGTCGCCATCCGTTGCGACGGCTGCGTCGCGTTCCACGCGGAAGCCGCGGTGAAGCAGGGCGCCACCCGCGACGAGATCATGGAGACCATGGGCATGGCCGTGTACATGGGCGCCGGTCCGTCCGTCATGTACGCCGCCCAGGCGGTCGAGGCGTTCGACCAGTTCACGGCGGGAAAAGCCGCCGCGGCGTGAGCGGTCACGCCCGCGCCAGGATGTTCAACCGGGCCGGCTGGTCGAAGTGGAAGGCGCCGTCGCGCGCCTCGGCCAGCCGGTGGAACAGGTCGCGCAGAAGCGGCGCCTTCTCCGCCACCAGCGCCTTGCGGGCCGCGTCGATGCGGCCCATGCGGGCGGCGAAGGCCTCGAAACTCTCCATGCGCACGGGGTTGAGGTAGACGATCTCCGCCTGCTCGGTGAAGAGACCGGCCGCGCAGGCGTTGCGGACGGCGGCGAGGGCCGCGGCCCGGACCTCCACCTCGTCCTCCACCAGACGGGTGAGCTGGAAGAAGGCGCCGTCGGCGATCGGCTCGTTGACCAGCGCCAGCCCGCCCGGAACCAGCACGCGCCCGGCCTCCGCCAGGGCGGCGCCCATGTGCGGGACCGGCACATGGTGCAGGCTGTTCATGAACACCACGAGGTCGGCACAGCCATCGGGCAGCGGCAGCGCCTGGCCGACGCCCTCCAGGTAGCGCTCGTCACCCGCCGGTTCGGCGGCCCGCGCGGCCGCCAGCATTTCCGCGCCGCACTCGACGCCGGTCACCCTGGCGCCGCGTTGCACGAGCGCGCGGACCAGCCCGCCCTCGCCGCAGCCCACATCGACGATCCGCTTCCCCGCCAGCTCGACGCGCTCGGCGATCAGGTCGAGGGCACGGCGGCGTACGGGTTCGGGCATGGTGTATCTCCGGTCGGGGGATGGTGAATGGCAAGGAAATCGAGGACCGCGCGCGTCACCGCGTCCAGCCCGTCCAGCGTGTCATGCCCGACGCCGGGGATGACCGCGACGGTGGCGAGGCCGGGCGGAACGGCGGCGGCGATCGCGGCGGAATCCGCGGGTGGGGTGGTGGTGTCGGCGGCCCCGTGCAGCAGCAGGACGGGGCAGCGCAGCTCGGCGGCGGTGGTGGTGGGGGCGATGCGGTCGAAGCGGTGGCCGATGACCCGCTCCACATGGCGGCAGACCAGCCAGCCGAGCGGGCGGTAGGGAATGCCACGCAGCTCCAGGAAGCGCCGGGTCACCGTCTCCGGATGGCGGAAGCTGGCGAGCGCCGCGACCGCCGGGGTGCGGCACAGACGGGCCGCGGCCAGGATCGCCGCCGCGGCTCCGACCGAATGGCCGAGCAGGGCGGTGCGGCCGGGCAGCGCCTCGGGCCGGCCCTCGACCCAACAATGGGCGTGGGCGAGGTCTTCCGCGAAAAGCGGCATGGAGGACACGCCGTCGCGGTCGCTGCGGCCGTGGTTCCGGGCGGCGACCAGCAGAACGCCGTAGCCGGCCCGGTGCAACGGCACGGCCAGCGGCAGCATGTCCCCGGCGTTGGCGCCCCAGCCGTGCATGACCACCACATGGGGCGCCGGGCCGTCACCGTGTGGTGGGATGTGCCAGCCGGCCAGCCGCCGCCCGCGCGCGGTCGGGATCAGCACCGTGCGGTGGGGCAGGGCGTGGTCGGCGGGCGACCCCGTCTCCGGCCGGTCGGGAATGCGGAACCCCCGGCGGACGGCGAGGTGGAAGGCTGCCGCCGCGAGCGCGGTCAGCACCGCGGCGGTCCAGAGTGTCACTGTGGCTCCGTCATGCCGTGCCCGCGATCCGGTGCGACCAGCCCCTGGACGGCGTAGGCGAGGATGGTGGTCCCCACCAGCCCGGCGCCCCAGATGATGCCGACCAGCAGCCAGTCCACCGGCCCACCGGCGTCGGAAAAGCCGGACAGCGTCACCCACGCCATCAGCGCCAGGGCCGCGAAGCCGCCGAACACCCCGACGATCTCCGACCGCACCAGCCGCCGGCTGACCAGCCGGCCCTCCCGCGCCAGCACGGCGGCGAAGGCGACCAGCCCGCCCACCGCCAGCGCCAGGAGCATCCACATCAGCGGCCCCATCATCTCCTGGAACACCGCCACGAACACCATCGGATCCAGATCCTTCATCGTCCCCTCCCTCAGGCGTTGCCGCGCAGCATGGCAAGATAGGTCGGCTTCAGCGCCATCGTCTTCATGACCCAGGTGATCCACAGCTCCTCCAGCGGCGCGATCACGCCGGGGAAGGACGGAGTCAGATTGTCCTCGTAATCGAACTCCACCAGCATGGCGCGGCCGAGCTGGGTGATCAGCGGGCAGGAGGTGTAGCCGTTGTAGACGCTGGCCGCCTTGGTCCCGGCGATGTCGGCGACCAGATGGTCGACCGCCACCGGCACCTGCCATTTGACGCTGGCCGCGGTCTTGCCCTTGGGCACGCCGGCCACGTCGCCGACACCGAAGACGTTGGGGAAACGCTTGTGGCGCAGGGTGGCCTTCTCCACCTCCATCCAGCCGTCGGCGGCCCAGGCGCCGGTCTGCCAGCCGAGCGGGCTCTGGCGCACGGCGGCCGGGGCGCGCATCGGCGGGACCACGTTGATGAAGTCGTACTTCATCTCCACGGTGCCGCCCGGCGTCTTGTAGGTGGCGGTCTTGCGGCCGGGGTCGATGCCGGTGATCACGTGTTCGTAGGCGACCTTCACCCCGCGGTCGCGGAACAGCATGCGCACCTTCTCCGACACGATCGGCACGCTGAACAGGCCCTTGTTCTGGGCGCAGTAGATCAGCTCCGACTTCCCGCGGTTGCCGTGGCGGCGCAGGTAGTCGTCGGTGATGAAGGTGTATTTCAGCGGCGCCCCGGCGCACTTCATCTCCGTGGCCGGCCGGCCGAACAGTCCGACACCGCCGGTCTCGGCGAAGCGGGCCATCTCCTTCCAGGTGGCGACGGCGGCATCCGGGCCGGCGTAGACGCTGCCCAGCCCGTCCTTGCCGATGAGCGCCGTGTCCATCCCCTCGATCGCCGCATAGTCGAGATGCAGCCCGGTCGCGACGATCAGGAAGTCGTAGGCGATGCGGCGGCCGGTGTCGGTGACGACCGCATTCCCGGCCGGGTCGAATTCCGCCACCTGCTCCTCGATCAGGTCGATGCCGCGGGGCAGATACTGGGTGGTGGTGGAGACCACATAGTCCCGCGGCTTCAGCCCGGCGGCGACCAGCGTGAAGCCGGGCTGGTAGTAATGGTCCTTCCGGCGGTCGATCACCGTGATGGACGCCCCGTCCAGCCGCTCGACCAACCGCGACGCGGCGGCCAGTCCGGCGGCACCGCCGCCGGCGATGACGATGCGGGCCTTGCTGGCGACCTTCGGCGGAGCGGGGGCGGCGACGGCGGGCGAGGCGGCGAGCAGCGCCGCCCCCGCTCCGGACAGTTTGAACAGAGTGCGGCGGCTGAGAGGCCCGGTGATCCCGGTCATGCGTTTCCTCCTGGCGTCGTGATGACGTCCGGCCGGGATCACGGTGATGCCCCGGCTCGTTTATGAGGAAAATCTTATATAATAGACTTGCCGGGGTCCAGCCCGCCGCGGCACCTGCGGCAGAACGGCACAGGGACGTGGCGATTACCGGCCCGGCGGACGCCCCGCCCCGCACCAGGTGGCGATGATGCCGGCGGTCGCAGTCACGCAGCGGAGGTAGTCGTCCACATCCACCCACTCGTCATGGCCGCCGGTCTGGGTGAGGTCGCCGCAGAGGGGGCCGAGGCCGACGGTGGGAATTCCCTTCTGCACCATCGGGTTGCGGATGTCGCTGGAGGTGTGCATGGGGTTGACGTGCGGGGGCCGGCCGGTCACCGCCTGCATCACTCCCGACACCGTGCGCCAGAGCGCGTGGTCTTCCGGCACCTCGGCGCCGGTGACGCCGGCGTCCCAGTGGATCACCGGCGGGTGTTCCGCCAGCCAGGGGTCGCCGGCCGCGGCCTCGGCGACCGCGGCGGCAATGGCCGCCTGCACGTCGGCCAGCCGTTCCGGCGGCGGGAAGGAGACGGCACCGCCCAGCACGCAGCGGTCGGCGACGCGGGACAGCCGCTCTGGTTCGCCGCAGGCCATGTGCGTGACCATCAGGTTGGTGGAGCGCCCGACCGCGGCCTGCAGCCGCGGGTGCCGCACCGAGAGGCCCCGCCGCTCGTCGAGGTCGCGCAGCGCCTTCCACACCAGCATCGCCTTGTCCACCGGGTTGACGGCCCGGTGGGCGAAGCCGGTCTGGTG
Organism: Azospirillum oleiclasticum; assembly: GCF_013423485.1. Classification (GTDB taxonomy): domain Bacteria; phylum Pseudomonadota; class Alphaproteobacteria; order Azospirillales; family Azospirillaceae; genus Azospirillum; species Azospirillum oleiclasticum. The sequence goes on from NZ_JABFFR010000035.1 coordinate 22,556, forward strand.
CGGCTCCGTCGTGGCGGGCGGGCGGCCAACCACGGTGATGCGGAAATCGAGCTGGCCAGCGGCGAAGGCCTTCACCTCGGACAGACCGGCACCGGATTCGGCGGGATGCAGGTAGAGTGCGGCGTCGGCGGTCAGGCCGCCGTGCAGCAGGGCGGACACGCCGCGGGCGTGGCGCTTGCTGGGCGTGCTGGCGATGATCACGTCGCCGGCCGGCTGGATGCCGGCCTCCAGCAGCAGCCGCAGCCCTTCCACCATGGCGGCGACCCCGGCAAGGTCGTCGGCGACGCCCCAGCCGTACAGGCGGCCGCCTTCCATCACCCCGATGAAGGGATCGCGCTCCCAGCGCTGCGTGTCGGCCGGCGGCTCGCCGTCGGGGTGGGCGAAGAGGACGAGGCTGCGTCCGCCGGCCCCGCTTCCCGGCAGCCGCCCGACGACGCTGACCCGCTCGCCCGCGTCGATGGCGTGGTCGGAGGCGAACTCCTCCACCATCGGCACGTCGGCGGGGCGGTAGCGCACGCTCTCCACGGTGCAGCCGAGCGCCCGCAACTCCGCCGCCACGCGTTCCTGCACCGCCGTTTCGCCCAGGGCGGTCGCGGCGATCAGGCCGCGCAGCAGGCCGATGGCGCCATCCCGGGTCTCGTCACCGCGGGCCAGGATCCGCCGCATCGTCACGTCCATGGCCGTTCTCCCCCCGGTCGGGCCGGTGTCAGTGGTGCAGGATCTTGCTGAGGAACTGTTCGGCGCGCGGGCTGCGCTCGTTGCCGAAAAACTGTTCCGGCGGGCGGTCGTCTACGATTTCGCCACGGTCGATGAAGATGACGCGGCTGGCGACCTGCCGGGCGAAGCCCATCTCGTGGGTCACGCACATCATGGTCATGCCCTCGCGCGCCAGCGTGACCATCACGTCCAGCACCTCCGACACCATCTCGGGGTCGAGCGCCGAGGTCGGCTCGTCGAACAGCATGGCGATCGGGTCCATCGCCAGCGCCCGCGCGATGGCGACGCGCTGCTGCTGCCCGCCGGAAAGCTGGAGCGGGTACTTCTTCGCGTGCGCCGAAAGCCCGACCCGCTCCAGAAGCTGCTCCGCCTTTTTGACCGCGGCGTCGCGCTTGCGGCCGAGAACCTTCTCCTGGGCGATGGTCAGGTTGTCGAGGATCGACAGGTGCGGGAACAGCTCGAAATTCTGGAACACCATGCCGACGCGGGCGCGCAGCTCCGGCAGGTCGGTCCTGGGGTCACCGACCGAGGTGCCGTCCACCGTGATGCTGCCCTGCTGGAACTCCTCCAGCGCGTTGACGCATTTGATCAGCGTCGATTTGCCGGAGCCGGAGGGACCGCAGATCACCACCACCTCCCCCTTGGCGACGGAGGTGGTGCAGTCCTTGAGCACCTGGAAGTTCCCGTACCACTTGCTGACGTTGACGATCTCGATCATGGGCGGGTGGCCTCCGGTGCGGTCTTGAAGCGCGCGATGGAAAAGGGGGCGAGGTCGCGGCCGGCCTCGCCGTGCCGGATCAGGTCGGCGGTGATCCGCCCGACGATGGGGCCCAGCGTGTAGCCGTTGGACGTGACCGCGTTGAAGAAGCCGGGCACGGCCGGATGCTCGCCCAGGATGGGCGCGCCGTCGATGTTGATGTTCATGGCGGCCCAGGTCCGCAGCACCGTCAGCTTGCGCAGCGCCGGCACCACATGCTGCGCCACCCACAGGTTGCCCTCGATGCTGGCGCGCAGCGGGCGGGGGTGGTGGTGCACGGGGTCGAGCCCGGCGGTCCAGGCTCCGCCGATGATCAGGTTGCCGTTGGCCGCCTGCTTCAGGGTCAGATGGCGGTCGGCGTGGGCGACGAGGCACGTCACCAGCGGCTCCACCGCCTCCGTCACCACCATCTGGAGCGGCGCCCCGAAGACCGGCACCTCCACCCCCAGCATGCGCCCCACCCGCGACGCGAAGCCGCCGGCGGCGTTCACCACCCGGCCCGCGCGGATCACGCCGCGCTGGGTGTGCACGGCGAAGCCGGCTGCGTCGCGCTCGATGGCGGTCACGTCGGTCAGCGGGAAGACCCTCGCCCCCGCCGCCTTCGCGGCGTCCAGCACCGCCTGGGTGGCGACCAGCGGGTTGATCTTGCCCTCCTGCGGGCAATAGGCGGCGCCGACGAAGCGCTCGTCCAGCGCCGGCTCCAAAGCCCGCAGCTCGGCGGCACCGATCACGTGGCACTCGATGCCCTGCGCCCGCTCCACCCGCGTCTTGTCGCCGAGCCAGGCGAGCGCCCGCTCGTCCTCCGCCACCATCAGGCCGCCGGTGAGCTTGATCTCCAGGTCGCGGCCGGTCTCGCGTTCGAGCGCCATCCACAGGTCGATGGACTCGCGCTGGAGGGGCAGGGTGCGGGCAGCGGCCCCGCCGTCCCCCTCCGCCTTGGCGCCATGGTCGAAGGACAGGAGCTGGCCGTGCAGGCTGCCGGCGTTGCCGCCGGACGCGCGACCGTTGGGGTGGCCGCGGTCGAGCACCACCACCTCCACCCCGGCGCGCGCCAGGAACAGCGCGGTGGAGAGCCCGGCGATGCCGGCCCCAACGACGACGACCGGCGCCTCCGCGATGCCGAGCGGTGCCGTGTCGGCCAGCGGCGGGAAGGGCGGCAGCAGGGCGCGCTTGTGGCCGCCCCATTCCGGCTTCTCCACCGCCAGTGCCGCCACCGGCACCGGGCGCAGCGGCACCTGCGGCGTGGGAAAATCGGCTTCCACGGCCGGGCGGCCGACCAGCGTCGCCAGACGCGGCATGCAGTAGCGGCCCTGACAGCGGCCCATGCCGGCGCGGGTCAGGCGCTTCAGGGTGGGAAGGTCGGCCACCCCCTCCGCGGCGATGGTCCGCCGCAGGACACCCAGCGCCACGCCTTCGCAGCGGCAGACGGGGGTGTCGTCGTCGGCCCGCGACAGGCCGGGGTCGTCGGCCGCGAACACCCGCCACAGGATCGCCTGGAACCGGCGGTGGCGGGCCAGCAGGCGGCGTGCCTCGGCATCCTCCGGCACGGAGTGGCCGAGGCGTCGGGCCGCCTCCGCCCCCGCCAGCCGGCCCTGCGCCATGGCGATGTGGGCGCCGCCGAAGCCGCCGGCCTCGCCGACCACGAACACATCCGGCTGCGAGGTGCCGCCGGCGTCGTCGCGCACCGCCTCCAGCCGGGCCGTGGCCCCGTCGCCGCGCACCCGGTGCTCGCAGCCGAGCAGCCGGGCGATCTCGTTGACCGGGGAGAAGCCCTCGCCGACGCACACCGCGTGGATCGCGAACCGCCGTTCCGCGCCGGCGGGGCCGGTGAGCACCGCGTCGGTCGCCCGGTCGGTGCCGTCCACCCGCGCCAGACGGTGACCCCACAGCACCGGCACGCACTTGGCGGCCAACACCGCGAGCTGGCGCAGACCGGCGGCGGCCAGAGCCGGCTCCGCCGCCATCATGGCGGCCCCGGTGGCGGCGCGCGTCCAGGGGGCGGGTGCGGCCTCCGCCACCGCGACGACCTCGGCGCCCGCGCGCAGCAGCTCCACCGCCACCTGCAGGTTCAGCGGCCCGTTGCCGGCAACCAGCACCCGTTGCCCCGGTGTCACGCCGTAGCTGCGCAGCAGAGTCTGCGCGGCCCCGGTGGTCATCACGCCGGGCAGCGTCCAGCCGGGGAAGACGCCCGGCTGCTCGTAGGCGCCGGTCGCCACGATCAGGGTGCGCGGGCGGATGTAGCCGGCGACGCCCTGGCGGTAGACGCCGACGACCAGACCCGCCTCCTCCCGGAAGGCGCCCCAGACCAGCGTGTCGTCGCGCAGCGCGATGCCGGCGCCGCGGGCCTCGGCGATCAGCTTGGCACCTTGAAGGGCCTGTCCGTCGGCGGTGAGGCCCTCGGTCGCCGGCTGCTTGTAATACTGGCCGCCGGGGGCCGGCCGCTCGTCGGTGACCAGCACCGTCAGCCCGGCCCGGCGGGCGGCCAGGGCCGCGGCCAGACCGCCGGGACCGGCCCCGACCACCAGCAGATCGACCGCCTCCTCCGCCAGCGGCGCGGCGGGCAGGGGCGCCAGATCGGTCCCGCCGGTACGCACGTCCGGCCGGCCGGCCTGCGGCCCGATCCGCATGCCGTCGGCCGCCTTGGTCATGCAGGCGCGCACCCCGGCGCGGCCGTCCACGGTGACGAGGCAGTCGTGGCAGACGCCCATTCCGCAAAAGACGCCGCGCGGCTCCCCCGTGCGCGCCCGGCCCTGCGCCAGCAGGCCGTTGGCGACGAGGGCCGCGGCGATGGTCTCGCCCTTGCGGGCGGTGACGGGGCTCCCGTCGAATTGCAGGGTGACGGTGTCGCCGCCGGTGGCGGTGCCGTGACGCATGGCGGTCCCCGTCAGCCCAGCCCGACCAACCGCTCGACGAGGGCGGCGTGGATGGCGGCACTCTCCACCAGCTCGGCGCGGCTGATGAACTCGTTGGCGGCGTGCCCCTCGGAACCGCCGCCGGGGCCGAAATTCACGATCTCGATGCCGTCCCCGGCGAACCAGCGGCCGTCGCTCGCCCCCACCGCGTCGGTGAAGGCGGCGGCCCGCCCGGTCACCGCTTCCACCGCTCCGGCCAGCGCCGTCACCAGGGCACCCGTGCGGGAGGAGGCGAAGCCGTTGGTGCCGCGCATCAGCTCGGCGCTCCAGCTCCCCTCCGGCTCGCCGGCCGCCTTCAGTGCGGCGACGATTTCGGCATGGGCGCCGTCCACCGTCTCCGTCGGCAGCAGGCGGCGGTCGATCTCCGCCCGGCAGCGGCTCGGCACCACGTTGGTGTTGGTGCCGCCGTGGAGCTGGCCGAGATTGACCGTGGAGCGCAGCGGCCCGTCCACGCGGCGCCGGATGTCGGCGAACAGCGTCGCCTCCAGCCGGGCCAGCAGGCGCAGCATGCGCTCGACCGCGTTGTCGCCCGTCTCGGGCGCTCCGGCATGGGCGGCGCGGCCGGTGGTCTCGATGCCCACCCACATCACGCCGCGTTCCGCCGTGATCAGCGTGTTGGCGGTGGGGGCACCCAGGCACAGCAGGTCCGGCTTCACCAGCCCGGCGCGGCGCAGATAGGCCATGCCGTGCGGGCCCAGGCTCTCCTCGTCGGTGACGAAGGTGAAGGTCACCGTTCCCCGCCGCGGGCCGCCGCGCCGCGCGATCTCCGCCGCCAGCCACAGATGGACGGCCATGGAGCCCTTGCAGTTCGACGCCCCCAGCCCGTAAAGCCGGTCGCCGTCCGCCGTCAACGCGAAGGGGTCGCTGCGCCAGCCAGCATCGTCGCCCACGCCCACCGTGTCGGCGTGCGCGTTGAACACCAGATGCGGCCCGCCCTCCCCAATGGAGGCGACCACGTTGTCGAGCCCCGGCCGTTCGGCGTGCACACCGACGCGGTAGCCGAGCGCCTCCAGCTCCGGCACCAGCAGCGGCGTCAGTCCGCTGGTGTCGCCCGGCGGGTAGGCGGTCGGCACCGCCACGAGGCGGGCGAGCGTGGCGACGAGGGCGTCGGCATCGACAGTCATGGCGCGCGATCCGGTCAGAGGGTGAAGCGCAGACCGAAGGAATCCACGATGTCGCGCATCGCGGCGTCCACGTCCGCCGGCAGCGGCAGGCGCGGCGGGCGCGGCGCCCCGGCGCCGAAGCCCATGTGGGTCAGCAGCGCCTTGGTGCCGGCGACGTAGCGCTGGCCGCCCACCGCCTCGATCACCGGCAGCCACTTCAGGTAGAGCGCGTGCGCCTCGCGGACATCGTCCTCGTCGGCGACCAGCTCGAACAGGCGCGACAGCGGCCGCGGCGCCACGTTGGACGCCACAGCCACCCAGCCCTGCGCCCCTTCCACGAAGGATTCGAAGCCGAGGATGCCGCCGAACACCGTCATCCGGTCGCCGCAGAGCCGGATGATGTCGCGCACCCGCGTCACCTCCAGCGTCGATTCCTTGATGTAGTCGCAGCCGTCGATCTCGGCGATGCGGGCGACCAGCGCCGGCTTCAGGTCGACATTGGCGGTCGCCGGGTTGTTGTAGACCATGATCGGGATGCCGATCCCCTCCGCGACGGTGCGGTAGTGGTGGACCAGCTCGTCGTCGGTGGGGGTGGAATAGAAGGGCGGGATGATCATCACGCCGTCGGCACCCATCGCCTCGGCCTTGCGGCTCAGGCGCAGCGCCTCGCGCGTGTCCTCCGCCCCGGTGCCGATCAGCACCGGCACCCGCCCGGCGGCGGTGCCGATGACGGTGGAGGCGACGCCGTCGCGCTCCTCCTCGCTCAGCGACAGGAATTCGCCGGTCGACCCCAGTGGGATCAGGCCGTGGATGCCGTTGCGGATCTGCCATTCGGTCAGGTCCGCCATCGCCTTCAGATCGACACGGCCCTCGGCGTCGTAGGGCGTGATCATCACGGTGTAGGTGCCGCGAAAGCTCTTGCTCATGGATTCCACCATCGGCCGGATGCCGGCCCGAAACTCGGGGAGAGGGGAGGGGGTCAGCGCTGGTCGCTCTCGGCGCCGGCGCCGTTCTGCTGGTAGGCGCGCCCGAAACGGGCCTCGATGCGGCGCTGGACCAGGTCCCACAGGGTGGTGATGAGGAGGTAGTAGATGGCCGCCACCGCGAACAGCTCCAGCACCATGAACTTCTCCTGGATCAGCACCTGCGTGCGGCGCAGCAGCTCCTCCATGGAGATGACCGAGGTGACGGAGGTGGTCTTGAGAAGACCGTTCACGGAGTTGCCGAGCGGCGGGATGATGATGCGCAGCGCCTGCGGCATGACGATGTAGCGCATGATCTGCGCCTCCCGCATGCCGAGTGCCCGCGATGCCCGGACCTGCCCCTGCGGCACCGCCAGGATGCCGGAGCGCACGATCTCCGCCAGATAGGCGGCCTCGTTCAGCGTCAGCCCGATCAGCGCCGATTCCACGACGCTGAGCCGGATGCCGAGCTGCGGCAGGCCGGTGTAGATGACGATCAGCTGCACCAGCAGCGGCGTGCCGCGGAACAGCCACACATAGGCCCCCGCCGGCGCCGAGACGAGGCGCCGCGGGGACAGTCTCATCAGCGCCAGGATGAAACCCAGGATGAGGCCGCCCACGATGGAGACCGCCGTGAGCCAGAGCGTGGTGAGCGCCCCTTCCATGATGTACGGGTTGGTCAGATAGTCGAAGAAACCCGACCAGCTCCAGACCTGCATCGCCTCCTCCCGGGTCTATCGAATGCCGATCAGGTCGCCGGGCCGGCGAGGGTCAGATCCCCGTCGGTCGGCAGCGCGCCGAACTGGTCGAACAGCTTCTGGTAGGAGCCGTCGGCTTTCATCTCGTTCAGCACCTTCAGAACGGCCTCGGCCAGCGGCTTGTTCTTGAAGGCCAGCGCCACGGGCGTGGCGTAGAGGCCGTGCAGCGCGCGGGCGAAGTCGCCGCGATCCGAATACTCCTTCGCCACGCCATCGATCGACACGACAGCCTCGACCTGGCCGGCGCGCAGCGCCTGGTAGGCGAGCGCGAAGTTGTCGAAGGTGCGGATGGTCATGGGCGCTAGGCCCTTGCCCTTCAGCTCCTCGTTCAGCGCCTTGGTCTTGTTCTCCTCGAAGCCGCCGATCTCGACGCCCACGGTCTTGCCGGCGAGATCCTCGGGCTTGGTCACGGTGGCGCCCTTGCCGGCCGGCACGGAGATGCTGATCGCCTGCTTCTCGTAGGGGATCATCTGCATCAGGTTGGCGCGCGCCGGCGTGAAGAAGATGCCGGTGTTGATCATGTCCCAGCGGCCGGACTGCAGGCCGGGGATCATCGCCGAGAACTCGATCCGGATGTATTCCGGCGTCAGGCACAGGCGCTTGGCGATCTCCGTGCCGAGCTCGACGCGCATGCCCTTCAGCGTGCCGGTCTGGTCCACATACTGGAGCGGCGGCAGGGTGGGGTTGGTCGACATCACCAGCGTGCCCGGCTTGACCAGCGCCGAATCCGGCACCGCGGGCTTGCAGCCCTGGGCCAGGGCGGGGCCGGCGGCGAGCATGCCGAGGGCGGCCAGGGTGGCCAGACGGGAAGTCCTGTTCACGAGCATTCTTGTCCCTCCTTGTTGGGCGCTGGCCGGCGTCGTGTCCGGTGGACGGCCCGTACAGGAAGGCCATGGGTCCACGATCGGCATGCGGATGGTATACCAATTTAATACACAGAGCGCACTACGACGCAAGGGGGCGCGTGGCGTTCCCGCTGTGATCGACGCCCGGAAACGGGGTGTGGCGTCGGGTCCGGCAGCCCGCTCAAAAGCCCGCGAGCGTGCGTTTTCGGACGTTGCGGATATGGGTCGCCATCGCGCTTTTGACACGTTCGGGACGGCGTTCGCGCAGCGCGTCCACCAACGCCCGATGGTCGGCGGCGCCCGGGCTGATGCGGGCTGGCACCGTCTGGCGCTCGAAGATCTCGGTGTAGCGGCGCATCTCGCGGATCGTCTTGGCGAGGAAGGGATTGCCGCTGCGGTCGGCCAGCGTGCCGTGCAGCAGCTCGTCGAAGGCCCAATGTTGTTCCCGGGTCGGGGCGTCGGCGGCCTCGATCGCGCGCAGCGTGGCGTCGATCCGCTCCAGCTCCTCGTCCATCACCCGCGGTGTGGCGAGAGACGCCGCCTGCGGCTCGATCAGCGCCCGCACATCCAGGCTGTGCAGGTAATCCTCCAGCGTGATCACCCGCACCGTCAGCAGCCGCTCGGTCAGCCGGACCAGCAGACCCTCGCCCTCCAGACGGTTCAGCGCGTCGCGCATCGGGCTGCGCGACACGCCCAGCGCCTGGGCCAGCTTGCGCTCCTGGATGACGGTGCCGCCGGGGAGCACGCAGCGGATGATGTCGCCGAGAACGGAGCGGTAGGCACCCTCGGCCAGCTTCCCCGATTCCGCGCCGCTGTGCTCGTCCATCCGACCGGTCTTCCCCTGGTTGCGCTTCCGGGATATTCAGGGGTGCTTGACCGATTGTCCACCGTCGGCATACCACCGACCGCTTCCGGCACCGGAGAGACCAGCGGCATGGCCGACGACATCAGCGTACCCGAAACCCCTGTGGAAGCGGGCTCCAATCTGGCGGGTCAGGCCTACACCGCCGTGTCGGACATGATCCGGCACCGCCGCCTGCGCGGCGGCGAGGCGATCGTCGAGAGCCGGCTGGCTGAAGCACTGGGCATCTCCCGCACCCCGCTCCGCGAGGCCCTGCAACGGCTGGAAGGGGAGGGGATGGTGGTCAAGGCGACCGGCCGCTCCTTCGTCGTGCGCCGCGTCGATCTCGGCGAATATCTCCAGAGCCTCAAGGTGCGCGAAATCCTGGAGCCGGAGGCCGCCGTGCTCGCCATCGGCCGCATCCCCGGCCGCAAGTTCATCGACGTGCGCCGCGAGATCGAGGAGCTGCTGAGCGCCACCACCCACCACACCGACGCCCACTGGCAATCCGACGACAACCTGCACAACCTGTTCATCGACCATTGCGCCAACGAGGTGATGGGCCGAATCCTGCGCCAGATGCGCGCGACCACCCGGCTGTTCGAGATCGACCGGCTGAAGGACCGCCTCGTGCCCGACTCCACCGAGCACCTGACCATCATCCGCGCGCTGGAGTCGGGTGACGCAAAGGCCACCCGCAAGGCCACCGCCGCCCACATCGACAGCCTGATCCGCTTCGCGCTCGCGCAGGTGCGTTGACCCTCGCGCAGGCGCGTTGACCGATGCGCGGTTGACAGCGCCCCGCGTCTCCGCGAGACAATGGCGGCCATGTCCAGACCGATCCTGAAGCGCCGTGACCTCCTCATCGGAAGCGGCGCGCTGGCGCTGATCTCCTGGCCGGCCCTGGCGGCGCCCTCGGCGCCGCGCCGGCTCTCCTTGAAGAACCAGAACACCGGCGAGAGTTTCGACGGCCCTTACCGCGATGCGGCGGGACCGTTGCCCGACGCCATGGCGGATCTCGGCAAATTCCTGCGCGACCATCATTCCGGCACCGTCGGCCCGATCGATGTGGGGGCGCTGGATTTCCTGGCCGATCTGATGGACGCCATCGGCCACGGCAAGGCCACCATCCTGTCGGCCTTCCGCACGCCGAAGACCAACGCCATGCTGGCGGCCAAGGGCTTCGGCGTGGCGGAGAACAGCCAGCACCTCTATGGCCGGGCGCTCGACATCACCTTCCCCAGCAAGCTGGAGGACGCGCACAGCGCGGCGCTGGGCATGAAGCGCGGCGGGGTGGGGTGGTATCCGGCCTCCCACTTCCTGCACATCGACACCGGGCCGGTGCGCAATTGGGAGATGTTCGGCAGCGGGTTGGACGGCTTGTTCGCCTTCGGCCGCGGACGGCCGCCGACGGTGGCCCAGCGCATGAAGCTGCACCGGGCGCTCGCCCGCCGGCAGAAGAGCCTGCGCCCCTGACCTGACAGCGGGCGACCTCATGGACAGGCCCGAGGGTAGGAACGGCGGTCCCGCGGCACCAGTTTCATGGCGACGGTCAAACCCGGTCACGGAGGAGCCCGCCCATGACTCTTCGCCCTTTCTCCCGCCGCACCGCTCTCGCGGGAGCCGCGGCCTTCGCCGCCGCGTCCGGTCTTCGGCCCGGCCGTCCGTCGGCGCGGCCGGCTTCGCCGGAGCTGCGCCGCATCCCGTCGTCCGGCGAGGCGATCCCCGCTGTCGGGCTGGGAAGCTGGATCACCTTCAACGTCGGCGACGACGCGGCACTGCGCCGCGAATGCACCGCCGTGATGGCGGCGTTCCTCGACGCGGGCGGGCGGATGATCGACTCCTCTCCCATGTATGGCTCGGCGCAGGCGGTGATCGGCCATGGGCTGGCAGCACTCGGGCATCCGCCCGCCGTGTTCGCCACGGACAAGGTCTGGACCTCGGCCGGCAGTGACGGGCCGGTGCAGATCGAACGGTCGCGCGGGCTGTGGGGCGTGGAGCGGTTCGATCTGCTCCAGGTCCACAACCTGCTGGGCTGGGAGGCGCATCTGCGCACCCTGTTCGCGATGAAGGAACAGGGGCGGCTGCGCTACGCCGGGATCACCACCTCGGAGGGGCGGCGGCATGATCTGGTGGAACGGATCATGCGCACGCAGCCGATCGATTTCGTCCAGATCAGCTACAACATCCTCGACCGCGAGGTGGAGGGCCGCATCCTGCCGCTGGCGCAGGAGCGCGGCATCGCCGTGATCGTCAACCGGCCCTTCCGCCAGGGTTCCCTGACCCGCCGGCTGGAGGGCACCCCGCTCCCCGGCTGGGCGGCGGAGATCGGCGCCACCACCTGGGCGCAGGCCATCCTGAAATTCATCCTGTCCCACCCCGCGGTGACGGTGACGATCCCCGCCACCACGCGCCCCGACCATGCCCGCGAGAATGTCGCGGCGGCCACCGGTCCGCTGCCCGACGACGCGCTGCGCCGGCGCATGGCGGACGATGTGGGCGATCTGTGATGGCGGACTGGTGGAGTTATTCGCTTGAGGATTTCCTGCTCTTCTCGCCGCGTGTCTACTGGCGGATGTTCGCTCTTCACAACGAGGCGGTGTGGCCGCTGCACCTGGCGGCGCTGCCGATCGGGCTGACCCTGGTCTGGTGGACGGCGCGGCCCCGCCCGTGGTCCGGACGGGTCGTCGCGGTGGCGTTGGCCCTCGTCTGGGCCTGGGTTGCCTGGAGCTTCCTGTGGTCCCGCTACGCGACGATCAACTGGGCGGCGCCGTGGCTGGCGGGTGGCTTCGCCCTGCAAGCGCTGCTGCTGCTCGGGCTCGGAGCCTTTGGAGCGGGGATGCCGCGGGTGGTGCCGCCGTCGGTGCCGCGGGTGATCGGGTGGGCGCTTCTTCTGCACGGGCTTCTGCTGCACCCGTTCACCGGCATGATCGCCGGGCACCCGCCGGCGGCGGCCGAGCTGTTCGGCATCGCGCCCGATCCGACGGCCATCGCGACGCTGGGACTGGCGGTGCTGATGACCGGGGGGACGGCGGCCTGGGTGGTCATGGTCATTCCTCTGGGCTGGTGCGCGGTGAGCTGGGCGACCTTGCACACCATGGGCGGGCCGGAGGGGGCGATCCCGGCAACCGCGGCCGTCCTGGCCGTCGCCGGCCGCGCTTGGCCTACCACCAATGCGCGCAAGCCTTTGTGACGTCTGGTTTCATCGCGTTAACCATTGCCGGACAGAGTGGAGGTCAACCCGTCATCCACAGATCGCGAGCGACGTCATGGACAGCCTGCAGATCGGCGAGATCTCCCGCCGCTACCGTTCCGGCCAGAGCACCTCCGATATCGCCCGCGATCTGCGGCTCCGTTCCGTGGATGTGATCGCCTGCATCCGCGGCCTGCAGCCGCCGTCCATGGCCACCCGCATCGCGCGTCCCTCCGCCGCGATCCCGGCCACAACAATCCCGGCCACAACGATGCCGGCTGCGGCCCCGGCTCCGGCCAAGGCCGAACCGGCGCGCACGCCGGCGGCCCGTCCCCTGCGCCGACCCGCTCCTGTGCCACAGCCGGTCCTGCCGGAGGTCTCCGGCGAACTCGACGACCTGGACGAGGACGAGCCGGTGATCCGACAGGGGTGCCCGCCGGGCTGGCTGGTGACCGAGGCCGAATACCACGCCGCGTTCGAGCGGTCGGGTGGCCGTTTCGTGGACGCCGTGTTCAAGCACCGCTGACGGGCGGGGCACCGCCGGCCATCGCGCGGGTGCCTTCCGCTCCCCGCATGCGGGCGGGGGTGGACCTTTGCGGAAGGGCGGGGCAGGGTGATGCGGGGAACGGCCGGCGGCCGCCCCCGCCCCGTTTCCCGTTCCGGAGCCCGCCCGCATGCTCTTCGACTTCGCCGACCTCGCCCCGAGGGACCGGTACAAGCTGATGGCCTCCACCATCCTGCCGCGCCCCATCGCCTGGGTGGTGACGGAGAGCCCGGAGGGCCGGCGCAACGCGGCGCCCTTCTCCTTCTTCAACATGTTCTCCGACGATCCGCCGGTGGTGTGCCTGGGCATCGGCGCCCGTGCCGGCGACCCGAAGGACACCGCCCGCAACATCCGCGAGACCGGACAGTTCGTCGTCAATCTGGTGTCGGAGGCGGTGGCGGAGCGGATGAACGTCACCGCCATCGAGTTCGGGCCGGAGGTCGATGAACTGGCGGAAGCCGGGTTGGAGACGGCGCCTTCCGTCAAGGTCCGCCCGCCCCGCATCGCCTGCAGCCCGGTGGCGCTGGAGTGCGAACGCATGACCATCCTGGAGCTCGGCCCCAGCCGGTCGCTGGTGGTCGGCCAAGTGCTCGCCATGCACATCCACGACGACGCGGTCCTCGACGCCGCGAAATGCTACGTCGACACCCCGAAGCTCGGCCTCGTCGCGCGCATGCACGGGCGCGGCTGGTACGCCCGCTCCACCGACCTGTTCGACATGCCCCGCATCGATGTGGCGGACTGGCGCGAGCGGCATCCGGCGCAAGACGCTGTTGAGAATCATTCGCACTCGGACTAATCTCGCCCGGATGGCCGGCGTTGCGGCCGGCCTTGCGACGGACGACCGGGTTGGATCACGACAGGGGCAGGCTCGAACTCTTCCTCAGCCATCGGGCCGCGCTGGTCGATTACGCCACGCCGATCGTCGGCTGCCGGGCGCGGGCCGAGGACATCGTGCAGGAATCCTACCTCCGCTTCGCCAACCCGCGGGCGGAGGAGGACGCGCTGCGCCAGCCCGTCGCCTATCTCTACCGGATCGTCCGCAACCTCGCCTTCGACTGCGTGCGCCGGCTGGCCGCGGAATCGCGCCGCGACGATTCCCGCAGCCACATCGAGGAGGCCGAGCCGCTGGCGCCCTCGCCGGAGGAGCTGCTGATCCATCGGGACGAGCTGAAGCGGATCGACGCCGCGCTGGCCGGCCTTCCCGACCGGACACGGCTGGCCTTCGAGCTGCACCGCTTCGGCGGCTTGACCTTCCAGCAGATCGCCGAGCGGCTGGGCGTCTCCGTCGCCACTGCCCACCGGCTGACCCGCGACGCCATGGTCCGGGTCATGCGCAGCCTGATCGAGCCCGACCGGTGACACGGCCCGCGCCCTGTCGTGAGAAAAAGCCCGGCGTGGAACGTCTACTCAGGGGATGGGTGCGGCCGGGCGGGCCGCGTCGCCCGCGTACGGATCGGACGGCATGATGAGCGGCCCTGGCGAAGGCATTCCCGACAGCATTCTGGAGCAGGCGGCGGACTGGCTGTTCCGGCTGCACGCGGAGCCGGACGACCCGGAGACGCGGAACGGCCTCGACGCCTGGATCGCCGCGGATCCGCGGCACGCCCGCGCCTGGGCGGTGGCGGGCCGTGCCTGGGCCGGGACCGGGGCCATCGGCCCGGTCCTGACGGCGGAGCCCGCCGCCCCATTGGTGGTGCCGCTGCGCCCGCGCGTCGCCAGATCGCGGCGGTGGCGCGTGGCCGGCATGGCGCTGGCGGCCGGCATCGCCGCCTTGGCGCTGATGCCATTCGTCCAGATCCGTCTGACCGCCGATCACTGGACGGGTGCCGCGGAGTTGCGGGAGGTCACCCTGGCCGACGGCTCGCGCGTCGTGCTCGCCGGCGACAGCGCCATAGACAGCCGGTTGGACGGTGACCGGCGCACGGTATCCCTGCTGGAGGGGGAGGCTTTCTTCCGAGTTGCGCACGACCGGGCGCGGCCCTTCGTCGTGCGCGTGCCGGGGGCGACCATCACCGTCACCGGCACCGCCTTCGATGTCGACGTCACCGGCAACACCGTGGCGGTGGCGGTGGCCGAGGGTTCGGTGTCCGTCGCCCACGCGGCCGGGGAGGAGAGTCTGACACCGGGCGGAAGCCTGCTGATCGATCGCGGAACCGGCACCGTCCACCGTCGCGCCATCGACCCCGCCGATGTCGCGGCGTGGCGCGGCGGGCGGCTGGTGGTTGCGGACCGCCCGCTCGAGTCCGTCATCGACACCATCCGCCGCAACCACAGCGGCGCGATCCTGGTCACCGGCGGCGGGCTGGACGACCGGCGGGTGACCGGCGTCTACGACCTGACCGACCCGGCACGGGCGCTGCGCGCCCTGGTCGGCCCTTACGGCGGCACGGTGCGGGCGGTCACCCCCTGGCTACTCGTCGTTTCCACCTCCTGACGCGATTTTTTCCGGTGCCGCGCGAGAAATCACGGCGCCGGCTTCGTCACCTGCCTGAAAGTGCGAATGACACGCACTCGCCGAATTGGTCATGATGGGGGCAGAGGGTGTTGCGAGCGGATCATGTACCGGCCGGTGTGCCGACGGCGGCGTGGCTGATGGGGGGAACGGCGTTGGCGCTGGTGGCGATGGCGATGCCCGGCGCCGCGGTCGCGGCGGAGCCGGGGCCGTCCAACCGGGGAACGGAGGTGACCCAGGCCGGCGACGCCGTCGATTTCGCCATCGCCGCGCAGGCGCTGGACGGCGCGGTCACCGCCTTCGGCCGGCAGTCGGGCTGGCAAGTGTCGGTGGACCAGCCGGTGCTGGCCGGCCGGACCAGCCCCGGTGTGAATGGACGGATGGCGCCACGCGACGCGCTGGCCCGTCTGCTGGCCGGCACCGGGGTGGTGTGGCGGATGACCGACAGCCGCACCGTCGTGCTGGAGCCGGCCCCCGCCGACGGCGCCATGGTGCTGGAGCCGGTGACGGTGGAAGGCCGCGTCCTGGCGCCGGCCCAGGCGGAGATCGGCAACCTGCCGCCCGCCTATGCCGGCGGGCAGGTGGCGCGCGGCGGCAGGGTCGGGATGCTGGGCAACCGCGACGTGATGGACACGCCCTTCAACCAGTCCAGCTACACCGCGAAGACCATGGCCGACCAGCAGGCGCGCAGCGTCGCCGACGTCGCTGCCAACGACGCCTCGGTGCGGGCCTCCTGGCCCGGCACCGGCTATTCGGTGCCGCTGATGATCCGCGGCTTCGCCTCCAGCAACCAGGACTTCGCCTTCAATGGCCTGTACGGCGTGGTGCCGGCGCTGACCGTGGCGGTGGAGATGGCGGAACGCGTGGAAATCCTGAAAGGGCCCAACGCGCTGCTCGTCGGCATGGCGCCCACGGGGAGCGTCGGTGGCACCGTCAACCTCGTGCCGAAGCGGGCGGAGGACGAGCCGCTGACCCGCCTGACCACCAGCTACCTGTCGGACGGGCAGTTCGGCGGGCATGTCGATGTCGGTCGCCGCTTCGGCGCCGACAAGCAGTTCGGCGTGCGCTTCAACGGCCTGTACCGCGATGGGGACACCGCGGTCGATGACCAGTCGCAGCAGATGGGCCTTGCGGTCGCCGGGCTGGATTTCCGCGGTGAGCGGGTGCGGGTGTCCGCCGATCTGGGCTATCAGAAGCAGAAGTTGGACGCGCCGACCCTGATCACCTATGTCGGACCCGGCACCCCGGTGCCCAAGGCCCCGGACACCTCCTCCAACTGGTTCCAGCCCTGGAGCTGGGTGGACATCGAGGACATATTCGGTGCCGTGAGGGCGGAGGCCGACCTGACGTCGGACTGGACCGCCTTCGCCGCGGTCGGTGCGCGCGACACGGGGTTCGAGCGGCTGACCTACTTCCCGACGGTGACCAACGCCGCCGGCGACCTCACCGGCAACGCCGCCCATTTCAAGCAGCACTACGTCACCGACACGCAGGAAATCGGTGTGCGCGGGCGTCTGACGACCGGGCCGGTGGACCACCAGCTCACCGTCAGCGGCACCCGGTTCCACCAGCGGACGGAGGGGCTGACCCGGACCATCGCCGGCACCATCCGCTCCAACCTGTACGAACCCGTGACGGCGGCGGAGCCGGCGACCCGTGATTTCGACCCGCCGAAGACCAGCGACAGCACCCTGTCGAGCCTCGCCATCGGCGATGTCCTCTCGGTGCTGGACGAGCGGGTGCAGCTCATCGGCGGGCTGCGGCACCAGCGTGTGCTGACCCGGAACTACAGCACCACGACGGGGGCCGTCACCACCCGCTACCGCGAGACGGCGGTGACCCCGGCCGCGGGGCTGGTGGTGAAGCCCTGGCACAACGTGTCGCTCTACGGCAACTACATCGAGGGGCTGCAGCAGGGCGTGGTGGTCGGCGGCACCTACGCCAACGCCGGACAGGTTCTGCCCCCCTATGTCTCCAAGCAGATCGAGGCGGGGGTGAAGGTCGATTGGGGCAGCGTCGTGACCACCCTCAGCGCCTTCCGCATCACCCAGCCCAGCGCCACCGCCACCAGCTCCACCGGTGTGCTGGGGGTGGATGGCGAGCAGCGCAACCGCGGGCTGGAGTTCCAATCCTATGGCGAGCTGGTTCCGGGCGTCCGGCTGCTGGGCGGCGTCAGCCTCACCGATCCGACCCTGACCCGTACCGCGAACGGCACCAACGACGGCAAGGACGCGCCCGGCGTGCCGCGCTGGCAGGTGAACGCGGGTGCCGAATGGGACGCGCCCTTCCTGCCGGGACTGACCCTGTCCGGCCGCGTCATCCACACCGGCTCGCAATATGTGGACAACGCCAACACCCAGAGCATCCCGAGCTGGACGCGGTTCGACATCGGCGCCCGCTACCGCATCGAGACGGCGGGCATGCCCATCACCATCCGCGCCAACGTCGAGAACCTGTTCGACCGGGACTATTGGGCGTCCTCGTCCTACGCGCCCGGCTGGCTGGCGCCGGGGGCGCCGCGAACCTTCCTCCTGTCAACAACCTTCGAGTTCTGATGCCATGCGCGCGTTCTGGACCCTCCTCCACCGCTGGTTCGGCCTTGGCGCCGCGGTCTTCCTGTTCATCGCCGGTGCGACCGGCGCGGTCATCTCCTGGGACCACGAGCTGGACGACCTGCTGAACCCGCACCTGACCCATGTGGCCGGCACCGGCCAGGCGCTGCCGTCGCTGGAGCTTGCCCGGCGGGTGGAGGAGCGTGATCCGAGGGTGCGCGCCACCTTCATCCCCCTGGCGGTCGAGCCGGGCGAATCGCTGTCGCTCTTCGTGTGGCCGCGGGTCGATCCGGCCACCGGCCGGCTGTTCGAGCCGGGCTACAACCAGGTCTTCCTCGACCCCGCCACCGGCGAGGAGCTGGGGCGGCGGGAATGGGGGGCCGCCTGGCCGATCACCACGGAGACCTTCATTTCCTTCCTCTACAAGCTGCACTACAGCCTCCACATCCCGGAGATCGCGGGCATCGACGACTGGGGGCTGTGGTTCATGGGGATCGTCGCCGCCGGCTGGACCATCGACTGCTTCGTCGGCGCCTATCTGACCCTGCCCGCAAGGCGCCGGCGGGGGGAGGGCGAGGTGCCGCGCGGCTGGTGGAGGCGCTGGGCGCCGGCCTGGAAGATCCGGACCGACGGCAGCGCCTATCGCATCAACTTCGACATCCACCGCGCCTTCGGTCTGTGGACCTGGGCGATGCTGTTCATCCTGGCCTTCACCGCCTTCACGCTCGCCTATTACCGCGAGGTGTTCATGCCGGCGATGCAGCTCGTCTCGTCGGTCACCCCCTCGCCCTTCGACACGCGCACGCCCACCCCGCTGCACGAGCCCATGGAGCCGGGGATCGACTTCCCCGGGATCATCGGGCGGGCGCAGGCGGAGGCGGCGCGCCGCGGCTGGGAGGAACCGGTGGGCAGCGTGTTCTTCTCGCCAAACTACGGGCTCTACGGCGTGAACTTCCACCATCCGGGCGACGACCACGGGGCGGCGGGGGTCGGGCCGGCGCGGCTCTACTTCGATTCCACCGACGGCCGTTACCTGGGGGATCGCCAGCCCTGGGTGGGAACCATGGCCGACCTGTTCGTGCAGGCGCAGTTCCCGCTGCATTCCGGCCGCATCCTGGGCGTGCCGGGCCGCATCCTGGTGTCGCTCATGGGGGTGGTGGTGGCTGCCCTGTCGGTCACCGGCGTGGTCATCTGGGCACGCAAGCGCCGCGCCCGCCTGTCCCGCGATATCCGCCGCGGCGCGGGAGCCGCGCACCACCCCGTTGCGGCAGAGTGAGCGGGCGCCGCCCGACCCCCGACCATGGTCGGGGGTGACGGCAACCATTCGTACACCACACTATCGCGCCACGAACGAAGGGCGACGCACGGCGAACGCCCGAAGTCTCTGGGGAGAGTGTGGGACATGGCATACGCAGCAACGGCCGGTACGGCCGACACCCCGATGACGGGCGAGGAGCGCAAGGTCATCTTCGCGTCCTCGCTCGGCACGGTCTTCGAATGGTACGACTTCTACCTCTACGGCTCGCTCAGCGCGGTCATCGCCAAGCAGTTCTTCTCCGGTGTGAACCCGACGGCGGCCTTCATCTTCGCGCTGATGGCCTTCGCCGCCGGTTTCGCCGTGCGTCCCTTCGGCGCGCTGTTCTTCGGCCGGCTGGGTGACCTGATCGGGCGCAAGCACACCTTCCTCGTCACCATCCTGATCATGGGCCTGTCCACCTTCATCGTGGGCGTCCTGCCGAACTACGCGGCCATCGGCATCGCGGCCCCGATCATCCTGATCGTCCTGCGACTGCTCCAGGGTCTGGCGCTGGGCGGCGAGTATGGCGGTGCCGCCACCTACGTGGCCGAGCATGCCCCGCACGGCAAGCGCGGCGCCTACACGTCCTGGATCCAGACCACGGCGACGCTGGGCCTGTTCCTGTCGCTGCTGGTGATCCTGGGCTGCCGCCTGTCCATGTCGGCGGAGGATTTCGACGCCTGGGGCTGGCGCATTCCCTTCCTGATCTCCATCGTGCTGCTCGGCATCTCGGTGTGGATCCGGCTGATGCTGAACGAGAGCCCGGCCTTCAAGCGCATGAAGGAGGAGGGCAAGCACTCCAAGGCCCCGCTCACCGAGTCCTTCGCCCGCTGGGGCAACCTGAAGATCGTGCTGCTCGCGCTCTTCGGCCTCGTCGCCGGCCAGGCGGTGGTCTGGTACACTGGCCAGTTCTACGCGCTGTTCTTCCTGACCCAGACGCTGAAGGTGGACGCCTACACGGCGAACCTGATGATCGCCGGCGCCCTGCTGCTCGGCACCCCCTTCTTCGTGATCTTCGGCACCCTGTCCGACCGCATCGGCCGCAAGCCGATCATCATGGCCGGGCTGCTGCTGGCCTGCCTGACCTACTTCCCGATCTTCAAGGGCATCACCCACTTCGCCAACCCGGCGCTGGAGCAGGCCATCGCGACGTCGCCGGTGGTCGTGGTCGCCGATCCCAACGAGTGCTCGTTCCAGTTCAACCCGGTCGGCACCAGCCAGTTCACCAGCTCCTGCGACATCGCCAAGAGCGCGCTGGTGAAGCGCGGCGTCCCCTACAGCAACGAGGCCGCACCCGCCGGCACGGTGGCGCAGATCAAGGTCGGCAGCACGGTCATCCCGGCCTATTCCGCCGCGCCGGCCACCAACACCACCGTCAACCTCGGCCACGGCCCCTCCACCAACCACGCGCCGGTCGATGCCAAGGCCGCGGGTGCGGCCTTCGAGAAAGGGCTGAGCGACGCGCTGGGCAAGGGCGGTTACCCGGCCAAGGCCGACCCGGCGCAGATCAACCACGTGATGACGGTGCTGCTGCTGACGGTGCTGGTGATCTACGTGACGCTGGTCTACGGCCCGATCGCCGCCATGCTGGTGGAGATGTTCCCGACCCGCATCCGCTACACCTCCATGTCGCTGCCCTACCACATCGGCAACGGCTGGTTCGGTGGCTTCCTGCCGACCACCTCCTTCGCCATCGTGGCGGCGACCGGCGACCTCTACTCGGGCCTCTGGTATCCGATCGTGATCGCCGCGGCGACGCTGGTCATCGGGATGCTGTTCGTCCGCGAGACCAAGGACGTGGACATCTACCAGCACGACTGACCTCCGACCAACTCCTCCCCCCGCCTGGACGCTCCCCTGCGGGGCGGGGACGGGAGACAGCAACCTCCTCCGCCCGGCGGGGGAGGTTGTCTTGCTGAAAGGCGGCCCATTGTCGGTGGGGCCAACCTTTGCTATGGCGGGGCGCATGGAAAGCTGGCTCGTCATTGTGGTGTCGCTGGCCTATCTGGCCTCCCTCTTCGCCATCGCGTGGTACGGCGACCGCACCGCCGCGGCCCATGGGGAACGGCGCACGCCGGTCCTCTACGCGCTGACGCTCGGCGTCTACTGCACCTCCTGGACCTTCTACGGTGCCGTCGGGCGGGCGGCGGCCGACGGCTTCTACTTCCTGCCCATCTATGTCGGCCCGATCCTTCTGTTCCTGCTGGGCTGGCGGCTGCTGGCGCGGATCATCCAGGTCGCCAAGGCCGAGAACGTCGTTTCCATCGCCGACTTCCTGTCCGCCCGCTACGGCAAGAGCCAGGGGCTGGCGGCGCTGGTGACCGCCGCCGCCGTGGTCGGGCTGCTGCCCTACATCGCGCTGCAGCTGAAGGCGATCACCATCAGCTTCGAGGCGCTGGCCGGCCCGACCCTGGGGGCCGAGGTGGACCGGCTCCCCGGCGGCACGACGCTGATGGTGGCCTTCCTGATGGCCGCCTTCGCCATTCTGTTCGGCGTGCGCGGCATCAGCGCCAACGAGCACCACCGCGGCCTGATGATGGCGATCGCGGCGGAGTCGATCGTCAAGCTGGCCGCCGCGGTCGGGGTGGGTGCGGCCATCGCCTTCGCCATCTTCGGCAGCCCCGCCGCCTTCATGGAGGCGCTGGACGCCCATCCCGCCTTCCTGCGGTCGATCAGCCCCGGCTCGATCGGCATCGACTGGTGGGTCGCCTGCCTGCTCTCCGGGCTTGCCATGATCTGCTTGCCGCGGCAGTTCCATGTGGCGGTCGTGGAGAACACCCACGCCAAGGACATCCGCACCGCCTCGCGCCTGTTCCCGGCCTATCTCGTCGTCATCAACCTGTTCGTCCTGCCGGTGGCCTTCGCCGGGCTGCTGCTGTTCCCGGACGGCACGGCCAACGCCGACACCTTCATGGTGTCGATCCCGCTCCGCGACGGCTGGCCCTGGCTGGCGCTGGTCGCCTTCATCGGCGGTCTGTCGGCCGCCACCAGCATGATCCTGGTCGAGACGGTGGCGCTCAGCACCATGATCTGCAACGACATCGCGGTCCCCGTCCTGATGGCGCTGCGCCTCGGCGACCGGCGGCTGCGGGAGAATCCGGCGCCGGTGCTGCTGGCGGTCCGTCGCACCGCGGTCATCGTCATCCTGGTGATGGCCTATGGCTGCTACCGGCTGATCGGCTCCGCCATTCCGCTGGCGACCATCGGCATCATGTCCTTCGCGGCGGTGGCGCAATTCGCGCCGGCGCTGCTGGGCGGACTGGTGTGGGCGCGGGCGACACGCGCCGGCGCCTTCGGCGGCATCTGCGCGGGCTTCCTCGGCTGGGCCTACACCATGCTGCTGCCCTCCTTCGCCAACGCCGGCTGGCTGTCGGCCGAGGCGCTGCGCGCCGGTCCCTTCGGGCTTACGGGGCTGAGCCCGCTGGCGCTTGGCGGTATTCCCGGCATCGACCCGCTGACCAACGCGGTGCTGTGGAGCCTGGGGCCCAACCTGCTCGTCTATGTGGCGGGGTCCCTGCTGACCCGGCCGTCGGCGTTGGAAGCCGCGCAGGCTGCGCGCTTCGTCCGTCGCCCGCCGGACCCGGAGGAGGCCGCGGCCGGGCCCAAGGCGGCGACGCTGGCCGACCTGCACGACCTCGCCATGCGCTACGTCGGGAGGGCGAAGGCCGACGCCGCCTTCCAGACGCTGCTCGGCAGCGTGCAGCCTCCGCTCGGCAGCCTGGAAAGCGCGCTGCTTGCGCGCAGCGACGCCGAGGCGATCCGGGCGACCGAGCGGCTTCTGGCGGGGGCCATCGGCACCGCCTCGGCCCGGGTGGTGGTGGCGGGTCTGCTGTCCGACCGCCGCCTGTCGCGCACCGACGCGCGCTCCATCATCGGCGACGCGTCGCGCGCGATCCTCAAGCAGCACGAGCTGCTGCGTGCCACGATCGAGAATGTCGGGCAGGGCATCTGCGTCTTCGACGAGTCGCTGCGCGCCACCACCTGGAACCGCCGCTTCCGCGATATTCTCGACATCCCCGACGACGTGCTCCAGGTGGGCACCACGCTGGCCGATCTCGTCCGCTACATGGACGGGCGTGGCGAGTATGGCCGCGACGGGGTGATCGACACGCTGCTCGCCCGGTGGACCGACCCGCGCCGCCAGGGGCGCCCCGACGTGTATGTGCGCGCCCGCCCCGACGGCACGGTGCTGGAGATCGCAACCAACCCGATGCCGGACGGTGGCTTCGTCGCCGTCTACACCGACGTGACCGAGCGGCACCGCGCCGCCGCCGCCCTGCAGGAGGCCAACGAGACGCTGGAGCGCCGCATCGCCGAGCGCACCCGCGCGCTGGCCGCGGCCAAGGCGGAGGCGGAACGCGCAAACCTCGGCAAGACCCGGTTCCTGGCCGCCGCCAGCCACGACCTGATGCAGCCGCTGCACGCCGCGCGGCTGTTCCTGGCGAGCCTGGGCGATGCGGCGGAGAATCCGGCGCTCGGGCAGATCGACGGCTCGCTGCGCTCGCTGGAGCACATACTGGGCGACTTGACCGAGGTCTCGAAGCTCGACAGCGGCGTCATGCGCCCCGTCCCCCGCCCACTGCGCATCGCCGAGCTGCTGGAACCGCTCGGGCAGCAGTTCACCGTTCTGGCCGCCCGTCAGGGGCTGCCGCTGCGCATGGTCCCAAGCCGCGCCACGGTGCGCAGCGACCCGCATCTGCTGCGGAGGATTCTCCAGAACTATCTGTCCAACGCCGTGCGTTACACCGCGACCGGTCGGGTCCTGCTCGGCTGCCGGCGCCGCGGCGCCTTCCTGTCGGTGGAGGTGTGGGACACCGGCCCCGGCATTCCGGAGGACAAGCGGCAGGAGATCTTCCTGGAGTTCCGTCAGCTCGACGACCATGGCGCCGACGGGCGCGGCCTCGGGCTGGGTCTCGCCATCGTCGAGCGGTTGGCCGGCATGCTGGGCCACGACATCGGCGTGCGCTCCGTGCCGGGCCGCGGCAGCGGCTTTTCGGTGCTGGTGCCGTTGTCGGAGGAGCCGGTGCCGGTGACCGCCCCCATTGCACGCCGGCAGGCGCGTGACTTCGGCGGCGCGCTGATCCTTTGCGTGGAGAACGACACCACCATCGCCCAGGGGATGGAGCGGCTGCTCACCGGCTGGTCCTGCCGGGTGGTCACCGCGGCCAATGCGGAGCAGGCGCTGGCGGCGCTCGGCGGCGCGGTGCCCGACGTCGTCCTCTCCGACTTCCATCTGGGGGCCGGGGTATCCGGCCTCGACACCCTGCGCGATCTGCACGCGGCCTTCGGCCGGGTGGTGCCAGCGGCCATCATCACCGCCGACCGCGGCGACGCCGTGCGCGCGGCGGCGAAGGCGGAGGGGGTGCAACTCCTCCACAAACCATTGCGGCCCGGCTCGCTGCGGGCGCTGGTCGGCCAGCTTCTGGCGCAGCATTCCGCCGCCAACGACGACGACCGGATCACTCCGGCGGCGGGGGAGTGAGCGCCAACTGGCTGGCGATGACCGCCGCCTGGGTGCGGCTGTGGCAGCCCAGCTTGCGCAGGATGGTGGTGACGTGCGCCTTCACCGTCTTCTCGGTCACATCCATCTCGTAGGCGATCTGCTTGTTCAGCTTGCCGGCCGCGATGCCGGCCAGAACCCGCAGCTCCTTCGGTGTCAGCGAGGCGGCGCGGTGCAGCGGTGCGGCACCCGCCGCCTCCCGCTCCTCGACGGGGGGCATCCAGATCTCGCCGTCCAACACGGCGTGCAGCGCTTCCGCGATGGCCGAGTTGGGCGCCGATTTCGGCACGAAGCCCGACGCGCCGCAGTCGATGGCGCGCCGGATGGTGGTGTGGTCCTCGGACGCGGAGACCACCAGCACCGGGATGCCCGGATGCTCCGAGCGCAGCTCCATCAGCCCGATGAAGCCGCTCATCCCTGGCATGTGCAGGTCGAGCACCACGAGGTCGGCGCCGTCGGCCGCCTCCAGCGCCGGTCCGATCTGCTCGTACCGGGCCGCTTCCAGCAAATCGACCTCCGGAAGCGCCAGGGTCACGGCCTGGCGGAGGGCGGAGCGCATCAGCGGATGGTCGTCGGCGATCAGGATGCGGAGGGACATGCAAGGCTCGACTGTTGGAAAGTCGAACTATATGTGTACCTTCCGGATGCCGCAACCGTCGGGGGACGCGGTCGCTCAGCGTGTCCCCATCCGCATCAGCCACAGCCCGCTGGCGATCACGATGGCGCCACCGGCCAGGGTCGGGGCGTCCGGCATCTGGCCGAACCACAGGACGCTGACCAGCGTCGCCCAGATGATCTGCGTGTAGGTGAAGGGCGACACGGCGGACGCGGGTGCGATGGTCAGCGCCTTGATCAGGCACAGGTGCCCCGCGGTGCCGAGCGCTCCCATGGCGGCGAAGGCGGCCCAATGCCAGGGGTCCGGCGCGCTCCACGACACCGGCAGCGCCAGCGACGCCGCCAGGAACCCGACCAGCGTCACGTGCAGCAAGGCGGTCAGCGGCGGGTCCGACAGGCCGGTCATCCGCGTGAGGATTTGGTAGAGTGCGTAGGTGGCCATCATCCCGAAGGGCAGCAGGATCGTCCAGTCCACCGGCACCATGCCCGGTCGCACCACCACCAGCACCCCGGCGAAGCCGCCGAGGATGGCCAGCCATTGCGCCGGCCGCACCCGCTCTCCCAGAAACGGCACGGACATCGCCGCCACCAGCAGCGGCGACAGGAAGGAGATGGCGTAGATGGTGGCGAGCGGCAGGTGGCGGACGGAAGCGAACATGAAGCCGGTGGACGCCATGATCAGCGTCCCGCGCAGCGCGTGCACCCACGGCCGCGCCGTGTGGAAGGGCTGGAGACCATGCCCCTTCGGCATGAGAAGCAGCAGCCAGCCGAGCCCGAAGGCGTAGCGGGCCCACACCAGCATGCCCATGGAATGGCTGCCGGCCAGTGCCTTGGCGGTGCTGTCCAGCAGCGTGAAGAACAGCACCGCCAGCATCACCAGGGCAATGCCGAGCCGCCGCCCGTCGGGAGCGGTCATGCCGGGATCGTGAGCAGACGACGGGGCGTACGGACCAGCAGTGTGTCGATCTCGTCCTCCGTGAAGCCGCGGCGGCGCATCACCGGCACCACGTTCGCGAACAGGTGCCGGTAGCCGTGACCGCCCCAGCGCTGCAACCGCGTGCGGGTGCAGATGTCCTGCGACAGGGTGATCCGGTCGAGATGACCGCGGTCGATCAGCCGGCGGATCATGCGCAGCCGCATGCCGTCGTTGGGCAGATCGATGTCGTGCTGGAAGGGGTAATAGGACGACTCGATCCCGAAGAAGTCGAACTCGATGATCGCGCCACTGTCGGCGAGACGGAACAGGTCGTCGTCGGTGAACAGCGTGCGGTCGACATGGCTGATCACCGTGCGCGACGGGTCGCCGCCGTGGGAGGCGACGAACGCCACCACCTCCGCCGGGTGGATGGGCTGGCGCGGCGGGTGGATGTTCAGCGCCGCCCCCGTCTCCCGCTGCGCCAGCACCGCGGCGTGCAGGATGCGCCGCTCCGTCTCCGTCCAGGGGTTCGAGCAGCCGATCTCCCCGATGATCCCGGCGCGCACGCCGGACGGACCGACGCCCTGGCGCACCGCTGCCACCATCTCCGCCGCCAGATCCTCGATGGAGCGGTCGGCGACGCCGGGCGCCAGATAGGACTCGATGTAGTGCCCGCAACCCATGACGATGTGCACGCCGGACGCCGCCGAGACCCGACGCAGCCCTTCCGGATCGGGGGCGATGCCGGCGCAGGTCAGCTCCACCAGGGCGCTGCCGCCGGAGCCCTTCAGCCGCTCCAGCTCGGCGACCGCCACATCCTCGCGGTCGAGCCGGTGGTTGCCGAGGTGCAGGCACCAGTGGTGGCGGATCTCCCAGCAGTTCTCCAGGGTGATCTCCACCTCCGGCCCGCCGGCGGCGGCCAGCGCGGGGGGGGTGACGTCGCACAGCACATGCTCGTGCATCAGCGTCCAGCCCAGCGCCTCGGGCGCGACCGGGCCACTCACTGTCTGGATAATGCCAGTCATGCGCCGACCCGGAACAGCGCCGCGGCGTTGTCGGCGCTCATCCGGCGCAGCGCGTCGCGGTCGAAACCGGCGCTGGCGATCATCAGCAGGAACTCGCGGAAGCCCTCGATCGGCGGCGGCAGCACGGCGACACCGCAGTCGCCGGACAGGATCGTGCGCTCCGGCCCCGCGGCGCGGATCAGCGCCGCCATCTCCGGCAGGGAGACGGCGGGCACGGTGTGCGCCTCCGAATCCACATGGGTCAGGCCCACCTGGGTGGCGTGGCTCAGAAAGAAGAAGGAGAACTCGGCGCAGGCGCCGAGCGCCGTCACCGCCGCCACCGTCGCGGCGTCGTAATGGCTGCACGGCACCAGGATGCGGGTGACGCCGGCGGCCTTTGCCGCCTCCACCGCGCGCACTGCCTCCGGGCCGGAGACGTGGCCGGTGTTGAACACCACGTCGTGCGCGGCGATCAGGTCCAGGATCTCCGGCAGCGGGTCGGGCAGGGGGCCGCTGTCCGGGATGGCGAGGCAGCTTTCCACATAGGCCGGGCCACGCCGCTCCATCAGCGCGATGTTGCGGGTGTGGTGGGTGGGCAGCGACACGAAGCGCGCCCCCTCCCCATAGCCGTAGCCGAGCGCCACCCGTACCGCCTCGGTGGAGACGCCGCCGGCCGGCGGCTCCATGATCAGCCCGCCGAACACCTCGACGCCGAGATGCCCCAGCTCGCGCATCGCCAGCGCCGCATAGCCGGCGCTGTTGCAGAAATTGTCCATCAGCCCGATCGCCCGCATGCCGGCCGCAGCGGCGTCGCGCACCGCGTCCAGCACGGTCAGGTTGCGGGCGTTGATGTGCGGGCAGGCGTGGACATGGTTGTCCACCGCTCCCACCAGCAGCTCCATTCCGGGTCTCATCGCGGGCGTCCCTCCTTATATTTTTGTGTCGTCGCGGGGGCATTCCCCGCCGCCGCCACCCTCAATGCCGCAGGATCTTGCCGACGAAGTCCTGGGTGCGGGCCATCTGCGGGTTGTCGAAGATTTGCTTGGGCGGGCCGGTCTCCACCACATGGCCTGCGGCCATGAAGACCACCTTCGACGACACCTCGCGCACGAAGGCCATCTCGTGCGAGACGATCAGCATGGTCATGCCCTCGGTGGCGAGGTCGCGGATGGTGTCCAGCACCTCGTTCACCAGCTCGGGGTCGAGCGCCGAGGTCACCTCGTCCAGAAGCAGGATTTCCGGCTTCAGCGCCAGCGCGCGGGCGATGGCGACGCGCTGCTGCTGCCCGCCGCTGAGCTGGTCGGGGTAGGATTTCAGCTTGTCCCCCAGCCCGACCCTGGTGAGGAGCAGCTTCGCCTCCTCCTCCACCTCGGCGCGCGGGCGGCCCTTCACCTTCACGGGCGCGATGGTGACGTTGCGCAGCACGTCCATGTTCTGGAACAGGTTGTACTGCTGGAACACCACGGCGACGCGCGAGCGGATCGCCTTCACGTCGCGCTTGTTCCGGTAATCGATGGTCTGGCCGCCGATGCGCACCTCGCCGGCGATGGGCGGCAAGAGGCCGAGGATGACGCGCAGCAGCGTGCTCTTGCCGGAGCCGGAGGGGCCGATCAGGCTGACGATCTCGCCCTTGCCGACCTCCAGGTTGATGCGCTCCAGGACCGTGTGGCTGCCGTAATCGGCCCGCAGGTCAACGATGTCGAGATGGCGCAAGCTTCTTCTCCATCCAGGACCCGGCGCGCGCCAGCGGCCAGGACAGGGCGAAATACAGGATCAGGATCGACCCGAACACCAGGGCGGCGGAGAAGCCCTTGTTGTTCAGGACCTTGCCGGCGTAGGTCAGCTCCACCACGCCGATCTGGCTGGCCAGTGCCGTGTCCTTGATGAACAGCACGAAGAAGCTGAAGACCGGCGGCAGGATCACGCGCCACGCCTGCGGCACCACCACCCAGCGCAGCGTCTCCCAATAGGTGAAATTCAGCGTGGCGGCTGCGTCCCATTGATTGTGGTGCACGCTGTCCAGCCCGCCGCGCACGATCTCCGCGATGTAGGCGCTTGCGATCAGGCAGACGGCGACCACCGCCACCTGGAAGGTGGTCAGGCCGAGCTTAAGCACCTCGAACAGGAAGAAGCAGAGCAGCAGCGTCACCAGGAAGGGGATGCGCCGGAACACCTCCACATAGGCGAGGATGAGCCAGCGCGCCGGGGCCAGCGCCCGTCCGCCGCTGCGGCGCACCGCCGCCATGGCGAAACCCGCCAGGAACCCGACCAGACAGCCGATCACGGACAGCAGGAAGGTCGCCAGCAGCGCTTCCAGCAGGAAGACGACGTTGTAATAGCCGAAGAAGGCCGGTGCCTCCTCGATGATCCGTTCGAGCATCAGAGGATCCTCATGCGGGCGCGGAAGAAGCCGCGGCCGACCAGCGCCAGCAGGGTGGTGGCGATGAAGGTGATGACGATGTAGAGCCCGGCGGTGATCGAGAACACCTCGATCGACCGGAAGGTCTGGGAATTCAGGTTGAGCGCCCGGCCGGTCAGCTCCTCCACCCCGAAGATGGCGGCCATGGAGGTGCCGAGCGTCATCAGGATGTAATGGTTGGACAGCGGCGGGAACAGCACCTTCATGATGTGCGGCAGGATCACGTAACGCACGGATTGCATCAGCGAGAAGCCGATGGTCTGCGCCGCCTCCAACTCCGTCCGGTGGATCGACGTGAAGCCGGCCCGCTGGATCTCGGTGAGATAGGCGCCGGCGTTCAGCGTCATGCCGAGCAGCACCGCCTCGTAGGGCTCCATCAGCAGCCCGGCGTCGGGCAGGGCGAAGAAGATGAAGTAGATCTGCACGAGCTGCGGGGTGTTCATGAAGAACCCCACATAGGCGCCGACCAGCGCGCGCAGCCAGCGCGGCCCGAAGCTCAAGGCCGTCGCCCCCAGAAGCCCCAGCATCATGCCCCCGCAGAAGGCGAGGAAGGCGATCTGCAGGCTCAGCCAAGCGCCGCCCAGCAGATAGGGAAGATGCGGCGTGATCTGGCCGAATTGAAGCGTGATGTCCATCACCGGCGTGCCTGGCAGGGAAAGGGTGGCGACAGGCGATGCACCTGCCGCCGCGTCGGGATCAGAAGTAGGGCGAGGGCTTCACGTCGTAGAGCATGCCGATGCCGAACCACTTCTTCCAGGTGGTGTCGATGAAACCGCGCCGGTGCAGGTCGAACAGCGCCACGTTCAGCCAGTTGCGCAAGGAATCATTCCCCTTGGACACGCCGATCGAGCAGTAATAGACGTCGACCGGGGTCTCCACGACCTTCCAGTCCACCTTGTGCTTGTTCATGTGCTCGCCGACGAAGTCGATGACATCGACCATCGCGTCGCCACGGCCCTGGGCGATGGCGCGGACGGCGTCGGGGTAGTTGTCGAGCTGGAGCACCTGCGCCTTCGGCAGGTTGTCGGCGATGAACTTCAGCGGCGTCGTGCCGCGGACCTGCACCAGCTTCACCGACTCGTCGTTCAGCTCCTTCCAGTCGGTGTAGGGCTTGGCCTTGGTGGTCAGCACGCCGAACACTTCGGAATGAACCGGCACGGTGAAGTCGATCACCTTGGCGCGGTCGGGGTTCCGGGTCATGGCGCCCAGAACCATGTCGATCTTGCCGCTCTGCACGAACGGAATGCGGTCGGGGGAGCCGACCTGCACGACCTGGAGCTCGACGCCCAGCATGTCGGCCAGCCGCTTCGACACCTCGACGTCGAATCCGTCGATCTGGTTCTTGTCGTTGAACAGGCCCAGCGGCGGCAGCGTGGGGTTCACGCCGACGATCAGCTTCTTGGACGACAGGATCTCGTCCAGCGAGCGGGCGCTGGCGTTGACGGACGCAAGACAGGCGACGGCGGCGACCGCCGCCACGGCCGCGCTGCGCAGGATGGATTTCAGCACGATGCACCTCCCGTTGATGAACAGGTCGATGATGACCTGGTGAAGCTCGCCCGTGGCCGCTCTCCCGACGGCCGACCGTATACGCACCGTATACGATTCTTGTACACATGGGAGCATTCGTTTGCTAGCTTGTCAACGGAAGGAATGAGCCCCGACGCGACAAGGCTGCCGCAGGCGGGGCGGAGACCAGGGAAAACCGGGGGATCATGAGCCTGCGCATCGGCCACACCGTCGACCGGCCGGGGGCCGTCACCATCACCGTGGACGGCACGCCCGTGTCGGCCCATCCCGGCGAGAGCGTCGCCGCCGCGCTGTTCGCGGCCGGCCGGCGGCGCCTGCGCGAAAGCCCGCGGGCCGGTGCGCCGCGCGGCATGTTCTGCCTGATGGGCGCCTGCCAGGAATGCGTGGTGATCGTCGGCGGCCGGCGCGTGCCCGCCTGCCAGACGCCGGTGAGCGAGGGGCTGGCGGTGACGACGGGGGTGCCGTGGTGAGCGGGGCATACGACCTGATCGTGCTGGGCGCCGGCCCGGCCGGCGTCGGCGCCGCGGTGACCGCCCGAAGCCACGGCCTGTCGGTTCTGGTGGTCGATGAGAACGAGACAACCGGCGGGCAGGTGTACCGCGCCACCCCGCAGGCCTTCGCCACCCGCGCCGACGCGCCGGCCAACCCCGACAAGAAGGAGGGTGCGGGCCAGCGGCAGAGCCTGCTCGCCAGCGGTGCGGCGGTCGCCTTCCGCCATTCCGTGTGGCAGGTCAGCCCCGGCTACCGCGTCGATGCGGTGGGGCAGGGCGGGCCGGTGCATTGGTCGGCCCCGGCGGTTATCGCCGCCACCGGCACCACCGAGCGCGTCGTCCCCTTCCCCGGCTGGACGCTGCCGGGTGTGATCGGGCTGGCCGCCGCGACGATCCTGCTGAAGTCGCAACAGATGCTGCCCGGCCGGCGGCCGGTGATCGCCGGTTGCGGGCCGCTGCTGGCCGCGGTCGCGGTCGCGGTGCTGGACGGCGGCGGCAAACCGGCGGCGGTGCTCGACCTGTCCGGCCCCGGCGACTGGCTGGCGGCGCTGCCGGCGCTCGCCTCGCGGCCGGATCTGGCGCTGCGGGGGCTGGGCTGGGTGGTGCGCCTGAAGGCGGCCGGCGTTCCGGTCCATTTCCGCACCGGCATCGCCGCCGTGCGGGAGACCGCCGACGGCCTTGCCGTGACCCCCTGCCGGGTGGATGCCGACCGTCGGCCGCTGCCGGATGGCGCCGGCCAGGACATCGAGACGGATTGCGTGGCGGTCGGCCACGGCCTGACACCCGGCACCGAGATCACCCGCCTGCTGCGCGCCCGCCACCGCTTCGACGCCGCACTTGGCGGCTGGGTGGCGGAACATGACGCGGATTTCCGGACCTCGCTGCCCGGCCTCTATGTGGCCGGCGACGGGGCCGGCATTTCCGGTGCGGCGGCGGCGCATCTGCAGGGGCAACTCGCCGGCCTCGCCGTGGCGCGCGACCTCGGGCGGCTCGGCGCGGACGCGCATGAGACGGCGGCGGCGCCGGTCCGTAAGCGGTTGGCGGCGGCGCAGCGCTTCGGCCGGGCGATGGCGCGGCTGATGGCGCTGCGGCCCGCCCACGCCGCGTCGGTGGCGCCCGACACCGTGGTCTGCCGCTGCGAGGATGTGACCCGCGGGGAGATCGACGAGGCGGTGGCGGCCGGCGCCCGCGACGTCAACCAGCTCAAGGCCTGGACCCGCTGCGGCATGGGACCCTGCCAGGGCCGCATGTGCGGCGAGACGGCGGCCTCCCTGGTCGCCGAAGCCGTCGGGAGCCGCGGGGCCGCGGGCCTGTGGACCGGCCGCGCGCCGCTGCGCCCGGTGCCGATGGATCTGTTGACCGGCGATTTCACCTACGCCGATATCCCGCTGCCGAAGGCGGCCCCGCTATGAGCGCGCCCATGTTCGATGTGGCCGTCGTCGGTGGCGGCGTGATGGGCGCCACCACGGCTCTGATGCTGGCGCGCGGCGGCCTGCGCACCGTCATTCTCGACCGCGGCCCGCTGTGCCGGGAGGCGTCGGGCGTGAACGCCGGCACGCTGACCCTGCACATGACCCGCGCCTCCCTGATCCCCTACGCCGTGCGCGGCCACGAGCTGTGGCTGAGCGCCGACCAATGGCTGGGCCGCGGCGTGGCGGCGGTCTCCACCGAAGGGCTGTCGCTGGCCTTCACCCCAGCGGAGGAGGAGATGCTGCACGCCCGCGCCGCCGCAAGGCGCGAATACGGCGCCCCCATCGAGATCGTGCCCGCGTCCCGCGCCCGCGCGGTGGAGCCGGGCCTGTCCGACCAAGTGCGGTTGGCCGCCTACTGCCCCATCGACGGCTTCGCCAGCTCCTACCTGACCGGCCGGGCCTACCGCGAGGCGCTGGTCGAGGCCGGGGCGGTGGTCCGCGAGGGGGCGGCGGTGATCGGGGTGGACAGCGGCGACGGCGGCTTCAGCCTGCGCATCGCGGGGGCGGAGCCGGTGCGCGCCCGGCGGCTGGTGCTGGCCGGCGGCGTGTGGCTGGAGGAGATGCTGGGCTGGCTCGGCCTGCGCATCCCGGTCAAGTGCCTGATCAACCAGCTCGTCGTCACCGAACGGCTGCGCCCGGTGATGCGCACGGTGCTGAGCGTCGCCAACGGGCTGTTGTCGCTGAAGCAGTTCGCCAACGGCACGGTGCTGATCGGCGGCGGCTGGCAGGGCATCGGCGATCCCAAGCGCGGCGGCGTGCAGACCATCCCGGAAAACCTGATCGGCAACACACGCCTTGCCCGCTGGGTGATCCCGGCGCTGGCGGAGACGCGCGTCGCCCGCATCTGGCTGGGGCTGGAGGCGGAGACGGCGGACGCCATGCCGATGATCGGCGCGGTGCCCGGCGTGCCGGACGCCTTCGTCATCGGCAGCGTCCATTCCGGCTACACCAGCGGCCCTTACATGGGCCGGCTGCTGGCCGACCTGATCCTGGGGCGGGAGCCGGAGCGTCCGCTCTTCGACCCGTCCCGCCTGCTGGAGCCGCAGGCGGCTCCCGCCCTCACCTGACCCGTGCGCGAGGCCACCATGATTCCCGACACCAACGCCCCGTTCGACGGCGTCTATGTCGCCACCGTCTGCCCGATGCGCCCGGACTTCGCCATCGACGAGGACGCGCTGGCCGCGCACCTTCAGGATGCCATGGCGACCCCCGGCATGCGCGGCGTGCTGATCAACGGCCATGCCGGCGAGAACTTCATGCTGAGCCGGGAGGAGAAGCGCCGCGTCGTCGCGATCGCGCACGCCACCATCGGCGACCGCGCCGTGATCGTCAGCGGCCTCAACGCCGAAGGCAGCCTGGAGGCGCAGCGCCACGCCGCGGACGCCCGCGACGCCGGGGCCGACGCGCTGATGGTTTTCCCGCCCTTCTCCTGGGCGTTGTCGCAGGACGCCGACATGGCGGTGACCCACCACCGCATGATCGCCGAGGCCGCCCCCGGCCCGCTGATGCTCTATCAGGCGGGTGTCCGCGCCGGCACCATGGCCTACACCCACGATGCGCTGGCCCGTCTGGTGCAAATCCC
Source organism: Azospirillum oleiclasticum (assembly GCF_013423485.1). Classification (GTDB taxonomy): domain Bacteria; phylum Pseudomonadota; class Alphaproteobacteria; order Azospirillales; family Azospirillaceae; genus Azospirillum; species Azospirillum oleiclasticum. The sequence continues at coordinate 57,021 of NZ_JABFFR010000035.1, forward strand.
CGGCGTCGTCGGCATCAAGGAGGGAAGCTGGGAGGCCGCGGCCTACGAGGCGAACCGGCGGCTGGTCAAGGCGGTGGCGCCGCAGGTCTCGGTCATGGCGTCGGGCGACGAGCATCTGCTGACCTGCTTCGTGGTGGGCAGCGAGGGCAGCCTCGTCAGCCTCGCCGTGCTGGTGCCGGACGCCATCGTCGGGCTGGAGCGGGCGGTGCTGGCCGGCGATCTGGAGCGGGCGCGCGGCCATCATTCGGTCATCCAGCCGCTGGCCCGTGCCATCTACGGCACGGCGCCCGGCGGGCTGGCGACGGCTCGGTTGAAATGCTGCTTGAAGATGGTTGGAAAGTTGCGTCATGACGTGATGCGTCCACCCATCGGGCCGCTGCCCGACCATGAGGTCGCCATGCTCCGTTCCGCCCTCACCACCGCCGGACTGCTGTGAGCAGAGACGGCGGCATCCCCCCCGGCGCTCCGAACGACGCCGACCCCGACGGCACCCTCTCCGAGGGCGCGGCCGATCCCGTCCGCGACCGCAACCTGTCGGCGCTGGCCTACGACCGGCTGTACGACATGATCCTGCACCGGCGCCTGCCGGGCGGGGCGGTCGTGGTGGAAGGGCGTCTGGCCGACGAGCTGCAGATCTCGCGCACGCCGATGCGCGAGGCGCTGGGCCGGCTGGCCGGGGAAGGGCTGCTCCAGCGCAGCGGCACCCGCTCCTACGTCGTCCGCAAGGTCGATGCGACGGAGTTCTTCCAGAGCATGAAGGTGCGCGAGCTGCTGGAGGGGGAGGCGATCACCCTGGCCGACGGCCGGGTCGAAACCGCCGTCATCGACAGCCTTCGCGCCGACATCGCGCGCATGATGGTGGCGCAGGAGCAGGAAAGCCGGCACTGGGCGCTGGACGACCGGCTGCACATGCTGTTCGCCGACCACAGCGGCAACGCGGTGCTGGCCCGGCTGATCACGCAGGTGCGCATCAACAGCCGGCTGTTCGAGGTGTCGAGCCCCTTCCGCCGCGTCAAGGCGGACGGGGAGGAGCATCTGGCGATCCTCGACGCCTTCGCGGCCGGCAACGCGAAGGAGGCGCGGCGGCTGATGCTGCGCCACCTGCGCAACCTACAGGACGAGGCGATGGCGATCCTCAGCGGCCGCAACCCCACAGGTCGTTGAAGGCGGCCGCTGACGGAGCCGCGGGCTTTCGCGTATACAGAGCGTATGCAAATCCGGGCAGAGAGGACCAGGACAGACCATGGCTGAATTCGATCTGGTGATCCGCAACGGCACGGTGGTGACCGCCTCCGACACGACCAAGTGCGAGGTCGGGATCAAGGACGGGCGCATCGTGGCGCTGGCCGAGCGCCTGGACCCCGGTGCGCCGACGCTGGACGCCGGCGGGCGGCTGGTGATGCCGGGCGGCATCGACAGCCACGTCCACATCGACCAGTACAGCGGCGACGACACCGTCATGGCCGACGATTTCCGGTCCGGCACGGTGTCGGCGGCCTGCGGCGGCAACACCACGGTGATCCCCTTCGCGCTTCAGGTGAAGGGCGGCTCGCTGCGTGCGGCGGTCCAGGACTACCACGCCAAGGCCGAGGGCAAGTGCCTGATCGACTACGGCTTCCACCTCATCGTCTCCGACCCCAGCGAGAGCGTTCTGGGGCAGGAGCTGCCGGCGCTGGTGCAGGACGGCTACACCTCGTTCAAGGTCTTCATGACCTACGACGACCTGAAGCTGAACGACCGCGAGCTGCTGGAGACCTTCGACGTGGCGCGCAACGAGGGCGCGCTGGTGATGGTCCACGCCGAGGGCTACGACGCCATCAAGTTCCTGACCGAAAGGCTGGAGCGCGCCGGCCGCACCGATCCCTACCACCACGCCGAATCGCGCCCCATTCCGGTGGAGCGGGAGGCGACGCACCGCGCCATCTCCTTCGCGGAGATCGTCGATGTGCCGATCATGATCGTGCACGTCTCCTCCGCCGATGCCATCGAGCAGATCCGCTGGGCGCAGAGCCGCGGCCTGAAGGTCTATGGCGAGACCTGCACCCAGTATCTGACGCTGACGGCCGACGACCTGAAGGGCCTGAACATGGAGGGCGCCAAATACGTGTGCAGCCCGCCGCCGCGCGATCTGGAAAGCCAGAAGGCGTGCTGGAACGGTTTGCAGACCGGCGTCTTCCAGGTCTTCTCCTCCGACCACTGCCCGTTCCGCTTCGACACGCCGGCCGGCAAGAAGCGGCACGGCGAGCGCACCGCCTTCAAATGGGTGCCGAACGGCATTCCGGGTGTCGAGGTGCGGATGCCCATCCTGTTCTCCGAAGGGGTGGGCAAGGGCCGCATCACCCTGCAGGAGTTCGTGGCGATGACCTCCACCAACCACGCCCGCCTCTACGGGCTGGCGCCGCGCAAGGGCAGCATCGCGGTGGGCGCCGACGCCGACATCGTGATCTGGGATCCGGAGAAGAAGGTCACCATCACCCAGGACATCATGCATCACGGCGCCGACTACACCCCCTACGAGGGGTTCGAGGTCATCGGCTGGCCGGAGACGGTGCTGGTGCGCGGCACTAAGGTCGTCCACAAGGGCGAGGTGGTCGGCACCCCCGGCCACGGCCGCTTCCTGAAACGCGACCTCTCCCCCTTCGCCCGCCCCCGCGGCGTACGGCCGACGGAGTACGGGGCGTAAGGGGAGAGGCTGCCGCATCACCCCGCCGCCCGCAGGTGCCGCACCGGTCGCCCCGGTGAGGCCGCCTGGGCGGCGCGGGCGATGGATTGGGCGTCGATGCCGTGGTGGCGGTACAGGTCGGCGAGGCTGCCGGTCTGGCCGAAATGCTCCACCCCCAGAGCGCGCGTGCGGTGGCCGTGGACGGAGCCCAGCCAGCCCAGCGTCGCCGGGTGGCCGTCCAGCACCGTCACCAGCGCGCAATGCGGCGGCACCCCGGCCAGCAGCCGTTCGATGTGGCTCATGGCGTGGACCAGCCCGCGCTCGCGCGCCCGCTGCGCGGCACTCCAGCCGGCCTGAAGGCGGTCGGCGGAGGTGACGGCGAGCAGCCCGACATCGCGCCGGTCCTCGCCCAGCAGCCCGACCGCCTCGATCGCCTCCGGCGCGATGGCCCCGGTGTAGGCCACCACCACCTGCGCGTTCGGCCCCGGCCGGCGCATCCAGTAGGCGCCGTCGATCACGTCGCGCCGCAGCTCGTCGGTCATGGTCCGGGACGGCTGCTCCAGCGTGCGGGAGGACAGGCGCAGATAGACCGAGCCGCCGGTCTCGTCGCGCAGCCAGTTGCGCTCGTCGGGCGCGCCCTCGCCGTCGCGCTGCATGTAGTCGAAGGCCCAGCGCATGACCACCGCCAGCTCGTCCACGAAGGCCGGCTCGAAATAGGCCAGCCCGTCCTGCGCCATGCCGACCAGCGGCGTGCCGATGGACTGGTGCGCCCCGCCTTCCGGCGCCAGCGTGATGCCGGAGGGGGTGGCGACCAGCAGGAAGCGGGCGTCCTGGTAGCAGGCGTAGTTCAGCGCGTCGGCCCCGCGGTAGATGAAGGGGTCGTAGAGCGTGCCGACCGGCAGCAGCCGTTCCCCGAACACCGCATGCGACAGACCCAGCGCCGACAGCAGGGTGAACAGGTTGGATTCCGCGATGCCGAGTTCGATGTGCTGGCCCTTGGGCGAGAACTCCCAACTGTAGGTGGACGGGATGCGCTCGCTCTTGAACAGGTCGGCCACCACCTGCTTGGCGAACAGGCCGCGCCGGTTCACCCAGGCGCCCAGGTTGGTGGAAACCGTCACGTCCGGTGCGGTGGTGACGATGCGCTGGGCCAGTTCGCTCTTTTCCCGCCCGATCTCGTTCAGGATCAGGCCGAAACCGGCCTGGGTGGACAGCGCCTTCTGCGCCGGCACCGCCAGCGTGTCCGGCACCGGCACAGCGGGGGCGGTGTAGCGGCGGCGCCCCCTGGCGTTGAAGGGCACGCGCTCCAGGAAGCCGCGCAGCGTGGCCTCCGGCAGGGCCAGCCCCTCGAAGGGCGTCCACTCCTGGCCGGGACGGATGCCCTGCGCGGTGCGGAAGGCGTCCATCTGCGCCGGTGTCAGCAGGCCGGAATGGTTGTCCTTGTGCCCGGCCAGCGGCAGCCCGAAGCCCTTCACCGTGTAGGCGATGAAGCAGACGGGGCGGTCGTGCCGGCCCGCCTCCTCGAAGGCGGCCAACAAGGACGGCAGATCGTGCCCACCGAGGTTGCCCATCAGCCGGGCCAGCTCCTCGTCGCTGCGGGACTCGATCAGCCGCGTCACCGGCCCCTGGTCGCCCAAATCGTCCAGCAGCCGCTTGCGCCACGCGGCCCCGCCCTGGAAGGTCAGGGCGGAGTAGAGCTGGTTGGGGCAGCGGTCGATCCAGTCGCGCAGCGCCTCGCCCCCAGGCTCCCGGAAAGCCGCCTTCATCAGCTCCCCGTGCTTGAGGATGACCACGTCCCAGCCGAAGTTGCGGAACATCCCCTCCAGCCGCTCCCACAGCCCTTCGCGGATCACCGCGTCCAGGCTCTGGCGGTTGTAGTCGACGATCCACCAGGTGTTGCGCAGCCCGTGCTTCCAGCCCTCCAGCAACGCCTCGAAGATGTTGCCCTCGTCCATCTCGGCGTCGCCGACCAGCGCCACCATGCGGCCCTCGGGGAGCTGCTGGCCCCAGCCATGGGCGCGCACATAATCCTGCACCAGCGAGGCGAAGAGCGTCTGCGCCACCCCCAGCCCCACCGAGCCGGTCGAGAAATCCACATCGTCCACGTCCTTGGTGCGCGAGGGGTAGGACTGCGCGCCCTTGAAGCCGCGGAAGGCTTCCAGCTTCTCCCTCGTCTGGTTGCCCAGCAGATATTGGATGGCGTGGAACACGGGGCTGGCGTGCGGCTTCACCGCCACCCGGTCCTGCGGGCGCAGAGACGCGAAGTAGAGCGCCGTCATGATGGTCGCCATGGACGCCGACGACGCCTGATGCCCGCCGACCTTCAGCCCGTCGTTGTTGGGCCGTACGTGGTTGGCGTTGTGGATGGTCCAGGCGGCCAGCCAGAGCACCTTCCGCTCAAGCTCCCGCAGACAGGCCAGCGCCTCGGGGGCGATGGGGGCGGGGAGGGGAGGGGTCGTGCCGGTGCTCATGGGAACCGTCCTATGGTTTCAGAAACGAACAATCCACTTTAACATCGGCGGTCCGGCAGGTGCTTGCGAACATCGTCGCATATGCGTCCGAAATTGGTATGATCTGCCAAAATCAGCCTCCAAGTGGTATTCAATGCCAAAACCCGATCTCGACCGCATCGACCGCAACATCCTCGCCCTGCTCCAGCAGGACGGGCGTATGGCCAACAGCGACCTGTCGCAGCGCGTCGGCCTGTCGCCCTCGCCGTGCCTGCGCCGGGTCAAGGCGCTGGAGGAGACGGGCGTCATCCGCAACTATGTGGCGCTGGTCGATCCCGCGGCGGTGGACCTGTCCGTCAGCGTCTTCGTCAGCGTCACGCTCGAACGGCAGGTGGAGGAGCGGCTGGACGCCTTCGAGGCGGCGGTCGTCCGCTGGCCGGAGGTGCTGGAATGCTACTTGATGACGGGGGAGGCGGATTACCTGCTGCGCGTCGTCGTGCCCGACCTCGCCGCCTACGAGCGGTTCCTGAAGGACCATCTGACGCGGGTACCCGGGGTGGCGAGCATCAAATCCAGCTTCGCTCTGAAACAGGTGCGCTACAACACCGCCCTGCCGCTCGGGCATCTGGCGGACTGACCCCGGCCGGGATCATCACCCGCCGCCCGGCGCTGGCAGGCACTCCGCAAGCACCGCCCGCAACTCGTCCGGGCGAAAGGGTTTCACCAGCCGCGTCCAGCCCAGCGCGGCGATGCGCCCGCTCCGTTCGGGGCTGGTGTCGCCGGTGGTCACGATCACCGGTCCGGTGAAACCGATGCGCTCCAGGATCGGTGGCAACAGCTCGAACGCATCGTTGTTGTCCGCCGCACCGCCGACGTTGAGCGCGGTCAGCACGATGCCGGGAACCACCCCGGCGCCGGCGACCGCCCGTTCCGCGACCAGCAGGCTCGGCACGTCGAGGATGCGGACCCCCCAGCTCGTCAGGACGAGGCACATGGCCGCCCGGACCAGGGAATCCTCCTCGATCAGAAGGGCGACCACGCCCGACCATGGCTGTGATGGATCGTCCGTTCGGTGGCCAGCGTGCAAATGCTCCCCCGGATCGCTGCGGTCTTCGGGCATCGCCATCGCGATAAATGGCATTTTAAACAATATGAATGCAATTTCGTTTTTCCAGCCGGCTTGTGCGCCTATGTCCGGCCCAAACGCCTAGCCGATCCGGACCCGGTGCCGCGCGCGCGACGTTGTGCTTCCGAGACCATTCGTACGAAAGCGGGTGGCTTTCGGTTCACAGGAGCGGCGGGCATGGGCGTGAGGCGTGGGCTGGGAAGCTGGATGCGGGCGGTGGCCGGAGTGCTCGATCTGGTCGCGCGCCCTGTGCGCACGGCCCAGGGCCGGGATGGCATCGTGATCCAGCCCTACCGTGGCTACGGCTCGCGGCGGGAGGCGTTCGTGATCGGGCGCGTGTTCCGCCAATCGACACCCCATCCCGACCCCCGGCGGGAACGCATCGCCCGTCATCTCCGCGACATCGCGCGGCGGATCGCCCGCCGGTCCGTCGCCGGCGCCCGCGTGACGGCGCGGCTGTACGGGACGGAACACACGGTCGCGACCGACCGTGACGGCTATTTCCGATTGCAGATCCCCTTGCGGGACGCTCCCCCGTCCGACCGTGACTGGCACGCGCTGCACATCCGGCTGGAGGCGGAGCCGCCGGTGAGCGCCCGCGGTGCCGTCTACATCCCACCCGACCGTGCCCGTTTCGTGGTGATCAGCGACATCGACGACACCATCGTGCACACCGGGGTCGCCAACACGCTGCGCATGCTCTGGCGCCTGTTCGTGGAGGACGCCGCCAGCCGCACGGCGTTCCCCGGCGTCGCCCCGCTCTACCGCGCGCTGCACGCCGGTGCCACCGGCGACCAGGGCAACCCGCTTCTCTACGTCTCGCGGGCGCCCTGGGGGCTGTACGATGTGTTGGACAAGTTCTTCCACATGCACGGCGTGCCGGTCGGGCCGATCATGTTCCTGCGGGAATGGGGGCTGTCCTGGCGCCGGCCCTTTCCCCGCCGGGCGGAGGACCACAAGCAGGCACTGATCCGCCATATGCTGGACCTCTACGACGATCTTCCCTTCATCCTGATCGGCGACAGCGGCCAGCATGATCCGGAGGTGTACCGGCAGATCGTCGAGGAGCATCCCGGCCGCGTGCTGGCCGTGCTCATCCGCAACGTGTCCAAGGGCGGCGGGCGCGAGCGGGAGATCGAGGAACTGGCGGCTGCCGTCACCCGTGCCGGGAGCCGCATGCTGCTCGCCGCCGACAGCGCCGCCATGGCCGAGGAGGCGGAAAGGTTGAACGTCGTTCCACCCGGCACCCTGTCGGCGGTGCGCGGCGAGCTGGCCGGCGACGGAGGCGGGACGGCGCCGTCGGCGGGTGTGGTCTCCGCATCCGAATTGCGCGACGTGCTGGAGCAGGGCACTCACCCCGTTCCGCCGAACGTTCTGGTCGAAGGCGGGGACGCGACCGCCCGCCGGCGGCTATGATCTTGCGGACAATGCATTTCGGCATAGTAACAATTGTTGATTTGAATAGAGGGTTATTCGCACCGATGTTAGGATATTGGTCTAGGCGAGGAGGGCGAGTGTTGCGTGAGGTCCGGCTCGTTTTTGCGCGAATCCGATCAATGGCATGACATGAGCACATCCAAGCCACTGCGCCAATGCGCCGCCCTTCCCTTTCGTGTGGTCAATGGACGTACCGAGGTGCTGCTGATCACCTCGCGCGAGACGCGTCGCTGGATCGTGCCCAAGGGGTGGGTCGAGAAGGACACCAAGCCCGACCGCATGGCGGCGCGGGAGGCGTTCGAGGAGGCCGGGGTGACCGGTACGGTGGTGAAGCCGCCCTACGGCTCCTACCGCTACAGCAAGCGCCTGACGTCCAGCAAAGCGGTGACCTGTGATGTGACGGTCTACCTTCTGCGCGTCGAGGAGGAGCTCGCCGACTGGCCGGAGAAGGACCAGCGCGAGCGCGCCTGGATGACGCCCGGTGCCGCCGCCCTGGCCGTCGGCGAAAGCGGTCTGGTCGAGATGTTGTTGAGGCTGGCGCTGCCGGCGTCGTGACACCGGAAGCACCGGGCAGTGTTCAGGTGCGGGTGCGCGCGACCTGCTGGATGGTGCCGGTCTCCTTCGCCTGACGGGACGCGCCGGCCTGCACCGGGCGCGTTGGCGGCTTCGGCGGGACCCGCTTGACGGGTGCGGCTTCGGCCACGCCCGGCGCGTCCTCATAAATGCCGGGATGCACGCGCACGGTGCCCTGCGGCTCCACCGTCGCCGTCCAATAGACGAAGCGCACCGGCACCGCCGCGGGCAGCGCGATGGTGCGGGTCTTGCCGCTGTCGAGCTGCGCGTCGATGGCGGCCTTGTCCACGCTGGCGGGGCGCAGCAACGTCTCCGCGACGCCGCGGGCATCGGCAAGCCGGACGCAGCCGGAACTCGCCGCCCGCATGTCGCGATCGAACAGCCTCGGGTCGTTGGTGCCGTGCAGGAAGATGCCGTCACCGTTGGTCAGGTTGAAGCGGAAACGGCCCAGCGCGTTGTCGTCGCCCGGCTGCTGAACGATGCGGATGCGGTCGGGGGTGACCGACCACCAGTTCACCCGCTCCGGCACCACCTCCTTGCCGTCCAGATAGACGACGGCGTTCTTGATGCCGCTGTTCCCCTTCTTGCGCAGGTTGGGCAGCTTGTCCTCGGTCAGCACCGTCGGCGGCACGGTCCAGGTGGGATTGATGGTCACGCTGGTGACCTTGTCCTGGATCAGCGGCGTCTGACGCGACGGCCGGCCGACCACCGCGCGCATCGTGAAGACCAGCGCGCCGCGGTCGATGTAGGTGACGGTCTGGCTCGGCAGATTCACCAGGATCACACGGTCGGGCACGGTCGCCTGGAAGGATTTCAGCGAGGCCACCGCGTTGCGCATGAGAGCGGCGGCCTGCGCCGGGGTCCGGTCGAGCGCCTGGCGCGTCGCCTCGCCCACCTTGCCGTCCGGCATCAGCCCCTCGGCCGTCTGGAAGGAGCGGACGGCGGCTTCCAGCTCGTCATCGAAACTGTCGGTCCAGCGGTCGGGCGCCAGATGGCCCAGCTCCACCAGCCGCGCCGCCAACCGGCCGACACGGTCGGCGCTGCGCGCCCGCACCGGCAGGGTCAGCGTCGGGATCGACACATCGACGGGCGGCGGCGCGATCCCGGCGAGGGCCCACAGGGCGGCGTCCGCCGGATCCGGCAGAGCGACCGGGGCGGACGGCGCGTCCGCTGGCGGTTGCACGGGGCCTGGCACCACGGCATCGACCATGCCGCCATCGCCCTTCTTCAGCACCATGCCGGCGCCCACCAGCGTGGCCTTCACCCGCGGCGCCTTCTCCAACTCGCTCGCGCGCTGGTCGAGCCGTGCCGCCCATCCCGCGACCAGGTCGCGGGCGGTCGCGGCGTCCACCGGCAGGGACAGGAGTCCGCCGAGCAGGCCGGCGGCCAGCCCCAGCATACGGCGCGGGCGGGTGTGTGAGCGATCGACGTTCGGCATGGGCTGACTGTGATCCACAGACGTGAAGATACGGCTAACGGCACCCGTCCGGCACATCACGACGATGTGTCGGCGTCCAGATATAGTGTGTGCCGATCGTTGCGGTACAACACAAGCGGTAACGTCGTGACCAAGCGCCCAACGGCCGTCCAAGCCTGTGGAATCTTCCCGCTTTGTTCCTTTCCGGTCACAGGACGCGGCTCCGGGGCCGCCAACGGAAAGCCCCGCCCCCGCCGGTCGAAGGGCGGGAACGGGGCTTTGCGCGTCCGCTGCCGGATGGCGGATCAGGTCTTGATCTTGCTGTAGATCTCCTGCCACAGCAGCTTCTGGAAGGTCTCCGGATCGCGGCCGTTGTCGGCGAGCAGCTTGGTCCACTTGGTCTTCAGGCGCTGCAACTCGTCGGCGATCTTTTCGGGGTCGCGCACCTTGCGCTCCTTGCCCCGCGCGATCGCCTTCGACAGGTAGCTTTCCCGGAACTCCACGAAGAACTTCCCAAGGTCGGGCGCCGCGTTGTAGAACTTGTTGCCGCGCTTGGTGTACTCGGCGACGACGTCCTCATCCTCCTTGATGTAGGTGTAGATCGACTTGGTGACCAGCTCGGGAATGTTCTTGACGATGGCGTCGCGCTGGTCCTTGGTCAGCTTGTTCCATTTCTCAAGGCGGAGATTGAACAGCGACGCACCGAAGAAGCCGCCGAGGGAATCGGTGATGATGTATTTTGCCGCTTCACCGTAGGAGCGGGTCTTCTGCGCGGTGATCGAATGCAGGGCGCAATCGATCGTGCCACGGTCGAGCGCCTCGTAGGCCTCGTCGGCGTTGACGTTCACCGGGATGGCTCCCATCGCGCGGGCGAGATCCGCATAGCCGGCGAGGCCGCGCACCTTCTTGCCCTTCATGTCGTCGAGCGTCCGCACCTCCGTCTTGCAATGGTAGACGTAGGGGGTGAGCGCGTAGGTGGCGAGGAACTTGGTCTTGAACTTCTTCTCGTACTCGTCCGTGCACTGCTCGCAGTTGAAGAGGACCAGCTCGTTGTTGACACCGGTCATCACCAGCGGATCCTCGCTGATCAGGCTGAAATCGCCGAGGTAATTGTCCACCGGCATTTCCGACGGGACATAGGCGCCGACGAAATAGCCGCTGTCGGCGATGCCGTCGCGCACCCCGCCGGGGATGTCCTTGCCGGTCAGCAACGAGCTGGCGAAGTGGTACTCGAAGGTCACCGTGCCGCCGCTGTCCTTCTGGACCCGGTTGAAATACTCGACCAGCAGCGGGTTCGTGCTGTGCTTCGGATTGAGATAATTGGCGTAGACGATCTTGACCGGGTCCGCCGAGGCTGTGCCGGCGAGGCAGGCGAGTGCTGCGGACGCCGCGATGAGGCTCAGGCTCTTGGGTGTCATGGCTTCCTCCCTTGTCTTATGGTCTGCGGAATGGCCGGTCGTGACGGGCGTCAGTCCATCAGTCGCGGCAGGAACAGCGAGATTTCGGGAAAGGTGATCAGCAGGGCCAGCGTCACGATGTCGGCCACGATGAACCACCCCACACCCTTGAAGATGGTCTCCAGCGGGATGCGGTCGCCGACGACGCTCTTGATCACATAGACGTTCAGGCCGACCGGCGGCGTGACCAGCCCGATCTCCAGATACTTGATGACCAGCACGCCGAACCAGATCAGGTCGGTGCCGACCGCCTCGAAGGCCGGCATGACGACCGGGATCACCAGCAGCATCAGGCCCAGCGAGTCCAGGAACATGCCCAGGAAGATGAAGATGGCGGAGGTGACGATCACCAGCAACAGCGGGTCGATCGCCAGACCGGAGATCACCTCGGCCAGATGGTTCGGCAGACCGCTGAAGGCCATGAAGCGCGACAGCAGGATGCCGCCCAGCGCGATGAAGAAGATGGACGCCGTACCCTTCAGGGAATCGGCCACGGAATCGACCAGCACTTTCCAGGTCAGCCGCCGCTGGCAGGCGGCGATGACGAAGGCCAGGAAGGCACCCAGCGACGCAGCCTCGGTGGAGGTCACGATGCCCGAATAGATGCCGCCGATCACGCCCAGGATCAGCACCGGCAGCGGCCACACGCTGGCGAGCACGACGAAGCGCTCGTGCCAGGTCACCTGGTCCCGCACCATCGGTGCCAGATTGGGGTTCAGCTTGCAGCGGACTATGATGAGCAGGGCGAACATCACGCCGGACAGGATGCCGGGGATGACGCCGGCGATCAGCGCCTTGCTGACCGAGACCTCGGCGAAGATGGCGTAGATCACCATCAGGATGCTGGGCGGGATCAGCGACCCCAGCGTGCCCGCGACCGCGACCGAGCCGGTGGCGAGACCGGGGTCGTAGCGGTAGCGCAGCATCTCCGGGATGGCGATGCGTCCCATGGCCGAGGCGGTGGCGACGCTGGACCCCGACGCCGCCGCGAACATGCCGCAGGCCGCCGTGCTCGCCACCGCCAGCCCGCCGGGCAGGCCGCTGAGCCACAAGCGGGCCGCCTTGTACAGTGTGCGCGTCAGCCCGGCGTGGAAGGCGACGTTGCCCATCAGCAGGAACATCGGCACCGCCGACAGCGACCAGTGGGCGATGAAGGTGTAGGGCTGGTTCGCCAGCACGCTCAGAGCCGCGTCCGGGCCGCGGATCAGCAGAATGCCGACCACCGACACGCTGCCGAGGGCGAAGCCGATCGGCACGCGCAGGGCCAGCAGGCCCAGCAGCGCCGCGATGCCGGCGATTCCGATCGAAAGGGAAGACATGGACGCTCCTGGGATCGCGATGCCGGCGTCAGATCGGTTCGATGTCCTCGGCGAGGGCCGCCGGACGAGGACGCGGGGGGAGAAGGCCGAAGGCGCGCCCGAACTCCTGGACCGACTGGAGGATCATGCAGAGCGCCATCGCGCCGATGCCGATCGGGAGCATCCAGCGGCTGGGCCACACCGTCACGTCGATGGTGCCGATCATGATCTCGTTGTCGGCGGTCATGGCGAGCGCCTTGTCGAAGGTCGCCACCGTGAAGACGAGCAGGCCGGCCCCCACGACCGCCATCACCACCCCGTCGAGAAAGGCCGTCGAGCGTTCCGGCAGCCAGGAGGTGAACAGTTCGATGATCACGTGACCGCGCTCACGCTGCACCCAGGCCAGCGGCAGGAAGGCGCAGCCGATCATGTAATACGCGGACACCACCTCCTCCGTCCCCGCCAGGGTGGAGTGCCAGATGTTCCGCAAGGCGACGTCGATCACCACCTGCACCATCATGCCGAGGATGGCAAGTGAGGCCAGCACCATGAGGCTGCGCGACAACAGGTCGAGCGCGCGCTCGGCAGCGTTCATGCGTCGATCCTCCCTTGGATCCGGCCGTTCTTTTGTTCCGGGTTCCGGCGGCCGCTCCGGATGATTGAGTGTAGCAGCGGACAATCAGTTATCAATACAAAGTTATGCAGATGAATCTTTATTCGTGGGTACAATCTTCGAAAATGTGCCCATCAGCCGTGCGATCCGGCTGGCCTCGTTGGCTTGCCTGGCTATGTCCAGCGCACCCTCCAACGGGAGCCCGGCGCAGTCGCGCAGCAGGGCGCGTAGCCGGCCGACAAGGTCGGGATCGAGGCCGGCCAGCCGCCGCGCCCGGTCCAGGGCGACCGCCGGCACATTGCCCGCGGGGACGGTTGACACCATGCGGAGCGCCAGCGCCTCCATCGCGGTGACCCGCCGGCCGGTCGCCAGCAGATCGAAGGCCACCGCTTCCCCCGCGAGCTGCACGAGCCGCGGCAGCACCAGCGCCGGCAATACCCCGCGCCCGATCTCCGGGTATCCCAGCACCGCGCCCTCGTCGCAGACCACCAGATCGCAGGCCAGCGCCAGACCGCAGCCGCCACCCAGTGCGTAGCCGTGCACCGCCGCCACCGTCGGTGTGCGCATGCGCGCGAGGCGCCGGTAGAGCGCCGCGGTGCGGCCAGCGTGCTCACGCACCAGATCGGTGCTGGTCAGCCCGCCATGCTCCTTGATATCGGCCCCGGCGCAGAAGGACGTGCCGTTGCCGGTCAGCAGCACCGCGCCGACCGCCGGATCGGCGTCGGCGTCGTCCAGCGCCGTGGTCAGAGCCTCCATCAGCGCGCGGTCCAGCGCGTTCAGCGCTTGCGGCCGGTTGAGGAAGAGGGTGCGCACCCCATCCGCGTCGGACGTCAGGAGGACCGGCCCGCTCAAGACGGCATTCCCGCCGCGTTGCGGCCGGCGATCCGCCCGCCGACGACGCATTCCGCAAGATTGCCACCGCTGAGATACAGGTGGCCGAACAGGCTCCCCAGCTCCCCGGCGGCGAACAGCCGCGGGATCGGGTCGCCAAAGGGGTCCACCACCTCCTGCCGAACGTTGTGGCGCGGGCCGCCCTGGGTGTTGATGACCACCGGGTAGACGCGGCCGAAATAGAAGGGTGGGCTGGCGATGGGCAGCATGGTGGAGGGCTGGCGCCCCCACTCCTCGTCGTGCCCCTCGGCGACCGCGCGGTTCCAGCGCTCCACCGTGCCCACCAACTCGTGCGCCGGCACCCCCATCAGGCCGGCGAGGTCCTCCAGGCTGTCCGCCCGTTCGAAGATGCCGTTCTCGACCTCGCGCAGGTTGTCGGCGCTCCACTCGTAGCGCGCGTCGGCGTCGTTGTGCACCGGGCGGCCCATCGGGTAGAGCCGCCGCCCATCCTCGTCGAAGACCATGAAGGCCGGGATGCGCGGGAAGCGCTGGGTCTTGGGGTCGAACTGGTCGAAGGGACGGACGCCGGTGTCGCCGGGGTAGGGCGGGTATTCGTCCATGAAGCGCCGGCCGCCCTGGTCCACCAGGATCCAGGCCATGCGCGCCAGCGCCTTCTGCGACACCGGCGCGCCGGCCGGATCGGTCATGCCCAGGCTCGACAGCCGGTCCAAACGCCCCGGCGTCCACATCGGGATGGCCTTCAGATAGAAGGCGAAGGGGTAGTCGGGGTCGGTGTGGCGCAGGCCATAGGGGCCGTGATAGTGCCACATATGCCAGAGGTCGGCGCCCACCGCCTGGGCCATCGCGATGCCGTCGCCGGTGTTGCCGCGGAAGGAGCCGGCCAGCACCGGCTGCGCCTGGAAATACTGGCGCTTCATCTCCTCGTTCGCCTCGAAGCCGCCGCAGGCGAGCACCACACCCCGGCGGGCGCGGATGCGCCGCATGGTTCCGTCCACCGTGGCGCGCAGGCCGGTGACGGCGCCGTCCGGGCCGGTCAGCAGACGATCCGCCGCCGTCCGGTAAAGCACGCGGATGCCGCGCGCCTCCACATTGTCCTCCAGCACCTTGAACAACCGCGTCCCGGCCTTGATGCCGCGCACCGCGTGGTGCCCGGCGGCCCCCTCCAGCGCCGGCACGGTGCCGATGTCGCAGTAGCCGAGCGCCTCGTAGCCGGGCAGCGGGTAGTTGCCGAGCGCCGGCGTCACCCGCACCTCGGCCCCGTTGACGGCGGCGAGGCGGCGGATGTAGTCCGGCACCTCCACCATGCCGTCGGCCAGCACCTCCAGCAGGTCGTCGGGCGTGCGCCCGCCGCAGGTCGCCTTGAGATAGGCGAGGACCTGATCGCGGTCGAAGCCGATGCGGATGCCGCCGGCCGACACGATGGACAGGCCGCCGGGGAAGGGCATCTTCTCGATCAGCAGGACCTCGGCCCCGGCGTCGCGCGCCTCGATGGCGGCGACCGCACCGGCGGCGCCATAGCCGACGACGACCACGTCGGTTTCGAGATCCCAGCTCTCCACGTTCGACACGGCGGTCTCCCTGTCCGTGGTTTCTGTCACGGGTCGATGCGGTGCTTGAAGCCGGGCGGCGACCGGTCGCGGCAGCGGGCGAGCGCGCCGAGGATCACCGCGCGGGTCTCCGCCGGGTCGATCACGTCGTCGATCAGCGCCATCTCGGCGGCCAGATAGGCGCTTGCCGCCTCGTCCGCCTCGCGCAGAAGCTCGGCGCGGCGGGCCTTGGGGTCGGGGGATGCCGCGATCTCGCGGCCATAGACCAGCTCCACCCCGGCCGCCGGCCCCATCACGTCGAAGCGCGCGGTTGGCCAGGCGACGATGGCGTCGGGGCTCATGGTCTTGCCGCCCAGCGCCAGATAGGCGAGCCCGATCGCCTTGCGCAGGATCACCGTCACCTTCGGCACCGACGCCGCGATGACCGAATTCAGCAGGCGCGACGCCAGCGACACCATGCGGTGCCGCTCCATGTCCGGCCCGACCAGGAAGCCGGGGCAGTCGGTCAGGAACACCAGCGGAATGTGGAAGGCGTCGCAGATGTCCACGAACTTGCGGACCTTCTGCGCCGCCTTCTCGTCGATGACGCCGGCCATCTGCATGGGGTTGCTGGCGATGATGCCGACCGGCTGGCCGCCCATCCGCGCCCAGGTGGTGATCAGGCTGGGGCCGTAGAGAGGGCGGTAGGGGAAACTGTGGCCGCCGTCGACCAGCAGCGCGATCACCTCGCGCATGTCGTAGGCGCGGCGGTGGTTCTCGGAGACGATCGCGCGGATGCGGCTCCGCCCCTCCGGCGTGTCCACGGCCGCCGGCACCGGCTCCGCCCGCGGCGGCGCCTCGAAGCAGTTCGACGGGAAGAAGGACAGGAACTCGCGGATGAAGCGCAGGCAGTCGGCGTCGTCCTCGGCCACATGGTCGGCCTGACCGGTCAGCCGCCCGCTGACGTCCGCACCGCCCAGCTCGTCGTTGGTGACGTCCTGGCCGATGCCGACCTTCACCACCGGCGGGCCGGACATGCCGATGAAGCCGGTGCCCTTGACCAGCACGGTGCAATCCGACTGCGCCGCGGTGAAGGCCGGGCCGCCGAAGCAGGCGCCCATCACCGCGGCAACCTGGGGCACACGCCCCGACAGGCGGAAATGCTCGCGGAACCGGTTGCCGATGCCGGCGGCGATGGCGCCGTTGTTCTCCTGGAAGCGCCCCGCACCCGCCTCCATCAGCGCGATGAAGGGCTTCTTGTGCTGGAAGGCCAGCTCGCGGATGCGCACGGTCTTCGCCTCGGCCACCCGGCCGCGGGTGCCGGCGAGGACCGAGGCGTCCTCCGACGTCACATAGACGGTGCGGCCGTCGATGGTGCCGTATCCCGCGACCAGCCCATCGGCGGGTGTGCGGTCGCGCAGGTCCGGATGTTGGCTGCGCGCGAGCACACCGATCTCGGTGAAGGAACCGGGGTCGAGCAGCAGGTCCAGCCGCTCGCGCGCGTTCAACTTGCCGCCGGCGCGCAGCTTCTCCAGCCGCTCCGGCCCGCCCATGGCGCGCGCCTCGCTGCGTCTCGTCCTCAGTTCCAAAAGGAGTTGTTCGTCCATGACGGGCCTTGTTGGGGCTGGCTCGACCGTCGGCCCGCTGGCGTCGGGAGCGGCGCGTCGGGTGTCGGTGAGGGAAGATTGGTGCATTGATATATAGTGCGTCAAGCCATTTGATATGAGTTGCACCGTTTCTCTATGGGACAATATACTCCGCCCCAGACCGGGATCGATGCCCGCGAGTGGGAGGCGGCGAATGTTCAACAGAGTGCTGGTCGCGAACCGGGGCGCCGCCGCGGCACGGATCATCCGGGCGCTGAACGCGCTGGGGATCCAATCCGTGGCGGTCTATTCGGAAGCCGACCGCGACGCCCCCTACCTGGCCGAGGCCGGCCGGGCCGTGTGCATCGGCCCCGCCCCGCCCCGTGCCAGCTACCTGAACGCCGACGCGATCCTGGCCGTGGCGCGCGAGACGGCGGCGGACGCGGTGCATCCCGGCTACGGCTTCCTGTCGGAGAATGCGGGTTTCGCGGAGCTGCTGATCCGCCATGGCATCGCCTTCATCGGTCCGGATCCGCGGTGGCTCGACGCCATGGGCCACAAGACCCGCGCGCGGGCGATGATGGCGGAGGCCGGCATTCCCGTCGGCTCCGGCTCCGCCGTGCTGCCGGCCGACGACGGCGAGGCCCTGGCGGCGGCCCGGCGCATCGGCTATCCGGTGCTGGTGAAGCCGGCGGCCGGCGGCGGCGGGGTCGGCATGCTGCCGGCGGCGGACGACGCCGAACTGCTCAAGGCCCTGGTCCGCGCGCGCTCCATGGCGCAGCGCGGCTTCGGCAACGCCGACGTCTATCTGGAGCGGCTGCTGGTGGCGCCACGCCACATCGAGTTCCAGATCATGGCCGACAACCACGGCGCCGTGCGCCACCTGTTCGAGCGCGACTGCTCGGTCCAGCGCCGGCACCAGAAGGTGCTGGAGGAAGCCGCGGCCCCCGGCATCGGACGGGCGGAGCTGGAGGCGATGGCCGACACGTCGGTGCGGGCGCTCGCCCGGCTGGGGTACAACAACATCGGCACGGTCGAAATGCTGCGATCGGCCACGGGGCATTACCAGTTCATCGAGATGAACACCCGACTCCAGGTCGAGCACGCGGTGACGGAGGCGGTGACCGGCGTCGACATCGTCGCGTCGCAGATCCGGCTGGCCGCCGGGGAGCGGATCGGGTCGGTGCTGCCGGACAGTGTGCGGCTCCATGGACACGCGATCGAGGCCCGTGTCTACGCCGAGGACCCTGTCCGCTTCCTGCCCAGCCCCGGCCCGCTCGACCTGTTCCGCCCGCCGGTGATGGAGCATGTGCGGGTGGAGACCGGTTATGCGGAGGGCGGTACGGTCACGCCCTATTACGACCCGATGATCGCCAAGGTCATCGCGTGGGGCGAGACGCGCTCGGTCGCCATCGGCCGGCTGCGCGAGGCGCTGGCGGCCTTCGCGGTGCGGGGCATCAGCACCAACATTCCGGCCCTGCTCGCGCTGACCGAGGATGCGCGGGTGCTGGCGGGCGACATCCATACAGGTCTGCTGGCCGCCCGGCCGGCGTGAGTCGAAACACGAGGACAGGGAAGGGAACCCAGGTATGGCGGAACTGGATGTGACGTCCGAGGTGGCGGGCGTGGTCTTCACCATCGACACCACGCCGGGGGCCCGGGTGGCGGGCGGCGATCTGCTGCTGGTGCTGGAATCCATGAAGATGGAGATCGCCATGAACGCCCCGGCCGACGGCACCGTCACCGAAATCCTGGTGGAGGAGGGCATGCCCGTGTTGCAGGGGCAGGCGTTGCTGCGGCTGCGGACGTAGGGGCTGCCCCCACCCGCCCGCGCCAACGGGCGGGTGGGGGCCATGTGGCCGGAACGCCGCCGCTCAGGGCGAGGGCATTTCGATCGGCAGGGGCGCGGTCGTCGCGTAGCCGCCGTTGAAGTAGAGCAGGGGCGCCAGCGGGTCGGACACGCGCACGGCAACGATGCGGCCGAAGAACACCGTGTGCGTTCCGGCCGACGCCACCTCCGCCACCTCGCAGTCGAAGCTGACCAGCGCCCCGTCCAGCACCGGCGCCCCGGTGACGAGGGTGGACAGCGAGAAGGCGCCGAACCGCTCCCCGCGCGGCGCCGACACGAAGCGGCGGGCGGCGTCGAGCTGGCGCTGTTCGAGCACATTGACGCAAAAGCGCCCGCTGTCGCTGATCGGATCATGGGCGGTGGAACCGCGGTTCACGCAGGCGAGCAGCGTCGGCGGTTCGGCGCAGACCGAACAGACGGCGGTGGCGACCAGCCCATGCGGAACGCCGTCGCGCACGGTGGTGATCACCGTCACGCCGGCCGCGAGCAGACGCATGCCGCGCTTGAACTGGTCCTGATCGATGGCGGCCATGCTTGCTCCTCCGGTGCTCCGGCGTGGCGCGCCGGAGTGTAACAGCGACGATGCTGGAAGTTTGGCTTGATTGATGCGATTGATCAAGCAACAATGAGCGCAGATTGCGCATTGCGGGGCAGGGAACGCCATGAACTTCCAACTGACCGAGCAGCAGCGGCAGCTCGTGGACTCGGTGCACGACATCCACCGGCGCAAGCTGCACGAGCTGTGCAAGGACGACAGCGGCGAAGGCATCGCCCGGCTGCGGCGGGAGATGGCGGACCATGGGCTGCTCGGCCTCAACCTGCCGGAACCGTTGGGCGGGGTGGGGCTGTCGCTGCTCGACACGGTGCTGCTGATCCAGAACCTCCAGGCCTGCTCCTCGACGCTGGGCGCTTTGTCCCACCGCTCCTCCACCGGTGCCGTCGGCGCCATCGTCGAGCTGGGGACGGACGAGCAGAAGCGGCGCTTCGTCGGCCGTGTCTGCCAGGGGGAGATCGGCATCGGCATCGGCATCACCGAGCCGGAGGCGGGCTCCGCCGCCACCGCGCTGCGCACCAGCGCCCGCATCGACGGCGACCATGTGGTGATCAACGGCAAGAAACAGTTCGTCAGCTTCGTCAATCACAACCACTTCACCGTGGTGTATTGCCGCTTCGGCGACAGCGGCTCGCCCAAGGACATCGGCGCGGTGATCGTGCCGCACGACGCCCCCGGCTTCAGCCACAGCCGCGGCACGCTGAACATGGCCGACGAGCTGCTGTTCGAGCTGTATTTCGACGACTGCCGCGTCCCGCGCGAGAACATCCTCGCCGACGGCAACGCCTTCGGCCGGCTGATCAGCGTCTACAACGCCGAGCGGCTGGGCAGCATCGCCCGCATGCTGGGCTCCGCCCAGGCTTCCTACGGCATGGCGGTGGAGTATTCCAAGACGCGGCGCCAGTTCAACCGCGAGATCAGCGATTTCCAGGGCATCCAGTGGATGCTGGCGGACATGCGGGTGAAGCTGGAGGCGGCCCAGCTCCTCACCTACCGCGCCGCCGCCGGGGCCGGAGAGCACGGGCTGCCGGTGCCGTTCGAAACCTCGATCGCCAAGGTCTACACGGCCCAGGCGGCCAAGGAGATCTGCGACGACGCCATCCAGATCCACGGCGCCAACGGCTATACCAAGGAATACCCGCTGGCCCACCGCTACGCGGAGGTGCGCGGCGGCTCGATCTACGGCGGCACGCTGCAGATCCACAAGAACATGATCGCCTCGGTGATCCTCGACCGCCCGCTCAGCCAGTGGAAGAAGAGCCGGTGACCGCCATGGAGATCGACCGCTCCCTGATCGGCTCCGTCAGCGATCCCTATGTGGTCGAGGTGGAGAAGGGCGCCATCCGCCGCTTCGCGGAGGCCATCGGCGATCCCAACCCGGTGTATGTCGACGCCGATGCGGCACGCGCCGCCGGTTTCCCCGGCATCATCGCCCCGCCCACCTTCCCGGCCAGCTTCCGCGCGCCGGAGGAGCCGGTGTGGACGCGTCACCTGGACCGCCGCCGCATCCTGGCCGGCGAGCAGGCCTTCCACTACGAGCGTCCCATCCTGGCCGGCGACCGCTTCGATTGCCGCGTGCATTTCGTGGAGGTGGTCGACAAGGACTGGCGCAGCGGCCCGGTCGAGCTGCTGGTGCAGGAGGTGCGCGGCAGCGATCCGGAGGGGCGGCCGGTCTTCGTTCACCGCCGCACCACCATCTATCGCGCGGCACGCGGGGGCGGCGCGTGACCGCGCTGTCGGTCCAGGCGTTGGCCGGGCGGCTGGTGGATGGCTGGCCACGGCGCGACTGGGCGCTGCTCGACGTGCGGGAGGCTGGGGAGGCCGACGCCGGGCACATCCCCGGCGCCACCGCCCTGCCGCGGCGCCAGATCGAGGCGCGCGCCGCCGACCTGCTCCCCACCCGTTCCGTCGGGATCGTGCTCTACGACGGCGATGACGGGCGGGCGGATCTGGCGGCGGAAACGCTGCGTGCGCTGGGCTATGCCGATGTCCGTCGGCTGGCGGGCGGAATCACCGCGTGGCGCGCAGCCGGCCACCCGGTCGCGACCGGCTCCAACGTGCCGAGCAAGGCCTTCGGCGAGCGGGTCCTGGCCGAGGAGGGCATTCCCTACACCACCGCCGACCGACTGCGCGCGCGCATGGCGGCCGGCGAGCGCATCGTGATCTGCGACGTGCGCACGCCGGAGGAGCACCGGCAGGGCTGCATCCCCGGCGGCCACAGTGCCCCCAGCTTCGACATCGCGCTGCACGCGGAGGAGCTGGCCCGGCGCTACGACGCCGTGGTGGTCAACTGCGCCGGACGCACGCGCAGCATCATCGGCACGGCCACGCTGCGCCGCCTTGGCTTCGGCCCGGTGGAAGCGCTGGAGAACGGCACCATGGGCTGGCGCCTCGCCGGCCACGCGCTGGAGACGGGGGCCGACCGGGTGCTGCCGCCGGCCGGCGCGGATTCCGTCACGCAGGTCGTCGCCGTTGCCCGCCGTCTGGCGGAGGAGGCCGGCGTGCGCGCCGTCGATCCGGCCGACCTGCGCGCGCTGCTCGCCGACCGCGACCGCGCGTTCATGTACGCGTTCGACGTGCGCCCGCTGGACGCGTACAGGCGGGGGCACATCACCGGCAGCGTGGCGCTGCCGGGCGGCCAGGCGGTGCAGCGCACCGACGTTTTCGTCGCCGTGCCTGGCGCCCCGGTCGTCTTCATCGACGAGGGCGACGCGCGGGCGTGGCTGACCGCCTGGTGGTTTGTCCGGATGGGCTTCGCGCGGGTGTCGGTGCTGGCCGGCGGGCTGCCGGCCTGGACGGCGGCGGGCTTGCCGCTGGAGACCGGGCGCGGGCGCACACCGTCGCCGCTGCTGTGCGAGGCGCGCATCGCCGTGCCGCAGATCGGCGCCGACGCGCTGGCCGTCCTGTTGCGGGACCGGCTGGCGCCCGTCCTGTTGGATGTGGGCACCAGCCGGCACTACGCCGAGGCGCATCTGCCGGGCGCGCGCTGGATACCGCGCGGCTGGCTGGAAGCGCGCGCGAGCGGAATCGGGCCGGACGATACGCCGCTGGTGGTGACCGCGCGCGACCCCGATCAGGCGCTGCTGGCCGCCGCCACGCTGCGGCAGCGGGGCTTCCGCAACGCGACCGCGCTGCGCGAGGGGACCGCCGCCTGGGCCGATGGCGGCCACCCGGTGGAGCATGGCCTTCCCGCCGGCATGGACGACGCCGGCGATGTGGTGGACCCGCCCTATCACAAGGGCGTCGAGGGCATGCGGGCCTATCTGGCCTGGGAGGTGGAGCTCGCCGCCGCCCACCGCGCCCCCGATCCAAGCGCCGGCGGAACGGCAACAGAGCAGGGCACGTGACATGATCGGCATCACCGCATATGGCGGGTACATACCGCGTCTCCGCCTCAGCCGCCGCGCCGTGGTGGAGACGAACGGCTGGGCCGCCCCCGGACTGCGCAGCCAGGGCAAGGGCGAGCGCTCCATGTGCAACTGGGACGAGGACAGCGTGACCATGGCGGTGGAGGCCGCGCGCGACGCGCTGGGCGGGTCGCGGGGCCGCATCGGGGCGCTGCACCTCGCCTCCACCTCCTTGCCCTTCGCCGACCGGCAGAACGCCGGCATCGTGGTGGAGGCGCTGGATCTCGGACCGGAGATCGAGACGCTGGACGTCACCTCCTCCCAGCGCGCCGGCACCTCCGGGCTGGTCGCAGCGCTGAAGGCGCTGCCGGCCGGCGGCGGAAGCACCCTGTTCGTCGCGTCGGAGAACCGGCGCAGCAAGGCCGCCGGCGGCCAGGAGCTGGCCTTCGGCGACGGCGCCGCCGCCCTGCTGCTGGGCACGGAGGGCGTGGTCGCGGAACTGCGGGCCAGCCATTCCACCGCCGTGGACTTCGTCGACCATTACCGCGGCCAGACCCGCGAGTTCGACTATGTGTGGGAGGAGCGCTGGATCCGGGACGAGGGCTACATGAAGCTGGTCCCATCAGCCGTCCGCCCGGCGCTGGAGGCGGCCGGCCTCGCCCCCGCGGACATCGATCACTTCATCCTGCCCAACCCCGGCGGCCGGGTCGGCCGTTCGATGGCGAAGGCGCTGGGCATTCCGGAACCCGCGGTGCGCGACACGCTGCACGCCACCTGCGGCGACACCGGAGCGGCCCACGCGCTGGTCATGCTGGTGGACGCGCTCGAGCGGGCGACGCCCGGCCAATGGATCCTGGTGGCCGGCTTCGGCCAGGGCTGCGACGCGCTGGTCTTCCGCACCACCGAAGCGCTGGCCGCGGCGCTGGCCGACGCGCCGCGCCCGCTCGGCATCCGCGGCCATCTGGCGCGCGGCAGGACCGAGACGAACTACGCCAAGTTCCTGGCCTTCAACGGCCTCGTCGAGCGCGACAAGGGCATGCGGGCGGAGCTGGACAACCAGACCGCCCTGACCCAG
Source organism: Azospirillum oleiclasticum (assembly GCF_013423485.1). GTDB lineage: Bacteria > Pseudomonadota > Alphaproteobacteria > Azospirillales > Azospirillaceae > Azospirillum > Azospirillum oleiclasticum. The sequence goes on from NZ_JABFFR010000035.1 coordinate 80,842, forward strand.
CTCTACCGCCGCCGCCGCATGCTGACCGGGCTGGTGGGCGGGCGCTGCACGGCCTGCGGCACCTGCCAGTTCCCGAAGACCAACGTCTGCGTGAACCCGGACTGCGGCGCCTTCCACACGCAGGAGGACCACCGCTTCGCCGACAGCGCCGCGCGCATCCTCACCTGGTCGGCCGACCACCTGACCTACTCCCCCGATCCGCCGGCCCATTACGGGATGGTGGAGTTCGCGGAGGGCGGCCGGTTCCTGGCGAACTTCACCGATGTGGAGCCCGGCAGCGTCGCCGTGGGCATGCCCATGCGCATGATGTTCCGGGTGAAGGACTACGACGACAACCGCGGATTCAGGCGCTACTTCTGGAAAGCGACCCCCGCACCCACTGGGGAGGCATGAGCATGGCCAGCGGAATCAGGGATCGCGTCGCCATCGTCGGCATGGGCTGCTCCAAGTTCGGGGAACGGTGGGACGCCGACGCCGACGACCTGATGGTCGAGGCGTACACCGAATGCCTGCGTGATTCGGGTCTGGAAACCAAGGACATCGAGGCGGCGTGGCTCGCCACCGCCATCGAGGAGATCCACGTGGGCAAGGGCGGCATCCCGCTCGCCTTCGGCCTGCGGCTCCCCTACATCCCGGTGACGCGGGTTGAGAATTTCTGCGCCAGCGGGTCGGAAGCGCTGCGCGGGGCGGTGTACGCGGTCGCCGCCGGGGCCTGCGACATCGCGCTGGCGCTGGGGGTGGAGAAGCTGAAGGACACCGGCTACGGCGGGCTTCCGCAGCGCAGCCGCGGTGCGCTGAACTCCATGTGGTGGGCCAACTACTCGGCCCCGGGATCCTTCGCCCAGCTCGCCGCCGCTTACCGCGCCAAGCACGGCATCGCGCCGGAGGATCTGAAGCGCGCCATGGCGCACGTGTCGATCAAGAGCCACGACAACGGTGCCAAGAACCCCAAGGCCCATCTGCGCAAGCCGATCACGCTCGACACCGTGCTCCAGGCCCCGATGGTGGCCGAGCCGCTGGGGCTGTTCGACTGCTGCGGGGTCAGCGACGGGGCGGCCTGCGCCATCGTCACCACGCCGGAGATCGCCCGCGGCATGGGCCGCAAGGACTTCATCACCGTGAAGGCGATGCAGCTCTCCGTCTCCAACGGGGTGGAGGCCGGTCACAACTCCTGGGACGGCAGCTATTTCAAGACCGCCCGGATCGCCAGCAGCCGCGCCTACAAGGAGGCGGGCATCACCGACCCGCGGTCGCAGATCAGCCTGGCGGAGGTGCACGACTGCTTCTCCATCACCGAGCTGGTGACCATGGAGGACCTGCACCTCTCGCCCGAAGGCGGGGCGGTGACCGACGTGCTGGACGGCTTCTTCGATTCCACCGGCGGGCTGCCCTGCCAGATCGATGGCGGGCTGAAATGCTTCGGGCACCCGATCGGCGCGTCGGGCCTGCGCATGCTGTACGAGCTGTACCTCCAGCTCCAAGGCCGCGCCGGTCCCCGGCAGGTGGCCGACCCCGTCTTCGGCCTGACCCACAATCTGGGCGGCGCGCCGCACCAGAACGTGTGCAGCGTGGTCGTGGTCGGCCGGCACGACGCGTGACCGCCGCCCGGCCCGTACGTTCCCGGCGACGGGGGCGTACGGGTGGCGGGCGTCAGATCACCGGCGTCTTCGGGTAGGGCCGGGCGGCCAGCAGGCCGGCCAGGGTGGTCAGGCCCCGGCGCAGCACCTCCTGGCTGGTGCTGGGGTTGAGGGAGACGCGCACGGCGTGCACCGGCCGGTCGCGGTCCACCGTGAAGTTCACCGCGGAGGCCAGCACCAGCCCCTCCCGCTCCGCCGCCGGCACGAACTCGTCCACCGACCAGTGCGCGGGCAGGGTCAGCCACAGGAAGAAGGCCGCCGGGTTGGACCGCATCGGCACACCGGGCAGCAGGGAGCGGGCCAGCGCATGGCGCTGCTCCATCTCCTCCAGATAGCGCCGGGCGATGTCGTCGGCCCAGCCGTTGCTCATCATCAGCGCCATCACCTCCGCCACCACCGGTGATTCCGACAGCGCCATGGTGTGGTAGGTGGCGGCCAGCCGCTCGAACAGATGCGGCGGCACCGCGATGTAGCCCAGCCGCAGCAGCGGGCTGATGCTCTTCGACACGCTGGTGATGTAGCAGGTTCGCTCCGGCGCCAGGGCCGCCAGCGGCTCCGGCAGGGCGGTGGAGGCGCTGGCCACCGCGTCGTCCTCGACCAGGATGAGGTCGAGACGGCGGGCGACCGCCACGATCTGCCGCTGCCGCTCCGCCGGCATGGTGATGCCGGTGGGGTTGTGCAGCCGGCTCTGGAGATAGACCACCCGCGCGCCGGTGGCGCGGCACGCCTCCTCCAGCGCGTCGGGCAGCATCCCGTCGTCGTCCATCGCCACGCCCTGGAGCCTGATCCCGTGCAGCGTCGCCAGCGACCGCGTTCCGGAATAGGTCACCCGCTCCGTCAGCAGGATGTCGCCGGGCCCGACGAAGGTCAGCATCGCCACGGCGATGGCCTGCTGCGCCCCGCCGCACACCAGCACGTTCTCCGGCCCGACGTTCAGGCCCGAGCGGCGGATCCAGGCGGCGCCCGCGGTGCGGTGGCTCATGAAGCCGGCACCCGGCGGGTATTTGTGGAGCGGCAGCAGCGCCGACCGCTCGCCGACCTGCATTAAGGCCTTCGCCAGCAGGTCGGACAGCCCCTCCACCGGCGACCGGAAGCAGGCGAAATCGACCGCCCGCGGCGTCTTGTCGGCGTTGGCGGCTTCCGCCGCGGCAGGCCGGCGCACGCCCTCCACGAAGGTGCCGCGCCCCACCTCGCCGCTGACCAGCCGGCGCTTCTTGACCAGCGCGTAGGCGCGGCTGACCGTGCCGACGGTGACGCCCAGCCGGTCGGCCAGATCGCGCTGCGGCGGAAGCTGCGCGCCCGGCGCCAGCTCGCCGCTGTCGATGGCCTTGGCGATGGCGGCGGCCACCGCGAGGTAGCGGGGGCCGTCGATCCGGGTGATGTCGGGGACCCACATCGTCTCAGTGGTCATGGTCACCTTCTGCGGGATTGCACCGATGCGATTGCGGACATTGACAGGTAGATTGTATCGGAAAATAATAGCACAAGATCGGCTGTCCGTTGAAGCACCAAGCCGGATTAGGTGACCGCCCCGATCAGCCCGGCGGCAGCTTCCCCGCCGCCGGCCCGGACCAATCGCCGGTTTCCCGGCAGGAAACCCGCGGTGACCGGCGAAAGACAATACAGCACAACATCCTAGGGAGGTCCAGGCGGTGAACGAGTTTGTCGGGAAGACCTACGCGCAGAGCCTGGAGTTGCTGGCGGAGCGCTACGGCCCCCGCGAGGCGCTGGTGTTCCGCGACCGGCGATTCACCTTCCGCGACCTGAAGGAATTGGCCGACCGTGCGTCGGTGCGCTTCGCGGCCCTCGGCCTGCGGCCCGGCGACAAGATCGCGCTGTGGCTGCCCAACCGGCCGGAACACATCGTCTATTGGCTGGGCGCCTCGCAGATGGGGCTGGTCACGGTGATGCTGAACACGCGGCTGAAGCAGCCGGAGATGGCCTACCAGCTCGCCCAGTCCGACAGCCGCGCCGTGCTGGTGCCGGGCCCCGACGGGCACCGCGACTTCCTGGCCGATCTCGGCGCCCTCTGTCCCTGGCTGTCCGATCGGACGGCGGGAACGAGCGAGTCGCTTCCGGAATTGCGCCATGTCCTCTGCTGCGACCCGCCGGGCGACGGCTATCCCGGCGCCACCGACTGGTCGGCACCGCTGCCGGAGGGCCTGCTGGTGCCGCCGATGGAGACGGACCCCGACCGGCCGGCCCTGATCGCCTACAGCTCCGGCACCACGGCGCTGCCGAAGGGGGCGATGATCACCCATTGCCTGTGGCGCAAGGGGTGGGACATCGGCATTCCCATCGACCTCGGCCCGGACGACTGCCTCTACATGTCGATCCCGCTCTTCGGGTCGATGGCGACGATGAACGGCGTCAACCAGTTCTGGGTCCGCGGCGGCCGTGTGGTGCTGGGCGAGCAGTTCGAGCCGCGCGACTTCCTGGACACCGTGCAGCGGGAGCGCTGCACCGCGGCGCATCTGCTGCCGCCGATGATCCACCAGATCTGCGCGTTGCCGGACCTCGACCGCTACGACCTCTCCTCCCTGCGCATCGCCTTCGTGCTGAGCGCCGACCGCGGCGTGCTCGACCTCGTGGCGACGCGGATGGGGGTGCCGGGGGTGATGACCGGCTACGGGATGACCGAGACGACCACTGTCGTCTCCCGCAACCGCTGGGACGATCCGCAGGAGGCGCGCTTCACCACCCAGGGCCGTCCCATGCCGGGGGTGGAACTGCGCGTGGTCGATCCCGTCAGCTACGAGACGCTGCCGGCCGGCCAGTCCGGTGAAATCTGGGTGCGAGGCTATTGCGTCATGGCCGGCTATTACAAGAAGCCGGAGGAGACGGCGCGCGTGATGCACGGCGACGGCTGGTTCCGCACCGGCGATCTCGGCGCCTTCACCGAGGACGGGCGGCTGGTCTTCAAGGGGCGACTGGGCGACGGCTACAAGACCCGCGGCTTCAACGTGTCGCCGTCGGAGATCGAAATGGCGCTCGCCCGCCACCCGGCAGTGGCGGAGACGGCTGTCGTCGGCATTCCCGACAGCGACCAGGGCGACATCGGCATCGCCTATGTGATCCGCAGCGAGGGCGCAGACGCCGACGAGGCGGAGCTGGTCGCCTTCCTGCGCACGCAGCTCGCCTCCTACAAGATCCCCCGCCACGTCTTCTTCGTGGACGAGCTTCCCCTCACCGCCGGCACCGGCAAGGTGCAGAAGTTCCGCCTGCGCGAGGACGCCCGGCGGCGCCTCGGCCGCGACCCGGCGGGGCCGGATGTCGGCTCGTCGCTGTAGCAGGAGGTGTTTCCCCGTGTCCGACACGCTCGCTCCCGCCCGCCCGGCCCCGCAGCCGCCCCTGTCCCCCATCGCCGACGTGCTCTGCGACCTTGCCGCGGGACGCATGGCGATCCTCGTCAACGAAGGGGGAGGCGCCTTCGACGGGGCGCTCGTGGCCGCCGCGGCGCGGGCGACGCCGGAGGTCGTCAACCTGATGGCCCGGCACGGGCGTGGCCTCGTCTGCCTTGCCCTGACCGCCGAGCGGGTGGCCCGGCTCGGCCTGCCGCTGATGCCGCGGCGGAACGCATCCCGGCAGGACACGGTGTTCGCCGTGTCCATCGAGGCGCGGCACGGCGTGTCGACCGGCATTTCGGCGGAGGACCGCGCCCGCACCATCGCCGTCGCCATCGACCCCGCTGCCGACCCGGCCGACATCGTCACGCCGGGCCATGTCTTCCCGCTGGTGGCGCGCGACGGCGGGGTGCTCGCCCATCCCGGCCAAGCCGAGGCCGCGGTGGATCTGGCGGCCCTCGCCGGTCTCGGTCCCTGCGGCGTCGTCTGCACGGTGATGGGGGACGGCGGGGCGGTCGCGGAGCCGGAGGAGCTGGCGGCGCTGGCGCGCCGGCTGGGGCTGCGGATGGCCGGCGTCGCCGATCTCGTCACCCACCGCCGCCGGACGGAAACGCTGGTGCGCCGGGTGGTCGAACGCGATCTGGACAGCCGCCACGGCGGCCGTTTCCACCTGATCGTCTACCGGAACATCGTCGACGGCGTGGAGCATGTGGCGCTGGTGAAGGGTGCTCCGGGTGGAGCGGACGCGGTGCCGGTGCGCGTGCATTCGGTCAACCTGCTCGACGACATCCTGGGCGACCGCGACTACGCCCGCGGCGGCCAGCTCCACGCCGCCATGACGCGCATGGAGCGGGAGGGTCGGGGCGTCGTCGTCCTGATCCGCGAGGCGCACAACTCCAGCCCGTCCGAACATCTGCGCGAGCGCGAGCTCCGCCGCCACGACAGCGGCAGCAACCCGCGCGACCTGGGCATCGCCGCGCAGATCCTGACGGAACTGGGCATCGGCCGGGCAACGCTGCTGACCAGCCACGGTCAGGACGCCGCCGCGCTGGAGCGCTACGGCGTGACGGTGGCGGCGTGCGAGTCGGTTTGAACCCGCTTCGCACGGACCGCATCGGCGCAATTGCTCAAACATGATGATGACATTGTGCGCTGATTGTGCTGGTATCTGATTATCGGATTGCCCCGCGGCGGCCAGGACCCTGCGGCGGAGGGGAGGAGGAAAGAGTGACCAAGCCATTCGAAGGCCGCGTCGCGCTCGTGACCGGGTCGGTGCGCGGGATCGGTGCCGCCACGCTGGACCACATGGCGGAAGGCGGTGCCGACGTGGTCGTCTGCGACCTCGACGGCGACGCGGCGCGCGCCACCGCCGCCACGATCGCGGAGCGCCACGGGCGCCGCGCCCTGGGCGTCGCCTGCGACGTCAGCCGCACCGAGGATGTCGACGGGATGGTCGACACCGTGGTGCGCGAGTTGGGGCGCCTCGACATCCTCGTCAACAACGCCGGCCTGACCCGCGACAACCTCATCCACAAGATGAGCGACGACGACTGGGACCGGGTGATCTCCGTCCATCTGCGCGGCGCCTTCCTGTGCGCCCGCGCCGCCCAGCGGGTGATGGTGCCGCAGAAGTACGGCCGCATCGTCAACGTCTCCTCCACCTCCGCTCTCGGCAACCGCGGGCAGCTCAACTACTCCACGGCGAAGGCGGGGCTCCAGGGCTTCACCCGCACGCTGGCGCTGGAGCTGGGCCGTTTCGGCATCACCGTCAACGCCGTCGCGCCCGGTTTCATCGACACGGAGATGACGCAGCAGACCGCCCGCCGGCTGGGCTTCGAGCCGGACGACTACAAGGCCCAGCGCGCCAAGAACATCGCGGTCGGCCGGGTCGGCGTGCCGCAGGACGTGGCGGCCACCATCGCCTTCCTCGCCAGCGAGGCGGCGTCCTTCGTGAACGGACAGATCATCTATGTGAGCGGCGGCCCGGAAACGCGCCGGTAACGACAAAATTCCTGGGAGGATACCCTATGATCGACCCGGTTACGGCTCTCGAAGCCGACGACATGCAGGAACTCGCCCGCCTCGCGGTCGAGGAGTTCCGGCCGCGCGGCCCCGAGTACGACCGAGACTGCTCCATGCCGGTGGAGAACATCGACGCGCTGTTCCGGCGCGGCTGGCTCACCACCACCCTGCCCAAGAGCATGGGCGGCAAGGGCAGCAACCTGGAGACCGACGACCCCGCGACCTACCTGCAGGCGCTGCGCGTCATCGCCCGCGGGTGCAGCGGCACCGCCCATTGCTATCAGGTGCACAACCACACCGCCTGGGCCATCCACAGCCTCGGTACGCCGCGCCAGCACGAGAAGTTCCTGAGGCCGATGTTCGAGCGGCCCTTTCTCGGCAGCTTCGTCGGCAGCGAAGCCAAACGCAAGCACATGTACATGCTGAACACCACGGCGCGGCGCGTGGAGGGCGGCTGGATCCTGCGCGGCGAGAAGAACTACGCCACCAACGGCCCGGCGATCGGCTTCGCCATCATCTTCGCGGCGGTGGAAGGGGTGGAGAACTACCTCGACAACCACCTGATGCTGATCGTCGAGCCCGACATGAAGGGCGTGACCATCGACAACGACTGGTACCGCCCGAACGGCATGCGCGCCGCCCCCAGCCCCGTCATCACACTGGACGACGTGTTCATTCCCGACGAGAATGTGCTGGGCGAACCCGGCTCCTACCCCAGGGGCCGCTGGCAGGGTCGCTTCCATCTGGGCTTCGCGGCCAATTATCTCGGCACCACCGAGGGCATGTACGCGTGGTATCTCGACTACATCGTGAAGAAGGGGCGCGGCAAGGATCCGCTGATCCAGCTCCGCACCGGCGAGATGAAGATCGCGCTCGCCGCCGCCCAGTCGCTGTTCCACGAGGCCATCGCCTCCTGGAAGACCAAGGGCGTGGTGGAGGCGGAGCTGCTGTCGATGGCCGCAAAGTCCACGGCGGCCCATGTGGCGTTCGAGCTGTCGCACAAGATCATCCACGCGGCCGGCTCCACCGCGCTGTTCGACGAGTTCCCGCTCAGCCGCTACCTGCGCGATCTGGAAACCCACGTGCTGCACGCCGGCCACGACCGCACGGCGCAGATCGTGGGGCAGGCGGAGCTGTCGGAATCCTTCGACAGCACGCTTCAGCGATGAGCGCGGGGCCAGCCATGAACGCGCGCCCCGCGGTCGGGGACCGCTTCACGCTGGTGAAGGACCCCGTGACCACGGTGCAGCTCGTCATGTACGCCGGCGCCTCGGGCGACTTCAACCGCATCCACTACGATCTGCCCTACGCGCAGGAGGCGGGGCTGGGCGGGGTGATCGCGCACGGCATGCTGACCATGGGCTTCGCGGCCCAGGCGGTGACGGACTGGGCGGGTCCCGGCGCCGTCGTCCGCGACCTGTCCGCGCGCTTCCTGATCCCCGTCCGTCCGGGCGACCGGGTCACCGTGGAGGGCCGTGTGGACGAGGTGCGGGAGGAGGAGGGGCGCCTCGTCGTCGCGGTCGGTTTCGAAGCGGCGACGGCGGCCGGCCGCGTCGCCGCGGGTTCCGGAATCGTGGTGCGACCGACCCGGTGACGATGCCGCTCCCCGCGTCCGGCCCGCGGACCGGACTTCTGATCGCGGTCACCGTGCTCGGCACGCTGTCGCTGCATGTCTTCGTTCCCGCCCTGCCCGCGGCGGCGACGGAGCTTGCGGCGACGCCGGCGGTCATCCAGCTCACCATCACCATGTACCTCGTGGGGCTGGGATTCGGGCAGCTCTTCTACGGTCCGTTGTCCGACCGTTTCGGGCGGCGGCCGATGATCCTGGCGGCGCTCGTCCTGTTCGTGGCCGGGGCGGCCGGCGCGGCGCTGGCGCCCCGCGTCGATGGGCTGATCGCGGCGCGGGTGGTGCAGGCGCTGGGCGCCTGCGGCGGGCTGGTGATCGGCCGCGCCATGGTGCGCGACCGCTCCGACGGCGCCGACGCCACGCAGAGCCTCGCCCGCCTTACCCTGGCGATGTCGCTGGCCCCGGCGCTGGCCCCCGCGGTCGGTGCCGCCGTCAGCGTCTGGCTGGGCTGGCGCGCGATCTTCTTCCTGACCGCCGGGGCGGGGGCGGTGCTCCTGGTCGTGGTTCTCGCCCTCCTGCCGGAAACCAACACCGCGCGCGGGGTGGGGCAGGGGGTGCGGTCGATGTTCGCCGGCTATGGGCGGCTTTTGCGCCGGCGGACCTTCATCGCCTACACCATCGGCGGGGCGAGCTGCACGGTCAGCAGCTACGCCTTCTTCACGGCCTCGCCGTTCCTGATCGTGGATGTGCTGCACCGGCCGGCGGTCGAGATCGGATTCTATTACCTGCTCGTGGCGCTGGGCTTCTCGATCGGCTCCATCCTCGCCCACCGCGTGGCGCAGCGGATGGACACGCGCGCGGCGGCGCTGGCCGGCTGCGGGATTTCCCTGGCGGCGTCGCTGACGTTGCTGCTGGTGGACGTGACGGGACATCTCAACCCGGCGTCCCTGGTGGCGCCGGTGGTGGTCTTCGCCATCGGCGGCGGGCTGGCGGCTCCGAACGCGGTGCTCGGCGTCATGAGCGCCGACACCCGCGCCGTCGGCAGCGCCTCCAGCCTCTACGGCTGCCTCCAGATGAGCTTCGGCGCGCTGTGCACGCTGGTGGTCGGGCTCTGGCACACGGCCACGGCCCTGCCGACGGCGGTCGTTCTGTGCGTCTCCACGGCACTCGGGCTGCTGGCCCTGCTGCTTCTGCTGCCGCGGTCGCCGGCCGCCACCTGACGGCCGGCCCCCCGGTCAGATCGGATCCCAGGAGAAGACGCTGGTCGACCGCTCCAGCGGCGCGAAGGACGGCGCCATGGCGCCGGGCAGCAGGTCGGCGATGGTCTCCGCGGTCCAGCCGTCGCTCCGGTGGATGGAACGGATGGGGCGCGGCTGACTCATCAGGAAGATCTCGTTGTTGCGCACCGTGAAGATCTGGCCCGACACGTCCTTCGCCCGGTCGGACCCCAGGAAGCCCACCAGCGGTGCGATCTTGTCGGGCGTCATGCGCTGGAGCTTGGCGACGCGGGCCTTGTCCGCCTCCGTCTCCACGGGGATGGAGCTGATCATGCGGCTCCAGGCGAAGGGCGCGATGCAGTTGGCCCGCACGTTGAAGCGCTGCATGTCCATGGCGATGGCGCGCATCAGCCCGACCATCCCCATCTTTGCGGCCATGTAGTTGGCCTGCCCGAAATTGCCGATCAGCCCGGCGGTGGAGGTCATGAAGACGAAGGAGCCCGTCCCCTGCTGGCGCATCACCGGTGCCGCGGCACGGGACACGTGGTAGCTGCCGTCGAGATGGACGGCCAGCACGGCGCGCCACTGCTCCGGCTCCAGCTTGTGGAAGATGGCGTCGCGCAGGATGCCGGCGTTGTTGACCACCAGATCGACGCGGCCGAAGCGGTCCATCGCCGTTTCCACCAGCCGGGTCGCACCCTCCCAGCTCGCGATGGAGTCCATGTTGGCCGCCGCCTCGCCGCCCCGGTCGGCGATGGCCAGCACCACCTCCTCGGCGATCGCCGCGTTCTCGCGCTCGCCGGTCAGCGACACGCCGATGTCGTTGACGACGACGCGCGCACCGTCCGCCGCCAGCCCCTCCGCGATGGCGCGGCCGATCCCCTGGCCGGCCCCGGTGACGATGGCGACCTTACCGTCCAACAATCCCATGATTCTCGTCCCTGTCCGGTGACCGCGCCTCAGGCGGCTTCTGCCAGACGGCCCGACGGGGCGCCCAGCAGGGTGGTGCGGTACATCATGCGCCGCTCGTCGTCGCCATAGTCGCCCAGCGCGATGTGGATGGCGCAGCGGTTGTCCCACATCAGCAGGTCGCCCGGCTGCCAGCGGTGGCGGTACACATTCTCCGGCACCACGGAGTGCTCGTAGAGGAAGCGCAGGATCGGCGCGCTCTCCTCCTCCGTCATGCCCTCCAGCACCATGCTGGTCATCTCGGCGACGTAGAGGGCGGGGCGGCCGGTCTCGTCGTGCACGCGGGCAACGGGTTGCAGCACCGGCGGGTTGCGGCGGCGGATGTCGGCCAGCTCCTCCGCCGAGCGGCGGGAGCGCGTCTCCTTCGCCACCGTCATGTCGTGCAGCGCGAAGCGACCCTCCAGCATGGAACGGAAGGCGGGGGTCAGCGTCTCCCACGCCCGGTACATGTTGGCGAACATGGTGTCGCCGCCGGCCGACGGGGCTTCCTGGCAGTAGAGCAGCGAGCCCATGGCCGGGCGGGTGGTGGTGGACAGGTCGGAATGCCACTGCCGCCCGACCGCCAGCCGCTTGCCGGTGTTCTCGAAGTTGGTGACCAGCAGGATCTCCGCGTGGTCGGGGTGGCGGAACTTGGGGATGCTGTCGTGGTCGTCGAGCGCGCCGAAGCGGCGGCTGAAGGCGATGTGCTGCTCGTGGGTCAGGTCCTGGCCGCGGAAGACCAGCACGATGTGCTCCAGCCACGCCGCGCGCAGGCGGCGGACGACATCCTCGGTCAGCTCCTCGCGCAGGTCGAGCCCGACCACCTCGGCGCCCAGCGCGCTCGCCCGTTTCCTGATGGTGACATCCGACATGGGTGGCGTTTCCTCACACTCCGGTGAATTTCGTCTGGTCGGCCCAGAAGAGCAGGCGCCGCTGGATGCGGTGCATGATCACGTGCAGCACGATGCCCATGGACGACAGGCACACCAGCGCCCCGAAGACGCCCGGCGTGTCCAGGTTGAAGTTCATTTGCAGGATCAGGTTGCCGAGCCCCTTGTTGGAGCCGACGAACTCCCCGACGATGGCGCCCAGGATGCTGAAGATCACCGCCACCTGGAGCCCGGCGAAGATCATCGGCAGGGCGCTCGGCAGCCGCACCATCCAGAAGATCTGCCAGCGCGTGGCTCGCAGCGAGCGCATCAGCTCGATCCGCTGCGCGTCGGTGGAGCGCAGGCCGGCGATCACGTTCACCAGGATCGGGAAGAAGGACAGGATGGCGGCGATGATGACCTTGGAGGTCATGCCGAAGCCGAACCACATGATGAACAGCGGCGCGATCGCCAGCTTCGGCGTCGTCTGGATGGCGATCAGGTAGGGGTAGAGCGTCTTCTCGACCAGCCGGAACTGCGCGATGACGCTGCCGATCCCGATGCCGGCGACCGCCGCCAGCACAAATCCCATCATCGCTTCCGACAGGGTGTAGAGCCCGTGTTCGATGTAGACGCCGCTGCCGAGCCGGTCGATCAGCGCGCGGGCGATGTCGCTGGGTGCGGGGAAGATGTAGGTGGGCACGCCCATACCGCGGATGACCGATTCCCACACCGTGACGGCGATGACGAACAGGCCGGGCACCAGGATCCATTCCGGCTTCTCGCGCAGGAAGCGGCGGATCGGGCGGCGGGGTTTGGCTGATGTGGAGACGCCGGTCATGGTGCGCGTGGTCATTCGATGCCCCCCCTGGCTTTGAACTGGGCGCGGATGCGGCGGGTGATCTGGCCGAAGCGGTCGCTGCCCATGCTGTCGAGGTCGCGATCCTCCGGCAGCTCCACCTCCACGAGGTCGGCGACGCGGCCGGGGCGCGGCGACAGCACCAGCACGCGGGACCCCAGGAACACCGCCTCCGGGATGGAGTGGGTGACGAACACGATGGTGGTGCCCGAATTCCGCCAGATCCGGCGGAGCTCCATGTTCATGGTCTCGCGGGTCATGGCGTCGAGCGCGCCGAACGGCTCGTCCATTAGCAGGATGCCCGGCTCGTGCAGCAGGGCGCGCGCGATGGCGACGCGCTGCTGCATGCCGCCGGACAGCTCCCCCGGATACTTTTCCTTGAAGGCGCCGAGCCCGACCATGTCGAGCAGCATCTCCGCCCGCGCCCGGCTCCTCGCTTGATCCAGCCCCAGCACCGCCGCCGGCAACATCACGTTGGCCAGGGTGTTCTTCCAGGGCAGCAGGACCGGGCTCTGGAACACCATGCCGATGTCGGCCTGCGGCCCCGTCAGCGACGCGCCGCGGATGCGGATGTCGCCGCTCGTGCGGTCGATCAGCCCCGCCAGCATGCGCAGCAGCGTCGATTTCCCGCAGCCGGACGGGCCGACGATGGTGACGAACTCCCCCTCCGCGATGTCGAGGGAGATGGGGCCCATCGCCTGGATGCGCTCGCCGTCGATGGTCTCGTAGATCTTCTCAAGGCCGTCGATGCGGATGGCGGGCGGCTTCGCCGGCCGGTCCCCGCTCGGCTCCCGTCCCGGGTTCGTGGCGACCGCGGTCATTCTAGCGCTCTGCATGGGCTGATCCCTCCGCCTCCAGCAGGGCGCGGGCGTGGTTCAGCCCGCCCCCCGCGGCGACGATGTCCTGGAGAAAGGGCGACAGCGGCTCCACCTGGAATTCCCGCCCCGTGGTCTCGTTGGCGATGCGCCCGGCGGCAAAGTCCACCTGCAGCGCGTCGCCGTCGTTCAGTTCGGCGATGACCTCCGGCCCGGCCACCAGAAGCGGCACGCCGACGAACACCGCCAGCCGGAACGGCCCGCGCGACACCGTCTGGCAGATCAGCCCGACGCCCATCTCCTTCATGGCGAGGAAGGGGTGGCTGTGATGGCTGCCGTTGGCGAAATTGCGGCCGGTGACCAGCACGTCGCCGGGCTTCGCCCGCTCCGGCAACTCGGGCCGGACCTCCGCCAGCAGGTGGCGGCGCAGCACGGCCGGGTCGTACTCGAACACATGCTGCGGCGGGATGAGCTGGTCGCTGGCGAGATCGTCGCCGAAGCGCCAGCAGCGGCCCTGGAACCCGGCCGTCATGGCGCCGTCTCCCTGGTGTGTGCGGGCAGATAGTCGCGCGGGTCGGCGATGCGGCCGGCGATGGCGGACGCGGTCACGGTCAGCGCGCTGCCCAGATAGATGATGGCGTCGCGGCTGCCCATGCGGCCCGGGTCGTTGCGGGTGCTGGTGCTGATGCGCGCCTCCCCCGCGGCGAGCTGCGCCAGCCCGCCGAAGCAGGGGCCGCAGGTCGGCGGGGCGATCATGGCCCCGGCGGCGGACAGGCGGGCCAGCACCCCGGTTTCCATGGCCTGCTGGTAGATCCGCTTCGTCGCCGGGATGACCAGCATCTGCACGTCCGGATGCACCGTGCGCCCGTTCAACAGATCCGCGGCGGCGGTCAGCTCGGCCAGCGTGCCGGACGCGCAGGAGCCGATGTAGGCGTGCTGGATGGCGGTGTCCGCCAGCTCCGACACCGCCCGCACATGGGTGGGGTTGGGCGGGACGGAGACCCGCGGGGTGAGCGAGGAGGCGTCGATGGTGACCACCGCGGCGTAGCGGCAGCCGGGGTCGGCGCGCACCGGCTCCACCCCGAACACGCCGCGCGCGGCCAGGAAGGCGGCGCAGCGCTCGTCCACCTCCGCGACCGCGGACTTGGCACCCATGTCGATGCACAGGCCGCAGAGCGTCATGCGCTCGGGCACGGTCAGCGCCTCGACCGCCGCGCCGCCGAACTCGATGACGCGGTAGTTGGCGAGGTCGGCATCGACCTCGGCCATGGTGGCGAGCACGAGGTCGCGGGCGGTGACGCCGGGCGGGCAGCGGCCGGTGATCTCCACCCGCACCGTCTCCGGCACCTTCACCCAGATGCGCCCGAGCGCCAGGATCATGGTCAGCTCGATGCTGAAGGGTACGCCCAGCGCGCCGACGCCCCCCAGCGACGGCGTGTGGGTGTCGGCCGCCGCCACGAAGTCGAGCGGGCGCACCAGCCCGCGCTCGACCACCAGCGGGTGGGTGATCCCCTCCCCGTCGAACAGGTGGCCGACGCCGGTCTCGCGCGCCAGCAGGCGGGTGCGGCGGTTGCGCTCCGCCCCCTCCTTGGAATGGACGGGAACCTCGTGGTCGATGGCGACCACCACCCGCTCCGGCTTGGCGAAGCGGTGGATGCCGTTCTGCCGCAGCCGGGCGACGTAGGCGGGGAACGACACCTCGGGCGTGGTCACGAGGTCGGGCGTGGCCCAGACGATCTCGCCGGGCTCGACCCGTTCGCGGCCGCTGGTGCGGGCCAGGATCTTCTCGGCCATGGTGGCGGGCGTGCTTGGAAACATGGGAGGCTCAGGTCTCCGCGGTCAGCGAGCGCTCGAAGGCCGTCAGCGCGTCCACGCCGAGCAGCCGGTTGAGCGACGCGAAGGGGGTCATGTCCGGCACGGCGTGCGCGGTCGTGCCGGTCTCCATCAGCTCGCGCAGCAGGCGGCTTTGGGCGGCGGCCGAGATTTGGATCAGCGACAGCGCGTAGATCGCCATCGCTACGCCGGCGGCCTCCAGCTCCTTCAGGGAATGCAGCGGGCGGATGGTCTCCGCCGGCAGGTGGATCACCGGGACGGAGACCGCCGCGGTGACGGCGGTGAACTCCTCGTGGGTGGTCAGCGACGGCACCATCACGGCGTGGGCCCCGGCCGCCTCCATCGCCTTCGCCCGCCGCACGCACTCGTCCAGCCCGTGCAGGGTCATGGCGTCGGTGCGGCCGATGATCAGGAAATCCGCCGACCGGCGTGCCTTGCGGGCGGCGGCCAGCCGCAGCGCCATCTCGTCGGGCGGGACCAGCGCCTTGCCCGGCATGGCGCCGCAGCGCTTGGGCATGATCTGGTCTTCCAGATGGATGGCGGCCACGCCCGCCGCCTCGAAGGCGCGCACGCACTCCGCGATGTTGGCGGGGCCGCCATAGCCGGTGTCGGCGTCGGCGATGACCGGAAGGCCGGTCGCCGCGGCGATCTCCGCGGCGCGGGCGACCATCTGGGTCATCGTCAGGATGCCCACGTCGGGCTTGCCGACGCTGGCCGAGACCGAGAAGCCGGACATGTAGACGGCCGGGAAACCGGCCTCGGCGATCAGCATGGCGCCGAAGGCGTCGTGGCACCCCGGCACGGGCGTCGTGCCGTCCTGGGTCAGAAGGGTGCGCACCACCGCTCCGGGATGCGGCATCTC
The DNA here is from genome assembly GCF_013423485.1 of Azospirillum oleiclasticum. Classification (GTDB taxonomy): domain Bacteria; phylum Pseudomonadota; class Alphaproteobacteria; order Azospirillales; family Azospirillaceae; genus Azospirillum; species Azospirillum oleiclasticum. Next base: position 96,815 of record NZ_JABFFR010000035.1, read on the forward strand.
GGGTCTCCTGCTGGAACCTGTGTCGAAGGGAACGGCGCCGGTCAGTCCAGCGCCTTGGCTTCACGCCTCACGGCGTCGGCGTCGAAGTCGTTGATCGCCTGCACGAACTGGTTCGTGTAGAGATCCTTCGGGTTGACGTCGCCCTTCAGCTCGCCGGTCGCCTTCATGAAATCGACCATGTCGACGATCGCCTGCTCGGGGAACTCGCCCCACTTCTCGCCCTTCTCCAGCTCCAGGAACTCGGCGCGGACCTTCAGGATGTGCATGCCCTGGCGGAACGCCTCGTCGTCGGACACGCCGCTGCCCTTGGTCGCGGGGTAGACCTTCCAGTGCGTGCGCACGGTGCCGGCCGGGTTCTCCAGCGACATGACCGTGCCCTTGGCGACGCAGCGCAGCAGCTTGGCGATCACGTCCGGGTGCGACTGGATGTAGTCGTCGCGCACGAAGTAGGAGCTGCCGAACTTCAGCTTCTCGGCGTAGGGCGAGGTGAAGCGGCGCAGCTTCAGGCCCATGTTCTCGGCGGTGGCGATCTGGCTGTCCCAGGTGCCCCAGACATCGACGCGGCCGGAGGTCAGCGCCGCCACCGCCTGCGCCCCGACGCCGGTCTCGACGATGGTGATGTCCTTCTGCGGGTCCATGCCGGCTTCCGCGATCATCCCCTTGATGATGGCGACGAGCTGCGCGCCGTAGGAGACGACGCCCATGGTCTTGCCCTTGAAGTCCTGGATGGACCTGATCGGGCTCGACTCCTGCACCACCGGGAACTGGAAGTTCTTGCGCATGTTCAGGTACACGGCCTTGAGCGGTGCGCCCTGCGAGCGGGCGATCACCGCGCGGCCCGGTCCCATCAGCACGAACTGCGCCTGGCCCGCCAGCACCGCCTGCGTCGCGGCCGACGAGTTGGTCGGCTGGATGGTCACGTCCAGCCCTTCCTTCTCCCAGCACTTGGTGGCGATGGGGACGGAGGTGTTGTTGGCCTGCGAAGTGTCCAGCACGTTGGTGCCGATGGCGATGGTGACCGCCTGCCGGCCGGCGGCCGAGGCGGGGGCCGCGAGCGCGCCGAGCCCCGCGACGATCGCGGCGCCGGCCATCCATGTCGACTTCATCCTTGTCCCTCCCGATGGGTTGGCGGTGGCGCTCTTCATGGCGCCCCGGTGTGTTGTCCCTTGATCAGACCGGCCCCGGCAGGGCGGCGGCCGGCATGGTCGTGGCCTTGGCCCCGGCCGGGCGCCGTGCGGCGTCCGGCGAGCCGAAATGGCTGGAAATGGCGTCCGCGGCCTCGGTGACCGCGGCGCGCATGGCGTCGTGCTGGCTGAGGAAGCGCTGGGTGACGGCGCTGAGGTTCAGGCCGGCGACCACCGCGCCGTCACGCCCGAGGATCGGCGCCGACACGCCGGACGCACCCACCTCGCGCGTGTCGATCGATTCCGCGAAACCCTGGTCGCGTATGGCGGCGAGGTCGGCCCGCAGCGCCTCCGGCGTGGTCAGGGTGTTCTCGGTGAAGCGTTCCAGCCGCGTCTCGCGCAGATATTCCTCGATGCGGCCTGCCGGCAGGAAGGCGAGCTGCACGCGGCCGATGGAGGTGCAGTAGGCCGGGCGCAGCGGCCGGTCGTCGGTGTCGTAGCGCACCTCCTTGGGGCTGACGACCTTGTGCAGCACGCGGACCTGGAGGTCGGGGCTGAGGGTGCCGAGGAAGCACGTCTCGCCTGTGCGCTCCACCAGCGCCGCCATCACCGGGCGCGCCACATGCAGCAGCCGCGCGTGCAAGCCCCCGACCCAGCCCGACGCGTGCTGGAACAGCGCGTGCAGCCGGTAGCGCCCGTCCGGCCCGCGGGTGGCGTAGCAGCGCGCGTCCAACGTCTTCATCAGCATGGTGGCGCTGCTTTTGGGGATGCCCAGCATGTCGGCGATGTCGGTCAGCCGCAGGCCGCGCTCCTGATCGAGCGACAGCATCTCGAGCACGTCCAGCACCCGTTCCGCCGACTTGACCACAACGAACCCTTCCTGTTCATATATGTGAACACTGATCATCAGTGCGCACAATGAATGTGGTCGTGTTTGCTTCTATCGTCAACGAATATTTTAAGGACCAAGAAGAAATTATAGAAGTTGTAGAAGTAATCGTTCAACACGACGGCGGCTCCGCCAATATCATGGCGGAGCTTCGCAATAAAAAATACCCGGCGGTCAGTGTCCGGTGAACCGGGCCCGTCTTCGTTCCTTGAACGCGGCGCGCCCCTCGACGAAGTCGTCGGTGCTGAACAGCAGCGTCTGGTGGTCGAGTTCGGCGGCGAGTATTTGGTCGAGCGGGGCGGGGCCGCGGGCGAGCACCGCCTTGGTTGCGGCGACCGCCACCGGTGGGGCCTCCGCCAGTTCGCCCGCGAGTGCCCGCGCCTCCTCCAGCAGAGCGTCGTCCCGAACGCAGCGGTCGACCAGCCCCAACCCCAGCGCTGCCTCGGCGTCGATGATGGCTGACGTGAACAGCAGGCGCCGCGTCGCCGCCGTGCCGATCCGCTGCGGCAGCGACCACAGCAGGCCCATGTCGCCCATCAGCCCGACCTTGCCGAACACCGCGCCGAAGCGGGCGGCGGGGGAGGCCAGCACCACGTCGCAGGCGGCGGCCAGCGACAACCCGGCGCCGAAGGCCGCACCGTTGACCGCGGCGATCACCGGCTTCGGCCCGGCGACGATCAGGCGCAGCAGCTCGTGCGAGCGCGCCAGCCGCCGGCGGATCGCCAGCGGGTCGTGGTCGGGCAGGCTGTTGAGGTCGCCGCCGGCGCAGAAGGCGGCCCCCGTACCGGTCAGCACAATGATGCGGCAGTCGGCCGACGCCACCAGCTCCGACAGCGCGTCCATCAGAGCGTCGCGCAGCGACGGGGTCAGGGCGTTGCGGGTCTCCGGCTCGTTCAGCGCGACCACCGCCACGCCCTCGGCCAGGTCCACGGTGACGGACGGGGATGCGGCGGTCATGGCTCCACCACCAGCCGCTTGGCCTTGTGCTGGGCGCGGGGCAGAGAGCCGGCGGGCACCGTCTCCACCACCGCACGCACGCGCAGCCGATCCTTGACCGCCGCCGCCAGTTCCGCCGCGACCCTGGCCGCGTCGGCCGCGGACAGCGGCTCCACCTGGAGCCGGATGGCGTCGAGCAGGCCGGTGTCGGGGTTGCGGACGGTGGAGTCCACGACGATGCGGTACTCGTCGGTCAGGCCGGCGGTGCTGCGCACCACCTCCTCCACCGCCGAGGGGAACAGGTTGATGCCGCGCACCACCAGCATGTCGTCGGCGCGGCCGCGCACCCCGCCGATCAGTCGGGCGTGGGTGCGGCCGCAGGCGCAGGGGCGGCTGTCGCGGCACAACACGTCGCCGGTCCACCAGCGCACCAGCGGCCCCGCCTCCTTGTCCAGATGGGTCAGCACCAGCACGCCGGGCGTGCCGTCCTCCACCGGTTCGCCGGTCACGGCGTCGACGATCTCCGCGTAGGCGAAATCCTCGGCCAGATGCGGGCCGGTCTGGGCCGGGCAGTCGAAGCCGATGGGTTGGAACTCCAGGCTGCCGTAGGCGTCGCAGCAGCGGGCACCCCACAGCTCCTCGATGCGCCGCCGCGTCGCCGGCACCGCCCCGCCCGGTTCGCCGCCGACGATGATGGCGCGCACGGTGGAGGCGGCGGGGTCGTAGCCCATCTCCCGCGCCACCGCGCCCAGATGCACCATGAAGGACGGCGTGCCGCACAGCACCGTGGTGCCGAAGGCGGCGATGGTGCGGATCTGCCGCTCGGTCTCCTGGCTGCCGGCCGGGATCACCGTGGCGCCCAGCCGCTGGAAGCCCGCCGTGGCCCCCAGCCCGCCGACGAACCAGGTGTAGGTGAACAGGCACTGGAAGATGTCGCCCGGCCCGATGCCCTGCGCGTGCGCGTAGCGGGCGTAGAGATCGGCCCAGCGCTCCAGGTCGCGCGCCGTCCAGAACTGCGGCACGGGGGCCGCCGTGGTGCCGGACGAGAAATGGACGCGGGCGACCGTCTCCCGCGGCACAGCCAGGAATTCACCCCAGGGTGGGCTGTCGGCGACGCTGCCCACGTAATCCGTCTTCTTCGTGAAGGGCAGGGCGCGCAGATCCTCCGGGCTGCGGAAACCGCGCGGGTCGAACCCAACCTCCTCGAAGCGCTTGCGGTAGAAGGCGCTGTCGCGGCCGAGCCGTTGGAGCTGGGTGGCCAGCCGGTCGGTCTGGTGCGCGGTGATGCGGTCGCGCGACCAGGTCTCGCAGGAGTCCCACACCGGCAGGTTTGTGGTCGTCATGGCGTCGTTCCCAACCCACGCAGCGCGAAGCGCGCGATCTGTTCGGCGATGCGGCGCCGCTCCGCCTGGGACTGGTTGCGCCGCTGGCGGTACCAGATGGTCGTCCAGTTCAGCGCCCCCAGGAACGGCTTCACCACCAGCCCGACCTCCTGCGCCGGGATGGCGCCGGCCTCGACCGCGCGCGCGATCTCGGCGGCGAACAGCCCCTCGTACTCGTCGCGCAGAGCCAGGATCTCGCGCAGCGTGCTGCGCTGCTCCGGCGTCGTCTGGCCAGCGAGGTGCATCTCCAGCCCCTGCACGGCGACGCGCTGGTAGGCCAGCTCGTTCATGATCACCAGCAGATGGGCGACCGCCATGTCGAACAGCCGGTCGAGCGGGGCCTGCCCCTCCTTCGCACAGCCGCGCACCGCGGCGAGGTCCATCGCCATGCCGCGCTTGTGCACGTCGAAGAACAGGTCGGCCTTGCTGCGGTAGTGGTGGTAGATGCGCCCCTTGGTGCAGCCCAGCACCTCCGCCACGTCGTCGATGCTGGCCGCGGCGTAGCCCTTGCGCATGAAGGCCTTGGCCGCGGCGTCGAGGATCTCGGTGCGGGCGCGGTCGCCGTCGAGGATGGCGGCGGTGTCCGTGGCGGCGTCGGTGGCGGTGGTCATTGGGCGGCCATCATTCCGGTTGGGCGGTCGGCCGGCATCCTATCAGCGTCGGCGTCGGGCGCGTGCTCCGCCTTGATGGCCCGGGCGATGACGAGGCGCTGGATCTCCGACGTGCCCTCGTAGATTTCCGTCGCCCGCTGGTCGCGGTAGAGCCGCTCCACGACGTTCGGCTTGACGAAGCCGGCGCCGCCGAAGACCTGCACGCCGATGTCGACCGCCTCGTGCGCCATCTCGCTGCAGAACAGCTTGGCCTGGGCGCCGATGACCGTCACGTCCTCGCCCGCGTCGAAGGCGGCGGCGGCGGCGTAGGTCATCATGCGGCCCGCCGAGAGCCGGGACGCGAGGTCGGCGAGCTGGAAGCCGACGCCCTGATGATCGATGATCGGTCGGCCGAAGGCGCTGCGCGTGGTGGCGTGGCGCGCCGCCGCGCGGTAGGCGGCCAGCGCGATGCCGCAGGACTGCGCGGCCACCGAGATGCGCCCGACCTTCAGCGCCGCGATGGCGAGGGCGAAGGCAGCCCCCGGTGCGGCCAGCACCGCGTCCTCGGCGACCAGCGTGTCGAAGGCGAGCCGGGCGTTGACGGTGCCGCGCATGCCCATCTTGTCCTCGAACCCCACCGCGGTCACGCCGGGCTGGGTGGCGTGCACGAGGAAGGCGGCGATGCCGCGATGGCCGCTGCCCGGCACCGTCTGGGCGAAGACCACATAGGTGTCGGCCACCCCGCCGCCGCCGATCCAGCATTTCTCCCCGCGCACGCGCCAGCCGTTCCCCTCGCGCACCGCCGACGTGGTCATGCTAGCCGGGTCCGAGCCCGCGTCGCGCTCGCTGAGCGCGAAGGACACGCTCTTCAGCCGGCCGTCGCCGTGGGTGAGGTAGTCGGTCTTCTGCCGCTCCGTCCCGGCGAAGATCACCGGGTTGGCGCCGAGCTGGAGCGTGGCCACGATTCCGGAGGTCGAGGAGCAGCCGGTGGCGATCGCCTCGATCACCGCCGACAGCGCGGTCAGCGAGGCCCCCTCGCCAAAGGGTTTCGGCAGGAACAGCCGGTCGATGCCGGCGGCGGCCAGCCGCTCGACATTCTCGGTCGGGTAGCGCTGGGCGGCGTCCACCGCCGCGGCGTTCGGGGCGAAGAACTCTTCGGTCAGCCGCTGCGCGACCGTCTGCCAGCGCCGTGCCTCGGCGTCCAGCGCCGGCTCCCAAACCGTCGGCACGGCCTTGCGGCCCGGTCCCCTGCGGGTCGTCTCCACGCGTCGCTCCTCCCGAACACATTCGAATTCCGCTTGCATTCAACGTACTCGGTAGTATGTTTGTCGTCAAGTGGTTCAATGAACATATGATAAATCAGTATGTTAGACCGTTTCATTGGTCCAAGCACGGATTTTATACGTGAATGGCCGGTGGGCGGGAGACGCCGGGAGGACACGAAGAGACCCCATGGCCATCGACCTCGATCGCCTGATGAGCTGGCCCGTCCCCGAGGGGCGGCAGACGCTCACCCCCAAGGACTGCATCCTCTACGCGCTGGGTGTCGGGCTGGGCGCCGACCCCACCGACGAGCGGCAGTTGCGCTTCGTCTACGAGAAGGATCTGCGGCCCCTGCCGACCATGGCGGCGGTGCTGGCCTATCCCGGCTTCTGGCAGCGCGACCCGGCGCTGGGGCTGGACTGGGTGCGGCTGCTGCACGCCGAGCAGGCGGTGGAGATCCACCGGCCGTTGCCCGTGGAGGGGGTGCTGGTGGGGCGCACCCGCGTCACCAACGTGGTGGACAAGGGCGCGTCCAAGGGCGCCCTGCTGTTCCAGGAGCGCCGGGTGGAGGATGCCGACGGCAATCTCCTCTGCACGGTGTCCATGACCTCCTTCTGCCGCGGCGACGGCGGCTTCGGCGGGCCGTCCGGGCCTGTGCCGGTGCCGGCGGCGGTGCCCGGCCGCGCGCCCGATCGCGTCCACGACCTGCCCACCCTGCCGCAGGCGGCGCTGATCTACCGGCTGTCGGGTGACTACAACCCCCTGCACGCCGAACCGGCGATCGCCAAGGGCGCCGGCTTCGAGCGGCCGATCCTGCACGGGCTTTGCACCTTCGGCGTTGCCGGCCACGCGGTGCTCGCCGCCTGCTGCGGCTACGACCCCGACGCCATCCGCGCCATCCGCGCGCGCTTCACCGCCCCGGTCTATCCCGGCGAGACGCTGCGCACGGAGATGTGGATCGAGGGGGTGGACGACATCCGCTTCCGCACCCGCGCCGTGGAGCGGGACGTGATCGTCCTCAACAACGGCCAGGTGCGCACCGCCAAGCCGGTGGCCGCCGACACCGGGAGCAGCGCCGATGCTTGACCAGGACACCCGCCGCCAGATCCTCGACGAGCTGTCCCGCTTCGTGGCGGAGGAGCTGATCCCCGCGGAGCCGACCGTCGCCGAGGAGGGCGCGGTCCCCCGCCACCTGATCGACGCCATGGCCCGGCTCGGCCTGTTCGGCATGGCGCTGCCGGAGGAGTGGGGCGGCCTCGGCCTGACCATGGAGGAGGAGGTCGAGCTTCTGTTCGTCCTCTGCCGGGCCAGCCTGTCCTTCCGCTCGGTGCTGGGCATCAACAACGGGGTCGGCTCCTTCGGCATCCTGAAATTTGGCAGCGAGGAGCACAGGCGCCGGCACCTGCCGGCTCTCGCCAGCGGCGAGCGCATCGCCGCCTTCTGCCTGACCGAGCCGGATTTCGGCTCCGACGCCGCCTCCATCCGCACACGGGCGCGACGGGATGGCGACTCCTATGTGCTGGACGGTACCAAGCGCTACATCACCAACGCCCCGCACGCGGGCGTCTTCACGGTGATCGCCCGCACCGACCCGGCCAGCACCGACCACCGCGGCCTGTCCGCCTTCCTGGTCGAGCGCGGCACGCCCGGCCTGTCGGTCGGGCCCACCGACCGCAAGCTGGGGCTGGCCGGCTCGCACACCGCCGACGTGATCCTCGACGGCTGCCGCATCCCCGCCGATGCCCGGCTGGGCGAGGAGGGGGAGGGCTTCAGGATCGCCATGTCGGCGCTGGAGCGCGGCCGCATCGGCATCGCCGCGTCGGCGGTCGGCATGGCGCAGCGGCTGATCGACGAGGCATTGGCCTACGCCACCCAGCGCCGCACCTTCGGCAAGCCCATCGCCGAGCACCAGCTCGTCCAGGCCATGCTGGCCGACAGCGAGGCGGAGGCCTTCGCCGCCCGCAGCATGGTGATCGAGGCGGCGCGTCGCCTCGACGCCGGCCTGCCCTGCGGCAAGGAGGCGTCCTGCTGCAAGCTCTTCGCGACCGAGATGGTGGGCCACGTCGCCGACCGGGCGCTGCAGGTCTTCGGCGGGGCCGGCTACATGCGCGACTACCCCATCGAACAGCTCTACCGCGACGTCCGCGTGCTGCGGATCTACGAGGGCACCTCGCAGATCCAGCAGCTCATCATCGCCAAGCACATGATCCGCGACGGCGCCTCGCCGTTGCGCCGCCAGTGAGGGAAGCGCCATGACGGAATCCTACAACCCCGACCGCGTGCTCGACGGCAAGGTCGTCCTCGTCACCGGGGCAGGGCGCGGCATCGGCCGCGGCATCGCGCTGCTGGCCGCGGCCCATGGCGCCAAGGTGGTGGTCAACGACGTCGGCGCCAGCGGCACCGGCGAGGGGCAGGACACCACGCCCGGCGAGGAGGTGGCGGCCGAGATCCGGGCATCCGGCGGCGAGGCGGTCGCCAACGCGGACTCGGTCGCCAGCTACGCCGGGGCGGAGCGCATGGTGCAGCAGGCGCTGGATTGCTTCGGGCGCATCGACGGGGTGGTCAACAACGCCGGCATCCTGCGCGACGCCATCTTCCACAAGCTGGCGCCGGAGGACTGGGACGCGGTCGTCGCGGTCAACCTGACCGGCCCCTTCAACGTGTCGCGCGCGGCGGCCCCGCATTTCCGGGGACAGAACGGCGGCGCCTTCGTGCACATGACCTCGGCCTCCGCCCTCATCGGCAACTTCGGGCAGGCGCATTACTCGGCGGCCAAGCTGGGCGTCACCGCGCTGTCCAAGTCGATCGCGCTCGACATGCAGCGCTTCAACGTCCGCTCCAACTGCATCTGCCCCTTCGCCTGGACGCGGCTGGTCGCCACCATCCCCGGCGACACCCCGGCCGAGCGGGAGCGGGTGGAGCGCATGAAGCAGATGTCGCCCGACAAGATCGCCCCGCTCACCGTCAGCCTGCTGTCCGACGCCACCGCCGAGGTGACCGGGCAGATCTTCGCGTCCCGCAACCACGAGATCTTCCTGATGGGGCAGTCGCGCCCGCTGCGCGGCATGCAGCGCGAGGGCGGCTGGACCCCGCACCACATCGCCAGCCACGCCATCCCGGCGATGCGGGCGATGTTCTACCCGCTGGACCGCTCCAGCGACGTGTTCGGCTGGGACCCGGTGTGAGGAGCGACGGCACCATGGCTTCCGACACCACCCCGCCGCCGGTTGGCATCACCGGCTGCGGCGCCTGGATCCCGCGCCGCCGCATCGCCCGCAAGACCATCGCCGGGGCGCACGCGTGGTTCAACCCGGCCCTGTCGGGCGGCGCCCGCGGCCGGCGCGCCCAGGCCGGCTGGGACGAGGACAGCGTGACCATGGCGGTTGCCGCCGTGCGTGGTGCGCTGGGGGGCGCCGATCCGGCGCGCGTCTCAGCCCTCTGGCTCGCCTCCACCACGCTTCCCTTCGCCGACCGCCAGAACGCCACGCTGGTGGCGGAGGCCTGCGGCGTGCCGGGGCCGGTGCGCACGCTGGACCTTGCCGGCTCGCTGCGCGCCGGCACGGGCGCGCTGCTCGCCGGGCTGCTGGATGGCGGCCTTCCCGCCGGTGCCACCGCGGTGGTCGCCGCCGCCGACACCCGCCGTGCCAAGCCGGCGAGCGCCGACGAGCTGGCCTTCGGCCACGCCGCCGCCGCGGTGACGCTGGGCCGCGAGGGCGTCATCGCCCGGCTGCTGGCTTGGCGGAGCGAGAGCGAAGACCTCGTCGACCACTACCGCGCCGCCGGCTCCGACCATGATTACCGCTGGGAGGAGCGCTGGGCGCGCGACGAGGGCGTGGTGCGGCAGGCGCCGCCCGTCGTCCGCGTCCTGCTGGAAAGCGCCGGCGTGGCCGCGGCCGAGGTGGCGCGGGTCATCGTGCCGGCGGCTTCCGCCGGTGACGCCCAACGCATTGCCAAAGCCTGCGGGCTGGCGCCCGACCGCGTGGTCGACACGCTGGCCGACGGCTGCGGCCACGCCGGTGCCGCGCACCCGCTGCTGCTGCTGGCCCGCTGCCTGGAGGACGCCGAGCCCGGCGAGCGCATCCTTGTGACGGGCTTCGGCCAGGGCTTCGACGCGCTTCTGTTCGAGGTGACCGACGCCATCCGCGACCGCCGGCCTGCGGCCACCATCTCCGAGGCGCTGGCCGGCGGGTGGGAGGATGACAACTATCTGCGCTTCCTCGCCTTCGAGGGGAATGTGGAGCTGGAGACCGGCATCCGTGCGGAAGCCGACCTGAAGACCGCGCACTCCGTCGCCTACCGCAGCCACGCGGCGGTGACCGGCCTTCACGCCGGGCGCTGCACCGCCTGCGGCACCGTGCAGTTCCCGCCCGAGCGGGTCTGCGTCAACCGCGACTGCGGCGCCATCGACCGGATGGAGCCCTACCGGCTGGCCGACCGGCCGGCGCGGGTGGTGTCCTTCACCCGCGACGCGCTGGCCTATCACCCCGACCCGCCCGTTGAATACGGCATGGTGGAGTTCGAGGGCGGCGGGCGCCTACTGGCGGAGTTCACGGAGTGGGAGCGCGTGCCGCTCGCCGTCGGGGCCGAGGCCCGGCTGGTCTTCCGCATCAAGGACCAGGACCGCATCCGCGGCTTCCGCCGCTATTTCTGGAAGGCCGTTCCGGCCACACGGGGGGAATGAGCCATGGCGACGGGCATCAAGGACAAGGTCGCGATCATCGGCATGGGGTGCAGCCGCTTCGGCGAACGCTGGGGCGACAGCGCCGAGGACCTGATGGTCGAGGCGTTCACCGAGGCGCTGGCCGACGCCGGCGTCTCCAAGACCGACATCGGTGCCGCGTGGCTCGGCACCTCCTACGAGGAGATCGGGGTCGGCAAGTCGGCGATCCCGCTGGCGACGGCGCTGCGCCTTCCCAACATCCCGGTGACGCGGGTGGAGAACCTCTGCGCCTCGGGGTCGGAGGCGGTGCGGGGTGCCGCCTACGCCGTCGCCGCCGGGGCCTGCGACATCGCGCTCGCCATGGGGGTGGAGAAGCTGAAGGACACCGGCTATGGCGGCCTTCCCGTGCGCACCCGCGGATCCTTCAACGATCTGTGGATGCCCAGCATGTCGGCGCCGGGGCTGTTCGCGCAGCTCGCAAGCGCCTACGCCGCCAAGCACCGGGCCGATCCCCGCGACCTGAAGCGGGCGATGGCCCACGTCTCCGTCAAGAGCCACCGCAACGGCGCGCTGAACGAGAAGGCGCACCTGCGCCGCGCCGTCACCGAGGAGCAGGTGCTGGCCGCCCCGCTGGTGGCCGAGCCGCTGGGCGTCTTCGACTGCTGCGGCGTCAGCGACGGTGCCGCCTGCGCCATCGTGACCACGCCGGAGATCGCGGCATCGCTGGGCAAATCCATGGTCGTCACCATCAAGGCCATGCAGATCGCCGCCAGCGACGGAGCCGAGATGTCGCACGACACGTGGGACGGCACCACCGTCGCCAACACGCGCATCGCCGCGGCACGCGCCTTCCGGGAGGCCGGGGTGCGGGATCCGGCGGCGGAGGTCGGCGCCATCGAGGTGCACGACTGCTTCTCCATCACGGAGCTGGTGACCATGGAGGATCTGGGCTTCTCCACGGAGGGGCGGGCGATCCGCGATGTGCTGGACGGGCGCTACGACCATGACGGCGCCGTGCCCTGCCAGATCGACGGCGGGCTCAAATGCTTCGGCCACCCCATCGGCGCGTCGGGCATCCGCATGCTCTACGAGCTGTATCTCCAGCTCCAGGGCCGCGCCGGCAAGCGCCAGCTCCCCGGCCTGCGGCTGGGGCTGACGCACAATCTCGGCGGGGCGCCGGTATCCAACGTCGCCAGCGTCAACATCATCGGCCGGCTGGAATGAAGGCGCTGCTCTGCCACGCCTTCGGCGATCCGCCCGATCTGGCGGTAAGGGAGGTCGCCGAGCCCGCCCCCGGCCCCGGCGAGGTGCTGATCCAGGTCGAGGCGGTGGGGCTGGGCTTCTTCGACGCCCTGCTGCTGGCCGGACGTTACCAGGAGAGGCCGCCGCTCCCCTTCATCCCCGGCCGCGAGCACGCCGGCCGGGTCGTGGCGGTGGGGGAGGGGGGTGACCCGGCGCTTCTGGGCACCCGCGTCGCCGCCCTCGCCTTCGGCGGCGCGCTGGCGGAACGGGCGGTGGCGAAGGCCGACCACTGCCTCGTCGTTCCGCCGGACATGGAGCCGGCCGCGGCGGGCGGGTTGCTGTCGGCCTACGCCACCAGCCTTTACGCCCTGGAGGTGCTGGGCCGTGTGCGGGCGGGGGAGACGGTGCTGGTGCTGGGCGCGGCCGGGGCGGTCGGGTCCGCCGCCATCGACGTGGCGAAGGCGCTGGGTGCGCGCGTCGCGGCGGCGGCGTCCACGCCCGAAAAGCGCGACCGCTGCCGGCGGCGCGGTGCCGACATGGTGATCGACTACACCGCACCCGACTGGCGGGCGGCGCTGCGCGACGCGCTCGGCGGCGGGATCGACGTGGTGCTCGACACGGTGGGCGGGGCGGTGACGGAGCCGGCCTTCCGCAGCCTCAACCCCGGCGGCCGTCACCTCGTCGTCGGCTTCGCCTCGGGCGAGATCCCGCGGTTGCCGCTGAACCTGCCGCTGCTGAAGCGGGCGAGCGTCGTCGGTGTCGATTGGGCCGGCTTCCTGCTGTCCGATCCCGCCGGCAACGGTGCCCTGCTCGACCGGCTGGGCGCGATGCTGGCGGATGGGCGCCTGACGCCGGACGCCCCGTCGGTGCACGGGCTGGTGGAGATGGCACCGCTGCTGCGCCGCTTCCTCGACCGCGGCGGCGTGGGAAAGCCGGTCGTCGTTCCGGTCTGGCGGTAGCGCCGGCGGTCTTCCCGCCGGGCATGGCTGGGCGTCGCAGCGCCCACTTGCGCGGGCGGGGCGGCTGGTGTCCTCTCCGGCACCGCCCGCCCCGTGGACCCGCGACACCCGATGATCACCGATCCCGTGTTCTACCTGGCCGCCATTCCCGCGGTCATCCTGGTCGGGCTCGCCAAGGGCGGACTGTCCGGGATCGGCATGCTGGCGATGCCGCTGCTGGCGATGGCCGTCGATCCGGTCCAGGCGGCGGCGATCATGCTGCCGATCCTGATCATCCAGGACGCGGTCGCCGTGTGGTCCTACCGCCGCAGCTGGGACCGCCGCAACCTCGCCATCCTCATCCCTTCCGCGACGGTCGGCATCGTCGTCGGCTATCTGCTGGCGGCCCGGGTTTCGGCCACGGTGGTGGAGGTGATCATCGGCGTGATCTCGATCGTCTTCGGGCTGCGCCGGCTGGTGGTGGAGCGGGGGCCGACTCCGGCCACGACCGAGCGCGGCGGCACGGCGGCGGGCTGGTTCTGGGGCATCGTGTCGGGCTTCACCAGCATGATCGCGCACGCCGGCGGGCCGCCCTTCCAGGTCTATGTCATGCCGCAGCGGCTGCCTCGCGACGTCTTCATCGGCACCGGCGTGGTGTTCTTCACGGCCGTCAACTGGATCAAGGTCCCGGCCTACGCGGCCCTCGGGCAATTCGGCAGCGAGGCGATGCTGACCGCCGCGGTGCTGATGCCGCTGGCCGTCCTGTCCACCCGCGCCGGCGTTTACCTGGTCCGCCGCATCGACGGGAAGAGCTTCTACACGGTCATCTACGCGCTGCTGGTGGCGCTGGGCGTGAAGCTGTTGTGGGACGGCGCCCGCGTGCTGCTGTGACGGTGCCGGCCGGGGCGCGTCCCCGGCCGGCGTTCCCGCAAGGTCAGTAGTCGGAGCAGTCGCGGTGGCTGGCGGCCGGATCGACCTTGGCGTCGATGACCACGGGGCCGCCCAGGCGGTGCGCCTCCTCCAGCGCATCGCGGAGCTGGTCGGCGTGGGTGATGGTCAGGCCGCGCCCGCCCAGCCCCTCCGCCACCTTGGCGAAGTCGTGGTCCATGAAATCGACCGCGATGCGCTGGTTGCCCAGGTTGTCGCGCACCATGCCCAGCCCGGCGTTGTTGGCGACCAGATAGACCACGTCCAGCCCGCGCTCCGCCGCCGTGGCGACCGCGTCCATGGTCATGGCGAAGCCGCCGTCGCCGATCACCCCGGTCACCCGCCGCTCCGGGCAGGTGATCTTGGTGCCGGTCGCGGCCGGCGTGCTCCAGCCCATGCCGCCGATGCCGCCGGGCGCCACGAGCTGCCCCGGCGTGCGCAGCCGCAGGGACGTGGTGGCCCAGATGCGGTTGGTGCCGGCGTCCAGCGTCAGCAGGTCGTCGGGCGTCAGGAAGCCTTCCAGGGCGCGGATGATGTCGGCGTAATGCACGGTGCCCGGCCGGGTCGCGAAGGTCGGGATCACGCCGTAGCCGTTCTCCTCCCGGATGGCGGCGATGGCCTTCAGCCGGTCGGCGCGGCGGTCGTTGGGAATGGTGGTGGCGGCCAGCATCTCCAGCACGTCGGCCACGTCGCCGGTGATGGCGAGGTCGACCGGCACCACCCAGCCGGCGTTGCGCGGGTCGAGATCGACCTGCACGATCGTCTGGTCGCCGGGCCGGATCATCTCCGCGTCGCGGAAGCGGGTGTATTCGGCGCCGAGGCTGCAGCCCAGCACGACCACGAGGTCGGCCGCCTTCACCATGCGGTTGGCGGTGCGCGATCCCCAGGTGCCCATCATCCCGACGGCGACATCGCTGGTCTCGTCGATGGTGCCCTTGCCGTGGTAGCTGGAGGCCACGGCGATGCCGTTGGCCTGGGCGAAGGCCTGGAGTGCCTTCCCGGCGCGGGACATGTAGACGCCGTTGCCTGCGATGATCACCGGGCACGTCGCGTCGCCGATCAGCCCGGCCAACCGCGCGACGGCCACCGAATCCGGGCGGGACGGCGTCGTCTCCAGATAGCCGGCGGTGGGGTAGAGGCGGGCGCGCGGCGTCTCCGGCAACTCCTTCTGGATGATGTTGGACTTCATCACCACGGCGGCCGGGCCGGGGCGCGGCGTCACGGCGTGCTTCAGCGCGAGCTGCATTCCGTACACCGCCTCCTCCGGCGCCGTGGCGTAGGTGGCGAACTTGGTCATGGTCTTCATGACCGCGAACACGTCGCCGGCGCCATAGTCGCCGGTCATGGTCTGATAGACGCCATGCTGCCCGAACCCGTCGTAGCAGGAGGTGTCCGTCAGCACGACCATCGGGGTGCCTGAGAAATACGCCTCCAGGATGCCGAAGGCGCCTGTGGTCGATGCGAAGGGCCCCTGGCCCATGAACAGGCCGGGACGGCCCGTCAGCTTGCCCGCCACCTGCGCCATCACCGAGGCGCTCTGCTCCGAGCGCGCCAGCACCACGTCGAACTCGTCGCGGCGCTCGTGGAACGCGCGCAGGGACCATGTGATCCCCAGCCCCGGCAGCGTGAATCCGCGCCGGATCCCGCCGTCGATGAGCGTCCGCAGCACCGCTTCGTTGGTCTTCACCGCTCCATCCTCCTCCCATTGGAATAAGCGTATTATGAAACATAATCCCGTACGATGGAACTGTTGTTTCACGACATTTGACTGCGGGCGCCGTCCGTGGTGAAGACAGAGGTGATGGATGCAACCGGGAGATCGCCCGACGATGGACGAGCACGGCAACGACAGGCCAGCACCCGAAGGGCGCAAACGCGGTCGCCCCCGGCAGGGGACGGAGGAGCCGCTGGCCTTCTCGGACGGGCGGCCTTTCGTCAACGCGCTGGCCCGCGGCCTGTCGATCCTGCGCTCCTTCCGGGCGGAGGACCGGGTGTTGGGCACGCAGGAGATCGCGCGCCGCGCCGGCCTGCCCAAGGCGACCGCCTCGCGCCTCGCCCAGACCCTGACCGAGCTGGGTTATCTGCGTTTCGTGCCGGAGGTGGGCAAATACGCGCTGTCGAGCGAGGTGCTGACGCTCGGCTACGCCACGCTCGGCCGCTCCGGCATCGCGGAGATCGCGCGCCCCTTCCTGGACGAGCTGGCGTCGTCCGGGGAGTTCGCTTCCGCGCTCAGCGTGCGCGACGGGCTCGACATGATGTTCGTGGAGCTGGTGCGGCGGCCGCAGGCGATCATGCTGAACCTGCAGATGGGATCGCGCGTGCCGATCCACCTGACCGCCCCCGGCCGCGCCTGGCTGATGGCCGCCAGCGCCGACGAGCGCAAGGCCGTGTTCGACGCGTTGGCCGCCCGCCATGGCACGGCGTGGCCGGCCCAGCGCACCGCGGTCGATGCGGCGTTGGCGCGGGCGGCGCAGTGCGGCTACGCCGCCTCCATCGGCGAATGGCGGCCGGAGCACAACGCCATCGCCACCGGCCTGCGCGATCCGGTGACCCAGGACATCTACGTGTTCAGCATCGGCGGGCTGGCCTCCATCCTCACCCGCGCACGGCTGGAGCAGGAGCTCGGTCCCCGCATCCTGATGGCCGCGCAGACCATCGCATCGCGGCTGCGCGGCCTTGCGTGACGGGCGTCAGGCGTCGGGGACGCGCTCCGCCGCCTTGCCTCGGCCCTTGCCGCGCAGCCTCTGCACCAGCGGCCACAGGAAGATGGCCGCGGTCAGCGCGAACAGGGTCAGCGCGATGGGCCGTTCGAAGAAGGCCAGGAAGCTGCCGCGCGTCACCACCAGCCCCTGGCGCAGCGACTGCTCGATCATCGGGCTCAGCACCATGCCGATCACCATCGGCGCGATGGGGAAGCCGGTGACCCGCATCACCGCACCGACGGCACCGGCGGCCAGTGCCACCCACACGTCCAGCATGTTGCCGCGCACGCCGTAGGCGCCGACCAGCGTGATCACCATCACCAGCGGGATCAGCAGCGGCTCCGGGATGCGCAGCACCCGCGTGAACAGCGGGGCACCCAGCGCGCCGGTGGCGAACATCACGATGTTGCACAGGATCAGCACGAAGAAGATGGCGTAGACCAGCGGCATCTGGTCGATGAAGAGCTGCGGCCCCGGCGCCACCCCCTGGATGACCAGCGCCCCCAGCATCACCGCGGTCACCGGATCGCCCGGCACGCCGAGCGCCAGCGTCGGCACCAGCGCGCTGCCGGTCACCGCGTTGTTGGAGCTTTCCGCCGCGATCAGCCCGTCCGGCTCGCCATGACCCATGCGCTCGCGCCGCGGCGACACGCGCTTGGCCTCCGAATAGGCGATGAAGGAGGCGGTGGCCGCCCCGGTCCCCGGCAGCGCCCCGACAAAGGAGCCGATCAGGCAGCTCCGCAGCAGGATGCCCAGCCTCGGCCGCCACTCCCGCAGCGGCGGCAGCCGGAAGCCGACGCGGAAACGCTCCGCCCCGCCGAGGTCAAGGCGCTCCGCCGTGCGCACGAACATCTCGGAGAAGGCGAACAGCCCGACGATCACCGGCACCAGCTCGATCCCCGACGACAGCTCGAAGACGTCGAAGGTGAAGCGCAGGTCACCGGTCACCGGGTCGGTGCCGATGGTGGCGAGGAACAGCCCCGCCATGCCCGCCAGCAACCCTTTCGCCATCGCGTCGCGCGACACGTTGGCGATGCAGGTCAGCGAGAAGATGCCGAGCGCGAAATACTCGATGGGCGTGAACTGCAAGGAGAAGGCAGCGAGCTGCGGGGCTGCCAGGATCAGGATCAGCACCGAGAACAGGCCGCCCAGCGTGGACGCCGCGGTCACCCAGCCGATCGCAAGGTCCGCCTCCCCGCGCTTGGCCATGGGGTAGCCGTCGAGCACGGTCGCCGCCGCCTGCGGCGTGCCGGGGGTGTTGAGCACGATGGCGGTGATCGACCCGCCGTAGCAGGACCCGCAGAACACCCCCAGCATCAGCGCGATGGAGGCCGTCTGCGGCATGCCGTAGGTGAAGGGAAGGACCATGGTGATGCCGACGACGGAGCCGAGGCCGGGCAGCACCCCGACCAGCACGCCGATCACCGTGCCGATGACCACCATGAGGAGACTGGCCGGCTCGAAGGCCGCGGCCAGCCCGGCGAGAAGGGGATCCATGCGATGCGTCCGGTCAGAAGGTGGCGAACCAGGGGGAGTGCGGCAGGATGATCAGCAGGAAGCGTTCGAACATCCACCAGACGGCCACCGCGTAGACCACCGACAGGACGGCCAGCACCGGCCAGCGCCGGTAGCCCAGCAGCACCGGCATCAGCGCGATGAAGGCGATGCTGGACAGCAGGAATCCGACGGTGGCGACGCCGATGCCGTAGAGCACCGTCAGCGCCGTCGCCGCCGCCGCCCGCGCCGCCCCCTCGCCCGACAACGGGGCCGACCGGCGCCGCAGCTCCTGCACGATGACGACGACCGCCAGCCCCGCCATGCCGATCAGCACGAGGCGCGGGAAGAAGGCCGGGCCAACCCCCTGGACGGCCCGGCTGAGGTGGTAGCTGTCCCGGAAGGTGTCCCACCCGAAGACGGCGGCGGCGGCCAGCAGGACGCCGGCCACCAGGGCCGACAAGGCCCCCTGCGATGGCATGCGCACGGACGCTCCTCTATTCCTGCTTCAGCCCGGCGCTTTCGAGCAGGCGGCGGTTGCGGGTCCACTGGTCGCGGACATAGGCCTCGAACGCCTTGCCGTCCATGTAGGCGACGGGCTGCGCCAGATCATCCATCAGCTTCCTGAAGGACGCGGCCTCCGTCGCCGCCTTGCAGCCGGCCTCCAGCTTGGTTTTGGCCTCGGCCGGCAGGCCCTTGGGCGCCACCAGCCCGCCCCAGATGGGGGTGTCGATGTCGAAGCCCTGCTCCTTGGCGGTGGGCAGGTCGGGCAGGTTCGGCAGCCGCTCGGGCTGGAGGATGGCGAGGCCCTTCACCTGCTCCTTGTTCTTGGACAGGAAGGAGACGTGCGGCACGAAGATGTCCGCCGTGCCGTCGAGCAGCGCCTTGAAGGCCGGCCCGTCGCCGTTGACCGGCAGGTAGGAGAGCTGGATGCCCGCCATCTCCGCCAGCGCCAGACCGGCGACGTGCGGGATGGAGCCGATCGCCTGCACGGCGAAGGTCAGCTTGCCCGGGTACTTCTTCGCGTAGGCCACCAGCTCGGCGATGGTGTTGTAGGGCGCGTCCCGGCGCACAGCGAAGGCCGACGGCGCCGAGTAGGCGAGACAGACGTAATCAAACGAATCCAGGTCGTAGGGCAACTTGCGCAGGTGCGGCTGGGTGGTCAGCGGGCCGACCGGCGCCATCGCCAGGGTGTAGCCGTCGGCGCGCGTCCGCGCCCCCTCCGCCACGCCGGCGACGCCGCCCGCCCCCGCGGTGTTCTTCACCACGATGTCGGTGCCCAGCGATTTGCCCATCGGCTCCTGCATGGCGCGGGTGGTGATGTCGGTCCCGCCGCCGGCCGCGAATGGAACCACGATGGTCACCGGCCGGTCCGGAAACGCCTGCGCCGTCGCGGCGGCCATGGTCATCACACCGGCGGCGATGGCGGAAAGCCTGTTCCAACGATGATGCACGTCGCGTCCTCCCCTTTTGTTCCATACAGTGGATTATTGTTCCATTCTGGACGAGGCTTCGGCACAATGCAAGGCATCTCGGCCGCACAATCCGCATCACGGACCATCGCGTGGATGCTGGAGCGATCATGCGGCCCGCTCGTCCACTAGGGAGACCCGAACGTGCGTTTTGAAGGGCGTATGGCGCTGGTGACCGCTGGTGCTGCCGGCCTAGGGCTGGGGATCGCGGAACGGTTGGCGCGCGAGGGTGCCGCGGTGATGGTGTGGGACCGCGACGAGGCCGCCATCGCCGCGGCCCGCGACGCGGTCGCCGGTCTGGCGGTCCAATTCCTCGCCGTCGACCTGACCGATCCGGCCGCCATCGGCGAGGCCGCCCGCATCACGGAGGAGCGGCTGGGCCGCATCGACGTGGTGGTGAACAACGCCGGCGGTTCGCTGCACACCCCGCAGCCCTTCCTGGAGGAGACGGAGGAGGACTGGGCGCGGGTCTTCGCGCTGAACGTCGATGCCACGGTCCGCACGTTGCGCGCGGTGCTGCCGGGCATGGTGGAGCGTCGTTACGGCCGCATCGTCAACCTGGGCTCCAAGGCCGGGCGGTTCGGCAGCCTGTTCGCCGGGGCCAACTACGCCGCGTCGAAGGGGGCCGTGCAGTCGATGACGCTCCAGCTCGCGCAGGAGTTCGGCCCCTTCGGCATCACCTGCAACGCCGTCTGCCCCGGCGCCATCCTGACCGCGCGCGTCGACCGCCTGCTGTCGGAGCGCAAGACGCCGGACGAGCGGGCGGCGATGGTGGCCGGCATCCCCGTGCGCCGGCACGGGCGGGTGGAGGACATCGCGGCGGCGGTGGCCTTTCTGGCGTCGGAGGAGGCGGGCTTCGTCTCCGGCGCCATGCTGGATGTCAACGGCGGACAGGCGATGGTCGCATGACGAGCATGGTCGGACCGGTCCTGATCACCGGAGCCAGCGGCTTCCTCGGCGCCTGGGTGATGCGGCGCCTGATCGATGCGGGTGAGCGGATCGTCGCCTTCGACATCGTGGACGACCGCCGGCGCCTCGCCCTGCTGACCGGGGCGGAGGCGGCCCGGGCGGTGCCCTGGATCCTCGGCGACGTCACCGACGGCACCGCCGTGCGGGAGGCGGCGGAGCGGGCGGAGGCGCGCTCCATCCTGCATCTGGCGGCGCTGACCATCCCCGCCTGCCGCGCCAAACCCGTGCTGGGCGCGCTGGTGGACGTGATCGGGCACCTGAACGTGTTCGAGGCGGCCCGCGCAGTCGGCATCCGCCGCATCGTCTACACCAGCTCCGCCGCCGCGCACCCGCGCGGGCCGCTGAAGTCGCCGGCCAACCTCTACGGCGTCTACAAGCGTGCCGACGAGGACATCGCCAAGGTCTATTTCATGGACCACGGCATCCCCAGCGTCGGGCTACGGCCCAACGTGGTCTACGGCGTCGGCCGCGACGACGGGGAGACGGCGGCGATCACCCAGGCGATCCGCGCGGCGGCGGAGGGGCGTCCCTATGCCATGCCATTCGCCGGGACCATGTCCTTCCAGTACGCGGGGGAGGTGGCGGAGGTGGTGGTCCGCTGCCTCGCCGCCACGCCGCCGGAGCCCATCGTCTCCGACCTCAGCGCGCGGGAGGAGAGCACCGACGACCTGCTGGCCGCCATCCGCGCCTGCGATCCGGCAGCGGCCGTCACACCCTCGTCGCACGTCCGGCCGAAACCCGAATTCCCCTTGGACGACACGCCCCTGCGCCGCCGCATCGGGGACTGGAGGTCGGTGCCGCTGGCGGAGGGCGTGGCGCTGACCTTCGACGCCTACCGGAAGCTGGCGGCGGGCTAACGGGAGGACCCGGCGCGCGGGTCAGCGCGCCGGGGGCCGCGGCACCGCCTCGAAGCCGTGGTCGGGCTGGTCGGGGAACGAGTCGATCTCGCGGTTGATGTAGCCGTCGCCGCTGCGCTCGACGACGCGCAGATGCACGGTCTGCCGGATGTGGCGCGACACCGGATCGATCGAAACGGGCCCACGCGGGCTGGTCCAGGCCAGCCCCTTCACCGCCTCGATGGCGCGGTCGGGGTCGCGGGCGCCGCCCGTCGCCTCGATCATGCGGTACAGCAGGTGGGTGCCGTCATAGGCGGCGACCGCGGTCATCGCCACCTCCGCGCGCTGGCCGCCGACCGCCGCGATCCGCTCCAGGAAGGCGGCGTTCTCCGGCGAGACGTGCGACACGGCGTAGTGGTAGGTGGAGTAGACGCCGACCCCGGCGGCGCCCAGGGCGGGCAGGTCGGGCTCCGTCACCACGTCGCCGGTGGTCAGCAGCTTGATGCCCATCTGTCGCGGCCCGCTCTCGTGGAAGGCCCGGACGAAGCCGAAGGTGGCCGGCCCGCTGGGCAGGAAGGCGAACACCCCGTCCGCCCCGGAATCGACGATCCGCTGCATCACGGACGCGAAATTGCTGGTGCCCAGCGGGATGCGGATGCTGTCGCGCACACGGCCGCCGAGCGTTTCGAACGTGGTGCGGAACGCCGTCTCCGCGTCGATGCCGGGGGCGTAGTCGCTGACCGCCGTAACGGCGCTGGCGATGCCCAGCCGCCCGGCGCTGCGGGCTGCCGGGACGGCGTTCTGCCACATGGTGAAGGAGGTCCGCACCACATAGGGGCTGCTGGCGGTGATGGAGGAGGTGGCGGCGTTGAACACGACCAGCGGGACCTTGGCTTCCTTCAGCAGCGGGACCGCCGCCATGGCGTTGGGTGTGAAGTAGAAGCCGGCGAGGTACTGGACGTTCTCCTTGACGATCAGCTCCTGCGCGATGGCCTTGGCCCGAGCGGGGTTGGGAGCGTCGAGATCGCGGTACACGAAGCTGACCTCGTGGCCGCCGGCCTTCATCCCTTGCGCGGACACATAGGCCTCGATCCCCAGGCGGAAGTTCTTTCCGTACACCGCGTAGGGTCCGGAGAAGGGGCCGACCACCCCGACGCGCACGGTGTCCGCCAGCGCGCCGGTGGATAGGAGGAGACCGGCGATGATGACGCCCGTGCCGAACCTGGTTCCTGCGCCCATGGTCGCCTCCATCCGGTAAGGGCCGGGCTGCGCCGGGCCGACCCGGCGATACACCAGAGTCCGCACTTTGTGCAAGGCGTGCCTGCCGCGCCGTGGCGCATGCTTCAGATGGCGCCGATGCGCTGGTAGAATCCGATCAGGTCGTGGATCCGGCGCGGCATGCCGAAGCGGTCGTTGAAGGTCCTGATGTTGGCATTCAACCGGTCGCGGTCGGCGGCGCGCAGGATCCCCTCCAGCCGGTCGAGCTGGTCGGTCGATACCGCGATGCCGATGCCATGCTCCTCGGCGAAGCGCGCCATCGCCGTGTACTCCGCGTTCACCACGAAGGGGATGTGGGCTTCCAGGTAGGTGTAGAGCTTGGTGGCCATCACGCCGGTGCGCTGCTCCTCGCGGATCTGCACGCTGCCCAGATCGAAGTTCATCAGCAGCATGCCGAAGTCGTAGAGCTTGAGCCGCGACGCCACACGGTCCGGCGGCGCCCCGTCGATGATGCGGAAGCCGGCGAACTCCCGCTGGAGCCGGATGTAGGGCTGGTAGACCGGATCGTCCGGGTTGATGCGGCGGTTGGGGTCGTGCAGCAGGTCGATGCGGATGCCCTGTCGGAGCAGACGGCGGAAGGCATCGGGCATGGTGACTTCGGGGAACAGCATCGGTTCCAGGGTCCCCGGCACGATCCCGCCGGCATAGACGAGGTGCAGCGCGCCATCCTGCTCCGACAGCTTGGGGCCGCCGTCGTCCATGAAGTCCGGGCAGGGCCAGGTCTGCATGGTGATCCAGGGCGGCATCGCACCGAAACGCCGTTCCCAGGCCCGCATCGTCGCCTCGGGGAAGCGGGTGATCACGCCGTCGGCGTTGTGCAGGATGTGGTCTTCCATGTGCAGGTCGAAATCGACCTCGCGGTTCGTCCAGTTCATGCACAGGAAATCGCGCTCGGCGTAGACCGAGGTGACGTCGTAGAACTCGCACACCACCTTGGCGTCGCGGCGCGCCTCGATCGCCATACGGGCGAGGTGGTAGTGCCACATCCAGCATTGCACATGGAAGACGGCCGGCGCCGAGGCGCGCAGGATGCCACGCAGGACGAAGAGATTGCCGCCGGCATGCGCCATGCCGTCGAAATGCGCCCGGAACAGCGACCGCACCGCGGGCTCCGGCTCGTGCAGCGACAGCAGGAACACCCGGAAGCCATTGCGGCGCAGGTGGATGGCCTCGCGCAGGATCATGAAATAGGGGATCGAGGCGACGAAGAGGACGGCCGGCCCCGGCCCGCCGGCGTTCATCCCGCCGAGGAAGGGGGCCAGTGTCTTGGCCAGGAAGGAGTTCATCCGGTCGTCGATGGCGGCGGCAAGCCCTGTCCCGCCGGACGCTCCGCCCGTCTCGCCGCGTGGAACGAGGTCGAGCAGGGCGTCGCAGGTCTCGGCCAGCGCGGGCCAGACCGCGCCGGAGGGGGGTTGGCCGAGGCCGCTGCCCAGGGCGCGGACCAGGAGCATCGCCTCCGGCCGGGTCGCCGGGGGGCGGATGCGTTCCGTGTACACATCCTCGAGCGTGTCGCGGTCGAGGCGGGGCGGCGTCTGGATGGCCACGCTGTCGGTCGTCGTGCCCCCCTGCCGCAGCAGCAGGGCCGGGCACACCCAGCCGTCGTCGGTTCCGGCGACGCGCACGCCGAGCCGATGGAAACGTCCGTCGCGGACCAGGTCCGGCAGCGTGAAGGCGAAGCCGTGCCGCCCGTTGCCCACCACCGACCGCTCCAGAGGCGGGCAGGGCAGGGCCGCCCGTTGGATGCCGTGGGCGGAACCGTCGATCACCAGCTCCACAGCGACTGCCGCGGACGGGGTGGTGCTGTCCCAGGCCCAGCCACGCAGTGTGCCGGCGACCGCCGACAGGATCATGCCGGCAACGGACACGCCGGATGCGGCACCGGCCCGGTGGACGAGGTCACGGATGCGCCAGACCTCGTCGGCCAGCCGGACCAGAATGGCGGCCCGGTTCGCCGCAGCCGACGTCAGATCGGGATCGACGGCCAACGCCCGGTCATAGGCGGCCAACGCCGCATCGTCATCGCCGAGCTTCTGGTGGCAGAAGCCAATGTAGTATTGCGTCCAGCCGGCGTGCTGCCCGGTGACGGCAAACCGATCGAAGGGGCGTCCAGCGCCCCGGCCCAATCCTCCAGGTCGAGAAGGGCGGTGCCGAGCGCCAGATTCACCGCAACCAGCCGAGGGTGACCGTCCAGGATGGCACGGAAGAGGGCGGCGGCATCGGCCGGCCGCCCCTCCTTGTGCAGCGCCACCGCGGTGGCGTAGGCGTGATCGGGGGATCCGGCAAGGACCCCGGACGGCGCGGGACGCGCAACGCTCATGCGCGCTGCGCCCCCGTCGGTCCGGGGGCCGTGCGCGTCCCCGTCATTCCGCAGCCATCAACCGCTGCGTGTCCGCCTCGAGCTGTGCGATGTCCGGGAACTCGATCTCGTCCCGGCGGCGCGAGCCGCAGGCGTTCGGAGCGGCGGCCAGACGCTGCGGAGCCGGAGCGTCGGAGTAGGAGATGAAGTACGTCTCCCGCTGCTCCTCGCTGTAGGGGCCGTTCTCGAGGTCGTGCAGAGCCAGCAGCACATCCATGTTGCCCGGATCGAGTTTCTGCGCCTGCTCGTAATGAACACGTGCCAGCCCGATCGCGCCCTCCTCCATCATGCGCTCGGCGTAGGCGATGTGGCATGCCGGCTCGAACGGGTTGAACTGGATGGCGGCGCCCAAATGCCGGACGGCCGACGGGCCGGCCCCCACCGACGCGTAGAAGCGTCCGAGTTCGACATGCGCCGGCCAATACCACACGGCCTGCCCGACCATCTCATGCAGCATCGGCGGCGTCTCGTTGCGGCGCCCGGCGTCGATGAGGGCCTGCGCCTCGGCGAACCGCGCGTCGAGCGCCGGCTTTTCCGGACGATCCTCGAAGCGCACGCGCAGCTCGTTCGGGACGTCGTAGCGCGACAGGCAGCCGCGGCAGGTCAGGCGCAGCGACTGCTCGTTCGCCACATCGCCCATCAACACGCCGCGATAATCGTTGTGGTGATAGCAGCGCGGGCAGTCCCAGGCGACCCGGTAGAGATCGCCGCGGATCGGGTCCGGCTCCGGCTCCTTCGCGAAGATGGTCGGTTCGGCAATGCTCAGCAGGCCCGATTGGGCGCTCCAGATCTTGGTCGCAAGAATGCTCAGATCGTCCTCGTTCATCTTCGAGATGTTGAGGTCGACGAACTGGCTGTCGATGTAATCCACGCGATCCTTGATCAGCCCGTCGCGCACCGCCTCGATGTAGTCGGGGCTGCCCGGATACACCTGGAGACGGTTAGTGTTGATCATGTAGCGGCGGTTGTTCGCCCACCACGACATCGACTCGTTGGCGGTCTTCAGCGTCTCGTTGGTGTCGCCGAAGATCAGGTTGCCCTGGATGCCCAGCTTCTTGTCGTAGCTGTTGGCGAGCACGACATCGATGCGGGTCTTCTTCGACTTTTTCTTCATGCTGTCGAGGATTTCCTGGCTCATCGCCTCGATGCCGTAGCTGATGTAGGTGCAGCCGGCACGTTTCATGGCGTCCAGGATGCGGTCCTCGGCGCAGTTGGTGTGGAGCTGCACCATCCACTGAAGGTTGTAGGGCTCGATCCGCTCGCAGAACTCCAGCAGCCGCGCCTTCTTCAGGGAGAACAACTCGTCGATGATCGCCACCATGTTGATCTGGTAGCGCTCGATCCGGTACTCCAGCTCGGCGAAGAAGTCGTCGAAGGGCCGCTCGCGGTAGACCTTGCCGGTCGGGTGGAAGCAGAAGGTGCAGCGGTAGGGACAGGAGCGGCTGGTGATCATATCGATCGACCGCGGCTTGTCCTTGGTGTGGAAGAAATAATTGTCGGTCGGCCGCTGCAGATCGATGACGTCGCCGAAGCCGAAACCGTCATAGTCGGGCCAGGCGATCGTGCCCAAATCCGCGATGGCCGGGCGAGACAGGGTGCGCTTGATGGCCCCCTTCGAATCCTTGTAGACGATGCCGAGCACACCGGCGAGGTCACGACCGCGCTCCAGAGCGTCGGCCAGATCGACGATGGTTTCCTCACCCTCGCCGATGACGCCGACGTCGATGTCCATCACCACCGGTCCGGCTTCCGGGTCGCTCGACAGGCAACCGCCGCCCGCGATGTTGATCACGTCGGGCTTGACGCGCCGCGCCGCGGCGAACAGGTCCTTGACCATCGGCATGAAGGGCGACAGGCCGCCGCTGGCGACCGCATCGGGCTTGATCGCCCGCACCGTTTCGGCAACCAGCTGCACCGGATCGGTGGCGGAATGGTTGCAGTTCAGGCAATGCACCTCGTGCCCGGCCCGCTTCAGAGCCGAGGAGATGTAGCCGAGCCCCAGTGGGAACTGATAAAAGTCGCCCGGCGCGGCCGTGAATTTCGGTGCGACGATCAGGATTCGCATTCTAATGGTTCCCCCTTGCCCGTGCTGTCACCCTGCCGTACGGCCGTTGCGATGGTTGCAATCGCTATGTCCGCGAAGCAAGATTACCATAACATGGGTACTCCGTACGCGACAAGACTTAGCAGAGAAGTTTCGTCAAAGTCGAACAACCCTACAGCCCTTGAGGCAATAACCATAGCGACTCATGGACACATGGTTTCTGACGATAACAACTTTGCACATTCTTACGCCAACTCTGACCGCCGGTTTGCCTGGAGGCGCAGCAGGGACGCTTCGGCGGCCGGGTCCAAAGCATCGGCAGGCTGTGGCGGCACCTGTTCCAGCCATGCCCGCATGTCGCGGGCGGAGTCGGCCAAGGGCCGCGGCCGCAGCCCGGCGCGGAACGCACGGCCGCCGTTTATCGCGTAGAGCCAACGCCACGCCGCCGGAAGCGCCGACCATTCCGCCAGATCGAGCCAGCGCGCCCCGCCCGGTCGCCTCCCGAGGAGATCGGGTGGCACCCAGACCGGCACCGTGCCGCTGTCACCGGCGAGCGCGGCCATCAGCTCCGCGGCGCTGTGCGCCGGCCCCACGGCGTTGTAGGTGCCGCAGACCTGCCGCTCCAGCATGCGCACCAGCCATCCGGCAACATCGCGCGCGTCGATCACCTGCCAGCGCTGCGTCGGACCACCGGGCACCAGCATGGCGCCACCCGCGGCGCCCCGCCGGACCCAATAGGGGAAACGGTGCGCCTGATCCCAAGGGCCCACGAGGCAGCCGGGCCGGACGATCAGCGCGTCATCGCCGTAGACGCGGCGCAGCGCCTCCTCGCAGGCGGCCTTCAGCGGCCCGTAGGTGATGGCGTCCAGCGGCGCCTCGTCCGGGACCGGGGTGGTGTCGGACGGGTGGTGCTCGTCGATGCCGGGCACCGGTGCCCCGGCGTACTGGTTGACGCTGGATATGAAGGCATAGTGCGGCACGCCGACTCGCAACCGGCGTGCCGCCGCGTCCACCTGACGCGGGCGGTAGCCGCAGGTGTCGACCACCGCGTCCCAGCGACGCCCGTCCAGCACCGACAGGTCGCCGTCGCGATCGCCGAGCAGCAGCTCCACCCCCGGTCGCGGCTGATGGCGGCGCTTGAAATGCGTGACCGCGTGCCCCGCAGTCAGCAAGGCATCCGTCAGGTGCCGGCCGAGGAAAACGCCGCCGCCGAGGATCAGGACCCTCATCGCACCCATTCCGGAACGATACCCTCATACGCCGAGTGTGTCGCGAGAGGGGCCGGAGGGCGTGTCATGGTGGTAAGAAGCCCTTCCACCATCGGGTGCCGTTCGCGCGCGAGCTGTTCCGACAGGGCCGCGGCGGCGGCGTCGCGCCGGCCGTCGTTCAGCAGGGTACGGGCCGCCGCGCAGACGGCCCCGACCAGATAGGGGCGGAAGAGGCCGACGTCCGGCAGCGTCATCCGCGCCTCGTTGAGGCGCAGCAGGAACTCCGTCCGGCCGAGCACGCGCCCGCTGCCGGCCCCGCCGGATCGCAGCAGCAGGAGGGGCCCCGCCGCGGCGAAGGGCTGGTCCTCCACGCACACGGTCGTGTCGTCCGTGCTGTCCAGCCACGCCATGTAGTGGGCGACGGAGGCGGCGTTGTCCTCGCCCCGCAGGCTGGCGTCGAGGCACAGGGCGCGCAGCAGCGACGCCAGCGGTTCCGGTGTTCCGTCGATGGCGGCCTCCAGCGCCGCCATGTCGCGGAAGCCCTGCGGCGCGGCCCCGTCGCCGGCGTCGATCAGGAACGGCACCGGCCACACCAGGCGCTCCACGCGGTCCAGGCGGGTCCGGTGCTCGTCGATGATCGTGCGCAGGTACGGATCGGCGCGGGCCTCCTCCCGCGTCGGCAGGGTGCCGGTGCGCAGCGCCGCGCAATGCAGCGGGTTGCAGGCGGTGAAGCTGCCGTCCAACACCGAGTCGCGGATGCGCCGCACGGTGTCGGAGTTGACCGCCGCCGCCAGCCCATCCCCGTCCAGACTGCCGGCGGGCAGGTTCAGGTAGTGGGAATGGCAGACGTACAGGTTGCCATCCCGCTCGACGTTCAGATCGGTGAAGGGGCGCGGGCAGAAGCGGCCGGCGGTCGCGGACTCCGCGCCGAAGACGCCCCGCAGGTGCGGCGGCACCGCCTCGCCCGACAGCGTACGTTCGGCGACGTCGAGCGCCGGCATCTCGATGAAGTGGAATTCCCGCTCCGCGCAGCGCTTCAGGCCGTCGCGCGCCTCCGCGACCAGTCCTGCACGGAACAGCGTGCGCGCCGCCGCGAACACGCCGCCATGCAGGAAGGGACGGTCCTTCAGCTCGTTCAGCCGCAGCAACATACGGGCCTTGTCGACCGCCGGCATCGGCCCGCCATCCGGCTTGACCGCGACGAACACCGTGCCGCCGGCCATGGTCTCGATCGCGCAGCCGCAGGGATCGTCGGGTGCCGCCATCCAGGCGTCGTAGTCCGCCACCGCGTCGTAGGCGCCGAAGGGCTCACCGCGGGTGTCGTGCGCGATGCCCCGCAGCAACGCCGCGACGGCCGGACGGCTGTCGGCCAGCGCCGCCGCCTGCCGCCGGGCGTTGGCCCAGTCGGCGATGGTGGATGGCGCCTGCCCCTCCTCGAGCGTCAGGGCGAGCGGCAGGAAGGCCAGTTGGGAGGTGTCGATGCCGGTCGCGGCGTCGGTGTCGATCCAGTCGCGCACCACCGCGGGATGATGGAAGATCGGATCGGAGACGATCTCCCGGAATTCCGCGTAATGCGGGTTCTCCAGCAGATGCACCGCGCGCCGGACATAGCCCGCGTCCGATCCGTAGCTGCTCCAGTTCAGCAGCTTCTCGAAATAGATGCGGTCGCAGCCGAGTTCGATGGCCCATTCGGCCATCCGCTTCATCTCGCGGAAATTGTCGAGCTGGTAGACGCAGAGGATGCTCAGCTCCTCGAACATGCCCTGCCTCCTGAGCGAGGCGAGGAAGGCCATGTTCTGCTGGAGCCGCCCGAAATCGCCGCCGCGGCGCAGCCGTTCGTAGGTGTCCTTGGTCGCGCCGTCGATGGACACGCGCACGGTGCGGATCATCGAATGCGCGTTGGGGAATTTCTGCCAGAAACCGCCGTCGAACAGCAGCGCGTTGGTGATCAGGTCGAGCTTGAGGTCCGGGTACTCCTCGCGGTTGATGCTCTTCAGGATCAGCCGGCACGGCTCGCTCATGGCGAACTCGCCGTAGCCGTTCATCTGCATGACCTTGATCTTCTTGAGCATGGGCAGGATCACATCCCGCGTCGCCTTCATCATGGCGGCGACGGCCTGCCCCTTCTCGATGATCACCTCCGACCGGCAGGACGGGCAGCTCAGGTTGCAGGAGCGGTCGAGCGCCAGCGACATGCGGTGGATCACGTCCAGCTCGGCGCGGTCCTCGTCGATGACCTTGCGGAAGAAGGGATGGGCGCGCGCCTGTTCACGCGTCGGCAGATTGTCGCCGGCGATGAAGCTGCAGGACAGTCGGTTGCAGTACTTGAAATCGCCGTCCAGGATCGAACGGCGGATGCGGATCGCGGTCTCCGAATTGACGATGTCCGACACCTTGTCGGTGAGGATGTTGCCGGCGGTCAGGTTCAGATAGCTGGGGCAGCAGAGATAGGCGCTGCCATCCACCCCGATGGTCATCTCGTAGAAGGGCAGCGTGCAGAAACGGCCCTGGAAGTGATCGGAATGACCGAGCACGTCCTGAAGATGCGCCGGCACTGGCCGCCCGCTGGCCGCGTAGGTCAGCACGGCGTGCGCCTGTTCGAACAGGAAATGCGATTGCCGGGCGATGTGGCGCTCCATCAGGTCGCGCGCCTCCGCGATCCGTCCGGCCCGGTACAGGGCGCGGGTGGCGGCGAAGGGAGCTGCGATGAACACCGGTGGCGGCCGGTCGGCGGCCATGCGCACCAGGAAGTCCACCTTCGACAGCGGTTCGCCGATGCCGTCCCGCGGCCGCAGGCAGAGCATCGGCGGGAACTGGGAACCGACGGTCACGATGGTGCAGGCCAGCGGGTCGTCGTCCGCCGTCAACCACGCCTCATACAGCTCAAGCGCTTCATACACGTCGGCGGGATTGCCGGCGTTGTCGCGTCGCATGGCGGCGACCAGTCCGGTGACCGGTGTCCCCGGTAGCGCATGCTCGACGGCGGCGGTCAGGTTCTCGACGTCGTGGAACAGGCGCGGCGCTCCACCCGGCTCGGTCACCAGCAGGAAGGGGATGGGGGAGGTGAGGACCTCGACGCGCTCGACGCAACCGGACTCGAACGCCCGGATGGCCTGCCATTCGGGGTCGGAGTCGTCGCGCAGCGGCAGCGTGCCCCCGGTGATCGATGGACAGAGCAGGCGGTTGCAGCAGCGGAACGACCCGTCGAGGATGCTGCGGCGGATGAACCGCGCCGTCCCGGAGTTCAGCAACCGGCCGAGGTCTCCGTCCTGCACCGGCCCGGCCGGGATGTTGATGCCGAGGGAATGACAAAGGAAGGCGCCGCCGCCGGCTTCCACGTTCAGCTCGCGGAACGGCCGCGGACAGTAACGCTTCGCGAAATGGTCCGAGCGTCCGAGGACGTCTGCGAGATGGTCCGGAACCGCACGGCCGCTCAGGGCGTAGGCAAGCACCATGCGCGCCTGATCGTAAAGGAAATGGCGCTGGCGCGCGCTGTGACGGTCGAGGAAATCGCGCGCCTCCTCCAGCCGGCCGGCGCGGAACAGGCCGCGGGTCGCGGCGAACGGGGCGCCCGTCAGCATCTCCGGCGGTGGCTTGCCGTCGGCGATGCGGATCAGGAAATCGAGCTTCGACAGAGGCGCCCCGGCCGCGTCCCGAGGCGTCAGACACGGCACTTGCGGGATGTGCGGGGCGACGGTCACCATTGAACAGACGAACGGATCATCCTCCGCCGTCAGCCAGGCTTCGTAATGGTCGGGTGACTGGTACACGCCGACCGGGGCGCGCGGTTCATCAAGGATCAGCGCGGTCGCCAGTTCCTTCGCCGGGGTCCCCGGCAGCAGCTCCGCCACCGCCTCGGCCCAGCGCGCGACGTCGGTGAACAGGCGCAGCGGCGCGCCGGGTTCGGTGACCAGGCCATAGGGGGCGCTCCAGGGCGCGGTGGGCATTCGGGGCGGCTGCCCGCCTGTTCCGATGGCGCGCACCGCCTGCCATTGCGGGTCGGTCTCGTCACGGAGCGCCAGCGCATCGCCGGTGATCGCCGGGCAGGTGAGACGGTTGCAGTAGCGGAACGACCCATCCATGACCGCCTGCCGGACCGACCGCCCGAGATCCGAATCGGCCAGGGCCTGCAGCGGCTGGTCCCGCACCGAGCCGGCGGGGGTGGCGATGCCGGCCGCGTGGCAAAGATACGCATCGCCGCCGGCATCCACGGTCAACCCGACGAAGGGGCGGGGGCAGTAGCGCGTGGCGAAGTGATCCGACGTTCCGAACACATCCTCCAGATACGGCGGAATTGGCCGCTCCTCCGCAACTGCCGCGAGCACGGCCCCGGCCATGTCAAGCAGTGGGTGCCTTCCCCGGGCGCTCCCCTCGGCCACGGCGGCGCGCGCGGCGGCATGGTCGCCGCGGCGGAACAGGGCACGCGCCGCCTCGAACAGAGCCCCGACCGTCGGGCCCGTGCCGGGCATGGCGGACACCGCGCGGGCAAGGTGGATCAGCAGCTCGGGCCGGCCGACCGGCGTGCCGATCGTCCGGTCGGGCGGCAGCAGGCAGACAACCGCCGCGCCGTCGGGGGCGTCGGCCCGCAGCGAACAGACCAGCGGATCGCCGGACTCCAGCCAGAAACGGTAGTCGGGCCGCGCATCATAGGCTGCCGTCGCCCCCCCCTGCCGTTCCGTGTCGAGCGCCCGCAGCAGTGCCGCGGCCGCGTCCTGCCCGTTGCGCTCCAGCGCGACGATCGCGGCGGCCGCGCCGTCGCTGCCGGTAAGGTCCCACGGCTCGGCAGGGTCGAGGATCGCGAGGTACAGCGGACGGGCTTCGGTCATCGTACGATGGCTTTCGGCTGTGGGATTGGCAGGCCGGGACCGATGTTCACCGGTACCGGCATCGACACTGTGACAAATTGTACCTCGAGCCTATGGCTTTCGAAATGGGAGTGACCAGACGGACGGCCTGCCCGATCGATCTCCCCTGGCGCGCAACGGTCGCCCTGCCTTGTCGCCCGACGGCGCCCCGGCAGGGTAGCACAGTGCTGGAGGCGCGGGCAGGTGGCGAATGCAGGCAGTCGGGAAGGAGCGAAGCGACGGGTTGGATTCCCGAGCCCGCTGTTCTAAAGAACTCCGACCACGGTGTCTCTCTTTTCGGGTCCAGGCTTTCCTCAGACGGGACATCTCGACTGCACGCATACATTCAATGGAGAGTCCCATGAATATTACAATTTGGAAACACAAGCGACAACATCCGTCTTGACATACTATTATCTTCATCATATGACAATGGCGCATTGACGAATGTGACTGTCGATTCGTTCAAGATGCTTTACGGCGTGGATGGACTTTGATGGCGACGCTGGCGGAACGACGAACGCTGTTGGGTGACGTCCGTATCGCAAGTCAGCGCGGAGCGAGCGGACTCCGCAGTTTTGGAGCCGGATGCCCGGCTGACGCCGGATACGGATCCAGGGCGCGATCCGACGGCCCCCTTCGCCTGCTCCAGCGTCCTGTCCTCCCGTTCGAACCGGTGCGTAAGGTTGACGGTCCCGGAGTGTCTGCCGCCGGAGCGCGCGGCGCGTCGCCCGTGCGCCCAATTCCACTCTAATCACCGACGGGTCTGCCCACGTCGATTCCGGTGGGCACCGAGAAAGGAGCAACATCCGTGGCTGCCAACATCCAGTCCGTGTGCCATTCTTTCCTACTTCAGGCAGGGCTGTACAGCATCCGGTTGAATCCGGGTCCGGACGGCGGTTTCGCGGTGGCTTTCCTCGCTCCTGCGGCTGGTGAAGCGGGGGCGACCTTCCTGGGTCGGACCGGGACCGACAGCGTGGTGCTGGCGGCCGGCGGTCAGCCGGCGCTGTGCCAAGTCCATCGCGACGACGCGACGCTCTACGTCAGCGAATTCCAGCCCGGTGCCACAGTGACCGCCGATCGCCGTGTGGTGGTCAAGCTGCTTGACCTGGACACCGGCAGGGCGCGGGTGCCGGTCGCCAGCCGTCCCGTGGCCGCTGCCGCCGCCGCGCCGGTCAGCCTGGCCGCCACGCCCACGCTGACGGTGGCCGCCGTCGTCGCCGGTGCCGGTGAGCGGGTCCACGCCAACGGCGAATGGGCGGGCGCACCGGGCACCACGGCGCTCGACGGGTTCACCATCACGCTGGGCGGCGGGGTGCCGGATCTCGGCATCGAGTATCGCTGCGGCAACGGCGCCCTCGGGCTCACCCCCTGGGCCCGTGGTGGCCGGTACTGCGGCACCAAGAACAAGGCGGTGGTGATCACCAAGTTCGCCGTACGCCTGACCGGTCCGGCGGCGGAAGCGTACGACGTACGCTACCAGGGCGAGTTCCTTGGCTTCGGGGAAAGCTTCGTCGCCCGCAACGGCGAGCTGTGCACCATCACCGAAAGCGCCCCCCTGACGGCCCTCCGGGTCGAGGTGGTGCCGCGCCCGCGCGCCGAGGCGGCGTGCGATCCGGACCCGGAGCGCGCGCAGTTCGACGAGCAGGAGTATCTGCTGATCTACCCCGACGCCGCGACCGCCGTCTCCCTGAAGGAGTTCGAGAGCGGCTTTCACCATTTCGTCGCGCGCGGACGCGCGGAAGGACGGACCGCACCCCGGCGCCGCGACCTGTGACCGGCCGCGGATCGTGCGCCCCCGGCCGGCTCCCGGCCGGCCATCCTCCCGCCCACTCGCGTCCCAAGGGTATGTGTCCATGAAGCCGGCCAAGGCCCCCCCGCCGACCAGCACGGAAAGGCTGGAGTCCCTCTATCACGCCAATTTCGCCCTGCCCTACAGCGACCCGGCGGCGCTCGGCGGACTGATCTTGCAGGGCCTGCGGGACGCGGGCGAGACCGGCGAGGGCCTGTCCGACGGGCGGCTGGAGCAGCATCTGGCCCAGGCGGAGGGCGACCCGGCCGTCCAGGCGGCGGCGCGCGATCTGGCGACGGCCGCGGCGGCCAGCGGGATCGAGGACGCGGTGACCGCGGCCCACCGGCAGGCGGTGCTCGACCGCCATGCCGAGCTCATCGCGCGGGTGAACGACCGCAGCGACGGCAACAAGGTGGTCGTCTTCGTCGCCAAGAGCCCGTACTTCGTCGTTCTGCGCGAGGCGATCTACCTGCGTCGCAACGGGTTCCGCACCTATCTGCTGACCCTGTATCCGGTCGCCGACGACCTGCGCCGGCTGTTCCAGGACAACATGGACGGTATCGCCTGTCTGGAGAGCAGCCACTTCGCGATGCGCGAACTGATGCGCGCGATGGAGCCGGACATCTTCCACCTGCAATGCTGGCAGCTCTCCTACGAGCTGGGCAGGATGGCGGTGGAGATGAAGACCAAAGCCGCCGTGGTCTGTGACTTCTACGACATCTCCTCGATCTACGCGCCGCGTGACGAGCTGTGCACGGTGTGGGATCCGGCGATCGTCGATCTCGACTACGCGCTGGAGCATTACATCCTGCACCACGCCTCGGCCGTGATCTCCCGCTATCCGCCGCATGTGATGGCCAACTGGGGGCGCCGGCACGGCCATACGCCGCCCAACCTGACCATGCAGGCCTATTCCCTTCCGGAATTCGTGGCCCCGGCCAGCGCGCCGAAGCTGTCCCGCCAGGATGGACGCATCCACCTCGTCTATGCCGGCGGCCTGATCCCCGTGTGGATCAACCCCAGGCTCTTCCCCGAAGTCTACATGCCCGCGACCTTCGCCAAGCTGCTCGACCAGGGGCTGGCGATCGACGTGCTGCACGATCCGCACCGGCCGGTCAACGACGACCCGGTGTACGCACCATTCCGAGAGCTGGCGCGGCGCTACCCGCATTTCCGCCTGATCGACGGCGTCAGTGTCCGTCCGGGAAGTGGCTGAGTCGGAT
>NZ_JABFFR010000036.1 GCF_013423485.1 Azospirillum oleiclasticum
TGGCTGGCCGGCGAGGAGGCGGCGCTGGCGGCCCTCGACGCGACGGTGCGCGAGGCCGCCGTGCGCCTGCACGAACGGCGCGAGCTGCGCGCCGCACACCACGGCGCCGGGCGGCCGGAGGGCGGGCCGGAGGATGCCGCTGCGGCGCTGGCCGCGCAAGCGCGGCGGCTGGAGGAGACGCGCTCGGCGCTGGCGTCGATCCGGGTACGGCTGACCGCCGACGCCGACGCGCGCGCCCGGCTGGCCGGGCTGGCCGAGGCGTACGAGGCGCAGAAATCGCGTCACGCGCTGTGGGCGTCGATGGACGAGCTGATCGGGTCGCGCGACGGGCAGAAGCTGCGCAACTTCGCCCAGAGCCTCAGTCTCGACGCGCTGCTTGCCCAGGCCAACCGCTACCTGGACGATCTCGCCCGCCGCTACCGGCTGGAGCGGGTGGCCGGTGCCGACCTCGACATCCAGGTGGTCGACCGCGAGATGGCGGACGAGGTGCGCGGCGTGCACAGCCTGTCCGGCGGCGAGATGTTCCTGGTGTCGCTGGCGCTGGCGCTCGGGCTGTCGTCGATGGCGGCGCGCGGCGGCGGCATCGGCACGCTGTTCATCGACGAGGGCTTCGGCACGCTGGACCCCGACAGCCTGGACGTCGCGCTGTCCTGCCTGGAGGCGTTGCAGGCGTCCGGGCGGCAGGTGGGGGTGATCAGCCATGTGCCGGCGATGATCGACCGCATCGGGGTTCAGGTGCGGGTCGAGCCGCTGGGCGGCGGGCGCAGCGCGGTGCGCACCGCACGCAGCGCGGCACTGCCGGTGCCGGTGCCGGAAAACGTCACAACTTGAAAGTGAGGCAGTTCGTCACATTCCATTAACCATCGGTCGGCATCATGGCAGCGCTTCGGGAGCCTGACACGACCATGCGCATTCTGATCGCCGACGATACCCTCTTCATCCGGACCACGCTGGCGAGCTGGGTCGAATCCATGGGATACACCCCGCTGCTGGCGGCCGACGGCGGCGAGGCCATGGCGATCGCCGAGCGGGACGGCGTCGACATCGCCATCATCGATTGGGAAATGCCCAAGCTGTCGGGGATGGAGGTGATCCGCGCGCTGCGCGCCAACCCGTGCACCACCTATGCCCACATCATCCTGATCACCGGCGGCGACGAGCAGGACCGGCTGGTCCAGGCGCTGGAGGGCGGGGCTGACGATTTCGTGCGCAAGCCCATCTACCCGCCGGCGCTGATGGCCCGGCTGCGGGCGGGGGCGCGCATCGTGACCATGCGGCAGGAGATCCTGTCGCTCGCCACCATCGATTCGCTGACCGGCGCGATCAACCGCCGCCATTTCTTCGAACGGGCGGCCGAGCATCTGGCGATGAACCGCCGCCGGCTGTCGCCGCTGACGGTGCTCGCGGCCGACATCGACCATTTCAAGGCCATCAACGACAGCCGCGGGCATGCCGGTGGCGACACCGCGCTGACGTGTTTCGCCGACACCTGCCGGGGCGAGCTTCGACCGCTCGATCTTTTCGCACGGCTCGGTGGCGAGGAGTTCGCCGTGCTGCTGCCGGACACCTCGGCCACCGGCGCCATGGCCGTGGCGGAACGGCTGCGCGCCGCGGTGGCGGCGCTGGCACCGGGTTCCGGCGGGCCGATGACGGTCAGCATCGGGGTGGCCGAGGTGCCGGCCGGAGCCGAGACCATCGACGCCACGCTGGCCGCAGCCGACGCCGCCCTCTACCGGGCCAAGGCCAACGGGCGCAACCGGGTGGAGCGGGCGGGCTGAAGCGCGGGCGCGTCCGGTCCGCTCCGCTGAACGCTCAAAAGACCGCTATTTCAGCGCGGCCCCATCCGTGCGCAGGCCGGCGCGCACGGCGTGCGGCACCGCCGTCGGGGTGCGGCAGACCAGGGCGCCGGCGCAGACCAGCGCGGTGCGGGCCGCCCGCGCCTCGGCGCAGCCGGGGGTGGATTCGGCGATGTGGGCGATCACCGGCTTGGCAGCGCCGGCCACCAGCTCGGCGGCGGCCGGGTCGGGCGGGTCGCCGACCAGCACGATGGCCGCGGTGCCGGGGTCGGCCGCCAGCTCGGCGATGATCGCCGCCAGGCTGGCGCCGCCGCGCAGGCCCTCGTCCAGACCGTGGAAGGCGCTGATGCCGAAGCCCTCGTCCTCCAGATGACGGCGGATGGCGTCGCCAAGCCGCGAGCAGCCGGCGACCACACCGACCCGACTTGGCCCGATACGGCCGGGCGCCGCGGCGCTCATCGCGCGACCTTTTCCGGACCGGCGCGCAGCGCCGCGCAGGGCACCGGGGGGGCCTTGGCGCCACCCGCCATCAGGCTGGCGATGGCGGCGGCGGCGATGCGCGCCTCCGGCGGATCGGCGCGGGAGGTCAGCACGATCGGCACGCTGGCCCCCAGCACCACGCCGGCGGCGGTGGCGTTCATGAAGTGCACCATCATCTTGAACAGCGCGTTGCCGGTCTCGATGTTGGGCACCACCAGCACATCGGCGTGCCCGGCGACGGGGTTCTCCATCCCCTTCACCCGCGCCGCCTCCTCCGACAGCGCGAGGTCGAGGGCCAGCGGACCGAAGACGTTGGCCGAACCGTAGCCCTCCCCCGACCACCATTCGGTCAGCAGCGCCGCGTCCATCGAGGACTGCACGCGGTTGGTCACCTCCTCCGTGCAGGAGAGCAGCGCCACCTGCGGGCGGACCGCGCCCAGCATGCGGGCGAGATCGACCGAGTTCCGGATGATGTCGCGTTTCGTATCGATATCCGGAGCGATGTTGATCGCGGCGTCGGAGATGATCATCTCGCGGCCGGAGTTGGGCACGCTCATGTGGAAGGCGTGGGTGAAGCGGCGACCGGTGCGCAGGCCGTTGTTGCGGTCGAGTGCCGCCATCATCAGCACGTCGGTGTGGACGTGCCCCTTCATCAGCGCCTTCACCTCGCCGCGGCGGGCGAGATCGACCGCCGTGCGCGCGGCGTCCGTCTCGTCGGCCTTGTGGACGATGCGCACACCCTCCAGCGCCCAGTCCATGCCGGCGGCCAGCTTGCGGATGACCGCCTCGTCGCCAACCAGCACCGGCTCGATCAGCCCCTCCTCCTGGGCGCGCTTGGCGCTTTCCAGGGCGAGCGCCGAATTGGCCGCGGCGACGCCGGTCGGCACCGGGTCGGCCCCACGGGCGCGGGCGAGCAGTCGTTCCGGGGTCTCGAACCGGGCAAGCGTGGCCATGCGCGTCTCTTTCCCTTCCTCGGGCGGCGGGGTGTGGGGCATCCCACCGGTCATCTCGATGCCTCGAACTCTTGTTGTCTCATTTGTCGAGACGTTGTGTATCGGATTGCAACATAGTTTGGTGTGCGAAGCAACCGCGATTTCACCCGCTTGCGACGGTTCGCCTCATAGTGTCTGCGACGCATTCGCAGGAAGCTGCGGACAGCGGCCAACGGGTCCGCCGGGTGCGTGCCCGACCCGGCCGTGAAGGAGGCCAGCCGCATGCCCGATCCTCAATCCGCAGACCCCCGGCCCCGTCTCGGTTCGCTGCGCAAGGGCCAGCGCGCCGAGGTCCTGGACCTCGACGAGGCCGCCGTCTCGTCGCCGCTGCCGCCCGGCGAGCTGGAGCGGCGCATGATCGAGATGGGGCTGGTCGAGGGCGCCCGCGTGGAGCTTCTGCACGAGGGCTTCCCCGGCCGCGACCCGATCGCCGTCCGCATCAACGACCACACCGTGGCGCTCCGGCGCGCCGAGGCGCGGGCCGTGCTCGTCGCCCCGCTGGACTAGAGCACCGCCGTCTCCCCTGAAAGGACATCGCCATGGCCGCCGTGGCATCCCTGGCCGACCCGCCGCGCATCGCGCTGGTCGGCAATCCCAATTGCGGAAAGACCGCGCTGTTCAACGCGCTGACCGGCGCCCGCCAGAAGGTCGCGAACTATCCGGGTGTGACGGTCGAGCGCAAGCTCGGGCATTTCGTCAGCCCGGCCGGCGCGCGCGTGCAGGTGCTGGATCTGCCCGGCACCTATTCCCTGCGCGCCCGTTCGCCCGACGAGGAGGTCACCCGCGACGTGGTGCTCGGCCGCTTCGAGCACGAGCCGATGCCGGACGTGCTGGTCTGCGTCGCCGACGCCACCAACCTGCGCCTCCACCTGCGCCTCGTGATCGAGCTGAAAAAGCTCGGCAGGCCACTCATCCTCGCCCTCAACATGATGGATGTGGCGGAAAAGCGCGGCTGCCGGATCGACGCCGCGGCGCTGTTGGCGGCGCTGGGCGTCGCCGTGGTGCCCACGGTCGCCATCCGCCGCGGCGGGATCGCCGGGCTGCTCGCCCAGATCGACCGCACGGTCGCCGTGATGGGGCCGCGCGGAGCCGCCGCGCCCTGCGGCTGGACCGAGCCGTCCGCGCACGACCTGCGCGGCTACCACCGCGAGGTCGAGGCCGTGCTCCGCGACGCCCTGCGCGACGCCGGCCGGCCGTCGCTGGCGACCCGGCGCATCGACGCGGTGCTGCTGCACCCGGCGGTCGGGCTGCTGTTCCTGCTGACGGTGCTGTTCCTGATGTTCCAGGCGGTGTTCGCCTGGGCCGAGGCGCCCATGGAGTTGATCGACGCCGGCCTGTCGGCGCTCCAGGCCGCCGTCGCCGCGGTCATGCCGGATGGGGCTCTGAAGAGCCTGATCACCGACGGCATCATCGCCGGGGTCGGCAGTGTGGTGATCTTCCTGCCGCAGATCCTGGTGCTGTTCTTCTTCATCCAGATCCTGGAGGACAGCGGCTACATGGCGCGCGCGGCCTTCCTGCTCGACCGGTTGATGGGCGGGGTGGGGCTGCACGGGCGCGCCTTCATCCCGCTGCTGTCCAGCTTCGCCTGCGCGGTGCCCGGCATCATGGCGGCGCGCACCATCGAGAACCGCGCCGACCGGCTCGCCACCATCATGATCGCGCCGCTGATGACCTGCGCGGCCCGGCTGCCGGTCTACACCCTGCTCATCGCCGCCTTCGTTCCGGACGGAACGGTGATGGGCGGCATGATCGGGCTGCAGGGGCTGGTGATGTTCACGCTCTACGCCGCCGGCATCCTGTCGGCGCTGGCCGTCGCCTTCGTGCTGAAGCGCACGGTGTTCAAGGGCGCGCGCGAGCCGCTGCTGATGGAGCTGCCGGCCTACCGCCTGCCCAGCCCGCGCAACGTGCTGATCGGGCTGCTCGAGCGCGCCCGCATCTTCCTGGCGCGGGCCGGCACCATCATCTTCGCCATCATGGTGCTGCTGTGGTTCCTCGCCTCCTTCCCCGTTCCTCCGGAAGGCGCGGCCGGGCCGGCGATCGACCACAGCTTCGCCGGCATGCTGGGGCACGCGCTGGCGCCGTTGCTGGCCCCCATCGGCTTCACCTGGCAGATCGCCATCGCGCTGGTGCCGGGGATCGCCGCGCGCGAGGTGGCGGTGGCCGCGCTGGGCACCGTCTACGCGCTGAGCGAGAGCGGCGACGCGTTGGAAAGCTCGCTGGCGGGCGTGCTGGCGGCGGACTGGAGCCTGCCGACGGCACTCGCCCTGCTCGCCTGGTTCGTCTTCGCCCCGCAATGCGTGTCCACCCTGTCGGTGGTGAAGCGGGAGACGAACTCCTGGTTCTGGACCGCGGTCATGATCGCCTACATGACCCTGCTCGCCTACGCCGCCGCCTTCGTCACCTTCCACGTCTCCACCGCCCTGCTGGGAGGCTGACCGCCATGTGGCAGGACCTGATCGCCGACACCGCCGTTCTGCTCGCCTTCGCCTGGGTCCTGTGGCGGCTGGTGCTGCCGGCGGGACTGCGCGGCCGGCTGCGCCGGCTGGCCGGAGTGCGGCCGCGCGACGCGGCAGCCGGCGCCTGCGGGGGCTGCTGCGGCTGCACCGGCACCGGATCCCCCGCGCAGCACCGCAGGCACGGCTGAGCCTTCCGCCCCGTCCATGGTGTTACTTCGGTTCCGCGTTTGACAGCGCTGGGGTGCCCGAACACCATAGCCCTCGAACGTTCCGACTAACCCGTTGACATGTCTGGCCTAATCAATACGGCCGGCGGATGGACCGCCGGCGCGGGTCGCCGGACGCGTGTCCAACCGTGGAAGAGGGGGCGGCCGGGGGAGGCTCCGGCCGTGCGAGGCATGATGGCGAAGTCCGCCCAAGCGGCGATCCGTCCGGTGCTGCTGTGCGGGGGCGCGGGATCGCGCCTCTGGCCGCTGTCCCGCGAGCTGTACCCGAAGCAGTATCTGCCGCTGTGCAGCGAGCGCTCCATGCTGCAGGACACCGCGCTGCGCGTGGAGGCGGGCGACCGCTTCGCCGCCCCGCTGGTGGTGTGCAACCAGGACCACCGCTTCATCGTCGCCGAGCAGCTCCGCCAGGGTGGGGTGAAGCCGGCCGGCATCATTCTGGAGCCGGTGGGCCGCAACACCGCCGCCGCCTGCGCCGTCGCGGCGCTGGAGATGGCGGAGGCCGACCCCGACAGCCTGATGCTGGTGCTGCCCGCCGACCACGCGGTGACCGACGTTCCGGCCTTCCTGGACGCGGTGGACGTGGCGCGGCGCGCGGCGTCGGTCGGCTATCTCGTCACCTTCGGCGTCCAGCCGACGGGGCCGGAGACCGGCTACGGCTACATCCGGCGGGGTGCGGCGCTGTCCGGCGTGCCCGGCGCCTTCCGCGTGCAGGAGTTCGTGGAGAAGCCGCCACGGGCGACCGCCGAGCGCTACGTCGCCGGCGGCGAGCACGCCTGGAACAGCGGCATGTTCCTCTTCTCCGCCGGGCAGTTCGTGGCCGAGCTGGAGCGCCACGCCCCCGCGGTGCTCGCCGCCGCCCGCCGGGCGCTGGAGAAGGGCAGCACCGACCTGGAGTTCCTGCGGCTGGACGCCGACGCCTTCACCGCCTGCCCGGCCGTGTCCATCGACACCGCGGTGATGGAGAAGACCGACAGCGCCGCCGTGGTTCCGGGCGAGTTCGGCTGGACCGACGTCGGCGCCTGGTCGGCGCTGTGGGAGGTCGGGGCCAAGGACAAGCGCGGCAACGTCGCCATCGGCGACGTCATCACCGAGGATTCCGACCGCTGCTACGTGCGCAGCGACGGGGCGCTGACCGCCGTGGTCGGTCTGAACGACGCGGTGGTGGTGGTGACCGACGACGCGGTGCTGGTGTCGTCCAAGGACAAGGTGCAGCAGGTGAAGACGGTCGTGGAGCGGCTGCGCCGCGACGGCCGGACGGAGGCGGTGTCCCACCGCCGGGTGCACCGCCCCTGGGGCTCCTACCAGTCGGTTCACAACGGCGACCGTTTCCAGGTGAAATGCCTGGTCGTCAACCCCGGCAACCGGCTGTCGCTGCAACGCCATCACCACCGGGCCGAGCATTGGGTGGTGGTGCAGGGCACGGCACTGGTCACCCGCGGCGAGGAGCAGTCGATGGTGTACGAGAACGAGTCCGTCTACATCCCGATCGGCGCCGTCCACCGGCTGGAAAACCCCGGCAAGGTGCCGCTGCACATCATCGAGGTGCAGTCCGGCTCCTACCTCGGCGAGGACGACATCGTGCGGCTGGAGGATGTCTACGGCCGCGTCAAGGCCTGACCGGCCGGACGCCCGCCGACAACCGCCGCCGCTTCCAAGGCCTCCCCGCGCTCGCCGCGGGGAGGCCTTTTTCGTGTCCGGACGCTTCATCCATATGTGTGCACATGCGGAATTACCACTGGCGCACTTGACTCCACCGACGGTCGTACGATAAACAGGTTACAGGAAAGCAATATACAACTTTCAGGAATTTCCACTTCCCGCACCGCCGTTGCCGGTTGATGCACGACCGGAAACAAGCGTGTGCCTGGGCGCGCGGCTTCGCGTTCCCCGATCCGAACCTCATCCGGGCCCGACCATCCCGCGCGGCAAACCGTGCGGCGGGGTGGCTTTGCCCGCATCGCACCCTGTGCCCTGTGAACCGCCACGAACCGGAGTCGGCCCCATGAGCGATTTTCGCGACACCATCAAGCGCATCAACGCCTGGCGCAGCGAGCACCCGGACGCGACCGGCGTCAAGATCAACCTCTACAAGCCGGTGGAGGTCGAGGCCGTGGCGCTCGCCGTGCGCCAGCATCCGGAGCTGGCCGACGCGTGCCGGGTCGAGTGCGTGATGCAGTCCGACTCCTTCCACAACACGCACCTCGCCCGAGCGTCCACCGTGGTGAAGGATGGCGAGCACGAGCTGCTGTTCGATTTCGTCCGGTCGATGACCAAGGACACCGCCATCGAGCTGCGCCGCCGCTTCCCCGACCCGCTGACCCGCCCGTTCCTGATGGGCGACATGCCGGACGGCCCGGCGCGCGCGGTCGACACCTGCCTCGCCGCGGCGGAGGAGCTGATGGCGTCGGGCTCCGACTGCATCAAGCTCGAAGTGACCAGCCCCGCCGTCTTCGACGCCATCGAGGCGCTGAGCAGCCGCGGCATCCCGGTGATCGGCCACATCGGCTACACCCCGCAGGCCGGCCAGGACAGCAACCGCCGCCACGGCGCCACGCTGGACGACGCGCACGACTTCTTCGCCAAGGCGCGCGCCATCCGCGAGCGCGGCGGCTGCGGCATGGTTATGGAGCGCGTGGCGCTGGAAGTCGCCGATGCCCTCAGCGCCAACGCGCCGGACGACTTCTACACCTGCTGCATCTTCACCGGCCGGCCGCGGCGCTGCGGCCAGTCGCTGAACATCTTCGATTCGATCATCAAGCCGGACTTCAAGGGCGTGAAGTTCTTCCCGCCCACCGCGAAGTACACG
Organism: Azospirillum oleiclasticum; assembly: GCF_013423485.1. Taxonomy (GTDB): domain Bacteria; phylum Pseudomonadota; class Alphaproteobacteria; order Azospirillales; family Azospirillaceae; genus Azospirillum; species Azospirillum oleiclasticum. The sequence goes on from NZ_JABFFR010000036.1 coordinate 8,758, forward strand.
CGCGAGCAGTTCATCGACGTCTACACGCCGGAGATCATCGCCGTGCATCTGGCCGAGCTGATGGCGCTGACCGCCCGCGGCGAGTTCCCGGTCGCCCCGAAGTCGCCGCTGTCGACGGCCGATGCCGAGGCCATCGCGACCATCAACCCGTGGAAGGAGCTGGCGCTCGCCTGACCGGCCGGGTAACGCCTACGAAAAACCCCGCCCTCGTGAGGGGGCGGGGTTTTTCGTGTGGGGGCGAACCCGCTACCGGTGCGTGTCCATGTTGGCGTCGACCGTCTCGTTCGGCATGCCGCGGATCAGGCGGGTGGCGAGCGCCATCAGGCGGGGGCCGACGCCGCGGTCGGCGGGCAGCGCCTTCGGGGTCGGGAAGAATTGCGGCTCGCTCTTCAGGATGTCGCCGATGGCCTCGACGAAGGCCTCCACGACCTTCGGATCGAACTCCTTGCCGGCGCGCTCCCGCAGCCAGCGGAGCGCGTCCGGCACCGGCCAAGCGGTGCGGTGCACGCGGTCGGTGACCAGCGCGTCGAAGATGTCCACCACCCCCGCGATGCGGGCGGACACCGGCACCGCGTCGCCCTTCAGCCGGTCGGGATAGCCGGAGCCGTCGTAGCGCTCGTGGTGGCCGCGGGCGATGTCCGCCGCCACCGACAGCAGGCTGCGGCCGCTGAGCGGGGTGGCGGCGGTGCGCAGGATGTCGTGGCCGATCTTGGGATGGAGATGGATGACCTGGTAGTCGTCCTCCATCAGCTCGTCCACATTGGACAGGATGCTCTCCGGGATGCGGTAGAGCCCGATGTCGTGCAGCGTGCTGGCCAGCCCGATCTGCTCCACCAGATAGCGGTCGACTTCCCGAGGGTAGAACTGGCGCTCCAGCATCTTCGCGGCGGTCGCCGTGCACATCCGCTCGAAGCGGCTGAGATGGCCGCTGTCGGACTGGTCGCTGTGGTCGGCGATGCTGGCGAAGGCGCGCACGGTGGCCTGCTGGGCGGCGTTCAGCTCCTCCGTCAGCAGCAGGTTGTTGAGCGCGGTGGCCGCCTTGTCGCGGAAGACTTCAACCAGCTTGCGGTCGATGGGCACCGAGTCGGGCGCCCGCTCGGCGTAGGCGACGACCAGCACGTCGCTGCGGGCCTGGATGCGGAACAGGCAATGTTCCGGCGTGTGGACCGTCTCCCCCGTCGCCGCCACGCGGCGCACCGCGTTGACCACGGCCTCGTCCTGCACCTGGTCGAGCGGCGCCCGCATCCAGGGCATGAAGCGCCCGGACGCCGCCTTCACCCGCAGATCGGGGCCGTCGCGGTTGGGGTCGCGCACGCACAGCAGGCTGTTGCGCCCGTGGTCCAGCATCGCGTCGAGCTGGAGCAGCATGTTGAAGTAGAACATGGACTGCGACTTCAGGGCGAAGATGCCCGTGGTCGCCACCATCATCTTGTAGTTGCTCTCCAGCGTCAGGGCGCTGGCGTAGGCGCGCAGCGACTCGATCACCACCGTGCACAGCCGGTCGCCGGTCAGCTCCGCCCGGGTGCGGAACTCGTTGATCTCGTGCTGGAGCACCACCGCCCGCTCGAAGGCGCCGTCGGCCCGGTCGGCGCACACGACGACCCGCATCCTCTGGTTGCCGAGCGTGCCGCGCAGATGCTCGACCAGCTCCAGCTCCGCCTCGTCGCCGTTGGGCTCGACCGTCAGCAGGACCATGGCGATGTTCGGCCGCGCCGCCAGCACCGCCTTGGCGTCGACCGGCGACCGTGCGGCCAGGAGCTCCACCCCGGCATCACGGAAGACAAGGTCGCGCAGCGCCGACCGGCAGCGTTCATGGAACGCCTCGTCACCATCGACGATCAGCAGTTTCCAGGCCGTTTCGGCCCGCCGCTCCGCGCCGTCGCCATCCGGGGGGGGAGCATCCGTTTCCGAGTTCGACGCGCTCATGACCGATCCTGAATTCTGCGGTTGCCGCGCCGCGCGGAAAAACGCACCGGGACGGCGACCATGGTGCGACCATAGACGATGAATTGGATAATTTGCACTGGATTTTCTCGCATACGGCGGGCATCATCCGCAAGCGTATCGGCCTAACCGCGTATGCATCCTGTCTTGTTCGGGGTAATCGCGGCCGGCTTGGTCCGTCCACAGCCGGCCCTTGCAAGTCCTTCTTGGTTCGCAGGGCTGCGTACACAACCGTTGGCTGGTGCATTTTGGCGATGGGTGGCGTTCCATTGGTCGGGTTGCGGGGCATGACTTTGGCGGCGCGAGGCACGCCGCGGCCTGCCCGCGTCCGGGCGGGCATGGTTCCGGCGGATCGCTCCGATCGGATCCGGCGCCCCCGCACCGGCCGCAGCCCCCTCTGACCGCGCCCACCCCCACCACGATGTGATCAGGCAGCGATCCCCATGACGCAAACCCTCGCCCCTGCGGCCGTCCCCAGACTGCCGGTGCCGTCCTGGTCGGTCCAGAAGACGGTCAACGCCGGCATCCGGCCGATCCTGGCGGCGGTGGCGGTTCTGCAGTTCGCGTCGCTGGTCTATCACCCGCTGGCCGGGCCGCTGCACATGGCGATGGCGGCGCTGCTGCTGCTGTTCCTGCCGCTGGCCGCGGCCAAGGCGCGGCGCTTCAGCCTGATCCTGTTCGGGGTGATCGCCGCCATCGTAACCGTGCTGGCGGTGCGCAGCGGGCGCTACGACCTGGTGTTCGACGGGCTGTCGCACGTCGGCTCCTTCGCCGCCTTCCTGGCCGCCTTGCAGCTCCTGCGCGTCGCCGCGAACCAGAGTGCGGCGGTGCGCCGCGTCAAGGGCCGCTTCCTGCGACTGGAACCGAACGAGGTGGTGGGCGGCTTCACGGTCGGGGCGGCCGGGCTCGGCTCCTTCCTGTCGGTCGGCGCGCACGCGGTGCTGGCCCCGCTGGTCGGTCCCGACAGCCCCATGCAGGACCGGCTCCAGGCGGCGCTGGCCTCGATCCGCGGCATCAGCTTCGCCGCCTTCTGGTCGCCACTGTTCATCGCCATCGCCTTCGTGACCAACCGCATGCCCGACGTGAATGTCGGCTCCATCGTCGTCATCGGGCTGGCGGTGGCGCTGGTGTCGCTGACCGCCGACCTGCTGGTCTCCGGCACCCGCCCGCGGGAGCTCCGGCGTATCCTGCACGGGCTGCAACCGCTGCTGCGCGGTGGGGTGGTGCTGGCGGTGGCGCTGGTGGCGGTCGCCCAGTTCCTGGGCGTGACCGCCATGGAAACGGTGGTCATCGCATTGCCGGTGCTGTGTCTGGCCTTCCTGTCGCTGGGCTCGCGCGACACGCGGCGGCGGGCGCTGCGCACCTCCTACAACAACCTCGCCAACGTCAGCGACGAGGTGATGCTGGTGACGGCTGCTGTGGTCTTCTCCACCATGCTGGCCGGGGTGCCCTACCTGACCGACCTCGTCGGCCCCTGGCTCGGCGGGCTGCCGGCCGGGGTTGTGCTGGTGGTGGCCATCGTCTTCATGCTGGCGGCGGGTGCGGTCGGGCTGCACCCGTCGATCTCCGCCGCCCTCATCATCAGCACCTTCGCCAACCTGCCCGACGCGGTGAGCCGGCTGGCTCTGGCCGAGGCGATCATCATCGCCTGGGCGCTGGCGGCGGTGATCTCGCCGGTCGGCATGACGGTGATGGTCGCCGCCCAGATGTTCCGCGTCCCCTACCAGAGCCTGATCCTGAGCCGCAACCTGGTGACCACGCTCATCATCAGCGTCGCCACCGCCATCGGCCTGACCCTGCTGGATCTGTATCTGCGCGGCCTGTGAGGTTTGCTGGGTTTACGCCTCCTTCGGCACGGTGATCAGCAGCAGCGTGTCGCCGCGCTGCACGATGTAGCGTTCGCGCTCGCTGAAGGGGATGTCGCGCCCCTGGCTGTGGATCTGCACGACGATCCCGCCGCCCACCTCGGCCATCCGCTTGCCGATGTCGGCCTCCGCGGCCGGGCGCTCGTGCAGCTCCACCTTGCCGGCGGCCGACATCAGGTCGCACAGGAAGGGGGCGGCGTGGGCGGTGCCGATCGCGTCGGCCAGCAGATAGCCGCCGATGCGCGGCGGCGAGATCACCGTGTCGGCGCCGCTGAGGCGGGCCAGCTTGATGTTCTCCTCCTCCCGGATGCTGGCGACGATCCGGGTGTCGGGGGCCAGGTGGCGGACGGTCAGCACCACCAGGATGGTGGTGTCGTCGCGCCCGGCGGTGACCAGCACGGCCTTGGCGCGGTCCACGCAGGCCAGCCCCAGCAACGCCTCGCTGTCGGCGTCGCCGCGCAGGCCGATCAGCCCCGCCTCCGCCGCCAGCCGGATGCGCTCCTCCGACTGGTCGATGGCGACGATGCGGTCGAGCGGCTGGCCGCGCGCCACGATCTCGTCGGCGGCGATGGCGCCGCTGCGCCCGTAGCCGCAGAGGATCACGTGGTCCTTCATGTTGGCCTGGATGCGGCTCATGCGGAAATCCTCCACGATCCTCTGCACCACGAACTCGTAGGCGGTGCCCAGGAAGATGAACCAGATGAAGATGCGGATGGGCGTCACGGCGAAGGCGTCGATCAGCCGCGCGGTCTGGCTGACCGGCACGATGTCGCCGTAGCCCACCGTGGTCACCGTGATCATCGCGAAATAGAGCACGTCGCCGAAGCTGATGTGATCGTCCAGATTGTCCTTCAGGCCGTCGCGGTCGAACCAGAAGACCGCGACCACGGTGATCAGCAGAGCGATGACGATGCCGCCGCGCACGGCCAGCGTCTTCTCCGGCGACAGGCCGCTGCGGATGTGCAGGATGCGGCCGCGGCGCGTGGTGCCCCGCTTCCCCCAACCCCGCCGCCGTTTCGTACCGCCCGTCTCGCTCATGCTGCAACAATGGGCGAGGGGCGGCGGCTGTTCCCGCCGCATTTCTGCCCAGCCTGCCGCCGTCCTGACCGCAGGCGCCCGAATCATGGGCAATCGGAGGCCGCGTGCATACTTGCGACCCTTGCCGACGCTCGATTGCCGCGTTGGCACGCGGCTTGCGACCAATCCGGTGATAGCCGCTAGGGTTCCGGCCGGTCACGGGGTTCGCCTCATGACCGGTGTGACTGGTCCGAGAGCGGCCCCCGTCCGGTGAACAGCGGGCGGGCACACGGCGGGACAAAAGCCCGGGAGGTCTCGAACACGGAGGATGCGGCTCCGGTGGGGACTCTCCCGAGGGCTGCCCCAGGGCCGCCATGCCTCCGACGCACGGACGAAGGAGGTTTGGGATGAACCCGCAAGAGGTCCTGTACGAGGACGTGATCCCCGGCGGCAAACACTGGTCCTTCACCCTCAGGCGCGGCACCGTCCTGCGCCTGATCGACACGGAGGGCGGGGCCAATGTGGGGATGCTGTTCCACAACCCGCAGAACCCGCTGGAGCGCTACAACGCGCCCGACACGCTGAAGTGCCAGCACACCTTCAAGCTGACCGCCGGCCACTGCCTCTATTCCGACATGGGGCGGATCTTCTGCTCGATCATCGAGGACACCGCCGGCTGGCACGACACCGTCTGCGGCAACATCACCAAGGCCATGGTGAGGGAGCGCTGGGGCCTGACGAGCTACCAGGAGCACCGCAACGACTGGACCCAGAACGGCCACGACAGCTTCCTCGTGGAGGGCGCCAAGTACGGGCTGGGCCGCCGCGACCTCGCCGCCAACGTCAACTGGTTCAGCAAGGTCCACACGGAGGAGGACGGGACGCTGGTCTTCGACGCCGACGCAGCGAAGCCGGGCGCTCACGTTGACCTGCGCTTCGAGATGGACACGCTGGTGCTGTTCCACACCTGCCCGCACCCGCTGAACCCGGCGGCGGAATACCCGCGCAAGCCCGTCACCTATCAGCTCCGCACGGCACCGCCGGTGGCCGAGGACGACCCCTGCCGGCTGTCCCGGCCGGAAAACGGGCGCGGCTTCGCCAACAACCGCCTCCACCACCTCTGCGGCTGCTGACGGGGGACCGGGACGATGATCAGGGAAAGTGCGCTCACCCCCGACACCGCCGCCTACCGCAAGGTGGTGCCGGCCGGCAACTACTGGATCCACACCGTGCGCAAGGGCCAGACCTTCCGCATCCTCGACCTGGAGGGCAACCAGGCGGCCGACACGCTGTTCTACAGCGCCGCCGACCCGGCCGAACGCTACAGCGCGGTCGACACCGTGCGCGCCCAGCGCAACGTGTACCTCACCGTCGGGACGAAACTGATGTCCACCGAGGGCAACCCCATGCTGGAGATCACCGCCGACACGGTCGGGCGGCACGACACGCTGGGCGGCGCCTGCGCCACGGAATCCAACACCGTGCGCTACGCGCTGGAGAAGAAGACCATGCACGCCTGCCGTGACAGCTACCTGCTGGCGGTGACGGAGAACGAGGGCTTCGGCCTGACCAAGCGCGACATCACCCACAACATCAACTTCTTCATGAATGTGCCGGTGACACCCGATGGCGGGCTGACCTTCGAGGACGGGCTGAGCGCCCCCGGAAAATACGTGGAGATGCTGGCGCTGATGGACGTGATCGTCCTCATCTCCAACTGCCCGCAGCTCAACAACCCCTGCAACGGCTACAACCCCACCCCCATCGAGGTCCTGGTCTGGGACGCCGCGGCATGAACGGCGCACCCTTCGCCAAGGTCCTGATCGCCAACCGCGGTGCCATCGCCACCCGCATCATCCGCACGCTGGACCGCATGGGCATCGCCTCGGTGGCCGTGTATTCGGAGGCCGACGCCCAGTCCCTGCACGTCGCGGCAGCAGGAGAGGCGGTGTGCATCGGCCCCGCCGCGGTGTCCGAGAGCTACCTGAACGCCGACCGCATCCTGGAGGCGGCGCGGGCGACGGGGGCCGGTGCGATCCACCCCGGCTACGGCTTCCTGTCGGAGAATCCGGGCTTCGCCGAGGCGTGTACCGCGGCCGGCATCGCCTTCATCGGGCCGACGGCGGACCAGATGCGCGCGTTCGGGCTGAAGCACACGGCGCGCGCGCTGGCCGAGGAGGCCGGCGTGCCGCTGTCGCCGGGCAGCGGGCTGCTGGACGGGGCGGAGCAGGCGCTGGCCGAGGCGGCCCGCATCGGCTACCCCGTGATGATCAAGAGTACGGCCGGCGGCGGCGGCATCGGCATGCAGCTCTGCCGCGAGCCGGCGGCCCTGCCCGCCATGCTGGAGGCGGTCGAGCGGCTGTCGCGCAACAACTTCAAGGATTCCGGCGTCTATCTGGAGAAGTTCGTCGAGCGCGCCCGCCACATCGAGGTGCAGATCTTCGGCGACGGCCGCGGCGTGGTGGCTCTGGGCGAGCGCGACTGCTCGGCTCAACGCCGCAACCAGAAGGTCGTGGAGGAGACGCCGGCCCCCGGCCTGTCGCACGACCTCCGCCTCGCGCTCTTCGACGCGGCGGAGCGGCTGGGCCGGGCGGTCGGCTACCGCTCCGCTGGGACGGTGGAGTTCGTCTACGACGAGGACGCGAAGACCGCCTATTTCCTCGAGGTCAACACCCGGCTCCAGGTGGAGCATGGCGTGACGGAGGCGGTGACCGGCATCGACCTCGTGGAATGGATGGTGCGCGCCGCCGCCGGCGAGGCTCTGCCGCTGGCCGAGCACCGGGAGCGGGCGCGGGCCGGCGCGACGGGTGCCGCCATCCAGGTGCGCCTCTACGCCGAGGATCCCGGCCGCAACTTCCGCCCCTCCTCCGGCACACTGACCGAGCTGGTGTTCCCGGACAGTGCGCGGGTGGAGAGCTGGGTGGAGCGGGGCAGCGAGGTGACGCCCTTCTACGACCCCATGCTCGCCAAGATCATCGTGCGCGGGGACGACCGGGCCGACGCGCTGGCCCGGCTGCGCACGGTACTCGACGGCTGCCGTATCGCGGGGATCGAGACCAACCTGGGCTATCTGCGCCGCATCGCCGCCGATCCGGCCTTCGCCGCCGGCGGCATCACCACCCGCTGGCTGGAGACTCTGGCCCACAGCGCCCCGACGCTGGAGGTGCTGGCCCCTGGCACGCTCACCACCGTGCAGGACCATCCCGGCCGCGTCGGCTATTGGGAGGTCGGGGTGCCACCCAGCGGCCCCATGGACCCGCTGGCCTTCCGCCTGGGCAACCGGGCGCTCGGCAACCCGGAGGGGGCGGCGGGGCTGGAGATCACGGTGTCCGGCCCGACGCTGCGCTTCAACACCGGCGCCACCATCTGCCTGACCGGGGCCGCCATGCCGGCGACGCTGGACGGGGCACCGGTTCCCTATTGGGAGCCGGTAACCGTGCCGGCCGGGGCCAACCTGCGCGTCGGCACCGTCAGCGGGGCCGGCTGCCGCGCCTATCTGCTGGTGCGCGGCGGCATCGACGTGCCGGATTACCTGGGCAGCAAGGCCACCTTCACGCTCGGCCGATTCGGCGGCCACGGCGGGCGGGCGCTGATGGCCGGCGACATCCTGCATCTGGGCGATGAGCCCGTGGCGGGGGAGCCGGTGCCGGTGCCGGAGGAGGATCGTCCGGCCTATGGCCACGCCTGGGAGATCGGCGTGCTCCATGGCCCGCATGGGGCGCCCGACTTCTTCACCCCCGACGACATCGCGACCTTCTTCGCCGCCGACTGGCAGGTGCATTACAACTCCAGCCGCACCGGCGTGCGCCTGGTCGGGCCGAAGCCGCAATGGGCGCGGGCCGACGGTGGGGAGGCGGGGCTGCACCCCTCCAACATCCACGACAACGCCTACGCCATTGGTGCTGTGGACTTCACCGGCGACATGCCGGTGATCCTGGGACCGGACGGGCCGAGCCTGGGCGGCTTCGTCTGCCCGGTCACCATCGTGGACGCCGAGCTGTGGAAGGTCGGGCAGCTCCGGCCGGGCGACACGGTGCGCTTCGTGGCCCTGGACAGCCGGGACGCCGTTCTGCACCGGCTCGACGCCGCCCCCGGCCGCGAGGCGGTGGTGTACCGGCGGCAGGGGGACCGGTATCTGCTGGTGGAATACGGCCCGCCGGTGCTCGACCTCGCCCTGCGCTTCCGGGCGCACGCCTTGCAGGAGTGGGTGCGCAACGCCAGACTGCCGGGGATTCTGGACCTGACGCCGGGCATCCGGTCGTTGCAAATCCATTACGATAACAGCCTGATAACGCTCGATACGCTCCTGGAACAACTTGTCGCGGCGGAGGACGAACTGCCCGCTGTGGACGAGTTGGAGGTCCCCACCCGCACCGTGCATCTGCCGCTGTCCTGGGACGACGAGGCGACGCGGCTCGCCATCGCCAAATACACGCAGTCGGTGCGCCCCGACGCGCCCTGGTGCCCGAGCAACATCGAGTTCATCCGCCGCATCAACGGGCTGGACAGCATCGAAGCGGTCAAGCGCATCGTCTTCGAGGCGAGCTACCTCGTGCTCGGCCTCGGCGACGTCTATCTGGGAGCACCCGTGGCGACGCCGGTAGACCCGCGCCACCGCCTCGTCACCACCAAATACAACCCGGCCCGCACCTGGACGCCGGAGAACGCGGTGGGAATCGGCGGCGCCTATCTTTGCGTTTACGGGATGGAGGGTCCGGGCGGCTACCAGTTCGTCGGCCGCACCGTGCAGATGTGGAACACCCACCGCGTCAACGGTCCTTTCGAAGCCGGAAAGCCCTGGCTGCTGCGCCATTTCGACCAGATCCGGTTCTTCCCGGTCAGTCATGAGGAGTTGGAGCGGCTGCGCGCCGATTTCCCGCTGGGCCGCGCGCAACTCCGCATCGAGGAGGGGGTGTTCCGGCTGAAGGAGCACCGCCGCTTCCTGGAGGAGCACGCGACTGACATCGCCGCCTTCACCGCCCGCCGCCAGGCCGCCTTCGAGGCCGAGCGGGCGCGCTGGGAGGCCGCCGGCCAGCCGCTCTTCGTTGCGGAACCGGAAGAAACCACTGGCGCTGACACCGCCGACCTGCCCGCGGGCACGGAGGCGGTGCCGTCCCCGGTGCCCGGCAGCGTCTGGAAACTCGCCGCCGCACCCGGCAACGCCGTCAAGGCCGGCGAGCCGCTGCTGATCGTGGAATCCATGAAGATGGAGATCGCGGTCCCGGCACCGGCCGACGGCACGGTCGTGGAGATCCGCTGCGCCGAGGGTCAGGCCGTCGCGCTCGGCCAGACGCTCGCAGTCTTTCGTTCAGCCTGATTGAAACCACGGAAAATCAGAAAGAGGGGCTTCGCATGCGCACACTGACGAGACGCGCTCTGTTCGGGCTGTTCGCCGCCGTCCTGCTGCTCGCCGGCCATGGCCCGGCCGACGCGGCGCCCAAGAAGAGCTTTAAGGTCGCGTGGTCGATCTACGCCGGCTGGATGCCCTGGGGCTACGCCGCCGACAGCGGCATCATGAAGAAATGGGCGGACAAGTACGGCATCACGGTCGAGATCGTGCAGATCAACGACTATGTGGAGTCGATCAACCAGTACACCGCCGGCGCCTTCGACGGCTGCGTGATGACCAACATGGACGCGCTGACCATCCCGGCGGCAGGCGGGGTGGACAGCACGGCGCTGATCGTCGGCGACTTCTCCAACGGCAACGACGGCATCGTGCTCAAGACGGGCAAGAGCGTCAAGGACCTGAAGGGCAAGCGCGTCAACCTCGTCGAGCTGTCGGTGTCGCATTACCTGCTCGCCCGCGCCCTCGATCAGGCCGGGATGAAGGAGCGCGACGTGACGGTGGTCAACACGTCGGACGCCGACATCGTTGGCGCCTACACCTCGTCGAAGGACGTGACGGCGGTCGTCACCTGGAACCCGCAGCTCGCCGAGGTGGCGAAGGTCCCCGGCTCCACCATGGTGTTCGACAGCTCCAAGGTGCCGGGCGAGATCATCGACCTGATGGTGGTCAACAGCGCGGTCATGAAGGACAACCCGGCCTTCGCCAAGGCGCTGGTCGGCGCCTGGTACGAGATCATGGGGCTGATGGCCGCCCCCGAGACTCCGGCCGGCAAGGCGGCGCTGGAGGCGATGGCCAAGGCGTCGGGCACGGATCTCGCCGGCTACATGGGCCAACTCGCCACCACCCGCATGTACCACACCCCGGCCGAGGCGGTGGGCTTCGCCACCGGCTCCACCCTGGTGAAGACCATGGATCTGGTGCGCACCTTCTCCTTCCAGCACGGGCTGCTGGGCGAGGGCGCGAAGTCGGCCGACACCGTGGGCATGGTCTTCCCCGGTGGCAACACGCTGGGCAACCCCAAGAACATCAAGCTGCGCTTCGACGCGGAGGTCATGAAGATGGCCGCCGACGGAAAGCTCTGACGCATGCGGCGGGTCATCAACCGCCGGCCGGGCCGGGGCGGCTTCCTGTTCTGGAGCGCCCTGCCCTTCGCCATCGCCGCGGCCGGCTACGCCGTCGCTTCGGCGCTGCGGCTGGCCGAGAATCCCGGCGACAGGCTGCTGCCGCCGCTGTCGGCCATGGCGGACGCGGTGGTGCGCATGGGCTTCACGCCCGACACGCGCACCGGCGACTATCTGCTGTGGGCGGACACGGCGGCCAGCCTGCAACGGCTGGGGCTCGGGCTGGGGGTGGCGACGGCGCTGGCGCTGCTGCTGGGGGTGGCGATCGGGCTGATCCCCTACGTCAGGGCCGGGCTGTCGGCCTTCGTGGCCGTGCTGTCGATGATCCCGCCGATGGCGGTGCTGCCGGTGCTGTTCATCGTGTTCGGCCTGGACGAGCTGTCCAAGGTGGTGCTGATCGTGGTCGGCATCGCCCCCTTCCTGATCCGCGACCTGTCGCTGCGGGTGGAGGAGATGCCGCGCGAGCAGCTCATCAAGGCGCAGACGCTGGGCGCCTCCTCCTGGCAGATCGTGCTCCAGGTGGTGCTGCCGCAGATGCTGCCCCGGCTGATCGACGCGGTGCGGCTGTCGCTGGGGCCGGCCTGGCTGTTCCTGATCTCGGCCGAGGCCATCGCGGCGACGGAGGGGCTGGGCTACCGCATCTTCCTGGTGCGGCGCTACATGGCGATGGACGTGATCCTGCCCTACGTCGCCTGGATCACGCTGCTGGCCTTCCTGTCCGACACCCTGCTGCGGCTGCTGAGTCGCAGCCTGTTCCCCTGGCAGCGCGCCGGAAAGGGGGCGTCATGAGCGCCGTCAGCGTCCGCGACCTGTGGATGGAATACCCCAACCAGGTGGTGCTGGAACGCCTGAACCTGGAGATCGCCGCCGGCTCCTTCTGCGCGCTGGTCGGGCCGTCGGGCTGCGGCAAGACCACCTTCCTGCGGCTTCTGCTGGGGGAGGAGCGGCCGACCCGCGGCGCGATCACGGTGGACGGGCAGCCGCTGGTCGCCGAACCAGGGCCGGGGCGCGGCGTGGTGTTCCAGCGCTATTCGGTCTTCCCGCACCGCACGGTGCTGGAGAACGTGATCATGGGGCGGGAGTTCGCGGGCTCGCGCCTGCTCGGCCGGCTGTTCGGCGCCGCCCGCCGCGCCGCCATCGAGGAGGCGGAGGGCTGGCTGGAGTGCGTGGGCCTCGCCGCCCACCGCGACAAATACCCGGCCGAGCTGTCCGGCGGCATGCAGCAGCGCCTTGCCATCGCCCAGGCGCTGATCGTGAAGCCCCGCATCCTGCTGCTGGACGAGCCCTTCGGCGCGCTCGACCCCGGCACCCGCGCCCAGATGCACGAGCTGCTGCTGCGGCTGTGGCGGGAGGAGCGGATGACCGTCTTCATGGTCACCCACGATTTGAAGGAGGGCTTCACGCTCGCCACCCGCGTGCTGGCCTTCGAAAAGCTCCGCATCGACCCCACCGACCCCGGCCGCTTCGGCGCCACCATCACCTACGACCTGAAGGTCAACGAGGAGCGGGCGGCGGAGATGGCGCCACCCTTGGCGCTGTCCGCGTGAGGGCCGGCACAACCGGCTCTATCGCGACCGCGCGGACCGGGAGGCGATCAGCCGGTCGATGTTCTCCAGGAAGGACCGGAGGATCGGCGACGGGTTGTCCGCCCGGTAGCCCACCGCGATCTCGATGACCGGCGCGTTGCCGGCCAGGGGGCGGCTGACCACAGACGGCGGCAGCAGCGATTCGACGTAGGCCGGCAGAAGCGTCACGCCGCGGGTGGACGCGACCAGCGATATTCCGGTTGCGAAACCATCCAGGACATGGGTCGGCGCCACGACGATCCCGCGCTCGCGCAGATAGCGATCGACGATCCCCCGCAGCACATGCGGCGTTTCCGAATACCCGATGAAGGTCTCCGGATCCAGATCCCGCGGGTCGATCTCGGATCGACCGGCCAACGGGTGGTCGCCGGGCAGGATGACCACGATCGGCTCATGCGCGATGACTTTGTAGGTGACGTCCGGCTGGGGTTCGATCCGCGAGAAGCCGAGGTCGATCTCCCCCCGCTGAAGCGCCGCGCCGATGTCGGGCGAGAAGTCGCTCGACACCCGGAAGTCGATGCTCTTGAGCTGGTCGCGGAGGACGTGGGTGACGTGAGGCAGCCACTCCACCTCCTGTCCCGTCAGAAAGCCCACGGCGAAGCTGGTCTTCGGAGGGCGGGCCACCCGCCTTGCCGCCGCCACCGCCTCGCCCACCTGGTTCAGCGCGATCCGCGCGTGATCCAGGAACGCACGGCCGGCGGGGGTGAGTTCGACGCCGCGCGAACCACGGACGAGGAGCTGGACGCCGACCTCGAGCTCCAGATCGCGGAGCTGGCGGCTGAGCGACGGCTGCGCCGTATGAAGCCGCTTCTCGGCCGCCGCCGTCAGGCTGCCTTCCTCGGCGACCGCGAGCAGGTAGCGGAGGTGTCGCAGTTCCATCGTCCCCATCCCATGCCTGATAGGTATCGCTCCCACATATACAAAGTCCTTCTCCGCTTGGAAATCCCTGCTAGCTATTGAGGGCCGACGGGGAATCACTGCCGCCCAGGCATGGCGGCCCGAATTCCTCCGTTGTGCGGACAAGACGGATTCAGGAAGGCGGTGTGTGGACCGGTCGCCGGAAGGCGATCACCCGCCGCCATCGACACAGGAGTGACCGATGACCACCATTTCGATCGTCACGGGCGGCAGCCGCGGGCTTGGCCGGAACACCGCCATCAGCATCGCGCGTCACGGCGGCGATGTGATCCTCACCTACCGCAGCGGCGCCGACGACGCGAAGGCGGTCGTCGCCGAGATCGAAGCCATGGGGCGCAAGGCGGTGGCACTGCAACTCGACGTCGGCAGCGTCTCCGCCATTCCCGCCTTTGTCGAGGGCGTCCGGTCGGCGCTGGGCTCGACCTGGAACCGGGACCGCGTCGATCACCTGATCAACAACGCCGGCCATGGCGCCATGGCCCCCTTCGCCGAGACGACCGAGGCGGAGTTCGACCAGCTCTTCAACGTGCACGTCAAGGGCGTGTTCTTCCTGACGCAGGCGCTTCTGCCGCTGCTCGCCGACGGCGGGCGGATCGTGAACTTCTCGTCGGGCCTGACCCGCGTCAGCTATCCCGGTTTCTCGGCTTACTCCGCCGCCAAGGGTGCGGTCGAGATCCTGACGCTCTACATGGCCAAGGAGCTGGGCGGCCGCGGCATCACCGTGAACACCATCGCCCCCGGCGCCATCGAGACCGACTTCCTGGGTGGTGCGGTGCGCGACACGCCCGAATACAACACGGCCTTCGCCAGCATGACCGCGCTTGGCCGCGTCGGCCTGCCCGACGATATCGGCCCGGCGGTCGCCAGCCTGATCGGTCCCGACAACCGCTGGATCACCGCGCAGCGGATCGAGGTGTCGGGCGGCCAGAACATCTGAGCGACGGACTTACGCTGACGGGGTTTCCAGCATGCCGAAGATCATCATCCATGCCCCCACGGGGGCCTTCGATGCGGCGGCGCGGCGGGGCGTCGCCGGGGAGCTGACCGACCTTGCGCTCGACTGCGAGGCGCTGCCGAAATCCCCCTTCATGGCGAGCATGGTCTGGACCTTCTTCAACGACTATGCCGGCGGCGCGGTGTTCATGGGCGACCGGCCGGCGAGGGTCGGCATCGTCAGCGTGCAGATCCTCGCCATCCGGGGCGGCCTCGACGGCGATGCCAAGACGAGGCTGATCAAAGGCGCCACTGCAATTCTTGGCCGGCACCTTGGCCTGACGGAGCGCCCGCCGGTTCACATCGTGCTTCATGAAGTCGCCGCCACCGACTGGGGGATGTTCGGGGAGAACCCCGACCTGACGGCGATGCGCGCCTCGCCGGCCGACGCTCCGGCCATGGCGTAGCTCCCCACACAGCGGGCGTCGTGCCGGAGCCGGCGTCCGCGTGAGCCGATAAACCGGCGGTCCGGTCCACGTCCCCGTTGCCGGGCTACGCTTAGCTGTGTCATGGAAGGGGCATGCTGAGCGCCCGCCTGCCCCTCCCGATCGCCCGGGTCCTGCGCGTCGCCCTGGTGGCGGCGCTGACGATCACATCCGGTCCGGTGGTGCCGGCGGTGCTGGGCGGGGCCGTGACGATCGCGGCGGCGGGCGACGCGGAGGCGCGGTCGCGCTCGTCCGGCGGCTATTCGCGGCCGTCCTCGTCGGTGCGCACGCCGTCCGTTTCCTCCTCGTCCTCGTCGCGCTCCTCGGGCGGCTACAGCCGGCCGAGCGCCGACCGCACGCCGTCGGTGGCATCCCCCCGCCCCTCGGCCCCGTCCAGCTTCGACCGCAACGTCTCGCGCCAGAGCGGCTACGATTCGTTGCAGGACTACCGCCGCGACCAGCAGAGGTCGAGCGCCCCGCCCGCCGCCCCCGCCCAGGCGGAGCGCGAGCGCACGCCGTCGTCGGGCACAAGCCGCCGCGACGACGGGTGGAGCTGGAACTGGGGCCGGGCCTCGTCCAGCGGGCGGACGCCCAGCGTGGCGTCGCGCCCCGTCCAGCCGTCGACCGCGCTGCCGGTGCCGCCGCCGGGCTACCAGCCGCCGCCCTACGCCGGGCGGATGCCCTCGCGCTACGGCGTGACGGACGCGCTGATGTGGTGGTTCCTGCTCGACAGCATCGGCGACGTCGCCAGCGCCTACGCGCTGTCCAACGCCGCCCGCAGCCACCCCGACGACTACCGCGCCTTCCGCGCCGACGCCGAGCGTGTGGCGGCGGAGAACCCGCAGGTCCGCGACCAGCTCGCCCGCGCGGACGCCGCGGTCGCGGAGGCCCCGGCCGCACCGTCCCAGGACGCGCCCGCCGGATCGTCCGGTGGCGGCTGGGGGCTCGGCATCGTCCTGCTCATCCTGATCGTCGGAGGAGGGATCGGCTACATGGTGTTCATCCGCCGCAACCGCGGGCCGCGCAGCGACGCGCGCGGCGACGCCAGCGCCTCGGCCCCGGCCGGGGCGTCGCGCCGCTTCCGCGTCGGCATGCCGGTGCAGGTCGACCCCACCCCCTTCCTGCTCGCCGGGGATGCGGTGAAGGTCACCGCACCCGACGCCGCGTCGGGCTCGGCCACGGTCAAGGCGGTGGGCGTGCTGCGCTTCGGCGGGGTGGACGCCAACCGGCTCTACGTCGACGAGGACCGCTTCTTCGAGGTGTATGTGGGCGCCGGCGGCGCCCTGGAGGGCTGCCGGTGGTTCACCCTGATCGACGAGGTGACGCCGTCGCGGGAGGACTGGCCGGTGTGGCTCGACCCCAACGAGGGCATGCTCCATTACCACGCCTTCGAGACGCAGGACGGGGTGCTGTACGAGCGCGCCTGGGGACCGGCGGCGGGCAGCGCCCCGCCGCGCGAGTATCCGGAGACCATCGCGGCCGGCGGCGGCGCCGGCCCGGTGGAGCGCAAGCACACCGCCATGCTCTACCGGCGCGGCACCGGCCTTGCCGATCCCGCACCCGCCACCGAATACCTGCTGGTCGATGTGGTGGAGAACGCGGCCACGCGCACGGCGTCCGTACGCCTGTACGCGGGCATCGACATCAACCCGGCCACGCTTGCCCTCTGACCATCACGCCCTCCGACACCACGACCGAGCCAGGATCGACGCGCCATGACCGCCCTGTCCGCCTTGGGAGCCGGCCTCACGGTCCTGCTTCCGCAGTTCATCCTCACGCTCGCGATGCTCGCCATCGGCGTGACGCTGCACACGCTCGTCACCCCCTACCGCGAGCGGGAGCTGGTGAACCAGGGCAACGCCGCCGCCGGCATCACCATGACCGGCGCGATGATCGCCATGGCGATCCCGCTGGCCGCGACGCTGGCCAACCACACCGCCTATCTCGACATCCTCGTGTGGGGGGCGGTGGCGGTGCTGCTCCAGCTCTCCGCCTTCGGGATCGCCTTCGCGCTGGTCGGCGACCTGCGCCGCAAGATCGAGGCGGGCAACACCGCCGCCGCGTCGGTGGT
The DNA here is from genome assembly GCF_013423485.1 of Azospirillum oleiclasticum. GTDB lineage: Bacteria > Pseudomonadota > Alphaproteobacteria > Azospirillales > Azospirillaceae > Azospirillum > Azospirillum oleiclasticum. Next base: position 26,048 of record NZ_JABFFR010000036.1, read on the forward strand.
GGCCGGCGTGCAGGTCGCCGTGGCGCTGGTCAACGCCGGCGCCATGGCGGGCTGATGACAGCGCCCCCGTCCTGCCCCATATGTCTGTCGCCCCTGGATACGAGGACACCCGAATGCTGTCGTTCCTGAAGAATCTCGCCGGCTACAAGGCGGACAAGGCGATCGAGGCCGGCATCGGCTTCTACGCCAAGATCGACCCGGAAGGGTTGACCGAGACCGAGCTGCGCACCATGGAGGAAGCCCTGGACAAGCTCGGGATCGAGGTCGCGGCGGCCCAGCAGGCCTACGACAAGGAGCGCAAGGAGGCCGACGCGATCGCGGCCCTGCTGCGCCAGCGCATGGCGGCGGCCGAGCTGCTGCAGTCCCAGGCCGACGCCGAGGCGGACCCCGCCCGCAAGGCCAAGCTGGAGCAGAGCCTGACCAACCTTCTGGCGATGCTGGAGCAGATGACGCCGGAGGTCGAGCGCGAGGAGAGCGAGGCGCGCGACGCCGCCGAGTTCGTCGCCAGCCTGCAGCAGTCCTACAAGGAGATGGCCGAGCAGTTGAAGGGCGCCCGTGCCCAGCTCGAACAGGCCCAGCGCGACATGAAGAAGGCGGAGATGGCCCGCACCCGCGCCGACCGCGAGGCGGAGTCGGCCCGCGTCGCCGCCGGGCTGACCCAGCGCGTCAGCGGCCTCGGCGTGGCCCTCAAGGCGATGCGCGAGCAGGCCGACCGCGACAACGCCCAGGCCCAGTCGGCGCAGATGAAGGCCAAGCTGCTGCGCCCCACCAAGCCGGAGCAGGACGACCCCGACATCGCCGCCGCACTCGCCGCCGCGTCGGGCACGCCCCGGCCGGCGACCGGCCTGTCCGACCGGCTGGCGGCGCTGAAGGCCAAGCACGGGTAAGGCGGTTCCGGCGGCGGACGCCGGCCGGGCCTCGATGGAGGCCGGCGTCCGCCGCTTCGCGCCGCGACCCTACCCGGCCTTGCCGAGCTTCGCCGTCAGGCGGCGCAGGTCGATCGCGGCCTTGTCGGCGATGCGCTGGGCGGAGACCAGGATGTCGGTGTGTTCGCCCACATCGGGCGCGATCTCGCCCGCCGTTTCCGACATCTCGTCCAGGCTTTTCGCCGCGTTCTCGATCAGGCTCTTCACCACCCCGGCCGGGCCGCCGGTGCCGTCGTAGGAAACCATACGCACAACCCTTCCCAATCCGTTGAACGCCGGTGTCATGCAACCGGCGGGCCGTGCCCTGTCCGGCCGGAACGGAGCGGACTGGGACGATCCCCTGTCACAAAGCCGACAGCACGGCTCCGTCCCCTGTCGGCAAGCGACCATCAGCCGCCCGCCGCCCGCGGGGCACGCTCACCAGCGGTGGCGCGACGGGTGGGGGGCGGGCCGCCTGCCGGCGGACGCATCCCACGCCTCGCCGATGACCCGGCCCGTGCAGACCTCAACAAATCCGTCATCGGTGATGGCGGGGAACAGGCGACGGAAGACCCGCACCGCCTCCCCGCGGCCGCCCAGGGCGAAGGCGTCGAGGAGCATGCGGTGCTCGGCGATGGTGATTGGGAACAGGAACTGTCCCATGGCGGGCGATCGCGGTCGGCGTGGTGGGCGGCGGATGATGCGCAGCAAGCCGCGGGCCGCCGTCGTCACACCGCCACGACTGGAGATTCATCAATCAGGCCAGCAACTTCGGTGACCGCTGCCAGCCCCGGACGTATGGCACGGCGCTGCAAACTGCGACGCCTTTGCGAACTGCGGATAGTCCTGCGTTGCTTCGCCCCGCCAACAAACGCTTGCGTGCGATTAATATATTAGTATACTCCAGCGGTCGGACGCCGTCGCGCTCAGATAGGGAAACGCAGACATGAGCAACCCATTCGACCTAACGGGCAAGGTGGCGCTGGTCACCGGCGCCAACACGGGCATCGGCCAGGGCATCGCCCTGGCGCTCGCCAACGCCGGTGCCGACATCGCCGCCGTCGACATCGTGCCGCTGGACGAGACCAAAGGGCTGGTCGAGGCTGCCGGCCGCCGCTTCCTCGGCCTGTCGGCCGACCTCACCAGCATCGCGCCGGTGACCGGGCTGGTCGAGGAGACGGTGGCCGTTCTGGGCCGGCTCGACATCCTCGTCAACAACGCCGGCACCATCCGCCGCGCCGACGCGGTGGATTTCAGCGAGGCCGACTGGGATCTGGTGATGAACCTGAACCTGAAGTCGGTGTTCTTCCTCTGCCAGGCCTTCGGCCGCCACTGCATCGGCCAGGGCCAGAAGGGCAAGATCATCAACATCGCCTCGATGCTGTCCTTCCAGGGCGGCATCCGCGTGCCGTCCTACACCGCGTCGAAGAGCGGCGTGGCCGGCATCACCAAGCTGCTGGCCAACGAGTGGGCCGGCAAGGGCATCAACGTGAACGCGCTGGCGCCCGGCTACGTCGCCACCAACAACACCGCCGCACTCCGCGCCGACGCGCAGCGCAGCGCCGAGATCCTGGGCCGCATCCCCGCCGGGCGGTGGAGCGAGCCGGCCGACCTCGGCGGGCCCGCGGTGTTCCTGGCCTCCGACGCGGCCGATTATGTCCACGGCACGATCCTGCCGGTGGACGGCGGCTGGCTGGCACGGTGACCGCCATGACCGAGACCAACGGAACGCCCACTGGGACCCCCACTGGCACTGATGTCTTCGTCGTGGCCGATGCCGTGGCGTGGGAGGATCTGGGCGGCGGCGTGCGCCGCAAGATCCTCGGCTGGAACCCCGACATGATGATGACCCGCGTCGCCTTCGAGGCGGGCGCCATCGGCGCCCTGCACCGCCACCCGCACCGCCAGTGCGCGGTGGTGGAGAGCGGCGTCTTCGACGTGACGATCGACGGCCGCACGCAGCGGCTGTCGGCCGGCGACGGCTACATCGTGCCGTCGAACGTGCTGCACGGCGTGGTCGCCATCGAGCCCGGCGTGCTGCTCGACGTCTTCACGCCGATGCGCGAGGATTTCCTGGCCTGACGGCCGGGTGGCGGCGGCACCGGTGCGGCATCGTCGCACTTGTTGCCGCCGCCAACGAATCCGGCTTGGCGCCGATTTGATATATTAGTATAACTCCCCCTACGACAAACGGGTACAGGGCGGCGCCGGTCCGGCGTGCGCGTGCCCGCTGCCGCCGTCATGGCCGCGGCGCCCCCCGGGCGGCCACGAGTTGCGGTCACGAGTTGCGGCCACGAGTTGGAGTGACGCGTCATGGACCTCGACATGCAAGCCGACGACAGCACGGCCACGCCCCCCGCCGCCATCGTCTGGCTGACCCGCATCAACGCCACGCTGGCGCGTTTCGGCATGTACGCCGCCGTGGCCGGGCTGCTGGTCCTGGTCGCGGTGGTCTTCTACCAGGTGTTCGGGCGCTATGTGATGAACAGCTCCCCCACCTGGACCGAGAACCTCGCCATCGTTCTGGTGCTCTACGTCACCCTGATCGGCGCCGCCGTGGGCGTGCGCGACGCCGGCCACATCAGCCTGGAGTCGCTGATGGTGCTGCTGCCGGAAAAGGCACGCCGGCGGCTGGAGATCCTGATCTACGCCGCGGTCGGCCTGTTCGGGGTCGCCATGGCCTACAACGGCTGGATCCTCGGCTCCTCGGTCGCCCATTACCTGTTGCCCAACCTGCACATCAGCGAAGCCGTGCGCTACGTGCCGCTCGTGCTGTCCGGCATCCTCATCGCCAGCTTCTCCGTCGAACACATCATCGCCATCCTGCGTGGCGAGGAGGTCGTGCCGTCATGGAATTGACCATACTCAGCGTCACCTTCCTGGGCTTCCTGATCCTGGGCATCCCGGTGGCCTTCGCCATCGGCCTGGCGGCGCTCTGCACCATCCTCTACGAAGGCCTGCCGGTCGCGGTCGCGTTCCAGCAGATGATGTCGGGGATGAACATCTTCTCCTTCCTGGCCATCCCCTTCTTCATCTTCAGCGGCGAACTGATGCTGCACGGTGGGGTCGCCGACAAGATCGTCAACGCCGCCAAGAGCATGGTGGGCCACATCCGCGGCGGACTCGGCATGTCCAACGTGGTCGCCTGCACGCTGTTCGGCGGGGTCGCCGGCTCGCCGGTGGCCGACGTGTCGGCCATGGGTGCCGTGATGATCCCGATGATGAAGCGGGAGGGCTACCACGCCGACTACGCGGTCAACGTCACCACCCACGCAGCGCTGGTGGGCGCCCTGATGCCGACCAGCCACAACATGATCATCTACGCGCTGGCGGCGGGCGGAAAGGTCTCCATCGGCTCGCTGATCGCGGCGGGCATCATGCCGGCGGTCCTGCTGATGGTCTGCAACCTGGGGGCCGCCTACTACGTCGCGGTCAAGCGCGGCTACCCGGCCGGCACCTTCCCCGGCTGGGACATCGCGTTCCGCACCCTGGCCGCCGCGATGCCGGGGCTGTTCATCGTGGTCATCATCCTGACCGGCATCCTGTCGGGCGTGTTCACCGCCACCGAGTCCGCCTCGGTCGCCGTCATCTACTCGATCCTGCTGACCTTCTTCGTCTACCGCACGATGACCTGGGCCAACTTCCTGGTCGCGGCGGCCAAGACGGTGAAGACCACCGGCGTCGTCCTGCTGCTGATCGGCGTCTCCACCATGTTCCAGTACCTGATGGGGCTGTACTCGGTGGCGGAGGCGACCGGCGACGTGATGGCCCACATCTCGACCAACCCGTGGGTCATCTTCCTGATGATCAACGTGATCCTGTTCCTGCTCGGCACCTTCATGGACATGGCGAGCACGATCCTGATCTGCACGCCGATCTTCCTGCCGATCGCCATGCAGTACGGGATGGATCCGGTGCAGTTCGGCATCGTGATGCTGGTCAACTGCGCACTGGGGCTCAACACCCCACCCGTCGGCACCACCCAGTTCGTCGGCTGCGCCATCGGCGAGATCTCGGTGGGCGAGGTGATGCGCTCCATCCTGCCCTTCTACAGCGCGCTGTTCCTGGCGCTGGCTCTGGTCACCTATGTGCCGCTGTTCTCGCTGTGGCTGCCACGGCTGCTGATGCATTGAGCACGGCCGCCCGCGCGTTACGCTTTCGTGTGAGGTTCGGGTTGCTTTCGGATGCGTATGCTAGTATATCAATCCAGTCGGTTTGGCCGGAGGGACGATCGGTTCGTCCTCCGGCCAGAGCGTTTCCTCCCTACACTCGGGCCGCCGGGCATCCCCCGGCGGCTTTTTTTTGGTCCGGTCGCGCCTGCCGTTCAGCGTGACGGGTCGGCGTCGACGGCGCTGAAATACTGCGGGTTGGCGTCGCGGGTGTCGGCGATGGAGATTTCCAGATGCGTCAGATGCGCCTTCAGGGCCGCCGCCGCCGCGCTGGGATCGCCGGCGGCGATGGCATCGACGATCGCCTCGTGCTCGACCACCACCTCCCCCATGCGGCCGGTCAGCGGCAGCGTCAGCCGGCGGTAACGGTCGACCTGCACCTTCACCTGGTTGACCAGCGTCCAGAAGCCGGGATAGCCGGAGATATCCGCCAGCAGGGCGTGGAACTCCTCGTCGGCCTTGTGGAAACCGTCGCGGTCGCCGGCCGCGGCACGCTCGCGCTGCGCCTCCAGGCTGGCGCGCAGAAGGGCCACCTGGCTGCGGGTCGCGCGCTCCGCGGCGAAGCGGGCGACGGCCTCCTCCAGCACGCGGCGGATGGTGATGGCCTCCGGCAGGGCGGCCAGCGGGATGCGCGCCACGAAGGTGCCGGACTGCGGGTAGATCTCCACCAGCCCCTCGTCGGCCAGCTTCAGCACCGCCTCGCGCACCGGCGTGCGGCTGACGCCGTAGGCTTCGGAGATCTGCTTCTCGGCGATGGGCGCGCCGGGGGCACGGCGCAGGGCCAGGATGTCGTCACGCAGGTCGCGGTAGACGGTGGCCGACACCGTGGCGGTGCGCGGAGCGGGCCGCGCTTCCGACCGCACCGTGCGGCGGCGTGGCTCCGATCCGGCTGCGATCGCGGTGTCGTCCTTGTCGCTGGTCATCCGGTCAACCGCCCTTGCCGCCGCCGCCGGCCGTCCCGGCGGCCCCACTCTCCGCAACCATGATACCACAGGGACCGGTTGGAGTTTCCGCCCGATCCCGCCCGCCGGCCGCGCGTTCCGCCGCAGGCTCCGGTGGGCTTGTGGCCGCGACTGGTATATCAGTATCCTCGGATCAGGCAAGACCCGGAGCGCCGTCATGACCCGCAAGCGCATCGCCCTCGTCGCCCACGACGCGCGCAAGCGCGATCTGATCGCCTGGATCGGGGCGCACCGGGGCGCCCTGGCCGGCCACGCCTTCTTCGCCACCGGCACCACCGGGGCCAAGGTCCGGGAATCGCACCCGGAGCTGGATGTGACTCCGCTGAAGAGCGGCCCGCTCGGCGGCGACCAGCAGATCGGCGCGATGATCGCCGAAGGGCGCATCGACCTGCTGGTCTTCTTCGTCGATCCGATGACCGCCCAGCCGCACGATGTGGACGTCAAGGCGCTGACCCGCCTCGCCACCCTCTACAACATCCCCTTCGCCTGCAACGAGGCGACGGCGGACATGATCGTCTCCTCCCCGCTGTTCGCCGGCGGCTACACGCCGCGGCCCGCGGACTTCGGCGGCTACGAGGGGCGGCGGGTGTGATCCCGGATTGCGGTCAGCCGCCCGTGCGCGGGCGGTCGGCCGAGGCGGTGCGGGCGACCGCCGGGGACGGGCCGGACACCGTGGGGTCGAAGGGGTGGCGCTGCTGCGCGTACAGCCGGGCGATCCGCTGCACATACGCCTGGGTCTCGGCGTAGGGCGGCACGCCCTTGTGGCGGTCGACCGCCCCCTCCCCCGCGTTGTAGCCGGCCAGCGCCAGCGTCACGTCGCCGCGGAAGTAGGACAGGAGCCAGCCCAGATAGCGCATCCCGCCGATGATGTTGTCCACCGGGTCGAAGGGGTCGCGCACGTTGAAGCGGGCGGCCGTCTCGGGGATGAGCTGCATCAGCCCCTGCGCCTGCTTGGGCGACACCGCCGCCGGGTCGAAGTTCGACTCCACCGCCACCACCGCCATCACCAGCGCGGGGTCGAGCCCGAAGCGCGGGGCCAGCGTGCGCACCAGATCCCCCACCGGCCCGCGGGCGGCGAGCGAACGCAGCGCCGCGGCGTCGGACTGGCTGATGTCGCCGCCGGGATAGCGGCGGGCGCCGCGCCCGCAGTCCGGCCGCACATGGATCGCCAGGCGCGGCAGCAAACGCATCATGCGCCGCGCCTCCCAATGGCCGGCCTCGGCCGCGGCGGCGAACCAACCCACGGCCAGGAACGGGTCGCGCGGCACGCCCTGCCCCGCCATGTACAGGCGGCCCATCCGGTAGGAGGCGCCGGGGTTGCCCTGGCGCGCCGCCTTGCAGACCGAGTCTACCTCGGACTCCGGGGCCGCCGGAGAGACCGCCGCGGCCTTGCCCGGCGCCGTCCTGCCCGGCGCCCTGCCCTCGGCCGCCCACGCCACGCCCGGCGCGGTCGCCGCGGCGACCAGCAGGGTGGCGAGAAGGGCGGCGCGCGCGGCAGGGGGCATCGGGTTCTCTTGCGTGTGTCGTCGACGGGGAGCGCAACCCTACGACAGAGGCACCACATCAGGAAGAGGTATCGAGCCAATGTCGCAATCTGTCGTAACTCCGTCACGAACCGCTGCTAAGCAAGGTCCGCACCGCCCGATCCCCTGCCATGGAACCCCGCCATGCCCGACCACCACCCCGCCCGCACCCCCGAGACGCGCACCCCCGACGCCCTCCTGGCCGAGCTGCGCGACCTGCGCCGTGCCGTGGCGGCCGAGGGGCATGCACTGTGGCGGAGCTGGGAACGACCGGCCGGGCGGCGGCGCTTCCGGGTGGCGGCGCTGAACTTCGCCCATTATCTGGTGCTGCGCCGCCGCGACCTGCGCGATCTCCAGGACGCGCTGATGCCCTATGGCCTGTCGTCTCTGGGCAGGCTGGAGGGGCGGGTGCTCGCCAACCTCGACGCGGTGATCGGCGCGCTGGCCGCCATGACCGGAACGCCCTGCCCCCATTACCCCAACCGCCGCTCCTTCGGGCGCGGCCAGCGCCTGCTGGACGCCAACACGGCGGAGCTGTTCGGACCGCCCCCCGACAGCGCCCGCGAGACCCGCATCCTGGTGACCCTGCCGACAGAGGCGGCAACCGACAGCGGGCTGCTGGTGGCGCTGCTGCGCAACGGTGCCGACGCCGTGCGCATCAACTGCGCCCACGACGGGCCGGAGCAGTGGGCGGCGATGATCGCCAATCTGCGGGCGGCGGAGGCGGCGACGGGCCGCCGTGTGCGCGTGCTGGCCGACCTCGGTGGCCCCAAGGTGCGCACGGGTGCTGTGCGTCTCGCCAAGGAGAAGCTGCGGCTGACGGCCGGCGACGAGCTGCTGCTGACCGGCGGGAGGTTCGACGACAGCGGGGCCTGGCGCGCCCAGGCCGCCTGCGAGCCGCCGGGGATCGTGGAGCGGATCAACGTCGGCGATCCCGTCTTCATCGATGACGGCAAGCTGGGCGGGGTGATCGACCGGCGCACCGACGGCGGGCTGGTGGTGCGCGTTCTGCGCGCCGGGCCGAAGGGCTTCAAGCTGAAGCCGGAGAAGGGGCTGAACGTGCCGGGCAGCGACCTCGGCCTGCTGGCGCTGACCGACGAGGACCGCGGCGCGCTCGACTTCATCGCCCGGCACGCGGACATGGTCGGCTATTCCTTCGTCCAGAGCGCCACCGACGTGCGGCTTCTGCAGGAGGAGCTGGCGGCCCGCCGGCCGGAGGACTGGACCCGCATCGCGCTGATCGCCAAGATCGAGACGCCGGTCGCCGTCCGCAACCTGCCGGAGATCATCGTCCAGGCGGCGGCGCGCCAGCCCTTCGGCGTGATGATCGCGCGCGGTGATCTGGCGGTGGAGATCGGCTTCGAGCGGCTGGCCGAGATGCAGGAGGAGATCCTGTGGCTGTGCGAGGCCGCCCATGTGCCGGTGATCTGGGCCACCCAGGTGCTGGAGAGCCTGGTCAAGACCGGCCTGCCGACCCGCGGCGACATGACCGACGCCGCCATGGCCGCGCGCGCCGAATGCGTGATGCTCAACAAGGGACCCTTCATCGCCGACGCGGTCGCCATGCTGTCCCGCCTGCTGACCCGGATGGCCGCCAACCAGACCAAGAAGACGCCGAAGCTGCGCGCCTTGCAGAGCTGGTGAGGCATCGCCATCATCCCGGACGGATGCCGGCCGCCGGGCCGGCGGCAACGCGGAAAGGACAGCACGCCATGTTCATCGCCATGAACCGCTTCAAGGTCAAGAAGGGCTCGGAGGAGGATTTCGAAGCGGTGTGGCTGAACCGCGAGGTGCATCTGCACGCCGTCCCCGGCTTCGTCGAGTTCCACATGCTGCGCGGCCCGGAGAAGGAGGAATACCGGCTGTACTCCTCGCACACGGTGTGGGACTCGGAAGCGGCCTTCCTCGACTGGACGCGGTCGGAAGCCTTCCGCAGCGCCCATCGCGGCGCCGGTGACCGCAAGCCCCTCTACCTGAGCCACCCGGAATTCGAGGGCTTCGAGGTGATCCAGACCGTGACGCGGGAGGCGTAGGGACGAAGTGGTGTGGGGCGCCGTTCCGCCCGCCGGCGCTCCCCGGCCGTTACACCTCCGTCGAAGGCGGCCATGGCGCCGCTTCCTCGGAGGAGAGTCGTCGTTTGGACCCCTACATCGCCGTTCTCACAGGGGCGGGTCTGCTGATCCTGCTCGTCGCCTGGCTGCCTATGCTGCTGCGGGAGATGCCGCTGTCGCTGCCGATCGTCTGCGTCGGCATCGGCTTCCTGGTCTTCCGCTTCCTGGTCCCCGCCGGCGGCGAGCCGCCGCACCCCCTGCGCTTTCCCGAGCTCACCGAGCGGCTGACCGAGCTGGTGGTCATCGTCTCGCTGATGGGCTGCGGGCTGAAGCTGGACCGGTTGCCGGGCTGGCGGAGCTGGGGCGTGACGTGGCGGCTGCTGGCGGTGACCATGCCGCTGTCCATCCTGGCCCTGGCGCTGATGGGCTGGGCCTTCGCCGGGCTGGGGGCCGCGGCGGCGATGCTGCTGGCGGCGTCGCTCGCCCCCACCGACCCGGTGCTGGCGGCGGACGTGCAGGTCGGCCCGCCGCAGTCGGGGGAGGAGGACGAGGTGCGCTTCGGCCTGACCTCGGAGGCCGGGCTGAACGACGGGCTGGCCTTCCCCTTCACCAACCTCGCCATCGCCATGGCGCTGGAGGGGCCGGAACCGGGCGGCTGGATCTGGGGCTGGCTGGCGGAGGACGTGCTGTGGAAGCTGGCCGCGGGCGTGGTGGCCGGCTGGGCCATCGGGGCCTTCCTGGGCTGGCTGACCTTCCGGCTGCCCAACCGCGCGCGGCTGTCGCGCACCGGCGACGGCTTCCTGGCGCTGGGCATCACCTTCCTCGTCTACGGGCTGACGGAAATGGCGCACGGCTACGGGTTCGTGGCGGTGTTCGTGGCCGCGATCGCCTTCCGGCGGGCGGAGCGGAACAACCAATTCCACGAACGTCTGCATGATTTCGCCGAGCAGACGGAGCGGCTGCTGATGATGGTGGTGCTGGTGCTGTTCGGCGGATCGCTGGCGCACGGCCTGCTGGAGCCGCTGACCTGGCCGGCGGCCCTGTGCGGCATCCTGTTCCTGCTGGTGGTCCGTCCGCTGGCGACCTGGATCGGCATGATCGGCTCCGGACGCCCGGCGGACGAGGTGGCGGCGCTGGGCGTCTTCGGCATCCGCGGGGTCGGCACGCTCTATTATCTGGCCTACGCCGCGGGGGAGGCGGACTGGGCGCAGGGCGACCTGCTGTGGGCCACGGCCGGCTTCATCGTCCTGGTCTCCATCCTGGCCCACGGCACCACGGTCACCCCGGCGCTGCGCCTGCTCGACCGGCGGCGGAGTGGGGTGCGCGGGGAAGCCGGCGGGGAGGCCAACGGCGAGGGGGTGGCGACCGCAAGCCGCTCGACCTGAGCCGCCAAGATCGAAGGCGTCGAGATCATCCAGACCATACGGGAGGCGTCGGGGACGGGACACGTGATTGGCGGCGCGTTATGTCGCATTTGACGCAAAAGTTGTATAGATACGGATTTTTCACTTTTCCCGGAGACGTTCACGCCAGGAACCACCCGTTTGCACCGTCCCGGCGCGGCCGGGCTCTGTTGCAAAGCCGGTCCGCATCCGGCGGAATACCCGAACGAGATTGGGAACCGGGCCGTGACGGATTTCAAGGGTCGCCACTTCGGGGGCGAGATCGTGCTCTGGGCGGTTCGCTGGTACTGCCGGTACGGGATCAGCTACCGCGACCTCGGGCAGATGATGGCCGAGCGTGGCGCCCCTTTCGACCACACGACCATTTTCCGGTGGGTCCAGAAGTACGCCCCCGAGATCGAGACGCGGCTGCGCTGGCAATGGCGTTGCCCGCGCTCGACCAGCTGGCGGGTTGACGAGACCTATGTGAAGGTCGGGGGCAAGTGGGCCTGCCTGTACCGGGAGGTCGACAAGCACGGCAACACGATCGACTTCTACCTTTTGCCGACCCGGAACACCACGGCCGCCAAGCGCTTTCTCAACAAGGCACTGAACGGCCTGAAGGACGGGGAAAAGCCGACGGTCATCAACACCGACAAGGCGCCGACCTATGGGGCGGCCTTGGCGGAGCTGAAGGCCGAAGGCAAGTGTCCCGAGGACACCGAGCATCGCCAAGTCAAATATCTGAACAACGTCGTGGAGGCTGACCACGGCAAGCTGAAGCAGCTGATCCGCCCAGTGCGAGGCTTTAAGACGCTGAAGACGGCCTACGCGACGATCAAGGGCTTCGAGGTGATGCGCGCGCTCCGCAAGGGGCAGGCGGCCGCCTTCAACATCACCCGCGACGTACGCGGCGAGGCCCGCCTCGTCGAACGCGCTTTTTGCCTCGGCCCCTGTGCGCTTGCCGAGGTCGTGCAGTTCGTCACCACGCAACTCGAGCTCCAGGCCGCTTGACCCCGGCAGTGATGCCGGCGATCGGCTTCAGGTGCCTTCGTCCAGGCTTTGCAACAGAGCCACCACTTGAGCAAGGACACGTCCATGGCCAGTGAGACCAGCTTTTTCTTTGCAGTGACACCGGAGGCGCAAGTCAACACCACCGCCGTCAATCAACAAAGACAGCCCCAGGTGGCCACGCTGGCGAACGGAGGTCATGTCGTGGTCTGGCGGTCAATGGACCAGGATGGCTCGTCCACCGGGATGTATGCTCAATTGTACGATGCGGCGGGAAACGCGGTCGGAGCGGAAACACGGGTCAACACCTACACCTCGAACCGGCAGGATGACGGAAAAGTGGCCGCGCTGAGCGACGGCGGCTATCTGGTGACCTGGCAGTCGGAGGGGCAGGACGGTTCCTGGGGAGTCTATGCGCAGCGTTTCGACGCGAGCGGCAACAAGGCCGGCGCGGAGTTTCGCATCAACGCCGTGTCCACGGGCGATCAATGGGGGCCGGCCGTGAAGGGGCTGGCCAATGGCGGCTTCGTCGTGACGTTCAACCAGGGCAGCGCGGGGCTCACGTCCGACGTCAACATGTATGCGCGGGTCTACACGGCCGATGGCGTTCCGCTCGGTCAAGAATTCAGGGTGAACCAGGGAACCGCTGGGCATCAGGTCGGCAGCTTTCTGGCCGCCGGCTCCAACGGTACGTTCATGGCGACCTGGTGGTCGATGAGTGGTCAGGACCCGTCGGGCGGCAGCGTGCATGCCCGTCTCTATGATTCGACCGGAACCGTCTTGACCCCCGATATCCTGGTCAACACCTCGACCAGCGGCGACCAGAGCTACCAAACCGTGACCGCCCTCGCCAACGGGGGCTACGTGGTGACATGGATGTCGAGCCTCGGGGATGGTTCCGGCAATGCGATCCTGGGCCAACGGTTCAGCGACACCGGAGCCAAGATCGGAAGCGAGTTCCTGATCAACACCGCCACTGCCGGCGACCAGGGCTACCCCTCCGTCGCCGCGCTTGCGGACGGCGGTTTCCAAGTCGCATGGCAATCCACCGGCCAGGACGGATCGGCTGAAGGCATCTATGCCCAGCGCTTCACTGCCGATGGAGTCAAGGTGGGGAACGAATATCGGGTGTCCGAGACGGTCCAGGGAGAACAGTCCCATCCCAGCGTGGCCGGCCGGACGGACGGCGGTTGGGTCGTGGCGTGGCAATCCATGGGCCAGGATGGCTCGGACTTTGGCATCTATCAGCGCATCTATGGAAACCCGGACGTGTTGACGACGGGGTTCTTTGACCAGACCGGCACCTCCGGGAACGATGATTTGGTCGGCACCCCCTACCGGGACCGCCTGTGGGGCCTGGACGGGCATGACAGACTGTTTGGCTTGGCCCGCAACGACATTCTCGACGGCGGTGCGGGCAACGACAGTTTGGACGGCGGCGCAGGGGCCGACTTGCTGATCGGCGGCCTCGGCGACGACGTCTATGTGGTGGACGATGCCGGCGACACGGTGACCGAGCTGACAGGCCAGGGCGCCGACGAGGTGCGAACAACCCTGGCGTCCTACACGCTCGGCGCCAATGTCGAGAATCTGACCAGCATCGGCACCGGTGCTTTCGTCGGCACCGGTAACGCGCTGGCCAACGTCATCAACGGCGGTGTCGGTAACGACACGCTGGACGGCGGTGCGGGCGCCGACACGCTGGCGGGTGGCACCGGCAATGATGTGTACTTGGTCGACAACGCGGGCGACGTGGTGACCGAACTGGCTGGAGCGGGCACCGACGAGGTGCGCACGGCGCTGGCTGCGTACACCCTGCCCGACAACGTCGAGACGCTGACCTACACCGGCGCCAGCGCCTTCGCCGGCACTGGAAACGCGCTGTCGAATGTGATCCAGGGTGGTGCCGGCAACGACACGCTTGATGGCGGGGCGGCCGACGACACCCTGATCGGCGGCCTCGGCAACGACACATATCTCGTCAACGCGGGGGCCGATCAGGTCGTGGAAGCGGTGGGCGGGGGCATCGACACCGTCCTCACCACGCTGTCCGCCCACACCCTGGCCGACGAGGTCGAGGTGTTGACCTACACGGGAGCCGGCTCCTTCCACGGCGTCGGCAATGCCGGCGCCAACACCATCACCGGCAATGCCGGCAACGACACGCTCGACGGCGGTGCCGGCAGCGACACGCTGGCGGGAGGTCTGGGCGATGACGTCTACATGGTGGACAACTCCGCCGATGTGGTGGTGGAAACCACCGGTGCCGGTATCGACGAGGTGCGCACCGCCCTGGCCGTCTGCACGCTGGGCGCCAACCTCGAAAACCTCACCTACACCGGCGCGGCGGCCTTCGCCGGCACCGGCAACGCTCTGGTCAACGTCATCACCGGTGGCTCGGGCGCCGACACGCTGGACGGCGGAACCGGGGCCGACACGCTCGTCGGCGGTGCCGGCAACGACCTGTATCTGGTGGACGACGCCGGCGACCTTGTGGTTGAGGACGCGGGCGGCGGCACCGACGAGGTTCGCACCGCGCTGGCCGCCTTCACCCTGGCCGACAACGTGGAGGTGCTGACCTACACCGGGTCCGCCAGCTTCGCCGGCACCGGCAATGGCGGCAACAACACCATCCACGGCGGGGCCGGGGTCGACACGCTGGACGGCGGCGGCGGGAACGACACGCTCGACGGCGGGGTCGGGGCCGACACGCTGATCGGCGGCACCGGCAACGACGTCTTCCTCGTGGACGACACCGGCGACGTGGTGACCGAACTGGCCGGCCAGGGCACCGACACCGTGCGCACCACCCTGTCGGCCTACACGCTCGGCGCCAATGTCGAGAATGTCAGCTTCCTCGGCACCGGCCCCGTCGTGGGCACCGGCAACGCCGGCAACAACAGCCTTGCCGGCGGCTCGGGCGCCGACACGCTGACCGGGCTGGACGGCAACGACACGCTGAACGGCGGAGCGGGTGCCGACACGTTGATCGGCGGCACCGGAAACGACACCTATGTGGTCGACAACGTTGGCGACGTGATCGTCGAGCTGCCGGGCGAGGGCACCGACACGGTGCAGACCGGCCTCGCCCACACCCTGCTCGATGATTTCGAGAACCTGACGCTGACCGGCGGCGGCGCGGTGTCGGGCACCGGCAACGCCGCGGCCAACGTCATCACCGGCAACGGTGCGTCCAACCTGCTGATGGGGCTGGACGGCGACGACACGCTGAACGGCGGCGGCGGGGCCGACACGCTGGTCGGCGGGCTGGGCAACGACGGCTATGTGGTGGACAACGCGGGCGATGTGGTGGTCGAGCTGGCCGGCGAGGGCACGGACACGGTGACCAGCTCCATCGCCTGGACGCTGGGGGACAATCTGGAGCGGCTTGTGCTGTCGGGCGGCGGCAACATCGCGGGCACCGGCAACGCGCTCGACAATGTGATCACCGGCAACGGCGGGGCCAACACGCTGGACGGCGGGGCGGGCATCGACACGCTGATCGGCGGCGGCGGCAACGACACCTACATCGTGGCCGATGCCGGCGACGTGGTGACGGAGGCGGCGAACCAGGGCATCGACGAGCTGCGCACGTCGCTGTCGTCCTGGATGCTGGGCGCCAACCTCGAGAACCTGACCCACACCGGCAGCGGAAACTTTACCGGCACCGGCAACGCGCTGGACAACCTGATCACCGGCGGGGCCGGAAACGACACCCTGACCGGCGGCGACGGCAACGACACGTTGATCGGCGCGGGCGGTACCGACTGGCTGCTCGGTGGCGACGGCGACGACCTGTATGTGGTGAGCGACGCCGGGGTCTTTGTCGTCGAGACGACGGTCGGCGGCCTCGACACCATCCGCACCGACCTGTCGGTTTTCACGCTGATCGATCAGGTGGAGACGCTGGAGTACAGCGGGGCCGGCGATTTCACCGGCACCGGCAACGGTCTCGACAACCTGATCACCGGCGGTGCCGGGGCCGACACGCTGGACGGCGATGCCGGCAACGACACGCTGAATGGCGGGACCGGGGCGGACACGCTGACCGGCGGGCTCGGTGACGATCTGTTCCTGGTCGATGACGCGGGCGACCTGGTGGTGGAGGCGGCCGGCGAGGGCACCGACACCGTGCGGACGACGCTGACGGCCTACGCGCTGGGTGACCATCTGGAGTCACTGGCCTACGGCGGCACCGCCGGCTTCACCGGCACCGGCAACGCGCTGGACAACATGATCACCGGCGGCACCGGCAACGACACGCTGGACGGCGGCACCGGGACGGACACGCTGACCGGCGGGTCGGGCGACGATGTCTACACCGTGGACGACGCCGGCGATCTGGTGGTCGAGCTGGCGGGCGGCGGCAGCGACGGTGTGCTGACGGGCTTGGCAAGCTGGACGCTGGGGGCGGAGGTGGAGACCCTCACCCACACCGGCACCGCCGACTTCACCGGCACCGGCAACGCGCTCGACAACGCGCTCACCGGCGGCGGCGGGAACGACACGCTGGATGGTGGGGCGGGCAACGACCTGCTGACCGGCGGAGCGGGCGCCGACCGGTTCCTGATCGGGGCCGCCAGCGGGGCCGACGGCATCGCCGATTTCGACGCCGCGCAGGGCGACCTGATCGTGCTGACGGCGGGCCAGGGCTGGACCGTGGGCAGCACCGCCGGGGGCGACGCGCTGATCGACTTCGGCACCGGCGACACCCTGACGCTCCTGGGCATCGCCCCGGCCGCGGTCTCGGCCGGCTGGTTCGTCACGGTCTGACAGGGCGCTTGACCGGAACGCAGGAGGCGGCGGACTGTTCGTGGCGAACACCAGCCACCCCCGCCCGCTGCCCCCGCCGGTCCATGCACGCCTTCTTCGAACGCCTCTTCGACCCGCTGGCTCCCAAGCCGATCGTCCAGCCGCCGGCACGCGTGGGGTCCTTCTACGCGCATTTCCTGAAGCCGGTGCGCGGGCTGCTGGCGGCGACGCTGTTCGTCTCCGGGCTGGCGTCGCTGTCGGAGCTGGCGATCTTCGCCTTCGTCGGCACGCTGGTGGACTGGATGGGCACCACCCCGCGGGCCGAGTTCCTGGAGCGCCACGGCTGGGCGCTCGCCGGCATGGCCGTGGTGGCGCTGGTGGTGCGTCCGCTGCTGGTGGTCGGCTCGCGCGGGCTGATCAACCTGACGCTGGTGCCGGCGCTGACCAACGCGGTGCGGTGGGAGAATCACCGCTGGGTGCTGCGGCAGAGCCTGTCCTTCTTCCAGAACGACTTCGCCGGCCGGGTTGCCCAGAAGGTGATGTCCACGGGTGCGGCGCTGCGCGAAACCATCGTCAACATCATCGACGGGGTGTGGTTCCTGGCCACCTTCCTGGTCGGCACGGCGGCGCTGCTGGCGGCGCTCGACTGGCGGCTGCTGCTGCCGGTGCTGGCCTGGACCATCGCCTACGGCGTGGTGGTGGCGGTGATGGTGCCGCCGGTGCGCCACAAGTCCGCCACCCTGTCGGAGGCGACCTCCTCGCTGTCGGGCCGGGTGGTGGACAGCTACACCAGCATCCTGTCGGTCAAGCTGTTCGCCCACGCCGAGCGGGAGGACGATTTCGCGCGCGAGGGCGTGCAGCGCCAGCTCGCCGCCTACCGCGTGATGATGCGGGCGATCTTCGACATGACGGTGACGCTCACCATCGTCAACGGCGTGCTGCTGGTGGCGACGGCGGGGCTGGCGGTGCATCTGTGGCTGGCCGGGGCGGTCAGCGTCGGCGCGCTCGCCATCGCCACCGGACTGATCATCCGGCTGACCCAGATGTCCGGCTGGATCCTGCGCACCATCACCTCGCTGTTCGAGAATGTCGGCACCGTGCAGAACGGCGCGGAGACCATCGCGAGGCCGCACGCGGTGACCGACCGGCCGGGCGCCCCGGCGCTGGCGGTGACGCAGGGCGACATCCGTTTCGAGGGCGTCCGCTTCGGCTACGGCAAGCCGGAGCCGGTGATCGACGGGCTGGACCTGCACGTGCGGCCCGGCGAGAAGGTCGGGCTGGTCGGCCGCTCGGGTGCCGGCAAATCGACGCTGGTCAACCTGCTGCTGCGCTTCTACGACCTGGAGGGGGGGTCCATCCGCATCGACGGGCAGGACATCGCGGGGGTGACCCAGGCCAGCCTGCGCGCCGCCATCGGCATGGTCACCCAGGACACCGCGCTGCTGCACCGTTCCATCGCCGACAACATCCGCTACGGCCGGCCCGACGCCCTTGAGGCCGACATGGTGCGCGCCGCGGAGCTGGCCGAGGCCGACGGCTTCATCCGGGAGCTGCGCGACCGCCAGGGGCGCGCCGGCTACGAGGTGCTGGTGGGCGAGCGCGGGGTGAAGCTGTCGGGCGGGCAGCGCCAGCGCGTCGCCATCGCCCGGGTGATCCTGAAGGATGCCCCCATCCTGGTGCTGGACGAGGCGACCAGCGCGCTGGACAGCGAGGTGGAGGCGGCCATCCAGGGCCAGCTCGCCGGCCTGATGCGCGGGCGCACGGTGATCGCCATCGCCCACCGGCTGTCCACCATCGCGGCACTCGACCGGCTGGTGGTGATGGACCGCGGCCGCATCGTGGAACAGGGAAGCCACCGCGATCTGGTCGACCGCGGCGGCCTGTACGCCCGCCTGTGGGAGCGGCAGTCGGGCGGCTTCCTGGGTGTGTGACGGGGGGAGTGTGACGGGGGACTTGGCGGCCGCTCAGCTCCCCGGCTCGTCGTGCAGTTCGGGGAAGAACAGGTCCTTCCAGCTGTCGGGCTTGGTGCGGATGGTGCCGATCTTGTGCAGGAACTCCGCGTATTTCATGGAGTTCAGCGGGGTGGTGGTGAAGCGCGAGTCGGGGTCGGTGATGATGGCGCGGACGAAGGCGGGGTCGAGCTTGGCGTTGTCCTCGACCAGATAGATCCGCGTCGCCTCGTCCGGATCGGCGTTGATGAAGGCCTGCGCCTCGCGCAGGGCGGCGAGGAAGGCGCCGTAGATCTTCGGGTTCTCCTTGTGGAAGTCGCCGCGGGTCCACAGCATGTTGAAGGTCGCCGGGCCGCCGAGGACATCGTACGAGGACAGGATCTTGCGCATCCCCGGCTGCTGAAGAAGTTGGTACTGGAAGGGCGGCGTGCCGAAATAGGCGTTGATCTCCGAGCGGCCGGACATCAGCGCCGCCATGGCGTCCGGATGGCGCATCGACACGGTCAGCCCGTCATAGGTGGCGTGCTTGCCCGGCCCCAGGGTCTGCTCCGCCGCCATTTGCAGCGTCACCGCCATGGTGGAGATCTTCACCGCCGTCACCGCGATGCGGTCCTTGTCGCTGAAATCCGTCAGCGTCCGGATGTTGGGGTTCGCGGTGACCAGATACATCGGCAGCGCGTTCAGGATGGCGACGCCGCGCACCCCGAAGGACCGGCGGGTGCGGTCCCACACGGTGAGGAAGACGGTGACGCCGCCCGACGCGATGTCGAGGCTGCGCGACAGCAGGGCGTCGTTCATGGCGACGCCGCTGCCCAGCCCCGACCATTTCACCTCCACCTGCGGCAGCCCGGCCCGCTGGAGATGCTGCTCCAGCAGCTTGCGGTTCTTCATCACGTGCAACGGCAGATAGCCGATGCCGAACTGTTGGGCGATCCGGATCTCGCGGGCCTCGGCCCGCGCGCCCTGGCCACTCGGCACGATCAGCGCCGCCGCGAGGACGGACAGACCGATCAGGATCGACAAGCCGATCCGGGACGCGCGACGTGGATGGAATGACATGGATGGCCCTCTCCGATGGTGAAGGGGAATGGCGACGGGATGGAGCCGCCGGGGTCGCGGTCGGGCGTCAGGACCGCTGCACCCCCCAGCGGCGCACGGTGCGGGCCTCGACCACGCCGAAGACGGCGGCGTCGGCCAGCAGACCGATCAGGATGATGGCCGCAAGGCCGGCGAAGACGTTCGCCGTCTCCAGCAGGTTGCGGTTCTCGTAGATGAACCAGCCGATGCCGCCCCCGCCCGAACTGATGCCGAACACCATTTCCGCGGCGATCAGGGTACGCCAGGCGAAGGCCCAGCTCACCTTGAGCCCGGTGAGGATCGACGGGAAGGCCGCCGGCACCATGATCAGCAGGATGAAGCGCGGACCCCTGAGGCCGTAGTTGCGCCCGACCATGCGCAGCGTCTCGCCGACACCGAGGAAGCCGGAATGCAGGTTCAGCGCCATCGGCCACAGCACCGCGTGCACCAGCACGAAGACCAGGCTGATCTCGCCCAGCCCGAACCACAAGAGCGACAGCGGCAGCAGCGCGATCGCCGGCAGCGGGTTGAACAGGGCGGTCAGGATGCGCAGCAGGTCGGTGCCGACGCGCGAGGAGATGGCGATCATGGTCAGCACCGCCGCCGCCAGCACGCCGAGCGCGTAGCCCGCCATCAGCGTCTTCAGCGAGGCGAGCACGCGGACCGACAGGCTGCCGTCCAGCATGCTGCGCCAGAAGGCGTCGGCGGTTTCCGACAGGGTCGGAAACATGATGACCACGTCGAGATGGCGGGCGTAGCCCTCCCACAACGCCGCCAGCAGACCCAGCAGCACCAGGCGTCGGAACAGGGTGCTGTTGCCCAGCCGCTCCCACACCGACAAGGGGCGCTGGACGACGACCGGCTCGTCGGTGCAGTCCGGACCGGATTCGGGAATGGCGCGGTCGATCAGCACGGCTGGGCCTCCTTGCGGCTGGCGGGGCCGTGACCGGCCGTGCCCTCGGTGAAGAGCATGTCGTGGATGCGCCGGTGCAGTGCGGAAAAGCCGGGGGAGCCGACGTCGCCCAGCCCGTAGTCGCGGGCGTCGAGCACGTCGCGCACCCGCCCCGGGTGCGGCGTCAGAACCACGATCCGCGAGCCCAGCACGATCGCTTCCTCGATGGAGTGGGTGACGAACATCATGGTGAAGCCGATGTCCTCCCACAGGCGCAGCAGTTCCTCCTGCATGCGCCGGCGGGTCAGCGCGTCGAGTGCCGCGAAGGGCTCGTCCATGAGAAGGATGTCGGCTCCCATCGCCATGGCGCGCGCGATGGCGACGCGCTGCTTCATGCCGCCCGACAGCATGTGCGGGTAGACGTCGCGGAACTTGGTCAGCCCGACCTTGGCGATGGCCGCGTCGGCACGCGCCTTGGCCTCGGCCCGCGGCGTGCCGGTGGTGACCAGCGGAAACAGCACGTTGTGGAAGACCGTCTTCCAGTAGAGGAGCTGGTCGAACTCCTGGAACACCACGATGCGGTCGGGTCCCGGACGGTCGATCGGCCGCCCGTTCAGCCGCATGGTCCCCTCCACCGGCTTCAGAAAGCCCGCCACCGCCTTGAGCAGCGTGGATTTGCCGCAACCCGACGGCCCCAGCAGCACGAAGCGGTCGCCACGCTCGACGCGGAAGCTCACCCGGTGGGTGGCGGTGATGAGATGGGCCTCCGTCTTGTACTGGAGTGTGACATCGTCCACCACGAGGAGTGACCCGTTTTCCGCAGATCCCTTTTCGGGAGAATTTATTGTACTCATCTTCGCCTTGAGCTCCGAAGTTGGCGCAAATCCACCCATCCGATAGAATTTGCGTCGATAACCTCCTGCGCAGGTGGCGAACCACCGCCTTCACCACCATGCCCGTCCGACGCTTTCATTAGCCTACTTCTAATAGCGATCTTCCCATGTGGAAGGTGAACAGCACCATGACTTCATCAATAATCGAATACACTTTGACGGATTTCCTCAGTATCAATACAATAAGTGTACGTATGAACCGGACGATGGTCAAGTGTCTTACCGATCGCGAAGGCCGTTCCTGATTATTATCAAGCGCCATTGCCAACAAAATATGAATTTTCCTTAGCAGTTTAATTATCAGCGTCTGACATATGGCTGTATGTGTCGCACCGTCATTGGATTGCTTACCTTGGAGAAATGGTTCATGATCCCGGCCGACTGGATCGAACAAGTGAGAGACGGAAAGATGCCCAGCTTCGATTCCCTCGGTAAGTCGGCCTTCACGGCGATTGCCGCTGCCGCCTTTGGTTGCGTTCTGGGGCTGGCGGCGGGTGGCGCCCAGGCACAGACCGTGGTCAAGTTCGCGCATGTCGGCGGCCCCAACTCCGCCTTCACCGCGGGCGCCAAGGCCTTCGCCGCGAAGTTCGGCGAACTGACCCAGGGCCGCTACAAGGTCGAGGAGTTCGGCGCCAGCGCGCTCGGCAACGAGACGCAGATCATCGAAGGTCTGAAGGCGGGCACCATCGATCTCGGCCTGTCGGGGCTGGCCGGCCCGCTGCCGGTGCTGGTGCCGGAGCTGGGCGTGATCGTGATCCCCAACCTCTTCTCCGGTCCGGAGCACGTCAAGCAGGTGCTGGACGGGCCGATCGGCCAGCGCATCCTCGACGCCATGACCGCCCGCGGCATCATCGGGCTGGGGCTCGGGGACAACGGCTTCCGCCATGTGCTGCTGACCACCAAGGCCGCCAAGAGCCCGGCCGACCTCGCCGGCCTCAAGATCCGCATTCCCAACAGCCCGACCCTGGAAAAGGTGTTCAAGGCCTGGGGCGCCGAGCCGGTCGCCATGAACATCGACAGCGTCTACGACGCGCTGAAGACCGGCCGCGTCGATGGCATGGAGAACTCCATCCCGAACGCGGCGTCCTACCGCTTCTTCGATTTCGTGAAGAACGTGTCGATGCTGAACTACGCCTACTCGTCGCTGGTGTTCCTGGCCTCGCCGGACTTCGTCGCCGAGCTGAGCGACGCCGACAAGGCGGCGCTGAAGCAGGCCGGCCTCGCCGGTGCCCAGGCCACCCGCGATTTCAACGAGGGGGAACAGAAGAAGCTGATGGAGCAGCTCAAAGGCCAGGGTGTGTCCTTCCACACCGATGTTGACAAGGCCGCCTTCACCGCCGCTGTCAAGCCGGTGCAGGAAGAGCTCGGCGCCAAATACGGCGATCTCTTCAAGCAGATCATCGCCACGAAGTAACGACCGACCGGGCCCGCCGGCCAACCCTGAGGTGATTTCACCATGCGTGTCTTGAGCTTCCTCGTGGCGGCGACGTCACGGATTCGCATCACCTACCGCGTGTTCGGTGGTCTCCTGCTGGTCATCGCGATGACCGGCGTGCTGGCCTTCCTGTTCTCCGGGGTGCTCGCGACGGTTCGTCAGGGAGCGGAGACGCTGGCGGGCGCCAACCGCGCGGCGCTCCAGATGGTCGATCTTGTGGTTGAGCTCCAGCAGAGCTACGCCCGGGTGATGGAGTTCACCATCACCCAGACCGACGAGACGACCAAGGCTGCCCAGGACGCCGTGGCACTGATCGGGGCGGCCCCGGAACGGGTCCGCGCCATCGCCACCGCCCCCGAGCACCAGCCGCGCGTGAAGGAGATCGAGGAGGCGGCCGGCATCTACCAGGCCGCCTTCGGCCGTATCTCCGAAGCGACGATCCGCCGGGTCGACGGCGCCAGCAAGGCGACCGCGATCGGCGCGGACCTCACCACCACCGTCCAGGCCATCATCGACCAGGGCGTCAACGCCCAGAACCGCGGCGTCCTGCAGAACGGCCTGCGGGTGCAGCAGTATCTCCAGCTCGTGCGGGTCGGCACCGCCCGCTTCATGGCCAGTCGCGACCCCAACACGGTCGCGTCGGTCAAGACCGCACTGGAAAAGGCGCGCAGCGACCTCGCCCCGCTGCGTGAGGCGGCCGCCGAACTGCCGCGCGTCCAGCGCTTCGTCGGCCGCGTCGAGACCAGCCTGAACGACCTGACGACCACCTTCAACGAGATCCTGAAGGAGGACCGCAACCTCGTCGCCGCCGAGGAGACGAGTCGCGACGCGTCGGAGCGGCTGATCCAGGCGGCCGGCCAGCTCCGCGCCGATTTCATCGCCACCCAGAATGCGGCCGAGAGCGACGTGTTCACGGTGATCGCCGACATGTCCAGCCGCTCCACCATCCTGGCGATCGGCATCGTGCTGATCTCGGGCGTGCTGGCCTGGGTGATCGGCTTCACCATTTCGCACCCGCTGCAGGTGATCGCCAGCGTCATGTCGTCGCTGTCGGCCGGCAACTACGAGGTCGAGGTCCCCTACCGCGAGAACCGTGACGAGATCGGCGGCATGGCGCGCGCCGTGCAGATCTTCAAGGAGAACGCGGTCAAGGTGCGCGAGCTGTCGGCCGAGGGCGAACGGCTGAAGGAGGCCGCGGCCCGCGAGCGTACGGAACTGTTGGCCCGGACCGTCAACCGCTTCCAGCAGACGGTCGCCTCGAAGCTGACCCAGGTGTCGGAATCCACCACCCAGATGACCAGCGTCACCGGATCGGTCGCCGGCAAGATGGTGGAGGCGGAGCGCGGCAGCCAGGAGATCACCCAGGCCACCTCCGAAACGATCGCCAACGTCGAGAGCATCGCCGCGGCGACCGAGGAGCTGTCCGCCACCATCTCCGACATCGCCCACCGCATCACCGAGAGCGCACGCATCGCCCGCTCCACCGCCGACGCGGCGGAGAACACCAGCCACACCGTGGGCGATCTGGCCAGCCAGGCCGACAAGATCGGCGACATCGTGCGCATGATCAGCGAGATCGCCCAGCGCACCAACCTGCTGGCGCTCAACGCCACCATCGAGGCGGCGCGCGCCGGCGAGGCCGGCAAGGGCTTTGCCGTGGTGGCGGGCGAGGTCAAGCACCTCGCCAACCAGACGGCCAAGGCGACGGAGGAGATCACCCGCCAGATCTCCGGCATCCAGCAGGCCACCAGCCGCGCGGTGGAGGGCATCCGCACCATCTCCAACGTCGCCAACGACGCGCGCGAGCTGGCCACCAGCATCGCGTCCGCCATCGAGGAGCAGAGCGCCACGACGCAGGAGATCTCGCGCGGGGCCAGCAGCGCCGCGATGAACGTCCGCGCCGTCGCGCAGAGCATCGAGGTGGTCGCCACCTGCATCACCGACGCCAGCCAGTCGGTGCAGAGCCTGGAGCAGGAAAGCCACCACAGCGTCGAGGAGTTCCGCAACCTGCAGAACCAGGTTGAGGAGTTCGTCGGCACCGTGCTCGCCGCCTGATCGCCGACGCCTGCCAGAGCACGGGCGTCGGAATTCCGCCGGAAACACAAAATCCAGCCCGCAGAGGCTGGATTTTTGGCGGCGCAACATCATTTTATCGTTTGCGCCTCTTGTGAGGCGTTTCCTCCCTAAACTCGGGCCGCGGCGGTATTGCTAGCGGCCTTTTTGTTTTTGCGCAATAGGCGGAACGTCGGTCATACGAACTTTTTCGGCCGTCCGGGAAACTTGCTGCCGCCCGGCCCATGCGGTAAGTCCGATCTCCGGAAGCGGAGCCGAGGGAGTGTTGGTGTGGACGAGGGCGAGGATCCCTGCATCGGGCTGTGCATCATCGGTGACGACGGCCGCTGTCAGGGCTGCGGCCGGACGGAGGAGGAGATTTACGGCCCCCCGCCGGGCGAGGCCCCCGGCGAGGCCGCCGGCCGATGCGTCACAGCACCAGCCACAGCACCAGGATGACGGCCATCCAGGCCAGCGCCGCACCCGCGAGCCAGATGGCAACCCGGGTCGGGCCGGAATAGCGCTTCATCGGGGTCGCAAGGAAGGTCAAGGCGCGGATCATGGGTGAGGAACGCGGGCGACGGCCCCCGCGTTCCCGTCAATAGGCGCTGTCGTCGCGGAGCAGGCAGACGAAGGTGCGCGCCAGGATCTCCAGGTCCAGCCAGATGGAAAAGCCGGCGATGTATTGCAGGTCGAAATCGACCCGGCGGCGCGCCTTTTCGAGCGTGTCGATCTCGCCGCGGCAGCCGCTGACCTGGGCCAGCCCGGTGATGCCCGGCCGCACGCGGTGCCGCGCGATGTAGCCGGACACCGCCTCGTGGTAGAGGGCGTTCCCCGCCTTCATCGACACCGGGTGCGCGCGCGGGCCCACCATCGACATCTCGCCGCGCAGCACGTTGATGAGCTGCGGCAGCTCGTCCAGGCTGGACCGGCGCAGGAAACGGCCGATCCGGGTGACGCGGTCGTCGCCGCGCACCGTGCGGCGGGCGCCGGACGCGTCGCCACGGTCCACATGCATCGTACGGAACTTCCAGATTTCGAAGGGGCGGTTGTTGAAGCCGAAGCGCTGCTGCCGGAAGATCGCCGGGCCGGGACTGTCCAACCGGACCGCCAGCGCGATCAGCAGCATCAGCGGCCCGAACACCGCCAGCAGCAGGCCGACCAGCACCAGATCCTCGGCCCGCTTCACCACGGCGTTCCAGCCCTTCAGCGGGCGGTGCGCGACCTCCAGCATCAGGGTTCCGGCCATCGAGGACACCGCCGTGCCCGCGGTCTGTGTCAGCATCAGGCGCGACTGGAGCTGCGGCACCGCGCCCAGCAGGATGTGCACGTCCACCGGCAGCATGCTGACCTGATGGATGGCGGCGCGCAGCCGCTCCTCGTCCGACCAGGGCAGGGCCAGCACGATATCGGTCACGGGGTTGTCGCGCACATGCAGCCACAGGTCCTCCAGCGCGCCCAGCACCGGGTGCCCGCCGACCACGCCCGACAGCGGCCCGGCCCCTTGGGCGAACACGCCGCTGACCGACAGGTCGCCCGCACCCTGGCCGCCGACCCGCGCCAGGAAGCGCCCCGCCTCCTCCCCCGTGCCGACGACCACCACATGGCGGCGGAAGCGTCCGGCCGCGGCCTGTTGCCGCAGCCAGCCGGTCAGCAGGACGCGGTAGGCGACGACGCTGCCGATGCTCGCCATGAACCACAGCGCCGCCCAACCGCGCGAGTATTGCGACGAGATCTGGAGCAGGAAGCCGAACCCCACGATGATCAGCGCCGCCGTGCTGACGCTGCCCAGCAGGCGCGGCAGCTGGGCCTTCAGGCTCAGCATCGCCCGCGGCTGGTAGAGCCCGGCCCAGGAGTTGGCGGCGACGATCAGCGCCGACCCGATGACCGCGACCGCCGCGTAGCGGTGGAGCTGCGGCGCGTCGAGGATGCCTTCCAGATAAATGGCGTAGGCGGTGAGCGCCGTGGCGACCAGGATCGTGAATTCCCCGAACGCCACCAGCCCGCCCAGCAGCGGCACGCCGAGCGCCGGCACCGCCGGTCTGTGCAACGCCTCGGACGACGGCCCCTCGATGAACGCGTAGTGCATGCCCGCTTCCCCCACACGATCGGATGACCACGCAGCCCCTCTCCCGGCGGCCGGCTGTTTCACCGCGGCCGGCGCTTCTTCATCCAAGGCTTCCAAATCATGCGACAGACGAGAGACCCCTGCGATGCCGGACACAAGCCGTGACCGATCGTCGAGGCGATTCCAATTGCCGAGCAGGACCAATAATCCCGCTCCACCACAGATCAGTCGTTATTCAAAATGCTTGGCCGGAACCGGAACGGTTCAGGATTTTGATGCGGTGCATTATGCCATGATAATAACGGCACACCACAAACGAAAATTGGAGTAACCGTGATCTTACGGAGAATGCCGGACATCGGTATCACTCCGGTCCCGGCACGGCGTGCGCGGCGGTGACGCTCGTCATGGGCGATCCCCCGGCAGCCACCGCGTTCGGAAATGACCGAAGGCGGCGCCTGCCCGATGCGAGGTTTTCGTCAAACACAGGGCTTTGTGCTTCGAATGCTTATAGGCCGAGCAACAATCGGCGGCGAAGCACGAAAAAGGCAGCCGGATGCGCCAATGATCGACAAGGTGAGCACTTCCGACAGCCGATCCCACCCGATGGATGATCCCGCCCGCCTTCCGGAGATCGTCCGATCGGTGGAACACAGATGGAACCGCGACGGCTTTCCCCCGAATAATTGATATAAATCAAGATGTATTCCGGATAGGCCGAAAATGGTCACAAGCCGGCGGTGCCGCATCTCCTCTATATTTCGGATTACCACAAACGAATTGGCGCAGACGGAAACATGATCGGACATCCGTCCGGTCCCGGGTGACGCGCGCACGCAGCAAGGCAGCGAGGAGGCTCCGGCCATGACGATGATTGGCGTGTACGTCGGCAATTCGCCGGCGGAAGTCGCGAAGTTCGACACGTGGCTGGGTCAGCCGGCGGATGCGGTGCATGGCTTCATCGGCCGCGCCGACTGGAAGGATTTCGTCGGCAGCGCCGATTGGGCGACGAAGCTGTGGGCCGGCATCGACAAGCAGATGCTGTGGTCGGTGCCGCTGATCACCAACAACGCCAGCCTGTCCAGCGCCGCGACCGGCACCTACAACGAGTATTACACGCAGGTCGCCACGATCCTGGCCGACGCGCAGCCGACCGGTGACATCATCGTCCGCACGGGGTGGGAGTTCAACGGCGGCTGGTTCCCATGGAGCGCCGTCGGCCGCGAGCAGACCTACATCGACGCGTTCCGGCAGTTCGTGGACAGCTTCCGCTCGGTGTCCGACCGCTTCAAATTCGAGTGGACGCCCAACCACGGCGATCTCGGCATGAACCCGGAGAAGGCGTACCCCGGCGACGACTATGTCGACATCATCGGCATGGACTTCTACTACAACACCGGCTGGGACCCGAAGGACCCGGAGGCGGCCTGGACCAAGATGGTCACCGCGCCCTACGGCCTGCAATGGCACCAGGACTTCGCCGCCGCGCACGGCAAGGAGACGGCCTATTCCGAATGGGGCGTCATGAGCGACGGGGCCGGCGCCTACATCCAGCACGCGTCGGACTGGTTCGCCAAATACGACGTCGCCTACCAGAGCTACTGGAACTCCTACGTCGATTACTCCGGCAAGCTCAGCGACGGGCACAACGCCGCCACCGGGGCGGAATACCGGGACGAATTCGGCGGCGCGGCGCTGAACGTGGTGGAGGGCGGGGCCGGCAACGACACGCTGACCGGCACCGACCGCAGCGAGCGGCTGGACGGCAAGGCCGGGGCCGACACGATGCGCGGCGGCACGGGCGACGACACCTACTATCTCGACAACACCGGCGACCGCGTGGTCGAGCTGGCCGGCGAGGGCAAGGACGAGGTGCGCTCGCGCCTCGCCGTCACCACCCTGGCCGACAACGTCGAAAACCTGACGCTGCTGTCGAACGGCAATCAGACCGGCATCGGCAACGCGCTGGACAACCGCATCGTCGGCGGCACCGGCAACGACACGCTGGACGGCGGGGCCGGCAGCGACTGGCTGATGGGCGGCGAGGGCAACGACAGCTTCCTCATCCGTCCCGGCACCGGGCGCGACACCATCGCCGACTTCCAGGGGGGTGCGGGGGCCGGCGACGTGGTCCGGCTGGACAGCTTCAGCATCCGCAGCTTCGACCAGGTCAAGGCGGCGATGGAGCAGTTCGGCAAGGACACCATCCTCAGCCTGCCGGGCGGCGATGTGGTGGTCTTCACCAACCGCAGCGTGTCGCAGTTCGCCGCCGACGACTTCGTCTTCACCGGCACACCCCCCGCACCGCCGCCGGCCTGGCGCCCCGCCGCCCCGGCCACCGCCCCGACCGGCACCCAGTATTCGCGCACCGGGACCGCCGGCAACGACGTGATGACCGGCGCCGATCTCAACGACTACATCAACGGCGCTGGCGGCACCGACACCATGACCGGCGGCAAGGGGCACGACATCTACGTCGTGGACCGGCCGCAGGACGTGGTGGTGGAGAAGGCCGGCGAGGGCATCGACAGCGTCGATAGCTGGTCCGGTTCCTACACCCTGCCCGACCACGTCGAGCACCTGAACCTGATCGCCGGCTATGCCCAGACCGGCACCGGCAACGAGCTCGCCAACCGCATCAAGGGCGGATCCGGCAACGACACCATCAACGGCAAGGCCGGCAACGACTGGCTGACCGGTGGTGGCGGCAAGAACACCTTCATCGTCGAGACCGGCTCCGGCCACGACACCGTCACCGATTTCAAGGCCGGCGAGGGCGCCGGCGACGTGGTGCGGCTGGTCAATTTCGGCATGACCACCTTCTCGCAGGTGAAATCGGCCCTCTCGCAACAGGGCGACGACACGCTGCTGACCCTGCCCGGCAATGACACCGTGCTGTTCCTGGGCCGCCGGGTGGCCGACTTCGCCGCCGACGACTTCGCCTTCGTGAACAGCGGGCCGGTGTCGCCGCCCCCGCCCCCGCCGCCGCCGCCGCCGCCCCCGCCGGCTCCGGGCACGCCCGTGGCGAATTTCGTGGAACCGCCGGCCAGTCCCGGCCCGGTGGAGTGGTACCGCTCCGGCACCGGCAAGGCCGACGTGATCAACGGCGGCACGATGAACGACCAGATCGACGGCGGCGGCGGTTACGACACCATGGCGGGTGGCAAGGGCCACGACACCTATGTCGTGGATCAGCCGCAGGACGTGGTGGTCGAGCTGGCCGGCGAGGGCATCGACACGGTGCGGAGCTGGGCCAAGTTCTTCACGCTTCCCGACCATGTGGAAAACATCAACCTGATCGCCGGCACCGACCAGAACGCCACCGGCAACGCGCTCGCCAACCGGATCGAGGGCGGTTCCGGGAAGAACGTGCTGAACGGCGGGGCCGGCAAAGACTGGCTGAAGGGCGGCGGCGGAAGCGACACCTTCGTTTTCCAGGCCGGAACCGGCTACGACATCGTCGCCGACTTCCAGGCCGGGGCCGGGTTGGGCGACGTGGCGCGGCTGGAGAATCTCGGCTTCACCAGCTTCGCCCAGGTGAAAGCCGCCATGACCCAGAGCGGCGCCGACACCATCCTGACGCTGGGCTCCACGGACGGGGTGCTGTTCCGCAACGTCTCCGTCAGCCAGTTCGCGGCCGACGACTTCGCCTTCGTCAACGACGCGCCGGCCTCCTCCGCCCCGACGCCAGCCCCAGCTCCGGCGACCACCACGATCACGGTCCGCGCGGCGGCCGACAGTTGGAAGGGCGACCCGCTGTTCCGGCTGACGGTGGACGGCCAGAAGGTCGGCGCCGACACCGCGGTGTCGGTCCAGCACGGCGAGGGCTGGCAGGAGTTCAGCTTCCAGACCGCCGACACCGACATCGAGACGGTGTCCGTACGCTTCCTCAACGACGACTGGGGCGGCTCCGCTGCCACCGACCGCAACCTGTATGTCGATTGGATCAAGGTCGGCGGCACGGTGTACCAGGCCGAGGACGCCGCCTACGATCGCGGCCACCCCGACCTGTTGCCCGGCACCGAGAAGATCGGCCACCCCGCCGCGCTGATCTTCAATCTCGGGGCGATGTAGATCCGCACAGCGTCGGCACCGAGTGCCCCCACCCCGACCCTCCCCCATCTTCGACGGGGGAGGTCGCCCGCGCCAGCGGGCGGGTGGGGGCCCGGTGCCCGGCGCCTACCCCAGCGCCTTCGGGTTGCTCTCCGCGGCGCGCGCGCGGGCGGTCGCCAGCAGGTGGTCGTACAGCGCGTCGCGCCGCGGGCCGGGGGCGTCGAAGGCGCCCGCCCGCAGCTCCGCCACCAGCCGGGCGTCGAGTGCGCCCGCCGTCTCCCCCGACGCATCGTAGAGCGCGCGCAACCGTGCCGCGGCTTCCTCCACCGGCTGGTCGCCGGCGGCGATCTGGCGGGCGGCGATGGCCATGGCGTTGGCGACCATGAGCGCCTCGTAGCGGAGTTCCGGCGGCAGGGCCGGCAGGATGCGGTCGCGCAGCACGGCGCGGGCTGTCTCCAGCAGGTTCTCGGCGGTGGGTTCGTGCCGCATCACCCCTCCTTCGTCATCGCCAGCAGGTCCAGCTCGAGCTCCGGCACCACATGGGCGGTCAAGGCGAGCTCCAGGCTGGTCTCCCCGCCGCGCACATGGCGGGCCGCCTGCTGGAGCGCGATGATGGCCCAGCGCATGGTCGCCATCACGATCCAGTAGGGGATCAGCGAACGGTCGACAGCCGCGCCGCCCTCCGCCTCGTAGCCGGCCAGCAGATCCTCAAGCGCACCGATGCCGCCGGCCTCCCGCTTGCGGGCGCCGAAGCGCCAGCAGGGGGCGCAGAACCAGCCGATGTCGGCCAGCGGGTCGCCCCAGCCGGCGAACTCCCAATCCAGCACCCCGGTCAGCTCGCCGTCGGCCACCATGTAGTTGCCGGTGCGGAAATCGTTGTGGCAGAGCGCCAGCGCTCCGGCCGGCGGGGCGTTGCGCTCCAGCCAGCGCAGGCCCCATTCCAGCACCGGCTGCGGCGTGCCCTGCCCGTCCAGCCAGGCCCGGAACCCCCGCACCGCGGCCAGGGCCGGCGGCCCGTCCGGCAGCGGCAGGAAGTCCAGATCCGCACGCGGCGGGCGGATGGTGTGGATGCGCGCCATCTCCCGCCCGATGCGGCGGGCGAGTGCCGTACGGTCGGGCACCAGCGCGTCGTCCTTGACCAGCCGGTGGCCGGCGGCCACGCCGTTGACCCGCCGCATGACGAAGAAGGGCTTGCCCAGCACGTCCCCGGCCGGCTCCAGCCACAGCGGCTCCGGCACCGTCACGCCGGCGTCGAAGGCGGCGCGGAACAGGGCGTATTCCTGCGCCCGGCCATGGCTGACCGCCACGCCGGAGGGGGAGTCCGTGCGCAGGACGTAGCGTTGCGGCCCGCCGGGCAACTCCACATCGACCGCCCAGTTCTCCTGGATCGCCCCGCCCGACAGCTTCGACAGGCCGGTGACGGTCACCCGCTCCACCCCCGCCTGTCCGGCGATCCAGGCGGCCAGATCCTCCCGCTTCTCCTCGATCATACGCCCCAGCGCCAGAAATCCTGGCCCTCCTCCATCAGGAAGCGCGACAGCACCATCTTGTGCACTTCCGACGCGCCGTCCACCAGCTTCGCCTGCCGGGCGTAGCGGTACATCCATTCCAGCGGCGTGTCCTTGGAATAGCCGCGGGCGCCGTTGAGCTGGATGGCGACGTCGATGGCCTGGTGCAGCACGTCGGCTACCACGACCTTGGCCATGCTGACCTCCTTGCGGGCGAAATCGCCCTGGTCGAGCTTCCAGGCGGCCTTCATGGTCAGGAGCCGCCCCATCTCGATCTGGAGGGCGGCGTCCCCCAGCATGGTCTGCACGCTCTCGCGCTTGGCGAGCGCCTTGCCGAAGGCCTGCCGGCGGGAGACGTATTCGGTGGCGATCTCCAGCGCCCGCTTGGACAGGCCCAGCCAGCGCATGCAGTGGGTGAGCCGCGCGGTGCCGAGCCGGATCTGGGTGGCCTTCAGCCCGTCGCCGATCTTCATCAGCACATCGTCTTCCGGGATCTCCAGCCCGTCGAAGACCAGCTCGCAATGACCGCCATGCTCCTCCGGCCCCATGATCGGGATGCGCCGCTCGATGCGCCAGCCCGGCTGGTCCTTGTGGTAGAGGAAGGCCGACAGGCCCTTGCGCGGGTCGTCCGACGTGCGGGCCAGCAGGATGAAGTGGCTGGCCGCCTCCGCCCCGGTGATGAACCATTTGCGGCCATGCACCACCCAGCGGTCGCCGCGCTTCTCCGCCCGCGTCAGCATCATGCCGGCGGGGTCGGAGCCGGAGCCGGGGTCCGGCTCGGTCATCACGATGGAGCTGCGGACCTTGCCGTCGATGATCGGCTGCAGCCAGCGCTCCTTCTGCGCCTCGGTGCCGACCTTGTTCAGCAGCACCATGTTGCCGTCGTCGGGGGCGGCGCTGTTGAAGCAGACCGGGCCGAAGATCGAGCGGTTCATCTCCTCGTAGCAGGCGGCCATGCCCACCGTGTTCAGCCCGCCGCCGCCGCGCTCCTTCGGCATCTGGAGCGACCACAGCCCCGCCGCCTTCGCCTTGGCGCGGACCTCCTCCAGCACCGCGGGTGCGATGTTCTCATGCTCGTCGTAGGCGGCCGGGTCGCGTTCCAGCGGCAGGATGGTCGTGTCCACGAAGGCGCGTACGCGCCGGCGTACGTCGTCGATCTCGGGCGGCAGGGCGAAGTCCATGGGGCGGTCTCCCTCTAGAGCGTGCTGAGCAGGTGGCCGCCGTCCACGTCGAGGACGGAGCCGGTCATGTAGGCGGAGGCGTCGGAGCACAGCAGCAGCAGCGGCCCGTCCAGGTCGGCCATGCGGCCCAACCGGCGCTGCGGGATGCGCTTGACCATGCGCTGCCCGGCCTCCCCGGCGAAGAAGTCGCGGTTCAGGTCGGTCTCGATGTAGCCGGGAGCCAGCGCGTTCACCCGGATGCCGTCGCGCGCCCATTCCAGCGCCAGCGCCTTGGTGAGCTGGATCAGCCCGGCCTTGGACGCGGCGTAGGGCGCCACCATGCCGGCGACCCGCCGGCCCAGGATCGAGGCGATGTTGACGATGCTCCCCCCACCCCCCTGCGCGCGCATGCGCCGCGCCGCCGCCTGCGCCACGGTGAAGCAGCCGGTCAGGTTGGTGTCGATGACCGACGACCATTCCTGCGGCGTCAGGTCCATGGCGGGCCGGGTCACGGTGATGCCGGCGTTGTTCACCACGATGTCGGGCGCGCGGCCGGCCTGCGCCTCCACCTCCTCGAAGGCGGTGCGCACCGACTCCGGGTCCGTCACCTCCATCGCGATGCCGAGGCAGCGGCCACCGGCGGCGGCGACCTCCGCCGCCAGCCCGTCGAGCGCGTCGCGCCGCCGCCCGGCGGCGGCCACGGTGGCCCCGGCCGCCGCCAGCACGGTGGCGAAATGCCGCCCCAGCCCGGAGGTGGCGCCGGTGACGAGGGCGACGCGGCCGGCCAGTAGGCCCGGTGCGAAGGGGTGGGTCATGATGTCCGCCTCGAATTGTGAGCGAGCGTTCGCTATAATTCCATGGCGCCGGAATTCCGCAAGTGATTTCGTATGCCGATGGACACGCGACCAGAGCCCCCCTCGCCAGAGGCCGAGCCATCCCCTTCCCGTCATTCCCGCGAAGGCGGGAATCCAGCCGGGCCGACACGCGACCGAAATGCCCTGGATCCCCGCCTGCGCGGGGATGACGGCACAGTGGACGTCGACACCCCCGCCTTCGCCGCCCGCCACGGGCTGACCGCGGAGGCCATCGCCGCGCGGCTGTTCGCCGCCCACGGCGGGCGCATCCGGGTGAAGAAGCCGAAGGTCGCCGTTCCCAACCTCGCCCGGCTGCTGGCGGCGGCCCTCGACATCGCCGGGCGCAAGGGCTTCCACTCCATGAGCATGCGCGATCTGGCCGAGGCCAGCGGGCTGAGCATGGGCGCCCTCTACACCTACATCCAGGACAAGGACACGCTGCTCGCCCTGATCCTCGACGCGGTGACGGAGGCGGTGGAGCGGGTGCTGGCCCCGTACGAGCCGGGGGAGGAGGACCCGCGCCGCCGGCTGGCCGGGCTGATCCGCCGCCACGTGCTGCTGAGTGACGCCATGCAGCCCTGGTTCGCCTTCGCCTACATGGAGGTGAAGGCCTTCCACCGCGAGGCGCGCGACCACACCATCGCCCAGGAGCTGGCGACCGAACACCTGTTCGCCGACGCCATCGCCGCCGGAATGCGCGCGGGCGTCTACCGCGCGGACGATCCGGTGATGGCCGCGGCGCTGGTCAAGCCGCTGCTCCAGGACTGGTACCTGAAACGCTGGAAACACCGCCGCCGCGGCACCACCCCCGACGCCTACGCCGCCACCGTGACCGCCTTCGTGGAGCGCGCGCTGGGGGTGGCGGACGGGGCTTGACGACCCAGCCGCGAAGGCACGGTGACAAATTCGCGCCGCCATGCTACGTTCCACTGCCGTTCTTTTTTGCGAGCGCTCCGGTGCACGCCAAAATCCCGGCACCGCTCGAATCCGGCGGACCGTTGATTTTTTTGGGTTCTTTGACATCGTTGAGAACGAAACGGAACCGTTTCCGGCGCGTGTCCAACCGCTTCCACGGACCTCTCGAAAACAGGGTGATTCGCGGGGCGGATTCAGCGGGTTGCAAGGTACCCCCTATCCCCGGCAGAAATGCCGGGGCCTCATTGAAGCGCGTTCTGCGCCAGGGCTTCGTCCCTCTCCTTCTTCCGGAATTATGTAGCACCCGCCACCAGCCCCCGCCCGGTTCCCCGTTCTCCCCCTGGTATCCTCTCCCGCCATGGAGAGCCCCACCCCTGACGACGTCGCGATAGCGGTTCTGGAATCCCGCCGGTCCACCCTCTTGGCGCAGCTCGCGGCCGTTGATCGAGAGCGGCGCCGTCTCCGCTCCGCTCTCCGCCATGTGGACGGCGCCCTATCCCAGCTCCTCGGGCACAGCCAGGCACAGACCTGGTTGCCGAACCTCCCCCGGCCCGTAGGGAAGCTCCCCAAGCGCTTCCGCATAGACCGATGGTTCAAGGGGCCGGAGTTCTCCCGGTCCCTTCTGGACGCTCTCAGGAAGGCCGGCGGGACCGCCACCACAGGACAGCTCGTCAAGGCCGTTTGCGAGGGGAAGGATGTCCCGAGCTGGGGCGTGCCTGTGGTTACGCGGGCCGCGGAGAGGGTGTTGCGACGGATGGAGAGCAAGGGGGTGGTGAAGGCCGGCGCTGGGGTCTGGTTGACAGAGTAAAGCGGCGTGGCGCCAGTATGCGACTCCATACGCCTCTTGCTCAGCAATGGTGATACGAAGTGATCGGGAAGTGCATAGGGGCAACGCGGCGCCTGTCTTCCGGACAGTTTACCAATACCGCGTCGAAAATTTTGACGCAACGCCGATTACTGCGCCACTAAACAAAAATGTCTTGACGCTTCCAAGTTGATCTTCGTTTAGCCAGTGCCAGTTTGCAGGCGCCAAATAATGAAATGAAAAAACCGCAACAGCCAAAATACACATAGCGCCAACAAATCTTATTGTCCATTTAGCATGCCAAAGAAGCTCATCCCTTATCTCTTCTCTGCGGCCATGTTCTTTCTTGCTGGCAATATCTTCTAGATCGCCGCGCGCAATGGCGTTTGCTTCTTTTTCAGCCTTATCGTCTCCATCGCCCAGAGCATCCGGCTTGTTTAAAGCCGTAACAGGCGGAATTTGCTTTAGCTCTGGCGGTGGATGCAAGAATTCACTGTCTGGCGGACTCATGAGCCAACCTATTGAAATATGCTTGTATTGTATCAATCGGAATGGTCGAGTTTCTACCGTTTATATGCCATGTAGTGTGCCATGGGCTCCCTGGTTGATGGGTCCAATTAGACAATTCGATGCCGTTCCAGTCTTTGTAAATATCAACTACCTGATTTATTATGTCTATTTCTTGTGGATCGTAATGTTCTTGCGGGCAGTTTATTGTGGCGAGCACAGGACTACTCCCGTATCCCTTCAATGCATGATACACATCTGGAATAACCGGTCCATACTGCCAAGCTTCAACAGATTGTGAGAACAGCGGACGTCCATACAAACCAAGCATCCAGCCTTGGCTCATATATACTAGCTTGAGCACCTGCATAGGCGTAAGCGTCCGACGGTGCATTGCTGCCCGGCGGATGATTTGGTTGGCAACGTCGCGTGCGTCGTGAAGCGGCATGATCGCCCATTTCGAGTTCCCGGCCCTATTGATACTCCACGTTAGTGGTATGTTCAAGAGGTTCATGGAACGTTCTCGTTGACAAGGCTGTTGATTCGCGCCCCAGCATAGAACGTTCACGGAACTGCGCCTGAGACGTGAAGGCGTTAGCTCGCTTGTGCGAAATGGCATGGCGCCAGCTTCGAATCAGATGCTCCGGCTCCGCTGCCAGTACCCGCAGAAGTCCACCGAGGGGCCGTTCTTGGTGACCAGCGACACGACTCGGCGGAACTGCATGCCGTTGCTGTCCCGGCGGCAGTCTTCCCGGAAGGCGGCTTCCTGCGCGTAGCGATGCAGGTAGATGCCGCTGATGTGGTGGTGGTGCCCGATCTCCGCCCGGCGGAGACGGGAGAAGAAGGATTCCGCTTCGTTGGTGCACGCCCCGTCCAGAGAATAGGCTTCCTGGTGGTTGATCCGGTGCATGGCGTAGCGGGCATGCAGGGAGTTCCAGGCGGGGGACTCGTCGGCGTGCACGTCGGTCCCCTTCGCGATCCGCGTCTTGATGAACGAGTTGGCGGCATCCTCGGAGGGGAAGACGCCCGTCAGGGTGCGGCCGTCCCGCTCGCGGATGGTGACGACGCAGCGGCGCTTGCCGGTCTGGTTCTCGGCAAGCCGGCGGTCCTTGCGGTCTGCCTTCTTGTTCTCCGGCCGGACGTGCCCGCCGAAGTAGGCTCCGTCAATCTCCGCGGCCTTCCCCTCTCCGCCGACGATGGCGCCCTTGATGTCGGCGCCCATGGCTTCCCGGATCTTGTGGGCCAGCACGAAGGCCGTCTTGTACTGGACCCCGAGATCACGGGACATCGCCAGCGCCGATTTCCCCTTCACCTCGTTGACGAAGATCGCGATGGCCGCGAGGTAGATCACCAGCGGCAGCTTGTGGAAGGCGAACAGCGTGCCCGAGGTGAGGGAGAAGTCCTTGCGGCACGCCTTGCAGCGCCAGCGCGGCGCGCCGTTCGGCCGGCGGCAGTCGTAGACGGCATCACAGCCGCAAGCCGGGCACACCGGGCGCCCCTCCGTCTCTTCCCAGCGGATGCGGGCGAACACCGTCTCCGCTTCCGTCTGGCTCATGCGCAGCACCTTCGCCAGGGAGAGCGTGCGGGCCGCGGCGGAGAGGAGGAAGTGCTGAGACATGGCGTTCACATCCGTGATGAAGCGTACGGATATGTTAGCTTTTGCCCGTGGGGTTGTCAACGGGAAAGCTATCGAATATGTTAGCTACCAGCGTGTTTACGGAAGGTAGCTGACATGGACGCCAAGAACGAATGGGCCGGCCGCGCGAAGCGGTTCATGAAGGCCGAACTCAAGCGCCGGGACGTAACCTATGAGGAGCTGGCCCGGCGGCTCACGGAGATGGGCATTCCCGAGACGGAAGGCTCCATCACGGTCAAGATCAACCGGGGAGCTTTCCCGACGTGGTTCCTGCTCGCCAGCATGAAGGTTGTCGGGTGCCGAGAGATCCGGGTAGATGATGTGTGATAATTATACAAACTAACAATAGAGGCTAATATGAAAACGTATAAACTGAGAAACAAGCACGGCATAATTCAAAATCAAAAGACAAAGGCTAGACTACTTAAGTATTTTAGATTTGAACGACGATACACAGATGAGAATTCTCTGTCGCTACAGGATATGCTTTTCCAAGCTTTCATGGAAGATAACCCATCAGAAGCTTTTTCTTGTTGCAAAAATAGACTTTGGGAGACTGATGATCTGACATTTATTAATAATTTCTGCACGGTACCTGCGAGCAATGGCGAGCGCGGCCACTGCTTTGGAGAACTTATATCTTTCGGAAAGAAAAATCTTCCAATAGCTATTGACGATAAGCTATTTGATCCGGCAGTTTCAGTACACAAATTGGAACCGCCAATCGGAAAACATTGGGCTCCAACACCACTATATTTTCTTGTGATAGAAAACCACGTGATAGTAAGCACATCTCTTCTTCTTAAAGAGCGAATGCTTGAAGAATATCTTCAATGGTTTCTTTCTTCTCACACGAGAGTCGCGCCGAATATGTCGCGCGCGGCGCTTCGTTGGGAGCTTGATCGCGGAGTACTTGGAAATGAACTTGAGAATGTTCAGAAAATAAAGATAATCGATCCATTGAACGTCCCTTCATTCCATGAGCCATCGCTTCTTAGTCTGCCAAATAAAATGAATAATTCGCCGATGATTGAAAAATCGGCGCGAGGTCAACTTGTGTCGGCGCTATTCAGATTGCTTGGTAGAGAATTGGATGTAAATGAGGACTATAATAACGCTAGTGCTACACATGACATCGCAATCGATATTGGGTTTTCGTTCGAACGCAAAGCCGCATCTGCGGATGTAAGTGACTTTCTGAGGTTCATTGACGTGTTCAGGGATGTTCCAGACGACATGATTGAAATACACACAAAAAATTCTTCTGTAAGGAATGGAAAAGTAAGACTTCAGACGCTTGTGCATGTTAAAACGAACGGCGCTACGAAAATTATAGACTGGAAAGAAATGGAGCGCGCAATGCTTTTGTACTTTCATTCTCTTGTCACTGATGGTAAAATAGAACCATAGCATCGAGGTGTGACATGAAGATCATGCAATATGGGTGGTTCGGCATTTTGGTTGGGGTTGCGCTTGGAGGAGTGTCGGCAACTCTCCTCCCGTTTACCGCATTTGAGAAGATGGCCAGTTCGCTGCTTGTTCTATTTTCTATTCTTACAGGACTGTTGGCGCAGGTGATGGTGTTCACCGCCATGATTGTCACTCCTGAACGAGTTCCTGTTAAACATGT
Source organism: Azospirillum oleiclasticum (assembly GCF_013423485.1). Classification (GTDB taxonomy): domain Bacteria; phylum Pseudomonadota; class Alphaproteobacteria; order Azospirillales; family Azospirillaceae; genus Azospirillum; species Azospirillum oleiclasticum. Next base: position 66,237 of record NZ_JABFFR010000036.1, read on the forward strand.
TGAAGCACTTCAAAAGGCGTTCACAAAACAGCAAATGGAGTGGCAACTTCAATTTAAGATGTATGTGATAGTTGTCGCCCTTTGCGTCTCCCTTGATCTATTTGGAGACAATGGCGTAGAATTCTTGAAAGGTGAACTAACAAAGCATATATATATTGGAGTGGTGATCGCCGCATCTTGCATTGCCGCCATAAGAAGCTTCCGTATCCCGTCGGCTATTATCAAGCTTCAGCATCTACGCTTCAACGTAATCAGAGATGAGATGAAGGCACGGTCAGAGGACGAACGAAGGAAATCACTGCGAGATACAATATTTCCACTGAGTGATACAAATACCCGCGGGCGCTTTTCCCTCCATAATCATGGAGTGGCGCTACAGGCCAACAGAAAGCAATAAACAGAGACAGCCAACCGTTACCTTACTTCCCAAGCCGCCGCCCCACCGTCCAACGTCAAACGCTCCACCTCCCCCAGCTTGTTGAGCGTCCCGAGGATGGTCTTCTGGACGCACTCTCTGGTGCGGGAGTCGGCGGGGTCCAGGCCCTTGGCGACCATGGCGCGCTCCACGATCTCCCGTGTGGTGACGGGGGCGGTTGCCGGCCTGAGGATGTCGTAGCAGAAGCGGGCGCACTCTCCCGGCCCGAACCACTTCCCCCGGCGGGCGGGACGCTTGGGGCGGACGGTGCGGAGATCGAAGTCGGGATCGAAGACGATCAGGGCGCGGGCGACGGCGGAGAGATCGTCACGGAGCCGGGCAAGCTCGCACTCGGCTTCCCGGATGCGGCCCTGGATCTCGGCGTGCTTGTCCCGCAGGGCGGAGACGACGTGAGGCTCGGCCATGGTGCCGCACCTCAATGGGGGATCGACGCGCAGCGCCGGAGCGCGCACGTGCTATGCTGGGAACCAGCCATGGTCCGATGCTCTCCAGAAGCTCGGGTTGTGGTCAGGCCGGGTCGGGTGCGCCAACACCCTTCCCGGCCGCTTCCATGGTCCCCTAGATCGTTCGTAGGCGGTAGGGTGAGCTGGTGGCGGGTGCTACATAATTCCGCCTTCTTCAGCGCTATCCCCGGCAGAAATGCCGGGGCCTCATTGAAGCGCGTTCTGGCTGGGCATGCGGTGTGGGCAAGGGAGCCTATCCCCGGCAGAAATGCCGGGGCCTCATTGAAGCGCGTTCTGGCTGGGCATGCGGTGTGGGCAAGGGAGCCTATCCCCGGCAGAAATGCCGGGGCCTCATTGAAGCCACCTCTTCGGCGCGCACCGCTCCATCCTTGTCGCGCCAGTTATCCCCGGCAGAAATGCCGGGGCCTCATTGAAGCGCGTTCTGGAACAACAGCATGATCCCCGCGACCACCAGCCCCCCGGCACCCGCCGGGGGCCTCGGTGGTACCCGCCCCACGGGGATCGCATTTGCTGATCTTTTTTCCTGAGCAGGACTTTTCGTCTTTCCCGCGAAGGCGGGAATCCAGGGCGAGCGTCCGCGAGCCACGTGACTCATGTCGCCGCGGACGCGGCTTTCCCTGGATCCCCGCCTTCGCGGGGATGACGGTGGTCTTGCCTCAGGACAATGATCGCTGATTGCGATCACCATGGCGCGCCCCCAACCACCCTCGCCCCCGCCTCCCCCGGCGTGCTAACCTCGCGCCTTCCCGAGCGCGCGCATCCGCGCGCCGTTGCGGACGGTGGCATGGCGGCAACACGGTTCCCATCGGTCACGCTGCCCGAGGAGGCGGGTGCGGCGGATATGGAGAGTGCCTGGATCGACGTGATCCGGAAGCTCGACGAGACCTACGCCGACCTCGTCTCCCAACAGGTGGAGCTGGAGCGCAAGAACGCCGAGCTGGAGGAGGCTCAGGCCTTCATCGCCAGCGTCATGGCCTCGATGACCGACGTGCTGATCGCCTGCGACCGCGACGGGCGGATCGAGCAGGTGAACGGGGCCGCCGAACGCGCGCTGGCACGCCCCGCCGCCGCCCTGACCGGATGCGGCCTGCGCGACCTGCTCGACCCCGCCTCGCGCCCTGTGTTCGACGCGCTCCGCGCCGCGGCGCTGCGCGGGGAGCCGCCAGCGGACGTGGAGCTGACCTTCGCCGGCGACGGCGAGCCCTTCCCCGTCTCCGTCAACAGCGCGGTGCGCAGCGACCAGCGCGGGCGGGCCATCGGGCTGGTGCTGGTCGGCCGCCCCATCGGCGAGCTGCGCCGCGCCTACCGCGCGCTGGAGACGGCGCACGAGGGGCTGAAGCAGGCACAGCAGAAGCTTGTGCATTCGGAGAAGATGGCGTCGCTCGGCCGGCTCGTGGCCGGGGTGGCGCACGAGCTGAACAACCCCATCAGCTTCGTCTACGGCAACGCCCACGCGCTGCGCCGCTATGGCGAGCGGCTGACCGCCTATCTCGACGCCATCCACGAGGGCCGGGACGCCGAGGCGCTGGCCGGGCTGCGCGGCGAGCTGCGCATCGACCGCGCCCGCGCCGACCTGCCCGGCACGCTGGCCGGCATGCTGGAGGGGGCGGAGCGGGTGCGCGACATCGTCGCCGACCTCCGCCGCTTCTCGTCGGAGCAGAAGCAGGCCTTCGAGCTGTTCGACATGACGGCACTGCTGCGCTCCGCCGTCGCCTGGGTGGCGAAGGCGCAGATGCAGGATGTGGAGATCGTCTTCGACCTGCCCGAGCGGCTGGAGGTGGCGGGCCACCCCGGCCACCTGCACCAGGTGGTGATGAACCTCGTCCAGAACGCCATCGACGCCATGGTCGATGCCCCGCGCAAGACGCTGGAGCTGCACGGCCATAGGGATGTCGGGCGGGAGGGCGACCGGGTGACGGTGACCATCCGCGACAGCGGCCCCGGCATCCCGGACGCCATCCGCGACCGGGTGTTCGACCCCTTCTTCACCACCAAGCCGGTGGGCAAGGGCACGGGGCTGGGGCTGTCCATCAGCTACCAGATCGTGCACGACCATGGCGGCGCGCTGGAGGCGGCGAACCACCCGGCCGGCGGCGCGCTCTTCACCCTCACTCTGCCCGCCCCCGACGAGCGGGCGACCGGAGGACGGCGGTCATGACCTCGATGCTGTGGATCCAGTCCGGCGGCTGCGGCGGCTGCACCATGTCGCTGCTGAACGCGGAGAGCCCCGGCCTGCTGCCGATGCTGGAGGAGGCGGGGATCGATCTGCTCTGGCACCCCTCCCTGTCGGAGGAGACGGGGGCCGAGGCGACCGCGATCCTGGAGGCGGTGTGCGCCGGCACCCGGCCACTCGACATCCTGTGCGTGGAGGGCTCGCTGCTGCGCGGCCCCGGCGGCAGCGGGCGCTTCCATGTGCTGGCCGGCACCGGGCGGGCGACCATCCACTGGGTGCGCGACCTCGCCGCCGCGGCGCGCCATGTGGTGGCGGTCGGCACCTGCGCGGCCTATGGCGGCATCACCGCGGCGGGGCCCAACGTCACCGACGCCTGCGGGCTCCAGTACGACGGGCGGCGGCGCGGCGGGCTGCTGGGGGAGGGCTTCGCGGCGCGGGGCGGGCTGCCGGTGGTGAACGTCGCCGGCTGCCCCACCCACCCCAACTGGGTGACGGAAACGCTGATGCTGCTGGCCGGCGGGGCGCTGGGCGCCACCGACCTCGACCCCTTCCAGCGGCCGCGCTTCTACGCCGACCATCTCGTGCACCACGGCTGCACCCGCAACGAGTATTACGAGTACAAGGCGAGTGCGGAGAAGCCGTCGGACCTCGGCTGCATGATGGAGCATATGGGCTGCCTCGGCACCCAGGCGCACGCCGACTGCAACACGCGGCTGTGGAACGGCGAGGGCTCCTGCACCCGCGGCGGCTACGCCTGCATCAACTGCACGGCCCCGTCTTTCGAGGAGCCGGGCCATCCCTTCCAGGAGACGCCGAAATTCGCCGGCATCCCCCTCGGCCTGCCGACCGACATGCCCAAGGCGTGGTTCGTGGCGCTCGCGTCGCTGTCGAAGGCGGCGACGCCGGAACGGGTGCGCCGCAACGCCGCCGCCGACCGCATCGTCGTGCCGCCCACCATCCGAAACACCGGGAAATCATGACCGCCACCGCCCCGACGCGCCGCCTGATCGTCGGCCCCTTCAACCGGGTGGAAGGCGATCTGGAGGTGCAGCTCGAGCTGGAGGACGGCCGGGTGCGCGCCGCCTTCGTCAACGCCCCGCTGTTCCGCGGCTTCGAGCGCATCCTGGAGGGGCGCGACCCGCGCGACGCGCTGACCGTGGCCCCGCGCATCTGCGGCATCTGCTCGGTGTCGCAGTCGCACGCGGCGGCGGGCGCGCTGGCCGCGGCGCAAGGGATCGAGCCGCCGGCCAACGGCCGCCTCGCCACCAACCTGATCCTGGCGACGGAGAATCTGGGCGACCATCTCCTGCACTTCCACGCCTTCTTCATGCCGGACTTCGCCCGCGACGCCTACGCCGCGCGGCCCTGGTTCGGGGCGGTGCGCGAGCGGTTCAAGGCCACCCAGGGCAGCAGCCTGCGCCGCGCGGTGGAGGCGCGCACGGCGCTCTACCACATGCTGGGGCTGATGGCCGGCAAATGGCCGCACACCCTGACCATCCAGCCCGGCGGCGTCGCCCGCCCGCTGGACGCCCGCGACCGCGTGCGGCTGCAAGCCCAGCTCCGCAGCTTCCGCCGCTTCCTGGAAACCCACCTGTTCGGCACGGCGCTGGAGACGGTGGCAGCGCTGACCGGGGCCGACGACCTCGACCGCTGGCGGACGGAAGGGCCGGCGGGCGACTTCCGCCTGTTCCTGGCGCTGGCCGCCGATCTCGATCTCGCCGGCTTGGGCCGCGCCCATGGCCGCTTCCTCAGCCACGGCGCCTATCCGGACGGGGCCGGCGGCCATCTCTACCGCCGCGGCGTAGTGGTGGGCGGGACACCGCACCCCTTCGACCCCGCGGAGGTGGCGGAGGACCACACCAACAGCCGGATGACCGGCCGCGACCGCCCCCACCCGCCCTTCGCCGGCTCCACCATCCCCGACGAGGCGGACACCGACGGCTACAGCTGGTGCAAGGCCCCGCGCCTGTCCGGCCTGCCCGCCGAGACCGGCGCCATCGCCCGCCAATTGGCAGACGGTCACCCGCTGGTCCGCGACCTCGTCGCCCGCGACGGCGGCAGCGTGTTCAGCCGCGTCGTCGCCCGCCTGCTGGAGCTGGCCCGCACCGTGCCCGCCATGGAGGGCTGGCTGCAGGCCCTGGACCCCGCCGCCCCCTGGTGCGCCACCGCCCCCCTGCCCGCCTCGGCGCAATCCATCGGCCTGACCGAAGCCGCCCGCGGCGCGCTCGGCCATTGGCTGCGCATCGAGCAGGGCCGCATCGCCGGTTACCAGATCATCGCCCCCACCACCTGGAACTTCTCCCCCCGCGACGCCGCCGGCGTGCAAGGCCCCCTGGAGAAGGCGCTGGAGGGGGTGCCGGTGGGGGACGAGGGTGGGGCGTCGCTGGCCGTGCAGCATGTGGTGCGGAGTTTCGACCCGTGCATGGTGTGCACGGTGCATTAAGAATTCTATTATTTATTACAATGCTTTAGACTTAGACATCCGGAATTTTCCGGAAAGTCATCCGCCTGCCAGCGAGACCGAACATCACGGCGTCGGGCTTGTCATTTCGGACCGAAAGATATACCTCCATTGTGTATTCGATCGTGGTACATTGGAGCGTCGGAGTGAGTATCCTTCCGACCAGTGTCGCAACCAAGGAACGGAAGGCACGTTCGTCACGATGGAGGATGCCATGAGGGTTGCGATGACCGAACATGCTGAACACCATCGGCCGTCGTTGGCAACGGTGCTGAAGGGCGTCGTTGGCCTGTCCTTCCTTGCTACTGTCGGATTCGGCGCCCTTGCGCCACAGGTCGGCTATGACCCTTCGGAGTGGACGCGCGCCCTCGTCACCTTTGCCGGTGCGGCGGTGGGTGGCTATCTGGCGTGGCGGTCTTGAATGTTCGTTGATTTACTGCCGAAGACAGAAGACGAACTGCATCAGGCATCGCTCATCATTTGCGCAGTCTATATCGCTACGGCCTATGTCATGTGGCTGTTGATGTGGATGGCAAAAAAGAGAAGCCATCCACCTATCAACTACATAGGGAAAATCTTCGACGCCGTGACGTTTTCGACGTCAATGTTTGCATTGGCGAGCATCTTTGACAAGAACGTCCTTGTCCTGATGGGAAATCTGAAACCGTTTCTCATCCTTGCCGGGCTATGCGGGGGCATCTACAGCCTCCACGCGCTGTTCAAGGCATAGCCTTCATCCGGGCTTCCGGGATGATAGGGCCGCTCCCCCGGGGCGGCCCTTTTTCATGTGGCCTCGCGAATGGTCTCCATAGAGGATAAGGAGCGGCGAGATGATCACCTTTCGTACCCAAAGTATACCTCCAATTCGCGCTATGTTCTCGGGGTATTGACGAGAACGGGCGAGGGAGTCATGCTCGTTCGGTGAGGCTCAAACAAAAAGGGCGGGCGTGGGGGCCTGCCCTTCCAGTCGAGAGCTTCGCGGCGAGTTGCCGTGACGCCCGTCGGTATCGAAACCAAACTGCAATAGCAGCATGGTCCGCGTAAGGCAGTTTGCATGTGCGAAACGCTCATGGAGAACTGTCGTGCAGTATCAGCTTCCGTTGATTCGACGTGAATACGCCGGCTCCGTCATTCAGCAACGTGCTAAAGACGGGTATATCAATGCGACCGCTATGTGTAATGCTGCTCTCCGCGTCTTCAGCACCTACAACCGTTCGGATACAACTCAAGCATTTCTGAAGGTCCTGTCAGTCGATGTGCAGATTCACACATCGGAGCTGGTTCAGATAGTAAAAGGTGGCGAGCAGTCGCTACAGGGAACGTGGGTACATCCGCGAGTAGCAATTCACTTGGCGCAGTGGCTGTCGCCTGACTTTGCGGTGCTCGTGTCCAAGTGGGTTTTTGACTGGATGTCTGGCAAGCAGATGCCAAGTGCGCAGAGGCTGCCCTATCATCTGCGGCGATACGTGGCTAACCAACAGAATGTACCGCACGGACATTTCTCAATATTGACTGAGATAACACAGCTTCTCATCGCTCCGATGGAAGCCATGGGATATGAGTTGCCGGAAGCGCTATGGCCGGACATCTCAGAAGGAAAAATATTCTGTGCTTGGCTTCGCGAGGAAGCTGGCATACACACTGATGCGCTTCCAACATATTTGCACGTTTTTGAAGATGGGCGACGGCCTGTCCGAGCCAAGGCCTATCCCAACCAATATCTAGCAGCATTTCGTCAACATTTTGCCGAGGTTTGGATTCCCGAAAGATCCCCTGATTATTTTGGCAAGCGGGATCCAGCGGCGCTCACATACCTTCCCAAACTTCTACCAAAGCCCGCGAGAGGCTAACCCCAATGTAATAGCGCGACCATTTCCCAGGATTATGGGAATGAGCGCCAGCAAGGCCACCGCCAAGCCCCTTCGCGTTTCAGCACCCCGTCGCCAGCCAATTCTCCACCGTCAGCCGCCCGATGCGACGGAACTCCCGCTCGTTCGCGGTCACCAGCGTCAGGCCGAGCGCGCGGGCGTGGGCGGCGATCAGCAGGTCGTTGCCGCCGATGGGTTGGCCCGCGGCTTCCAGTTCGGCCCGGATGCCGCCGTATTCGCCGTCCGCCGGCACGTCGAGCGGCAGCACCGGCAGATCGGCCAGCAAAGCCTCCACCCGTTGCCGCAGCCGGGGCGAACCCTTTCGGGCCGTGCCGTAGCGCAGCTCGGCCGCCACCACGATGCTGGTGCACACCGCATCGCCGCCGACCCGCCGGACATGGCGGGCAGCCTCGCCGGCCGGGTTGCGGATGAGGTCGCTGAGGATGTTGGTGTCGAGCAGGTAGCGAATCAGAGGATGTCCTCCGGATCGGGAGTCGGGTCCTCGATGGCCGGAAATTCCTCGTCCAGCGGCTCCCAACTGTCGAGCAAGGCCACCAGACCCTTGCGGCGCACCGGCTCGATGATCAGTCGGTCACCGTCGCGGCTGATCAGCACCCTGTCCCCCGGCAGTTCGAATTCCGCCGGGATGCGCACGGCCTGGCTGCGGTTGTTGCGGAACAGGCGGGCTTCCCTGGGGCGGGAGGTCGTGGGTCGCGGCATGGTGGCCCTCCTTGGATATGCCATATGCATATGCCAAAGAACGCCGTGCCGTCAATCCGACCGGGACCGAACGGCCCCACACAGGTTCCGCCACACCGCCCCGGTTTGACGCATAATGCGGTGTCACGCCATGCGGTTTCGGGGATGTCCCGCAACCGCGGATCAAGCATGGTCCAGTGAGAGAACCTTCACCGCAACCAACATCTTGACCGAGGAGATCGCAACCGTGCCACGCCCCCTCGCCCTCCGTCTGCTCGCCGCGTCCGTGGCGACCGCCATCGGCGCCGGCACGCTGGCGCTGCCTCACGGCGCCGCCGCCGAACCTGTTCCAGGCGTCCATCGGATCCGCTGCCAGGATCCCGCCACCCGGCAATGGCGGGTGCTGGCCGACCACATCGCCAACCCCGAGACGACGGAGCGGCCGGCGGCCGAGGGCGGCGGGCGGATCGTCCGCGGCACCGGGCCGGACGGACAAGCGGTGACCGTGATCATGCCGGCCGACCGCACCTGCATGATGAGCGCGCGGTGAACCCGACGCCTCCGCCCGCGTTGTCCCACCATGACCACCCCGCCCCGCCACCGCCGCACCGCCCTGTCCGCCGCCGCCGCGCTGCTGCTTCTCGCGGGGTGCGAGACCTATGATCCGGGGAACCCGCTGATCGGAAGCTGGACGCTGACGGCGCCGATGGGCGGCGGCGGGCTGGCGCTGGGTCGGTACGAGTTCCGGCGGTCGAGCATGCGGACGTTGGGGGTGGATGTGCCGGTGGATTATTCGGTGTCGGGAAACACCGTCACCGTGGTGCCGGAGAGCTTCGGGCCGATCCTGGAGGTCGAGGTCGTCGACGCAAATCTGGCGCGGCTGCGCGATCCGCTGACCGGCGGCCTGATGACCCTGCGCCGCCTGCGGTGACCGGCGGGGCCCGCCGCGCCACTGTTTCCCCTACCCTTGACGCCGCGCGCCGCGCTACAAGCGCCCAACCCCGCCATCAGCCGCGCCGCGCCATCCATGCCCACCATCCTTCTCGTAACGGCCACGCTCTACCGGCACGCGGTGGCCCGGTTGCCGTATGCGTTGCGGCGGGCGGGGTTCCGGGTGTGGGCGGTGTGCCCGCAGGTGTCCGCGGTGCGCTACAGCGACCACCTCGATGGCGGCATCGCCTATCCGGACGACATCGGGCCGGGTGGGCTCGCCCTGGTGATGGCGGACGCGGTGGAGCGGTCGGGGGCGGACGCGTTGCTGTTCGGCGACGAGGTGGCGGCCGGCGTCGCCCGCGCGCTGCTCACCGGTGTGGAGGCCGACGTGGTGACACCGCCGCTGCGCGCCCTGCTGGAGGCATGGATCGGCGGGGTGGACGGCTGCGCGTTCCACCGCTCGGCGCTGGTGGAGCGGGTGCGCGGGCTGGGGATCCGCACGCCGCGGCAGGTGGCGCTGGAGCCGCCGGCGGACGCCGCGGCGCTGGCCGGACTGGGCGCTCCCATCGTGGTCAAGCGCGACCACGGCAGCGGCGGCGGCGGGGTCGCCCTGGTGGCAACGCCCGGCGAGGCGCTGGACATCGCCGCGCGGCTGCTCCCGTCCGGCACCGATGCGGCCGGAGTCGGGATGGTGGTGGCGCAGGAGCATGTGGCGGGCGCCACCGCGTCGGTGAGTTTCGTGGCGCGCGGCGGACTGCTGCTGGACGGCTTCGCCTACAAGGCCCTGCACCGCCACCCCGAGCCCTTCGGCCCCGCCTCGGTCATCGCGGCGCTCGACCGGCCGGACCTGCTGGAGATGGCCCGGCGGGTGGTGGCCGACCTGCGGTACAGCGGCTTCGGCGGCATCGACGTCATACTGCCCGAGGACGGCGGCCCGCCCGTGTTCCTGGAGCTGAACGCCCGCCCGCCGCAGACCACCCATCTCGGCCATCTGTTCGGCGCCGACCTCGCGCGGGCGCTCTTCCAGGCGGTGAGCGGGGCCGCCGCCGCCGCCCCCGACACACCCACGGCCCGCGCGACCACCGTCGCCCTGTTTCCGGCGGAGTGGACGCGCGACCCGGCCAGCCCATACCTGCACTCCGCCCATCACGACGTGCCCTGGCACGAGCCCCGGCTGACCGCCGCGATCATGGCGCTGACCCCGCGTCTGCGCAGCCCCGGCTGACCCGGTTCACGCGTCGAACACCAGCGTGATCTCGCAGCGGTCGTGGTGCACGGCGGTGGTGACGCGGTCGGCGGCGCGCCCGATCAGGAAGGCGGCGAGGCTGCGGGCGCCGTCCGGGGCGGACAGCACCTCCTGCTCGGTCGGGCGGTCGCTGCGGGGGTGCAGCACCTCCCCCGCATAGGCGACGGTGACGGTGAAGGTGAACTCGTCGAAGCTGGTGCGCACCTCCACCGGGCGCCGCACCTCCGCACCGCCAGCAGCGATGGCGGTGTCGGCGATCATGCCGTTTCCGGCCAGCGTCTCCACCACCTCCTGGGTGGCGAAGCGGGCGCGGAACAGGGTGTCGGGAGCGGCCCCCCACAGCCGCCCCTGCCCGGTCATGAAGTCGGCAAGGCGCTCCACGTCCAGCCGGGCGGCGTCGATGCGGAAGCGGCTGCGCTTGTGGATGCCGATGCGGAACAGCGCGTTCAGCAGCACCGCCAGCGTCACCGCCAGGGCAAGCGGCGAGGACACCAGCGGCACCAGCCATCCCGGCAGCGTCTCCGCCTCCACCGGCTGCACCAGCTGCCCCAGACCGAAGGCGAGCCCGATGCCCAGCGTGAACACCTTGCGCGAATCCAGCAGGCGCGACGCGATGACCTGGATGCCGTTCATCACCAGGAAACAGCCGCTGAACATCAGCGCGGCGCCGATCACCGGCGCCGGCATCGCCAGCAGCAGCATCGCCACCTTGGGCGAGAAGGACAGCGCCAGCAGGAACAGCCCGACCGCCACCCCCACCGCCCGGCTGGTCGCCCCGGTCGCCACCGACAGCCCGACAGCCCCGGAGGTCGCCGCCTGACCCACCCCGCCGACCAGCCCGGCCACCACGTTGCACAGCCCGTCGGCCAGCACGCCGCGGCCGATGTTGCGCATGTCGGGCCGCACCCAGCCGGCGTCGTTGGCCTTCTGCGCGGCGGTCACGGCGCCGACGGCGTTGAGCGCCATGGCGAGCGCCGCCACCAGGAAGGGAAGCACCAGCTCCGCGTCGAAGGCCAGCCCGAAGCCGCCCACCTCCGGCACCGCCAGCAGCGGTGCCGCCGCCATCCCGGCCAGCTCGTCGGCGCCGATGCGGCCGGTCACGGCCGACAGCCCGTAGCCCGCCGCGATGCCCACCAGCGTGCAGTAGAGGCGCAGGTGCCGCCCTCCCCACACGCTGGCGACGACGATCACCGCCAGCGTCAGCACGGCCACGACCCGGTGCGCGGTGCGGTCGCCCGCCGGCAGCGCGTGGCCCAGGAACTGGCGCTCCGCCAGCGTCATCACCGACAGCCCGACCATGAACACCACAAAGCCCGCCAGCTCCGCCGGCAGCAGCGGGCGCATGCGGTGGATCAGCCGTGACAGCAGCGCCACCGCCGCCCCGGCGACGATGGTCATCCCGAACAGCAACGGCAACCCGCCACGCTCCAGCGCCAGGATGGAGGGGGGAAGCAGGATGGTGGTGGTCGTCGTCGGGATCAGGTAGCCCGAGCCGATGCCGAAGCGCCCGGCGGACTGCAGGATCGTGCCGACCCCACCCGCCACCATGGTCAGGCAGACCAGCCGCACCCCGTCCTCCGCCGGCATTTGGCCGAACCGGGCGATGGTGACGGCGACCACCAGATAGATGGCGACGATGGCGAGATGCTGGACGGCAAGGAGGGCGGTGACGGGAAGGGAAGGACGCTCATCGACCCAGTAGGTCAGCTCGGCCGGGCGTTTCGCCATGGGGTCCCTTGCGGCGGGGTTGGTCACGGCAACGGTATACCGCGCGCACCACACTTGCCAACGGTCAAGCGCCGCACGCTCAACCCCTTCGTTCCGCTGATGGAACGACCAACGGGTTAGGCCGCATGACACCGTGACCGGACGGGGTCTCTTGCCATTTGGTCAGACGATGCATGGCCCCTCCTTCCAGCCGGTGAGACATGACCCTGCACAGCCGAACCGCCAAGGCGGGCCGGGACAGCGCGGCCTCCGCCATCGCGGTGCCGGCTGTGTTGGCCGCCTTCTTCGCCGCGGTCACCGCGGCCGGCTTGGCCTTTCCCTTCATCGGGCTGACCGACGCCAGCCTGTGGGGCGACGAGCTGTGGACGCTCTACCTGTCCGACCCCGCGCTGGCCCCGGCGGAGCTGCTGCATGAGCGCATCGTGCGCGACGTGCACCCGCCGCTCTATTACCTGATGCAGAACCAGTGGCTGCGGCTGTTCGACGATCCGGTGCTGGGCGCGCGGCTGCTCGGCGCGCTGTGCGCGGCGGGGCTGGTGGCGGCGGTGCTGGCGTTCGGCCGGCGCTTCCTGTCGATGACGGGCACCCTCTTCCTGTCGGCGCTGATCGTCACCTCCTACGCCTTCATCGTCTACGCGCACGAGGCGCGCAACTACGCGCTGGTCTTCGCGCTCGGCACCCTGCTGGCGCTGCTGATGACGGAGGCGCTGCGCCGGATCGGCGCGGAGCGGCGGCTGTCCGCAGGGCTGCTGACCGGGCTGGGCGCGGTCGCGGCGCTGGCCGGGCTGACGCATTATTATGGCTTCCTGCTGGCTGGCGCGGTGTTCGGGGTGATCCTGACGGGGGCGCTGGCGGTGCGGCGCTGGCGCGACGCGGCGCTGATCGCGGCGGTGGGGACGGTGGTGTTCGCCGTCGATGCCGGCTACGCGCTGTGGCAATTGCCGCAGGCCACCAACGGGCTGGACGAGGTGTGGATCGGCGAATCCGCCGGCTGGTACGCGCTCCAGATCAAGGAATTCGCGTGGCTGGCGGGGGGCGGGCAGCACGGCATCCTGGCCGTGTTGCTGGGGCTCGCCGTGGCTTTCGCCGTGGCGGTGCGGCGGTCCGGCCCGGCGGCGGCCCTGGCGCGCCACGCCCTCCCGGTGCTGCCCTACGCCGGGGCGGTGCTGCTGGTGATCCTGTTCGGCATGCTGCTGTCGGCGCTGTGGGCACCGTCGGTGACGTCGCGCAACCTGCTGGTCACGGTACCGATGGTGTGGTTCGGTCTGGCGGTGGCGGTGGACGCCGCGCTGCGTTCCCCCTCCGCCTGGGCACGGCGGTCGGCGGCGGCCGGGGCCGCCGTCTCCATCGGCGTTGGTGCCGTCTTCGCTGCGGCCACGGGCGGGGCGGTGAAGGAGGAGTGGCGGGACTCCGCCGCCTTCGTGGAGACGCTGGCCGCCTGCCGGGACACGGCGATCCCGGTGGCGGGACCCGCCGCCGTGCACGCGCCCTTCGGCCCGCACGCCGACCATTTCTACGGCTTCTACCTGACCCGCCCGGACCGCTACCGCTTCGTCAACATCCGCAACCCCGGCAACGCCGGGGCGCAGCCGGAAGGCGACTGCCCGATCCTGCTGTGGGCGGCGCGCGAGCTGGACCTGCCGGAGATCCGCGCCGTCCTTGACCGCGCCGCGCCCGGCACCCGCATCATCACCTTTCCCAACACCCGGCAGTGGGATTGCTGGCCGACGCGTTGCCGCCTGTTCGACCGCACGCGGGAGGTGGGGGCAATGGTGGTGTTGAAGCCCGCCGCGCTCCCATAGGGGGCGCCGGACCGGTCACCGCTCCGCGCCGGTGACCGCGTCCTCCTCCGTCGCGCGGCCATAGCCGGCCACCCGCTGCAGGGTGCAGAAGGCGATGAGCAGTGCGTTGACGCGCGGGTCGAGCAGCACGCCGCCGAAGAACAGGAAGCCGAACAGCAGGAATCCCGACACCCATTTGGAGTGGGCACCGACAAAGACGCAGGCCAGGAAGAAGACCGAGAAGACCAGCGTGCCGACAATGCCGTATTCGAACAGAAGCTTGCCCCAGGTGGGGTCGTGCGCTTCGTAGGGGACGTCGTGCAGCACGCCGGTGATGCTGCCGGGGCCAAGCCCGAAGAAGAGCGCCGGGGTGTTGTCGACCACGAAGTCGCGCAGCAGCCAGAAGGCGGAAACGAAGCGGGCGAAGCCACTGGTCTGGGTGGACTGGAGCTCCCCGGCGCGTTGCAGGATGACGTCCAGGTGCAGCGCCCCGGCGAAGGGGATCAGCACCACCACCCCCACCGCCCCGGCGATCATCAGCCCCACCGCCCGCCGGTGCAGCACCACCAGCGGCAGGAAGACCGCCAGCAGCAGGATGCCGGTGCCGGAGTAGGACAGCGGCAGCGCCAGCCCGAACAGCGCCAGCCGCAGGACCCGGCCGAAGAACAGGATCTCCACCAGCAGCGCCAGCGCCAGAAGCTGGCTGAAGATCGACGGCTCCAGCAGCAGGAAGCCGTTGCTCTTCATCAGCGCCGCGCCATAGGTCAGCGGCACCGCGGTGTTGAAGCCCGGCATCAGGATGGCGTCGGGGAGCAGCCCCTTGAAGGTGAACAGCAACTCGGACTGGACGACGAACTGCGCCAGGAACTGGATCACGCCCAGCACCGCGCAGACGAAGACCAGCGTCTGGAAGGTGCGGAGCGTGGCGAGGAAGAAGGCGCGGTCGGTGGTCGTCACGAAGACGAAGGGAACGTACAGCGCCACGAACAGCAGGTAGGAGGTGGCCGAGGCGGTGGAGGGGTTGACCATCGCGCTGACCGCCGCCGCGGCGGCCACCACCGCGAAGAGCGCCAGCCGGGCGGTGTCCACCTGCAACAGCCCGCGCACCGCCATCAGTCCGACCGTGGCGAGCGTCACCAGCAGCCCCAGCGCGATGGCCGATCCGCCCACCGGAAAGCCGAAGCGCTGCAAGGGGATGGCCGCGAACAGCATGACCTGGAGGCAACGCAGAAGCAGCCGGCGGTCCCGCTCCTCCCGGTCGTCGATGGTGACGCCGACGGTGGCGGGGCGTCGTGCCGGGGCGAACTCCGGCAAGGCCACCAGGGGGGGAAGCTGCGTTGTCATGCGGCGCGCGGTGCGCTGCGGGTGCCGCCGGCCCGTTCGGCCAGCGCCTCCCCGTACAGCGCCAGCGTACGGTCGGCGATGCCGCCCCAATCCTGCATGCGTACGGCCAGCTCCCGCGCCGCGGCGCCGAGGCGTACGCGCTCGTCCGGCTGTTCGGCGAGCGCGGTCATGGCGGCGGCCAGCGCGTCCACATCACCGGCCGGCACCAGCCGCGCGCTCTCACCGTCGGTCAGCGTCTCCTTGAAGCCGCCGATGTCCGACGCCAGGATCGCCCGCCCCTGCCCCAAGGCCAGCGACAGCACGCCGCTCGCCTCGATCTCGCGGTAGGGGAAGACCTGCACGGCCGCGCGCGCCATCAGGTCGGCCATCTCCGCATCGTCCAGGAAGCGGAAGTCGAGGGTGACGAGGTCGGACAGGCCGTGCCGCTCCACCGCCGCCGTCAGGGGGGCGGTGTCGATGTAGGGCTTGCCGGCGACCACGAAGCGGCAGCGCCGGCGCACCGCGTCGGGCATGCGGGCGACCGCCTCGATGAACAGGTCGACGCCCTTGTAGGGCTTGATCTTGCCGACGAGAACGAAGGTCACGGGATCAGGGGCCGGCGGCGGCATCGCCGGCACGGAACCGAGCAGCCCGTGCGGCACCACGGCGATGCGGCGCGGCTCCACCCCCGCCGCCTCCAGCCGGCGCACGCCCAGGCTGGTGTGCACGATCACCCGGTCGCAGCGGCGCGGCAGGTCGATGGCGCCCAGCCGTTGCAGGACGGAGCTGGGGTTGCCGTTGAAGGGCTCGGTGTCGTGCATGGTCAGCACCACCGGCGCCAGCGCCTGGAGCGACGGCAGGAAGCCGCGGTCGACCATCGGAAAGGGGAACCACTGGACATGGATCACGTCCGGCTTGAGCTCCCGCAGCAGGCCGCGCAGCCGCGCCATGCTCTCCACATGGCTGGCCCCCTTCAGGCCCAGGAACACCGGCCGCGGCAGCGCCTGGAGCCGGTCGAGGCCGCGGTAGAAGGGCTTGTGGAAGGGGATGGACGGCTCCGGCCACGCGTCGCCGTCGGACAGCCAGCGGCCGACCATGTGCAGCTCGTGCCCGCGCCCCACAAGGCCGCGCGCCAGCGCCAGATCATAGGGCAGCGTGAAGTTCGACGGGTCGATCAGGGCGACGCGCATGGAAACTCCCTTCCGAGGCGGCGCGGGGTCAATAGGCGCCCCGCCGCCGCAGGACCTTGCCGGGCGTGCGCAGCAGGATCACCACGTCCCTGGACACGCTCCAGGTGGTGACGTAGGTGCAGTCCAGCTCCACACGGCGGTCGTAGTCGACGTCCGACCGGCCGCTCACCTGCCATAGCCCGGTGATGCCCGGACGGCACTGCTCGTAGAAGGGGTAGAACTTGTCGTAAAAGGCGACCTCCTTTTCGACGATGGGCCGCGGCCCCACCAGGCTCATCTCGCCGCGCAGCACGTTGAAGAGCTGCGGCAGCTCGTCCAGGCTGGTCTTGCGCAGGAAGCGGCCGACCGGAGTGACGCGCGGATCGTCGCGCAGCTTGAAGGTGCGCTCCCACTCGTCCCGCGCGTCGGCATCGCTGGCCAGCAGCTCCTCCAGCATGCGCTCGGCGTCCACATGCATGGTGCGGAACTTCAGGCAGCCGAAGCGGCGCCCGCCCACCCCGATGCGCCGATGGGCGAACAGAATCGGCCCGCCGTCGCGGCGCACCAGCACCGCCACCGCCAGCATCAGCGGCGCGAACAGCACCAGCAGCCCGGCCGCACCCACCACGTCCAGCACGCGCTTCATGCGGCTGGCGTGGATGGGGCGGATCGCCCGCACCGCCGCCGCGTCCATCGGCGGGGCCGACAGCGAGCCCCAGCCGAGATAGCCGGCGAAGCTGGGCTCGCCCATCAGCGCGTCCACCCGCACGGAACCGGCCGGCGTCCAGGTCTGGAAACGCTCGCCGCGGAAGGACTTGACGACGCCCAGCGCGGTGGCGGCGAAGGCCGACAGGATCTCCGTCACCCGCCGCACCGGCCCGACACGCAGCGCGTGGCCGAGCGCCAGCGCGGTGACGCCGCCCAGCGTGGTCAGCAGCGCCGCTTCCCACCCGAAGACGGTCACCAGGAAGGCGAAGGCGAAGCCGCCGGAAGCCGCGAGGCTGAAGGCGCCCAGCCAGCGCAGCAGCTTGTGCGACACGTATTTGTACACGGTGAAGGCGCCGCGCTGGACCACCCGCGGCCACAGCAGCCGGTGCACGTTGAAGGCCTGGCAGGCGATGCGGACCTTGCGGCGGAACTCGTCGCCGCTGGCGGTGGTCGACTGCTCCCACGCCAGCGCGTCCGGTGCCCGCACGATGCGGTAGCCGTCGCACAGGATGGACAGGGAGACATAGAAGTCGTCGATGATGTCGCTGGGCACCGCCGGGTAGAGGGCGCGCCGCACGGCGAAGATCGAGCCGTCCGCGCACAGCACGGAGCCGGTGTCGCTCTCCAGCTGCTTCACCCACTCCTCGTGCCGCCAGTAGGCGCTGCCGACGGCCGCGGTGGCCGAGGCCTCGCCGTTTGTGTAGCTCAGCGTGCCGCACACGCAGCCGACCTCGGGATCGGCGAAGTGGCGGCGCAGCGCCGCCACCGCGTCCGGGGCAAACATCACGTTGGCGTCGGAAAAGACGATGATGTCGCCGGTGGCCCGCGCGATCAGCCGCTCCATGCCATAAGTCTTGCCCTGCCGCTTCGGGCCGACGACCACGGTGATCTCCGGTTCGAAGGCGCGCAGGATGTCGGCCGTGGCGTCGGTCGAAGCGTCGACATAGACCAGCAGCTCGACGTTGGGGGTGGAGCGCTTGATCGCCAGCAGGTTCTCCGCCTTGCGCCGGATCACCGCCTCCTCGTTGTAGGCGCAGACGCAGATCG
Organism: Azospirillum oleiclasticum; assembly: GCF_013423485.1. Taxonomy (GTDB): domain Bacteria; phylum Pseudomonadota; class Alphaproteobacteria; order Azospirillales; family Azospirillaceae; genus Azospirillum; species Azospirillum oleiclasticum. Next base: position 84,273 of record NZ_JABFFR010000036.1, read on the forward strand.
AGACGGGCGCTCCCACCATCTCGTCGTCGGCCTGGACGGCCGCCGCTCCCGAATTCTTCTTGCGCAACATCATCAACGACAATGGATAGGTCGCGAACGGATGCACGGCCAGAGCCAGGAATAGAATGGCGAAGGACGCCAAAAGATACTCGTCCACGTTCATGTCCCCCGGTTCGGATCTCAGATTGCCTGTGATCGCCGCCTGTGATCGCCCTTTGGAGCTGTGGTATTGGTCAGTCGGGATTTTCGGTAAAATTTGCGCGCAATATTGATTTGCTGGCCTATTAAACAAAATATTCTGTGTTGGTATGGTCTCTATATTGTATAAACTCATTCATGCTGCGGTGCAAAAACGGAAAAGGGTTACCCGCCCCTGCGCCGCCTAACCCTAAACACCATCGCCTCGCTCCGTATTCCCAAAAAAATCCGCATGACGATGATCGCGCATCGCCCTGACGATCTCCAAAATTTAAAATATGTCTCGAAGGTTTCGACAGACGCAAGTCAATGAACCATAAAATCACATCTTTGGCTCACTGCCGCTTAATCATGGAATCATTGCCATCGTACCCCCATTGCACGTAACAGGCCCGGCGGGAGACGTGCGCTCCCGCCGGGCCGAAGCTCCTGTCGAACAGCCGGCGTCAGCCGGACGAACGCGCCACGTAGGCCGCATCCTGGTCGGCGTTGGCCGGCCGCGGTGCCGGCAGCGCCTTCCGCCCCCGGTGGTAGCCGGCGTAGTAGTCGTGGGTGCCGGCCTTGCGGCCGACACGGCTCAGCACCGAGCCGACCAGCACATGCGGCGGAGCCTTCAGCCGGCGGGCGGCGGCGGCGGCGGTGTTGCGGTGGGTCTGCGCCCAGGCCCCGACGAACAGGATGGCGTCGGCGTGCGCGGCCAGCATGACCGGGTCCGACACCCGCAGCACCGGCGGGCTGTCGATCAGCACGAGGTCGAAGTTGGCGCGCGCGTCCTGGAGCAGCATCGCCATCGACTGGCTGGTCAGCACCGCCTGCGGGTTCTTCACCCGCCCGCTGGCCGGCAGATACATCATGCCGGTCTGGTGGTCGATGCGCAGCGCCGCCTCCGGCGGCTCGTTCTCGGCCAGAAGCTCGTCCACATACTCGCCCGGCTCCTGGCGCAGGAAGCTGCCCACCGTCGGCATGCGGAAATCCGCGTCGATCAGCAGCACCCTGGCACCGTCCAGCGCCGCGATGCGCCCAAGTGCCGTGACCAGGCTGGTCTTGCCCTCCCCCGGCACGCTGGAGGTGACCATCACCACCTTGGGCGTCCAGCCATGCCGCGCCGAGCGCAGCCCGGCCCACAGCCCGCGCACCGATTCCGCCGCGTCGAGCTGCGGTGCCATGACCACCGCGTCCGGCAGGCGCGACGATCCGTGCCGCCGCCCGCGCACCACCGGGATGGTGCCGAAGGCGGGGAAATGGGTGAGCTTCGCCAGCTCGTCGCCAGTGAACACCCGGCCCCTGGTGGCGTCGCGCAGCAGCACCCCGGCCCCGGCGAGGCTGAGCCCCGCCATGCCCGCGAAGGCGGCGATCGCCTTCTTGTTGGGACCGCTGGGCTTGATCGGCACCACCGCGGCCGACGCGATGCGCACATCGGGCAGCGGCCCGGTCTCGCCACCGGCGGTCTGCTCGACGCGGGCCATGTAGGACTGGTAGATGACGCGCTTGGCCTCGGCCTCCTTGACGAGCTGCTGAAGCTCGACGTCCTTGCCGGCCGACACCTGGGCGCGCGACTGCACCTCGGCGATGCGCTGCTCCAACCCGCGGACCTGCGCCTGGGCGATGGTCAGGTCGCGGCGCAGCGACTGCCAGATCTTGCGGATCTCGCCGGCGATCTGGCCGCGGACGTTGCCCAGCTCCTCGGTGACCGCGCGGATCTGCGGATGCCTGGGACCCAGCCGCTCCGACATGCTGGACAGGTTGCGGGCGACCTGTGCCTCCTGCTGGCGCAGCCCCTGGATAAGGGGGGAGGCCAGCACCTCCGCCGACGCATCGACGCCGCCCGTCTCCAGCGCGCGGGTGGTGCTCTGCACGCTCGCCTCCAGGCTGGTCACCTGGCCGCGCGCGGTGTCCAGCTTGGCCTGCAGGTCGGCGAGCGCCAGCGCGTTGATGTCACTGCCGTTGGTCTCCAGCAGACCGTTGGCGGCGCGGAACTCCTGCACCCGGCGGTCGGCGTCCGCCACCTCCTGCCACAGCCTCCCGACGCGGCCGGACAGCACCTCGTTGACGTGCTGGGTCACCTCGCTCTTCGAGCGCACCTGCCCCGCCATGTAGATTTCCATGACGCGGTTGACGATCTGCGACGCCAGGCCCGGATCCTCGGCGGTGTACTCCACGCCGATTGCCGCCGACTTCTCGCTGGCCGCGATGTCCAGGTTGGCCTGGACGATGTTGGCGGCGATGGCGTTGGGATCGACCGGCACACCCTCGGCCGCATCACCGCTCGGCAGCAGCGACAGGACGAAGGTCTTGGCCGCGTCGATCGGCGACCATTCGTCAGGCTTCATGAACAGCGGGTTGTCGGCCAGCTTCAGGTCGCGCGCCACCCCTTCGGCCAGCGCGCGGGAGCGCAGCACCTGCGCCTCCGTCTGCGTGCGGATCAGGTCGCCCGCCGAGCCGTTCAGGCCGGCTCCCAACTCGGAGATCGAAATCTGCCGCGGTTCCACGACCAGCAGCCCGCGCGCCGTGTAGGTCTCGGGAAGCTGGCGTGCGATCAGGTATCCGCCGATCGCCGCGGCCAGCACCGCGATTCCCAGAATGTACTTCTTGCGCCAGAGCACGCGAGCGAGCTGCGGAATCGTCAGTTCCGTATGATCCATTTGCGACCTGCCGGCTAAGGGGCAATCAAACCGAAAACCCGAGCATTGTCGCCCGAATACATGGCCTTTCGGATACCTGTAAACAGCACCCGGACTAGCACGGTGCTGGGAAGGACGCAAAATCTTCTTTATAATCACCGCGGTTACGGATTGTCTAATCCATACCTCTATCTTGTGTGGTGGGATGGAGCATTAGGGGCGATGCACCGCATCCGGAACGTGGTATTTCGGATAGGGCCGGAAAAGGCGGGTTTCGTCGTACCTCTTCCGGACGAAGGGGCGACGGCACCGAAGGGGTGGGGTAAACCCATTGCACCCGTGCCGGCACCCAGCTCTTGCCGTATCCCGGCCTGCGATCGCCGCCACATCGCGTGAGGAGCATGCCAGCCATCGACGTCTCCGTCGTCATCCCCGCCTACAACGCCGCCGATCTGGTGGAACGTGCCGTGCGCTCGGCCCTCGACCAGTCGGACACGGCGGGCGGCCCCGCGCTGGAAGTACTGCCCACGCTGGAGGTTCTGGTGGTGGACGACGCCTCGGCCGACGGCACCGCCGCCGTGGTGGAGCGGCTGGCCGCGGCGGACCCGCGCGTGCGCCTGCTGCGCCAGCCCGCCAACGCCGGCCCGTCCGCCGCGCGCAACCGCGCGCTTCAGGCGGCGCGCGGCGACTGGGTGGCGCTGCTCGACGCCGACGACCGCATGGCACCCGACCGGCTCGCCCGTCTTCTGGACCTCGCCACGCGGACCGGGGCCGATCTGGTGGCCGACAACCTGATGCTGTGCGACGGCGACGGACGGGAGACCGGCGCCATGGTCCCCAGCTTCCTGCTGGCCGAACCGCGCCGGCTGACGCTCGCCGAGTTCGTGGCGCTGAACGAGGGCGGGCTGGACCGGCGGCTGCGGGAGCTGCCCTGCTTCAACATGGGCTTCCTGAAGCCGATGCTGCGCCGTGCCTTCCTGGAGCGTCACGGCCTGCGCTACGACGAGCGCAACCGCTACGCCGAGGATTTCATGTTCGCCGCCCGCGCGCTGGCCGCCGGCGGTTCCTGGTGGCTGACGCCGGAGGCCGGCTATCTCTACACCGTGCGGCCGGGAACGGCGACTCACGTGCAGACCGCCGGCGATCTCGGCCGCATCGTCGCCTTTGACCGGCGCCTGCTGGACGATCCGGCGGTGGGGCGCGACCCGGCGGCGAGGAGCGCGCTGGAGGCGCACCGGCGCAGCGTGGAGCGCCGCTACCACTACCGCCGCTTCGTGGACGCGCTGAAGGAGAAGCGCTTCGCCACCGCCCGCGCGCTCCTCCTGGAAAGCGGCACCAGCGCCGCCGACGTCCTGCGGCTGGGCGCCTGGAACCTCCCCATCGTGCTGGCGAAGGCGCTGCGTGGCGGCTACCGCGCGGGGTCGTAGAAGACCCTCGCCCACCTCCGGCGGGAGAGGGAGTTTTTCTCACGCCCCCCGCGGGCGGGTCGCCATGCGCATGGCGTCGGCGGCCATGGTCACCAGTTCCAGCACCACGCGGCGGTGGCGCGGCAGGGCCAGCAGGATGGCGAGCTGACAGCCGTAGGTCCAGACGCAGGAGGCCAGGATCACCAGCAGCGGGTGATAGCCGGGAAACAGCCCGCCGCCGAGCATCAATGCCCCGCCTGACAGGATCGAGCTGGCGGCGAAGGGCGCCACGGCGGCGGCGAAGTCCTTGGCGCGGAAGCAGGGGCTGTCCACCCGCCACCAGATCAGCGGCGTGATGACCAGCACATTGACCGCGGCGAAGCTGATCGCCACTCCCATCGGCCCCCAGGGCAGCCCCGCCACGATGGCCGCCACCTGCAACGGTGTGCCGATGAAGCCCCAGCGGAACAGGTCGCGGGTGCGCCCCTGGCTGACATAGAGCCAGCCGGTGGAGTTGTTGGCCGGCTGCACCAGCGCCGTCACGCCGAGTGCGGCCAGGATGGGGGCGGCCTCCAGCCACTTGGGTCCGAACAGCAGCAGCACCACCGACGGTGCGGCGACGATCAGCACGACGATGCCGGGCATGGTCACCAGCAGCATCTTCTCCAGGATCTGGCGGTAGGCGTTGCGGTAGCGCGCCGGATCGTGCGCCAGCTTGCTGAGCAGCGGCACCGCCACATGGCCGACCGGCACGTTGATCTGGTTGACCGGCGTCAGCATCAGGTTGTAGGCGCGGCCGTACAGGCCCAGCGCCGCCTCCCCCCACACCTTGCCGATCAGGATGTTGTCGAGGTTGCGCGCGAAGTAGTTGAGCAGGTTGAAGCCGGCGATCTCGCCGCCGGCCCGCAGCAGGTGGCGCGCCTCGCGGAAGCCGCGCGGCCGGCCGGGGCTCCAGCGCACCGTCAGCCACAGCATCGGCAGCTGCGCGATGGGCAGCGTCGCCGCGTGCACCACCAGCGCCCAGTAGCCGTAACCGTACCACGCCACCACCACCGCCGCCGCGGTCGCGATGAGCTGGATGGAGATGTCGATGACAGCCAGCGCGCGGAAGTTCAGGGTGCGCTGGAGCAGCGCCCGGTGCTGCACCCCCGCCGCCGCCGGGATCAGCAAGGCGGCGAAGGCGATGGTGATGGCGTTCAGCCGCCCGTCGTCGAAGAAGGCCGCCACCAGCGGTGCGCACAGCGCCAGCACCCCCGACATGACCGCCGCCAGCAGCATGTTGGTCCAGAACAGCGTGGCGATCTGCTCCTCGGTGATGTCCTGGCGCTGCAGCGTGATCGACGGCAGCCCGGCGTCCTGGAGGAGCTGGACCAGCGCCACGAAGGGGATGACCATGGCAACCAGCCCGAACTCCCCGGGGCTGAGCAGCCGCGCCAGGATCGCGGTGGTGCCGATCTGGATGACCAGCCGCCCGCCCTGCGACGCCAGCGAGAAGACACCCCCGCGGATGGCGCGGGCGCGCAGATTGCCGCCATCCGCGGTCTGGTTCGGTGTGGACAAGGCGTGTCGTTCCCCGACGTGGTGGTGGCCGATGGTGGCGATTCAGGCGGCCCGCCGCGGCGCGCGCCGGGTGGCGGCGTCCTCCCAGGCGGCGCGGTAGCTCTCGAACACCGGCTCCAGCCGGAAGGATTCCGCGTGGCTGCGGCAGCGTTCGGACAGCGCCGCCCAGTCCGGCGGCGCCTCGATCAGGCCGCGCAGCACGCGGGCGAGGTCGTCGGCGTCGCCGGCCTTGAACAGGAAGCCCGTGTCCCCGTCGCGCACGATCTCCGGGATGCCGCCGGTGCGCGCACCCACCACCGGCACGCCGTAACCCATCGCCTCGTGCGAGACGCGCGACAGCGGCTCCTCCCAGATGGAGGGGACGACCAGCACGTCGATCTCCTGGAAGAAGCGGGGCGGGTCGACCCAGCCGAGGAAGCGTACCCCCGGCCCCTCGTAGCGACCGCGGACCGCCGCCTCGTACTCAGGCGCGCCGGTGCCGCCGACGATGGCGACAGCGCGGCCGTCCGGCAGGGAAGCCACGGTGTCGAGCAGCAGCTCCAGCCCCTTCACCGGCTCCAGCCGGCCGAGAAAGCCGAAGCGCAGGGGGCGGCCGGGGCGCGGCGGCTCGCGGGGGACCTGCGCCTCCCCGGCGTTGCAGTTGTGGATGACGCGCACGTCGCCCACCCCGGCGTAGACGCCGGCGGCGCGGATGCGCTCGAACAACCGGCGGCTGACCGTGGTGACCACCGCGGCGTGGCGCGACAACCGCCGCCGCGGCGTGCCCAGCGCCACGCAGGCGGCGCACGGCCGCTCGCAGTTGCGCCCGTGCCGGAACATCGAGGAGTTGGCGCAGCCGGTGTAGTAGTCGTGCAGCGTCTGCACCACCGGGATGCCGCGGCGCGCCACCGCCCCCCAGGCGGCGACGGAGAAGCCCTGCACGTTGTGCAGGTTGACCACGTCCGGCTTCTCGCGGTCCAGCACCCGGCCCAGCCGCCGCGCCATCACCGGGTTCCAGGCGTCGATCAGATGCCACAGCGGGCGCAGCCAGCGCGGCTTGCGGCCGGGGCCATGCAGAAAGAACAGGTTGGCGAGCGGCAGGTAGACGACCTTCACCCCGTTCACCACGTCCTCGGCCTCCCGCCCGTCGGGGGCGAGGGTGACCACGACCACCTCCTGCCCGCGCGCCGCCGCCGCCTCCGCCAGCATGCGCACGGTGGCTTCCGCGCCGCCGACATGGTGCGGGTAATAGAGCGTGCTGACGAACAGGATCTTCGGCGGCTTGCCGGGCTCGGTCATGCGGGTGTCCGGAACGGTTGGCGCTCCACCGCGCGTACCGCGGTGCAACCGCAACATAAGGACGGCGGCCGCCGCCGGTGTCCGGGGGAAAGGCGTTACCCCCATCCCCGGCGCGCGTCCGGAGGCTCCCCCATTGATGCGTTGACAGGCGGCAGGCCGCGCCAAAGATGCTGTGCGGTCGCAGCATGGAGCCCGCCCGCATGCCCGCCCGCTTGGTCGAAACGACCGTCGTCATCCCCGCCTACAACGCCGAGCGCTTCATCGGCGACGCGCTGCACAGCCTGATCGCACAGAACGTCGCGGACTGGGAGTGCGTGGTGGTGGACGACGGGTCCTCCGACGGCACGGCGGAGCGCGCCGCCGCCACCGGCGATCCGCGCATCCGGGTGGTGCGGCAGGCGAACGGCGGCGTATCGGCGGCGCGCAACCGCGGGCTCGAACTGGCGCGCGGGCGCTTCCTGATGTTCCTCGACGCCGACGACCGTTTGCACGACAGCGCGCTGGAACGGCTCGGCGCTTTCCTGAAGGGGGACGCGGGTGCCGTGGCGGCCTTCGGCACGGTGGTGAAGATCCTCGGCGACGGCAGCCCGCAGCCGGGGCAGAAGCCGCTGCCCCGCCACACCTACCCCGACGGCGACGTGCTGGCGGCGATGGTGGAGAACGGTTTCCTCAACGTCGGCCAGATCCTCATGCGGACGGAGGCGGCGGTCGCCGCCGGCGGCTTCCGCGCCGGCCTGCGCCTGTCGGAGGACTGGGAGTTCTGCGCCCGGCTGGCGGCGCAGGGTCCGTTCCGCTTCGCCGGGCCGGTGCCCAACGTGCTGTTCCACCGGCTGACGCCGGGCAGTGCCAGCCGCTCGCTGGCGAGCGTTTGGGCGAACCACGAGCCGTTCCTGGCGGCGCTGGCCGGCAACGCCGAGATCGGGCGGAAGCTGGGCGCGGCGCGCTGGACGGCGCTGCAACGGCGCGTGCGCGCCTCGGTCCTGTGGGAGGTCGGTCGGGTGAATTTCTGCGAACGGAATTTCGGCGACGCGCGCCGGCACATGATGCGCGCACTCGCCATCCGGCCGACGCCCAAGCGCCTCGCCCTCTTCGCGCTGGCGGAGGCGAGCCGGCTGCTCGACCGGCCGCTGGCGAACCGGCTGCGCTTCAACGACCTGGACCGGGTGAAGGGATGAGAACGGCGCACGCCCTGATGTCCGTCGCGCGCCCTGCCCTGCTGGCCGCGCTGGTCGCCCTCGCCACCCCCGCCGGGGCGCAGGATCTGGCCGTCTACAAGGGGGCGGGCTGCGAGGGCAAGCCGCGCATCGCCGGCTTCGAGCAGTGGCTGGGCCGCCCCATCGACCGGGTGGTCGATTTCCTGGCGCGCGACAGCTGGCAGAAGATGGTCGACAGTTCCCGCTGGATCTCCGGCTGCTGGCGCGGCGCGCCCTACGCTCTGGCGCTGTCCGTGCCGATGCTGCCGAACGGCAAGGACAACACGCTGCGCGCCGGGGCCGAGGGCGCCTACGACCGGTATTTCCAGGAGATCGCGCGGATTCTGGTGGCCGACGGCCACGCCGGCGCCGTCATCCGGCTGGGGTGGGAGTTCAACGGCGGCTGGTATCCCTGGGCCGCCAAGAAGGACCCCAAGGCGTGGGTGGCGTTCTGGCAGCGGATCGTCACCACCATGCGCGACGTGCCGGGCGCCGACTTCAAGTTCGACTGGAACCCGACGCTCGGCTGGCAGCAGGTCCCGTCCGACCAGGTCTATCCCGGTGACGCCTACGTCGATATCATCGGCCTCGACGTCTACAACCAGACCTGGACCAAGGGGGTGAAGACGCCGGAGCAGCGCTGGGACGACCTGATGAACCAGTCGTTCGGCCTGAAATGGCACGCCGACTTCGCCCGCAAGCACGGCAAGCCCATGTCCTTCGCCGAATGGGGCACGGGCACCCGCCCCGACGGTCACGGCGGCGGTGACGATCCGCTGTTCGTGAGGAACATGGCCGCCTGGATCCGCGCCCACCCCGTGCTCTACCAGGGCTACTGGGACTACCCCGCGCACGATTTCAACGCCGAGGTCTCCCGCGGCAAGCTGCCGGAGGCAGGCGCCGAGCTGCGGCGGCAGTTCGGGCGGGCCGGGTAGGGCCGCCGCTCCGAGGAAGTCGTCAGAGGAACCGGATCTCCCCGTCCAGCAGGAACAGGCAGACGCAGTCGCCGCCATGCTCCGCCACCGCGTAATGATCGGTGTCGGCGGGGATGTCGGCCACATCGCCGACGCGGTAATGCCCGTACTCGTCGTGGAAGGCGCCGGTCAGGACCAGAAGCATCTCGTTGGCGCTGTGGTGGTGGGGCGGGACCGGGGCACCGGGCCCCATGCGCAGCAGACAGCCGGTGGTTTGCGCGTCCTTGACCGTCCAGTCCGACAGCCAGACGGCGGGCGCGATCTCGTTCCAGCCGAAATCGAACAGCGGACGGCCGAGCCGGCCGCGCAGCGGCTCGGGCACCAGCGGGCCGGTCATGGGCAGGGTGGACCGCGGCGCCGGGGGCGGCAGGACGGCGGTGTCGAGCCGCGCGTCGCAGGCCGCCAGCATCGCGCTCCAGCGGTCGTCTTCGGCCCCGCCGCCAAGCCCGTCGAACCAGCCGCCGCACTCCGCCTCATAGGCCTCCACACTCGCCCGGCAGAGCGGACAGAGGGCGAGATGGGTGGCCACGAGCAGGGACTTGACCTCCCCAAGGGAGCCGGTGGCGTAGGCGAGGAGGCGTTCCTCCTCGGGATGCTGGTTCGGCAGGACAGCGACCATTCCATCAGACCATGCGCGGTTGCAGGGTGCGCTTGAGGTGTCCAAGCGCCAAACGCATCCGGGTCTTGACGGTTCCGAGCGGAATGTTCCGCTCCTCGGCAATCTCCGTCTGCGTCTTTCCCTCGAAATACGAAAGGCGCAGCACTTCGGATTGCTCCGGCGAAAGAGAATTCATGGCGACGGATAGAATCCTGCGATCCTCCGACAATTCGAGAACCCGGTCGGGGGGCAGATCGGCAACCGGCAGCAGGGCCGGGTCGTTCGGATCGATCTCCGGGCGGGTTTCCTTGCGGATGCGGTCGATGCGCCGGTTGCGCGCGATGGTGAAGATCCAGGTGCCGACCGAGGCGAGCGCCGGGTTGAAGCTGTCCGCCCGCAGCCAGACGGTCAGCATCACGTCCTGCACCAGCTCCTCCGCCGCGGCGCGGCCGGCACCATTGCGCAGGGCGTAGCTTTCGATCTTCGGGCCGTACTGCCGGAACAGCGCCGCGAACGCCGTACGATCCCGGTCGACGGCGATGGCGGACACCAGTTCCTCGTTCGTTCTGTCAGCCACGCTCGTCATCACCGTCCGTGCTCGCCTACCCGCCCTGAGGATTCACCGGTACCGCCCACACCGCGCCCGTCCGTCGCCCGAAGACCCGAACTTCGGTCGGAAGGCCCAACCAGACCAGCGACAATTTGTACCGCAGGATCGGGCGATCCGTGCGGTTCCGTTCCGGTTGGTACAGTCTAGGGTGAAGCGTTTGACGGCACGTTAACGCGCGTCGCCGTTGCGCTCGGCCCAGCCCTTCCGCTGCCCCAGGAACCACGCGAAGAAGGGCCACACCGCCAGCGGGTGCTCCGGCCCCTGCGACCGAAAGTCGCGGCGCGCCCGGTCGGTGAAGCCGGGCGGCTGCAGCCCCTGGAACTCCTCCCGCAGCTCCGCCCGCGCGGCCTCCGGCAGGGCCTCGTAGAGAGCGCGCATGCGCGCGATCAGGTCGGCGCCCTGGATGTCCGCGCCCTGGCCGTTGGGGCCCCCCGCGTCGCCGCCCTCCTCCGGCGCGGGGCCGTTGAGGCTGGCCGCGTAGTCGTCGCGGAGCGCGGCCTTCATGTAGCCCTTGCCGATGCGCCGTCCGTCGGCGGCGCGCTTCCCGCGGACATAATCGATGTTGCCGGACAGCCGCTCCAACGCATGCTCGCGCGCGGCGCGGGTCGCCTCGGCCTCGGTGAAACCGAACTCCTCGCACAGGATGCGCACGAAGGGCTGCTTGTCCTCATCGACGGCGGTCAGGGTCGCGCGGGCGGCGAAGTCGCCGGGGGTGCTGTTGCCTTTCAGGCAGCTCCGCACATAGGCGTTCTTGTTCATCGGCTTGTAGCCGGCCTTGAAATCCGCCTCGCACAGCTTGAGCGTCTCCTCCACCTGGGCGAGGCCGAGCTGCTCGATGAACTCCACCGCCGCCGCCTTGGCGATGTTGTAGTTGGACAGCTTGCGCACGAGGTGGCCGCGCTCGGCATCGTTGCGCTTGTCGAGCATGGCTTGTCGGAACAGCTCCGGCAGGGTGTTGGCGTCGAGCGCCAGGCTGAACTGGAACTCCCGCTTGCGGGTCACGGTGAACTCGATGCCGTAGGCGGCGCGGTTCTGGCGCAGCGTCTTGGTGGCGACGGCGATGTCGGCGGCCTGGTTGATCTCGTCCACCGCCGGCTTCAGCACATAGCGGTTGAGGTCGGCGAAGACCGGGTAGCGGTCGGGCCCCACCCCCAGCAGGATGCGCAGGTCGGCGACCCGGATGATCTCGGTCGGGGCCGGCTTGTCGGGGTTGCGTTGCAGGGCGCGCTGCAGCACCTCGTAGAGTTTCTGGCTGTACTGGAAGGCGAAGGCGCGCTGGGTGACGAGGTTGATGTTGGTGACCAGCCGGCGTTCCCGCATGATCTGGTGGATGCGCGGGTTCAGCCGGTACTTGATGAAGCCCTTCTCGGGCAGCATGCCGTCCTTGCTGCGGACACGGTAGGCGTATTCGGACAGGAAGGTGGTGGCGGTGACCGTCATCTCCCCCTCCGGATCGACGTCCGCGTCGGCGTCCTCCGCCGCCTCGCCCCCCTCCCCCGGCCACACGAGGCTGCCCCAGGTGATCTTGGTGGTCAGCAGCTCGTCCAACACGCGCTCCAGGAACTGGGTGTTGTGGCTGTTCTCCGCCCCCAGCAGCAGCCGGACGTCGCGCACCGGGATGCGGCGGATGTCGTTGGCGTCGGACGGGTTCAACTGCTCGTTCAGCAGCACGGCGTTGACCAGATAGGCCGCCGCCATCGACACGAGGTTTGGCGAGTTGATGAGGTCGTCCGGCTTTTCCAGCTCGATCCGGCTGATCTCGTGGCGCATGCTCGTGTCTTCCCGTTCGCGGATGCCGGGGATTCTCCCGATCCGCGGCGCGCGGAGTCAAGGCCAAAAGGTGGAAGCCCCGTTCCATGTTTCGCAGGGTCCGATTCGCAGCACCGGCAGCCGGCCCGGCCCTGGGCGGGAAACATGGAAGCCCGTGGGAAAGCGATGCCGCCGCCGCGCGAGAGATGGAAGCCCGTGGGAAGACCGGCCACCGTCGTACGCTCAAACATGGAACCCCGTGGGACGGACGGGCGGCCGGACTCGCCGGCCGAATGTGGAAGCCCGTGGGAAAGCCCGCCGCCGCCCGATCGCCGGATCGACGCCGCCTATACCGAAAACAACATTGCGTTTCAGCCATTTGTGCAGCAAGGCTCGGCAGGGTGATCCGCCGACGACCACCGCCGGCCAACCTCGTTGTCATCCCACGGGCTTCCATGGTTCGCCCGGGAAACCTGTCGGCATCCCACCAGCTTCCACCTTTGCCGCAGCGGACCGGGCACAGTCGCTTGTCCCACGGGCTTCCATATTTGCCTGGCCATTCCCACCGGCTTCCAGGTCGGTGTCACACCGGCTTCCACAATTGGCGATCACGGCCGGCAGGCCGATTCCCACGGGCTTCCACCCCACCCGATTCGCCATTCCCACCCGCTTCCGCTTCCCGCCGCGACAATCCCACAGTCTTCCATCCCCCAACTTCCACAATTGCTGTGAATCAAGGGATTGCATGATCATGCATCTGCTCGCGAGAGAATGATGATCATAAGGATCCTTGAATCATATGATTCTCGTAACAGCCGCTTTTCATCGGCTTGACAAAGACGCAGCAAAGCCCGGATCATGGAAACGATCCGGGCTTTGGCGTTCAGAACGTGGCGATGGTGGTCAGTGACTGATCATCCAGGGCCTTGCGGTCGGGAAGGCCTTGGACCCGTCGAGCCCGCGCAGGACGGGACGCGCGTTCTTCGCGCTGCCGCCGCAGCAGCCGCAACCCGGCCCATGTTTGCGCCCGCCCTCCGACAGCAGCGCCGGCCGGTCGGCGCTGCGTTCGTTGAGGGTGTGGGCGTTCCGCGTCGCGGCGGGCAGACCGGAGAAGGCGGGGGCTGTGCGGATCACCCGTGGGGCCGACGCCCCGCAACCCGGACAGGGCTGCGGGGCCGCCGACTCCGCCATCGGCCGGATCGCGGTGAAGTCGCCGCCGCAGGCGGCGCAGGCGTAGTCGTAGGCGGGCATCGGCGTCTCCCGCCTCAGAGGTCCGGAGCCAGCGGCACGTCGACCTCGCCGGTGATGTGCTTCACCGGGCCCTTGGCGTTCGGGCGGATGTCGAAGTCGAAGATTTCCGTCGGCAGGAACAGGGTGGCGCAGGCGTTGGGGATGTCGACCACCCCGCTGATGTGGCCCTGCACCGGGGCCGTGCCGAGGATGGCGTAGGCCTGGGCGCCGGAATAGCCGAACTTCTTCAGATACTCGATGGCGTTCAGGCAGGCTTGGCGGTAGGCGACGTGCACGTCCAGGTAATGCTGCGTTCCCGCCTCGTCCACCGAGATGCCCTCGAAGATCAGGTAGTCGTTGTAGGTCGGGACGATCGGGCTGGGCTTGAAGATCGGGTTGCGGATGCCGTACTTCGCCACGCCGTCCTTGATCAGGTCGACCTTCATGTGCACCCATCCCGCCATCTCGATGGCGCCGCAGAAGGTGATCTCGCCGTCGCCCTGGCTGAAGTGCAGGTCGCCCAGCGACAGCCCGCCGCCCTTCACATAGACCGGGAAATAGATGCGCGAACCGCGCGACAGGTCCTTGATGTCGCAATTGCCGCCATGTTCGCGCGGCGGCACGGTGCGCGCACCCTCGGCCGCCGCCTTGTCGCGCGCCTCGCCCTTCAGCCGGCCCATGTGGGCGGTCGGCGCGAAGGGCGGGTTGGCGAGCGGCGGCACCCGCTCCGGGTTGGTGTCGATCAGCGCCTGCTCGCGCGCGTTCCATTTGGCGAGCAGGTCGTGCGACGGCAGGCAGCCGATCAGGCCGGGATGGACCAGCCCGGCGAACTTCACCCCCGGCACATGGCGGGAGTGGGTGTAGACTCCGGAGATGTCCCAGATCGACTTCTGCGCCAGCGGGAAATGGTCGGTCAGGAAGCCGCCGCCGTTCTTCTTGGAGAAGAAGCCGTTGAAGCCCCAGGTCATCGAGGGGAAGGCGCCGATGTCGAGCAGGTCCACCACCAGCAGGTCGCCCGGCTCCGCCCCCTCGACTCCGATCGGGCCGCTGAGGAAATGCACCTGGCTGAGATCGACGTCGCGCACGTCGGCGGCGTTGTCGTCGTTCTTGATCTGCCCGCCGGTCCAGTCGTAGCACTCGACGATGAAATCGTCGCCCGGCTTCACCGTCGCCACCATCGGCACGTCCGGGTGCCAGCGGTTGTGGATCATGTCGTTCTTGTAGGGAGTCTCCGACAGGTCGATCTTGATCAGGGTCTCGGCCACGATGCTCTCCTTTTGCGTTTCGTTCGTCGTTGTCGGGTTGCGGGGGGGACGGTCAGGCCGCGCGCAGCGCGTCGGCGGACACGCCCGCGGGGAAGGGATTGGGCTCGATCAGGTCGGGGGTCTCGTGGACCACGTCGAACTGGCCGTCGGCGCGGGCCCGGCCGATGCGGGTCTTGCTCCACAGGTGATGGTTGTCGTGGATGCGGACGAAGCCGGTGGGGGCGGTGGGGAACTCCACGCCGGGCGAGGCGGCGACCAGACGGTCGATGTCGAAGCTGCCGGCCTTTTCCACCGTCCGCTTCCACAGCCAGGGGCCCAGATAGGCGTTGTGGCTGACGTTGCCGATCACGCTGTCCTCGCCCCACATGGCCTTGAAGGCGGCGACGAAGGCGCGGTTGTCGGCGCTGTCGATGCTCTGGAAATACTTGCAGCAGGAGAAGGCGCCGGCGATGTGCTCGCCGCCGATGCCCAGCGCCTCGTCCTCGCCCACCGAGTTGGTCAGCACGATCTGCTGGTCGAGCCCGACGCCGGCGGCCTTGAGCTGCTTGTAGAAGGCGACGTTGGAGCCGCCCACCACGATGGCGTAGATCACATCCGGCTTCGCCGCCTTGATGCGGGCGACGACGCCGGCGAAGCGGGTGTCGCCCAGCTCCACATACTGCTCGCCCACCACGCGGCCGCCCTTGGACTCGATGTGCTGGCGGGCGATGGCGTTGGAGGCGCGCGGCCAGACGTAGTCGGAGCCGATCAGGAAGAAGGTCTTCGCCCGCTTCTCCCGCATCACCCAGTCGAGCCCGGCGAAGATCTGCTGGGTCGCCTCCTCGCCGGTGTAGATGACCTGCCGCGACTGCTCCAGCCCCTCGTACTGGGTGGGGTAGTAGAGCAGGCCGTTGTGCGTCTCGAACACCGGCAGCACGGCCTTGCGCGACGCCGATGTCCAGCAGCCGAACACCGCGGCCACGCGGTCGCGCCCCAGCAGCGTGTCGGCGCGGGCGGCGAAGGTGGGCCAGTCGCTGGCGCCATCCGCCTGCACCACGTCGATGCGCCGGCCGAGCACGCCGCCGCTGTCGTTGATCTGCTGGATCGCCAGCAGCTCCGCCTGCACCGAGCCGGCCTCGCTGATCGCCATGGTGCCGGTGTCGGAATGCAGGATGCCGACGGTCACCGTGTCGTCGGTGACGGCGAGGCCGCGGGTGTTGACCAGCGCCGTCGCGGGGCCGCGCGGGATGGCGGGGCCGGCCCCTGGCCTGCCGATGGTCAGCCCGTTGCCGGTGCGCCGCCGGCGCAGGGCGGATTGCAGGCTGACCTCCGACAGGAAGCCGTCGACCTCGCGGGTCAGTTGCTCGATGTGGCCGGCCACCGTTCCGGCGACGCTGAGCACCTGCCCCGCCGCAGTGCCGGCGCTGCCGGTGGCGTCCGTCATGTCGGCGAGGCTGCGCGCCATGCTGGCGGCACCGGCCGACGCCGTCCGCACGTTCTCGGCGATGGCGCCGGTGACGCCGCCCTGCTCGCGGACGGAGCCGGCGATGCCGGTGGCGATGTCGCTGATGCGGCCGATGGTCTGGGCGATGCCGCGGATCGCCTCCACCGCCTCCGCGGTTGCGGTCTGGATGGCGGAGACCTGGGCGGCGATCTCCTCGGTCGCCTTGCTGGTCTGGTTGGCCAGCGTCTTGACCTCGCTCGCCACCACGGCGAAGCCCTTGCCGGCCTCGCCCGCCCTGGCCGCCTCGATGGTGGCGTTGAGCGCCAGCAGGTTGGTCTGGCCGGCGATGCCCTGGATCAGTGTGACCACCTCGCCGATCTTCTGGGCGCCGTCGGCCAGCCCCTTGACCACGCTGTCGGTGCGTTGGGCGTCCTGCACCGCCTGCCCGGCGATCTCGGCGGAGCCGGCGACCTGGCGTCCGATGTCGGCGATCGAGGCGGACAGCTGTTCGGCCGAGACCGCCACCGTCCGCACGCTGGCGGAGGTCTCGCCCGACGCGGTCGCCGCGGTGCCGGACAGCCGGCTGCAGACCTCCGCCGTACCGGCCATGTTGCGGGCGGTGTCGGTCATCTCCGACGCCGCCACCGTCAGGGCGTGGGTGAGCTGCCCGACCCGGCTCTCGAAATCCCGGGTCAGGCTTTCCAGCCGGCGGGCGCGCTCCTCCATGGTGGTGCGTTCGGTGTCGCGCCCGGCACTGCGGGCGGCGTCCGCCGCCGCCTCGTCGCGCAGGCGGCGCAGGACGGTGGCGACCGCGTCCAGCTCGGCGAGGCCGGAGGGCACCGGCGCGGCGTCCATGGCCAGGGCGGTGAGGCCCCCGGCCAGCCGGCCGCCCAGCGTGCCGATGATCGCGGGCACGCCGACACCGATCGCGGCGAGCAGCAGCAGCCCCAGCGTCGACGCCGTGCCGGGTCCGCTGAGCGAGAGAAGGCAGGCCGCCGCCGCTGCCGCGAGCAGCGGGGTGGCGACGGACACCAGTGTGGTGAGATGGGCGATCCGCATCGGGCCGCGTCCTCCTTTTGGGGGAACCGGGGGTCAGACCGACAGCAGGCGGGCGACCTTGGCCTCGTCCACCCGGTCGCGGCTGTCCTCGTGAACGATCTCGCCGTTCTCCATGACCAGCACGCGGTCGGCGATGTCGAGCGCGAAGCTCAGCACCTGCTCCGACACGATGATGCTGAGCCCGCGCTCGTCACGGATGCGGCGGAGCGTGCGGGCCATCTCGCGGATGATGGAGGGCTGGATGCCCTCCGTCGGTTCGTCGAGCAGCAGCACCTTGGGCCGGCTCGCCAGCGCGCGGGCGATGGCGAGCTGCTGCTGCTGGCCGCCCGACAGGTTGCCGCCGCGCCGGCCGCGCATCTCCAGCAGCACCGGGAACAGCTCGTAGATGTCGGGCGGCACCTGCCGTTCGCCGCGCACGGTCAGGCCGGTCTCGATGTTCTCCCGGACCGTCATGGCCGGGAAGACCATGCGGCCCTGCGGCACGTAGGCGACACCCTTCGCCACGCGCTCGTAGCTCTTCAGCCCCGTCAGCTCGTCGCCGCCGATGCGGATGGCGCCGGAGCGCGACGGCACGATGCCCATCAGGGACTTCATCAGCGTGGTCTTGCCCATGCCGTTGCGCCCCATGATGGCGACGATCTCGCCGGGTGCCGTGGTGAAGGTCAGGCCGTGCAGGACCTCGCTCTGCCCGTAGGCGACGCGCAGGTCGGTGACCGACAGCATGCGATCCTCCTCGTGATCCGGTGGGGTGATCGGGTGGGCGGCTCAGTGGCCGAGATAGACTTCGACGACCTTCGGGTCGTTCTTGACCCGCTCCATCGAGCCTTCGGACAGGATCTTCCCCTGGTGGAGGACGGTGACCTTGTGGGCGATGTCCTCGACGAACTTCATGTCGTGCTCGATCACGATCACCGAGCGGTCGGCGATGATGCGGTTGAGCAGCTCGGCGGTCTTGACCCGCTCGTTCACGCTCATGCCCGCCACCGGCTCGTCCAGCATCAGGAGCTGCGGGTCCTGGATCAGCAGCATGCCGATCTCCAGCCACTGTTTCTGGCCGTGGCTGAGATATTCGGCCCGCTGCTCCAGATGGTCGGCGAGGAAGATCATCTCGGCGATCTCGTGGATGCGCTCGCGCACCGCGGCGTCGCGCTTGAAGGCCAGCGCCCCCCAAACCGAACGGCCACGGGGGTAGGAGATCTCCAGATTCTCGAACACCGTCAGGTCGTCGTAGATGGACGGGTTCTGGAACTTGCGGCCCACCCCGGCGTGCACGATCTGGTGTTCGCGCATCGCGGTCAGCTCCTTGCCGCGGAACTTGACCGAGCCGCCGGACGCCTTCGTGCGCCCGCAGATCAGGTCGAGCACCGTGGTCTTGCCCGCCCCGTTGGGGCCGATGATCACGCGGATCTCGTTCTCGTCCACATAGAAGGAGAGATCGTCCACCGCCTTGAAGCCGTCGAAGGACACGGTCAGCCCCTCCACCGACAGCAGGAAATCGGTCGCGTTGGTCATGGGTTGAGCCCTCCTCACTCGGCCGCCATGCGGGTGGGGCCGGGAACCGGCGGCAGGCCGCGCCCCCGCAGCCGGTCCAGCCGCGGCACCACATGGGTCTGGAAGAGGCCGGCGAGCCCGTTGGGGAAGGCCATGACGACGCCGATGAAGAGCGCACCCATGGCGAACAGCCACAGCTCCGGGAAGCTTTCGGAGAAGCTGGTCTTGGCCCAGTTGACCAGCAGCGTGCCGTAGACCGCTCCCAGCAGCGACAGCCGGCCGCCGACCGCGCAGTAGATCACCAGCTCGATGGACGGCACGATGCCGACGAAGGACGGCGACATGAACCCCACCTGCAGCGTGAACATCGCCCCGCCGACCCCGGCCAGCGCCGCCGCCAGGCAGAAGACGAAGGTCTTGAAGTTCGCCACGTCGTAGCCGGAGAAGCGGACCCGGTCCTCCTTGTCGCGCAGCGCCACCAGGATGCGGCCGAGCTTGGAGCGGCGCACGGCCAGGCAGAGCAGGATGCAGCCCAGCAGCAGGGCGGCGTTGACGAAGTAGAGAACCAGCTTCGCCTCGTCGGTGCGGATGTCCCAGCCCTTCAGCGTGCGCAGGTCGGTGATGCCGTTGATGCCGCCGGTGTAGCCCTGCTGGCCGACGATCAGGATGGTCAGGATGGCGGCGATGGCCTGGGTGATGATGGCGAAATACACGCCCCCCACCCGGCGCTTGAACATCGCCACCCCGATCACGAAGGCCAGCGCCGACGGCACCAGCACCACCGCCGCCAGGGAGAAGGTCAGGCTGTGGAACGGCTCCCAGAACCACGGCAGGGATGTCAGCTGGTTCCAGTCCATGAAGTCCGGGATGCCGGGGGTGGACTGGATCTTCGTGGCCTCGGGGTTGGACGCCTCCAACTTCAGGAACATCGCCATGCAGTAGCCGCCGAGCCCGAAGAAGATGCCCTGGCCCAGGCTGAGGATGCCGGCACTGCCCCAGCACAGCACCAGCCCGACCGCGACGAAGGCGTAGGTCAGGTATTTGCCCACCAGATTGAGCCGGAAAACGTCGAGCGACAGCGGCAGCACCAGCAGGACGAGGAGGGCGAGGACGCCCACGCCCAGCAGCTCGCCGCGGGTGCCGGTAAGGAATGAGCGGGTCATGGCGGCTCCCTCAGCGACGGACCTTGAGGACGAAGAGACCCTGCGGGCGCAGCATCAGGATGCCGACCACCGTCAGCAGCGTGAGCACCTTGGCCATGGAGCCGCTCAGGAAGAACTCCATGGTCGATTGCGCCTGCGAGATGGTGAAGGCCGACGCGATGGTGCCGATCAGGCTCTGCGCGCCGCCGAAGACGACCACCAGGAAGGTGTCGACGATGTAGAGCTGGCCCGAGGTCGGGCCGGTCGAGCCGACCATGGTGAAGGCGCTGCCCGCCACCCCGGCGATGCCGCAGCCCAGCCCGAAGGTGTAGCGGTCGACCTTCTCGGTGTTGATGCCGACGGCCCCGGCCATCACCCGGTTCTGCATCACCGCCCGCACCCCCCGGCCCCAGCGGGCGCGGAACAGCACCGCATAGACCACCGCGCTGATCGTCATGGTCAGCGCCATGACGAACAGGCCGTTGATCGGCACCTCGATGGTGTCGGTCAGGCTGAGCGAGCCCATCAGCCAGTCCGGCAGGGTCACGCCCACCTCGCGCGCGCCGAAGGTGGAGCGGAAGATCTGTTGCATGATCAGGCTGAGGCCCCAGGTCGCCAGCAGCGTGTCGAGCGGCCGGCGGTAGAGGAAGCGGATCAGCGACCATTCCACCAGCATGCCCAGCGACCCGCTGGCGACGAAGGCCAGCGCCATGGCGATGAAGAAATAGCCGGGGAACAGCCAGGGCGCGTGCTCGCCGACCAGATGCGAGCAGACGAAGGTGACGTAGGCGCCGAGGATCATGAACTCCCCGTGCGCCATGTTGATGACGCCCATCTGCCCGAAGATGATCGCGAGGCCGAGCGCCATCAGGACGAAGACCGAGAAGAGGATGAGGCCGGCGAATCCCTGCATCGCAAAGATCGAGCCGAGCTCGCTGAGGCTGTAGCCGTCGAACATGGAGCCCTCCGCGGCGGGTGGTGCGTTGTGGGCGGGGGATTGGTCGCATTCGGCCCCACCCCGGCCCTCCCCCATCTTCGACGGGGGAGGGCCGGGGTGGGGGCCGGCCGCGGCAACGCCGCTTACTGGTAGCCCTTCGGGAAGGGATCCGGCTCCATCAGCTCGGCGGTCTCGTGGATCACGTCGAACTGGCCGTCGGCCTTGGCGAGGCCGATGCGGGTCTTGCTCCACAGGTGGTGGTTCTCGTGGATGCGCACGTAACCTTCCGGCGCGCCCTTGAACTCGATGCCCGGCGAGGCCGCCGCCACCTTGTCGATGTCGAAGCTGCCGGCCTTCTCGACGGTGAGCTTCCACAGCCAGGGGCCGAGATAGGCGGCCTGCGTCACGTCGCCGATGACGCTGTCGGCCCCCCACATCTTCTTGAAGGCCTCGACGAAGGCCTTGTTGTTGGGGTTGTCGAGCGACTGGAAATACTTCATGCAGGCGTAGGCGCCGGCGATGTTCTCGCCGCCGATGCCCAGCATCTCGTCCTCGGTGACGGAGATGGTCATCAGCGTCTGCTTCTTCAGGTCGATGCCGGCCGCCTTGAGCTGCTTGTAGAAGGCGACGTTCGAGCCGCCCACCACGATGGCGTAGATCACATCCGGCTTGGTCAGCTTGATCTTGTTGATGACCGAGTTGAACTGGGTGTGGCCGAGCGGGAAGTATTCCTCGCCGGCGACCTTGAACCCGTTCTTCTCGATGTGCTTGCGCGCGATCTTGTTGGAGGTGCGCGGCCAGATGTAGTCGGAGCCGATCAGGTAGAACGACTTGGCGCCCTTCTCCTTGAACACCCAGTCCAGCCCGGCCAGGATTTGCTGGGTGGCCTCCTGCCCGGTGTAGATGACGTTCTTCGACTGCTCCAGCCCCTCGTAGAAGGTGGGGTAGTAGAGCATGCCGTTGTACTGCTCGAACACCGGCAGCACCGCCTTGCGCGAGGCGGACGTCCAGCAGCCGAACACGGCCGCCACCTTGTCGTTGACCAGCAGCTTGCGCGACTTCTCGGCGAAGGTGGGCCAGTCGCTGGCGCCGTCCTCCTGGATGAACTCGATCTTGCGGCCGAGCACGCCGCCCATCTCGTTGATCTGCTGGATCGCCAGCTTCTCCGCCTCGACCGAGCCGGTCTCGCTGATCGACATGGTGCCGGTGACGGAATGCAGGATGCCGACCTTGACCGTGCTGTCGGTGACGGCAAGGCCGGTGGTGTTGATGGCGGCGGTCGCCGGGGCCTGGGCGAAGGCCAGGCGCGGCATCATCGCGGCGGCGGGGAGTGCCGCCATGCCGAGGAGCAGCTTGCGACGCAGCGCGTCGTGCGAATCCTTGCGGATATCGTCCGAGGACATGAACCCTCCTGAATTTTTGGCGATTGGGGGAAGCGGTCGGCTTCGCGAATTCGCGGTGTCGGGGGGATCGTCCGGCCGATGTGTGCGTCGCAGCAATACGCACAATGACGTATATGAAACATCGCTCGACGCGCTCATCCTTCCGCCCATAAGATAAGAACCGTGCCCCAGAAAGATTGGGGCAGCCAACTCTTGCACGATGCGTCCGTGCCGGTGCGGACGTTCGACTTTGCGAGTGCGCAATACAATGGCAGACGGTGGGACGGGGTTCGGGGACTTGAATCAGCAGGCGTCCGTCAATGCGGCGCCGCAAAAAATCGTGCCGGTACGACGCACCTACAACCGGTGGGTGGCGAACCAGACGCTGGAGGACTACGCGCTCCGCTTCACCGCCAAGGGCGCGCGGCGCTGGTCGCCGCTGCGGGTGGCGAACACGGCGCTGGGCTCCATCTCCTTCCTGGCGCTGGAGGCGATCGGCGCCGCCATCACGCTGGGTTACGGCGCCACCAACGCCATCTACGCCATCCTCGCCGTCGGCGCGTTGATCTTCGCCGCCGGCCTGCCGATCAGCTACTACGCCGCCCGCTACGGGGTGGACATCGACCTGCTCACGCGCGGCGCCGGGTTCGGCTACATCGGCTCCACCATCACCTCGCTGATCTACGCGTCCTTCACCTTCATCTTCTTCGCGCTGGAGGCGGTGATCCTCGCCATGGCGCTGGAGATGCTGACGGGGCTGCCGCTGTGGCTCGGCTACATCGTCGGATCGCTGGTGGCGATCCCGCTGGTGACGCACGGCATCACCGGGATCAGCCGTTTCCAGCTGTGGACGCAGCCGCTGTGGCTGGTGCTGCACGTCGCCCCCTTCCTGTTCGTGGCGGTGCAGGATCCGGGATCCTTCTCGCGCTGGCTGGACCACGCCGGGCCGGACCCGGAACGCGGCCACGGCTTCGACCTGATGATGTTCGGCGCCGCCGCGTCGGTCGTCTTCTCGCTGGTGGCGCAGATCGGGGAACAGGTGGATTTCCTGCGCTTCCTGCCGCCGCCGGCGAGAAAGGGGCGCCGGGGGCGGCTCGCCTGGTGGACAGCGCTTATGGCGGCGGGTCCCGGCTGGATATTGTTGGGAGTGGTGAAGCTGCTGGCCGGGTCCTTCCTGGTGGTCTTCGCGCTGGGCCACGGGGTGCCGGCGGATCAGGCGGCGGAACCGACGCGGATGTATTTGGCCGCCTTCGAGCAGTTCGTCGCCCACCCGCAGGTCGCCCTGGTGCTGACCGCGCTGTTCGTCATCGTCTCGCAGATGAAGATCAACGTGACCAACGCCTACGCCGGCTCGATCGCGTGGTCGAACTTCTTCTCGCGGCTGACCCACAGCCATCCGGGGCGGGTGGTGTGGCTGGTGTTCAACGTCGCCATCGCGCTGCTGCTGATGGAGATGGGGATCTACCACGCCATCGAGCAGATCCTGGGGCTCTACTCCAACATCGCGGTGGCCTGGGTGGGGGCGCTGGTCGCCGACCTCGTGGTCAACAAGCCGCTGGGCCTCAGCCCGCCGCACATCGAGTTCAAGCGCGCCCACCTCTACGACATCAACCCGGTGGGCGTGGGGGCGATGCTGATCGCCTCGGTGCTGTCGGTGGCCGCCTTCTCCGGCCTGTTCGGGGCGGTGGCGCAGGTTCTGTCGCCCTTCATCGCGCTCGCCGTCGCCTTCGTGACCGCCCCGCTGATCGCCTGGGCGACCGGCGGGCGCCACTACATCGCGCGCCGCTCGCCCCCGGCGGCGGGGCCGGCGCGCTGCCGGGTGTGCGAGCTGGTGTTCGAGCCGGAGGACATGGCGCAATGCCCGGCCTATGGCGGGGCGATCTGCTCGCTGTGCTGCTCGCTCGACGCCCGCTGCCACGACCTGTGCAAGACCGGCGCGCGCTTCCCCGAGCAGGTGCTGGCCGCTCTGGGGGCGGTGGCGCCGCAGCGGGTGGTGGTGCGGCTGAACTCCCGGCTCGGCCATTACATCGCGCTGGTGCTGGCGATGGGGGCGGTCACGGGTGTGGTGCTGTGGCTGGTGTTCCAGCAGACGGTGGCCGGCATCGGGCTGGAGCGGGCGGTGGTCAGCGCCATCCTGTGGAAGGTGTTCCTGGTGCTGGTCCTGATCATCGGCGTCGCCGCTTGGCTGTTCGTGCTGGCGCAGGAGAGCCGGCGCGTGGCGGAGGAGGAGTCGCGCCGCCAGACCGAGCTTCTGGTGCGCGAGATCGAGGCGCACGAGCGCACCGACGCCCAGCTCCAGCGCGCCAAGGAGGCGGCGGAGGCGGCCAACCTCGCCAAGAGCCGCTACGTGGTCGGCATCAGCCACGAACTGCGCGCGCCGCTGAACGCCATCTTCGGCTACGCCCAGCTCCTGGAGCGCGACCCGACCATCCCCGACCACCGGCAGAACGCGGTGCGGGTGATCCGCCGCAGCGTGGAGCATCTGTCCGGCCTGATCGACGGGCTGCTCGACATCTCCAAGATCGAGGCGGGGCGGCTCCAGCTCCACCGGGAGGAGGTGCGCATCCACGCCTTCCTCGCCCAGATCATGGACATGTTCCGGCTGCAGGCGGAAGCCAAGGGCATCGCCTTCCGCTTCGAGCCGCCGGACGGGCTGCCGGCGGTGGTCCACACCGACGAGAGCCGGCTGCGGCAGATCCTCATCAACCTGCTGTCCAACGCCATCAAGTTCACCGACCGCGGCCATGTGGCGGTGCGCGTGCGCTACCGTGGGCAGGTGGCGGAGGTGGAGATCGAGGACAGCGGGGCCGGCATCCCCAAGGAGGATCTGCCCCGCATCTTCGACCCCTTCGTGCGTTCGCGCGGCACCGGCCGCCCCGACGTGCCGGGCATGGGCCTCGGCCTCACCATCACCAAGCTGCTGGTGGAGGTGATGGGGGGCGGCATCTCGGTCACCAGCGAGGTCGGGCGCGGCAGCGTCTTCCGCGTGAAGATCCTGCTGTCGGAGGTGATGGCGCCCCGCCGCGTCCTCCCCAGCGGCGGGCGCATCACCGGTTACGAGGGGCCGCGGCTGACCGTGCTGGTGGCCGACGACGACGCCACCCACCGCGACCTCGTTGCCCAGTTCCTGACGCCGCTCGGCTTCACCGTGCTGGCGGCGGAGGATGGCGAGCGCTGCCTGGAGATGGCGGCGGAGACCCGGCCCGACCTCGTGCTGCTCGACATCACCATGCCCCGCCGCAACGGGTGGGAGGTGGCGCGCGCGCTGCGTGCCGCCGGCTCCACCGCCGGCATCGTCATGGTGTCGGCGAACGCCGGCGAGATGCGGCCGGGCGGGCAGCCGGGCGACGACCACGACGCCTTCGCCTGCAAGCCGCTGGACGTGTCACGCCTGCTCACGCTGGTGCACGACGTGACCGGCGTCGTCTGGGTGCGCGAGGCCGACGCCCCGTCCGCCCCCCCGTCGCCCTCCTCCGCCCTGTCGGCGGGCGCCTTCCACCCCGACCATGTGCCGCCGCCCCACCAGCTCGACGACCTGATGGAACTGGGGCGCATCGGCTATGTGCGCGGCATCCAGGCGAAGCTGGAAGAGCTGGCGCATCTCCACCCCGAAGCCGGAACCTTCATCGACCTCTTGAGGCAACATGTCCGCGATTTCGCCCTCAACCGCTTCATGGCCACGCTGGAGGCCCACCGCCGTCATGACGGATGACCGGACATCGCGCGAAACCGTGCTGGTCGTGGACGACAGCCCCGACACGCTGAGCTTCCTGACCGACGCGCTGGAGGAGGCCGGGGCCACCGTGCTGGTGGCGATGGACGGCCCCAGCGCCCTGTCGCTGCTGGAGCGGCTGACGCCCGACGTGGTGCTGATGGACGCGGTGATGCCGGGGATGGACGGGTTCGAGACCTGCCGCCGGCTGAAAGCCAGCAAGACGCTGGCCCACGTCCCGGTGATCTTTATGACCGGCCTCAGCGAGACCGAGCACATCGTCAAGGGCTTCGCCGCCGGCGGCGTCGATTACCTCACCAAGCCGATCATCGCGGAGGAGCTGTTCGCCCGCATGCGGGTGCATCTGGTGAACGCCCGCATCGCCCAGGGCGCCCAGGCGGCGCTGGACGCCACCGGCCGCTTCCTGCTCTCGGTCGATCTCGACGGCCGCATCCTGTGGTGCACGCCGCAGGCGGGGCGGCTGCTGGGCGACCCCGGCGGCCCGGACGAGGGCGGCTTCCGGCTGCCGCCGGCCCTGCTGGACTGGCTGGTGAAGCGGGTGGAGGGGCCGGCCGGTGCGGTGCCGGAGCGCATGTCCCTGTCCTCGCCCACCGGCGGCCCGCCCTTCCAGGTCGGCGTGGTCAGCCGCATCGGCTCGCAGGAAGTGCTGCTGCGGCTGGTCGAGGGACAGCCGAGCGGCGAGGAGCAGGCCATCCGCCAGCGCCTGAACCTGACGGCGCGCGAGGCGGAGGTGCTGCTGTGGATCGCCCGCGGCAAGGCCAACCGCGACATCGGCCAGATCCTCGGTCTCAGCCCGCGCACCGTGAACAAGCACCTGGAGCAGATCTACGCCAAGCTCGGCGTGGAGAACCGCACCGCCGCCGCGGCGCTCGCCCTGCGGACGCTGGAGGGCGGGTGACGCGTCATCCCCGCGACGGCTCCGCTACCCGTCCAGCACGCTGCGCACCTTGGCGGCGAGCTGGTCGAGGCTGAAGGGTTTGGGAAGGAAGTTGGTGCCGGGGTCCAGCATGCCGTTGTGGACGATGGCGTTGCGGGTGTAGCCGGTGGTGAACAGCACCTTCAGGTCCGGCAGCAGGGCGAGCGCCCGGTCGGCCAGTTCGCGGCCGGTCATGTCCGGCATCACCACGTCGGTGAACAGCAGGTCGATGGCTTGGCCGGCTTGCAGGCGGGTGAGCGCTTCGGGACCGTTGGCGGCGTGCAGCACGGTGTAGCCCAGCTCGCGCAGCGCCTCCACCGACCAGGCGCGGACGCGGTCGTCGTCCTCCACCACCAGCACCACCTCCGACGGGTGGCCGAGGCCGGGTGGTGGTGCCGCGCGGCGGACGGCGGCGGGCTGCGCCGTGCCGTAGAAACGGGGCAGGTAGAGCTTCACCGTGGTGCCGACCCCGACCTCCGAATAGATCTTCACGTGGCCGCCGGATTGGCGCACGAAGCCGAACACCTGGCTGAGCCCCAGACCGGTGCCGCGGCCCACCGACTTGGTGGTGAAGAAGGGGTCGAAGGCGCGGGCGGCCACGGCCGGCTCCATGCCGGTGCCGGTGTCGCTGACGGCGATCAGCACATACTGTCCGGCCGGGATGGCGTGCTCGGCGGCGTAGCGGTCGTCCATGTGGGCGTTGGCCGTCTCGATGGTCAGCCGCCCGCCCGCGGGCATGGCGTCGCGGGCGTTGACCGACAGGTTGAGCACGGCGTTCTCCAACTGGCTGGCGTCGGCGTGGATGCGCCAGAGCCCGGCCGACAGCACCGTCTCCACCCGGATGTGCTCGCCCAGCGTGCGGGTCAGAAGCTCGGTCATGCCGGTGACCAGACGGTTGGCGTCCAGTGGCTCGGGCGCCAGCGGCTGCTGGCGGGAGAAGGCGAGCAGCCGCTGGGTCAGCGCCGCGGCACGCAGCGCGCCGTCCTTGGCGCCTTCCAGATAGCGGCCGACGTCGGTGTCGCCGCGGGCGAGGCGGCGTTCCATCAGGCTGAGCCCGCCCAGCACCACCGCCAGCATGTTGTTGAAATCATGCGCGATGCCGCCGGTGAGCTGGCCCACCGCCTCCATTTTCTGGAGCTGGCGCATCGCCTCCTCCGCCCGCATCAGCTCCTGCGTGCGCGCCTCGATCTGCCGTTCCAGATCCTCGCGGGAGCGGGCCAGCACCTCGCGCGCGTCGACGATGTCCTGTATGTCGGTGCAGGTGCCGTACCAGCGGACGATCCGCCCGTCGGCGTCGCGCACGGGCTGCGCGCGGCCCAGCACCCAGCGCCAGGCGCCGCTGCGGTGGCGCAGCCGGTATTCGATGCGGTAGGGCTCCCCGGTGGACAGGCTGTGCGCCCACGCGACGCGCGTGCGCTCGTGGTCGTCGGGGTGGAAGAGGCCCATCCAGCCCCCCCCGTCGGTGGTGCCGGGGGTGACGCCGGTGAAATCGTACCAGCGTTGGTTGAAGTAGTCGTGGAAGCCGTCGGGGCGGGTCGACCACACCATGTGGTCGATGCTGTCGGTGATGGCGCGCAGACGCGCCTCGCCCTCGCGCAGCGCCTCCTCGGTCTGGCGGCGGCGGGTGATGTCGAGCGTGATGCCGGGAAAGCGCAGCGGCGTGCCGTCCTCGGCCAGGGTGCAGCGCCCCTGCGCGGCCACCCAGCGCACGCTGCCGTCGGGCGCCAGCAGCCGGTACTCTTCGGCGAACTCGTCGCCGCTGCGCAGCGCCTCGGCGAGGGCGCTCTCGACACGCGCCGCGTCGTCGGGATGGATGCGGGCGAAGAAGTCCTTCAGCGGCGCGTTGGCACCGGTCGGGGCGGGCTCCACCCCGTAGAGGCGGGCGAAGCGCGCGTCGGTGGTGACGACATCGGCCCGCACGTCCCAATCCCAGATGCCGACGCTGTTGGCCGCGGCCAGCGCCAGGGCCAGCCGCTCCTCGCTCTGGCGCAGCGCACGCTCGGTCAGGATGCGGGTGGTCGTCTCGTTGCCCTGGTTGAAGACGCCGACGACGGTGCCGTCGTCGTCGCGGATCGGCGTGAAGCTGTAGTTCCAGTAGGTCTCCCGCACCGCGCCGCCGCGCTCCATCGGCAGCATCTGGTCGTAGGTGGTGAAGCCCTCGCCCGCGTCCATCGCCCGCCCGAATTGCGGGCCGACCACGTGCCAGATGTCCGACCACACCTCCCGCGCCGGGCGGCCGAGCGCCCACGGGTGCCTTTCCGCCGGGATCGGCGCCCAGGCGTCGTTGTAGAGCAGGCGCAGCTCCGGCCCCCAATAGATGGCGGTCGGGATGGTGGCGCCCAGGCAGATGGACAGGGCGGCGCGCAAGGCCGGCGGCCAGCCCTCCGGGGACCCGAGCGGTGTGGCCGCCCAGTCATGGTCACGGATCATCCGCCCCATGGCACCGCCGCCGGTGAGAAAATGGAGCCCGTGGCCCGCCGCACCCGTACCGCTCACATCCGCTCCGTCATTCCGTCAGCCCGTCTGTCCGGCGGCACGGTCGAGCGCTGTGCGCAGGCGCAACAACTCCTCGCGGAGCGCCGCGAGCTCGGCTGGAGACCGGCCGGACGCGGCGAGGATGCGCTCGGGCATGCAGACGGCCTTTTCCCGCAAAGCCTTTCCTTCGGCGGTAAGATGGATACGAACGATCCGTTCGTCCACCGGGTCGCGCGTGCGCCGCACCAGCCCCTGCCCCTCCAGCCGTTTCAGCAGCGGCGTCAGGGTGCCGCTGTCCAGCCCCAGCCGCTCCCCCAGCCCCTTCACCGCCGGACCATCCTCCTCCCACAACAGCAGCATGACGATGTATTGCGGGTAGGTGAGGCCGATCGCCTCCAGCAGCGGGCGGTAGACGCGGGTCATCGCGTGCTGGGCGGCGTAGAGCGCGAAGCAGGTCTGGTTGGCGAGAAGCAGCGGGTCGGGGCGGTCGGCCGGCATGGCGCTCCTGGCAGGGGTGGGAGAGGGATGGTCGTCCGGACGCAGGATAGGGCGCGATCCCCCGGCATGCCAGGGGATCGCACGCCCGGTCGTGTCGGCCCGGCTCAGGCGATGGTGGTGGTCGCCGGGATGTTGCCGCGGGTGGCGTGGCTGTAGGGGCAGACCTTGTGGGCGCGGGCCACCAGATCCTCCGCCACCGCCGGATCGACGCCGGGCAGCGAGACGGTGAGCGCCACCGAGATGCCGAAGCCT
The DNA here is from genome assembly GCF_013423485.1 of Azospirillum oleiclasticum. Lineage (GTDB taxonomy): Bacteria > Pseudomonadota > Alphaproteobacteria > Azospirillales > Azospirillaceae > Azospirillum > Azospirillum oleiclasticum. Next base: position 114,263 of record NZ_JABFFR010000036.1, read on the forward strand.
TCCCCGTCGTCGCGGGCGCCGATGCCGACCTCGGCGGTCACCGAGACATCGGCCGGGACGGCGATCTTGTCGCGGTTGCCGACGAACTTCAGCGCGCCGATGAAGCAGGCGGAGTAGCCGGCGGCGAAGAGCTGCTCGGGGTTGGTGGCGCCGCCCTTGCCACCCAGTTCGCGGGGAGCGGCGAGGTTGACCGACAGCAGCCCGTCGTCGGAGACCGCCTTGCCGTCGCGACCGCCGGTGGCCGTGGCCTTCGTGGAGTAGAGCGTCTTCATGGTGGGGTTTCCTTGTCCGTGGGTTCGTGTTCGATGGGCAGAAAATAGCGCGCAATCGAATTGTGCGCAATGTATTAGATCGGGCGTGATTGGATTGCCTGCGATGCATTCCGGGCGGGGCCGGTTGGCCCGCCACTTGCTGCCCCGTCACTTGCCCATATAGGCCGGGTAGATGCCGGCTGCCCAGCCGGCGGGCGTCGAGGGGCAGGTGGCGGCCGGAATGATGCCGCCGCCGCACACCGGCACCGCGATCTGGTTTGGCACCGCCGGGGCCGGGCCGAGGTGCAACTCGAACTCGCGGCCGGCGAAGCGGGCGCGCAGCGCCTCCAGCGCGCGGGCGAGGTCGCTGGGCGCACCGGACGCAGCGATGCGCAGCACCGGTTGGCCGCCCCCGGCGTCGGACGCGACCTGCATGGGCCGCGCGAAGAAGCCGGGGCGGTCGCCCGGCCCGTTCCCGCCGTAACCGCGGGTCAGCGAGCGGGCGTCGGCGTAGACGAAGCCGCAGGCGGACTGCTCGGGCGTCGCCAGCTCGCGCACCGCGTGGCCCTGCAGGACGGCCGCCAGCTCCAGATACTTCACCATGCCGGTGCCGAGCAGATCGACGCGGCCGTCGCAGGGCTCGAAGCGGGTGGCGGCTGCGGACTGCCAGATCTTGTGGTTGTGGTCGAGCGCGAAGCCGGCGGCCCGCGTCTCCGCCACGAAGGCGGCGTAGGCGCCCATCGGGATCACCCCGTCGGCGGTTGGGATGCGGGTGGCCCCGGCCAGCGCCGGGCGGGCGGCGTCCAGCGCCGGCAGACTGAGGCCCACCGCCCAGGGCAGCAGCGCCGCCGCCGCCACGCCGGCCCCGGCCGCGCGCACCGCCCAGCCGGGTCGCAGCCCGCGGACGAGCGCCGCGGTGCGCCGGCTGGTCCCCAGGAACAGCAGCACGGCGACCGACGGCAGGAAATAGCGCGGCGTGGAAAGCTGGCCCGAATAGAAGGCCAGCGGCAGCAGCGCCGCCGCCGCGATGGCAAGGTGGAACAGCCGCCAGCGCGGGCGCAGCACCGCCAGCGCGGCGTAGAGCCCGGCCAGCAGCAGCAGCGCCGCCAGCGCCCCCGCCCCCATGCCGAACAGCGTCAGCGCCAGCCAGACCTTCAGGTCGATGACGTAGCCCAGGAAATCCGGGTTGCGGTTGGGGTCGATCAGCCGCCCGGCCAGCACCGGCAGCACCGCCGCCAGTCCCAGCGCCCAGGGCAGCCCGCGCCGCAGGAGGCCCCAAGGGGTGCCGCGCGGCGCCACCGCCAGATAGAGCGCCGGCACCACCAGCACCGCGTCGGCCCGGCAGGCCGCCGCCACGGCCACCAGCAGACAGGCCAGCGCGCGTGCCGCCGCCGATGGCGGCCCGGCCAGCGCCGAGAAGGCCATCAGCAGGAAGGCCAGCGACATCGTGCTGGTGCCGAGGAAGGGGCCGTAGAGCACCAGCACCGGGCTCGCCAGCACCGCCGCCGCCAGCCACGCCGGCAATCCCCGCCGACGGCCGACGCGCCACGCCGCCAGCGCCAGCCCGGCGGACAGCAGCACCGTCTGCAACAGGTTGCCGGCCAGCACCGGGTCGAGCCCCGGCCACAACCGGATCAGCAGCGCCAGCAGCAGGTAGCTGCCATATTGTTTGTCGTAATTGTAGAAGGGCGCCCGCCACCACGGCGCGTCGCCGTGGGCGAGCTGCACGGCGCCGCTGACCAGCGCCGCCTGGTCGTTGTCGCGCAGGGCCGGGCCGAGCAGCGCCAGCATGACGGCGATGGCGAGGGCGGTGAGGAGGAACACGCTGGCTTTCGCCTCCCACGTCTGCCCATTGGGCCCCCACCCGACCCTCCCCCATCTGACGACGGGGGAGGGCTTTTCTTCTCCCTCCCCCGTCGAAGACGGGGGAGGGTCGGGGTGGGGGCCGGATGCGGGAACGCGGGGGGCGGCGTCGGTCACGGTCGCGCACTCCTCTGTCTGGTCAATGCCCGGCGGCGACGCTGCGGCAGGGGCGGTCGCCGTCCTCGAAGCGGGAGCCGGTCTCCGCCGCGGCCTTCTGCCAGTGCGGGAAATCCACCAGCCAGCCCCAGGGGCCGCGGAAGGCGTCGCGGCGGCGCGCGTGGGTCCACAGATTGTCGCGCGCGGTCAGCGTGCGCAGGAAGCTGTCCCAATAGTCCTGCGGCACCGTGGTGGTGACCAGGAAGCTGCCGCGGCGCTGCCCGGCGAGGCTGTTGCCGGTCAGCGTCCAGCCCTCGTTGTTGGCGGTGGTGACGGTGCCGTCGCGGTGGTCGGTCACCGGGCGGTCCTGCCCGCCGGTCACCACGATCTGGGCGTCGCGGTTGCAGGCGATGGTGCTGCCGGTGATCGCTACCCCGCGCGCGCCGGCGGCGACCACGCCGTTGCCGTTGCCGACGATGCGGCTGCCGGTCACGGTGACCGGCCCCTGCGCCGCCTCCACCATCAGCCCGGCACCGTGGTTGCCGGTGAGTTCGGCAGCGGTCACGGCGACGCGGGCGATGTCGGTGTCGAGCCACAGCCCGTGGGTGGCGTTGTCCACCGCGCGGTGACGTTCGATGACGGCGTCGTGGATCTGCAGCAGCTTGGCCCCGGCGACCGCCCAATCGGTGAAGCCGCCCGCCGCGCCTCGCCAGTTGTTGGCCGATGTGTCGTTGTCCGCCATCCGCAGCCCGGTCACCTGCCAGACGCCCATGCCGGTGCTGCCGTTGTCGACGATGCGGTTGCGCTCCAGCGTCACCGCGGTGGAGCGTGAGACCGACAGCCCGGTGCCGTTGTTGTCGCGGATCACGCTGTCGGACATGGTGAACCCGCGGCTGTCGGCGATGGCGACGGCGATGCCGGTCATGGCCGAGGCAGCCCGCTCGAACACCAGCCCGTCGATGGTCAGCCCCTCGGTTCGGGTGGCGGTCAGCAGCTCCTCCCGCCAGGCCACCTCGACCGCCGCGACGGCGAGGTCGGTGCCGCGCGGCACCCGGACGTCCAGGCTGCGGCGCGTGTCGTTGACCAAAAAGCTGCCGGGAACCAGCGCGGCACCGTCCTGGACCTGCTCGTAGCGGCGGCCGTCGACGAACAGCATCTCCCGCCGCAGCGCCGGCTCGCCGATGTCCAGATCCGCCGGCCATTCCTTGGGCACCACCGACGGCGGCATCGGTGTGGGCCACAGGGCGCGGAACAGGTCGGTGCCGACGCGCACCCAGCCGGTCAGCGGCCGGGCGCCGGAGACGACGGCCCGCCCGGGCGCCACCGCGCGGATGCTGGTGCCCGGCGGCGGGTCGGCGATGCGCAGCGTCTCCCGGTAGATGCCGGGGTGCACGAGGATGGTGACCGGCCCGCCGGCTCCGTCCAGCCGCTCCAGCGCCGTGCCGATGGTGCGCAGGGGAGCGCCGGGGCTGCCGTCGCCGCCCGGCCGGCTGCCGGCGTCCACATGCAGGGTGGTGGTGCCGGCCGCGGGCGCCGGTGCCGCGGCGGCGAGCAGCAGCACCGTCACCGCCCGGATCGCCAACGATCCGATCGCCAGCCTCCGCACGGCTCAGGCCCGGAGCAGCAGGGGCCGGCCGCCGCCCCAGCGGTTGTCCTGGTAGCCGTATTTGGCGGTGACGTTGGGGCTGGCCTTGGACAGCACGACGCCGACGATCTCCGCCCCGCTCTGGCGCAGCAGGTTGTAGCCGAGCCGCGCCTCCTTCTGGGAGGTGCGGTGCCACTCCACGACATAGACGGTGTCCTGCGCCAGCCGGGCCAGCAGCCGGGCATCGGCCACCGACAGCACCGGCGGGCTGTCCAGCACCACGAGGTCGAAATGGGCGCCCAGCTCGTTGACGAGCTGGCGCATGGCCGGCCGCTCCAGCAGCTCCGCCGGGCTGTCGGAGCGGGTGCCGCCGGTGATGAAGCTGAGGCCGCTCTTGCCGTCGACCCGGATGATCTCCTCGATCGTCGCCTCCCCCTCCAGATGGTCGGCGAGACCGGGGCCGCGCTGGCCGAGGGCCTTGTGGATGCGCGGGCGGCGCAGGTCGCAGTCGATGATCACCACCCGCTGCCCGGCGCGCGCCGCCATGCGGGCGTAGGAGATGGCGATGGCCGACTTGCCCTCGTTGCGCAGCGCCGAGGTGAACAGCACCGTCTGGGTGGCGAGCGGCGTGGTCATCAGCCGCAGCGTGGTGCGCAGGTTGCGGATCGCCTCGCTGTAGAGCGAGCTGGGGTGCTGGAGCAGATAATCCTCCGGCCCGCCGCGGCGGGCTTGCAGCCGCCCGACCCGCGGCACGATGCCGAGCATCGGCACCTGGAGCCCGCGCTCCACGTCCTCGACGTTCTTGAAGCCCTTCTTCAGCAGCTCGATCAGCACCACCATGGAGGCGGCGACGATCATCGACAGCAGCAGGCTGGCGCTGAGGAACAGCGCCTTGCGCGGCGAGGACGGCTTCAGCGGCGGCTTGGCCGGCGACAGGATGGCGGCGTCGGGTTGCTGGATGTCGACCTGCTGGCTGATCTCGTGGTGGCGGCGCAGGAAGCCCTCGTACAGGCGGTACTTGGCGTCCGCCTCGACCTTCAGCTCCTTCAGCCGGACCTGGGCGAGCTGGCGGCGCTGCGATTCCTGGTCGAGCCTGGCAATCTCCGTCTTGAGCATCGCGACGCGCGCGTCGGCGACCATCAGCTCGTTCTCCCGCGCCTGCCGGATCTTGGCGATCTCCACGCCCATCTGGCGGCGCAGGCTCTGGATCTCCGCGCGGTTGGTCAGCACGGACGGGTGCTTGGGGCCGTATTGCTCGGTCAGCTCCTGCTCGCGGCGCATCAGCGCGGTTTCCTGGATGCGCAGGTTCTGCACGAGCGGGGAGCCCAGCACGTCGCCGCTGACAGCAGGCCCGCCGCTGCCGGCCTGGGCCACCTGCTGCACCCGTTCGCGGGCGACCGACGCGTCGATCTGCGCCTCGACGAGCTGCTCGTTGATCTTGGCGACGGTCTGGGCGTGGATGTTGAGGCCGTCGTCCTCCAGCCCCGCCTCCTGCCGGTAGCGCTCGACCTGCTCGTTGAGCTGGGCCACGCCGATGCGCAGCTCGGTCACCCGGTCGGACAGCCAGCGGATGGCGTCGCGCGTCGCCTGGGTCTTGGCGTCCAGCGTCGAGCGCACGTAGGTCTGCGCCAGCGCGTCCACGATGGTGGCGGCCTTGACCGGATCGAGCGAGGTGAAGGACAGGGTGATCGCCATGGAGCGGCCGCGCGGGGCGACGTCCAGCCGGTCCAGCACATTGGCGACGACCATCGCCTCCACGCCCTTCTCCTGGTTCTCGGCGACCTCGAGGAGGCGCTGGTTCTCCTCCTCGTTGCTGCGGCGGAGCACGAACCCTTCCGCCGTCGACTTCAGCCAGCCGAAGAGCTGGAAGGGCAGCGCCAGCGGGTCGAAGGGCCGTTCCCCGTCGGGCGGGGTGAGCAGCGGGTTGAACTCCGGATCCTCGGTCAGCTTCAGCGCGTTCACCACATCGATGACGATGGGGTAGGAGCGGATCATCTCGATCTCGCTCTCGAGCTGGGACTGAAGGAGGAAGGGGTTGGGCGAGGGGTTGGACAGCACCGGCTCCAGATCCACCACCTGCGCGTGGCGGGTGGTGACGAGGATGGTGGTCTGCGCCGTGTAGAGCGGTGTCATCAGGAAGACGATGGCCGCCGCCAGCACCACCCCGGCCAGCGAGACCAGGGCGAACAGCCATTTGTGCTGGAAGAAGGTGTCGAACAGCTCGCGCGCGTCCGAGCCGCCTTCGCTCACCCCGGCGCTCAGCGCGCCCGGATGCACCGGTCGGGCCATCATGCCCTCATTGTCCCCGATCATGCCGTCCTCTGGTTCGTCGGCGCGGTCGCCCGGCGTCGATGCGGCTGATTATTTGGGCAGCGCCTGTATTTCGACGTTGAAATACCGAAAAATCGCACCGCTTTGCCGGCAAGCTTTGATCTTGCACCCGGGCCGGCGCAACCGCGCTGGCGGGATCCGGAGGGCCTCTTCACGGAATTTCTTCGCCACTCCTTTCGATCGGTGGAGTGATGGCCGATTGGAGTGGAGGTTTCCCTCCCCCACCCCTCAGTCCGCGGCCTTCAGCAACTGCCGGAAATAGCGGATGGTGCGCTTCAGCCCCTCCTCCAGCGGAATTTGGGGTTCCCAGTCCAGCAGGGATTTGGCCTTGGCGATGTCGGGCTGGCGCTGTTTCGGGTCGTCGGCGGGCAGCGGCTTGTGCAGGATGCGGGAGGAGGAGCCGGTCAGCCGGATCACCGTTTCCGCCAGCTCCAGCATGGTGAATTCGCCGGGATTGCCGATGTTGAGCGGACCGGGCACGTCGCCGTCCACATCCATGAAGCGGTTCATGGCTTCGAGCAGATCGTCGACGTAGCAGAAGGACCGCGTCTGCGTGCCCTCGCCGTAGATGGTGATGGGGTCGCCCTTGAGCGCCTGGACGATGAAGTTGGAGACGACGCGGCCGTCGTCCGGGTGCATGCGCGGGCCGTAGGTGTTGAAGATGCGCACGACGCGGATCGGCAGCCGGTATTGCCGGTGGTAATCGAAGAACAGCGTCTCTGCACACCGCTTGCCCTCGTCGTAGCAGGCGCGCGGGCCGATCGGGTTGACGTTGCCCCAATATTCCTCCGGCTGCGGGTGGATGGCGGGATCGCCGTAGACCTCGCTGGTCGAGGCCTGGAGAATCTTCGCCTTCAGCCGCTTCGCCAGCCCCAGCATGTTGATGGCGCCGTGCACGCTGGTCTTGGTCGTCTGGACGGGATCGAACTGGTAATGCACCGGCGAGGCCGGACAAGCCAGATTGTAGATCGCGTCCACCTCCACATAGAGCGGCATGGTGATGTCGTGCCGCAGCACCTCGAAGAAGGGGTTGGGGAGCAGGTGGACGATGTTGTCCTTGCGGCCCGTGAAGTAATTGTCGACGCACAGGACCTCGTGCCCCTGCTTCAACAGGCGCTCGCACAGATGCGAACCGAGGAAGCCGGCGCCGCCGGTGACCATGATGCGCTTGGAAGACGCTGCCATCGCGCGGTCCCATCTATGGTCGAAAGGAAAACGGCGCCGCCGCCCGCAACCGGGCCGTGGCCGACCGTGCGGGCATTATGGGAATTGGCAACAGGATGGCGTCCAGCGCCCAAAGGCCGTGCCGCCAACGTCGCCACCCCGGCCCTGGCACACCCCCTCTTTGCGGCGGGTGTGCCGGCCGGATGGGGGGAGTGGCGATGGGAAACGGTGCTGCTCGGCGGTGTTGCGAGTGGTGTTTTGCGCATGCCGCGGGAATCCGCCTCGGCGGTGCGCCGGTTGCAGTGCGGTGCGGCGGCTGTTAGACTTCTCCCGGTTGCATGAATCCCGCCTGGACGCGCCCACATGCCGGTACCGGCATTCCTTCGACCGTTACTGGACTGGATGACGCGCGAGCGGAACTTCCTGTTCGGCGGCATCGGTGCCGGGATCATCGTGGCGGTCGGTCAGTATGTGTGGGGGTTGGCATTCCCGGCACCCCCGTCTCCTCCGCCGCCCCTGGTCGTGGTGCAGGTCCCCCAGCTGGCACCCCCCTTCGACTTGCACCGCCTGATCGAAGAGCACGCCCGCGCTCGTGAGGAGAAGGCCCGTGCCGAACACGCGACGGCGGAGGCCCGCCGTGAGGCGACGGAGGCGGCTCAGCGCACCCGCACGCGCGAACAGCAGCTTGTCGATATACAGGCTGAGATTGATGCTCTGCGCCGGCAACAGCCGTCGAACCTTGGCCTCCATCTCGGAACACAGAGTACTCTCGAACGAGAGGAGCAGCTACTTCGCGAGGCGTTGGTCCTGAACGAAAACCTTGAGCGCAGGGAGGAATTGGCGGAAGACTACTTCCAAATCGCCAGGATCAGACGGATGCGTCGCGATTACGAGACAGCGAAAGGATTGCTTCGCCAAGCTCTGGCCATCGACGAGAAGCTCGACCGCAAGGAGGGTGCGGCACGCGATCACAACAACCTCGGCATCGTATTCGAGGAAGATGATGACCGGATGACGGCGGCGGGGCATTACCGTACGGCGCTGGCCCTGTACCGGCAGCTCGGCATGGCACGGGAGATCGCGATAGTCGAGGGGAACCTCAAGGCCATCGGTGCCGAGGTGCCGCCGCCGTGAGGGGCCAGGGCGGTCGCTTGGCTGCCCGGCGGCCTCGTCACCCCGCGGTCCTCAGCCACCGCCGGCGATAGCCGACTGTCCGGCAGCGGCCGGAACGGCAGGGCGTCCCACCCCCGAACCCCATCCCGCCAAGGGGGTGCCTTCACCCCACCAACGGGCAACCGATTCCCCGAACGAACCGGCATTCCACCCACCACCAAATAGCGCCGATAACAATGGCCTGACTTGGGCAAATGGTCGGCTGGCGGCGTCGTCTGCGCTACGGCCATCGCGCGCTCGCCTTGGACGGAACCCGGTGTTTCCATGCCGCGGACATCAGGGCGGCATTCGCCGATGACCTGAGACCATTGTCCCGCACACAGTATTCCGTCGCACAACGGTTGCCGGCGGCGTTGGTTCCGGTCGATGCCGGCACCGGCCGCAGCGATGGCAACCTCCTTCGCGAGGATCAGTCATGCCGGAGTTTGCGCAGAACCCGGTGACGGGTGGAGATGGTGCCGCCCCCTTCCGGCCGCCGCGCGTCAGCGTTCTGGGGGTCGGCGTCAGCGCCATCGGCATGGACGACGCCGTCCACACCATCGGCCGCTGGATCGCCGAACGCAGCCGCAGCTATGTCTGCGTCACCGGCGTGCATGGGGTGATGGAAAGTCAGCGCGACCCCGCGCTGTGCCGCATCCACAACCGGGCGGGGATGGTGACGCCGGACGGCATGCCGCTGGTCTGGCTGCTGAAACACGCCGGCCACCGCCACGCCGACCGCGTCTACGGCCCCGACTTGATGGAGGCGGTCTTCGCCCGCTCCGCCGCCCAGGGCTGGACCCATTATCTTTACGGATCGTCGGAGGAGGCCCTGGCGCGGCTGGAGGCCAACCTTACCCGGCGCTTTCCCGGTGCCCGCATCGTCGGCCGCTTCTCGCCCCCCTTCCGGCCGCTGACGGCGGAGGAGGACGCCGGCATCGTGGCGCGGATCGACGCCAGCGGCGCCGACATCGTCTGGGTCGGCCTGTCCACGCCCAAGCAGGAGCGCTGGATGGCCGCGCACCGCGACCGGCTGGCCGCCCCCGTGCTGATCGGGGTCGGCGCCGCCTTCGACTTCCACGCCGGGCTGAAGAAGCAGGCGCCGCGCTTCGTCCAGCGCAGCGGTTTCGAATGGCTGTTCCGCATGGCGACCGAGCCGCGGCGGCTGTGGAAGCGCTACGCCACCAACAACCCGCAATTCGTCGTCCGCATCCTGGCCCAGCTCGCGGGCCTCAGGCGCTACCCGCTGTCCTGACGCGGACCGGCATTCCCCTGTGTCCGCCGCCCCGCGGGGCGGCCCATCCGGAGGTTTTCTTTGATGAAGAGCAGCGACGTCATTCTGGTGACCGGGGCCGGCGGTTTCATCGGCGGCCATCTGGTGTCCCATCTGCTGTCCCGCGGCTTCACCAGGGTGGTGGCGGTGGACTGCAAGGAGATCCAGGACTGGTACCAGATCTCCCCCAACGCCCGGACCCTGCAGCGCGACCTGCGCGACCGCGACGCCTGCCTGGAGGTGACGGAGGGGGTCGATCACGTCTTCAACCTCGCCGCCGACATGGGCGGCATGGGCTTCATCGAGACCCACAAGGCCGAGTGCATGCTGTCGGTGCTGATCAACACCCACATGCTGATGGCGGCGCGCGAGCACGGGGTGAAGCGCTTCCTCTACACCTCGTCGGCCTGCGTCTACAACGGCGAGAAGCAGGTGCGCCCGGACGTCACGGCGCTGCGCGAGGAGGACGCCTACCCCGCCATGCCCGAGGACGGCTACGGCTGGGAGAAGCTGTTCAGCGAGCGGATGTGCCGCCACTTCACCGAGGATTTCGGCATCCCCACCCGCGTCGTGCGCTACCACAACGTCTACGGCCCCAACGGAACCTACGACGGCGGGCGGGAGAAGGCGCCGGCCGCCATCTGCCGCAAGGTGATCGAGGCGAAGCTGTCCGGCCGCCACGAGATCGAGATCTGGGGCGACGGCGAGCAGACCCGCAGCTTCATGTACATCGACGATTGCCTGAAGGGCACGCTGGCCCTGATGGACAGCGATTTCGGCGAGCCGATCAACCTCGGCTCCGACCAGCTCGTGACCATCAACCAGCTCGTCGACATGGTCGAGGACATCGCCGGCATCAAGCTGGAGCGCCGCTACAAGCTCGACGCGCCCAAGGGCGTGCGCGGCCGCAACAGCGACAACACGCTGATCAAACAGGTGCTGGGCTGGGCGCCCGACATCCGACTGGAGGACGGGCTGGCCCGCACCTACGCCTGGATCTACGACCAGATGGCGGGCGAGCGGACCTTTCCACGGGAATTGGCCGCCACCGGCACCGCCGACTGATCCGGGCGGGGAGCGGCGGTCCACCATGCGCGTCCTGATGCTCCACAACTTCTACCAGCAGCCCGGCGGCGAGGACGAGAGCTTCGCCGCCGAGGCGGACGTGCTGGAACGGCACGGCCACACGGTGTCGCGCCTGACCCTGCACAACGACGCCATCACCGGCATGTCCCATCTGGAGGTGGGGCTGCGCACGGTGTGGAACCCGGCCGGGTACCGGGCGGTCGCCGACCGCATACGGGAATTCCGGCCGGACGTGATGCACGCGCAGAACAGCTTCCCGCTGCTCTCCCCCGCGGTGGTGCACGCCGCCCGGCGGGCGGGGGTGCCGGTGGTGATGTCGGTGCGGAACTACCGGCTGTTCTGCGTCGGTGCCACCTTCTTCCGCGACGGAAAGCCGTGCGAGGACTGTCTGGGCCGGACGCTGCCCATCCCCGGCGTGCGGCACGGCTGCTACCGCGGCAGCAAACTCGGCAGCGCCAGCGTGGCGCTGATGCTGGCGACGCACCGCGCGCTCGGCACCTGGACCCGGCACGTCGACGTGTTCGTCGCCCTGTCGGAGTTCACCCGCGCCAAATGCGTGGAGAGCGGCCTGCCCGCCGACCGGGTGGTGAGCAAGCCCAACTTCCTGAAGAGCGATCCCGGCGTCGGCGACGGCCGCGGCGGCTACGCCCTGTTCGTCGGCCGGCTGGCCAAGGAGAAGGGGCTGGGCACGCTGCTGGAGGCGTGGCGGCGGCTTGACGGGTCCATGCCGCTGAAGGTGGTGGGGGACGGGCCGATGGATCACCTGCTGGCCGACGCCCCGCCGGGGGTGGAGTGGCTGGGCCGGCGTACGTCCGCCGAGACGTTGGAGCTGATGCGGGGCGCGCGGGTGCTGGTCTTCCCAAGCGAGTGGTACGAGACCTTCGGCCGGGTGGCGATCGAAGCCTTCGCCTGCGGCACGCCGGTGATCGCCGCGCGCATCGGCGCCGTCGCCGAGCTGGTGGAGGACGGCCGCACCGGCCTGACCTTCACCCCCGGCGACGCCGACGATCTGGCCGACAAGGTCCGCCGTATGCAGGCGGACGGCGAGGCGTACGCCCTCCTGCGCCGCAACGCGCGCGCCGAGTACGAGCGGCATTACACGGCGGAGCGGAATTACCGGCTGCTGACGGCGATCTACGACCGGGCGCTGGCGGGGCGCGGCCGGGTGGCGGTGCCGGCGGCAGCGGTCTGAGGGGAGAAGAAAGCCCTCCCCCGCCCAGCGGGGGAGGGTTGGGTGGGGGCCCAACGCTTACACGTCACTGGTCATAGGGGAGACAGCGCATGTGCGGGATCGCCGGGTTTCTCGACCGGACAGGGCTCAGCCGGCCGGCGGAGATGGAGGCGGTGGTCGGGGCCATGACGCGCACGCTGGCGCACCGCGGGCCGGACGGCGGCGACCGCTGGGTCGATGCGGCCGGCGGTGTCGCGCTCGGCCACCGGCGGCTGGCGATCATCGACCTGACCCCGGCCGGGCGGCAGCCGATGCTGTCCGGCGACGGGCGCTACGTCATCACCTTCAACGGCGAGATCTACAATTTCTCCGAGCTGCGGGCGGAGCTGGAAGGGCTGGGCCACCGCTTCCGCGGCGGCTCCGACACCGAGGTGATGCTGGAGGGCTTCAGCGCCTGGGGGGTGGAGGCGACGGTGCGGCGCCTCGTCGGCATCTTCGCCTTTGCGGTGTGGGACCGGGCTGAGCGGCGGCTGACGCTGGCGCGCGACCATCTCGGGGTGAAGCCGCTCTATTACGGTGCCTTCGGGCAACTGCTGGTCTTCGGGTCGGAGCTGAAGGCGCTGGTGGCGCACCCCGCGGTGCCGCGCCGGGTCGACCGCGGCTCGGTCGCCGCCTTCCTGCGGCTGGGCTACGTCCCCACCCCGTTCAGCATTTATCAGGGCATCGCCAAGCTGCCGCCCGGCCATCTGCTGGAGATCGATTCCGGCGGCCGGCAACGGCTGGTCCACTACTGGGACGTGGCGGCGGTGGCCCGCGCCGGCATCGCCGCGCGCGACAGCATGGACGAGGCGGAGGGGATGGAGCGGCTGGAGGCGCTGCTGACCGATGCGGTGCGGCGCCAGATGGTGTCGGACGTGCCGCTCGGCGCCTTCCTGTCCGGCGGCATCGACAGCTCGCTGGTGACGGCGCTGATGCAGGAGCACAGCGGCCGGCCGGTGCGGACCTTCAGCATCGGCTTCACGGAGAAGGCGCAGGACGAGGCGCCCTTCGCCCGCGACGTGGCCCGCCATCTCGGCACCGACCACGAGGCGCTGTACGTCTCCCCCGACGACCTGACGGCCGCCGTCCCGCGCATGCCCTTCGTGTTCGACGAGCCCTTCGCCGACGCCTCCCAGGTCGCCACGCTGCTGCTGTCGGATATGACCCGGCGGCATGTGACGGTGGCGCTGTCCGGCGACGGCGGGGACGAACTGTTCGCCGGCTACGGCCATTACCGCCTGCTCGACCGTCTCTGGGGGACGGTGGCGCGGGTGCCGGCGGGCGTGCAGCGGGCCCTCGCTGGCGGGGTGGAGCGCCTGCCGGCGGGGCTGATGGGGTTGGCCGACCGGCTGATGCCGGAACGGCCGGGCCGCATCCCGCCGCATCACCGGCTGCTGCGCACCGCGCAGCTCCTGCCCGCCGGGACCGCCGACGACCTCTACCGCCGCCGCTACAGCCACTGGATGGACCCCGAGGCGGTCGCCGGCGGGGCGGTGGAGCATCGCGGCGCCTTCTGGGACGACCACGCAGACGCCTTCCCCGGCTTCGTCGAGCGCATGCAGCTTCTCGACCAGACCACCTATCTGGTGGACGACGTTCTGCCCAAGGTCGATCGCGCCAGCATGGCGGTGGGGCTGGAGGCGCGGGTGCCGCTGCTCGACCACCGCTTGGCCGAGCTCGCCTGGAGCCTGCCGCCGTCGCTGACGCGGCGCGGCGGCACCGGCAAATGGGCGCTGCGGGAGATCCTCTACAAGCGCGTGCCGCGCGCGCTGGTCGACCGCCCCAAGAACGGCTTCAACCCGCCGGTGGATGCCTGGATGCGCGGGCCGCTCCGCGATTGGGCGGAGGCGCTGATGGCGCCGGAGCGTCTGCGCGCCGACGGCGTGCTCGACCCGGCGCAGGTACGCCCGGTGTGGGACGCCTTCCAGCGCGGGGCCGGGCGCCCGTGGGATCACAAGCGGCTGTGGGACGCCCTGATGCTCCAGGCCTGGCTGGACACCGAACGCACCGCCGCCGCCGAGCCCGCCCGGCTGGCGCGGGTGGGATGAAGGGGGAGGACGCAACACCGTGCGCATCGCCATCTGCGACTTCAAGACCACGCCGACAAACCCGATCGGCCGCTGCCACATCCAGATGATGCAGGCACTGTGCGACGAGCACGAGTTCGTCGTCTTCGCGCCGGAGTTCGAGAACCCGCGCCCCGACCGCATCCGCTGGGTGCGGGTGCCGACGCCGCTCCGGCCCCTGGCCCTGCAATTCGTGGTGTTCTTCGTGCTGGCGCCGCTGGCGCTGTGGTGGGACCGGCTGCGCACCGGACGGCGCTTCGACGCCGTGATCTCGGTGGAGAGCAACATCCCGCGCGCCGATGTGGTGCACGCGCATTTCTGCCACCGCGCCTTCATCCGCGGCGACCGCGACTGGAGCGGGCCGCGGCTGCAATCCTGGGCGCGCCGCATCGACCACCATCTGCGCTCGCTGACGGAGCCCTTCACCTACGGCACCTGCCGCAGCGTGGTGGCCTGCTCCGACGGGCTGCGCCGGGAGCTGGAGGAGACCTTCCCCTGGCTGGCCGGGCGGGTGACGGTGATCGCCAACCCGCTGTTCCTCGACCGCCTTGCCCGCCCCGCCGGCCACGACTCGACGGCCGACCGTGCCCGCCACGGCTTCGGCCCCGGCGATCTGGTGCTGGTCTTCGCCGCACTCGGCCATTTCGAGCGCAAGGGACTGCCGCTGGTGATGCAGGCGATGGCGCGGCTGAAGCGTCCGGAGCTGAAGCTGCTGGTGGTCGGCGGGCGGGACGACACCGTGGCCGACTTCCGCGAGCGGGCGGCGCGGCTGGGGCTGGAGGGCCGCATCGCCTTCGCCGGCATGCAGGCGGACATACGGCCCTTCCTGTGGCTGGCCGACGGCTTCGTCTTCCCCTCCCAATACGAGGCCTTTTCGCTGGTCTCCTACGAGGCCGCCGCCGCCGGGCTGCCCATCGTGGTGAGCCGCCTGCACGGGGTGGACGAGTTCGCGCGCGACGGCGACACCGCGCTGGTGGTGGAACGCACCGCGGTGTCGCTGACCGCGGCGCTTGAGCGCTTCGTGACCATGGGGGCGGCGGAGCGCCGTGACATGGGCGCGCGGGCCGCCGCGGCGGTGTCCGGCTTCACCCCCGACCGCTTCGTGCAACGCTGGCGCGGCTTCCTGGCGGCGGAGAACGCCCACACCGGCATGTCCGCCACCAGCACGGGCGAGGCGACCCCGTGAGGCTGTTGGTGATCGGCCACGCCGTCTCCCCCCATCTGGGCTCCGAGCCGGGGTTGACCTGGAACTGGGCCTGGCGCATGGCGGAGGCCGGGCACGAGGTGTGGCTGATCGCGCACCCGCATTTCCGCGAGCCGGTGGAACATTTCCTCGCCGAGCGACCGGGCGCCCGGCTGCGCGTGGTCTGGGCGTCCCTGCCCCGCCGGCTCGACCCGTGGAAGCCGGAACGCGGGGAGCGCTGGCTGAACCTGCATTACGTGCTGTGGCTGCGCGCCGCCCACCGCATCGCGCTTAGGCTGGTGGCAACGGAGGGGATCGACCTCGTCCACCACGTCAGCCTGGGCACGGTGGGAGCGCCGCCGCCCTTCTGGCGGCTGCCGGTGCCCTTCGTGTGGGGGCCGATCGGCGGCGCGCAGACGGCACCCCCGGCGTTCCGTGGGCTGTTCGGGCGGGGTTGGCGCGGCGAGCGGCTGCGGGCGCTGCGGCTGGCGGCGGTGGCGCGGTCGCCGTCCTTGCGCGCCTGCGCGCGCGGCTCGGCGGTCGTCCTCTGCACCAACGGGGAGACGGCGGAGATGGTGCGCCGTGCCGGTGCCGTGGATGTGCGCATCGCCGCCGACAACGGCATCGACCCGGCGCGCCTCGCCCCGTACGCGCCGCGTACGCGCGCGGACGGTCCCTTGCGGTTGCTATGGGCGGGGCGGATGGAACCGCGCAAGGGGCTGCCCCTGCTGCTGCGGGCGCTGGCCTGGCTGCCGGACATCGCCGTGGAGGCCACCGTCGCCGGCGACGGGCCGGAGGAGGAGGCGTGCTGGCGGCTGGCCGCCGCTCTCGGCGTGGCGGAGCGCGTGCGCTTCCTCGGCCGGGTGCCGGCCGAACGCATGGAAGCTCTGTTCGGCGAGGCCGACGCCTTCGTCTTCACCAGCCTGCGCGACAGCCTGGGTTCGGTCACGCTGGAGGCGCTGTGGCGGGGCACCCCGCTTGTCACCCTGGACCATCAGGGCCAGAAGGCCATCATTCCCGACGACGCGGCGGTCAAGGTGCCGGTCGGCGACCTCCCCGCCACGGTGTCGGCCCTGGCCGGCGCCATCCGCCGGCTGGCCGAAGACCCGGCGGCGCTCGACGCACTCGCCGCCCGCGGCCACGCCTTCGCCACGACGCTGCTGTGGGACCGCCGCGCCGCGGACA
This sequence comes from Azospirillum oleiclasticum, assembly GCF_013423485.1. Classification (GTDB taxonomy): domain Bacteria; phylum Pseudomonadota; class Alphaproteobacteria; order Azospirillales; family Azospirillaceae; genus Azospirillum; species Azospirillum oleiclasticum. The sequence continues at coordinate 130,708 of NZ_JABFFR010000036.1, forward strand.
TGGCGCGCCTGTTCGCCGACATCCTGTCCCGTCGCACCCCAACCACCGCCGGTGAGCCATGTCACGCGAAGACCCCACGATCAGCGTGGTGATGATCAACAAGAACTGCGCGCGCTGGATCGGCGAGGCGATCGACAGCGTGCTCACGCAAACGTACGGAAAGCTCGAGCTGGTGGTGGTGGACGATGCCTCCACCGATGACAGCCGGGAGGTGGTCGCCGGCTACGCCGCGCGCGACCCGCGGGTGGTGCTGGTGACCAGCCCGGTCACGCTCTACACCAGCGGCGCCCGCAACCTGGGCATCGAGCGGGCGACCGGGGACTATGTCAGCTTCCTCGACGCCGACGACCGCATGCTGCCCGACACGCTGGCCCGCCAGCTCGCCGCCTTCCGGGAGGCGCGGGCGCGGAACCCGCGCGTGCAGCTCGTCTGCTTCGACGCGTACACCCTCAGCGAGGGCGGCGTCCGGGTGTCGCGCTACATGGGGACGGAGTTCTGGGGCGTGGTGCGCGACGAGGACGCGCCGGGCTGGGCCCTGCCCAGCACCTGGTTCTTCCCACGCGCGATCGCGGCGCGTTTCCACCCGGCGTGGCTGGTGGCGGAGGCCGGGCCCTTCCTCGACCGCATCAAGGGGGACGGAGGCTTCTCCTATGTCGGGGAGCCGGTGGTCGAGTACCGCATGCGCATGACCTCGGCGACGCTGGAGCACGCCCGCAACATGATGCGCGCCTTCGCCGCCACCGACGCCACCATCGCCGCCGGCCGCGGCTGGGACGATCCGATCACCCCCGACCAGGTGCCGGAGCCGCGCTGGGCCGACCTCGCCACCTGGAAATACGGGCGGCTCGCCAAGTCGGCGGCGGTCAACCGCCGGCCGCTGGTGGCGCTGGGGGCGCTGGCGCTGGCCTCCGTCGCCAAGCCCGGGGCCACCCTGCGCAAGGTGGCGGCGGAGCTGCGGCGGCTGGTCTCCACGCCCCGTCGGACGGGACCGGGGCGGACGGAAACGGGGCGGGCATGACCGCGGGGGCCGTCACGGCGGCACCCCGGCCGCGGCCACTGGAACGGGCGCCGGCAAAGGCCGCGCCGGCGGAGCGGCTGGTGGTGCCCAGCGCGGTGACGCTCACCATGCTGCTGGCGCTCGCCTTCATGTCGATCCTGCCGGGCGACGACGCGCTGTCGTCGGGCTTCTCGCCGTCGCGGCTGTGGGAGTTCGCGCTGACCGCGGCGGCGGCGGCTCTGGGGGTGGTGTTCCGCATCCGCGGCAATTTCCGCACCCTGCCGCCGGTGGCGCTGATGGGGCCGTTCATCGCCATCGTCTTCGCCATCTGGGCGCTGTTCACCGTGCTGTGGTCGCCGCTGATCGCCATCGGCGTGGGGCGCGGGCTGCAATTCGTGATGCTGGTCTTCGCCGCCTACAGCGTGGTGTCGCTGCCCGAGCAGGCCGCCATCCGCAGCGGGCCGGGCACCGTGCCGACCTCGGTCGCGGTCGGGCTGCTGCTCACGGTGGCGCTGCTGATCCTCGCCGACCTGCCGATCCACGGCACACCCTTCCCGTTCGAGGGTGTGTCGTCCGACAACCCCTTCGTCACCAGCCTGCGCCCGCGCCTGTTCCTCGGCGTCAACCACCCGCTGGAAACCGCGTCCTTCCTCGGCATGACGATGATCTTCGTGCACGCTTCCTCGCTGCGCCCGTCGGTGCGGCTGCCGGCGCTGGCCGGGCTGGCGGCGATGCTGTACCTGACCGACGGGCGGACGGCGACGGCAGCCACGGCGCTCGGCCTGTTCATCATGGTCTACATGGGCCTCAGGCCCTCGCCGATGAAGGTGTTCATGGCGCTTCTCGGCGTCTTCGCGGCACTCGGCATCCTGCTGCTGCTGCTGGTCTTCGGCAACCCGCAGACGCTGATGAGTGCCGCCATCGGCGAGGACCTGTTCACCCTGAACGGCCGGGTGGCGCTGTGGGTCTATTCGGTGGAGCAGTGGACGAACCACACGCTGATCGGCGTCGGCTACTTCAACACCCGCACGGTGCTGCTGGCCGCCTTCCCCTTCGCCGGGCACAGCCACAACTCGCTGATCGAGCTGCTGCTGGGCACCGGCATCCCCGGCTTCATGCTGGCGCTGCTGTTCCTGTTCGTCTGCGTCCACGCCATCGTCGTCACCCGCAACCGGCTGCTGGCCGCGCTGTTCACCATCATGGTGATGGACGGGGCGCTGAACCCGGTGCTGTTCATCCCCTGCGTCAGCCAGATGCTGCTGCTGGTGGCGCTGGTCCACGCCCACACCGAGCACCACCGCCGCCACCGCCGCGACCCGCCGGTGGTGGCGATGCCCCGGCGGATGCCGGTGCGGCCCGTACACCGCTTGGGTTAATCCGGAAGACCCGAGGATATAGGGCCGATGGCCGGACATGACCACCCGCGCCGGCGCACGCCCTGATTACAGAAACATCATTATGCGCCTGCCTTGCGTTGCGGCATAAGCGGAGGGAGATCGCGGGATCCGCCCGCCGCCCACCCGGGCGTCCCGCGGCCCGACCGACCACCCAAGGATGGATCATGAGCCGCGTCCTCAACGCCAGCATCAGCACCCGTCTGAGCGTCAGCTTCCTTGTGATCGGCGCCCTGATGGTGGCGCTGGCGGCCATTGCCATCGTCAAGGTCAACAGCATCGACAGCAGCCTGTCGGCCATCAACGACGTCAACAACGTCAAGCAGCGCTACGCGATCAACTTCCGCGGCAGCGTGCACGACCGGGCGATCAGCCTGCGCGATGTGACGCTGATGGCGGCGGCGGAGGCTGTGCGCACGGAGGTCGCCACCATCGACCGGCTGGCCGCCGACTACGCCCGCTCCGCCGAGCTGCTGGACCGGATGTTCGCCACCCGCACCGACGTCACCCGCACCGAGCGCGACCTGCTGGCACAGATCAAGGCGGTGGAGGCGAAGACGGTTCCCGTCATCCGCAAGGTGATCGAGCTGCGGCAGGGCGGCGAGGCCGCCCAGGCCACCCGTCTGCTGGTCGATCAGGCGCGCCCCCAGTTCATCGAGTGGCTGGCCCTGATCAACCGCTTCATCGACTTCCAGGAGGCCGAGAGCCAGTCGATCGCGCGCCACGCGCGCGCGGTGTCGGAAGGCTTCCAATGGCTGATGATCACGCTGTGCGGCATCACGCTGGCCTTCAGCGCCGGGCTCGCCTGGTGGTCGATCGTCACCGTCCGGCCGCTGCGGCGCCTGACCGACAGCACGCTCCGGCTGGCCCAGGGCGACCTGACGACCGAGCTGCCGGACGCCCGCGGGCGCAACGAGGTGGCCGACATCGTCGGCGCCGTGCGGGTGTTCAAGGACAACATGCTGCGCACCCGCGCCATCGAGGCCGAGACCGCCGCCGCCGGCCGCCGGGCGGAGGAGGAGAAGCGCCGCACCATGAACGCGCTGGCCGACCAGTTCGAGCGCAGCGTCGGCTCCATCGTGCAGGCCGTGGCGGCTTCCGCCGGCGAGCTGGAGTCGGCCGCGCGCACGCTGAACGCCACGATGGGCCGCGCCAACGAACAGGCGAGCACGGTGGCCGCGGCGGCCACCCAGGCGACCGCCAACGTCGAGGCCGTCGCCGGCGCCTGCGGCGAGCTGGCCGGGTCGGTGGGGCGCATCGGCGAGCAGGTCCGCCAGTCGGAGGACGTCGCCGGGCGGGCGGTGCGCAACGCCGAGCAGACCCAGACCACGGCGGAGGGGCTGGTCACCAGCACCCAGCGCATCGGCGAGGTGGTGCAGCTCATCAACTCCATCGCGCAGCAGACCAACCTGCTGGCGCTCAACGCCACCATCGAGGCGGCGCGGGCGGGCGAAGCCGGCAAGGGCTTCGCCGTGGTCGCGCAGGAGGTCAAGAACCTCGCCAACCAGACCGCCAAGGCCACCGAGGACATCACCGCGCAGATCGCCGATGTGCAGGACGTGAGCCACCGCACCGTCGAGTCGATCCGCGAGATCGCGTCCGTCATCGGCGAGAGCAGCCAGATCGCGTCGGTCATCGCCGACGCGGTGGAGCAGCAGGGTGCCGCCACCCAGGAGATCGCCCGCAACGTCCGGCAGGCGTCGGCCGGCACCGGCGAGGTGTCGGCCGCCATCGTGCAGGTCAGCGGCGCCGCCTCGCAGGGCGGCACCGCTGCCGGGCAGGTGCTGGACAGCGCCCAGACCCTGTCGCGCAGCGCCGCCACGCTCAGCAGCGAGGTCGCCGGCTTCCTCGGCAAGATCCGCGCGGCCTGAGCCGTCCGGCCCGGCCCGCCGTCGCCGCCCCTTGCCTCCGGCGCCGTGATCGCGGACAAGGGCGCCGCAGGCGGGCGGAGGACGGGCGATGGAGCGGGTGGACGGAACGCGGTGGGGTGTGGTCGCGGTCGCCGTCCTCGGTGGGATCGCCGCCGCCCTGCATGTCGGCAAGGTTCCCCCCGCCCTGCCGGTGCTGCGCGCCGGGCTGGGGCTGGATCTGGTGACGGCGGGCTGGCTGATGGCGCTGGTCAGCGGCATCGGCGCCGCGTTCGGGCTGCTGTTCGGGCGGCTGGCCGACCAGCTCACCCACCGGCTGGCGATGGTGCTGGGGCTGTGCGTGACGGCGGCCGGCAGCCTGGCCGGCGCGGCGGCGGACGGGGCCGGGCCGCTGCTGGCGAGCCGGGGGGTGGAGGGCGCCGGGCTGATCCTGACCATCGTCGCCGCACCGGGGCTGATCGCCTCGGTGACCGCACCGCGCGACCTGCGGCTGACGCTGGCGGTGTGGGGCACCTTCATGCCGGTCGGGGTGGGGGCGATGATGCTGGCCTCCCCGCCGCTGCTGGCCGCCTTCGGCTGGCGCGGGGCGTGGGTGGCGGCGGCGCTGGCCGGGCTGCTGGCCGCGGCGGCGCTGCTGGCGCTGGGCCGCGCGGTGCCGC
>NZ_JABFFR010000037.1 GCF_013423485.1 Azospirillum oleiclasticum
GCCGCCGCGATCAGGCCCTTGCCGGCGAGCGCGTGGCCGGCACCTTTGCCGTCGGCGGTCAGCGTACCCAGCGTGGCGCTGGCCGCCGACGGCGCGGACTGCATCCGCAGTCCGGCGAACACACTGCCCTTCGGAGCGTCGATGACGGGGCCGGACAAGCGGAAGTCGTACGCCGCGGCCGCTGCTCCGTCTCTGCGGTACAGCAGGTCACGGGCCAGTTCCACAAGAAGGCCGGCGTGCCCACCGTCGACATCGGACAGCTTTTCCTCCGGTTCAGCATTCGGCAGGTGGCGCAGGGCGCCCTCGAAGACGCCTCGCGCCGGTGCCGGCAGGAGGTTCCCGCGCACGCTGTACCGGAAATTCGAATAGAGATGGCTGATGCCCTACACGTTCTGGTCGTCCTGGGCTGTTAAACACCACTCCTTAAGATCCATGCGCCGTCGATCCCATTCAGAAACGGATCGATCATATCCCAAGAAACTCCCGTTTCGATAGAGATCTCTATCGAAAATTATATGCGCGGCACAAAACCGCACTCGCCAGCACGCATCGAGCCAAATTTTTCAACTTTGAAATCTGTGTCCGCCTGACTCTCAATCCGCCAGCTCCGCCGCGATCTCGGCGAAGCGGTGGTGGATGGTGAGGAAGGTGTCGACCAGGGCCGGGTCGAAATGGGTGTCGCGGCCTTCGCGGATGATGCGGACGGCCTGCTCGTGCGACATCGCGTCCTTGTAGACGCGGCGGGAGATGAGGGCGTCGTAGACGTCGGCGATGGCCATGAGGCGGCCGGAGATGGGGATCGCCTCGCCGCGCAGGCCCTGGGGATAGCCGCTGCCGTCCCATTTCTCCTGATGGGTGTGCGCGATCTCGCGGGCCAGACGCAGGAAGGAGGAGTCGGCGTCGCCCAGCAGCCCCTCGGCCTTGCGGATGGCCTCGTAGCCCAGCGTGGTGTGGGTCTTCATCACCGCGAACTCGTCGGGGGTCAGCCGGCCGGGCTTCAGCAGGATGGCGTCGGGCACGCCGACCTTGCCGATGTCGTGCAGCGGCGCGGATTTGTGCAGCAGCTCGATGAAGGCGTCGGTGAGCAGGTCGCGGTGGGCCGGCCCATGCACGGGATCGTCGCGCAGGGCCTCGGCGAGGATCCGCACGAAGCGCTGGGTGCGGCGGATGTGGTTGCCGGTCTCCGCGTCGCGGGTCTCGGCCAGCGAGGCCATGGCGACGATGGTGGCGTCCTGGCTGGCCTGCAGGTCACGGGTGCGCCGCGCCACCTCCGCCTCCAGATGGGCGTTGCGGTCGCGGATGATGTCGGCGGCCTGCTTGAGGCTGAGGTGGTTGCGCACGCGGGCCAGAAGCAGCGGCGGCGACACCGGCTTGGTCACGTAATCGACGGCGCCCAGCGCCAGCCCCTCCTGCTCGTCCCGCTCCTCGGTGCGGGCGGTCAGGAAGATGACGGGGATGTCGCGGGTCTGCGGGTCGGCCTTCAGCCGGCGGCACACCTCGTAACCGTCCATATCCGGCATCATCACGTCGAGCAGGATCAGGTCCGGCGGCCCGTCCGAGCGGGCGATGCGGAGCGCGCGCTCGCCGTTCGGCGCCACCTTCACCCGGTAATCCTCGCGCAGCAGCGCCCCCATGACGGTCAGGTTCTCCGGCGTGTCGTCCACCACGAGGACGACGCTGCGTTCCTCCAACCCGCTGTTCATGCCCCCACTCTTCATGCCGGATCCATGGATGCGACGTGACGGTCGAGGACCTCGTCCACGACCGCCAGCGCGGTCTCGAAATCGAAACGGTCGATGGCGGCGGTCAGGGTCCGCCGCTCCTGCGCGCCCAGCAGGGCCGTCACCGACGGCTCCTCCGCCGCCAGCAGGGCCTGCGCCTCGGGATCGTCGTCGCGCAGCAGCGCCGCCAGACGGCGCAGCGACGCCAGCGCCGCGCCGCGGTCCACCGCGGCCGGGGCGGGAGCGTCGCCGCCATCGTGCCGGTGGATCGCCGCCACCGCGTCCGCCATGGCGGTGGCGAAGGCCTGCACGGCGTCCGGCTCCGGCGTGCGCCCCTCGCGCAGCGTGGCTTCCAGCACGGCGGCGGCGGCCTGGACGCGCACCGCCCCGATCTGGGCGGCGGTGCCGCGCAGCGTGTGGGCGATGAACTCCGCCCGCGCCGGATCGCCCGCGGCCAGCGCCTCGCGCAGGCGGTCGGGGCCGGCCGCCTGATCGGCGGCGAAGCGGCGCAGCAGACGCTCGTAGAGGGTGGCGCGACCCAGCGTCCGGCCGAGCGCCGCCTCCACGTCGAACACGCCGGCCAGCGCGGCGAAATGGTCCTCCGCCTTGGCCGGGGGAGCGTCCGGGGCGACGTCGCCCGGCCGCCCGGTGTCCACCCGCCGTGTCGCCACCGCGGGGCCGGAGGCACGCCAGCGGGCCAGCGTGGCGTACAGTTCGGCCGGGTCGATGGGCTTGGGGATGTGGTCGTCCATCCCCGCCTCCAGGCAGCGGCGGCGATCGTCCTCCATGGCGTTGGCGGTCATGGCGATGATCGGCAGGCCGGGCCAGGATCCCTCGGCGCGGATGGCGATGGTGGCGGCGATGCCGTCCATCACCGGCATCTGCATGTCCATCAGCACGGCGTCGAACGCCTCCCGCCGCAGCCGTTCGATGGCGGCGGCGCCGTGGTCGGCCACCGCGACCGACAGGCCGGCACCCTCCATCAGCTCGCGCGCCACCTCCTGGTTGACGGCGTTGTCCTCCACCAGCAGCACGCGCATGCCGGCCAGCGCCGCCGGGACCTCGTCATCGGACAGGGCGGTCCGCCCCGCCGGACGCGCCCGGCCGCCCAGGACGCGCAGCATGGAATCGAACAGCATGCTGGGGCTGATCGGCTTGACCAGCACCTCGTCCAGACCGGCCACCGCGGCGCGGCCCACCACATCCTCCCGCCCGTAGGCGGTGACCAGAACGACGCGCGGCGCCCGGCCGGCGGGGGAGAGGTCGCGCACGCGCTCCCAGGTGGCGATGCCATCCATGCCCGGCATGAACCAGTCGAGCACCAGCACCGTGAAGGGATCGCCACCGGACGCCGCCGCGCGCACCCGCTCCACCGCCTCCGCACCGGAGTCCGCCTCGTCCACCCGGAAGGTCATGGAGCGGAGCTGGGTGGCGACGGCGGCCCGGGCGTTGGCGTTGTCGTCCACCACGAGCACGCGGCGGCCGCGCAGGTCCGCCTCCGGGATCAGCATGCCCGGCCCGCCGGCCCCGCGGCCGAGACGGGCGGTGAACCAGAAGGTGCTGCCGGCTCCGGGCACACTTTCGACGCCGACGTCGCCGCCCATCAGCTCCGCCAACCGCCGGCAGATGGCAAGCCCCAGCCCGGTGCCGCCGTACCGGCGGGTGGTGGAGCCGTCCGCCTGCTGGAAGGGGCGGAACAGCCGGGCCTGTTCCGCCGCCGTCATGCCGACGCCGGTGTCGCGCACGGAAAAGCGCAGCAGCGTGTGGCTGGCCGTCTCCTCCGCCACGCGGACGGAGACCGCGACCTCGCCGCGCTCGGTGAACTTGACGGCGTTGCCGACGTAGTTGATCAGCACCTGCCCCACCCGCAACGGATCGCCGACCAGCCGCGGCGGCACGTCCAGCGCCACGTCGAACACCAGCTCCAGCCCCTTGGCCGCGGCGCGCTCGGCCACCACGTCGGCGACGTTGCGCAGCACCTCCTCCAGGTCGAACTCCAGCGCCTCGATCCTGAGCTGGCCGGCCTCGATCTTGGAGAAGTCGAGGATGTCGTTGATGACCGCCAGCAGATGCTGACCCGCCTGCCGGATCTTGGCGGCCTGGTCGCGCTGCTGGCGGGTCAGGTCGGTGCGCAGCAGCAGGTGGGTCATGCCGATCACCGCGTTCAGCGGCGTGCGGATCTCGTGGCTGACGTTGGCGAGGAACAGGCTTTTGGCCTGGTTGGCGGCGTCGGCCTCGCGGTAGGCGGCGAGCAGCTCGCCCTCCACCCGCTTGCGCTCGGTGGCGTCGCGCAGGACGCCGGTGAACAGCACCTCGTCACCGAAGCGCGCCTCGCTGACCGACAGGTCGAGCGGGAAAAGGTCGCCCGACTTGCGACGGCCCATCACCTCGCGCCCACTGCCGATGATGCGCGGCTCGTGGGTGCGGTGGTAGCGGTCGAGATAGCCGTTGTGGCGCGAGCGGTCGGGCTCCGGCATCAGCATGGCGACGTCCTGGTCCAGCGTCTCCGCCTCGCTGTAGCCGAAGATGCGCTCGGCACTGGGGCTCCAGCGCTGGATGCGGCCGGTTCCGTCGATGGTGATGATGGCGTCGACCACGTTGTCGAGGATGGCGTTCAGCCGCGCCTGCCCGGTGCGCGCCTCGCGTTCCGCCGCCTCGCGCAGCGCCACCGCCTCGCGCAGGCTCTGCGCCGTCTCGAACTGGCGGCCGGCGAAGCTGCCGGCCAGCGTGGCGACGGCGACGATGCTGGCGAACAACCCGATCAGCACCGCCAGCACGGTGGGATCGACGGCCGCCGCCGGTGCGCCCGCGGGAACGGGGAAGAACACCGCCGCGCGCATGGCGGTGTAGTGCATGCCGGCCACCGCCGCCCCCATGACCACCGCCGCCATCGGCACCGACAGCAGCGGGTGCGGGCCGACGCGGCGGCGCAGCGCCAGCATGCCCAGCGACAGGAAGGCCAGGAACACCGCCACCACCACCGACAGCAGCACCAGAAGCGGGTCGTAGCGCAGCAGCGCGTCCAGCGTCATCGCCGCCATGCCGGTGTAGTGCATGGCCCCGATGCCGCCGCCCATCAGCACCGACCCGGTGAGCAGCCGCGCCATGCCGATGTCGCCGCGCCGGCCGATGACCAGCAGCGCCACCCCGCTCGCCAGCAGGCTCGGCAGCACCGACAGCAGCGTCGTCCCGATGTCGTAGCCGATGCCGCAGGGCAGCGAGAAGGCCAGCATGCCGATGAAGTGCATGGACCAGATGCCGCCGCCCATGCTGACCGCCCCGGCCGCCACCCATGCGAGCCGGCCGATCCGCGTGCCGGACGCCGCCACCCGCTCCGCCGTCAGCAGCGCCACCAGCGCCGCCAGCATGGCGATCAGCACGGACAGGACGACGAGCCCGGGGCTGTAGGCGCCCGGCAGCGGCGCCAGCGCCTCCGCTTCGGCGAAGCTCGGCCGGAAGTAACGGTCCAACCAGAACGTCATATGACAACTCTTGCGCCCGGATCCAAATGCTCCTGGCCCAAGTTTGGACCAAACCGCGCGTACGTTCCAAACATTACGGAGGCGCCGTGCTTCCGGATCGCAATTTTGTCGAAAAAATACTCCTCCACGCCACAGGCGTTACATCGCGAAACGGGCACACGGTGCTGTTGCACGGCGTGCCGGGGCGTGGAAGGCGCGGTCAGTTGGTGCCGACCGTCTTGTCCTTCTTGCGGGTGAGCTGGAGCTGGCCGTCGGCACCCTTCACGTAGGTTGTCTTGCCCACGGCAAGGTTGTCGAGGATGGTGACCAGCGCGCGGGGAATCGCCGCGAACTCCTTCGAGCCGCGCGACACCGTGTTGTAGTTGGCCACATGCGCGCGCAGCGCGTCCTTGCCAACCGGTTTGCCGTCGTTGCCGATCATCGTGCCGCCGCCGTCCGTTCGAGGAAATGCAGTGTTCTGCCGCGCCGTCCGCGGCCATGCAAGGGCCGCATGCGGCCCATCGCCGGACAAGCATGTTGCGGACGCGCGCGCTCCACCGCATTCTGCATACGGTAATAGGAAGGGCGCGATGACGGACGACGAGATCCAAGCGCTGATCCGCCGTATCAGGGCCGAGCGGCCGAACCGCGACCTGACCGCGGCGGTCGCTCTTGCCCTGGGCTGGACCACGGGGCCGAGCCGGGCGGGATGGAAGCTGGTGGCGCCCCACGCCACCGTCGGGGGCATGGTCATGGCACCGCCCGAAGCCACCATGCCGGCGGTGGTGTGGTTCGACCCCGAGGGGCAGGAGCGCGGCGGCATCGTCGGCAGCCGCGACGAGACGCTGCCGCCCTGGCTGACCAGCCTGGACGCCGCACTCGGCGCCGTCCCGTGCGACCGCAGGGCCCGGCTGCTCTACCACGCCATCATGAACCACGCCGCCTGGCTGATCCAGGCCGAGCGGGAAGACCCCGCACTCGACCGCCTGCCGGCCTTCATCGTCGCCGAGCTGCTGGACGACCGTGGCGAGCCGGAACCGCAGCCCGTCGTCCCCTGACCCCGAATCGCGCCGATGCCGCCTACAGCCGGTCGGCGAACATGAAGGCCACGGCGCCGACCAGGCACAGGAAGGCGGCGCCGTGGTTCCATTTCAGGGTCTCGCCGAGGAAGAACACGGCGAAGCCGGCGAAGACCAGCAGGGTGACCACCTCCTGTATGACCTTGAGCTGGCCGGCGCTGAAGCCCTGCTCGTAGCCGATGCGGTTGGCGGGCACGGCGAAGCAGTATTCCACGAAGGCGATGGCCCAGCTCGCCAGCACCACCTGCCACAGCGGCCGGTCGGTGAATTTCAGGTGGCCGTACCACGCCACCGTCATGAACAGGTTGGAGACGCTCAGGAGAAGGATCGTCGTCATCGCGCCGCTCGCGGTTCCGGAAGACCGCCTGTGTCGCACAGGCCGGGCCGCCGGGAAAGCAGGCCGGTCAGGCGTTCCCCATGGTGCGGGTCAGCGCGTTGAGCAGCACCGGCGGCGACACCGGCTTGTGCAGCACGTCGATGCCGCTGTCCCGCGCCTCGCGCAGGCGGTCGGGTGCCGTCTCCCCGGTCAGGATCAGGCTGGGGATGGGGCGGCGGAAATGCTCGGTCACCCTGCGGATGGCCTCGGTTCCGGTGTGCCCCTCGCGCAGCCGGTAGTCGGCGAGGATCAGGCCGGGCGGACCGCCGCGCGCGTTCAGCGCGGCCATCGCCTCCTCCACCGAGGTGGCGGCGATCACGTCGTAGCCCCAGCCGCGCAGCACCAGCGCCAATCCGGCCAGCACCACCGGCTCGTCGTCGATCAGCAGGATGGCTCCGCGCGGCCCGAGCACACGCTCGCCGGCCGGCTCCAAGGTGGGCGGGCGGATGGCGGCCGGCGACTCGCCGTCGGTCGGCACCTCCACCCAGAAGACGCTGCCGCGGCCGGGGGCCGAGCGCAGCCCCACCGGGTGGCCCAGCAGCCCGGCGATGCGCCGCACGATCCCCAGCCCGAGCCCCAGACCCTTGGCGCGGTCGCGCTCGGGGTTGCCCAGCTGCACGAAGTCGTCGAAGATCTCGGCGCGGCCGTCGGCGGGCATGCCGACACCGGTGTCCCTCACCTCGATGCGCGCGCCGGACCCGGCGCGGCGGCAGCCGACCAGCACCCGGCCGGACGGGCTGAAGCGGATGGCGTTCTCCACGAGCTGGCGCAGCAGGCGGGCGAGCAGCGCCGGGTCCGACACCAGGGTCAGCGACGACAACACCACCCGCAGCTCGACACCCGAGAGGGCCGCGGCGTCGGCGTAATCGGCCGGCAGCGGCGCCAGCAGGGCGTCCGCCGGGAAGGCCACGGGGCTGGCCGTCTCCACCCCGGCGTCGAGGCGCGCCACCTCCAGCAGCGAATCGAGCAGGGACTTCAGGGCGCCGATGGCGCCCTCCATGTCGGTGACCATCGCCCGCTCCGACCCTTCCGGCAGGCGCGCGGACAGGGCCGCGGCGTAGAACATCAGCGACTGCACCGGCTGGCGCAGGTCGTGTCCGGCGGCGGCCAGGAACTTGGCCTTCGACAGGGCGGCGCGCTCCGCCTCCTCCTTGGCGGTGCGCAGCGCGCTCTCGGCGCGCTTGCGGTCGGTGATGTCGCGCAGGACGCCGGCGAACAGCCGCTGGCCGGCCAGATTGCCCTCCCCCACCGCCAGCTCCACCGGGAACACCCGGCCGTCCTTGTGGCGGCCCTGCACCTCGCGACCGATGCCGATGATGCGCGCCTCGCCCGTACGCAAGTAGCGGGCGACATACTCGTCGTGCTCCTGCCGGTAGGGTGGCGGCATCAGCATCGACACGTTGCGGCCCAGCACCTCCGCCGCCGCGTAACCGAAGATCCGCTCGGCCGCGCGGTTGAAGCCGCCGATGCGGCCCTTGTCGTCGATGGTGACGATGGCGTCCGCGGCGGCGTCGAGGATGGCGCGGTTGCGCGCCTCGCTGTGGCGCAGCCGCTCCTCGATCTCCTTGCGGGCGCCGACGTCGCGGACGAAGCCGGCGAACAGCCGCTCGCCGCCCCCACCGTGGCTGTCGCCGACCGCCAGCTCCATGGCGAAGGTCGTGCCGTCGCGGCGCAGACCGCGCACGTCGCGGCCCTTGCCGATGATGCGCGCGTCGCCGGTCTGCAGGTAACGCTGGAGGTAACCGTCATGGGCGGAGCGGTCGGGGTCCGGCATCAGCATGGAGACGTTGCGCCCGACCACCTCCTCGGCCCGCCAGCCGAACATGCGTTCGGCGGAGCGGCTGAAGGCCTGCACGGTGCCGCGGCCGTCGATGATGACCAGCCCATCGACCGCGCTGTCCAGGATGGCGCGGGTCAGGTCGCCGCCGGCTCCGGGGGCGGAGGACGGGTTGGCGCCCGGCATCGGGGCGTGGACGCGGCCGCGCAGCCACCAGCCGACCGCACCGGCGGCGACGGCCGTGAGAAGCACGGTCAGGATCATGCCCGCGGCGTCCATCGGCCCCACCCCATCCCCCGCTGCAAAGCCCCTTGTCGTTCTATGGTCGAATGGCCGTACCGGCGGCCGTCGCTATGATGTCCCGCACCCTCGCCACGCCCAACGAACGAAGAGGATGCACCCCATGACGCGCGCCCTGCACATCCTGCCGGCCCTCGCCCTGCTGGCCACCGCCCTGCCGGCAACCGCCGCCGACCGCTCCACCCCCGAGCAGGCCAAGGCCCTGGTCGAGGAAGCCGTGGCCCTCCTGAAGGCGAAGGGGCCGGATGCCGCCGCCGCCGCCTTCAACGACCGCAAGGGGTCCTTCGTCCGCCAGGACCTCTACGTCTTCGTGTTCGACGCCGCCACCGGCCGCTATGTGGCGTCGGGCGCGAACCCGACGCTGACCGGCACCGACGCCACCGACCTTGCCGACGCCGAAGGCAAGCCGGTGGTGCAGAGCATGATCGCCGCGACCAAGGACAGGCCGTCTGCCTTCGTCGAGTATGTCTGGCTGAACCGCAGCATCAACAAGGTCGAACATAAACATTCCTTCGTGGTGCGCGAAGGAAACTACCTCGTCGGAAGCGGGTACTACACGGATTGACGGACGGGCAACGGCGTCCGCCCGGCCGGAACTGATGATGCAATGAAACCCTAACAGAACGGAGGTTGAATAGTTGGCCTGATAATCGTATCTCGGCAACGGGCAAATTCGGGGGCCGGTTCCGCATGGACGCCGGGCCGGCGAACGCCCATCCTTAAGCGGAACGGGTACGGGGGGAAGGACACGCCATGGCGCCGAAGGCCGAACTGCTCAAGGACGAGCTGACCGAAGAGGTGATCCGACAGGTGCGGGAGCGGCTGGACCAGCCCCGCTCCGCCCCGGCCGAGCGCTTCGTGCGGCAGTTCTACGCCAATGTGCCCCCCGACGACATCGTGCAGGTGTCGGCCGACCAGCTCTACGGCGCGGCACTCGCGATGTGGCAGCTCGGCCAGCAGCGGCTGCCGGGCCGGCCACGCGTGCGCGTCCACAACCCCCGCATCGACAGCGACGGCTGGCAGTCGCACCGGACGGTGGTGGAGATCGTCAATGACGACATGCCGTTCCTGGTCGATTCGGTCACCGCCGAGCTGAACCGGCAGGGGATGACCGTGCATCTGGTCATCCACCCCGTCGTGCGGGTGGCGCGCGGGGCCGACGGCCGGCTGACCGACCTCTACGAGCCGGCCGCCGCCCCGGTGGAGGCGACGGCGGAATCCTTCATGCATGTCGAGGTCGGCGCCGTCACCGACCCCGCGGCCCTGGAGTCCGCCCGCGCCGGGCTGGAGCGGGTGCTGGCCGACGTCCGCCACGCGGTGGAGGACTGGCGCGGCATGCGCGAACGCGTCCGCTCCGCCATCGCGGAGGCCGACACCGCGCTTGCCAGCCTGCCGCCCGAGGAGGTGGAGGAGGCCAAGGCGTTCCTGGCCTGGGTCGATGACGATCATTTCACCTATCTCGGCTACCGCGAATACCGGTTCGAGGAGACCGGCGGCGAGCCGGGGCTGACGCTGGTGGAGAACAGCGGGCTCGGCATCCTGCGCGACGACGCGGTGACCGTGTTCGACGGGCTGCGCAATTTCGCCAGCCTGCCGCCCGACGTGCGCGACCACCTGCGCCAGCCGCGCGTGCTGATGGTGACCAAGGGCAACCGCCCGTCCACCGTGCACCGGCCGGTGGCGCTGGACACGCTGCTGGTCAAGCGCTTCGACGCCGAGGGGCGGATCGTCGGCGAGCGGCTGGTGGCCGGGCTGTTCACGTCCGCCGCCTACAACCGCAACACCCGCGAGATCCCGTTCCTGCGCCGCAAGGTCGCCGACGTGCTGGCGCGCGCCGGCTTCGATCCGCGCAGCCACGACGGCAAGGCGCTGACCAACATCGTCGAGACCTACCCCCGCGACGAGCTGTTCCAGATCGCCGTGCCGGAGCTGTACGACATCGCCATCGGCATCCTGCATCTGCAGGAGCGCCAGCGCCTGGCGCTGTTCGTGCGCAAGGACCCGTTCGAGCGCTTCCGCTCCTGCCTCGTCTATGTGCCGCGCGACCGCTACGACACCGACCTGCGCCGCCGCATCCAGGCGATCCTGGAGTCCGCCTACAACGGCACCTGCACCGCCTTCTACACCCAGATCGGCGAGAGCGTGCTGGCCCGGCTGCACGTCATCGTGCGCACCGAGCCCGGCCGGGTGCCGGAGGTGGACACCGCCGACCTGGAGGCCCGGCTGCTGCAGGCGGCCCGCGACTGGACCGACCTGCTGAAGGAGGCGCTGACCGGCGCCCACGGCGAGGAGCAGGGAACGCGGCTGTTCGCCCGCTATGGTGCCGCCTTCCCCACCGGCTACCGCGAGATGTATTCGGCCGAGACCGCGGTGTTCGACATCGACCGCATCGAACGGTCGCTGGCCGGCGGCCAGCTCGGCATCAACCTGCACCGGCCGCTTGAGGCGGCCGAGGACGAGCTGCATTTCAAGATCTACCACGCCGGCAGCCCGGTCCCGCTGTCCGACGTGCTGCCGATGCTGGAGCACATGGACCTGAAGGTCATCACCGAGGTGCCTTTCGAGGTGCGCATCGCCGGTACCACGGAGCCGGTGTGGATCCACGACTTCTCCACACGGTCGCAGGCGGCCGCCGGCGACTGCGCGCTGGTGAAGGAGAAGTTCCAGGACGCCTTCGCCGCCGTCTGGGACGGGCGGATGGAGGATGACGGCTTCAACCGGCTGGTGCTGCGCGCCGGGCTGACGGCGCGCGAGGTGACGCTGGTGCGCGCCTACGCCAAGTATCTGCGGCAGGCCCGCTTCGCCTACGCCCAGGACACGGTCGAGGCGACGCTGGCGGCGCATGCCGCGATCACCCGGCTGGTCGTGCGTCTGTTCCACGCCCGCTTCGACCCGGCGCACGGCACGGATGCCGCGTCTGACGAGGAACGGCTGCTGGCGGAGATCGGCGAGCGGCTGGACGGCGTGTCCAACCTGGACGAGGACCGCATCCTGCGGCGCTTCGTCAACCTCGTCACCGCCACGCTGCGCACCAACGCCTACCAGCCGGCGGCGGACGGGCAGCCCAAGCCCTATGTCTCCTTCAAGCTGGACAGCCAGGCGGTCGAGGAGCTTCCCCTGCCCCGCCCGTGGGTGGAGGTCTTCGTCTATTCGCCGCGGATGGAGGGTGTGCACCTGCGCGGCGGCCGGGTGGCGCGCGGCGGCATCCGCTGGTCCGACCGGCGGGAGGATTTCCGCACCGAGATCCTGGGCCTGATGAAGGCGCAGATGGTCAAGAACTCGGTCATCGTGCCGGTGGGCTCCAAGGGCGGCTTCGTGCTCAAGCGCCCGCCCCCCGCCGCGGCCGGACGCGAGGCGTTCCTGGCCGAAGGCATCGAGTGCTACAAGACGCTGATGCGCGGCCTGCTCGACATCACCGACAATCTGGCGGCCGACGGCTCCGTGCTGCCGCCGCGGGACGTGATGCGGCGGGACGGCGACGATCCCTATCTGGTGGTGGCGGCGGACAAGGGCACGGCGACCTTCTCCGACATCGCCAACGGGGTGTCCATCGACTACGGCTTCTGGCTGGGCGACGCCTTCGCCTCGGGCGGCTCCGCCGGCTACGACCATAAGAGGATGGGCATCACCGCCCGTGGTGCCTGGGAGAGCGTGAAGCGCCATTTCCGGGAGATCGGCAAGGACATCCAGGCGGAGGACTTCACCGTCGTCGGCGTCGGCGACATGTCGGGCGACGTGTTCGGCAACGGCATGCTGCTGTCGAAGCACATCCGCATGGTCGGCGCCTTCGACCACCGGCACATCGTCTGCGATCCCGACCCCGACCCCGCGGTGTCGTGGGCGGAGCGCAAGCGGCTGTTCGACCTGCCCCGCTCCTCCTGGGACGATTACGACAAGGCCCTGCTGTCGGCGGGCGGCGCGGTCTTCCCGCGCAGCGCCAAGTCGCTGGCGCTGACCCCGCAGATCAAGGCGCGCTTCGGCATCGCCGCCGACCATGTGACCCCGCAGGAGCTGATGCAGGCCATGCTGCGGGCCGACGTCGAGCTGCTGTGGTTCGGCGGCATCGGCACCTACGTCAAGGCGTCGGAGGAGAGCCAGGCCGACGCCGGCGACAAGGCCAACGACGCGCTGCGCATCGACGGCGGCCAGATCCGCGCCCGCGTGGTCGGCGAAGGGGCCAACCTCGGTGTCACCCAGCGCGGCCGGATCGAGGCGGCCCGCCGCGGCATCCGCCTGAACACCGACGCCATCGACAATTCCGCCGGCGTCGACACCTCCGACCACGAGGTGAACATCAAGATCCTGCTGAACGACGTGGTGGCGCGCGGCGACATGACCGGCAAGCAGCGCGATGTCCTGCTGGCCGGGATGACGGAGGAGGTCGGCCAGCTCGTGCTCGCCGACAACTACCTGCAGACCCAGGCGTTGAGCGTCGCGCAGACGCAAGGGCCCGACGGGCTGGACATCCAGGCCCGCTTCATGCGCTCGCTGGAGAGGGCCGGCCGCCTCAACCGCCGCATCGAATTCCTGCCCGACGAGGAGGAGATCGCCTCCCGCCTGTCCGACCGCGAGGGGCTGACCCGGCCGGAGCTGGCGGTGCTGCTGGCCTACGCCAAGATCACGCTGTACGACGACCTGCTGGCCAGCGACCTGCCCGACGATCCGTTCATGGTGGACGACCTCGTCCGCTACTTCCCCAAGGCCCTGCGCAAGGGCTTCGCCGAGGCGATCCAGCGTCACAAGCTGCGCCGGGAGATCATCGCCACCTCCGTCACCAACTCCATCGTCAACCGCACCGGCCCCACCTTCGTGAAGGAGATGATGGACAAGACCGGCATGGGGCCGGCGGACGTGGCGCGCGCCTACGCCATCGTGCGCGACGGCTTCGGCCTGCGCTCGCTGTGGACCACCATCGAGGATCTGGACAACCGCGTGCCGGCGGCCACCCAGACCGCGATGATCGTGGAGACGGTGCGGCTGATGGAGCGGACGGTGGTGTGGTTCCTCGCCAACCTGCCGCAGCCGATGGACGTGGCGGCGGTCACCGGCGCCTTCCGGCCGGGGATCGAGGAGCTGGCGGCCGGGCTGGACGGCTTCCTCGACGCCGAGGAGGCGAACCGGCTCGCCACACGCTGCCGCACCCAGGCCGAGCTGGGCGTGCCGGAGGAGGCCGCGCGCCGCATCGCGGCCCTGCCGGTGCTGGCCGCGGCCCCCGATCTGGTCAGCATCGCCACCCGCACCGGCCGCAGCGTGGCGCAGGTGGCGGCGGTCTATTTCCTGCTGGGCCGCCGCTTCGGGCTGGAATGGCTGCGCGACAAGGCGGCCCTGGTGAAGACCGACAACCACTGGCAGAAGCAGGCGGTGGGCGCCATCATCGACGACCTGTTCGCCCACCAGACCCAGCTCACCGTCCGCGTGCTGGAGGGTGCCGGCGGCTCCGGCCCGACCCCGGTGGAGGACTGGAGCGCGGAACGCCGCCCGGTGGTGGAGCGCGTCGAACAGCTCCTGTCCGAACTGCGCACCCAGCCGGCCATCGAACTGTCCATGCTGGCGGTCGCGAACCGCCAGCTCCGCGGCCTGACGGGGGGGTGAGGAGCCGGCTGGCCATCGGCGCACGGAGCGCCCATCCTGTCCGCCGGACGGACAGGATGACGGCCATGGGCACGATCGAACGGGACGATCCGGTCGCGGATCCCCTCCTGGCACCGCTGAGCTCGGCGGAATTGCGGGCGCTCCGCCGCCGGATGACCATGGAAGCCGGCGAGGCGCTGGGGCTTTTCACCGGCGATGGCGTGGAGATCGCCAGCCGCCTGCCCGCGCGGCTGGTGGAGGCGGCGAAGCAGCGGTCGGGCATCGACGACCTGACCGAACTGCTCGAATACGCGCTGGCGTGCATCGCCACCGAGGACGATTTCGGCGAACGGCTTCTCGCCCGCGAGGGCAGCGTCAGTCGGGATCTGGACCTTGACTTTTGACCTTGCGTCGGCGCTGCGGCGTGTAAAGCCACAGGCGAACCGGCCTGCACCCGTCCGTCGACCGGATGAGGAGCTTCCCTTTGCCGGCCCCCTCGATATGCAGGGGCCGCCGCTGCTTCTCGACAGTTGCGTCTACATCGATTCACTGCTGGGCCGGCGCCCCCGGTCATCCGCAATCTGTTAAGACTGCGCCTCTGCAACCATTCGACCATCGCACTGGCCGAACTCACGCACCTCTTTGGCCGGCTCGATCCGCGCCATCCCGAGACGCGACGGACCCTGGCGGCGGTCGCGGGCGTGGTCGCCGATATCCCGCCGCACCGGCTGCAGGCCCCCGACGAAGCCGCCTGGGGCACCGGGGGCATGCTGGCCGGCCAGCTGTTCCGGCTCGGCGGCTTTCAGCCGGGCCAGGAAACCAAATGCCTGAACGACGCGATGCTGTACGTGCAGGCGTGGCGCACCGGCGCGGTGCTGGTCACCCGGAACCTCAGGAAATTCGACCTTCTCGACCAAGTCGCCGGCGGCGCCCGCTTGCTGTTCTACCGGGCGACCTGATCCGTCTCAGCCCAGCGCCTTCACCGCGTCGTCGGGGTTGGCGTGGATCTCGAACAGGGTGGAGAAGCCGCTCATGTCGAAGACCTCGCGGATGGTCGGGGCCATCGCGGCGAGCACGATGCGGCTGCCCGCGGGCTTGGCCTTCTTGGCGGCGACCAGCAGGGCGCGCAGGCCGGCCGAACTCATGTAGGTGAGCTGGGTCATGTCCACCACCACCGAGGCGGGCCCCGGTGTCACCGCCTGGACCAGCCGCTGCTCGAAGGCGCCGCAGCTCCCGCTGTCCACGCGGCCCGCCGGCTTGAGGAGGAGGATGCCGTTCCTGGTCTCTTCGCTGATGTCCATCTGTCCACGTCCCTTCCTGGCGCACCACTAGCTTTAGCGATCCGCGCCCGCCGTGACGACAGGTTTTTTCTCGCATGTCACGGGCGCCGGATGCATCGGGCTACCCCCGATGGATGACCGGCCGCGGCGGGGCTGCTATACCTGGGGCGGCACCGCGGGGCGGACAGGGGGTGGCGGCGACGGGCATGGTGGCGGAAGCGACGGTCGATGAGGCGGAACCCGTCCGGGTCGCCGCGCCGCGCCGGTTGCAACCGGCCGGCGGGCCGCCGGCACCGCGCCCGAATCCGGCGACGGCGCCGGCCGCGACCACCGGCTTCGCCCGGGTGTGCACGGCGCGCAACCCGCTGCTGGCCGCGGCATCCCCCCTGCTCGCCCGCATCGCCGAGCTCCAGGCCCGCAGCGACCTGCCCCCGCCCGAGCTGCTGGAGGGGGAGCTCCGGGTCGCCCTGGCGCGCTTCGTGGAGACCGCAGCCGCGGCCGGCTGCCCGGCCCCGGCTCTGCGCGCCGGCCGGTTCGCGCTGGCCGCCACCATCGACGACGCGCTGGGTGCGGCCCTGCACCGCCGGCTGTCGCCGCCGGGCGACGGCGGCGGTCCCGACCGTTTCTTCGACCGGCTGGGGGCGCTGCTGACCGACCCGCGGCACCACCGCCACGCGCTGGAGCTGTTCCACGCCTGCCTGTCGCTGGGCTTCATGGGGCGTTACCGCGACCGGCCCGGTGGTGGGGCGGAGCTGGACCGGCTGCGCGGCGAGCTGTTCCGGGTCCTGCGCCGGCTCGACCCGCCATCGGGCCGCGCCCTGTCGCCGGCTCCGGCGCCTCCCGACCGCCGGACGGGGCGGCGGCCGCTGCCCGTACGCGCCATCGCCGCGACCGTGCTGGGGGCGGCGCTGCTTGGCTACGGTGCGCTGGCGGCGACGCTGTCCGGCCGCGCCGGGACCGTCGCCGAGCGGCTCGACGCGCTGGCCCCGGAGGCGCCGGTGGAGCTGGCCCGCACGCCCCCGCCGCCCGCCACCGCCGGACCGGCGCTGGTCGCCCGGCTGGCCGAGGCGCTGCGCCCGGAGATCCGCGCCCGCTCGGCGGAGGTGCTGGCCGGCAGCGACGGCGCGCTGGTGATCCGGGTGCCGGCCGCCGGCATGTTCCCGGTGGACGGCGACGCCGTCGGCGCCCGCTACCGCGCCGTGCTCGACCGCGTCGGGCAGGCGCTGGCGGTGGAGGCCGGCATGATCGTGGTCGTCGCCCATATGGACGACCTGTTCGCCCCCACCGCCCGCTTCCCCACGCCCGACGCGCTGACCGCGGCGCGCGCCGCCTCGGTGGTCCGGATTCTGGAATCGCACCTGCCCGCCGCCCGCCTGTCCGCCGTCGGGCTGGGCCGGCGGGAGCCGCTGGCGCCCGGCCGCGACGCCGCCAGCCGGGGGCGCAACCGGCGGATCGACATCCGCCTCTATCCCTTTTGAACCGTCCCTTCCGACACGCCCCTCCCGATCCGCAAGGCAACGCCATGGCCCGCAAGACCCGCAACCCGATGGACCGCCTGACCGCCACCCCGCGGATGCGCTGGCTGGTCACGCTGGCCGGTGCGCTGGCCCTGGCGCTGCTCGGCTGGCATCTGGGGCCGCTGCTGTCGGTCGGCGGCTTCCGGCCGCTGGAGGATCCCTTCTCCCGCGCCATGCCGGGGCTGGCGGCGCTGGCCGGCTGGGTGCTGCTGAACCGCCGCGCCGACCGTCACGACCGGCGCGCCAACCGGCGCCTCATCGAAGCGCTGGCCACCCACGACGATCCCGACCTGCGCGCCTCGGTGGACGAACTGGACGGTGTGCGCGAGCGGGCGGAGGACGCGCTGAAGCGGCTGCGCACGCAGCGTTTCGGCTCGCGCTGGACGGGACGCTACGCCTACCAGCTTCCCTGGTATCTGGTGATCGGCGCGCCGGGATCGGGCAAGACGACCGCCATCGCCGAGGCCGGCCTCGCCACGTCCGCGGTGGCGGGCGGGCGTCCGGTGCAGGGGATGGGCGGCACCCGCACCTGCGACTGGTGGTTCACCGACCGCGCCGTGCTGATCGACACCGCCGGGCGCTACACCACCCAGGACAGCCGCGCCGCGGTGGACGGCCGGGTGTGGAACGGCCTGCTCGACATCCTGAGGGAGCACCGGCCGCGCCAGCCGATCAACGGCGTGATCGTCACCATCAGCCTCGCCGACCTGGCCACCTGGAGCCACGCGGAGCGGCGCGCCCAGGCCCTCGCGCTCCGCCAGCGGCTGGGCGAGCTGCGCCGGCATCTCGGCCTGCGGCTGCCCGTCTACGCGCTGTGCACCAAGGCCGACCTCGTCGCCGGCTTCGCCGCCTTCTTCGATTTCCTGCCCCAGGAGGAGCGCGACCAGGTGTGGGGCGCCAGCTTCGCCACCGACGACCGCCGCGCCGCGATGGCCTCCGGCACGTCCGCGAGAGCCTCCGGCAGGGTGGCGGGACCCGTAGCCGAACGCGTGCGCGGCGCGATGGCCGGCCTGCTGCGCCGGTTGGACGAGCGCATGTTCGAGCGGCTGCACCAGGAGCCGGACCAGGAACGCCGCAGCGCCGCCTTCGGCTTCCCCGCCCAGCTCTCCGCACTCGAAGGACCGCTGGAGGAGCTGCTGGCCACCGCCTGCGAACCCGAGCCGGGGGAAGAGGCGGTGATGCTGCGCGGCGTCTATTTCACCAGCGCGCGCCAGGGTGGCCCGGCGGTGGACCGGGTGGTGACCGGGCTGGCGGCGCTGGCGCCGGCGGCCCAGGAGCCGGTGGAGACCGGCAGCTTCTTCCTGCGCCGCCTGCTGCCCGAGGTGGTCTTCCCCGAGGCCAACCTCGCCGGGCTGGACCGCGAGACGGCGCGCCGCCGCCGCCTCGCCGATGGGCTGGCGCTCGGTGGGACGCTGGCGGCGGCGCTGGCCTTCGCCCTGTTCTGGACCGTGAGTTTCCAGGGCAACGCGGCGCTGATCGCGCGGGCCGACGCCGCCGTCACGGCGGCCGAAACGCGGCTGAAGGCGCTGGACACGCCGCCGCGCTCGCTGACCCGCGTGGAGGACACCGACTTCGCCGGCATCCTGCCGGCGCTCGACGCGCTGCGCACCCTGCCCATGGGCTGGACGGAGCGTACGGACTGGCCGCCGGTCGAGCTGACCGGCGGGCTGTACCAGGGCAAGCGCATCGGCCGTTCCGCCGAGGCGGTGTACCGCCGCGCGCTGCGCAGCGTGTTCCTGTCGCGCGTGGTGCTGCGGCTGGAGGAGCGGCTGCGCACGGGATGGGCGCGGCCGGACGAGCTGGTGCTGACGCTCCGCGCCTACCGCATGATCGGCGGGAGGGAGCCGCTGGACCGCGCCTATCTCGCCGAATGGCTGGCCGGCGACTGGCAGCGCACGCTGCCGGGGGCGGAGAACGAGGGGCGCCGGCGGGCGCTGGGCGACCATCTCGCCGCCCTGTTCGAGGTGGGCTTCGCTCCGATCCCGGTGGACGACCTGCTGGCCGACCGGGTGCGGCAGGTGATCGAGCAGGCGTCGGCCCGCCGCCCGTCATGAGCACGCTCCCGTCATGAGCACGCGCTGGGGGCCCGGCTACCATGGCAAGCTGCCGTCGCGCGGCGACTTCGTCGCCTTCGGCCTGCCGCGGGAGTTCGTGGAGCCGTGGGACGGCTGGCTCGCCACGGCGCTGACCGAGGCGCAGGCGGCGCTCGGCCCGCCGTGGGAGGGGCTGTTCGCCGCCGCACCCCCCTGGCGCTTCGCCCTGGCCGCCGGCGTCTGCGGCCCGGCGGCGGTGGCCGGCGTGCTGGTGGCGAGCCGCGACCGGGTGGGGCGCCTCTACCCCTTCATGATCGCCGCGGCCGCCCCACGCGGGGTGGAGGTGGCGGCGGTGCCGGCGGGCTGCCGCGGCTGGTTCGAACGGGCGGAGCGGCTGGCCGTTGCCGCCGCCCACGCCGCCATCAACCTGCACACCCTGCCCGCCCGCGCCGCCGCCATCGGCCGGCCGGACGCAACACCCAGCCCGGCGCACCGCGCCGTGGTCGAGTCGCATCTGGGGCCGTTGCCCGGCACGCCGTCGCTGTGGTGGACCGGTGGCGGCGGCCGGGTGGAGCCCTCGCTGCTGGCCTGCCCCGGCCTGCCCGACGGGCTGCGCTTCGCCGCCATGCTCGACAATGGCTGGGAGCGGCGGGGGTGGGAGACGGCGGAGGTCAGCGCACCCGTTCCATGAACGCCGTGACCACCCGCGACACCGTGGCCGGCTTGGTGAAGTCGATGCGCGGGTGGCGGAACGGCACCCAATGGAAGCGGGCGTAGAACAGCGTGCCGGGGTGCGGTGGCAGGGCGTAATCGTGCGCCGGCAGCGGCCGGAACGCCTCCCGCCCGCTGCGGATGTGGGCGAGGTTGCCGCGTTCGGACTCGTACAGATCCAGCAGCGCCCGCTTCTCCGCCTGCTCCGCGTCGGTGAGGGCCAGCACCGTCTCGCCACCGCGCGCGTCAGGGAAGTCCTGACTGCGCGTACGGCCGCCGGCGTTGTTGTACTCCGCATACTCCCAGACCGGCACGGTTGGGGCGATCAGGCTCGCCAGGGCGTTCGCCACGTCGTGGTCCTGGTGCCCGCCTTCGTACGCCGGGGCCCAGACGACGCCCGGCCGCAGCCGGTCCACCGCGCCGCGCAACTCCGCCAGCGCGTCGGCCATGTGGAGGCGCAGCGTGCGCGTCGGGCGGTCGGAAAAGGCGACGGGGGTGATCCCCAGCCGCTCCGCAGCGGCCAGAGCCTCGGCCCGGCGGCGGGCGACGCGGGCCGCCGTGCCGGCCGGGTCCGGGCGCCACGCCACCTCCACCCCCGGCACGCCGGTGGTGAGGTACAGCCCGTGCACCGCCGCTCCCTGCGCGCGGGCGCGTGCGATGGCGGCGGCGCAGCCGACGACCTCGTCGTCGGGGTGCGGGATCAGGACGAGGATGCGGTCGGCGAACATCAGGGCGCACGCCCGGCGGCGGTCCAGACCGGCAGCACGTCCTGCAACAACACATCGTCCCAGGAGGGCAGGTTCGCCGCGGCCCAGGCACCGGCACCGCGGCCCATGGCGGCCAGCCGTTCCGGCTCGGCCACCAGCGGGCGCAGCGCCGCGGCCCAGGAATCGGGGTCGGAGCCGCGGACGGTACCGCCCGTCTCCCCCTCGCGCAGGACGGCACCGGCGCCGCTGTCGGCGTGTGCCAGCACGGCGACGCCGCTGCTCAGCGCCTCCCGCACGACGTTGCTGTTCACCTCGATCTCCGAGGGCAGCACGAACAGGTCGGCCGAGGCGTAGAAGCGGGCCAGCACGGTTTGCGGCACGGCACCGGGGCAGGTGGCGGCGTCACCCAGCAGCGCCTGCAGCTCGGGCTTCTCCTCCCCCTCGCCGGCGCAGAGCAAGTGCAGGTCCAGCCCCTCCCCGCGCAATTGATGGACGGCGCGGGCCAGCGTCATCGGCCGCTTGCCGCGGTTGATGCGGCCGGCGAAGAGCACCAGCGCGCGGTTCCGCGGCACCCCGTACGCCTCCTCCAGCCACGCGCGGTCGCGCGCCGCGGGGGTGAAGAGGGTGCGGTCGATGCCGCGGCGCAGCAGCCCCACCCGCTCCGGCGGCAGCACGGCTTCCGCCCGCGCCCGCTCCTCCGGCCGCGACACCAGCGCGAAGGCGCAGCGCGCCTGATGGCGGGCGAGCTTGGCCAGCATGTCGCGCTCACCCTTCGCGGGCAGGGCGAGGCGGTCGACCAGCAGCCGGGTCAGGGCGCCGGTGCCGAACAGCCCCTCCAGCGTGCGCGCCATGAAGATGCGGGTGTAGCCCGGTGTGTCGGTGTGGACCGAGTTGACCAGCGGCACACCCCGCGCCGCCACCACCCGCTCGGCCGTACGCGCGTACGCGAAGAAGGCGTCGGTGGTGTGGATGAGGTCGCAATCCTGCAGCCGCGCGGCCAGCCGCGGGTGGTGGCGGGCGAGGTCGGTGTGGTCGGGCACGTGGCGCAGGAAGGGGATGCGCGCGGTGCTGAACACCGGCCGGTGGTGGCGGTGGCGCACGTTGGGCGCCAGCGTCACCGTGCGCTCCTCCTCCCCCTGGAAATGCACGGTCAGGTCGATGCCGGGGGCGGAGCGCACGGCGGCCTCCGACAGCCGCTCCCAGCACTTCACATGGCCGCCCGCGTCCGGACGCCACAGCAGGTCCACGAGGACGGCGACCTTGAGGGCGGGCCGGGTGTCGGTCATGGCAAAGCTTTGTCCGCTGCGATCGGGGGTCGGTGCCGTATAGTGCGCTGCATAACACGGACCCCCGCCGGATCACCACACCGCCATGCTCGCCGCCCTCGCCCTTCTGTCTCTTGCCATATGGACCCACCTCCTGGCCTTCCGCGGCGGCTTCTGGCGGGCCGACCAGAGGCTCCCCAGGGCGGACGGGCACCACTCCGCTACGGGCGTGGTGGCGGTGGTACCCGCCCGCGACGAGGAGGCCGTGGTGGGCGAGGCGTTGCGCGCCCTGCTGGCGCAGGAGCACGGGAACCTCCGCGTCGTGCTGGTGGACGACCACAGCCGCGACCGCACCCGCGCCATCGCCGACGCTGTGGCCGCGGATCACCCCGGCCGGCTGACCGTGACCGGCACGGAACCGCTGCCGCCGGGCTGGACCGGCAAGCTGTGGGCGCTGGCCGCCGGGGTGCGGGCCGCGCGGGCAGTGGCGCCGGACGCCACCCACATCCTGCTGTGCGACGCCGACATCCGGATGGAGCCGGACACCCTGCCGCGGCTGCTGGCGAAGGCGGAGCCAGGGGTGGAAGCCGGGCGGCTGGATCTGGTGTCGCTGATGGTGCGGCTGGACGACCGCGGTTTCTGGGGCGGGCTGCTGGTGCCGGCCTTCGTCTTCTTCTTCCAGATGCTCTACCCCTTCCCCTGGGTGAACGACCCGCGGGCGCGCACGGCGGCGGCGGCCGGCGGCTGCGTTCTGGTGCGCCGCGACGCGCTGGAGCGGGCCGGCGGCATCGAGGCCATCCGCGGCGCGCTGATCGACGATTGCACCCTGGCCGCGGCGGTGAAGCGCGCGGGCGGGCGCATCTGGCTGGGTCTGGCGGATTCGGCGCGCAGCCTGCGCGACAACGGCGGGTTCGACGGGGTGTGGAACATGGTGGCGCGCACCGCCTACACCCAGCTCCACCACTCCCCGCTCCTGCTGATCGGAACGCTGGCCGGCATGGCGCTGACCTTCCTGGTGCCGCCGCTGCTGGCCCTCGCCCTGCCGCTGCACGGGAACGGCTGGGCGGCGGCGGCCGGGCTGGCGGTGTGGGTCGCCATGGGTGTTGCCTATTCGCCAACACTGCGTCTTTACGGTCGCCCGATCGCCTCCGGGCTGTTGCTGCCCTTGGTTGCCGCGCTATACAGCCTGATGACGGTCGCCTCCGCGCTGCGCCATTGGCGTGGCCGGGGCGGGCAATGGAAGGGTCGGGTCTACCCCGCCGACGGCACGGCACGGGGCGGCTGACCCGGCAGGAGACGGGATTGGGCGGAGCGGTCGAAACCCCGTCGGGCAAGACGGCGGCGGACGAGAATTTCCCCGTCGGGTCGTGGCTTCTGCCCGCGGCCAAACGCCCGCACGTGGCCGCCTACTACGCCTTCGCCCGCGCCGCCGACGACATCGCCGACCACCCCGCTCTGACGCCCGACGAGAAGGTCACCCGCCTCGTCGCCTTCGGCGAGGCGCTGGAGACCGGCGGCGGCGATCCGGCGCTGTTCGCCAAGGCGCACCGGCTGCGCGCCAGCCTGGACGCGACCGGCGTGCCGCGGCGCCACGGGCTGGACCTGCTCAGCGCCTTCCGCCAGGACGCGGTGAAGCGGCGCTACGCCGACTGGGCCGAGCTGATCGATTACTGCGACCGCTCCGCCGCCCCGGTCGGGCGCTTCCTGCTCGACCTGCATGGCGAGGACCGGGCGCTGTGGCCGGCGACCGACGCCCTGTGCAACGCGTTGCAGGTGCTCAACCACCTTCAGGACTGCGGTGGCGACCGCCGAGATCTGGACCGCGTCTACATCCCGCTCGACTGGCTGGCCGAGCGCGGCGGCGACGTCACCGACCTCGACCGGCCGGCCGCCACCCCGGCGCTGCGGCACGCCATCGACCGCTGCCTGGACGGGGTGGACGCGCTGCTGGACCTCGCCCGCCCCTTTCCCGACGCGCTGCGCAACCGGCGGCTGGCGGCCGAATCCGCGGTGATCGTCGGGCTGGCGGAACGGCTGACGGCGCGGCTGCGCCGTGGCGATCCGCTGGCGCAACGGGTGGCCTTGAGCAAGGGCGATTTCGCGCTGTGCGGCGTGACGGGGCTGCTGCGCGGCCTGCTGGCGCCGCGGCGGGCGATGCCCGCCACCCCCGCCACGGCCGGGTTGCGGCGATGACGGCTGCGGCGGGCGAGGCGCCCGGCATCGACCCGGTGGCGCATGTGACGGAGGTGGTCCGGCGCTCCGGCTCCTCCTTCACGCTGGGCATGCGCATCCTGCCGCGCGAGCGGCGGGAGGCGATGTTCGCCATCTACGCCTTCTGCCGCGAGGTGGACGACGTCGCCGACGAGCCGAACCCCGACGCGGTGAAGCTGGCCCTGCTCGCCGACTGGCGGCGGGAGATCGACGCGCTGTACGAGGGCCGTCCCGGCCGCCCCACCACCCGCGCCCTGGCCGGCCCCGTCCGCCGCTTTGGCCTGCCCAAGGACGAGTTCGTCGCCGTCATCGACGGGATGGAGATGGACGTCGTCTCCCCCCTGCACGCGCCGGACATGGAGACGCTGCGCCTCTACTGCCGCCGGGTGGCCGGGGCGGTGGGGCTGTTGTCGCTGCACGCCTTCGGGGCGGAGGAGCCGGAGGCGCGCGGATTCGCGGTGGCTCTGGGCGAGGCGCTGCAACTGACCAACATCCTGCGCGACGTGGAGGAGGACGCCGGGCGCGACCGTCTCTACCTGCCGGGCGACCTGCTGCGCCGGCACGGCATCGACCCCAGCGCCGGGGGGGCCACCGGGGTGGCCGCGGTGCTGGCCCATCCCGGGTTGGACGCCGCCTGCCGCGATCTCGCCGCCGTGGCGCGCGCCCGCTTCGCCGAGGCCGACCGGGCGCTGGCGTCCTGCGCGCGGGCACCGCTGCGGCCGGCGCTGCTGATGATGGGCATCTACGAGGATGTGCTGAACCGGCTGGAGCGCCGGGGCTGGCACGGCAACGACGGGGCGCTGCGCGTCGGCAAGGCGTCCAAGCTGTGGGCTGCGCTGGCCGGAGGGCTGCTCCGACCACCCTGGCGACCTCCCATTGCAAACTGACCTTGCACTGCACCAATTTCCGCGCATACCTAATAGGGTGAGGTGACGGTGGTGCCGAAGCTGTGTTTGTGTGGCACCGGGGAATGCGGGCGTCCCGAATAGGGGAAGAAGGAAACATGGACGCACAGCTGCGCTTTATCGAGGAGTCCGTCGATGAGCTCGATCGGCTGGTCGACGAGGTGCGCGCCGACCTGAAGCGGCTTCAGAAGGGCGACGGGCACTGGGTCTTCGAGCTGGAGGCCGACACCACCATCCCCGCGGAATACATCCTGCTGCGCCATTACCTGGGCGAAGAGGTGGACGCGGCGCTGGAGGAACGCATCGGCCGCTACCTGCGCGCCGCGCAGGGCGATCACGGCGGCTGGCCGCTGTTCCACGACGGCGATTTCAACATGAGCGCGTCGGTCAAGGCCTACTACGCGCTGAAGCTGATCGGCGACGACCCCGACGCGCCGCACATGGCGACCGCGCGCGAGCGCATCCTGGCCGAGGGCGGGGCCGCCAAATCGAACGTCTTCACCCGCTTCGCACTGGCCCTGTTCGGTCAGGTGCCGTGGCGCGCGGTGCCGGTGATGCCGGTGGAGATCATGCTGCTGCCGCGCTGGTTCCCCTTCCACCTGTCCAAAGTGGCCTATTGGAGCCGCGTGGTGATCGTGCCGCTGCTGATCCTGATGGCGCTGAAGCCGCAGGCCGCCAACCCCAAGGGTGTCGGCGTGCGCGAGCTGTTCGTGACGCCGCCGGAGAAGGAGAAGCGCTACAACATCAACCCGACCGGGGCCGCCTGGGGCAACGTCTTCCTGGCGCTGGACCATCTGCTGCGCGCCGCCGAGCCGCTGTTCCCCAAGAAGCCGCGGGAGAAGGCGATCCAGAAGGCGCTGGACTTCCTGATGCCGCGCCTGAACGGCGAGGACGGGCTGGGCGCCATCTTCCCCGCCATGGTCAACGCGCTGCTGGCGCTGAAGGCGCTGGGCTACGACAACGACCACACCGCGGTGGCGACGGCGCGCCGCGCCATCGACAAGCTGGTGATCGACCATGGCGACAGCGGCTACTGCCAGCCCTGCGTGTCGCCGGTGTGGGACACCGGGCTCGCCGCCCACGCGCTGATGGAGGCGGGGGAGGATGGCCAGGGCCGCAGCGTCACCCGCGGGCTCGACTGGCTGGCCGGCAAGCAGATCCTGGACACCGCCGGCGACTGGGCTGACAACTTGTCCGGCCCCGTACCGAAGCCCGGCGGCTGGGCGTTCCAGTACGGCAACGACGCCTATCCCGATGTCGACGACACCGCGGTGGTCGCCATGGCGCTGCACCGCGCCGACCCCGACCGCTACGCCGAATCGGTGGAGCGGGCGGCCGACTGGATCGTCGGCATGCAGAGCAGGGACGGCGGCTGGGGTGCCTACGACGCCGACAACACCGCCCATTACCTGAACCACATCCCCTTCGCCGACCACGGCGCCCTGCTCGACCCGCCGACCGCCGACGTGACCGCCCGCTGCGTCGGCTTCCTGGCCCAACTCGACCGCGAACAGGATCGTTCCGCGGTCGAAAAGGGCGTGGCCTACCTGCTGAAGGAGCAGGAGCCGGACGGCGCCTGGTTCGGCCGCTGGGGCACCAACTATGTCTACGGCACCTGGTCGGTGCTGAGCGCGCTGAACGCCGTGGGCATGGACCACAAGGCCGAGCCGATCCGCCGCGCGGTGGCTTGGCTGGAGGCCACCCAGCGCCCCGACGGCGGCTGGGGCGAGGACTGCGCCACCTACTGGAACGACCGCAAGCGCGAGGCGAAGGCCAGCACGCCCTCCCAGACGTCCTGGGCGCTGCTCGCCCTGATGGCGGCCGGCGAGGTGGAGAGCGACGCGGTGAAGCGCGGCGTCGCCTTCCTGCAGGAGTCGCCGCGGCGCGGCGCCCGCTGGACGGAGGACCTCTACACCGGCGTCGGCTTCCCCCGCGTCTTCTACCTCCGCTACCACGGCTACGCCTCCTACTTCCCGCTGTGGGCGCTGGGACGCTACCGATCGTTGATGAAGCGGAACGACCGCCGCGTGGGGTATGGCATCTGAGGTGAGCCGCGTCGCGGTCATCACCGGGGTACGGACGGAGGCAGCGTGTCTGCCGGGCACCTCCGTCCATTGTTCCGGGGCCGATACGGACCGGGCGGAGGCTCTGGTGGCGAGGCTCGTAGCGGAGGGCGCCACCGCGCTGGTCAGCTTCGGGCTGGCCGGCGGGTTGGATCCGGCGCTGCGGCCGGGCGATCTGCTGTTGCCCGACAAGGTTTGTTTCGAGGACGGAACCGTTCTCCCGGTGCATGCCGGCTGGCGCGCCGCGCTGCTGGAGCGGGGCTTGCGGGCGGTCGGCGGGCGCATCCTGGCGAGCCGTGGCGTGGTGGCCGATCCGGCGGCGAAACGGTGCCTGTTCGACTGCACCGGCGCCGGCGCCGTGGATATGGAGAGCGGGGCCGTGGCGCGGTCCGGCCTGCCCTTCGTCGTGCTGCGCGCGGTGGCCGATCCCGCGGACCGCGCCATCCCCGCGGCGGCGCTGGCCGGGGTCGGGCCGGACGGTGCGGTGCGGCCGGCGGCGGTGGCTCTGCGGTTGCTGGCCGCACCCTGGCAGCTTCCGGCGCTGCTGCGGCTTGCGACGGACAGCCGGGCCGGACTAGAAGCGTTGCGGGGCGCCGTTGCCGGTACCCCCCTGGACCCTCCACCCTTCGAGGACCGCAAGCCGTGATCCCAGACAGCCGCACCGTCAACCGCCGCACCCTGCTGCTCGCCGCCGCGGCGGGCGGTGCCCTGATCGCCCTGCCCGTGGCCCCGGCGCTGGCGCAGGACTCGCCGGAGGCGGTGCTGCGGCGCTTCTTCGACACGCTGCTGGACGCCATGAAGAACGGCCCGCAGCTCGGCTTCCGCGGGCGCTACGACCGCATCAAGCCGGCCTTCGAGGCGGCCTTCGACGTGCCCTTCATGACCCGCGTGGTGGCGGGTGCGGCCTGGGGCAATCTGCCGGCCGACGCGCAGGCGCGGCTGATCGCCGCCTTCACCCGCTTCAGCGTCTCCTCCTACGCCCGCTCCTTCCGCAAGTACGACGGCGAGCGCTTCGACGTGAAGGGCACCCAGCAGTTCCCGCAGGGCACGCTGGTGCTGGCCGACATCGTGCCGCAGGGGGAAAAGCCCATCGCGCTCAACCACCTGATGCGCCAGGACGAGGCCAAGCGCTGGCGGGCCTTCGACGTGTTCCTGGACGGCACCATCAGCCAGCTCGCCACCCGCCGCTCGGACTTCGCCGCCACCCTGCGCGACCACGGCCCCGACGGGCTGATCCAGGAGCTGGACGGCAAGTCCAAGGGGATGGAGGAGGGGGCGTAAGGTCTGGTTTTATCGATCGCAAGCGATCGATGGCCCCTCAGACGCCGGGCGGCCCACATCCGTGGGCCTTGGCTTCGCGGGCATGGGCCCGCGGGGCCTCGATGGCCCAAATTACTCCCGCGCGGCGGCCAGCAGGGCCGGCAGCAGCAGGAACACGGTCAGCAGGATCACCCCCAGACCGATCAGCAGCAGCAGCCCCATGGACGCCGTGCCGGGGTGGTTGGACAGGGCGAGGCTGCCGAAGGCGACCGCGGTGGTCAGCGCGCTGTAGAACACCGCCCGAGTCGTGCTGGATTGCAGCGGCCGGTCCTGCCCGGCGCGGGCGTTGACCACGTAATAGATGGCGAAGGCCACGCCCGCCCCCAGCAGCAGCGGCAAGGCGATGATGTTGGCGAAGTTGAGCGCCAGCCCGGCGGCGACGGCGACCGCCCCGGTCAGCACCGTGGCGAGCGCCAGCGGCGCCAGCACCAGCGCCACGTCGAGCGGCCGGCGCAGCACCGTGAACAAAACGATCACGATGGCGCCCAGCGCCACCAGCCCGGCGTCGCGGAAGGCGCCGACGATCACATGGGCCGATTCCTGGATGGTCACCGCGGTGCCGGTGGCGGCCGGCGCGACCGCGCGCACCGCCGCCACGAAGCGCACGAGCGTGTCGGGATCGCGCCCGTCGCCGGCCGGCGACACCTCCACCCGCGCGCGGCCGTCGGCGGTCACCCAATCCCGCCTGAAGTCGGCCGGGATGGTGTCGGGCGTGACCGGCCCGGCGGACAGCAGGCCGCGCAGGGCGTCCAGCCGGCCCGGCAGACCGGCGGCGACCGCCCGGCCGAAACGGGCCAGCGTGGCGTCGTCCGCGGCCAGCACCGCCGACAGCGCCGCGGCCGGACGCGCCGCCCGCGCCTCGCCGCCGGGCAAGGCCCGCAGCCGCTCCACCGTCTCGGCCATGGCGGCGCGGATCTGCGCCGGGGTCGGCGGCGGGGCCACGGACAGCGGCGTCAGGGTGGGGCCGAGCAGCAGGTTCAGATCGTCGAGGATCGGCAGCTTGCGGTCCTGCCCCCCCGGCACGAAGCTGGCGATGGACAGGGCACGGAACACCTCCGGCAGAGCCTCCAGCCGGTCGGCGAGCGCCGCCGCCTCGGCCGGCGATCGGGCCAGGATCTGCACGGTGAAGGGGGTGGTGTCGCGGTCGGCCATCAGCTCCAGCGCGGTGGAGACGGCCTCCGTCTTGGCGTCGCGCAGGTTGACCGGGTTGAAGTCGAAGCGCAGCAGCGGCAGCGCCAGCAGCCCGGCAACCCCCAGCCCCAGCGCCACCGTCAGCACCGCCCGCCGCCGCTCCACCAGCAGCCGGTCGAGCGGGGCCAGCGCCGCGTAGCCCACCGGCTCCGGCTCCGGGCGCGGGCGGAACAGGGTCAGCAGGGCCGGCAGCAGGGTCAGGTTGCAGGCCGCCGCGATGGCCATGCCCGCCCCGGCGATCAGGCCGAGCTGCGACACCCCCACGTAATCGGTGGGCAGGAAGGCCAGGAACCCCGCCGCCGTGGTGGCGGCGGCCAGCAGCAGCGGCCCGGCGATGCCGCGCGCGGTGTCCCGCATCGCGTCGGCCGGGTCGGGCACCGCGTGCCGGCGGTCGCGGTAGCGGGTGGCGACCTGGATGCCGAAATCCACCCCCATGCCGATGAACAGCACGGCGAAGGCGATGGAGATCGGGTTCAGCGTGCCGACCGCCGCCACCGCGAAGCCGAAGGTGAAGGCCAGCCCGGCGACCAGCGTCAGCAGGATCGGCAGGATCAGCCGGCCGGAGCGCAGGCACAGGAACAGCAGCACGGCAACCGCCAGCAGCGAGCCGGCGGCGGAGACCTCCGCCCCGTCGGCGACCGTCCGGAACTCCTCCTCCTCCATGGCGATGTTGCCGGTCAGCCGCACGCGCACGCCGGCGTCGGGCGTCAGGCCGAGCTCGCGCACCGCGGCGCGCACTGCATCGGTCGCCGACACGGTGGGGGAGAGGGAGCCGAAATCGAGCGCCGGCTGGATCAGCACGAAGCGGCGGAGATCCAGCGGTCCCGGCTCCCGCCCGGTGAACAGCGCCTGCCAGGACAGGGGCCGCTCCTCCCCCCGCACCGCCGATTCGGCCGCGTCCGCGATGCCGTCGAGGATGGGGGCGGTGGCGGCGAGGTCGAGCTGGCCGCGCTTCACCCCCTCCAGCAGCAGGTTGATGGCGGCGAACAGGCCGCGCGGGCTGGGATCGGCTGCCAGCGAGCCGATCATCGGCTGCGCCTCGATCAGCCGGTCGGCGAGCTCCCGAAGCTCCGCCTCCTTCAGGAACAGCAGGCCGTGGGTGCGCAGATAGGGCGCGTCGCCGCGCCGCACGCTGCGGAACAGGTTGGGCCGCTGCTCCAGCCGCGCCGCCAATGCCGCCGCCGCGTCGTCGGCGCGGTCGGGAGTCGTGCCGTCGATGACCGCCACCAGACGCCGCTGGAATTGCGGGAAGGCGGCGTCGTAGGCACGCTCCTGCTGCTTCCAGGGCAGGTCGGCCGACAGCAGCCGGTCGGTGTCGGTGTCCATGCGGATGTTGGCCGCGGTGTACCAGCCCGCCGCCACGGTCAGCGCCAGGAACAGGGCCGCCACCGCGCCTGCCCGGCGGCGGCAGAGATCGACGAGGCGGACGACGAGATCGGTGAGAGCGCTGGTGGGGACGGCTTCCATGGAACGGCCTTGTGGTGCGCGGGCGCGGCGACCTATAGCAGAGGACGGCCAGCAAGAGGGAGGCGGGCGTGACCATCCTGATCACCGGGGCGACCGGCTTCATCGGCTCCGCCGTGGCGCGGCGGCTGCTCGCCGCCGGGGCCGACGTGACGGCGCTGGTGCGCCCCGGCACCGACCGCCGGAACCTGGAGGGGCTGCCCGTCCGCCGGGTGGAGGGCGATCTGCTCGACCCCGCCTCGCTCGCCCGCGCGGTCAAGGGGTGCGAGGCGCTGTTCCACGTCGCCGCCGACTACCGGCTCTGGGTGCCCGACCCGGTGGCCATGCACCGCGCCAACGTGGACGCCACCCGCACCCTGATGACGGCGGCGCTGGAGGCCGGGGTGCGGCGGGTGGTTTACACCAGCAGCGTCGCCGTGCTGGGGCTGGTGCCGGGCGGCGTCGCCGACGAGACCACCCCCGCCGGGCTGGACGACATGATCGGCACCTACAAGCGCAGCAAGTTCCTGGCCGAAGCGGAGGTGCGCCGGCTGGTCGAGGAACAGGGGCTGCCCGCCGTCATCGTCAACCCCTCCGCCCCCATCGGGCCGCGCGACGTGAAGCCCACCCCCACCGGCCGCATGGTGGTGGACGCCGCCGCCGGGCGCATGCCGGCCTATGTCGATACCGGCCTCAACGTCGTGCATGTGGACGACGTGGCGGAGGGGCAGTGGCTGGCCTTCGAGCGGGGGCGCGTCGGCGAGCGCTACATCCTCGGCGGCGAGAACCTGACGCTGCGGGAGATCCTCGGCCGCATCGCGACCATCGTCGGCCGCCCGCCGCCGCGCGTGCGCCTACCCCACGACCTGATCATCCCCATCGCCCGCGCCGCCGAGCTGGTGGCCCGGGTCACCGGCAAGGAACCCTTCGCCACCGTGGACGGCGTGCGCATGGCGAAGAAGCGCATGTTCTTCACCTCCGCCAAGGCCGAACACGAACTGGGCTACCGCCCACGCCCGGCGACGGCGGCGCTGGAGGAGGCGATCGCGTGGTTCCGGGGAAACGGGTATCTGGGGTAGGCGACCGGCCGCCGCGGCCGGTCACGCGTCGTCGCCGGGCTGGACGAGCACATAGTGGGTGCTGCGGCCACCGCCGTCGCCCGGCCGCAAAGCCCCTTTCTCGACAAGGTCCTTGAGATCGCGGGTCGCCGTGTCCTGCGAGGACTTGGTCAGCTTTGCCCATTCGGACGAAGTGAGCCTGCCGTCGAAGCCGCCGTCCAGCAAACGGTTCAACACCTTGATCTGGCGTTCATTGAAGCCGCTGGCGCGGTGCCGCTCCCAGAAGGCGGCCTTGCGCAGGACGCCGCCGACCGTACCGCCGGCCTCCGCGATCGCATGGGCCAGCCGGCCCAGGAACCAGCCCAGCCAGTCCGTGACGTCGCCGTCGCCCTTCTGTGTCGCTTCCAGCACCGCGTAATAGGCGTCGCGATCGGCGCGGATGCTGGCGGACAAGCTGTAGAAGCGGTGATCCGTCCGCTCGGAGCGGGCCAGGGCCAAGTCGGAGATCGCCCGCGCGATGCGTCCGTTGCCATCCTCGAAGGGATGGATGGTGACGAACCACAGATGCGCCAGCGCCGCGCGGAGCACCGGGTCGATGCCGTCCTCCGATTCGAACCAGTCGAGAAAGGCCGCCATCTCCCGGCCCAGACGTTCGGCGGGCGGCGCCTCGTAGTGGACACGCTCCCCGCCGATGGGCCCGGAGACGATCTCCATGGGGCCGTCCTCCGGGCGGCGCCAGCCGCCCACACGGATCCTCCGCATGCCACTGTAGCCGGTGGGAAAAAGCGCCGCGTGCCAACCGGACAGACGTTCCGCCGTCAGCGGGGCGGCATGCCGGAACACCGCGTCCAACGTCACCTCCACGATGCCGTCGATGCCGCGCTGCGTCACCGGCACGCCACCCGCGTCCATACCAAGCCGGCGGGCGAGGGACGACCGCACCTGCTCGCGGTTCAACGTCTCCCCTTCGATCGCGCTGGTGGTGACGACATCCTGCGTCATGGTCCCCAGCGCCGCCTCCCGCTGCAACGCGAACCCCATGGCCTGCATCCGCCCGAGAAGCCATCCCTGGCGATGCCGCGCGGCGGCAAGCGGCGCCTCGATCCGAGCCGCGTCCCAACGCCAGTGGGGCCAGTTTCCGGTTTCCCAAACGTAGGTCACGTTCTCCGCACCTCCTGTGGACATTATAATGATGGTTCGACGCGACCACAGCCTATTCTCCGCACATCCTGCGGAGAATAATCCCCCCAATCTCCGCACCCCTGCCCTACCCCTCCGCGGCATCCAGCGCGCTGACCGCCTCCGGCACCGCGGCGCGCATCGCTTCGATGAAGCGGCGCAGGCGGACCGGCTGGAAGGGGGCGTGGGGGTAGACGAGGTGGACGGGCAGCGGCGACGCCTGCCAGTCCGGGGCCAGATGCAGCAGCCGGCCGGCGGCGAGGTCGTCGGCCATCGCCCAGGCGGACGCGACGGCGACCCCCAGCCCGCGGAGCGCCGCGTTGTGGAGCGCGTAGAGGCTGTCGGTGGACAGGCGCGGGCGGATGGGGAAGCGCGCCGTCTCCCCGGTGCCGGCGCGGGTCAGCTCCACCTCGTTGCGGTAGAAAGTGTGGAGCGCCAGCCAGGGCAGCCGGGCCAGGGCGGCCGGCTCCCGCGGCGGCGGGGCGCCGGTCAGAAGCGAGGGCGCCGCCACCACGATCCGCGACAGGGACCCCACCCGCAGCGCCACCAGCGACGGCTCCAGCACCGCGCCGACGCGGATGGCGCAGTCGATCCCCTCCGCGGTGAAATCCGGCATGCGGTCGTGCAGCCGCCACTCCACCTGGAGCCGCGGGAAGCGTTGCAGGAAGGCGGCCAGCGGGGCGACCAGCAGATCCTGGCCCAGCGCGTGCGGCACCACCACGCGCAGCAGGCCCGACGGCTCCTCCCCGTCGCCGCGCACGGCGCTTTCCAGCGATTGCCAGGCGGAGACCAGATCGCGGGCGCGCTCGTAGCAGCGCGCGCCGTCGTCGGTCAGCGTCATGGCGTGGGTGGACCGGTGCAGCAGCCGCACGCCCAGCGCCCGCTCCAGCGTCTGGAGCCGGCGGCTGACCGTCGGCTGGGTGCTGCCGAGCTGCGCCGCGGCGGCCGACAGGCTGCCCGCCTCGACGATGCGCAGGAAGGTGTCGAGCAGCGCCAGACGGTCGGCGCCGAGGGTGGCGGGGTCGATGCTCATACGCGCGACGTATAGCAAATCTACGCGGGCACCGGCTACAGCCGCGCGGGATCGCGGGCCATACTCCGTTCCAGCCAATCATTGAAGGTCTTTCGACCATGTCTGCTATTCCATCGGCGCATGCGATACCCGCCACCGACACGGGCGCCCGCGCCGGCCTCTCCACCCCGCTGGTCCTGCTGCTCGCCACCGGCGCGGGGCTGGCGGTCGCCACGCTCTATTACAGCCACCCCATGCTGGGCGTGCTGGGCGCCGACATCGGTGCCGACAGCCGCATGATCGGGCTGGTGCCGCCGCTGACCCAGCTCGGCTACGCGCTGGGCATCCTGCTGCTGGCGCCGCTGGGCGACCGCTACGACCGGCGCCGCATCATCCTGGCCAAGGCCGCGGTGTTGTGCGCGGCGCTGCTGGCGGCCGGGGCCGCCCCCTCGGTGGTGCCGCTGCTGGCCGCCAGCCTCGCCATCGGCATCGCGGCCACGCTGGCGCAGGACATCGTGCCGGCCGCCGCCACGCTGGCCCCCGACGCCCACCGCGGCCGGGTGGTGGGCACCGTGATGACCGGGCTTCTGCTGGGCATCCTGCTGTCGCGCGTGGTCAGCGGCGTGGTGGCGGAGCAGTTCGGTTGGCGTGCCGTGTTCCTGGCCGCCGCCGTCAGCGTGGCGTTGCTGGCCGCCGCGCTGTGGCGCGGGCTGCCCCGCTTCGCGCCCACCACGCGGCTGTCCTACGGGGCGCTGCTGGGTTCGCTGGCCGGCTTGTGGGCGGCCTACCCGCGGCTGCGCCGGGCGGCGCTGGCGCAGGGGTTCCTGTCCATGGGCTTCAGCGCCTTCTGGTCGACGCTGGCGGTGATGCTGCACGAGGCGCCCTTCCAGCTCGGTGCCGCGGCGGCCGGCGCCTTCGGCGTGGCGGGTGCGGCGGGCGCGCTGGCGGCACCGCTGGCCGGCCGGCTGGCCGACCGGCGGGGGCCGGAGCTGGTGACCCGGCTGGGGGCGGCGCTGGCCGCCGGCTCCTTCGCGGTGATGGCGGCGATGCCGTGGCTGCCGCCTGAGGGTGCTTTGTGGCTGCTCCTGCTCAGCGCGGTCGGCTTCGACCTCGGCGTCCAGGCCTCCCTGATCGCGCACCAGACGATCATCTACGGGATCGACCCGGCGGCGCGCAGCCGGCTGAACGCGGTGCTGATGGTGTCGATGTTCGTCGGCATGGCCGCCGGCTCGGCGCTGGGCAGCCAGCTTCTGGCGCTGTGGGGCTGGATGGGCGTCACGGCACTCGCCACCGCCGCCGCCGCCGCGGCCCTGGCGGTGCGGGTGTGGCCGGCGGCGCGATGATCCGGCGCTTGAGCGGTTGATGCCCGCATCGAGCGGCGCGTGGCGTGGCGATTGTGTGACCGCCACGCCACGCGCCGCCGCTTTTGTATTGCGGCACAGCACGAGGGCGCGGCGGGGTGGATTGTTGCGCGGGTAGGCTCCATCTGCTGTCCGAAGCGCCTACGCGGTAATCCGCCCGGGCGGCCGGAAGATGGACAGCGACCGGGAGTCATGACGCCATGGCGGAAGCGCCTCTGAGAGTCGTCCTAGCCCAACCGCGGGGGTTCTGCGCGGGTGTCGAGCGCGCCATCGAGATCGTCGAGCGCGCGATCACCAAATACGGCCCGCCGGTCTATGTCCGGCACGAGATCGTGCACAACCGCCATGTCGTGGAAATGCTGAAGCAGCGCGGCGCCCGCTTCGTGGAGGAGGTGGACGAGATCCCCACCGGCGCGGTCACGGTCTTCAGCGCCCACGGTGTCGCCACGCTGGTGGAGCGCTGGGCCGACGAGCGCAGCCTGCACGTGATCGACGCCACCTGCCCGCTGGTCACCAAGGTGCACCGCGAGGGCCAGCGCTACGCGCGGGCCGGCTACGACGTGGTGCTGATCGGCCACAAGGGCCACCCGGAGGTGGAGGGCACGCTGGGCCAGATCGACGGTCCCGTCCATCTGGTGCCGGATGTGGCCGCGGTCGCCGCGGTGACCCCGCGCGACCCGGCCCGCATCGCCTACGTCACCCAGACCACGCTGAGCGTGGACGACACCCGCGACATCATCCGCGCGCTGACGGAGCGCTTTCCGGCCATCGTCGGCCCCGACGTGAAGGACATCTGCTACGCCACCCAGAACCGCCAGTCGGCGGTGCGGGCGCTGGCCGAACGGGTCGACCTGATCCTGGTGGTGGGGGCGAGGAACAGCTCCAACTCCAACCGGCTGCGCGAGATCGGCGCGCTGATGGGGCGGCCCGCCCACCTGATCGACGGTCCGCAGGATCTGGATCCGGCCTGGCTGGACGGCGTGGCCGCGGTGGGCGTCACCGCCGGCGCCTCGGCCCCGGAGGTGCTGGTGCGGGGCGTGGTGGAGCGGCTGTCCGCCCTGCGCACGGCGCGGGTGGAAACGCTGGACGGCATCCGCGAGGATGTGCACTTCAAGCTGCCGGACGAACTGGTCGCGGCCGCACCGCTTTCCGAGCCGGCGGTTTCCTGATAGAACCCCTCGGATTTTCCCCCTCGGTCCTTCCTGAAACGCCCAGACGGCGGAGGTCTCCCCTTGGCAATCCCGATGCGACAGCAGGCGGCGGTCGGCGCCTACATCCTGAAGCAGCGGCTCCTCGGCCGGAAGCGTTACCCGCTGGTGCTGATGCTGGAGCCGCTCTACCAGTGCAACCTGGCCTGCGCCGGCTGCGGCAAGATCGATTATCCCGACAGCATCCTGCGCCGCCGCCTGTCGGTGGAGGAGTGCCTGAGCGCGGTGGACGAGTGCGGCGCCCCCGTCGTCACCATCCCCGGCGGCGAACCGCTGCTGCACAAGGACATCGTCAAGATCGTCGATGGCATCGTCGCCAAGGGCAAATACGTCTATCTCTGCACCAACGCGCTGCTGCTGGAAAAGCGACTGGACCAGTTCACACCCAGCCAGTTCCTGACCTTCTCCGTCCATCTCGACGGGCTGAAGGAGCAGCACGACAAGGCGGTCAGCCAGACCGGCGTGTTCGACCGCGCGGTGTCGGCGATCAAGGCGGCGCGCGCCAAGGGATTCCGGGTCAGCGTCAACTGCACCCTGTTCGACGACGCCAAGCCGGCGGAGGTCGCCGCCTTCTTCGACTATGTGAAGGAACTGGGCGTCGAGGGCGTGACCGTCGCGCCCGGCTACGCCTACGAGCGCGCCCCGGACCAGGAGCATTTCCTCAACCGCCGCAAGACCAAGCAGCTCTTCCGCGAGGTCTTCAAGCTGGGCAAGGGCAGGAAGTGGCCCTTCAACCAGTCCTCGCTCTATCTGGACTTCCTGGCCGGCAACCAGACCTACAAATGCACGCCCTGGGGCACGCCGACCCGCAACGTGTTCGGCTGGCAGCGGCCGTGCTACCTGCTCAACGAGGGCTACGCCAAGACCTTCAAGGAGCTGATGGAGGACACGGACTGGGACAGCTACGGCACCGGGGCCTATGAGAAGTGCGCGGATTGCATGGCCCATTGCGGCTACGAGCCGACCGCGGTCACCGACGCCACCGCCAACCCGCTGAAGATGATGGCGGTGTCGCTGCGCGGCCCCCGCACCGACGGCGACTTCGCCCCGGAAATCCCGCTGGACCGCCAGCGCCCAGCCGAGTTCAAGCACGAGGATCTGGTGAAGAGCGCGGTCAACAGCTCCACCAAGGCACCGGAAAAGGCGGCGGGCTGACCCTCTCCCTCCCCTCTCCGGAGGGATGCGGGCTTTCCGAAGTGGTGTGTGACGATGCGCTGGAGCCTGTGGCTTCTTGGGCTGGGCGGGTTCGCGGCGGCCGTTTGGATGGTGGTGGACATCGGGGCCGGCGATGTGGCGTCGGCGCTGGCGGCGATCGGCTGGGGGGCGCTGCTGGTGCTGGCCTTCCGTGCGCTGCCGCTGTGGTTCGACGCCGCCGGCTGGCGCGTGCTGTTCGCCCGCGG
This sequence comes from Azospirillum oleiclasticum, assembly GCF_013423485.1. Lineage (GTDB taxonomy): Bacteria > Pseudomonadota > Alphaproteobacteria > Azospirillales > Azospirillaceae > Azospirillum > Azospirillum oleiclasticum. The sequence continues at coordinate 38,150 of NZ_JABFFR010000037.1, forward strand.
GGCGCGGCCGCCGATGGGCGTGACCTGGTGGGTGCGCTGGATCTCCGAGAGCGTCAACGCGCTGCTGCCGGTCGCGCAGATCGGGGGCGAGGTGGTGCGCGCCCACCTGATCAGCCGGAGCAGCGTGGTGCCCCGCCCCGCCATTGGCACCGGCGAGGCGGCGGCGACCGTCATCGTCGACATGACCACCGGGCTGATCGCCACCGCCCTGTTCAGCCTGACCGGGCTGCTCCTGCTGCTCGGCCGCCACGCCGATGTGGGCGTGACCGGCGCCGTCTGGTGGGCGCTGGGCGGGCTGGCGCTGATGACCGGGGGCTTCGTGGCGGCGCAGCGCAGCGGCCTCGTCACCCGCGCGGTGCGGGCGGTGGCGGTGCGGCTGGCGCGCGGCCGGGCCGGCGCCTTCGTGGCCGAGATGAACACGTTGGACCGCGCCTTCGAGCGCATGTGGGCCGACCATGGCGCCATCCTCGCCTCGGCCGGCTGGCGCTTCGCCTCCTTCCTGGCCGGGGCGGCGGAGGTGTGGCTGGTCCTGCTGCTGCTGGGGCACCCCATCGGCTGGGACGACGCGCTGATGCTGGAGGCGCTGTCGACCGCCGCCCGCAGCGCCGCCTTCGCCATCCCCGGCGGGCTCGGCGTGCAGGAGGGCAGCCTGCTGGTGCTCGGCCAGCTCATCGGGCTCGACGCGCCGACCGCCCTGGCGCTGGCCCTGGTGAAACGCCTGCGCGAGGTGGTCACCGGCCTGCCGGCGCTGGCGCTGTGGTGGTGGGTGGGCACCCGGAGCCCGGCACCGAGGGAACCATGAGGAAAAGCGCCCGCGCGCTGGACCGCATCGACCTGCGCATCCTGGCGGCACTCCAGGCGGACGGGCGGATCACCAACGCCGCGCTTGCCGAGCGGATCGGCCTGTCCCCCAGCCCTTGCCTGGAGCGGGTGCGGCGACTGGAGCAGACCGGCTTCATCCGCCGCTACACGGCCGAAATCGACCTGTCCCCGGTGACGCGGACGGTGACCGTCTTCGCCGAGGTCACGCTGGCCAGCCACGCCCAGGCCGATTTCGCCCGCTTCGAGGCGGCGCTGGCGGCCGAACCGGCGGTGGTGGAGGCGCATTGCGTCGGCGGCGGCATCGACTATGTCCTGCGCATCGTCGCCCGCGACATCGCCGATTATCACGAGACCAGCGAACGGCTGCTGGCTTCGGCCCCGGAGGTGGCGAACCTGACCAGCTACGTCGCCATCCGCCGTGTCAAGGCCGACAGCGGCCTGCCGCTCGACCGGCTGGCCGACCCGGAGGCGTGACGCCGCAGAATCGCCGGCCTTCCCGCCCGGCCGCCGCAGAGCCTGCGCCGGGACGCCCGGCCTTCCGGAGAACATCCTCCGCAACCCGTGCGATCCTTGGAACGTACAATGTTCCATCAGGGGGCCGGGCCATGGGCGTCTTCTCCGCCGGGGATTTCCAGGATCACGAGCAAGTCGTCTTCGTCCGCGACCCGGCCACGGGCTTGCGCGCCATCGTCGCCATCCACAGCACGGCCCGCGGCCCGGCCTTCGGCGGCTGCCGCCTGTGGCCCTACGCCACGGAGGAGGAGGCGCTGCGCGACGTGCTGCGCCTGTCGGCGGGGATGACGCTGAAGGCGGCGGTCATGGGGCTGCCCTTCGGCGGCGGCAAGTCGGTCATCATCGGCGACCCGGCGCGCGACAAGACGCCGGAGCTTCTGCACGCCATGGGACGCGCGGTGCACGCGCTGGGCGGACGTTACCTGATGGCCGACGATGTCGGCACCACGGTGGGCGACATGGCGGTGATCCGTCGGGTGACGCCGCACGCCCGCGGGCTGGCCGGCGCCGACGGCGCCCCCTGCCCCGCCACCGCCTGGGGCGTGTACCAGGGCATGCTGGCCGCGGCGGAGCACGCCTTCGGCAGCCCGGATCTCGCCGGGCGGAGGGTGGCGGTCCAGGGGCTGGGCAGCGTGGGCATGCGGCTGTGCGGGTTCCTGCACGCGGCCGGGGCACGGCTGCTGGTCGGCGACCTCGACCCGGCGCGGGTGGAGACGGCGTGCCGGCGCTTTGCCGCCGTGGCGGTCGAGCCCGCCGCCATCCTGGGGGCGGAGGCCGACGTGCTGTCGCCCAACGCGCTGGGTGCGGTGCTGGACGACCGCAGCATCCCGGCCATCCGGGCGCCTGTGGTCTGCGGCGCGGCCAACAACCAGCTCGCCGAACCGCGGCACGGGGAGGCGCTGCACCGCCGCGGCATCCTCTACGCCCCCGATTTCGTGGTGAACGCCGGCGGGCTGATCGACGTGGCGCACGAGGGGCCGGGCTACGACCCCGCCGCGGTGCTGCGCGACTGCGAGCGCATCCGCCGGGTCGCGGCGGAGCTGTTCGGGCGCGCGGCGCGCGAGGGCCGGCCGACCGCGGATGTGGCGCTGGAGATGGCCGCCGCGGCGCTGCCCGGACGCAACCCAGGCCCGCGACTCGCCGCCTGAAGCGTGGCCGTCATGCGTGCAGTGCAAAAAGGGGGGCTTGACAGGGGTGAGTGAGCGCTCACTTACTCACCCCATGTCCAAGGACCGCCTCGACAGCACGGAACGACGCAACGCCATCGTGGAGGCGGCCCTGCCGCTGTTCGCGCGCAAGGGCTTCGCCGCCACCACGACGAAGGAGATCGCGTCCGCCGCCGGCGTGTCGGAGGCGTTGATCTTCAAGCATTTCCCCAGCAAGGCGGCGCTCTACGACCACATCCTGCGCTCCTGCATCGAGGGCGACGAGGAGTTGAAGGCGCTGCTGGCCCGGCAGCCCTCCACCGACACGCTGGTCACGGTGGTGCGCGGGCTGGTCCAGTTCTACACCATGGAGCTGCCGGAGGATCCGGCGGCGCTGGCCCGGCACCGGCTGTTCCTGCTGAGCCTGCTGGACGACGGCGAATACGCGCGCGTCGTCTACCGCTGGCTGGAGGAGGCGCTGATGCCGGTCTTCACGGCGTCGGTCGAGGCGGCGGAGGCGACGGGCGACGTCGTGCCCTCGCCGGTGGCCGCCGCCAACCGCCTGTGGTTCGCCGAGCATCTCGGCAGCATGCTGGCGAATCTCTGCCTGGGCGGCCAGTCGGCCGTCGTCCACCCCTGCCGCGACGAGACGCTCGCCCGGCAGGCGGCGTGGTTCATCCTGCGCGGGGTCGGCATGACCGACGTGGCGCTGGCCCGTTACGCGGACCAGCCCTGGCTGCCCCCGTCCCAATCCACCCCCGACAACGGCAACGGGCCGAAGCGAGGCCGATCGTGAGCACAGACACCCAGACTTCCACCACCGTCGGCCACGACGCCGTGCGGCGCGAGGGCGCGCACGGCGAACGCCGTCCCGTCCGCCGCCGCTCCACCGTCCTGCGGCTGATCATCGTCGCCGTGCTGATGGCGCTGCTGCTGGGCGGGCTGTGGTGGTTCAACGAATTCCGCAATCGGATGATCGCCGACTTCTTCGCCGGCAACAAACCGCCACCCACCCCGGTGGCGGTGGCGGAGGCGACGCTGGAGACGGTGCCCAAGTTCCTGACCGCCATCGGCACGCTGGAGGCGGTGCGGCAGGTGACGGTGTCGCCGGAGGTCGCCGGCCGCATCACCCAGATCTTCTTCGAGTCGGGCGCCGCCGTGAAGGCCGGCGCGCCGCTGGTGCAGCTCAACGACCAGACCGAGCAGGCCGACCTGCTGGCGCAGCGCGCCCAGGCACGGCTGGCCGAGCTGAACCTGGAACGTTCGCTGAGCCTGCGCCGCAACCAGGCGGGGCCGCAGACCACGGTGGACCAGAACCGCGCCGAGCTGGACGAGGTCAACGCCAACATCAAACGCACCGAATCCACGATCGCGCAGAAGCTGATCCGTGCGCCGTTCGACGGCAACCTCGGCATCCGGCAGGTCAATGTCGGCCAGTACCTGACCGCCGGGGCGACGGTGGTCACGCTCACCGACCTGTCGACGCTGCTGGTCAACTTCACGCTGCCCGAGCAGTCGCGCGAGCGCATCCACGTGGGGCAGGAGCTGCGCATCGCATCCGACGCCTTCCCCGGCCGCAGCTTCCCGGCGACGATCACCACCATCGAACCGCAGGTCAGCGAGGACACGCGCGCCATCAAGGTGCAGGGCACGCTGGAGAACCGCGACCGCGTGCTGCTGCCGGGCATGTTCGCCAACGTGCAGGTGGTGCTGCCGCCGGAAACCGGTGTTGTCGTGGTGCCGGAGACGGCGGTCGACTACACGCTTTACGGCGACAGCGTCTTCGTGGTGCGCGAGAAGCCGGGGTCGGACGGCAAGCCGGCGCTGACCGCCGAGCGCGTGCCGGTCACCGCCGGCGACCGCGGCGCCAACCGGGTGGAGATCCGCCGTGGCGTGAAGCCGGGCGAGCGGGTCATCGTGTCCGGCCAGCTGAAGCTGAGCAACGGCGCCGCCGTGACCATCGCCGAGGGCGCCGCCCCGCCGACGCCGGAGCGGATTCCGGTCAATTGATTGAGCGTCGGGGGCGGGCCCCACGCGACGACGCCGAGTTAGGAACGGGTGCATCCCATGCGCTTCACCGATCTGTTCATCCGGCGGCCGGTGCTGTCGATCGTGGTCAGCCTGCTGATCCTGCTGATCGGCGGCCGCGCGCTGTACGAGCTGCCGATCCGGCAGTATCCGGAGCTGAGCAACACCGTCATCACCATCACCACATCCTACCCCGGCGCCTCGCCCGAGCTGATGCAGGGCTTCATCACCACGCCGATCGAGCAGGCGGTGGCGAGTGCGGAGGGGCTGGATTACCTGACCTCCTCCTCCACGCAGGGCACCAGCGTGGTCACCGCCTATGTGCGGCTGAACTTCGACCCCAACGTCGCCATGACCGACGTGATGGCGAAGGTGCAGCAGGTGAAGTACCAGCTCCCGCGCGAGGCCAACGACCCGGTGATCCTGAAGAGCACGGGGGAGACCACCTCGCTGCTCTACATGGGCTTCTCCAGCACCGAGCTGAACGGCGCCGCCATCTCCGACTTCCTGACCCGCGTGATCCAGCCGCAGCTCGCCACCATCGAGGGCGTGGCGGAGGCGGAGATCCTGGGCGGTCAGACCTTCGCCATGCGGCTGTGGGTGGACCCGGTGCGGATGGCCGCGCGCGGCATCACCCCGGCCGACATCTCCGCCGCCATCCAGGCCAACAACTACCAGTCGGCACCCGGCCAGGCGAAGGGCGTCTACACCATCACCAACGTCACCGCCAACACCGGCCTCACCGACATCGAGGAGTTCCGGAACATGGTGGTGAAGGCGGCGGACGGCGCGCTGGTGCGCATCCGCGACGTCGCCACCGTGGAGCTGGGGGCGCAGAGCACCAACGCCAGCGTCTACATGAACGGCCAGCAGGCCATCTTCATCGGCGTGAACTCCACCCCGACCGGCAACCCGCTGAACATCGTCCAGGACATCCGCCGGATGGTGCCGGACCTGGAGCGCAACCTGCCGCCGTCGATGAAGATGGAGATCGTCTACGACTCGACCCGCTTCATCCAGGCCTCCATCGACGAGGTGGTGAAGACGCTGGCCGAGGCGGTGGCGATCGTGGTGGTCGTCATCTTCCTGTTCCTGGGCTCCTTCCGCTCGGTGCTGATCCCGATCGTCACCATCCCGCTGTCGATCATCGGTGCCGCCACCTTCATGCTGGCGATGGGATTCAGCCTCAACCTGCTGACGCTGCTCGCCATGGTGCTGGCCATCGGGCTGGTCGTGGACGACGCCATCGTGGTGGTGGAGAACGTCCACCGCCATCTGGAGGAGGGGCGAACGCCGGTGCAGGCGTCGCTGATCGGCGCCCGCGAGATCGTCGGCCCCATCATCTCCATGACCATCACGCTGGCGGCGGTCTACGCCCCCATCGGCTTCCTCAGCGGCCTGACCGGCACGCTGTTCCGGGAGTTCGCCTTCACGCTGGCGGGGTCGGTCATCATCTCCGGCGTCGTGGCGCTGACGCTGTCGCCGATGATGTGCTCGGTGATCCTGACGCCGTCGATGAACCACGGCCGCTTCGCCCGCTTCGTCGACCGCAGCTTCACCCGGCTGGAGGGCTGGTACTCGCGCCGGCTGGCCGGCTCGCTGGACCACCGGGCGGCGACGCTGCTGTTCGGCGTGTGCATCCTGGGTGCGGTCGGCTTCCTGTTCGTCAACACCAGCTCCGAGCTGGCGCCGGAGGAGGACCAGGGCATCCTGTTCGGCATCACCAAGGCGCCGCAATACGCCAACCTCGACTACATCGACATCTACGGCAAGCAGATGGACGCGATCTTCGCCTCCCACCCGGAGACGGACACGCGCTTCGTGCTGAACGGCATGCCCACCCTGAACCAGGGCTTCGCCGGCATGATCCTGAAGCCGTGGGACGAGCGCACCAAGACCGCCCAGCAGCTCCAGCCGGAGGTGCAGGGCCAGCTGTCGGGGGTCACCGGCACCCAGGTGTTTCTGGTGTCGCCGCCGGCCCTGCCCGGCTCCACCGGCGGTCTGCCGGTGCAGATGGTGATCTACAGCCCCGGCGATTACCGCACCATCTTCGACGCCATGGAGCGCATCAAGGCGGCGGCCTTCCAGAGCGGCATGTTCATCGTCGCCGACAGCGACCTGCAGTTCAACAACCCGGTCATCCGCCTGCACATCGACCGCTCCAAGGCGGCCGATCTGGGGCTGAACATGCAGAGCGTCGCCGACACGCTGGCGGTGCTGGTGGGCGGCAACTACGTCAACCGCTTCAACCTGCAGGGCCGCTCCTACGAGGTCATCCCGCAGGTGCCGCGCGAGAAGCGGCTGTCGGCGGAGGATCTGACCCGCTACTACGTCAAGGCGGCCAACGGCCAGCCGATCCCGCTGTCCACGGTGGTGTCCTTCGCCACCGACGTGCAGCCCAACGCGCTCAACAAGTACAACCAGCTCAACGCCGCCACCTTCTCCGCCGTGCCCATGCCGGGGGTGACCATGGGTCAGGCGGTGGAGTTCCTGGAACAGCAGGCGCGCGAGATCCTGCCGGCCGGCTTCAACCACGCCTACCTGTCGGAGTCGCGGCAGTATGTGACCGAGGGCAGCCAGCTCACCGTCACCTTCATCTTCGCGCTGGTCGTCATCTTCCTGGTGCTGGCGGCGCAGTTCGAATCGCTGCGCGACCCGCTGGTGATCCTGGTCAGCGTGCCGATGTCGATCTTCGGGGCGCTGCTGCCGCTGTTCTTCGGCGTGGCGACCATGAACATCTACACCCAGGTGGGCCTCGTCACCCTGGTCGGGCTGATCACCAAGCACGGCATCCTGATGGTGGAATTCGCCAAGGAGATGCAGGTGAACGAGCAGGTGGACCGCCGCACCGCCATCGAGCACGCCGCGCGCGTCCGCCTGCGCCCCATCCTGATGACCACCGCGGCCATGGTGATGGGGCTGGTGCCGCTGCTGTCGGCGGCGGGGGCCGGTGCCGCCAGCCGCTTCTCCATCGGGCTGGTCATCGTCACCGGCATGCTGATCGGCACGCTGTTCACCCTGTTCGTGCTGCCGGCCGTCTACACCGTGCTGGCGAAGGACCACCGGGCCGCCGCCGCGTCCGAGCGCAACGAGCAGATCGCCGCGCTGTCCTGACCCGCCGGGCCTGCACGCTCCGCCCCCTCTCCCGCCGCGGGAGAGGGCATCGGCCGTCCCCGATTCGTTCGCGGGACGGCCGGGTCCGGCCGCCCGTGTTGCCGCCAAAGGCTGACTTCCGATCGCGCGCACTCATCCAAATGGCAGAGTGGCAGCAAGTTCGCGGATCTGCCGTCAAGAACGATTGAATTGCGGGTGCAAAACCGTCATCCTCTTGGTACCGACCGTGACACTCGCGGCCGGTTTGGCATCTTTTTTACGAGACCGTTCATGTACGACCGCCCGCAGCGCGGTGGCCATCGCGCCCCCGAAATCACCCATCGCAACGTCCGCGCCACCGTGAAGTGGTTCAACCCGACCAAGGGCTTCGGCTTCGTGACGCCCGAAGACGGGTCCCCGGATGCGTTCCTTCACGCAACCGTCGTCCAGTTCTCCGGGCATGACGCCCTGGCGGACGGCACGACCATCGTGTGCGACCTGTCCCGCGGCCCCAAGGGCCCCCAGGTCGCCAACATCCACTCCGTCGACACCTCCACGGCCAGCGCCAGCCCCCGCAGCGGCGGTGACCGCATGGGTGGTGACCGCATGGGCGGCGGTGGCTACGGTGGCGGCGGCGGCGGCGGTGGCCGCGGCGGCTACCGCGACTACGGCGCCCCGTCGGACTCCGAGACGGTGGACGGCACGGTGAAGTGGTTCAACGTGACGAAGGGCTTCGGCTTCATCGCTCCGGCGGACGGCGGGAAGGACATCTTCGTCCACAAGAGCGCGCTCGACCGCTCCGGCCTCGACGGCATCGCCGACGGCGAGCAGGTCCGCGTGACCGTTCGCCAGGGTGCGAAGGGTCCCGAGGCGGTGCGGGTCGAGCTGGCCTGACGGCCGGTCAGTCCCGACGGTCCCGATCCGAAACGGTTCCGGGGCGCCCCTGACGGGGCGCTCCGGGCTGTTCGGCGCGCTCTGTCACTGTGTTGCTCCGACACGCGCCGGCCATGGCCGATCGCGGTGCGGAGCATTTTTGTTTGCGCGCATCTTCTGATCCCGCGCGGCTCCGGTGTACGCCGCGTTGTCAGCGCACGGGCAGGAAGGGCAGCCCCGCCTGTTCCATGGCGCTCAGGATGACCGCCTCCGACTTCTGGTCGAAGAGCTGGAGCAGCAGGTCGTCGACCGCCCACTCGTCGGTGGGGGTGCATTCCTCGAAGAGCCGGGCGATCACCTCGGACTGGAAGGCGTCGCGGCGTTCCTCCCCGCCCTCGAACACCATCTCCTTGGCGACCGTTACGGCGACGCGGAAGGGGGCCGCCAGCACCAACGGCAGCCCGGCCCGCTGGAACAGCGCGCGCAGGCCCAGCGCGCCGTCGTCCCAGGCGAGCGCCCGGGCGTTCTCCACCGGTATGCCGGCGCGGGCCGACAGGCCGGCGGTGAACAGCGCCACATCGCCCGCGCACAGCGCCCGGAACAGCAGCGAGGCGGACAGCCGGCCGTTGGCCTGCAGCCAGCGGGCGAGCAGCTCGGCGTCTACGTCCGACCGCAGGACCGGCCGCAGCAGTCGCATCGTCGCCGCCTCCCGCGCGTTTTCCACCAGCCGGTTGACCAGGGCCGGCGCCAGCCCGTGCGCGCGCACCAGCGTGGCGCGCAGGCCGGCGGAGACGTAGGCGACCAGCTTCTCCACGACCGCGAGCGGCAGGCCGGGGCGCGACGCCATCGCGTCGCTGACCGCGCGGATGCGCCCGAAGCGCGCGACCGCGCGGTGCAGGGTGCGCTCCGGCAGCACGGCCCCCTGGTTGCGCAGCAGGCAGGTGATGACGGCGACGTTGCCCTCCTCCACCAGCGCCTCGGAGATGGTGGCGGTCACCTCCCGCCGGCCTGCGATGGCGAGCTGCTTGCCGGCGTCCCGTTCCTCCAGCACCTTCAGCAGGAAGCGGTCGTTCAGGCCTGCGGCGTGGCGCAGGATGGGGAAGGCCACGCGCGCCACGTCCCGCACCAGCCGCTCGGCCAGCTCGGTGGTGAGCAGCGGGCTGTTGTGGATCTGCCAGGCCACCGCCTCGCGCACCGCCAATTCGGCGTCGGCCGCGAAGCAGTGGAGCACCTCCAGCGCCAGCCCGCGCTCGGTCTCGTCCAGCGCCCCCGCCTCCAGATCCCGGACCAGATTGCCCATGGTCTCGATGCGCGATTCGGCGGTCGGAGTCGCCAGCAGACGATCGACGTCCCGCTTGGACAGGGTGCTCTTGGAAGGGGCGGGCGTCGTCATGGCGGTTCCCGGTCTGCGGTCGGACGGCGTCTCAATCCAGGCCGCGGCTGGAATAGCGGATCAGGTCGCTCCACACCCGCTCCAGGCGGCGGAGCACGCGGTGGGTGGTGGCGAGGTCGTCGAGATCCGCCTCGTTGCGGACGATGGCGTCGGCCTGGGTGGCCTCCAGCCGGCGCAGCTCCTCGTAGAGCCGCTGCCCCTTCTCGGACAGGCGCAGCCGGGCGGAGCGCCGGTCGCGCTGCGAGGCGGCGCGGTCCACATAGCCAGACTCGACCAGATTCTTCAGGTTGTACGACGCGTTGGAGCCGAGATAGTAGCCGCGCTCCATCAGATCGCGCACCGACAGCTCGTCGTTGCCGATCAGCATGAGCATCAACGCCTGCACCGGGCTCAGATCATCCGCCCCGCGCCGCTCCAGCTCGACGCGCACAACGTCGAGGAAGCGGCGGTGCATCCGCTCGATGATGCGCGCGACGTCGTGATAGGAGGCGAGGTCGGAGGCACGCGCCGGTTGGGCCGATTCCGGTTGGCCCGCAGCTGAAGGGCGGGTGTCCGGCGGACGTCCCGGTCTCTGTGCGGCGCTCATCGGGCGCTACCCGCGCCGCCCGCCGCGCACCGGGTGCCCGGCACCCCCGTCCGGATTTGCTGGTCCATGGTCTCTCTCCTCGTTCGCGGGGCGTCCCCCCCGATTCCGGTGCGATGCTCCGCCGCCGATGCCGCACTGCGGAACGCACCCGCCCCCGCGCACCGGGCAGCAACTGCCCATGGTCTTTCCACTTTCATCGACGCTCGGATCATCGCGGCCCGGAATCCAATGAAATGACAAATTCTGAACAGACAAGTACGATTTTGCCGAAGAATGTTAAAATATATTCAAAGATCATCTTTGCGACGAATATCGTTCTATTTTCCATCATTACTCCAGCCTGAAGCCTTTGGTTGCATAGCGTGGTATGCTTCGTCCATTCTATCGAGTATCCGCCACGGATTCGTCGGCGAAACGCCTTAAAGCTCTTCTTTGTCACAGACCGTTAAAGCATGCTGCGACTTTTCCTCGAAGTCCACGCAACCGTGCCAGCGGATTCCGAAGTAGAGGAGGAAGGACTCGCGGGAATGGTCACAATGCCCGCACGGCTCAGGGACAGGGTGCGGGCCGGCAGGGCCGGAACGCACGCGCGTTCCGGTCGTCAGTCATCGATGGTGCATCGCAGAGTCAGGCGGCGCCGGTCACGCTTCCCGCGTCGCCAGATGGACGTTCGCCCCGCCCTCCGCCTCCAGAACCGCGGCGGCGCGGGTCTCCGCCGCCTCGTCCGCGACGCGCACCCACAGGATGACGCCGCCGGCCTCCAGCGCGCGGGCGAACTCGTCGGTGTCGGGGTGGCTGGTCAGCTCGTCCAGATAGTCCTTGATGGCGATGCCGCCGATCCCCGCCGCGACGACCGCCGCCACCGCCGCGGTGATCGGCCCGCCGACGAAGGCCAGCAGACCGGCGGTGGTCAGCGGGAAGGCGTAGTTCAGCTCCCCCACCAGCGCGGTCATGGCGTCGTCGCGCGCGCGGGGCGGGTGGTGCTCGGCCGCCTCCAGCGAGGTGTGGCTGGCGAGCACCGACAGATCCTCGCGCGCGAAACCGCCGGCGAGCAGGGCCGCCACGGCACGGTCGAAGGATTCCCGGCTGTCGAACAGCCCCACGACCTCGCGGATCTCGGACGGCCCGGAGGCGGTGGCGGTGGAGGCTGACGTGGCGGGCATGGCGGGCTCCTCTTGATTGTTTGTAACGCCATTCTATGCCGGCACGACCGTAGGAACCATACGGCACACCGCCGCGTGCGGGACGAGTCGACGCGTTGTACCCCCTGCGCGCGCCCTCCCCATCCCCCTCCCGAGCCCGGCCGTGACCCGGCCGGAAGGTGCGACAATCGGTGCGCCATTCCCTATCCATTGTTTCGAATCGCTTTTCCCGACCAGCCCGCCGGATAGGTGCGGCCGTGGGAAAAAAAGGCGTTGCGCCTCTCCGGCCTCGTGACATGATGCGGGTGACCATCAATATCTTGTTGCCGTAGCGGCAGAACACACCACGCGCCGCGCCGCGCAAGGATTCCGCGTATGACCTGGGACACGACCGCGCTTCTCGCCAAAGCCCGGATGGACAACCATCCAGCCGTCGCCGCGCCGCCGACCCTCCGCCTCACCCCGGCCATCTTCGGCAAGCTGCTCGTGGCCGCCTGGGCGGCCCGGCATGGCCGGACGGATTTTCCGCCCCGGGACCGCATCACCGACGTGCTGCTGGAGCGCGCGGGCGAGGCCCCCGCGGATGTCGACTCCATCCTTTGCGTCGATGACCGGATCACCGGCCCGGTGCTGGCGGACTGGTCGGAATACATGGCCGCTGCGCAGATGAGCGGCTTGGTCAAGCGGCTGAACCCCGACTACGTGCGGGTGGTGGTCGAGATCGACGGGCTGACCGGCCGTGACCTGTTGGACGATTACACGCGGGGCAAGCCGGAGCTGAAGCGCTGGGTGGAAACCGTCGTGGATGATCTGTCCAGGCCTGCCGGCATGGCGAGTTGCGATGCAGCATCATCCGGACGATGAGGATCGGCTCAAGGATTTACAGCGGCGCCTCGTCGAGGGGTCGCCGGCGGCCCGTGCGATTTTCCACCATCTCGCCCCGAGACTGATCCAGCCGCCGGCCCGTAATCCGGGCGCCAAACACATCAACGACCCGATCTGGAAGACCGTCCATCTCGCCTGGAACGAGGTCGCGCTTCTCGACATGCCGCTGATGCAGCGGCTGCGGCGGGTGCGGCAGCTCGGGTTGGCGAACATCGCCTATCCATCGGCCCAGCACAGCCGATTCGAGCATTCCCTGGGAGCCATGTACCTTGCGGGCCGGGTCTTCGACCGGTTCTGCGGATCCCTCGAAGCGGAGTCGGCCGTGGTCTTCCGGCGGTCGGTCCGGATCGCGGCGCTGCTGCACGACTGCGGCCATCCATCCTTCAGCCACGCCGGCGAGCGGGCGTTGGCCCGCCACCCCGCGGTCGAGGACGCGTTCGCCGAGGCGCAGACGCTGCTGACGGCCGAGTTCAAGGACCCGGTCGGCGACGAGATCGGGCAGGAACTGGCCGGCCGCCGCGCGACCACCGCCCGGGACCGCCCGAAGGCACGGGTGCAGGCTGCCGAAGTCGCGTCCGCCCTGTTCGTGCTGAGCCCGGCGATGCAGGCGGAAGCTATCCGGATCGGCCTCTCGCCGACCGATCTGCTGCGCATCGCGGCGCTCATCATCGGGCGGCCCTTCCGGCTGACGGATGGAAGCGGCGGAATCTATGTGGACGTCCTGAAGTCGATCGTGTCCGGCGATCTCGATGTGGACAAGCTGGATTACGTCGCGCGTGACGCCTATTTCGCCGGCATTCCGATCGCCATCGATGTCGATCGGCTTATTTCGCAGCTCTGCACCGTGGAGCACAGGGTCGCCCTGCCGGGACGGGAACACAACCGGTGCCTTCTCTTCGGCGTGCATCCGGCAGGCGTCCCCTCTGTGGAAATGTTCATCCTGACGCGCGCCTACCTGCACCAGCGCCTCTACCAGCACCCGAAGGTGCGCGTGGCCGAGGAACTCCTCGTCCGCAGACTGGCCGAGGAGGTGGCTCGCAGGATCGACGCGTCACCCGGAACCGGGCTGTGCGACGCCCTGGACCTGCTGTTCGGCATGACCGGCGACGACGGCTGCCTCGAACGGCTGGATCCGGCACCCATCGGCGACACGGATGACTCCTCGCTGGCCGCCCGCTGGCGGCTCAGCCGGCGCGTGCTGGCGTGCAGCCCGCGGTCGACCGTCGGCTACGACACGGCGAGCGGACGCCCGACCCCTCTCCTCCTCAAGGAGTGGGACAAGGCCTCGGACACACTGGAGGCGAACCCCTCGGCTCTCGAAGGTCTGATCGCCGAACGGCTCGGAACGCCCGTGCGGAACGTGATCGTCGACTGGCGGCGCATGCCGATGATCAAGGAGAATCCGGCGGTCTTCATCAACGACCGCTTCACCACGGAAAAGCTTCTCCCCATCGCCGAGTCCTTCGACGCCAGCCAGTTCGCCAACGCCACCGACCAATCGCGGCAGCGGCGCTGGGTGTTCGCCGTGGGCGTCGATCCGGCCAAGGCCGCGGCGGCGGCTTCCGCGGTCCTCGCCTCCACCCATGGAATCATCCCCCTCCGCTCCGCCGCCATCGAGGCGAAGAACGATCCGGACAAAGTGCTGGGGGCGCTTCGGGATTTCGCGGGCGCGAACAAGGACATCGATGGCTACCACGGGGAACTTGTCACCGACGCATGGGGGGACAGGCTGGTCATTCCCCCGCGGATGCTGGTCCGCGCGCTGCCCTTCCCCGATCCGGATGCGAAAAATGTCGGATTCCGCATCGCCGACGAATTCCGCAAGACGACGTTGACCGGCATCCATCGGCCCGACGTCTTCGCCGCCATGGAGGTGCTGCGGCTCGTGCTGTCCTATGCCGATGAAACGTCGCAGACGATGCCACGCCACTCCCTGGCGGTGGACGAGCCGGCATTGCAGTCCGGCCTTAAAGGCTGGCTGATTCGGACTACGAGGAACACCGACGTTTCGGTCATGGAACAGGCGTCGGCACAGACCGGCCGCATCGACCTGACCGTGACCTTCGGCGGGAGCCGCCCGCTGACCGTCCCCATCGAGCTGAAGGCCGAGGAGGCGACCTTCGAGACCATGGTGAAAAGCCACAAGGATCAGGTGCTCAGCTACCTGACGGACCCCCGTTACGGCCGCGTCGGCGTGCTGTTCTTCCGTTTCCGTGCCAAGGACGACCGGCGCGCGTCTGAACACCTTCATGTCGAGTTCTCGGGCGGCAAGACGCCGACCGCCGTACTCTGTGTCGGCCAGCATGTGCCGCGGGGTCCGGCGTCGGCCCACGGGTAGGCTCGTCCGTCCAACGCGGTGCGCCCCGGCCCCCGCCGTGTTAGGGTGCGGCCGCTTGTCCCACCGCCCGCAACCACGGCCGCCGCCTTGTCCGACACCGCCGCCCCCGCGCCCACGATCCCCGCCGACGCCACGCCGATGATGGCGCAGTATCTGGAGATCAAGCAGGCGCACCCTGACTGCCTGCTGTTCTACCGGATGGGCGACTTCTACGAGCTGTTCTTCGAGGACGCGGTGCGGGCCTCCGCCGCGCTGGACATCGCGCTGACCAAGCGCGGCCAGCATCAGGGCGGCGACATCCCGATGTGCGGCGTGCCGGTGCACAGCCACGAATCCTACCTGCAACGGCTGATCCGCCACGGCTTCCGCGTCGCCATCTGCGAGCAGATGGAGGACCCGGCGGAGGCCAAGAAGCGCGGCGCCAAGTCGGTGGTGAAACGCGGCGTCATCCGCATCGTCACGCCCGGCACGCTGACCGAGGATTCGCTGCTGGACGCCCGCTCCAGCAACTGGCTGGCCGCGGTGGCGGAAGCCGCCGGCGGCATGGGGCTGGCGTGGCTGGAGCTGTCCACCGGCGAGCTGGCGGTGCAGCCGGTGGAGCGCGCCGGGCTGGCCGCCGCCATCGGCCGGCTCGACCCGCAGGAGCTTCTGGTGCCGGAACGGCTGGCCCAGGCGCCCGACCTGTTCGAGCTGTGGGGCGAGTGGAAGGAGCGGATGACCATCCAGCCCAACCCGCGCTTCGACAGCGAAAACGGCCGGCAGCGGCTGATGGCGGCCTACGGCGTCGGTTCGCTGGACGCCTACGGCGCCTTCACCCGCGCCGAGGTGGCCGCCGCCGGCGCCATCGTCGGCTATGTGGAGCTGACGCAGAAGGGCCGCATCCCCCGTCTGTCGCCGCCGCGCCGGGTCGGCCCCGGTGCGGTGATGGAGATCGACGCCGCCACCCGCCGCAACCTCGAACTCGTCCGCACCATGACCGGCGAGCGGCGCGGCAGCCTGCTCGCCACCATCGACCGCACGGTGACCGGGGCCGGGGCGCGGCTGCTGGCCGCCCACCTCGCCGCGCCCCTGACCGACGTGGCGGCGATCGCGCGCCGCCACGACATGGTGGGCTTCCTGCTGGCCGAGGAGGCGCTGCGGCAGGACCTGCGCGAGGCGCTGAAGGCCTGCCCGGATCTGGAGCGCGCCCTGTCCCGCCTGACGCTGGGGCGCGGCGGCCCGCGCGACCTTGCCGCCATCCGCGACGGGCTGGCCCAGGCCGGCGCGGTGCGCGCCCTGCTGGCGGCCGGCGGTACGTTGCCGGACGGGTTGCCGGACGGGTTGAAAGCGGTGGCGGCGGGGCTGGGCGAGCACGCCGCCCATGTCGACCATCTCCGCGCCGCGCTGGCCGCCGAACTGCCGCTGCTGGCCCGCGACGGCGGCTTCATCGCCCGCGGCTACGCGCCCCAGCTCGACGAGCTGGTGGGGCTGCGCGACGAGAGCCGGCGGCTGATCGCCGGCCTGCAGGCCCGTTACGCCGAGCTGTCCGGCGTGCCGACGCTGAAGATCAAGCACAACAACGTGCTGGGCTACCACATCGAGGTCACCGCGACGCACGCCGACAAGCTGTTGTCGGGGAAGAACCGCGAGACTTTCATGCACCGCCAGACCATGGCGAACGCCGTGCGCTTCGGGACGGTGGAGCTGTCCGACCTCGAGCGCCGCATCTCCGAGGCCGGCGACCGCGCGCTGGCGGTGGAGCTGGAGCTGTTCGAGGCGCTGGTGGCGGAGGTGGGTGGCCGCGCCGACGCCATCGCCGCCGCCGCCCGCGCGCTGGCCGCACTCGACGTGGCAGCATCGCTGGCCGAGCTGGCGGCGGAGCGGCGCCAGGTGCGGCCGGTGGTGGACCGCTCGCTCGCCTTCACCATCCGCGGCGGCCGGCACCCGGTGGTGGAGGCGGTGCTGGACGCCCAGCACGGCGGCCCTTTCGTCGCCAACGACTGCGACCTCGCCCCCGACAACCGGCTGTGGCTGCTGACCGGCCCCAACATGGCCGGCAAATCCACCTTCCTGCGGCAGAACGCGCTGATCGCCGTGCTGGCGCAGATCGGCGCCTTCGTGCCGGCCGACGCCGCCCACATCGGGGTGGTCGACCGGCTGTTCAGCAGGGTGGGTGCCGCCGACGACCTCGCCCGCGGGCGCTCCACCTTCATGGTGGAGATGGTGGAGACGGCGGCCATCCTGAACCAGGCGGGGGAGCGGGCGCTGGTGATCCTGGACGAGATCGGCCGCGGCACCGCCACCTTCGACGGGCTGAGCATCGCCTGGGCCTGCGTGGAGCATCTGCACGACGCCAACCGCTGCCGCGCGCTCTTCGCCACCCATTACCACGAGCTGACCATGCTGGCCTCCAAGCTGTCGGCGCTCTCCTGCCACACCATGCGGATCAAGGAATGGCAGGGCGACGTGGTGTTCCTGCACGAGGTGGCGGCGGGTGCCGCCGACCGCAGCTACGGCATCCACGTCGCCAAGCTCGCCGGCCTGCCGCCGCCCGTGGTGGCGCGCGCCGACGCCGTGCTGAAGCTGCTGGAATCGGGCGACCAGAACGCCGCCATCCACCGTCTGGCCGAGGACCTGCCGCTGTTCAGCGCCGCCCTGAAACGCCCGGCCGCGAAGGCGGAGGCGCCGGCCCCCCGCGGCTCGGCGGTCGAGGACGCGCTGAAGGCCGTGAACCCGGACGAGCTGACGCCCCGGCAGGCGCTGGAGGAGCTGTACCGACTGCGCGCCCTGGCGCTGGGAGGGGCATGATGCGCATCCCCATCCTGGGCATCCTGTGGCGCCGCCTCGCCACCGTCGAGCTGTGGCTGCTGGCGACGCTGCTGGCGGCGGCGGGTGGGCTGCTCGCCTTCGGGATGCTGGCGGAGGAGATCATCGAGGGCGAGGCGCTGGCCTTCGACCGCAACATCCTGCTGGCGCTGCGCAACCCGGCCGACCTGTCCGACCCCATCGGCCCCCGCTGGCTCGAGGAGGTGGCACGCGACATCACCGCACTCGGCAGCCATGTGGTGCTGACCTTGGTGACGCTGGCGGTCGTCGGCTTCCTGCTGATCGCGCGCAAGCGCGGGGCGGCGGTGCTGGTGGCGGTGTCGGTCGGCGGCGGCACACTGCTGGGCACGCTGCTGAAACTGCTGTTCGGCCGGGCGCGGCCGGACCTCGTGCCGCACGCGGTGGAGGTCTATTCGGCCAGCTTTCCCAGCGGCCACGCCATGCTGTCGGCGGTCACCTACCTGACGCTCGGCGCCCTGCTGATGCGCGTCCAGGCGCGGCCGGGGGAGCGGCTGTACATCCTGGCCGTGGCGATCGCGCTGACGCTGCTGGTCGGGGCCAGCCGCGTCTATCTGGGCGTCCACTGGCCGAGCGACGTGCTGGCCGGCTGGTGCGTCGGCGCCGCCTGGGCGATCCTGTGCTGGACCGCCGCCCTGTGGCTGCAGCGCCGCGGCGAGGTGGAGCCGCCGCCAGGCAATGGAACGGCGGAGAACGGTCCGGCGGGGTGACCCCCTACTCCACCACCCCGACATAGGGCAGGTAGCGGTAATCCTCGGCGTGGTCGATGCCGTAGCCGACGACGAACAGGTCGTCCACGGTGAAGCCGACGAACTCCACCGGCACGTCGATGATGCGGCGCGAGGGCTTGTCGAGCAGGGCGCAGATGCGCACCTCCGTCGCCCCGGCGGCCAGCAGGCTGCGGCGGGCGTAGTCCAGCGAGCGGCCGCTGTCGGCGATGTCGTCCACCAGCAGCACCGGCCGCCCGACGATGTCCGACGGCACCGGCCCCACCAGCTCCACCGCACCGCTGCTCACCGTGCCGCTGCCGTAGCTGCGCAGCCGCAGCGTCTCGAATCGCGGAGCCATGCCGGCGCGGCCCATGGCGCGCAGCAGGTCGGCGGCGAAGACCATGCTGCCCTTCATCACCGCCACCATCACGGTGTCGCGCGGGCAGACGGCGGCGATGTCGGCCGCCATGGCCTCCACCCGTTCGGCGATCCGCGGGGCGTCGATCAGCAGTCTCATGGGCGGGCGTCCGGTCTCGGTCGGCGGGAGGGCGCCATGATGGCGGAAGCCGCCGCGGCGGTCGAGGGGGTGGCTGGGGGTCCCGGACGCCCGCAGGCTCACGCCGCCTCGCGGCGCTCCGCGCCGCGCATGTCGGCGCCCGTGGTGGTGGCGCCGCGCAGGTCGGCGTCGATCAGGTTGGTGTTGAGCATGGCGGCGTTGGACAGCCAGGCCTGGGCGAGGTTGGCGCCGCCGAGGTCGGCGCCGTTCAGCTTCGCGCGGGTCAGGTCGGCGCCGCTGAAGATGGCGCGGCGGGCGCGGGCGCGCGTCAGGTCGGCGGGAAACAGGGTGCCCCCGGTGATGGGCAGCGGGCTGAGCCGCGCTGCGGAGAAGTCGGCGTAGTCGAGAAGCCCGCGGTGCAGCCGGGCACCGCGCAGGTCGGCACCGCGCAGGTTGGCGCCGCGGAGGTCGGCCAGTTCCAGGTCGGCGGTCACAAGCGCAATCCCTTCCAGATTGGCGTTGTTCAGGCGCGCCGCGCGCAGCATCGCCGCCGACAGGTTGGCGCCCGACAGGTCCAGGCCCGACAGGTCGCGGTTGGACAGGTCGGCCCGCCGGCCCTTGCGGCCACCGCTGACCACCCAGTCGTCGTGGGAGTCGAGGATGGCGGACAGCTCGTTCCCCAGCACCGCCCGCGCGATGCCCAGCTTGGCGCCGCTGGTGCGCGCCAGCGACAGGTCGACACCGTCGAGCAGCGCGCCGATCATGTCGGCGCTTTCCAGCTTGGTGTGGCGCATGACGGTGCGGCTGAGGATGGCGCCCACCAGCTTGGCCCCGCTCAGGTCGCATTCCGACAGGTCGGCGCCCTCCAGGTCGCAGCCGGTCAAGTCGGCGTTGCGCAGATCCGCCCGCATCAGCTTGCTGCCGCGCAGGCAGGTGTCGCGCAGGTCGGTCTGCAGCACGAAGCTGTCGGAAATCTTCGCCTGGCTCAGGTTGGAGCGAGCGAGCACCGCGGCGGACAGGTCGGACTTGGCCGACGCGCGCAGCATCGGCGTCAGCTCGCCGGCGGACTGCACCATCAGGATGCCGTTGCGCAAATCCGCGTGCATCAGGTTGCAGCCCGCCATCAGCGCGCCGCGAAGCTGGGCCCCCCGCAGGTCGGCGCGGCTGAGGTCGGCGCGCACCATCTGCGCCCGCCGCAGGTCAGCCCCGAACAGCGAGGCGCCGATCAGCCGCGCGCCCGTCAGCTTCGCCCCCATCAGCCGGACGCCCGTGAGATCGGCCCCGTCCAGGATGCGGCCGGAGAGGTCGGCCATCGAGAGATCCCACAGCTTCATCACCGCGCGGGCGGCGTTTGGACGGCCGAGCACGAACGCCTCGTGCCGCGTCAGGACGAGGGCCAACTCCTCCGCCGAGGGGCGATGGCCGCGCGCCGGTTGTGCGGACGCGCTTTCGGGGATCGGGCCCTGCGTGGTCACCTGCTCGTTCATCATGGCCCCACCCCTCCATATCAACCGCCAATGGTTGGCGGCGCGGATGGGACAATGGCGAAGCGATGTTTCGGCGGAATTCCAATTCGTACACACGCGAATTTCGGAAACTTCAAACAAACCGAAAGCAAATGAACCAATCTGAAACATTCCGCGATGGAGCGGCGACACGGATCGGCGTTCCGTCGCGTTGCGTGCCGGCGGTGCCGAACGCAACGACGGAATGACAGGGTTGTGGGTCGTCGCGCAGGCGCACCTTGACCCCCCCGCCCCGAGCCCCCTATAAACCGCCCACGTGGTGATTTGAGCGACCGGCTTGCGGGCCACGTAAAACAATCCGCTAAAGAGGTCCGAGCCGCTCCCGGGCGTCTCGACCCTTGGACGGTCGGGGCATTTTCGTCTGGAGAGGCTGCCTTGAGCGAGAACACCACCCCCCGCAACCACCGTGCCCCCGATGTCTCGGGCCTGCGCCCGCGCACCCGGCTGGTGCATGGCGGCACCAGGCGCTCGGGCTTCGACGAGACCTGCGAGGCGCTGTACCAGACCTCCGGCTTCGTCTACGGCTCGGCGGAGGAGGCGGAATCCGCCTTCGCCAACGACGGCCAGCGCCACGTCTATTCGCGCTTCCGCAACCCGACCTCCGGCATGTTCGAGGACCGGCTGGCCGAGTACGAGGGGGCGGAATGGGCCTACGCCACCGCCAGCGGCATGGCGGCGGTCTTCGCCTCGCTGTTCAGCCACCTGAAGGCCGGCGACCGCATCGTGGCACCCTGGGGGCTGTTCATCTCCTGCCTCTACTGCATCAAGGACATCGCGCCGCGCTTCGGCATCATACCGGTGCTGATCGACGGCACCGACATGGCGCAGTGGGAGGAGGCTCTGTCCCAGCCCACCGCCGCGGTGTTCCTGGAAACGCCCAGCAACCCCTGTCTCGACATCGTCGATCTGCCGGCGGTGGCGAAGCTCGCCAAGGCGGCGGGGGCCAAGGTGATCGTCGACAACGCCTTCGCCACGCCGGTGCTGCAGCGGCCGTTCGAGATGGGGGCGGACGTGGTGGTCTATTCCGCCACCAAGCACATCGACGGCCAGGGCCGCTGCCTGGGCGGGGCCATCCTGACCGACCGCAAGTTCGCCACCGAGGTGGTGCACCCCTTCCTGCGCCACACCGGCCCGACCATCAGCCCGTTCAACGCATGGCTGCTGCTGAAGGGGATGGAGACGCTGGAGCTGCGCGTCGCGGCACAGACGGAATCGGCGCTGCGCATCGCCCAGTTCCTGGAAAGCCACCCGAAGGTGGAGCGTTCGCTCTACCCGTTCCTGACCAGCCACCCGCAGCACGACCTTGCCCGCCGGCAGATGACCGGCGGCGGCACGATGGTGTCCTTCTGGGTCAAGGGCGGCAAGGCGGAGGCGTTCCGCACCATGAACAGCCTGCGCGTCGGGCTGATCTCCAACAACCTGGGCGATTCCAAGACGCTGGTCACCCACCCCGCGACCAGCACCCATTCCAAGCTGAGCGACGAGGACAAGCGGAAGGCCGGCATCACCCCCAACATGATCCGCCTGTCGGTCGGGCTGGAGGACAGCCAGGACCTGATCGATGATCTGGAGCAGGCTCTGGCGACCGTGTGAGGTCATACGAAAAAAGTGGTGGACGGACGGGTTCCGTGCCACTGTGCCGCGTGTGACCCTTGCCGATGTGGGGGCCGCATCATGGAACCCATGGGCGGCCCCCACGTTAGCAACGGTCACCCGGATCGAGAGGACGACAGACACGATGACCGATCGCAACAACGCGGAACCCGCGACACGGCTTCTGGCGGTGGCGGGAACGCTGGCGAACAACGGCGTCCGCCAGGGCGAGATGGGGCTGGCCGCCGCACAGACGATCGGATACCGCACGGCCATGCTGGCCGCGGCCTTCGGCAACCCGGCCAAGATGGCGAACCCCGAATTCATCCGCATGGGTGCGGAGAAGGTGGAGGCCGCCGCGGAGGCCGCGCAGGAACTGGCGGAGGGTTTCGCCGAGCTCCAGCACGCCTTCCTGGCGATGTTCACCGGGCAGGCCCGCATGGCGGTTACCCTGCTGGGCGGGCTCGGCACCGCGCGCTCGCCGGGCGAGGTGGTCGGGCTGTTCGAGGAGAGCATCAACGCCGGGCTGAACGCCGGCATCCACTTTGCGGAATCGGCGGCCAGCTTCGCCACCGCCGGCCTCGGCCCCATCCACCGCAAGACCCGCTCCAACGCCCGCCGTCTGGCCCGCAAGGCGGTGTGGAGCTGATCGGCTCCTGATACCCGCCCCCTCCGGGGGGCGTCGCGGACGCCTCCGAGTGCCAAGAAAAAAGCCCCGATGAGTGATGCTCATCGGAGCTTTTCGTTGCGCTTCAGCGGCTCGTCACGCCTCGGCGGCGGCGCGCTGGTGCTTCTTGCGCTCGTTGGGGTCGAGGTAGCGCTTGCGCAGGCGGATGGACTTGGGCGTCACCTCCACCAGCTCGTCGTCGGTGATGTAGGACAGGGCACGCTCCAGCGTCATCTGGATGGGCGGGGTCAGACGGACCGCCTCGTCCTTGCTGGTGGTGCGGATGTTGGTGAGCTGCTTGCCCTTGATGACGTTGACGTCGAGGTCGTTGCCGCGGGTGTGCTCGCCGATGATCATGCCCTGGTAGACCGGAACGCCGGGGTCGATCAGCATCGGCCCGCGGTCCTCCAGGTTCCACAGCGCGTAGGCCACCGACACGCCGTCGCTGTTGGAGATCAGGACGCCGGTGTGCCGCGCGTTGATGGTGCCCTTGTAGGGGGCGTAGCCGTGGAACAGGCGGTTCATCACGCCGGTGCCGCGGGTGTCGGTCAGGAACTCGCCGATGTAACCGATCAGGCCGCGCGACGGGGCGTGGAAGACCAGCCGGCTCTTGCCGCCGCTGCCCTGGCGCATCTCCACCAGATCGGCCTTGCGCTCGGACAGCTTGGAGACGACGGCGCCGGAGAACTCCTCGTCCACGTCGATGACGACCTCCTCGATCGGCTCCAGGCGCTGGCCGTTCAGGGGGTCGGACTTGAACAGCACGCGCGGCCGGCTGATCGACAGCTCGTAGCCCTCGCGCCGCATCGTCTCGATGAGGATGCCGAGTTGGAGTTCGCCGCGGCCCGCCACCTCGAAGGCGTCGCCGCCCTCGGTGTCGCGCACGCGCAGCGCCACGTTGCCCTCGACCTCGCGGTAGAGGCGGTCGCGGATCATGCGGCTGGTGACCTTGTCGCCCTCGCGGCCGGCCAGCGGGCTGTCGTTGACCGAGAAGGTCATGGCCAGCGTCGGCGGGTCGATCGGGTGGGCGGGCAGCGCGTCCATCACCTCGGGTGCGGCGATGGTGTCGGCGACGGTGGTCTGGGTCAGGCCGGCCAGCGCCACGATGTCGCCGGCCGACGCCTCCTCCACGCCCACGCGCTCCAGCCCGCGGAAGGCCAGCACCTTGGAGATGCGGCCCTGCTCGATCAGCTTGCCGTCGCGGGTCAGCGACTTGATCGCCATGTTCGGGCGGACCTTGCCCGCCTGGATGCGGCCGGTGAGCAGGCGGCCGAGGTAGGGGTTCGCCTCCAGCGTGGTCGCCAGCATGACGAAGGGTTCCTCGTCGCTGCCGACGCGCGGAGCCGGGACATGGTCGCGGATCAGCGCGAACAGCGGCTCCAGCGTCTCGCGGGCGCCGTTCTCCAGATCCGTGGTGGCCCAGCCGTTGCGGCCCGACGCGAAGAGCATGGGGAAATCGAGCTGCGCGTCGGTGGCGTCGAGCCCGGCGAACAGGTCGAACACCTCGTCATGCACCTCGTGCGGGCGGGCGTCGGGGCGGTCCACCTTGTTGACCACGACGATCGGGCGCAGGCCGAGCTTGAGCGCCTTGCCCAGCACGAACTTGGTCTGCGGCAACGGCCCTTCGGCCGCGTCCACCAGAAGCACCACGCCGTCGACCATGGACAGGATGCGCTCCACCTCGCCGCCGAAATCGGCGTGTCCGGGCGTGTCGACGATGTTGATGCGCAGCTCGTTCCACAGCACCGAGGTGCATTTGGCGAGGATGGTGATGCCGCGCTCGCGCTCCAGATCGTTGGAGTCCATGGCGCGTTCGGCGACCTGCTGGTTCTCGCGGAAGGCGCCGGACTGCTTGAGGAGCTGATCCACGAGCGTGGTCTTGCCGTGGTCGACGTGCGCGATGATGGCGACGTTACGGAGGTTCATGGGTTTTTCGTCTCGCTGGGGCCGGTCCCGGATGCCGCGCTCCACACGCAACAAAAATGCCCACGCGACGGCATGTCGGCGGGCACCCTCCGGGGAAACTGTTGCGGCGCAATATAATGATTCACGGGTCCGGTGCAAGCGACGTTTTGCGGGGGGCTGCCAGCGGCGGCACGCGCACCCACGATCGTCGGTCGCATGGCGGATCGCGGCGACCATGCGCACAGCGCATGGCTTGCGCCCCGCCATCGTCTGTCTTTGCGTTTGATCGCCCCTTTCGGATGACGCTAACTGTATCGGTCGAGTAGCGGGACGTTTCCCGCGTGAGCGGTGGTGGCGGCATGGGGTGCGAAATCAGATTGCCAGAGACGATCAGCGTCTACTACCGGATGGTCGGCCCCGTGCATGTCTTCACCTCGCCCGAGTTGCGTGGCCTGCACATCGGGAATGAAGATCTGGCCGAGGCGTTCCGGCTGATACCGGTCGCGGTCAGTGGCCTTCTGGAGATCAAGACCGGAGTCCACGCCGTTTACGAGCCCGATGTGTCGTTCGCCGAGTTCGAAGAGCATCTGAACGACCTGGACGCGGACGCGCTGGCTGCTCCCGCACTTCAGATGAAGATGGGTGAGCGCAACCACTTCGTCCGAGGTTCGTAACCCAATTGCCGCAACCGCCCGGCGTCCCGCCGAACCCGAAAAACCGAGAATACATCACGCGGGATCGGCTCTGCCAGACGCTCGAGAAGCTTGGGTGCCGCTATCTCGAAATGCGGCGGGACAAATGCGATTTCTGGCTGACGCCACGCGGTGAGCCGTTCACGGTCGCCGATCCGGGCACGGTCGGGAGCGGCGGAACCCTCCTCTACCACATCCAATACGCCAGGGATCTCGTCGCCCAAATTGCGAAGATGGACAGCGAATTCGCGCAGAACGCGGCACGGGATGCGGGGTTCCGCCTCAGAAAGACAGCGATAAAGTCGATCGGCCGCGGCGCCGACTGACGCAGGAACTGCGGCGCGGCACACCCACGGGGTGCGACGCGGCGGTACAGCGGCGTTGCCCGGGGGACACGGGCGGACGTTCGGACGATGTGGATAGCGCCGAATTCCGGAGCGACAACCATCCCGTTCCGTTACAGTTTGCGCCCCGACACCCGATCGCCCCCATCCGTTCACCCGAGGCCGATGCAGGATCCCACCCGACACCGCCCCCCGCGACACCCTCGCTCCCGGCACCGGGCGCGGGCCGCCCGGCTGGCCGCTGCGCTGTTCCTGGCCGCGGGCCTGGGTGCCGGCGTCGCCCGCACGCAGCAGCCGGCCGAGGGCGAGGTGCCGCCGCAAGGGCAACAACCGGGGTCGGCGGCGGTGCAGGGCGTGCCCTACACCGTCGCGCTGACAGGGGTGGAGGATGCGCTCGAGGGCGTGCTGCGGGAGACCTCGTCGCTGGTCTCCCTGCAGGAGGACCCGCCGCCGTCGCTGCTCGGGCTGGAGCGGCGGGCGTCGCAGGACCGGGAGCGGCTGCAGACGGCGCTGCGCTCCGCCGGCCATTACGACGCGCGGCTCGACATCGCCATCGACGACACGAAGAGCCCGGTCGCGGTGACGGTGGCGGTGCAGCCGGGGCCGGTCTACCGCTTCAAGACCATCGCGTTGCGCACGGCCGACGGCGCCCCCCTGCCCGGCCCGGCCATCGAGCCGGCCACCATCGGGCTGACGCCGGGCGAGCCGGCGCTGGCACCGCAGGTGACCGGGGCGCAGAGCCGGATCATCGACAGCCTGCGGGCGCGGGGCTACGGCTTCGCGCAGGTGGCGGACCGGCAGGTGCTGGTGGACCACGGCGACCGCAGCATGGACGTGACCTACACGGTCGCCCCCGGCCCGCTGGTGCGATTCGGCGAGACGCGGATCGACGGGCTGAAGGACGTGAAGGAAAGCCTGATCCGCGGTCGCATCCCCTGGGCCGCGGGGGAGGTCTTCGCCCCCGCCAAGCTGGACAAGGCGCGCACCGACATCGCCGCACTCGGCACCTTCGACCTGACGCGGGTGACGCTGGCCGAGCAGCCGGGGCCGGACGGGGTGACGCCGGTCGATGTGACGCTGGAGGAGCGGCTGGCGCGCTTCATCGGCTTCGGCTTCACCTACTCGACCTCCGAAGGGCTGGGGGTCAACGGCTATTGGGGCCACCGCAACCTGTTCGGCGGGGCCGAGCAGCTCCGCATCACCGCCGAGGTCGGGCGGCTGGTCGGCGGCGACTCCTCCGCCTCGGGTCTCGACAAGACCGACCTGCGGCTGGGGGCGGAGTTCCGCAAGCCGGACTTCCTGGCGCCCAAACAGACGCTGCTGGCGAGCTTCGGCGTGGTCACCGACAACCCGCCGGCCTACGAGCGGGAGGCCGCCATCTTCGCGCTGGGGCTGGAGCGGCCGATCCTCGACGGGCTGACCGTCAGCTACGGCGTCACCACCGAGGCGGCGCGCACCGTCACCAACGACCGAACCTACCGCACGGCCCTGTTCGGCGTGCCGCTGGCGGCGCGCTACGACGGCTCCGACAGCCTGCTGAACCCGACCCGGGGATACCGCCTGTCGCTGGCCGTCACCCCCTGGATTCCCATCGGCGGCGACACCGACTCCCAGTTCGTCACCACCAACCTGATCGGCAGCGCCTACCACGACATCCGCGGCGACGGGAATTACGTGCTGGCCGGGCGCATCGGGCTGGGCAGCGCGGTGGGGGCCGGGCTGTCGGAAGTGCCGCCGGACAAGCGCTTCTACGCCGGCGGCGGCGGCTCCGTCCGCGGCTACGGCTTCCAGGAGGTGGGGCCGCGCGACCGCGAGGGCGACCCGACCGGCGGCCGCTCGCTGTTCGAGGCCGGGCTGGAGATGCGCATCAAGGTGACGGAGACCATCGGCGTCGTTCCCTTCGTCGACGCCGGGGCCGTTTACGACCGCGCCTTTCCCGACATGAGCGAGCCGCTGAAATTCGGCGCCGGGGTGGGCGTGCGCTACTACACCGATTTCGGGCCGCTGCGGGTGGATCTCGGCGTGCCGCTGAACAAGGAGCCGGGGGACGACAGCTGGCAGCTCTACATCAGCCTGGGGCAGGCCTTCTGACCTCAGCCCCCCGCGTACACCGTCACACGTACAGCTTCTCCCCCTCCAGCCCCTTGTACAGGTCGGCGACATACGCCCCGTAGCCGTTGAAGAGCTGCGTCGGCACACGCGCGTCGGAGCCCAGCAGCCGTTCGGTCTTCTGGCTCCAGCGGGGGTGCGGCACATCGGGGTTCACGTTGGCCCAGAAGCCGTACTCGCTGGCCTGTATGCTCTCCCAGAAGCTGACCGGACGCTGGTCGGTGAGGGTGATGCGGGCGATCGACTTGATCGACTTGAAGCCGTACTTCCAGGGCAGGACGAGGCGCAGCGGCGCGCCGTTCTGCGGAGGGATCGGCTTGCCGTAGAGACCGGTGGCGATGAAGGCCAGCTCGTTGGCGGCCTCCGCCACGGTCAGCCCCTCCACATAGGGCCAGGGGTACCAGAACTGCTTCTGGCCGCTCGCCACCTTGTCGTTCTTGAAGGTCTCCATCCGCACATAGCGGGCGGACGACAGCGGCTTGGCCATGTCCAGCAGCGCCTTCAGCGGAAAGCCGCTCCACGGCACCGCCATGGCCCAGGCCTCGACGCAACGGTGGCGGTAGAGCCGCTCCTCCAGCGGCATGCGGGCGAGGAGCTGGTCGATGTCCACGGTCACCGGCTGCTCGACCATGCCGTCGATGACGACCGCCCAGGGCCGCACCGGCAGCTTCTGCGCGGCGCGCCAGATCGACTTCTGCGAGCCGAACTCGACGAAGTTGTTGTAGGTGGTGGCGAGGGATTCGTCGGTGACGGCGCGGTCCAGCGTGAAGGCGGCGTTGCGCGCCACCGGGTACAGCCCGGCCGACGGGTCGGCGGGCGCATCGGCGGCCAAGGCCCCCTTGGGCAGCAGCCCGCCGGCCAGGATCGTCGCCCCCGCCCCGGCCAGCAGCGCGCGCCGGCCCATCCACACGGATTCCGGCGTGGCCGCCCGCTCCGGCAGTTCCCACCCGCGGTTCCTTCGGATCAGCATGCTGCACCTCCCGGCATTGTTTCCGGTCCGTACATGATCCGAAAGCCGCTCACCGTCCAGTCACGGCCCGGTGAGCGGCGGTCACGATCACGCCAGCATGCTGCGCAGCATCCAGGCGGTCTTCTCGTGGATCTGCAGGCGCTGGGTCAGCACGTCGATGGTCGACTCGTCGTTGCCCTTCTCCGCGGCGGGGAAGACCGAGCGCGCGGTGCGGGCGACCGCCTCGTGCCCCTCGACGAGCTGGCGCAGCATGTCCTGCGCGTTGGGCACGCCCGGCTCCTCCTTGATGGAGCTGAGTTCGCCATACTGGTGGTAGCTGCCCGGCGCGAAGTGTCCCAGCGCGCGGATGCGCTCGGCCAGCACGTCCAGCGCGTTCCACAGCTCGGTGTACTGGGTCATGAACATGGTGTGCAGCGTGTTGAACTGCGGCCCGGTCACGTTCCAGTGGAAGTTGTGGGTCTTCAGGTAGAGCGTGAAGGTGTCGGCCAGCAGGCGCGACAGACCCTCGGCGATCTCCTTACGGTCGGCGTCGGCGATCCCGATGTCGATCTGCATGGTCCCGTTCCTTTCCCGATGACGGTGTGTTGAATGACCACGGATAACGTAAGCCGCGACCCGCCGCCGGTCCAGCCCCTTCCCTGGAACGATTCTAAACTATCGCCCATCGTGGCTGCGGCGGATGCGCGCGGCTGGCACCATGCACACACGAAACCGGCGCTCCGGCCGAAGCAACCCCACCTTAAGTCCTATCACCCCTGACGCAGACGCCCGAGGAAGCCGGCCACCTCCGCGCGCAGCGTCTCCGCCTGGGTGTCGAGCCGTTCCGCGGCGCTCAGAACCTCCTGCGCTGCGCTGCCGGTCTCCCCGGCGCTGGCGCTCACCGCGGCGATGCTGCCGGCCACCTCGCCGGTGCCGGCGGCGGCCTCCTGCACATTGCGGGCGATCTCGCCGGTGGCGGCGGCCTGCTGCTGCATGGCGGCGGCGATGGAGCCGATGACGCGGTCGATGGCGACCACCGTGTCGCCGACCCCGCGGATGGACTCGACCGCGGCGCCGGTCACCCGCTGCATGCCGCCGATCTGGGCGGAGATGTCCTCGGTGGCCTTGGCCGTCTGGCTGGCGAGATTCTTGACCTCGCCGGCGACGACGGCGAAGCCCTTGCCGGCCTCCCCCGCCCGCGCCGCCTCGATGGTGGCGTTCAGCGCCAGCAGGTT
>NZ_JABFFR010000038.1 GCF_013423485.1 Azospirillum oleiclasticum
CGCCCGCGCCGCCTCGATGGTGGCGTTCAGCGCCAGCAGGTTGGTCTGGGCGGCGATGGAGCTGATCAGGCTGACGATCTCGCCGATCTTGCCGGCGGCTTCGGACAGGCCGACGACGTGGGCGTCGGTCTGCTCCACCGCCTTCACCGCCCCTTGCACCATATCGACGGAGCGGCGCACCTGCCCGCCGATCTCGCTGATGCCGGCGGTCATCTGCTCCGCCGCGGCGGCGGCGGTGTGGACGGCCATGCCGGCCTGCTGGCTGGCGGTGGCGACGGCGGCGGCCTGGCGGTCGGCGGACTCGGCCTGCGCCATCATGGTGGCGGCGTTGCCGCGCACCTGGTGGGCGCCCGCCCCCACCTGCCGGACCACGTCGCCGACCCGCGCCTCGAACAGGTCGGCCAGCTCGGCGATGGTGCGGCGCTTTTCCGCCTCCGCCGCCTGTTTGCGGCTCTCCTGCTCGGCCTTCAGCCGCTCCACCTCGCGCGCGTTCTCCTGGAAGACGGTCAGGGCGCGCGCCATGGCGCCGATCTCGTTGCGCATCCAGGCGCCGTGGATCTCGGTGTCGAGACGCCCGGCGGCGAGAGCGCCGGTGGCGGCGCTGAGCCGGTCGATCGGCCGCGTGATGCTGCGCGCCAGCACCAGCCCGGCGGCCATGATGGCTACGAGAAGCCCGCCCATGACCAGGGCGAAGCGGTCGCGGTCCTCGGCGGCACCGGCGCGGGTGACCAGCGCCGCACCCTCGGTGGACCGGTCGATGACCGTCTGCGCGGCCAGCGCCCGATCGACCAGCGCCGCGAAGCGTTCGTCCACATGGGCCATCAGCGGGATGGCGATCAGCCGGTCGATGGCGGCCATCTGGTTCATCTGCTCCACCGCGGCGGCGTAGTCGCGCAGGCCCGCCGCGACCTCGCCCAGCCGGGCGCGCTCGTCCCCGGTCAGCGGCTGGTCGCCCAGCTCGGTCAGCAGACCCTGCGCCTTCGCCATACCGGCGGTGACGGCGTTCAGGATGGCCTGGAGCTTGGCGTCCTCCAGCCCCGACCCGACGAGCGCCAGATGGCGCGACACGTCGCTGTGGATGCGGAAGGCGGTGGCGACCAGATGGTCGACCCGCTCGCGCCGCTCCCCACCGATCCGGTGGATGGAATCGACCGCCTCGATCGACGCCTCCGACCGCCGGTCGGCGAGCGCCAGCGAGGCGACGGTCAGGATGATTCCCATGATCGGCGCGGCGAACACCCGCAGCGACACCGAGGTGCCGCACAGCCGCGCGAAGAGTCCCCGCTGCATGTCCTGTATCCCCCTCGTCCCGCCGCGGTGCCGCGCCGGTGGCGCGGCGTCAGCACCCGCTCACTTGTACCCGCTCACTTGTAGATGCCGACGTAGGCGATCAGCTCCTGACCCGGCACGCGCTTCACGTAGGTCACCTTGGGCTCGATCTTGTTGGAGGCCGGGTTCATCCAGCGGTATTCCACCCAGCCCTCGCCGGTGTCCTTGGCGACCTTGATGATCTCCTGCACCAGCAGCTTGCCGTCGGGGTCCTTCACGTTGATCACGCTCTGCCCCACCCCGGCCGGGCGCGGCGGGTAGGCCTTCCAGACACCGGTGAAGTCGATGACGTTCACGTAGATCTCGCCGTACTTGAAGGCACCGTCGGCATTGAAGACCTTGGTGGCCTCCTCCAGCCCCCGCGCGGCGACCAGCTCGGCCGCGGCCAACGTCAAGGCCTTGGCGTCCTCCTGGGTCGGCCTGGCGGTCTGCGCCGCGGCCGGGCCAGTGGCGAGCAGGCCGGCGGCCAGCAGGGCGATGGTGACGAGACGACCGGCCGTGCGCCGGACGCCCGTGAAGATGCCGGTGAAGATGCGGTTCATGGTCCGGTTTCCCCCTTTGTTGCCCCGCCTGCCGCGATGCAGCGCGTCGCGGAGACGCTATAGGCGCGGTGTTACGGGATTTTGTCCTTAAGGTTTCACAATCTGCATGAAAATTGCTGCGGCGCAACGCGCGTTTGCGCAGGCATTCCGACCACCTTCTCCCGCCGACACTCCCGGAGAAGCCCGCAAACCCTTGACCGGTTACGGAAAACGGTGCGTCACGCGGCCTGTTGCCGCAGCAACCGGCGCCGCGCAGAATGGGGAGCGGACGGCGGCGCAACGCTGCCGGCGGTAAGAAACGGGAGGACACCCATGCGCATCGCGGTGATGGGGGCCGGCGGGGTCGGCGGCTATTTCGGGGCGCGGCTGGCGGCGGCGGGGGCCGATGTGGCCTTCGTGGCGCGCGGCCGGCATCTGGCGGCCATGGTGAACGAGGGGCTGCGCGTCGAGAGCGCCTGCGGCGACCTGCACCTGAAACCGGTGCAGGCGAGCGACGATGCGGCGGATATCGGCCCGGTCGATGTCGTGCTTTTCGCCGTCAAGCTGTGGAGCACCGAGGAGGCGGCGCTGGCCTGCCGGCCGCTGGTCGGGCCTGGCACGGTGGTGATCGGCCTGCAGAACGGGGTCACCGGTCTCGACACGCTGACCGGCGTGCTGGGGCCGGAGGTGGTGGCCGGCGGCTCGGCCCACATCGCCGCCACCATCGCCGCACCCGGCGTGATCCGCCACACCGGCACCATGGCCCGCATCACCTACGGCGAGCTGGACGGCCGCGCGCCCGACCGGCTGCTGCCCTTCCACGAGCTGGCGCAGCGGGCGGAGTTCGACGCGGTGCTCGCCGACGACGTGCGCCGCGTGATCTGGGAGAAGTTCGCCTTCCTGGCCCCGCTCAGCGGCATCACCGCACTGTGCCGCCTGCCCATCGGCCCGATCCGCGCGGTGCCGGAGACGCGCGCCCTGTTCCTGGACGCGGTGGCGGAGGTGGCGGCCGTCGCCCGCGCCCGCGGCGTCGCCGTGGCCCCCGACCTGCCCCAGCGCATCGACACGCTGATCGACGGCCTGGTGCCGGAAATGAAGTCCTCCATGCTCCAGGACCTGGAGCGCGGGGGCCGGATCGAGCTGCCCTGGCTGTCGGGTGCGGTGGTCGAGCAGGGCCTGGCGCTCGGCGTGCCGACACCGGTGCACCGCACCATCGCGGCGGCACTCGCCCCCTGGCGCAACGGGCCCCCACACTGAACGGCCGCACTGACGGCGGCCGTGCGTCGTCGCGTTGGCGCGGGGTGCGGCAATCCCGCGCCAATTTAGCGATGGACGGCCGCCCCGCGGCGGGTGGACGATGGTGGCAAGGAACCCGACCCGACAAACCACCAGGCGGTTCCAACGAACGCCGCGCCGCGGCCGGCGCACCACCGGCCCCCGCGGCCCCCGACACACGAATCGGGAGGTGTCACATGCCCCATCGGCACGTACAGACGGCGCGTTGCGCCGCCCTCATCGGACCCTATCTCAGCGGTAAGACCACCCTTCTGGAAAGCCTGCTGTCCGCGACCGGCACCATCGCCCGCAAGGGCAGCGTGCGCGACGGCAACACCGTGGGCGACAGCGCGGCGGAGGCGAAGGCCCGCCAGATGTCGGTGGAGGTCAACCTCGCCGGCTTCGACTACATGGACGAGCGCTGGCACATCCTCGACTGCCCCGGCTCGGTCGAGCTGCTGCACGAGACGCAGTGCGCCCTGATGGCCTGCGACGTCGCGGTGATCGTCACCGAGCCGGCCCCGGACAAGGCGGTGCTGCTCGCCCCGCTCTTCAAGTTCCTGGACGACCACGGGATTCCACACCTTCTGTTCATCAACAAGGTGGACACGCTGGGGGATCTCCGCGTGCGCGACGTGGTGCAGGCCTTCCAGGCGGTGTCGGAGCGCAAGCTGGTGCTGCGCGAGGTCCCCATCCGCGAGAACGGCACCGTCACCGGTCTGGTCGATCTGGTCAGCGAGCGCGCCTGGCACTTCAACCCGCACAAAGCCTCCGACCTGATGCCGATCCCCGAGAGCATCAAGGACCGCGAGAACGAGGCCCGGCAGGAGATGCTGGAGGCGGTGGCCGATTTCGACGACGGCCTGCTGGAAAAGCTGCTGGAGGAGGTGCGCCCCGACGCCGCGGAGGTGTACGAGCAACTCGCCAAGGAGCTGGCGTCGGACCTGATCGTCCCCGTCTTCTTCGGCTCGGCCGAGAACGACAACGGCGTGCGCCGCCTGTTGAAGGCGTTGCGCCACGAGGGGCCGGCGGTGACGGCCACCGCCGGCCGGTTGGCGCTGCCCGAGGATGGCGCCGTGTTGGCCGGCGTCTTCAAGACCTACAACGCCCCGCACGCCGGCAAGCTCAGCTACGCCCGCGTCTGGCGCGGCACCGTCACCGACGGCATGACGCTGGGCGGCGAGCGGGTGTCCGGCCTCTACCGCATGATGGGCCACAACCAGGAGAAGCTGCCGTCCGCCGGCCCCGGCGAGGTGGTGGCGCTCGGCCGCATGGACAAGGCCGCTACGGCCGAGCTGCTGACCGACAAGGGCAGCCTCGGCGCCTATGAAGGCTGGCCGGAGGTGCCCTCCCCCGTCTACGGCCTCTGCCTGTCGGCGGAAAACCGCAACGACGAGGTGAAGCTGACCGGCGCCATCCAGAAGCTGATCGAGGAGGACCCCTCGCTGCGCTTCGAGCAGGGCGGGGAGTCCGGCGGCATGGTGCTGTGGGGCCAGGGCGACATCCATCTGCAGATCGCCATGGACCGGCTGCGCAGCAAGTACAACGTGTCGGTCAAGGGCCGGCCGCCCCAGGTCCCCTACAAGGAGACGATCCGCAAGGGAACCGAGCACCACGCCCGCTACAAGCGCCAGACCGGCGGGCACGGCCAGTTCGCCGACATCCAGGTGGCGGTCAAGCCGCTGCCGCGCGGCTCCGGCTTCCAGTTCAAGGACGCGGTGATCGGCGGTGCGGTGCCGCGCAACTTCATCCCGGCGGTGGAGAACGGCATCCGTGACTGCATGGGCACCGGCCCGCTTGGCTTCCCCGTGGTGGATTTCGAGGTGACGCTGACCGGCGGCCAGTTCCACGCGGTCGACAGCTCCGAAATGGCCTTCAAGACGGTGGCCCGGCAGGCCATGCAGGAGGCGCTGCCGAAGTGCGAGCCGGTGCTGCTGGAGCCGATCCTGCTGGTCGCCATCGCCGTTCCCAACGACTTCACCGCCAGGGTCCAGCGGCTGGTGAGTGGCCGCCGCGGCCAGATCCTGGGCTATGACGCCCGGCCCGGCTGGAACGGCTGGGACGAGGTGAAGGCCTATCTGCCGCAGGCCGAGATCCACGACCTGATCGTCGAGCTGCGCTCCCTCTCGCTCGGCGTCGGCACCTTCACCTGGAGCTTCGACCGCTTGCAGGAGCTGACCGGCAAGATGGCCGACAAGGCGGTGGAACAGCGCCAATCGCAGATGGCGGCGCAGTAACCGAAGCACATTTGAATGTATGTTGCATCGGCAGCCCTCTCCCACGAGAGGGCTGCCGTTTTTTTTATTTAACAATGACTTCACTCTATAGTATGTATTGTATAGATTAATATTTTCTATGACGCGTAGATTCTCAAATTGTTAACGGTAAAGAAAAATAATACGTGGTCGCAAGTCACGAAATTCATCCATATGAATGCGCAGAGCTTCATCGATTACTGGTCCGACAAGGGTGGTTCGGAACGGGCGAACTATCAGCTCTTCATCACCGGGCTGTGCGACCTGATCGGCACGGCGCCGCCGGGGGCCGGCAGCGAGGACGACCGGCGGAACGATTACGTCTACGAACGCCGGGTGCGCGCTCTGGACGTGACCGGCGAGGATGGGAGCTGGAACTACATCGACTGCTACAAGCGCCACAGCTTCGTGCTGGAGGCCAAGCAGTCGCGCAAGCGCCAGCGCGGCGCGGAGACGGGCGGAACGGCCGACCTGTTCGGCGCCGCGCCCGCGGTCCAGCGCGCGGCGACGGCCTCGTGGGACCGGCTGATGAAGCAGGCCCGCGCGCAGGCCGAGCGCTACGCCAAGGCATTACCGGCCGATCACGGCTGGCCGCCCTTCCTGATCGTGGTCGACGTCGGCCACGCGATCGAGACCTACGCCGACTTCACTGGGCTGGGCAAGGCCTACCTCCCCTTCCCCGACAGCAGCAGCCACCGCGTCCATCTGGCGGATCTCGCCGATGCGACGATCCGCGACCGGCTGAAGGCGATCTGGGACGCGCCGAAATCGCTCGACCCCGCCGCCCACCGGGCGGAGGTGACCAGCGACATCGCCCGCCGCCTCGCCCGCGTCGCCCGCAGCCTGGAAAAGCGCCACCCGCCCAAGGCGGTGGCCCTGTTCCTGATGCGCTGCCTGTTCACCGCCTTCGCCGAAGACGTCGGGTTGCTGAAGGAGGATGGGTTCCTCCACGTGCTCCGCATGGCGGAGCCGAACCCCCGGCACCTGCCGCGCTACCTGGACACGCTCTGGCACAGCATGGACACGGGCAACGAGTTCGACCCGATGATCCACGCCCGCGTCCGCCACTTCAACGGCGGCCTGTTCCGCAATGCGGAGGCGCTGCCGCTGGACGCCGACGAGATCGCGGAGCTGATCAACGCCTGCGAGCGCGACTGGCGCAACGTGGAGCCGGCCATCTTCGGCACGCTGCTGGAGAACGCGTTGGAGCCGCGCGAGCGCGGCCAGTTGGGCGCGTACTTCACGCCGCGCGCCTATGTGGAGCGGCTGGTGGTGCCGACCGTGATCGAGCCGCTGATGGAGGACTGGTCGGCCGTCCTGGCGGTGGCCGAACAGGCCCGCGCCCGCGGCGATATGGCCGGCGCGGTGGCCGAGGTGGAGACCTTCCACCGAAAGCTCTGCACCACCCGCGTGCTAGACCCCGCCTGCGGCACCGGCAACTTCCTCTATGTGGCGCTGGAGCTGATGAAGAAGCTGGAGGGGGAGGTGCTGCTGGCCCTCCAGGAGCTGGGGCGGACCCAGGCCAATCTGGAGTTGGCCGGCCTGTCGGTCGGGCCGCACCAGTTCCTCGGGCTGGAGAAGAATCCGCGCGCCGTGCCCATCGCCGAGCTGGTCATCTGGCTCGGCCACCTGCAATGCCACCTGCGCGAGCGCGGTCCGGAGAGCCTGTCCGAACCGATCCTCAAGCCCTACGACACCATCCGCGAAGCCGACGCGGTGCTGGCCTGGTCGCGCGAGGAGTTGCTGCGCGACGAGCACGGACGTCCCCTGTCCCGTTGGGACGGCGTGACCACCCGCCCCGACCCCTTCACCGGCCGCGACGTCCCCGACGAGACCGCACGCGTCGCGCTGAAACGCTACGTGGATCCCCGCCCGGCGGATTGGCCGGAGGCGGACTTCGTGGTGGGGAACCCGCCGTTCATCGGCGGCAAGGATTTGCGCCAGGAACTCGGCGACGGGTATGCGGAGGCGTTGTGGGCCGCCCATCCGCACATGCCCGGCGGGGCCGACTACGTCATGTACTGGTGGGACAAGGCCGCCGAGCGGGTGCGCGACAAACGTCTACGGCGCTTCGGCTTCATCACCACCAACAGCATCACCATGACTTTCTCGCGCCGCGTGATCCAGCAGCATCTTGGAGCGAAACAACCGTTGCACTTGGCGTTCGCCATTCCCGACCACCCCTGGGCAGACGGACAGGGTAAAGCGGCCGTGCGCATCGCGATGACGGTGGGTGTCAGGGAAGCTGGCCCCGGGGTGCTGAAGACCGTGCAAAGCGAGGGGAGCGCTCCCGACCGGGACGGAGCCGTATCGGTCGAACTCAAAATCGCGCATGGTGTGATCAAAGCGGATCTCACGACAGGCCCGGATGTCGCCTCGGCGGTTCCTTTGCGCGCCAATGAGGGGATTTCATCCCGTGGCGTGTCGCTCCACGGCTCCGGCTTCATCGTCACCCCGGAGCAGGCACGCGGCCTCGGCCTTGGCCGCATCCCCGGCCTGGAGGCGCACATCCGCCCCTACCGCAACGGCCGCGACCTGACCGGTCGGTCGCGCGGGGTCATGGTGATCGATCTGCATGGGCTGACGGACACCGACGTGCGGCGGCGCTTTCCGGACGTGTACCAGTGGGTTTACGATCGTGTGAAGCCGGAACGAGATCAAAACAACGAAGCTTACCGTCGAATTCATTGGTGGCTGTTCGGAAGGACGAATACAGCGCTTCGCGCTGCAATAGCGACACTTCCACGCTATATTGCCACAGTAGAAACTGCGAAGCATCGCGTCTTTCAATTCATAAATGCTTCGATTGTACCGGATAACATGCTGGTGTGCATAGGAACAACAAGCCCCTACATTCTCGGAACGCTCTCAAGCCGTTTCCACACGACATGGGCACTTGCCGCCGGCGGCTGGCTCGGCGTCGGCAATGATCCGCGCTACAACAAGACCCGCTGCTTCGACACCTTCCCCTTCCCCGTCCCCACCGCCGCCCAGCGCCGGCGCATCGGCGATCTTGCGGAGGAGATGGATGCCTTGCGCAAGGAGGTTCTGGCCGCCCATGGCGACCGTCTCACCCTGACCCAGCTCTACAACGTGCTGGAGAAGCGCCGCGCCGGGGAGGCGATGACCGACGCGGAGCGCGATGCCTACGACCTCGGCCGGGTCGGCGTGTTGCTGGACCTGCACCAGCGCATCGACCGCGCGGTGGCGGAGGCTTACGGCTGGCCGGCGGAACTGCCGGATGCGGAGATCCTCGCCCGCCTCGTGGCGCTCAACACCGAGCGCCACCGGGAGGAGCGGGAGGGCCTCGTGCGCTGGCTGCGGCCGGAGTACCAGAACCCCGACGGTCGCGCCGCCGCGACCCAGCTCGCCGCAGCGCTGGACGTCGCCGAGTCGGCGGTCGCCAAGCACCCCTGGCCCAAGACCCCGGCGGAGCAGGTCCGGGCCTTGCAGGCCCTGCTGCGCTCCAGCCCCGACGGCATCGAGGTCAAGGCCGCCGCGCGTCGCTTCAAGGGCGCGCCCTCCAACCGGGTGGGCGAGTTGCTGGAGTTGCTGGCCTCGGTCGGCCGCGCCCGCCCCGTCTCCGCCAACCGCTACGCGCTGTAGGCGGAGACGGGGCGCCCGTCACTTCTCCTGCGCGGCCAGCGTCACCAGCGCCTGGGCCCAGCGGATGTACTTGTTGTCGGCCAGATCTTTGATGGTCTTGATGCCGAAGGCTTGCTTCAGGGCCTCGGCGTCCTTGTCGGACACGCCCTGGAGGGCCGCGGGCGACGCCTCGATGATCTCCTTCAGCGACTTCGCCTCATAGGCCTTGTCGAGGATGTGGGTCAGGGATTCGTTGCTCGGCATGGTCGGATTCCTCAAAGGCGGGTTTTCAGGGCCGTCCGTCACGGCCCCGCTCTAGATCGTCCGAACGGGGTAGGCCTTCAAGCCCCGTCGGAGCACGGGCATCGTCGTATTCCATTGAACATAACGGTGAGCCACCCTATCCTCGGCGCACCGGCCATGGAACCGGCAACCCGAAGGACGCATGGAGCAGACCGATGAAGCTTTCCGCGCGCAACCAGATCAAGGGCACGGTCGTGTCGGTGGACAAGGGGCCGGTGACGGCCAAGGTGAAGATCGACGTGGGCGGCGGCACCATCATCACCTCCACCGTCACCACGGAGACGGTCGACGACCTCGCCCTCGCCACCGGCGACGCGGTGACGGCCATCATCAAATCGTCCGACGTGATCATCGGGAAGTGAGTCGCCCCTGATCACCGGCGCCGGCTGCGGATGGGTGGCCGGCGAGCGGGGTCAGCTGGGGCTGGAATAATCTTTGAAAGCTGCAAGAATCCGGCTGGCCAAGTCCAGTGCTTCCCGGACGGTTCGCGGATGGAGATCGGAACCGATTCCGTAATCGGCCTGAACTCGCATTCCTTTTAGTCCCGCCAATCCTTCTGCTGCCCAAAGAACACGCTGATCGGTGCTGCTGCGCAATTGCGCCACGAGCCGCACATGCACACCACCTTTCACAGGTACGACGACCCGGAGCCGGTGTGCTTCGGCATGAAGCCGCCCGGCGTGGTAAGCTGCATAGTAGGCACGAGACACCGCCGTCCGTAATCTGGCCTCACGGCCATCGGCCGACCGAAACAGATCCACCGCCTCGGTGAGAAAATCGTCCGGAATGATCACAACGGCTCCTCGGGGCACGCGATTTCGGGTCCACTGAAGAAAACGCTTACGACGCTGCTTGCGGCTTCAGCGCCATGCTGTGCCAGCGCGTGCGAGAGATGCCCATACAGCTCGTAACGGTCCTGCGCTTCCAGCGCCGTGAAGTAGGTCAGGAGAACGCCGACATCTCCATCTTCGTCCAGCAGCAGCGCACCGTTGGTGCCGCAGGTCGCCGCACCAGCCACCGATTCCACGGCACGCTGGTGGCTCGTGAACGCCGATATCAGTCCATCGTCCCGCAATCGGGCACAGAATCGAGGCACCAGTTCGTCACGAATGCCGGTACTCTCACCGGCGTGTTCAATGAGCGTCGCATCGCCAAGCCGAAGCCCCAGCCCAACGGCGGCATCATGCAGACGTTGATCATTGTGAGCTTCAGGCCTGCCGAGCAATGCCTTCAGCAACGTCAGACTATCCTCCAACCGTCCCCCATCGCACAAGACGACGGCCAGATTGATCAGTTCGACCGCGCTACGGCCGCTCTTGGAGTTCCACGCCACATCCAGGTGCGTCATTGCGTCGGCTTTCCGACCACGTCGCAAAAGCCCTCTTGCCGCGGCAAGGCGCGTCACAAAGTCATGGGGCGACCTCTCCGCTTCCTTGGAAAGCCGCCAGTTGATACGGTCGAGATCCGCACCATCGTCACGATCGAGAACCATCATACGGTTCCAGAAATCGACGCTGGCGCGTTGCGGTGCTGGGGTCGTCATGGTTCCTCCACGCGAATCACATTAGCATTTCGCGTAGGAAATGCAAAAAGGGCCAGAGGAATACCCCCGGCCCTTCTGCATCAAGGACGCTCTCTCCGCCTCAATCCCGCAGGTTGGCACACGCCCGCTGGATGCGACGGCAGGCTTCCTCCAGCGCTTCGGTGCTGGTGGCGTAGGAGATGCGGAAGAAGGGGGCGAGGCCGAAGGCGGAGCCCTGGACCACCGCGACGCCCTCCGCCTCCAGCAGGTAGGTGACGAAATCCTCGTCGGTCTCGATCACCTTGCCCTCGGGAGTCGTCTTGCCGATGGTGCCGGCGCAGGACGGGTAGACGTAGAAGGCACCCTCCGGCTTGTGGCAGTGGATGCCCTTGGACTGGTTCAGCATCGACACCACGAGGTCGCGGCGCTCGCGGAACGCCTCGGCGCGCGGCTTCAGGAACTCCTGCGTGCCGTTCAACGCCTCGACCGCCGCCGCCTGGCTGATCGAGGAGGGGTTGGAGGTCGACTGGCTCTGCATCATGGCGATCGCCTTGATCAGCTCCTTCGGCCCGCCGGCGTAGCCGATGCGCCAGCCGGTCATGGCGTACGCCTTGGACACGCCGTTCACGGTGAGCGTACGGTCGTACAGCTTCGGCTCCACCTGCGCCGGGGTGGCGAAGGTCAGGCCGTCGTACAGCAGGTGCTCGTACATGTCGTCCGACATGATCCAGACATGCGGGTGGCGCACCAGCACGTCGGTCAGCGCCTTCATCTCGTCCCAGCTGTAGGCGGCACCGGTCGGGTTGGAGGGCGAGTTCAGGATCAGCCACTTGGTCTTCGGCGTGATCGCCTTCTCCAGATCCTCCGGCTGCAGCTTGAAGCCCTTGTCGGCCGGCCCCTCGACCGCCACCGGCGTGCCCTCCGCCAGCTGCACCATGTCGGGGTAGCTGACCCAGTAGGGGGCGGGGATGATCACCTCGTCGCCGGGGTTCAGCGTCGCCAGCAGGGCGTTGAACAGCACCTGCTTGCCGCCGTTGCCCACAGTGATCTGGTCGGGCGTGTAGGTCAGGCCGTTCTCGCGCGCGAACTTGGCGCAGATGGCCTTCTTCAGCGCCGGCGTGCCGTCCACGGCCGTGTACTTGGTGTCACCGGACTCGATGGCGCGCATCGCCGCCGCCTTGATGTTGTCGGGCGTGTCGAAATCCGGCTCGCCGGCGCCGAGCCCGATCACGTCGCGGCCGGCCGCCTGCAACTCGCGGGCTTTGGTGGTGACGGCGATGGTGGGCGACGGCTTGATGCGGGACAGGCGGGTGGCGAGGATCGACATGGCGGAAGCCCTTGATCGGGGTTGGCGGTGAACGAAAAAAAGGCAGCGGACCTTACTGCCGGCGCGGAAGTGGCGCAAGCGAGCGCACACGCAGGTCACCCTCCCCCGTCGACGATGGGGGAGGGCTGGGGTGGGGGCGCAACACAACCACCTCCCTCCCCCGCTTTGCGGCGGGGGAGGGAGGTGCCGGTCACTCGGCGGGCAGCGCCGTCGGCAGGGTCACCGGCACCTGCAGGCGGGTCAGCATCTCGCGCGGCACCACCTGCCAGAATTTCGGCAGGCTGCGGTCCCAGGCGTTGAGCAGTTCGGCGGCGAAACGGCTCTGCGTTTCCGCCACATGCTCCTCCAGCAGCGCGCGCAGCTGGTCGGCGTAGTGCGGCACCTCGATGCGCTGGTGGATGACGCTCTCACCGTTGACGCAGAGCGGGAAATTCCCGTCCTCGTCATAGACATAGGCCATGCCACCGGTCATTCCGGCCGCGAAATTGTCGCCGACGGAACCCAGGATCACCGCCGTGCCGCCTGTCATGTACTCGCAGCCGTTGGAGCCGCAGCCCTCCACCACCACCGACGCGCCGGAGTTGCGGACGGCGAAGCGCTCGCCGGCCTGCCCCGCGGCGAACAGCTTGCCCGCCGTGGCGCCGTAGAGAACGGTGTTGCCGATGATGGTGTTGGCGTTGGTCGCCAGCGGGCTGGACGGCATCGGCCGCACCACGATGGTGCCGCCGGACAGCCCCTTGCCCACATAGTCGTTGGCGTCGCCGAACACCTCCAGCTTCATGCCCTGCACCGCGAAGGCGCCGAGCGACTGGCCGGCGGTGCCGCGCAGCCGCACCGTCACATGGCCGGGCTGGAGCCCCGCCATGCCGAACTTGCGGGTGATCATCGACGACAGCCGCGTGCCGATGGCCCGGTGCGTGTTGCGGATGGTGTAGGCGAGCTGCATCTTCTCGCCTTCCTCGAACAGCGGGCGGGCGTCGGCGATCATCCGGGCGTCCAGCGTGTCCGGCACCTCGTTGCGGCCCTGCAGCGTGCAGTAGCGCGCGTTCTC
Organism: Azospirillum oleiclasticum; assembly: GCF_013423485.1. Lineage (GTDB taxonomy): Bacteria > Pseudomonadota > Alphaproteobacteria > Azospirillales > Azospirillaceae > Azospirillum > Azospirillum oleiclasticum. The sequence continues at coordinate 13,169 of NZ_JABFFR010000038.1, forward strand.
GCCGGGATCGACCTGCGCCAGCAGCGGGTTGAGGTCGAGGTCGTCGAGATGCGCGCCGCCGCGGCTGACCTGGTGCAGCAGGTCGGTGCGCCCGACCACCTCGTTCAGCGTCCGGAAGCCGAGCTGCGCCAGGATCTCGCGCACCTCCTCCGCCAGGAAGCTGAACAGGTTGACCACCTTCTCCGGGGTGCCGGTGAACTTCTCGCGCAGGGCCGGGTCCTGCACGCAGACGCCGACCGGGCAGGTGTTGGAGTGGCACTGCCGCACCATGATGCAGCCCATGGCGATCAGGCTGGCGGTGCCGATGCCGTACTCCTCCGCCCCCAGCATGGCGGCGATGACGATGTCGCGGCCGGTCTTCAGCCCGCCGTCGGTGCGCAGCCGCACGCGGTGGCGCAGACGGTTGAGCGTGAGGACCTGATGCACCTCCGACAGCCCCATCTCCCACGGGATGCCGGCGAACTTGATCGAGGTCTGCGGGCTGGCACCGGTGCCGCCGGAGTTGCCGGAGATCAGGATGATGTCGGCGTTGGCCTTGGCCACACCGGCGGCAATCGTTCCGATACCGGAACGACTGACCAGCTTCACGCAGACTTTCGCATCCGGATTGATCTGCTTCAGGTCGTAGATGAGCTGCGCCAGATCCTCGATGGAGTAGATGTCGTGGTGCGGCGGCGGGCTGATCAGGGTCACGCCCGGCGTCGAGTGACGCAGCCGCGCGATCATCTCCGTCACCTTGAAGCCGGGGAGCTGGCCGCCCTCGCCGGGCTTGGCGCCCTGCGCGACCTTGATCTCCAGCTCGCGGCACTGGTTCAGATACTCCGCCGTTACGCCGAAGCGGCCCGACGCCACCTGCTTGATGGCGGAGTTCCAGTTGTCGCCGTTCTTGTCCGGGCGGAAGCGCGCCGGGTCCTCGCCGCCCTCGCCGCTGTCGGACTTGGCGCCGATGCGGTTCATGGCGACGTTCAGCGTGCCGTGCGCCTCCGGCGACAGGGCGCCCAGCGACATGCCGGGGGTGATGAAGCGCTTGCGGATGGCGGTGATGCTCTCGACATCGTCGATCGGCACCGCACCCTTGGTGGAGCGGAACTCCAGCAGGTCGCGCGGCTGCATCGGCGGGCGGCGGAGCACCTGCTCCGTGTACTTCTTGAAGGTCTGGTAGCTGTCGTTCGCCACCGCCTGCTGGAGGGTGTGGATCAGCCCGCCCTCCCAGCCGTGGCGGTCGCCCGACTTGCGGTAGCGGTAGAAGCCGCCGACCGGCAGCGCCACCACCGCCTCGTCATAGGCCAGCGCGTGCTGCTCCAGCACCTTCTTCTGGATGCCGTTCAGCCCGATGCCGGAGATGCGGCTGACCATGGTCGGGAAATGCTCGGCCACCAGCGCGCGGCTCAGCCCCACCGCCTCGAAGTTGCAGCCGCCGCGGTAGCTGCTGATGATCGAGATGCCCATCTTGGACATGATCTTCAGCAGCCCGTCGTCGATGGCCTTCTTGAAGCGGGCCATGCCGACCTCGAGCGCCAGATCGCCGAACAGGCCGCGCCGGTGGCGGTCGGCGATGGCCTCCTGCGCCAGATAGGCGTTGACCGTGGTGGCGCCGACGCCGATCAGCACCGCGAAGTAATGGGTATCCATGCACTCCGCCGAACGCACGTTCAGCGAGGTGAAGGTGCGCAGGTTGTTGCGCACGAGGTGCGTGTGCACGGCCCCGGTGGCGAGGATCATCGGGATCGCGGCGCGGCCCGGCCCCATGGCCTCGTCGGTCAGTATGACGTGGTTGGCGCCGCCGCGCACGGCGTCCTCCGCCTCCTGGCGAATGCGGCGCAGCGCGTCCTTCAGCGCGTCGGGGCCGCCGTCCACCGGGAAGGTGGCGTCGATCTCGGCCGCCGTGTCGGCCATGTAGGCGCGCATCGCCCGGAACTCGGCGGTGGTCAGCACCGGCGAGTCGAGCTGGAGCAGCCGGCACTGGCTCTCATCCTCGTCCAGGATGTTGCCGAGGTTGCCCAGCCGGGTCTTCAGGCTCATCACCCGCTTCTCACGGAGCGAGTCGATGGGCGGGTTGGTCACCTGGCTGAAGTTCTGGCGGAAGAAGTGGTGCAGGCCGCGGTACTTCTCCGACAGCACGGCGATGGGGCTGTCGTCGCCCATCGAGCCGACGGCCTCCTTCGCGTCCTCCACCATCGGGTGAAGGATCAACTCCAGGTCTTCCATGCTGATGCCGAAGGCCATCTGACGCCGGCGCAGCTCGGCCCGCTCGATCTCCGACGGCTCGCCACGGGTCGAGGCCTGCTTGACGAGGTCGTCGAGCTGGGTGGTGTTGCGCACCCAGTTGGCCCAGGGCTTCATCCCGGCCAGATGGTCCTTGATCTCGCGGTCGCGGAACAGCCGGCCGGCCTTCAGGTCCACGGCGATCATCTCGCCGGGGCCGAGGCGCCCCTTCTCCACCACCTGGGTCTCGTCGATCTTCACCATGCCCGTCTCGGAGCCGCCGATCAGCAGCCCGTCGGTGGTGATGGTGTAGCGCATCGGGCGCAGGCCGTTGCGGTCCATGCCGCCGACGACCCAGCGGCCGTCGGTCATGGCGAGCGCCGCCGGCCCGTCCCACGGCTCCATGACGGAGTTGCAGTAGGCGATCAGCGAGCCGTGCGACTCCGGCATGGTGGCGGACTTGGTCAGCGCCTGCGGCACCAGCATCATCTTGACCATGGGCGCCGGGCGGCCGGCGCGGATCATCACCTCGAACACCGCGTCGAGCGCGCCACTGTCCGACAGGCCGACGCCGATGACCGGCTTCAGGTCCGCCATGTGCGCGCCGAAGATGGCGTGCTCCATGCGCGTCTCGTGCGCCTTCATCCAGTTGACGTTGCCCTTCAGCGTGTTGATCTCGCCGTTGTGGGCGAGCGTGCGGAAGGGCTGGGCCAGCGGCCAGGTCGGAAAGGTGTTGGTCGAGTAGCGCTGGTGGTAGATGGCGAAGCTCGACTCGAACCGCTCGTCCAGCAGGTCGGGGTAGAAGCTGGTGAGCTGCTCGGCCAGGAACATGCCCTTGTAGATGATCGAGCGGGCCGACAGCGAACAGATGTAGAAGTCGCCGATGTGCTCCGCCGCCACCGCCTTCTCGATCCGGCGGCGGATGACGTAGAGGTCCAGCTCGAACTGCTCGTCCGACACGCCGCGGGAATTGCCAACGATGATCTGCTCGATCTCCGGCCGGGTGGCGTTGGCCTTCTCGCCGATGATGTCGACGTTGATCGGCACCTGACGCCAGCCATAGATGTAATAGCCGAAGTTCAAGACCTCGGTCTCGACAATACAGCGGCAGGCTTCCTGCGCGTCCAGCGAGATGCGCGGCAGGAACACCTGACCGACCGCCAGGTTGTTCTCGGGCGGCTGGTGGCCGATGACGCGGACATGGTCCTTGAAGAACTTCTGCGGCACCTGGACATGGATGCCCGCACCGTCGCCGGTCTTGCCGTCGGCGTCCACCGCGCCGCGGTGCCAGACGGCCTTCAGCGCCTCGATGCCCTTCTCCACCACCGACCGGCGCGGCTGCCCGTCGATCGCGGCGATGAAGCCGACGCCGCAGGCGTCGTGCTCGTCCGCCGGATCATAGGCGTGCGCGGTGGTCAGCCGCTCCACGTTGGCGCGGTATTCGGCCACGAAACGCTCGCCCTGGTTCACCGTACCGGTCATGGCTTGGACCCTTTCATCGCTCGATTTGACCCGAAGAACACCGTCCCCCGGAACCAGCCAAGGGCCACCGGCCCCTGGAATTCCTTAGAACTCGCCCCGATTGTCCTGGACAATCCGGGGCGCTACACTTCCCGCATGGACAGCCGGGAGATCATACGGCGCCTGGAGGCGGATGGCTGGCGACGTGCCGCTCAGAGGGGCAGCCACGTCCAGTTCACCCACCCCGCATAACCGGGACGCGTCACCGTCCCGCACCCACGTCACGACGTTCCCCTCGGCACATTGCGGAGCATCGAGCGCCAATCCGGTGTGAAGCTCCGCTAGGAGGAGACCATGCACGTTTACATCGGCCTTCTGCGCAAGGACCCCGACTCCAGCTACGGCGTCGATTTCCCGGACTTCCCGGGCTGCGTCACCGCTGCCGCGACGCTGGTCGAGGTAGGCCCAATGGCCGTGGAAGCCCTGACCTTCCACATCGAAGCCATGCGGGAGGACGGCGACCCGATCCCCGCCCCCAGCAGCCTCGAAGCCATAATGGCCGATCCCTTCAACCATGAAGCCGTCCCGATCCTTGTTCCCGTTCCCGACGGTCTGTTCGACGCATCCCGTGATGCCGCTGCGGCCGAGTGACAGTCCGGAACCCACCCTACTCCGCCACGGCTCCCGGATGGTCCCGCTTCAGGTCCTCCGGGTTCGTCCGGTACCACAGGCTGTCGGCGCAGAAGTCGATCTCCTCCGGCCAGCCGAGATAATCGCCGTCCTCGCCGACGTGCATACGGCCGACGAAGAAATCACCGTCACCCAGCACCACGCAAACGCCACCCTTGGCAATCGTCGGCTTGAAGTCCACGACCGAGGTCGGGCCATGCTGCCAGCGGATGGTTACGGTAAAATCGGCGTGCGCTGTGGCGTCGGCGATCCGGTACATCGCCGCCCCCTTACTCCGCAGCGACCTTCACCGCCTCCCCGGCCACGGTCGCCTTGATGTAGGCGTCCATGGATTCCGCCGCGTCGCGGCCGTCGCGGATGGCCCACACCACCAGGGACGCGCCGCGCACGATGTCGCCGGCGGCGAAGACGCCCTCCAGGCTGGTCATCTTGGTGGCGTGGTGGACCGGCAGCGTGCCCCAGCGGGTCACCTTCAGGTCGGGAGCGCCGAACAGGACCGGCAGATCCTCCGGGTCGAAGCCCAGCGCCTTGACCACGATGTCGGCCTCGATGGTGAAGGCGGAGCCCTCGATCACCTGCGGGGTCTGGCGGCCGGTGGCGTCGGCCACGCCCAGGTGGATGCGCACGGCGCGCACGCCGGTGACGGTGCTGTCGCCGACGAACGCCTCGGGGGCGGCCTGCCAGATGAACTCCACGCCCTCCTCCTCGGCGTGGGCGACCTCGCGCTGCGAGCCCGGCATGTTCTTGCGGTCGCGGCGGTAGAGGCACTTCACGGACTTGGCGCCCTGGCGGATGGCGGTGCGCACGCAGTCCATGGCGGTGTCGCCACCGCCGATGACGACGACGTTCTTGCCGGCGGCGTTCAGCGTGCCGTTCTCGTAGGCGACGACGGTGTCGCCGAGCCCGGTGCGGTTGGAGGCGGTCAGGTAATCGAGCGCGGGCACGATGCCGGCCAGCCCGCTGCCCGGCCCCTGGATGTCGCGCGCCTTGTAGACGCCGGTGGCGATCAGGATGGCGGCGTGCCTGGCGCGCAGGTCGGCCAGCGAGGCGTGGCGGCCGACGTCGAATCCGAGATGGAACTGCACGCCCTCGTCCCGCAGCAGCTGCTCGCGCCGCGCCACCACGTCCTTCTCCAGCTTGAAGCCGGGGATGCCGTAGATCAGCAGGCCGCCGACGCGGTCGTAGCGGTCGTAGACATGCACCTCGTAACCCTTGCGGCGGAGCTGCTGGGCGGCGGCCAGCCCGCCGGGGCCGGCACCGATGATGCCGACCGAGATGCCCAGCTCGCGCACCGGGGCCACCGGCTTGATCCAGCCGCGTTCCCAGGCGGTGTCGTTGATGTAGCGCTCCACCGTGCCGATGGTGACGGCGCCGTGGGTGGACTGCTCGATGACGCAGTTGCCCTCGCACAGCCGGTCCTGCGGGCAGATGCGGCCGCAGATCTCCGGGAAGTTGTTGGTGGCCGAAGACACCTCGTAGGCCTCCTCCAGCCGCCCCTCGGCGGTCAGCTTCAGCCAGTCGGGGATGTTGTTGGAGACCGGGCAGTGCACCTGGCAGAAGGGCACGCCGCATTGCGAGCAGCGGTTGGCCTGCTCGCCCGCGCGGGGATCGGAGAATCGGGCGTAGATCTCGTTGAAATCCAGCCGGCGTTCCGCGGCCGGGCGCTTGTCGGGCATCCGCTGCGCGGTGTGCACGAAGCCCAGCATCTTCTGGTTCGCCATGACCCCTTCTCCTCACAACGAACCCCGCCTTCCGGAGGCCGGAGCGACGGGGCGGGCGGCGCGACTGCCGGGCAGCGCGACCGCGGTGGACAACATTTCGTTCCGCCCGAATGGCGGCCAAGGGTCTTATACCGCAGAATCGTCCACGCCGCGAGCCCTAAAACGCCGATAGTTCCACATTGCTGACCTTTTTTCCAGGCATGGCGCAAGAATGGGCAGTGCGCCCGATTGCCGCGCAGGTACGGAAAGAAAATTAGTACCATTTTGGGACTACACAGCGGAGAGGGCCTTTCCGGCCGACCAATCGCCCGGCGCCAACCTTGAATGCCCAACGCATTCGCCGTGTCAATCCGACTCCACGTCGAACACGGCGGCGTGCCGGGGGACCACGAACATCTCACCATCCTGCTCACGCACCCCCGGGAACGGCAGATCCTGTCGATGATGCAGCCGCTCGATGATCACATAGGCAAGGCAGTCGGCGGCCATCACCTCGGGCGCAAGGTCGGCATAACGGGCGCGCCCCGCCAACTCCGGAAAGTCGGGACTTCCGACCCAATACTCGTCGCCGTCGGGATGGACGACGACGCGGTAACGTAAGGGTATGAATTTCCGCGTCATGCCCGATCCGTACCTTGGCCGTCGGTCCCGTCCACGGCCGGCGGTGCGGAGGACCGGACCAGCATCAGATTGCGAAGATGAAGCATCATCTCGTCTCGGCCGATGCGATCCGCACTTCCGTACCACATCACCAGGGAACGGCGGTCGTTGACCGCGATGGCCAGGACGTTGGGCTGTCCGCGCCGCCGCTCCACCGAAGCGTCCGCAAGGCGACTCAGCCGCTCGGCGAAGTCATCGACATGCCTCCGGACCGACAGCAAGTCATCGACCGTCTCTTCCGACAGAACCTTTTGCACGCTTCCCATGGCCCATCTTCCCCCGCCGGACGCGCCGCGAAGCCTTCCGCTTTGCTTTTTAGCATAAGGCCGGCCCTTCGGCATCGGCTGTCGGAGTCACCCCCGACGGCGGCGGGTGACTTGCGTCGTACGGCTTCCCGCGCGGTCGCCAAGGTGCCGCACCCCTGCTATAAGCGCGCTCGCCGCAACGCAGCGCAGGTGCCCGCGCCCATGCCCGAACAGTATCTGGAAGCCGCCCTCCTCGGCCTGATCGAAGGTTTGACGGAATTCCTGCCGGTGTCCTCCACCGGCCACCTGATCCTTCTGGTCGATCTGCTGGGATTCGTCGGCCCGCCGGGCAAGGTGTTCGAGGTGGTGATCCAGCTCGGCGCCATCCTCGCCATCTGCCTGATCTATTTCGGCCGGCTGTGGCGGGTGGCGGTGGGGCTGACCAGCAGCCGCGCGTCCTGGCGCTTCGTGACCGCGATCCTGGTGGCCTTCCTGCCCTCGGCGGCGCTGGGCGTTCTGCTGCACGGCTTCATCAAGGGGGTGCTGTTCAATCCCACCGTCGTCTGCGTGGCGCTGATCGTCGGCGGGCTGGCGATCATCCTGGTGGAACGCGCCCTGCCCCGCCCCCGCCATTTCGAGATCGAGGCCTTCTCCCCCGGCCTGGCGCTGCGCATCGGCCTGTTCCAGTGCCTGGCGCTGGTGCCCGGCGTGTCGCGGTCGGGGGCGACCATCCTGGGCTCGCTGCTGATGGGCGTGGACCGGCGGACGGCGGCGGAGTTCTCCTTCTTCCTCGCCATCCCCACCATGCTGGGGGCGACCGTCTACGACCTCTACAAGAACTGGAGCGTGATGAACCTGGACGCCGGGGCGCTGATCGCCGTCGGCTTCGTCTGCGCCTTCGTGGCGGCGCTGATCGTGGTGAAGACGCTGCTCGACTTCGTCAGCCGCTACGGCTTCACCCCCTTCGGCTGGTACCGCATCGCCGTCGGCGTGGTCATGCTGGCGGTGCTGTACCTCTGACCATCAGGCTCTCCAGCCGCTCGCGCAGCCCGGGTGGCAGGGGGGTGGAGCGGCGGGTCGCCTCGTCCATCAGCACGATGACGTTCTCCGCCGTCGCCGCGCAGCGCTCGCCGTCGAACACGCCCTGCCCGAGCCGGAAGGAGCTCTTGCCGACCGACAGCACCACCGTGCCCACATCCACCGTGCCCGGCCAGTTCAGCTCGCCGCGGAAGTCCAGCACCAGCCGCGCGATGACGAAGGCGGTGCCCGGCACCGCCGCCGGGGCCGCGGGGTCGTAGAGGAAGGCGACGCGCCCGGCCTCGCACATCTCGGAAAAGACGCTGTTGTTGATGTGGCCCTGCCGGTCGGTGTCGCAGTAGCGCAGCTTCTCGGTCGTCCACACCGGGAAGGCGGAACGGACGGTCAGGTCGGGCGGCTCGGTCTCGCTCATGGGGTCTCCACGGAAACGGGGCTCATTGGGCCGGCGCCTTCGGGGGTGTGGCGGCGGGCGGCTTCGCCGGAGGCTGCCCGCGGGCCGGCTGCGGTGCCGGCGGCATCGCGCCGAGCCGGTCCAGGTTGACCCGCGCGGCACGCGCCTGGGTGCTGTCGGGCGCGGTGCGGGTGACCGCGCGCCAGTCCTCCGCCGCACCGCGGACGTCGCCCGCGGCGGCCTTGATGTTGCCGCGCAGCAGCACCGCCTCCGGGTCGTTGGGACGCAGTTCCAGCGCTCGCCCGACGTCGGCCGCCGCCTGGTGCAGGTTGGACAGGGCCTTGTGGGCCGCGGCGCGGTAGAGCCAGGCGTCGGCCCGGTCCGGCGCGCGGGCGATCACCAGATCGAGGTCGGCCACCGCGTCCCAGTAGCGCTCGGCCTCGGCGCGGGCGAAGGCGCGGTCGATGAACAGGTCGAGGTCGCCGGGCTGGCGTTCCAGCGCGCGGCTGTACAGCCGGTCGGCCCGCGCCGCGTCGCCGGCGCGCAGCCACGCCCAGCCGGCGCGCGCCAGGATCTGCGCCTCCGCCCGGGGGTCGTTGCCGCCCAGGGCGCCGGCCAGATCCTCCAGCCGCTTGCCGGCGGCGGGGAAGTCGCCCTTGTGGAACAGGGCGAGCGCCTCGCACAGGCGGGCGGGATCGCCGCCGCCGCGCTGCATCCAGGCGCGGGCACTCTCCAGCCCCTCCTCCGGCTTCAGCTCGGCGATGGTGGCGCAGGCCTGGAGTTCGCGGTTCTGGTCGGAGGATGCTGCGCGGCCGGCGACGGGAAGCACCAGCAGAGCGGCAGCGAAAAGGATCGGGAGGCGGTTGCGTCGGGTCATCGTCGGACTACACTCCGGCATCGCGGCGGCGCGCGCAAGAACCTCCTCGACCCCGCCGCGACAGGGACACCGGGCATGAGCACACCGCGCCTCTTCGTCTTCGGCTATGGCTACAGCGCCGCCGTCCTCGCCACACGCCTGCGGGCGGAAGGCTGGCGGATCGCCGGCACCACCCGCTCGCCCGACAAGTGCCAGGCGCTGGCCGCGGCGGGAATCGAGGCGTTCCTCTTCGACCGCGACCGCCCGCTCGACGACCCGGCCGCCGCGCTGGACGGCACCACCCACCTGCTGCTCAGCGTACCGCCGGACGGGCGCGGCGACCCGGTGCTGGCCCACCACGCCCAGCATCTGGCCGACCTGCGGACGCTGGACTGGGGCGGCTATCTCTCGACCACCGGGGTCTACGGCGACACCAAGGGCGAGTGGGTGGGGGAGGCGGCGTGGCTGCGCCCCACCGGCGACCGCGCCCGCCGCCGGGTGGAGGCGGAGCGCGGCTGGCTCGGCCTCCACCGCCAGTACGGCGTGCCGCTGCACCTGTTCCGCCTGCCCGGCATCTACGGCCCCGGCCGCAGCGCCATCGATTCCCTGCGCGACGGAACGGCGCGGCGCATCGACAAGCCGGGCCAGGTGTTCAGCCGCGTGCATGTGGAGGACATCGCCGGCGCGCTGACGGCGTCGATGGCGCGGCCCAACCTCGGCGCCATCTACAACGTCGCCGACGACCTGCCCTGCCCATCGCACGAGGTGGTCGCCTACGCCGCCGGGCTGCTGGGGGTGGAGCCGCCGCCGCTGGTGCCCTTCGAGCAGGCCGAGCTCTCCCCGATGGCCGCCAGCTTCTACGCCGACAACCGCCGGGTGAAGAACGACCGCATCAAGCGCGAGCTCGGCTATGCGCTCCGCCACCCCGACTACCGCTCCGGCCTGGACGCCCAGATGGCGGCGGAGCGGGCGGCGTGAGCGGGGCGTCGTCGAGTGGAGCCCCACACCGCACCGCACGAATTTCGCTCGACGCGCGGATGCCTGTGATATAGTGCCCGCCCCTTCGGACACCGCACGGTGACCCGCGGGGCAGCTTCGTTCCAGCCTCGGGACAGCCCGCGAATCGACACCCACCCATGACCGGCCGAGCCAGACCCAGCATGAACATCGTCATCGAACGCACCGCCCTGCTCCGGTCCCTCGGTCACGTTCAGAGCGTGGTGGAACGCCGCAACACCATCCCGATCCTGTCGAACGTCCTGCTGTCCATCAAGAACGGCGAGCTGGCGCTGGCCGCCACCGACATGGATCTGGAGATCGTGGAGACGGTGCCGGCGTCGGTGACGCGCCCCGGCTCGACCACCGCCCCCGCCCACACCCTGTACGACATCGTCCGCAAGCTGCCCGACGGCAGCCAGGTGGAGATGGAGGTGAGCGGCGACGGCCATCAGCTCACACTGCGTTCCGGCCGCTCCCAGTTCAAGCTGGGCTGCCTTCCGCCGGACGACTTCCCGCAGATCTCCCGCGGCGAGCTCCAGCACAGCTTCCAGCTCCCGGCCGCCGACCTGCGGGCGCTGATCGACCGCACCCGATTCGCCATCTCCACCGAGGAGACGCGCTATTACCTGAACGGCATCTACCTGCACGCCGCCAAGGTGCGGGCCGGCGGGGCCGAGCTGCCGGTGCTGCGCGCGGTGGCGACCGACGGCCACCGGCTGGCGAAGGTCGAGATCCCGCTGCCCGACGGGGCCGACGGCGTGCCCGGCGTGATCATCCCGCGCAAGACGGTGAACGAGATCCGCAAGCTGATCGACGAGGCGGCCGACCGCATCGAGATCTCCATGTCGGAGAACAAGATCCGCTTCGCCTTCGACACCGTGATCGTCACCTCCAAGCTGATCGACGGCACCTTCCCCGACTACGAGCGGGTGATCCCCACCGGCAACGACAAGGTGATGGAGGTCGATGCCAAGGTGTTCGCCGCCGCCGTGGACCGCGTCGCCACCATCTCCACGGAGAAGAGCCGGGCGGTGAAGCTGTCGGTCAAGCGCGGCAACCTGACCCTGTCGGCGACCAGCCCCGAATCCGGCTCCGCCACCGAGGAGCTGGAGGTCGCCTACGAAGACACGCCGATCGAGATCGGCTTCAATTCCCGCTACCTGCTGGACATCACCCAGCAGATCGAGGGCGAGGGCGCCCGCTTCCTGCTGGCCGACGCCGCATCCCCCACCATCATCCGCGACGTGGCCGACTCCACCGCGCTCTACGTGTTGATGCCCATGCGGGTGTGACGGCCGGGGGCCGGGCCATGGCCCCCGCCGCCGGTGAATGATGGTGTCCGAACACAATTTGCCCCAGAGCGAACCGGCCGCGGAAAAGCGGCTGGCCGTCACGCGCCTGACGCTGACCCGCTTCCGCAGCTACGAGCAGGCGCGGCTGGAGCCGGACGCGCGGCCGGTGGTGCTGGTCGGCCCCAACGGTGCGGGCAAGACCAATCTGCTGGAAGCGGTCAGCTTCCTCGCCCCCGGCCGCGGCCTGCGCGGTGCCAGGCTGGCGGAGGTGGAACGCATCGGCTCGCCCGCCGGGGCCGGCTGGGCGGTGGCGGCGGTGGTGGAGACGCCCTCCGGACCCGTCGAGATCGGCACCGGGCGCGAGGCCGGCGACGGCGAGCGCGACCGCCGCGCCGTGCGCATCGACGGCCACCCCGTGCGCGGCCAGACCGCGCTGGCCGCGCATGTCTCCCTGGTCTGGCTGACCCCGCCGATGGACCGGCTGTTCCAGGAACCGGCCGGCGGGCGGCGGCGCTTCCTCGACCGCCTCGTCTTCGGCTTCGACCCCGCCCACGCCGGCCGGCTCAGCCGCTACGAGCACGCGCTGCGCGAGCGCGCGCGGCTGCTGCGCGAGGGGCGGATGGACGACGGATGGCTGTCGGGCCTTGAGGAGCAGATGGCCGCCACCGGCATCGCGGTCGCCGCGGCGCGGCTGGAGGTGGTGCAGCGCCTGCGCGCCGCCTGCGCCCGCGCCGTCGGCCCCTTCCCCGGGGCCGAGCTGGCGGTGGAGGGTGCGGTGGAGGGCTGGCTGGCGGGTGGCCCGGCGCTGGCGGCGGAGGACCGGCTGCGCGAGGCGCTGCGCGCCGGCCGCCGCGGCGACGCCGAATCCGGCGGGGCGGCCGTCGGCCCGCACCGCAGCGACCTGTCCGTCCGCCATCAGGCCAAGGCCATGCCGGCGGCGCTGTGCTCGACCGGCGAGCAGAAGGCGTTGCTGATCGCCATCGTGCTCGCCAACGCCCGCCTGCTGGCGGCGGAACGCGGCGCCGCCCCGCTGCTGCTGCTGGACGAGGTGGCCGCCCATCTCGACGCCGAGCGCCGCGCCGCGCTGTTCCACGAGATCCTGGCGCTCGGCGCCCAGGCCTGGATGACCGGCACCGACGACGGCGATTTCGAGCCGCTGGGCGGTGCCGCCAATCGCTTCCGGGTGGAGGAGTCGCGCGTCATGCCGGATTGATCGACGAAAAAAGTGGCGTCCGCGCACGTCGAGGCCGATATAAACCGTTCAGTCTGCTATAGTAGAGCCATGGCACAGGAAGCATTGAAACCGACCCTGCCTGAGCAGGAATACGGCGCCGAGTCCATCACCGTGCTGCGCGGGCTGGATGCCGTGCGCAAGCGTCCGGGCATGTACATCGGCGACACCGACGACGGCTCGGGTCTGCACCACATGGTCTACGAGGTGGTGGACAACGCCATCGACGAGGCGCTGGCCGGCTATTGCGACCGGGTGGAGGTCGTGCTGAACGCCGACGGCTCCGTCACGGTGCGCGACAACGGCCGCGGCATCCCCACCGACATCCACCCCGAGGAGGGTGTGTCGGCGGCGGAGGTGGTGATGACCCAACTCCACGCCGGCGGCAAGTTCAACCAGAACTCCTACAAGGTGTCGGGCGGCCTGCACGGCGTCGGCGTGTCGGTGGTCAACGCCCTGTCGGAGACGCTGGACCTGCGCATCTGGCGCGGCGGCCGGGCCTGGCACATGCGCTTCCGCCACGGCGTGCCGGAGGCCGGTCTGGCCGATGTGGGCGCGGCGGAGCCGGCCGACGGCAAGCCGCACCGCACCGGCACCGAGGTCAGCTTCCTGCCGTCCAAGGAAACCTTCACCAACACCGAGTTCGATTTCGCGACGCTGGAGCACCGGCTGCGCGAGCTGGCCTTCCTCAACTCCGGCGTCCGGCTGCTGCTGACCGATGCGCGCGGGGTCGAGCCGAAGACCATCACCCTGCATTACGAGGGCGGGCTGGAGGCCTTCGTCTCCTGGCTCGACCGCTCCAAGACGCCCTTGCACAAGCCGGCCATCACCGTGAAGGCCGAGCGCAAGATGGAGCATGGCGGCGTCGTCACCGTGGAATGCGCGCTCCAGTGGAACGACAGCTACCACGAGACGACCCTCTGCTTCACCAACAACATCCCGCAGAAGGACGGCGGCACCCACCTTGCGGGCTTCCGCGCGGCGCTGACCCGCGCCGTCAACAGCTACGCCACCGAATCCGGCATCGCCAAGAAGGAGAAGGTGAGCCTGTCCGGCGACGACGCCCGCGAAGGCCTGACCTGCGTCTTGTCGGTGAAGGTGCCGGACCCGAAATTCTCCAGCCAGACCAAGGACAAGCTGGTCTCGTCGGAGGTCCGGCCGGTGGTCGAGTCGGTGCTCAACGAGTGCCTGACCCAGCATTTCGAGGAACATCCGGCCGACGCCAAGCGCATCGTCCAGAAGGTGGTGGAGGCCGCCGCCGCCCGCGAGGCGGCGCGCAAGGCCCGCGAGATGACGCGCAAGAGCGCGCTCAGCATCTCGTCCCTGCCCGGCAAGCTGGCCGATTGCCAGGAGCGCAACCCGGCGCTGTCCGAGCTGTTCATCGTCGAGGGTGATTCGGCCGGCGGCTCCGCCAAGCAGGGCCGCTCGCGCCAGTTCCAGGCCATCCTGCCGCTGCGCGGCAAGATCCTGAACGTGGAGCGGGCGCGCTTCGACAAGATGCTGGGCTCGCAGGAGATCGGCACGCTGATCGCCGCACTCGGCACCGGCATCGGCCGTGACGAGGGCGGCTTCGACATCAACAAGACGCGCTACCACAAGATCATCATCATGACCGACGCGGACGTGGACGGCAGCCACATCCGCACGCTGCTGCTGACCTTCTTCTTCCGCCAGATGCCGGAGCTGATCGACAGCGGCTTCCTCTACATCGCCCAGCCGCCGCTCTACCGCATCAAGCGCGGCAACGCCAAGGAACGCTACCTGAAGAACGACGCCGCGCTGGAGGAGTTCCTGGTCGAGGCGGCGCTGGGCGACCTGTCGGTGCAGTTCGCCGACGGCACCCTGCTGCACGGCGATCCCCTGCGCGAGCTGGTGGAGAAGACCCGCAGCGCCCGCCAGCATGTGGAGACTCTCACCCGCAAGGCCGGCCACCGCATGGTGGTCGAGCAGGCCGCCGTGACCGGCGCCCTGTCCGCGGCACTCGCCAACGAGACGGACCGCGCCACCTTCGCCGCCGCCGGCATCGCCGCCCGCATGAACCGGATGGACGCGGAGGGTGGCTGGACCGGCGAGGCACTGCCGCAGGGCGGCTACGCGCTGGTCCGCACGCGGCGCGGCGTCACCCACCGCCACAACCTCGACGGCGATCTGCTGAAGAGCGGCGAGGCCCGCAAGCTCGACGCCATGACCGACGACCTCAAGCGCTTCTTCGACGAGCCGTCGCGCGCCTTCGAAAAGCAGAAGGAGACGCGCACCATCACCGGCCCGGTGTCCCTGTTCGACACGGTGATGGAGATCGGCCGGCGCGGCGTGACCATCCAGCGCTACAAGGGTCTGGGCGAGATGAACCCCGACCAGCTCTGGGAAACCACCCTGGACCCCACCAAGCGCTCCCTCCTCCAGGTCCGCGTCAACCACGCCGACCAGGCCGAGGAGGTCTTCAGCACCCTGATGGGCGACGTGGTGGAGCCGCGCCGCGAGTTCATCCAGGACAACGCGCTGATGGTGGCGAATTTGGACGTGTAGGGGAACAGTATGCGTGTCGTCGGGAAGAGGATGGAGGGGCTGCCCGGACTCCGCTGGCCGACTCTGGATGAGGTTCGCCGCACGGAGGAGTTTGGGCGCGGGGTGTTGCTGTACCGGCGTCCAGGCATCTCCCGCTATCGCAATCACGACGAGGCGAACGCCGACATGGTGGGTTTGACCGCCGATGCGATGGCTCGAAAAGCTCTTCGGCTTGTTCGCCGGGAAGGCTGAAAAGGCGGGGTCATCCCCCCTGCCGGATACGGACGTCGTTCGCCCGGCCACCTGGGGCGATGTCGAAACGGTCGCCGGTCTGCTGGAGAAGCACGGAGTCGCGTACGTCCTGATCGGGGGCTATGCCCTCCATGCGAACGGCCTGATCCGGGCAACGGGCGATGTGGACATCCTCGTGCGCAACACCCCGGAGAACAACGCCCGCTGGATCGCCGCGCTCAGCGAACTGCCGGACGGCGCGGCGGCGGGCCTGACGGGCGAGGCGAACCCCTTTCCGGTCGATGACGGCGTCGAGGATGACGAGCCCGGCGTCATCCGTATCTTCGATGAATTCGTGGTCGATGTGCTTCCCAAGGCTTGCGGTTGTTCCTACGAGGACCTCGAGCCTTACATCGCGCGCCTCGAAGAGCCGGGAAAGGGCATCAACGTGTTGGACCTGGACGGCCTTTCGCTGACCAAGCGCGGTGCCCGGGACAAGGACCGCAGCGATCTCCAGCAGATCACCATGGCCCTGGACCGCTTGCGCCAGCGTCGAGGGATACCGGCGTCGAAGCCCCCCGACACCGGCATCCTCCCTCAAGAACGGTAGCCTTCCGATCGTCCTTATGTTCACGATCGAGCGGTCCGCCCCTACCCCACGCCTGAAGTCCCCCCTACAGCGTCGCCAAATCCGGAAACGGCCGCACCGGGTCCTTGCCGTCCCACCCCACCGCCGATGTCCGGATCAGGTCGAACAGCCGGCCCTTCGGCCCGACCACCTCCGACAGTTCGATGACCGTGCCGGGGTGGGCTTCGCGGTCGAAATAGACGAAGCGGCCGTTGGCGCCGACCTTGCCGCTCATTTTCTGGACGAAGCCGTTGGCTTCCATGCGGGCGAGGTCGGCGTCGTAGTCCTGGGTCCAGTAGGCGACGTGCTGGAGGCCGCGGTGGCCGGCCAGCTTGAAGTCGCGGTACATGGAGGGGGCGTCGTTGCGCGTCTCGATCAGCTCCACCTGGATGAAGCCGCTGTTGGCGAGCGCCACCGCGTTGTGCACCTCGTAGGGCTTGCCGTCGTAGCGGTAATCCTCGATCGGCACCTTGGGGTTGTAGTACCAGGGGCCGACGCCCATCACGCGCGACCAGTGGTCCATGGCCGATTCGATGTCATCGACCACATAGCCGAGCTGGCGGATTTCGCCGAGAAGCCTGCTCATGGAAAATCCTATTTGCCGAGGGATTGGGGAAGCCAGGTCGTCACCGCCGGCACGGCCGACACCACGGCCAGCGAGATCAGCAGCGAGACCAGGAAGGGGGCGCAGCCGCGCACCACCGTGTGCACGGGCATGCGGGCGATGATCGACACCATGTAGAGGCTCATCCCCACCGGCGGCGTCAGCAGCCCGATCATCAGGTTGAGCACGAACACGATGCCGAGCTGCAGGGGATCGACACCGGCGGCGTGCAGGGCCGGGGCCACGATCGGCGCGATGATCAGGATCGCCGCGATCGATTCCAGCACCATGCCGACCAGCAGCAGCAGCACATTGACCAGGAACAGCAGCACCAGCGGGTTGTCGGAGAGGCCGAGCAGGAAGCTCCCCGCCAGCGCCGGCACGCGGTCCAGCGTCAGCACCCAGGCGAAGACCGCGGCCGAGGCGACGATGAACAGGATGTTCGCCGTGGCGTCCACCGTCTCCAGCAGGCTGTCCCACACCGCCCGCCAGGTCAGCGTGCGGTACACGCCGAAGCCGATCAGCAGCGCGTAGGCGACGGTCACCGCCGCCACCTCCGTCGGTCCGAACCAGCCGGACAGAAGCCCGGCGATCAGCAGCACCGGCGTGACCAGGGCCGGAAAGGTGAAGACCGCCTGCCGCAGGATGGCCGCCGCCGCCGGCCGGGCGTCGTCGCGGGGCAGCGACCGGAACGCCGCGATGAACCCGATCTGGATCATCAGGAAGACGGTGATCAGCAGCGCCGGCACGATGCCGGCGATCAGAAGCTGCACCGCCGACACGTTGGTGACGCTGGCGTAGATGATGATCGGGATCGAGGGCGGGAAGATCGGGCCGATGGTCGCCGCGGCGATGGTCAGCCCGGCCGCGAAATCCTTGCGGTAACCCTGCCCCACCATCTGGTCGATCTGGATCTTGCCGAGCGCCCCGATGTCGGCCAGGGCCGCACCGGAGATGCCGGAGAAGATCAGGTTGACCAGCACCGTCACCTGCGCCACGCCGCCACGGACACGGCCGACCAGCATGCGCACGAGGTCGAACATGTGCCCCGTCACGCCCATGGCGCTGAGCAGCCCGGCCGCCAGGATGAACAGCGGCACCGCCAACAGCTGCACCGAATCCAGCGCGTTGACCGCGCGCTGGGCCAGAACGTTGACCGGAAGCCCGAAGGCCATGATGGTCACCGCCGCCGACAGGCCGAGCGAGACCGCCACGGGAACGCCGATCACCAGCATTCCCGCGAACAGAAGCACCAGAAGAAGGCTCAACGGATCTCTCCATCCTCCGCGCCGGCCGAAGCGCACCCGAACAGCCGGGTCAGCGCCGCCAGCGTGAGCAAGACGAATCCAATCAGCGGGGGCGCGTAGAACAGCCAGTTCGACATGCCCAGCGCCGGCGTCTCGAATTTGCCGGCGCGCCCCAGGAACAGGTGCAGCGCGTAGAGGAACAGCGCACAGAAGGCCAGCATCGCCAGCTCCGCCGCCTTCTCCAGCCACAGCCGCGGCACCGGCGGCAGGGCCTTCGGCAGCATATCGACCGCCACATGCTGGCCGCGCAGCGCCAGCATGGGCACGGTCAGATAGACCAGCGCGATCCCGCAGAACCGCGCCAACTCGTCCACCCAGGGCAGCCCCAGATCGGCGAGGTTGCGCGCCGCAACCCCGCCCACCACCAGCACGGCCAGCAGCGCCAGCAGCAGGGCCGCCAGCGCCCGGCAGGCGCCGGACGCCATCGCCAGCGCGCCGACGAGCCTTTCCGTCATCGAGGATCGCATCGTCACCGCTTCCAACCGCTCAGGCGACGGCCTTGATCTTCTCGTAGAGCGCGCCGTACTTGGCGCCAAAGCGCTGCTGCACGAGCTTGTCCACCGAGGCGCGGAAGGCGGCGAGGTCGAGACCGTCCTCGGGGCCGATCACCGTCATGCCACGCTTCTTCAGCTCCTCGGTGTCCTTGCTCTCGTTGTCCTGGATCGCCTTGGTGGCGCGCTCGCGGATCTCGGCCGACGCCGCGGTGATCGCGTCCTTCTGCGCGGCGGACAGGCCCTGCCACTTCGCCTCGTTCATCACCACCACCTCGGCGTTGGACATGTGGCCGGTCAGCATCAGGTGCGACTGCACCTCGTACAGCTTCACGTTCAGGATCACGTTGACCGGGTTCTCCTGCCCGGCGACGAGACCGGTGGCGAGCGCCGTCGGCACCTCCGACCAGTCCACCGGCACCGGGGCGGCCCCCATCCCCTCCACCGCGGTGGTGTAGATGGGGAAGGGAACGGCGCGGATCTTCATGCCCTTCAGGTCGTCGGGCTTGCGCACCGCCTTGTTCGCGGTCAGGTTGCGGCGGCCGAAGTAATGGGCGTAGATCACCCGCACGTTGGCGGCGGCGATCAGACCCTTGTTCAGCTCCGTCATCACCGGCGAATTGACGTCCATCACCTTCATCAGATGATCGACGTCGCGGTAGAGATAGGGGGTGTCGAGTGCGGCGAAGGGCTCGTAGAGCGAGCCGATGCCGCCCGCGGTGTTGTGGGAGAAGGCGATGGTGCCGACGGACACCGCCTCCGCCAGTTCCTTCAGCTTGCCGAGCTGGGAGGAGGGGAAGACCTCGACCGTCAGGTCGCCGCCGGAATGGCGCTTCACCGCCTCGGCGAACCAGTCGGCCTGGGCGCCGGCGACGCTGGCCGGCTCGTTGTTGTGGCCGTAGACCAGCTTGGTGGCGGCGTTCGCACGCAGCGGCAGCAACGCCGCGGCACCCGCGCCCGCACCCAGAGCCAGCGCGGTGCGGCGCGACAGGCCGAACGCGCCACGGGTTCCGGTCTTGCTTTCCATCGCATCCTCCCTTTGCATTATCGTCAGGCATCCGGCGCCATGGGCGCCTGATTTCTCGTCCAAACCATCCGTTTGTGCCAAGGTTATGGGCACCAGCGATCCGGTTCAAACACGATCGAATGATGGTTTTTGATGGTTCCGCCCCGGCGCGCATCGCCCCACCCCGCATCGACGACGTGGCCGCCGCCGCGGGTGTGTCCACGGCGACGGTCGACCGCGTGCTCAACCGCCGCAAGGGGGTGAGGCAGCGCACGGTGGAGCGTGTGCTGGCCGCCGCCAGCGCGCTGGGCTATCTCGGCGTGGAGGATTGCGAGCGGCTGGCCCGGCCGCGCCCGCCCAACGTCGCCTTCCTGCTGCCGATGGGCAGAAACCCCTATCTGCGGTTGCTGGGCGAGAAGCTGCGGGATCTCGCCGCGTCGCGGCTGCGCGACGGGGCGCGGGTGCGCTGCTTCTTCATCGACAGCTTCGACGCCGGCGCGCTGGCCGCCGCCATCCAGCATCACGCCGCCTGGGCCGACGGTCTGGGCTTCCTCGCCATCGACCATCCGCTGGTGCGCGAGGCGGTGGCGGCGGTGACCGCCGCCGGCAAGCACGTCGCCACCATCGTCTCCGACCTGTCGCCCGGCACGGGTGCGGCCCATTTCGGGCTCGACAACCGCGCCGCCGGCCGCACCGCCGCCTATCTGCTGGGGCGCTTCTGCGGCCCGGCCGGGGGCAGCGTGGCGCTGGTCGCCGGAAGCCGCATCTACCGCGCCCATTCCGAGCGCGAGACGGGATTCCTGGCGCTGATCGAGGAACGCTTCCCCAACCTGCGCGTGGTCGGCATGGTGGAGGGCCATGACGAGCGCGACCGCAACCACCGCCTGACCGCCGCCCTGCTCGACCGCCACCCGGACCTCGCCGGCATCTACAACGTCGGCGGCTCCTCCGACGGCATCGGCCGGGCGCTGCGGGAGGCGCGCCGCGGCGACCGTGTGGTCTTCATCGGCCACGGGCTGACCGCCGACACCCGCCGCCTGCTGACCGACGGCACCATGGACGCGGTGATCAACTCCGACCCCGACGCGGTGCTGGCCGCCGCCCTGGACTGGCTGACCCGCCGCCATCTGGGCGAGGCCCCCGCCGCCGGCACCGCGCCGCCCATCACCATGGACATCATCGTCCGCGAAAGCCTGCCCGCGGTTTGAGGATTCGCAAAGAAGACCCCGCAGCCGGCCGCTACGCTTCTGTCCAAGGCGGCCTCCTCCCCGGTATGGCCGCGCATCGTCAACCAGGGACAGCCATCATGACCGGCACGCACCACGACGAGGGCATGTACGAGACCTTCAACCCCGTCATCTTCATCATCGGCATTCTCGCCGCGGCGGGGCTTCTGCTGATCCTGCCGATCGGCTTCATCTTCCACCCGGTCCCTCTGCTCTACGCAGCCCTGGCCGCCACGGCGCTGTTCTTCGTGGTCATCTTCATGATCACGGCGGTGCCGAAGGCGTGAAGGGCCGGCCGGGCGGTGCGGGTCCGGCACGGCGGACACCCGCCGCTCAGGACGGCCGGTCCCCCGCAAAGGCCGGCACGCGGAACTTCCGCCGGTAGGCACCGGGCGAAAGGCCGGTCGTGCGCTTGAACAGGCGCCGGAAGAAGGCGGGATCCTCGTAGCCGACCCTCCACCCGATCTCGTCGATCGGCGCCTCGGTGCGCTCCAGACGGCGCTTGGCGTCCTCGACGCGCAGGCGTTGCGCGTACTCCAGCGGCGGGTGGCCGGTGGCGAGCGTGAAGTGGCGCTTGAATGTGCGCTCCGCCATACCGGACCGCCGCACCATCTCCTCCACCGGGTTGGCCACCGCGAAGTTCTTCTCCAGCCAGACCTGCGCGTCGGCGACCGTCGCGTCGCCGTGATCCGTGCGCCCGCGGAAGACGATGTAGGGTGCCAGCCCCTCCTGGTGCCATTGCAGCGCGAAGAAGCGCGCCACCGCCTGCGCCGCCGTGGCGCCGACATGCCGCGCGATCAGGTAGAGGACAAGGTCGTGCCACGTCATGGAAGCGCCGGAGGTGACGAGCTCCTCCCGCTCCCCGGACACGACCAGCACCCGCTCCGGCAACACCGGCACCCGGGGGAAGGCGCTGCGGAACGGCTTCGCATAGCCCCAGTGCACCGTCGCCGGCCGACCGTCGAACAGGCCGGTCTCCGCCAGCAGGAAGATCCCCGAGCAGGCCGAGCACAGGAGCGCCCCGTTCCGGTGCATGCGGTCCGCCCAGCCGACCAGCTCCGGGTAGCGCCCGCCCGCCCAGCCGCCGCGACCCACCAGCACGGACGGCACGATCACGATGTCCGTCGTCTCCACCGCGGCGGTTGCGCGCTGGACCACGACGGGAATGCCGCTCGCCAGCATCACCGGGCCCGGCGCCGCCCCCACGATCTCGACGGTGAAGGGCGGGGTCTCCGGAATCGCGTCGTCCAGCCCGGCCAGCATCCCGAACGAGCCCAGCACGTCGTGGATGCCCGTCAATGTCGACGCCACCGCGTCGGGAAAGGCGATCAGGCTGACGTGCAGCGGCTTGGGATGGGCGATCATGCAGACCCCCGTCTCCAAAGGAACCGTTTGGCACGAACGGACCGGTTCCGGCATGTGCCGCTCTCGCGGCCGGCGGCGTGCGCGAGCATGGTCGGGCTCCCGGCGCGACGGTGTCCCGTCGCCCCGATTATCGGAGAGGAACCCATGCGGATCAATCAGCAAGAGCTCGATGCCGTGGTCGCCCGCCTGTTCGGCGATCTTTCGGCCGGCTACGGCGGCGTGCTGGTCAGCATCGGCGCCAGGCTGGGCCTGTACAAGGCGATGGCCGGGGCGGGCCCGCTCAGCTCCGCCGAGCTGGCGTGCCGGACCGGCTGCGCCGAGCGCTACCTGAGGGAATGGCTGAACGCCCAGGTCGCCGGCGGCTACGTCGCCTACCATCCCTTGAGCCGCACCTACGAGCTGACGCCGGAACAGGCGCTGGTGCTGGCCGACGACACCAGCCCCGTCTACATGCCGAACGGCTGGCAGGTCGTGGCCTCCATGTGGGCCGACGAGGAAAAGGCGCTGGAGGCCTTCCGGACCGGCAAGGGAATCCACTGGGGCGACCACGACGAGCGGATGGTCTGCGGCGTCGCCGCCTTCTTCCGCAACGGCTACCGTGCCAGCCTGGTGAACGAGTGGCTGCCGGCGCTGGACGGCGTCGTGGCGAAGCTGCGCGAGGGGGCCACCGTCGCCGACGTGGGCTGCGGGCATGGGCATTCCACCGTGTTGATGGCGGAAGCCTTCCCGCGGTCGCGCTTCCGGGGATTCGACCTCCACGAGGGCTCGATCGCGACCGCCCGCCGCGTGGCGGCCGAAGCCGGGCTTTCCGACCGCGTCCGCTTCGATGTGGCGGCGGCCGACGCCTATCCGGGCGAGGGCTACGACCTCATCTGCTTCTTCGATTGCCTGCACGACATGGGCCGGCCGGTCGCCGCGGCGGAACACGCGCGGCGCAGCCTCGCCCCCGACGGGTCGGTGATGCTGATCGAGCCCATGGCCGGCGAGCGGGTGGAGGACAACGCGAACCCGGTCGGCCGCCTCTATTACGCCGCGTCGACGACCCTGTGCTGCGCCCACGCCATCGCCGAACAAGGCACCCACGTGCTGGGCGCCCAGGCCGGGGAACGGGGGCTGGGCGACGTCTTCCGGCATGCCGGCTTCCGCCACCTCCGCCGGGTCGCGGAGACACCGTTCAACATGGTTCTGGAAGTCCGGCGGTAACCGACGCTCGTCCCGCCGAAACAATCAGTACACCAAACAAACGACTCCCCCCGCGCCGCGACCGGGCGTACCCTCGTCCCTGATGGCGGGTCGCGGCCCTGGTCGTGCCCCGCGCGGATCGGCGATTTGGGGAGGAACCGTCATGGCTATCCGGAACCCCGTCGAATGGGGCGTTGATCATTGGAGGGGCTGGTCGCACGCGGTGGGCACGGCCGGACGGGCGGCGTACCGGCGGGAGGAGGACGCGGCCAGCCTGCTGCCCGCGGTGCGGCGCATCGGCATCGCCGATCTGGGGGAAGCGCTGAAGCGCGGCATCGACGACTTCATGGCCTGCCGCACCGACGTGATCTTCCTGGCGATCGTCTACCCGGTGGCCGGGCTGATCCTGTCGCAGGTGATCTTCGGCCGCGACCTGCTGCATCTGCTGTTCCCGCTGGTGTCGGGCTTCGCGCTGCTGGGCCCCTTCGCCGCGGTCGGCCTCTACGCCATGAGCCGCCGCCGCGAGGAGGGGGAGGCCGTCTCCTGGTCCGACGCCTTCCGCGTGACGGGCTCGCCCTCCTTCGGCGGGGTGATGGCGCTGGGGCTGGTCCTGACCGCGGTGTTCCTTCTGTGGCTGCTGGCGGCCTGGGGCATTCACGCCGCCACGCTGGGGCCGGAGCCGCCGGCCAGCCTCGGCACACTGCTCGACGCGGTGTTCACCACCCGCGCCGGCTGGACGATGCTGGTGGTCGGCATGGGCGTGGGCTTCCTGTTCGCGCTGCTGGTGCTGACCATCAGCGTGGTCTCCTTCCCGCTGCTGATCGACCGGCGCGCCAGCGTCGGCACCGCCATCCGCGTCTCGGCCCGCGCCGTGGCGCTCAACCCGGTGCCGATGGCGGCCTGGGGGCTGGTGGTGGCGGGGGCGCTGGTGGCCGGCACGTTGCCGCTGTTCGTCGGGCTGATCGTGGTGATGCCGGTGCTGGGGCACGCCACCTGGCACCTCTACCGCCGGGTGCTGCCGCGCGGCCCGATCGACCGGCCCTTTGGCCGAGTCTGACCGGGCCCTGTAGACCGGACATCCGGACGCCTATCCCGCCATCCGCTGGTAGGCGTCCGGATCGAACTGCGGGAAGAGCTGTGCGGCCATGAAGGGCGGCAGCACATATTGCGGGTAGCATTTTGACGAATTTCGCCCGTGTATCGTGTGCACACACAGCCCGATGTGATCGTCCAGAAGGGCGCAGCGCCCGCCGGCGGCCAGTGCCGGCTCGATGAAGCCGCTGTCCTCGCCGAAGCCGGTGTCGGGAAAGGGCGTGCGCTCCCACAGGCTGCGGCGGAACACATAGCTGAACCCGAAGCCCATCAGGTTGCGCAGGTCGTCCGGCGACGCCTTGTACACCGCGCAATCGATCCCCCGCGCGCCCCAAACGAAATGATGGCCGTCGCCCACCCGCTGGTCCCAGTAGCCGAGCTTGCCGGACAGCGCGTGGAAGAGGAAGAAGCCCGCCAGCTTGACGATGTCGGCGCCGCTCCGCTCCAGCATCATCGCCATGGTGGTCAGATACTTGGGGGCGTAATAGTCGTCGTCGTCGAACTGCACGATGATGCCGCCGCGCGCGCGCTCGATCAGCCGGTTCCGCTTGGCTCCCAGCGACAGCCGCTCCGTCTGGTGCTCATAGCGGATGCGCGGGTCGCGGAGCCCGGCCAGCAGGTCGCACGGCACCTCCCCGTCGTCGGCCACCAGCCATTCCCAATTCCGGTGATCCTGCTTGCGCACGCAGTCGAGCAGCAGGCCGAGCATCGGCCCGCGGTTGGCGGTCGGTGTGATGATGCTGACCGCGGGCGTTCGCGTCATGGCGGGGGTGTTCCGGTCGCTGGTTGCCGTAGATGATCGCAAGCGCGGGCCCGCTCTGGCAAGATCGCGTCCGGCATTTGGGAAAAAGAGGAGAGCGGAGCCGATGGATGGGTTCGCCGCTGCCGTCGCGGCGGAACGGGCCGGGCGTCTGGTCGATGCCCGCGCCGGCTATCTGGCGGTGCTGGAGCGCAAGCCCGGCCACGCCGCCGCCGCGCACCGGCTGGGCCTCGTCGCCTTCCGGCTGGGCCGGGCGGGGGAGGCGGTGCAGTGGCTGCAGAAATCCCTCGCCATCCGCGAGGACGCCGAGGTGCTGATCGATTTCGGCGAGGTGCTGCGCGCGCTGGGCCAGTTCGAGGCCGCCGCCGCCGTGCACGCCGCCGCTCTGAAGCGGTCCCCCGACGCGCCCGATGCCTGGTTCGGCCGCGCCGTCGCCCTGCACACGCTGGGCCGGCTGGCGGAGGCGGAGGCCGCCTACCGCGGCCTGCTCGCCCGCCGCCCCGACGTGGCGGAGGCGCACGACAACCTCGGCGTCTGCCTGCTGCGGCTGGGCCGCGCCGCCGAGGCGGTCGCCGCCCACCGCGAAGCGCTGCGCCGCAACCCCGACGCCGCCGGCGCCTGGAACAACCTCGCCAGCGCGCTCCAGGCCACCGGACAGCCGGCGGCGGCGGCCGACGCCTGCCGCGAGGCGGCCATGCTGCGCCCGGACTGGGTGGCCCCGCGCCACAACCTCGCCTGCCTGACGCTCGACGCCGGCGACGCGGCCGAGGCCGCCGCCACCGCCCGCCGCGCCGCGACGCTGGCCCCCGACGATACCGGGCCGTGGGGGGTGCTGGGCCGCGCGCTGCGCGACGCCGGCCGGCCGGAGGACGCGGTGACGGCGCTGGCCCACGCCCTGGCGCTCGATCCGACGGACGCCGGCACCGCGCTCGACCTCGCCGAGCTGCTGCGCCG
>NZ_JABFFR010000039.1 GCF_013423485.1 Azospirillum oleiclasticum
CTCACAACACGGTATCAACTTTTCAAAGATCCCTCGGCAATCCCTGTCGGGAGCCGAAACGGCTGTTTCCTGACCCTTGCGGGACCGGTCGCCAACCGCGAGCGTTTCAGAAGGTACCGGAGACAGAAAATACAGCGCCGTAAGGCGCCGCGGAGATTTCCGTTTGTTTCCGGCTTCTTGTCCAACCCGTCAGCGCCTCGTCGGCACCACCGCGTCGGTGAGCGGTATATAGGCCAGCCTCGCCGACCCCGGCAAGCATTTTTTTCGCTGTTCCGTCATTTTTTTGAAATCTTCAATGAAATCAAT
Source organism: Azospirillum oleiclasticum (assembly GCF_013423485.1). Taxonomy (GTDB): domain Bacteria; phylum Pseudomonadota; class Alphaproteobacteria; order Azospirillales; family Azospirillaceae; genus Azospirillum; species Azospirillum oleiclasticum. Next base: position 307 of record NZ_JABFFR010000039.1, read on the forward strand.
AATTTGCATCGCACTTCGGTCACAGAAGCCCGAGCGCACGCAGTTCGGCGGCCATCTCCGGCGGCAGATCGCCACCGTCGGCACCGCTTCCCGACAGGTCCGGCGGTGCCGCCGCCGGCTCCAGATAGCGCCAGCCCTGGAAGGGTCGGTGAGTGACCGGCACGGTGTCCACCAAGCCGGGATCGAGCCAGAGGATGCAGGCCGGCTCCCCCTCCGCGTTGCGCGCGGCATCGATGGCGATCACCCGCTGTCGGACGGCCACGCTGCCGCGGATCACCCAATAGAGCGAGCCGCCGTCGCAGACGTCGGCGCCGCGTTTGGGGACGTTGCGCGTGTGCACCGGCACCACCGGCACACCGCCGTCGCGGGTCTGGAGCCGCCGGGACTGCAGGTCACGGATGTGATCGACGTCGCGGACGCCGACGGCGAGCTTGATCAGATGTGTGGGCATGCGGACCGGGGCAGACGACGGGTGACGGGCCGCCGGACGCGGCCCCGACATAGCCCTCTATGTCGTGCCCACCATATCGGCCGACAGGACCCCGCTGTCCAGCGGGCGTCAGGCGGCGGCGGTCGGGTTGATCGCCCGGCAGCGCGCCTCGAACTCGTCGGAGATGAATTCCGGGCGCTTGTAGAAGCCCTTGAGCCAGCTGGTCAGCAGGCACAGCTCCTCCAGCTTCACCAGCTGGTCCAGCGTTCCGTCGGGGAAGGTGATGGAGAAGCTCTCGGCGATGTGCTCCAGCACCTGCTCGAGCTGCTCGATCGTCAGGCCGCAATCCTGCTCCAGCACGGCGGTGCGCGTCAGGATCTTCTCATCGACGCCGTACTCGTCCCGGATCAGCTTCACGATCCAGCGGAACAGATGCATCCAGTTGGTGATGCCATCGGTGGACAAACTCACGGCGCGCGCTCCGTTCTCCCGCGTGGAAGGACACCGTGGACGGTGGAGCCGTCCGCGGTGCCGCAGGGTGCGGGGCGCAGTGTTGCACGCAACTTGTTACGCGTTTGTTGCGACGCGGGCGATTTACCCGGTGCGACCGGAGATCGCACGCCCCGCGCGGGAGCCGTTCGGCCGCCCGAGCCGTTCGGAAATCCAGGCACCGGTCCCGGCCAGCGCGTCGAGGTCGATCCCGGTGTCCAGCCCCATGCCCTGCAGCATGTAGACGACATCCTCCGTCGCCACGTTGCCCGACGCGCCCTTGGCGTAGGGACAGCCGCCGAGCCCGGCCACCGAGGTGTCGACCACCCGCACGCCCGTCTCCAGGCAGGCCAGGATGTTGGCGAGCGCCTGCCCGTAGGTGTCGTGGAAATGCAGCGCCAGCCGGTCGACCGGCACCGCCGCGGCCACCTCCTCCACCAGCCGGCGGGCCTTCCCCGGGGTGCCGACGCCGATGGTGTCGCCCAGCGACACCTCGTAGCAGCCCATGCCGATCAGCTGTTCGGACACCCAGGCGCTGCGCGCCGGGTCGACCTCCCCCTCGTAGGGGCAGCCGAGCACGCAGGACACGTAGCCGCGCACGCGCAAGCCCCGCGCCAGCGCCGCCTCGGCCACCGGGCGGAAACGGTCAAGGCTCTCGGCGATCGTGCAGTTGATGTTACGCTGGCTGAAGGCTTCCGACGCCGCGCCGAACACGGCGATCTCCTCCACCCCGGCGGCGAGAGCCGACTCCAGACCCTTCAGGTTGGGGACCAGCACGGGGTAGGCGACGCCGGGCTTGCGCCGCACGCGCGCCAGAACCTCGGCCGAATCGGCCATCTGCGGCACCCATTTGGGCGACACGAAGGCCCCCGCCTCCACCGCCGGCACACCGGCGTCGGCCAACCGCTCGACCAGCTCGACCTTGGTCTCCAGCGGCACCACCTGCGGCTCGTTCTGCAGGCCGTCGCGCGGACCGACATCGACGATCTTCACGCGCTCGCTCATCTCTCCATCCTCTCCCGGCGTCGGCACATCGTTGGCCGCAACTGTCGGCCCCGCGGTGGGCCGGGTCAAGCGCCGCGGCGGATCGAGGCGCGGGCGTACTGGCCGGGGGTGATCCCGTAGGCGCCCTTGAAGCGTTTGTGCAGATGGCTCTGGTCGGTGAAGGCGAGGCCGGCCGCCACATCGGCCGGCGGGACGCCGGCAGCCAGCCGGCGCCGCGCCTCCATCAGCCGCAGATGCAGCAGATAGGCGTGCGGCGGCAGACCGAAGGCGGTGCGGAACTGGCGGGCGAGGTGGAAGCGGCTCATGCCCGCGACGGACGCGAGATCGTCGGCGGTCACCGGCTGCTCCAGGCTGGCGTGCAGATGGTCGCGGGCGCGGCGCAGGCCCGCCGGGTTGTTGCCCGGCCGCGGCAACGACGCGGAGCCGGCGGCGTGGCGGGTGGCGAGGTCGGCGACGGTCTCCGCCAGCCAACCCTCCGCCGCCAGCCCGTCACCGGCGGCGAAGGCGCGGTGCGTGCGGGCCACCAGCCCGGCGAGCCGCGCGTCCACCAGCAGCGGCGCGCGGGCGAAGGGCAGCCCGACCGGCCGCTCGTACGCATCCTCCAGCACCCGGCGGACGGCGCCGGGATCGACATAGAGCATGCGGTAGGCGAAGCCCTGCGCGTCGGCGGCGTGGCCGTCGTGGGGTTCGTCGGGGTTGAAGGCCATCACCATGCCGGCGCTGCTGGCGTGGCCGGCCCCGCGGCAGTGGAAGGCCTGCACCCCCCATTCCGTCACGCCCAGGCAATAAGCGTCGTGCACGTGCCGCTCGTAGACGTGCCGCAGGAATCGCGCGTGCAACAGTTCCACCCCCGCCGCCGCCGCGGTGGCGTAGACGGTCCATTCCCGCATCGGGAGCGTTTCGTCCGTCATCGTCGGACCCGCATCTCACAGCACCGGCGTACAATCCATCCGCTTCCCGGACAGATAGGGTCGCCCCCGGACTTGCGGGAGAAGCCCCATGCGATTCGACACCAAGATTGCCGTCGTCGTGCGCGACGACCTCGCCATCTGGCAGAAGCTGAACGTCACCGCCTTCCTGGTCAGCGGCATCGCCGCCGGCGACCCGGAGTGCGTCGGCGAGCCCTACATCGACGCGACCGATCACTGTTACCGGCCGATGTTCCGGCAGCCGGTGATGGTGTTCGCCGCCGACGCGGACGGCATCCGAGCCGCCTTCGGCCGTGCCGTGGAGCGCGGCGCCCGGCTGTCGATCTTCACTCGCGACCTGTTCGCCACCGGCCACGACGAGGCGAACCGGGCCGCGGTGCGGGCGGTGCCCCGCGACGCGCTGGATCTGGCCGGCTTCGCTCTGCGCGACGACCGCCGGCTGGTCGATCGGGTGGTCAAGGGGCTGGTCCTGCACGGCTGAGGCCCGGCGCAGGCCGCAGCGGGTCACTACAGCGGATCGGGCGGGTCGCGGTGGTCGCGGGGTTTGGCGTGGCCGATGATGGCGCTGAAGCCGAACAGCAGAAGCAGCACGCCGGCCACGATCTCGACGGCCGCGACGATGCGCACCGCCCCGGTCATCGGCGAGATGTCGCCATAGCCCACCGTGGCGAAGGTGACGAGGGAGAAGTACAGCCCTTCCGTCAGCGTCACGTCGCGCGGCTGCCCGTGGACGAGGAAGTTCGGCTCGACCATGAAGCGGTCGAGGATCGTGTAGACCGTGCCGAACACGATGATCACCAGCGAATAGAAGGTGAGGAAGGCGAAGGCCGGCAGCACCAGCCGCGACACCTGCTGGAAGAATCCCTCGAACAACAGCCCGGCGTCGAGCAGGAACACCGCCACGTCGTGCGCCACCAGCCCGACCACAACCGAGATCACCCCCATCGCCAGCAGGAAGATGAGCGTGAGCTGGTCCGGCGGGATGCCGCGGCCGGGCAGCAGGAAGGTCAGCGCGCCGATCCCCCACACCGGGGCCATCCACAGGAACATGCGTTCGAAATGGCCGCTTTCGCGCAGCCGACGCGACTGCACGATGCTGCGGATGTCCTTCGCCCGCCACCACGCTCCGCTGACGAAAGCCGCGAGCGGCATCGCGAATCCGATGCCCTGGGCCAGCATGCCCATGTCCTGGAAGCTGCTCTCCAGAAACATGGCGAAGACGCAGGCGTAGACGCCGATGAAGTTGGCCAGCGCCAGGGTGAAGAACTGGCTGCCCGGAAACAGCCGGTGGATCACCCCGACCACCAGACCGACCGAGCCCAGCAGCACGAAGGCCAGATCGCCCGACACCGAGCGGATGGACAGGGCGATCAGCCCGAGCAGCACCGCGGTCAGCAGCGCGCCGCTGAGCCAGGAACGGCGGCGGGCGGCGGCGGTGCCGTGCGGTGACGGGTGCGTGCGGGTGCGACGGTCGGACGGCGGCTGATCCATCCGCGGATTATACCAAACGTCCAGGCCGAATGGGCGGATGACTATGCGGGTGTGCGCCAGGACGGATCGCGCTTCTCCAGGAAAGCCCCCACCCCCTCGCGCCCCTCGGCCGACGCGCGGCGGGTGGCGATGCGGTCGGCGGTGTCGGCCAGCACCGCGTCATCGGTGGGCCGGCGGGACACGGCGCGGATCAGATCCTTCGCCTCCGTCTGGGCGCCGGGGGCGCAGTCCAGAAGCGACCGGACCATCCGCTCCACCGCCGTCTCCAGCCCGTCGGCCGGCGCCAGCTCGTGCACGAGGCCAAGCCGCATCGCCTCCGCCGCGGAGAAGCGCTCGGCGGACAGGAAGTAGCGGCGGCAGGCGCGCTCGCCCATGGCCGCCACCACGTAGGGGCTGATGGCCGCCGGAATCAGGCCAAGCCGCACCTCGCTGAGCGAGAAGCTGGCCGCCTCCGACGCGACGACGATGTCGCAGGCCGCCACCAGCCCGACCCCGCCGCCGAAGGCCGCGCCATGCACCACCGCGACGGTGGGGCGGGGGCAGCGGTCGATCGCCTGCATCATGCGGGCGAGGGCGAGCGCGTCGGCGACGTTCTCCTCCCGCGAATAGCCGGCCATCCGCTGCATCCAGCCGAGATCGGCGCCGGCGGAGAAGCTTTTCCCGGCGCCCCGCAGCAGAACGATCCGGACCGACGGATCGTCGCCCAGCCGCCGGAAGGCCCGGTCGAGATCGGCGATGACCGTCTCGTTGAAGGCGTTGTGCACCGCCGCCCGGTTCATGGTCACGGTGGCCACGCCGTCGGGGCGGATGTCGGTCAGAATGTCGCTCATGGGTGTTTCCCTTCCCTCCCTCGCGCGGGCGGTGCCGGCGACCGGCCGTCACCCCGCCGCTCTCCTGTGTGCCCGGCGAAGCGTCCGGGACGCAAGCGGCGACTGCGCCGGCCCTACCAGCCGCCGCGGGCGAGCCAATGGTCGAGCATGTCCAGCCGATCCCAGCCCCAAAAAGGTTCGCCGTCGGCGATGATGTAGGGTGCGCCGAACACGCCACGGGCGATGGCGCCCTCGGTCTCGGCCCGCAGCCGGTCCTTGACCCGGGGCTGCGCCACGCCCCCGGCCAGCGCGTCGGGAGCGATGCCGAGGGGAGCCGCCACGGCGGCCACCGCGTCGATGCCGGTGATGTCGCGCCCCTCGCCCCAGTGGGCGTGGTGGAGAGCCCGCGCCAGACGGTGGGCCAGCACCGGGTCGCTCTCCCGCAGCCACCACACCGCGCGGGAAGGAACCAGACTGTTCAGCGGAGTCGACTCGGGCCACGCGAAGGGGCAGCCGAGCAGCCGTGCGATGCGGTGGGCATCGTGGCGCAGGTAATCGCCGCGCATGGGAATGTCCATGTTCGGGCGTGACCCGGTGATCGCCATGATGGGACCCAGCAGGATCGGCCGCCATAGCACCGACCGACCATGCTGCGCCGCCAGCCCGTCGATGCGCAGACCGGCGAAATAGCCGTAGGGCGACCCGAAGTCGAAGTAGAAGTCGAGCGGGGCGGGTGCCGCGCCGGTCACACCGTGCGCACCTTGGCGTCGAAGACGTAGCCGGCGCCACGCTCGGTCTTGATGATGCGCGGCTCCTTCGGGTTCGCCTCGATCTTGCGGCGCAGTCGCAGGATCAGCACGTCGATGGAGCGGTCGAACACCTCCGCCCCGTCGGCGCGGGTGAGGTCGAGGAGCTGGTCGCGGGTCAGCACCCGCTGCGGCCGCTTGACGAAGGCGGCGAGCAGGCCGAACTCCGCCTTGGTCAGCTCGACCTCCCGGCCGTCCTGGCTGCGCAGGCGCTGAGCGGTCAGGTCGAGCTCCCAGTTGGCGAACTGCACGACGGCGCGCAGCTCGTCGGCACCGCGCGACGGGCGCCCTTCGCCGGCGACACGGCGCAGCACCGCCTTGATCCGGGCCAGCAGTTCGCGCGGGTTGAAGGGCTTGGTCAGATAGTCGTCGGCGCCGAGTTCCAGCCCGACGATGCGATCGACGTCCTGGTCCTTGGAGGAGAGGATGATGACGGGAATGTGGGATTCGGCGCGGATCAGATTGACCAGCCCCAGCCCGTCGCCGTCGGGCAGCCGCAGGTCCAGCACCACCAGATCGGCCGGATCGGACTCGAGAACCTGCCGCGCCGTCGCCGTGTCCGGCGCGGTGGTCACGCGGTAGCCCTCGGCCGTCAGGTAGGAGGCCAGCAGCTCCCGGATAGGTTCGTCGTCATCGACCGCGAGAATATGCATACCGTCGGACCTCCCACCCCCCTTCTTACCGTACCTAACGGTCCACGCGCAATCCGTTACCGAACTGTAACGGCGCGATTGCACCTTGGACACACCGGTGAACGCTGCAACATTTCGCCGCAACGCGGTAGCTATTTCTTCCGGATCCTGAAATCATCCCGACACACGCCTGGGGTGTAATTCCCCGCGCCGGATCGGGATACATCCGGCGGCGAATCACAAGGGATGCCGGTGATGGATCTGATCGAACAATGCATCGAGCGCATGTCCCATCTCGATGAGGCCGACCGGTTGCTGAACGAGATCCACGTCTTCGACCCCGGCGTGCCATTCAGCCAGGCGATGGCTCAGAACCGGGCCATGCTGATGGCGGCCCGGCAGCACCTGGAATCAGCCGGCTCCGCCGCGGAGTGAGTGGGGCCGGTCACCGGCGGGCGGTGACCTCGATCTCCACCTTCATGCGCGGGTCCACGAGCTGGCACACCACGGTGGTGTTGGCCGGGCGGACCTCGCCCATATACTCCCCAAGGATCGGGGCGACCTTGGGGAAGTCCGTGGATTCCGACAAATAGACACGGATACGCACCACATCCTTCAGGCCAGCCCCCGCCTTTTCGAGCGCGGCGGCGATGTTGCGGAAGGTCTGGTGGGTCTGCTCCTCGACCGAATCGGCAATTGTGCCCGCGGCGTAGTCGAAGCCGGTTGTGCCCGACACGAACACCCAGCGACCATCCACCACCGCGCGGGAATAGCCGGCCACGCGTTCGAAATCCGAACCCGATGAAATCAGCGTGCGCGCCATGTCGCCGCTCCTCCCCGCCCGATTGTTTTTTAGCCCGATTGTCTCTTGATCGGACGCGCGCGATGGCGGTAACCGGCCAGGACGGATCCCGGCCGCCGCGTCCTCAGTAGACCCAGACCGAATCGTCGCCGATCCGGCCGGGAGCGCTCGCCACGTCGATGGTCGGTGCCTGGGCCGACGTCGGCGGAAGCCACCAGTTGCCGACGGCCGACGCGGCACTCGCGATCACGGTGCCTGTGGCGTCGCGGCTCTGCTCGAAGAAGCCGGCCACGCTGGCCATCATGGTGCCGGCCGCGGCCTGCATCGACCCGGCGGGATCCGAGAACACCCCCGCGACCGCGGTCGTCACGGCCGTGCGCGCCGGCTCCGTCGCCTGCCACATGTAGGCGACCTGGGTCGCCGTCGCGTCCACGATCACGTCCCGATCGACCCACACATACGCGATCGTTCCAGAGGTCACCCCCGCCGCCACACCGGCCCCGCAGCTCAGGCCCGCCAGTTGCAGCAGCGACAGTTCCGGAACGACGCTGGCCGCCATGGCGGTCGCCGGCCCGACCGGCCCGGCCATGAGCGCCGCGACGGTGACCGCCGTGGCGGACGCGATCACGCACTCGTTGACCACGAAGCGCAGAGGCGTCGTATCGCTGAGAATATCGCTCAGGTGCTGATGCCAAGCATCGGGCGATTCGACCGTCGGTGCCGTCGACGGCGCCGATGAGGCCGCGTACGCTTGGCCGGCCGACATCATCAACAATGCGGTGGTGATCAGCAGGGTCCGGCGGATCATGGACATCTACCCCCTCGGCGCGCGGCTTGTTGCAATTTTGTTATACGGTTTACAGCTTGGAAACCAACGGAATGTGTACGCGTTGACCACAAGGTCTAATCAAATCGAGATAATACGCAACCAATCGAGAGAAGCGAGTCGTTTTTTTGCCGTGCAACCACATTGCGGTTACATCATCCGGGCATGGCCGGAACCCCGAACACGCGGGCATGCAAGTGCAAGATTACAGCATAGGCAACCAGCGCAACGATGAGGCGCCGCCAGCCGATTTCGCGGGCAGACAGTCGCTGGCGCTCCGCCAGAATGGCCGCGAACGGGAGGTTCGAGGTCGCCGCGGCGAAGCGATCCCAGCTCGGCCCGAGCCGGCGGGCCAGCTTCGCGTCGAGGAGTACGGTGCCGCCCAACGCCAATACGGCCAGGCTGCCGAACAGCAGCAGCGAGGCGGCATCCCCGTTCGGCACCATATGGGCGAGCGCCCACAGCCCCACCCCCCACAGGAAGGGATTGCGGGTGACGCGCAGGATTCCGCGCGCGGGGTCCGGCCGGTCGAGCAGCGCGGCCTGCCCCACCGCGGACGGGTTGGCGGTGCTCAGGCCGGCGACCACGAGCAGCAGGGCGACCGGGTTCACCAGCACCGGAACCCAGGCCTGCCACGGCCTGTATTCCCACAAGAGGACAACGGGCGCCGCCCTGTACGCGGCCCCGAGCCACACGAAGGCGAGAACCGACAGCAGGGAATAGAGGCCCAGATAGGGCCTTTCGCCCAACCGCGCGACCAGGGCGCCGCGCAGCCCCGTGCTCGACACACCGATGTGCGACACCACAAGGAACAGGCCGGCCAGCGCGACCTCCGCGATGGTTCCCGTCATCCGCCGCCTCCCCGCCGCCAGGACCACAGCCGGCAATCCTACACCATGCGCGGGCTTGGCGGGGGGTTGAGGATGATCGCCCATGCGGCGGCGGTGACTCTGTGCCTCGGCCTGCCGACCGGGGCATGGGCGGGGACGGCGCTGCCCGGCCTGGGCGGGATTGACGATCGCACGGCGGTGGACGTGACGCTGCCACCGTGGAATGCGGTGATTCGGGTACAAACCAACCTAGGCGCGCGCTGCACCGGAACGCTGGTGCGAGCGCGGCTGGTGCTGACGGCGGCCCACTGCCTGTTCAACGCGCGCACCGGACGGCTGCTTCCGGCGTCCTCCCTGCATGTTCTGTTCGGCTACGCGCACGGCGGTTACGACGCGCACCGGCTGGTCGACCGGGCGGTCACCGGTTCCGGCTACGACGGGCGTCGGGCGGCAGGCAGCGTCGGCGCCGACTGGGCGCTGCTGACGCTGGCCGGGGACGCGCCCGCCGGCCTCCGCCCGCTGCCGCTGCTCGGCGCCCCGCCGCCGCCGGGCACGGCCGCGGCGCTGGCCGGCTACAGCCAGGACCGCACGCATGTGCTGATGGCCGACCGCGACTGCCGGATCACCGCCGCCGCGGTCCCGCCGGCACCGGCGCTGCTGCGGCACGACTGCGCCGGCACACGCGGCACCAGCGGCGGGCCGCTGCTGGTCCGCGAGGGGGATGGCTGGGCGGTGGCCGGGGTGTCCGTGGCCGCGACCGGCGACGGATCCATCGCCGTGGCCGCGTCCGCCTTTGCCGGTGTGGTGGACTGAATGGAGGCTCCACCCGTCGCGTGGACTGTTGCCGCCGCACGCGGCCGGGCCTGTCGCCGCCGACGCCGGATCGTCCGGACTGATTCCGCCCCCGTCGGCGTCGGGCAGCGCATCGGCACCGCGGGCGAGGCGCCGATCATTCCGCCGACGGCAGCATCTCCAACACCGCGTTGCGCAGCTCGTGGGCGGCGATCGGCTTGTGGAGAAGCCCGTGGCCGCCCGCCCGCACCTCGACAAGCCGCTCCGGCGCGGTGTCGCCGGTGATGACGGTCGCCGGGACCGGCGTGTCCAGCCGCTCATACACGGCCCGGATCGCGTCCAGTCCGGTCTCGCCGCCGCGCAGACGGTAGTCCGCCAGGATGGCGCCCGGCCATGTGCCGCTCTCGACATGGCGGACGGCGTCCTCGATGGACCCGGCCGTCAGGACCTGGTAGCCCCAGCCTTCCAGCATCGCCTGCAGGCCCATGCGCACCAGCGGTTCGTCGTCGATCACCAGGATCAGTCCGCGCCACGGGCCCGGCGCAGGCTGGCCTTCCCGCGGTCCGGCCCCGACGGGCTTGCGCACGGCCAGCGGCACCGCCACCCGGAAGGTGGACCCGCGCCCCGGGGCCGAGCGGACCTCGACGGCATGGCCGAGCAGGCGGGCCAGCCGCCGCACCACGGCGAGGCCCAACCCCAGCCCCTTGTTGCGGTCCCGTTCCGGGTTGCCGAGTTGGACGAACTCCTCGAAAATCTCCTCCTGCCTGTCGGGATCGATGCCGATGCCGCTATCGACGACCCCGATCAGAAGGCGGTCGCCGCGCCGCCGGCAGCCGATCAGCACCCCGCCGGATTCGGTGTAGCGCAGCGCGTTCTCCACCAGGTTGCGCAGGATGCGCTCCAGCAGGGCGGGATCGCTGCGGATCGTGGCCGCACAGGCGACGATCCGCAGGCGCAGTCCCCGGGCCAAAGCCCGCGGGTGGTATTCGGCCCCCAACCGCTCCAGCAGCGGGCCGACCGCCATGTCCACCGGCTGCGGAACGATCAGCCCGGCGTCCAGCTTGGACACGTCGAGCAGGCTGTCGAGCAGCATGCGCAGCCCGCCCATCGCCTCGCCCATCGATTTCAGCAGGGAGGACGCGGGATGATCGCCCAGACGCTCCACCAGCGCCGCCTGGAACAGCATCATGGCCTGGATGGGCTGGCGCAGGTCGTGGCTGGCAGCGGCAAGGAACTTGGACTTGGCGATGTTGGCCCGGTCCGCCTCGGCCTTCGACGCGCGCAGCGCGTCCTCGGCCTGCTTGCGCTTGCTGATGTTGCGGATCGTCTCGGTGACGTAGCGCCGCCCGGCGGAGGTCCAGCCGGCGACCGACAGCTCGATCGGAAAGACGGTGCCGTCCTTGTGCCGGGCCACCAGTTCGCCATTGGTGCCGAGGATCCGCGACCCGCCGGCGCGGTCATGGTCCGCCAGCCGGGCGTCTTGGACGGCACGGCTGGCGTCGGGCAAGAGCAACGTCACGTCGCGCCCGACCACCTCGTCCGCCGCGTAGCCGAATATCTGTTCGGCCGCCGGGTTGAAGGCGTGGATAGAGCCGGCCTCGTCGATGACCACGACGGCGTCGACCGCGGTCTGGACGATCGCCCGGTAACGCGCCTCGCTGTCGGCCAGGGCCGCTTCGCGCGTCCGGATCAGGCTCGCCGCGTCCTGGATCGCACGGCCCACCGCGTCGATCTCGACCACGCCGCCGCCCTCGGCCGCGGGCAGCCGGCCCGCCCCCAACGCCTCCGCCGCCAGGGCCAGCTGAGCGACCGGGCGGGTCAGGCGGCGTCCCACCGCCATCGCTACCCCGATGCCGACCAGCAGCAGGGCGACGCCGCCACCGGCGAAGAGCAGGAGAATCCGGCGCGCCGGCTCCGCCAGCAGCGTCTGCGGCACGCTCGTCGCGACCACCCAGCCGGACGTACGGGCACGGCTGTAGGCCTGGAAGGCGGCAACGCTCTCCAGGTTGATCGCGCGGTGGATCCCGTCCGGCGCCTCGCGCATGCCGGCCCACAGCGCGTCCGGAAGCGGCTTGCCGACGAATTGGTCGGCCTGGTGCGAGCGGGCGATGACGATGCCGTCCCGATCGATCACGCCGGCCCGCCAGCCCGGGGGAAGTCGCTCGGGTGAGACGATGGCCTGCAGCCGCTCCAGCGCGATCGTCAGGCTCAGAAGGTAGCGGACCTCCCCGTCACCGATCACCGGCGCGACCACGATCAGCAGCGGAACCCGCGTCAAGCCGCCGATGATGATGCCGGAAACCTGCGTGCTCCGCGTCTCGATCGCCCGCCGGTCGGCCTCGAAGCCGCTGTTCACAGGCAGCGGCGTTCCCCAGGGCACGCGGGTGTTGACGAGTTGCTGGTTCGCCAGATCGCGGAGGACCACATTGGTGCCGAGCCGATCGCGCAGGTGGATGGCGCGCCGGTGGAAGGCCTCGAGATCGCCGCTCGCCAGGCTGTCCGAGGTGGCCAGGATCTCGGCCGCGGCGATCAGGCGCGCCACCTCCCGATCGACGTCCTCGGCGAGCAGGCGCGCCCGGCCAAGCACCTGCCGCTCGGTCTCCTCGGCCTGTGCGCTCACGTTGCGGACGAGAAGGATGGCCGAGAAGAGGACCAGCGGCAGGGCGACGGCCATCACCAGCAGGACGAGCCAGGTCCGGACCCGGAGCGGCCGGGAGAACGGCGACGGTCGCCGCTCGTCGCGCCGGGCAGGGGTCATCGGGTCAACGGTCGCGCGCATGAGGTCATCCGGCGGGCCGCCGGTTCCCGGCCTCCGCGGTCCCGCAAAGCATGCGGCCCGGCCATCATGCCGCGCTCGGCCCCGTGCCGGAGCGGGTGTCGACGGAGGAGGCGGAACATGACGGCGCTCAGGTGATCCTCCCGTCCCAACGCGTGGAACCCGGCTTGCGGCGGAGTGGTCGCCGGACGTGGATCCGCCCGACCATCGCAGGCTCCCCCCATGGCACACCACCCCGCGTAACGCACTGGTTGCACGAACAGTGCCCATAATCAATAGTAGTTCACAAAGATAGTCATGCGCGTTCGAGTAGCGGAAGCCAAGCGGTGCTCGAACGGGGCCGGCGCGCCTGGAGGGATGTGGGCCGCCCCGGCGGCACGAAAAAACGCCGCCGGTCCTTACGAACCGGCGGCGCCTTCTTCACTTGGTCGGAGAGAGAGGATTCGAACCTCCGGCCCCTGCCTCCCGAAAGCAGTGCTCTACCAGGCTGAGCTACTCTCCGGTCTCGGGTGAGGCCGGCTGTATAACGGGTCGCGACCGGCCGCGCAAGCCTTTTAATAGTCCCGGTCGATGACGAAATCGATGACCTCCAGCATGGCCCGCTTCACCGGCGCGTCGGCGAACAGACCCAGCGCGTCGCGGGCGATGGCGCCGTAGTGGCGGGCGCGTTCCACCGTGTCGCGCAGCGCGTCGTGCCTGGCCATCAGGTGCTGCGCCCGTTCCAGGTCGCCGTCCGCCTGCTCCAGATCCTCCATGGTGCGGCGCCAGAAGGCGCGCTCCTCGTCGTTGCCGCGGCGGAAGGCCAGCACCACCGGCAGCGTGATCTTGCCCTCGCGGAAATCGTCGCCGACCGTCTTGCCCAGCTTCGCCTGCTTGGCGGAGTAGTCGAGCACGTCGTCCACCAGCTGGAAGGCGATGCCGAGATTCATGCCGTAGTCGTAGAGGGCGACCTCCTCGGCCGGCGGCCGGCCGGCCACCACCGCGCCGACACGGCAGGCGGCGGCGAACAGCTCCGCCGTCTTGCCCTTGATCACCTCCAGATAGGCCTGCTCGCTGGTCTCGGTGTCGTTGGAGGTCTGGAGCTGCAGCACCTCCCCCTCGGCGATCACCGCGGACGCCCGGGACAGGATGCGCAGCACGTCCAGCGAGCCCACCTCGACCATCAGCTCGAAGGCGCGGGAGAACAGGAAGTCGCCGACCAGCACGCTCGCCTTGTTGCCGAACACCGCGTTGGCCGACGCCAGCCCGCGGCGCAGGTCGCTCTCGTCCACCACGTCGTCGTGCAGCAGGGTGGCGGTGTGGATGAACTCCACCACCGCGGCCAGCATGCGGTGATTCTCGCCACGGTAGCCGCACAGGCCGGCGGAGGCCAGCGTCAGCACCGGCCGCAGCCGCTTGCCCCCGGCCGCCACGATGTAACCGGCAAGCTGCGGGATCAGCTCCACCGGCGAATGCATGTGCCGCAGGATCAGCTCGTTGACCGCCGACAGGTCGTCCGACACCAATGCCGTCAGGTCGTCGAGCGGGGTGGTCTTGCGCCGCTTCGGATCGAGGTTGGTGACGACCGCCAAGGTCTGCTCCAGCGTTGATTGACGAATCCGGTAACGGGAGCGAGCATAAACGCCTATCCACTTCGGTCAAGCCTGCTCCCGTGGGCAGGCACGGAAGGGTGTTGCCCGGACGCCATGAAGGAAATCCTGCGAACAAACGATCCCGTCCGATTGTCGTGGTTGACGGCCCTGCTGAAGGATGCGGGAGTCGCCGTCGTCGTGCTCGACACGCACACCAGCGTTCTGGAAGGATCGATCGGCGCCATCCCACGCCGCCTCGTCGTCGCCGACGAGGACCATGCCCACGCCGTCCGCGTCCTGCGCGAGGCGGGAGAGGAGATGTTTGAATGACCGCGTCCGCCATCCTGCCCGCCGACACCGAAGCCGCGACCGGGGCGCACCAGGAGCCCGGCGAGGATTCGCTCCTCGGGGGCCGGGTGCGCCTGATGCAGCCCGACGCCGGCTACCGTGCCGCGGTGGACCCGGTGCTGCTCGCCGCCTTCACCCATGTGGAGCCGGGCGACCGCGTGCTGGATGTGGGCACCGGGTCCGGTGCCGCGGCGTTGTGCTTGGCCGCGCGCGTCGGCGGCTCGCGCATCATCGGGCTGGAGCGCCAGCCGGAGATGGCCGATCTCGCCAGCCGCAACATCACGCTGAACCGCATGCAGGGGCGCGTGCTGGTGGTGCGCGGCGACCTGATGCGCCCGCCGCCCGCCATGGGTCCGGCCTCCTTCGACCGCGTGATGATGAACCCGCCCTACCTGAAGGCCGGGGCGGCCAGCGTGCCGCCCAACGCCATCAAGGCCGCCGCCAACGTGGAGGGTGACGCGCGGCTGGCCGACTGGATCACCTGCGCCACGGTGATGCTGAAGGCCCGCGGCACCTTGACGCTGGTCCACCGAGCCGACCGCATGGACGAGATCCTGGCGCTGCTGCACGGCCGATTCGGCGGCATCGTCACCTTCCCGCTGTGGCCGCGGGCGGGGGAGCCGGCCAAGCGCGTGCTGATCGCCGCGGTGCGCAGCGCCAAGGCGCCGGCGATGCTGGCGCCCGGTCTGGTGCTGCACGGTCCCGACGGCCGCTACACCCCGGCGGCGGAGGCGGTGCTGCGCGACGCCGCACCGCTCACGCTTTGACCTTCGGGCGGCGCATCCCCATCTAGGGCGCGATGAAGACGTCCTCACTCCTCGCGAAGCTCCCCTTCGGCCCGTGGCGCACCCGCCACCCGGCCGTGTCCGTCGTCCGTCTGGCCGGGGTGATCGGTGCTTCCGGGCCCCTGCGCCAATCGCTCAACCTCACCGCCGTGGCGCCGCTGCTGGAGCGTGCCTTCGCGCCGAAGCGGCTGGCGGCGGTGGCGCTGATCATCAACTCCCCCGGCGGCTCGCCGGTGCAGTCGGCGCTGATCGCGCGGCGCATCCGCGACCTGGCCGAGGAAAAGAAGGTGCCGGTGCTGGCCTTCTGCGAGGATGTGGCGGCCAGCGGCGGCTACTGGCTGGCCTGCGCGGCCGACGAGATCTACGCCGACGCCAACTCCATCGTCGGCTCCATCGGGGTGGTGTCGGGCGGCTTCGGCTTCCAGGACCTGATCGCCCGATTCGGTATCGAGCGCCGCCTCTACACCGCCGGCGAGAAGAAGGTGCTGCTCGACCCTTTCCAGCCCGAGAAGCCCGACGCGGTGGAGCGGCTGCGCGCGATCCAGCGCGAGATGCACGAGAGCTTCAAGGAGTTGGTCCGTGAGCGCCGCGGCGCCCGGCTGACCGGCGACGACGGGGAGCTGTTCTCCGGCGCCTTCTGGACCGGGGCGTCGGGGCTGGGGCTGGGGCTGATCGACGGCATCGACCACGCCCGCCCCCATCTGCGCCGCCGTTTCGGGGAGAAGGTGCAGTTGCGCGTGATCCATGGCGAGAAGCGGCTGTTCCGGCGCCTCGGCTTCGGGGTGTCGGCCGCGGGCGGCGCCTTCGCCACGGCCTTGCCGGACGCCGCCATCGCCGCGGCGGAGGAACGCGCGCTGTGGGCACGCTACGGCCTCTAGCCTCCCGCCCTTGACCCGCGCAGCCAGCCCCCGGTAAGCCTGCCCCATGTTCGGAAAGCTCCTCCTCCTCATCGTCGTGATCGCCGCGCTGTTCGTGGGCTGGCGCTGGTACAGCCGCATCGCCGCGATCGGCCAGGACCGTCTGAACGCCCGCAAGGCGCCGCGCCCGACCGCCCAGCCGCGCAGCCCGGCCGGCGTCGGCCGGAACGCCGACCCGACGGCGGAGGACATGGAGAAATGCCCGGAGTGCGGGGCCTACGTCGCCCCGCGCTCCGCCGTGTCCTGCGGACGGGCGGCCTGTCCGTACGGGTGAACCGCGGCGGTCGCGCAGCAAGATTGCTCATCGGCGGATGCATAGTGGCACAGGCGCTTTCCATTGATTGCGTATTCCGCATTGCAGCGCACAAACGGTTGCATCTGTGCGTGCACGGCGTAGTTTCGACGCAAAACATCGAAAGCCATACGCCATGAACGCCGTCAGCGCCCTCGCCACCGGCCCCGGGGCCATTTCCGTGCTGGTCGTCGATGACGACGACACGACGCGCGGCATCCTGACGTCCGTCCTGACCGGCTTCGGGTTCGGCAGCGTGCTGGAAGCGTGCGACGGCGAAGCCGCCGCCGACACCTTGCGGAACATGCGGGTGGATCTCGTCATCTGCGACGTGAAGATGGACGGGATGAACGGGCTGGCGCTGGTCCGGCTGGTGCGCTCCGGCGCGGATGCCGGCATGCGCCACACCCGCAACGTTCCGATCATCATGCTGACGAGCTACGGCGACGAGCGCGTCATCGCCGCCTGCCACGCCGCCGGGGCCAACGCCTACATCGTCAAGCCGCTGCGGCCCCTGCGCCTGATCCAGCGGATCGCCGCCGTCTGCCGGGTGGAGATCCCGAAGCTCACGGAACTGGCCTCGAAGCCCTCGGCGATCGCGATGGTCGGCGGGCAATTCGTGTCCTGACGCCGGGCGGCTTTGACCACCGGGCGGCGGCCCTGTAGACTGGCGCCGATATGGAGCCGGAACGGAGCCAGACATGCCCGTGAACCTGTCGATCAAGAACGTCCCCGACGAGCTGGCCGCCCTGCTGCGCGAACGCGCGGCACGCAACCACCGCTCGCTCCAGGGCGAGCTGATGGCGATCGTGGAGGCGGCTGCGCGGGAGCGGCCGGGGACGATGACCATCGCCGAACTCCGCCAGGAGGTGCGCCGCCTCGGTGTTTCCACGCCATCGGAGTCCGCGGCCATCATTCGCGAGGACCGCGATGGCCGTTAAGGTCGTGGACTCTTCGGCCATCAGCGCCCTGGTCTATGAAGAGCCGGAGGCCGACCAGATCGACCGGATCATCGATGGGCACATCCTGATCGCACCGACGCTCTTGCGGTACGAGCTGGCGAATGTGTGCCTGACGAAGGCACGCCGTCATCCCGTGTTGCGCGATCGTTTGTGGGCCGCGTTCGGGCTGGTCGATGGCTTGGCGATCACATTGATGACCGTGAAACACGGCGAGGTCCTCGAGCTGGGACACTCGTACAAACTCACCGCCTACGACGCCTCCTATCTCTGGCTGGCCGACCGCTCGGGTGCCGAGCTGGTCACCCTCGACCGGCGGCTGGCGGCGGCGGACGCCGGCCTGCGCGCGCGGCGGCTGTGCTGACGCGCGGATGCGGCGCCCCATCCGCTTGATTCGCCGAAACCCGCCGCGTATCGTGCCGCTCCCTCATCCTTGACCATCAGGGCACGTTCCATGGCGCCGGCGAGCGCGACTTCCCCGGGCGGGCGCGGCCTGCCGTTCCAGAGCCTGATCCTGAAGCTGCACCAGTTCTGGTCGGAGCAGGGTTGCCTGATCCTCCAGCCCTACGACATGGAGGTGGGGGCCGGCACCTTCCACCCGGCGACGACGCTGCGGGCGCTGGGTCCGGAGCCGTGGAAGGCCGCCTATGTGCAGCCGTCGCGCCGCCCGAAGGACGGGCGCTACGGCGAGAACCCCAACCGGCTCCAGCACTATTACCAGTATCAGGTGATCCTGAAGCCGTCGCCCGCCAACAGCCAGGAGCTCTATCTGAAGAGCCTGGAGATGCTGGGCATCGACCCGAAGCTGCACGACATCCGCTTCGTCGAGGACGACTGGGAGAGCCCGACGCTGGGCGCCTGGGGCCTGGGCTGGGAGGTGTGGTGCGACGGCATGGAGGTCACGCAGTACACCTATTTCCAGCAGGTCGGCGGCATCGAGTGCGATCCCGTGGCGGTCGAGCTGACCTATGGGCTGGAGCGGCTGGCGATGTATGTGCAGGGCGTGGAGAACGTCTACGACCTCGACTTCAACGGCCAGGGTGTCAAGTACGGCGACGTGTTCAAGCGGGCCGAGGTCGAATACTCCGCCTACAATTTCGAGCACGCCAACACCGACGCCCTGCTCCAGCATTTCAAGGATGCCGAGGCCGAGTGCGCGGCGCTGGTGGGCAAGGGGCTGGCCCTGCCCGCCTACGACCAGTGCATCAAGGCGTCCCACCTCTTCAATCTGCTGGACGCGCGCGGCGTGATCAGCGTGGTCGAGCGCGCCGCCTACATCGGCCGCGTCCGCGCGCTCGCCAAGGCGTGCTGCGAGCAGTGGCTGGCCGGCAGCCAGCGGAAGGCCTGACCCATGCCCGAACTTCTGATCGAACTCTTCTCCGAGGACATCCCGGCCCGCATGCAGGCGCGCGCGGCCGAGGATTTCAAGACGCTGGTCACGGCCAAGCTGACCACGTCGGGGCTGACCGTCACGTCCGCCACCCCCCACTCCACCCCGCGCCGGTTGGCGCTGGTCATCGACGGGCTGCCCGAGCGCACCGCCGATGTGCGGGAGGAGAAGAAGGGGCCGCGCGTCGGCGCGCCTGAGCAGGCGGTCCAGGGCTTCCTGAAATCCGCCGGCCTGACCAGCCTGGACCAGTGCGAGCAGCGCGATCTTTCCTCCACTGGGGGCAAGGGCGTCTTCTGGTTCGCCGTGTCCGAGAAGAAGGGCCGCGACACCGCGGAGGTGCTGGCCGAGGTGATCCCCGCCGCCATGGCGGAGCTGCCCTGGCCGAAGTCCATGCGCTGGGGTTCCACCAGCTTCCGTTGGGTTCGCCCGCTGCGCCATGTGCTGGCTGTCTTCGGGGGGAAGACCCTTGAGGGCGCCGTAACCCTTGGACAGACACGCATCGAAGGCGGCAACGTCGGGACCGCGCTAGTCAAACCGATGTGGGTTGATGAGCCGATGAACTTCGGCAACATCACCATCGGCCACCGCTTCCTGTCGCCCGAGCCCTTCACCGTGGAGTCCTTCGCCGACTACCGCGCGAAGCTTGAAGCGGCGCATGTCCTGCTCGACCGCGAGGCGCGCAAGGCGAAGATCAAGGCCGACGCCGAGTCGCTGTGCGCCAAGGCCGGCCTGACGCTCAAGCCCGACGACGGGCTGCTGGAGGAGGTCGCCGGGCTGGTCGAATGGCCGGTGGTGCTGATGGGCTCCATCGACGAGGCCTTCATGGACGTGCCGGCGGAGGTGCTGATCACCTCCATGCGCACGCACCAGAAATACTTCGCAACGCTGGACGCGTCCGGAAAGATGGCCCGCGCCTTCATCGTCGTCGCCAACATGGTGACGACGGATGGCGGGGCCGCGGTGGTGGCCGGCAACGAGCGGGTGCTGCGCGCCCGCCTGTCCGACGCCAAGTTCTTCTGGGACCAGGACCGCAAGGTGCGCCTTGAGGACCGCGTCCCGGCGCTGGCCGACATCACCTTCCACGCGAAGCTCGGCACGGTGCGCGAAAAGGTCGCACGGGTGCAGGCGCTGGCGGCGGAGATCGCGACGGCCATCGGCGCCGACCCGGCCGCCGCCGCGCGCGCCGCCCTGCTCGCCAAGGCCGACCTCGTGTCCGGCGTGGTGGGCGAGTTCCCCGAGGTGCAGGGGATCATGGGCCGCTACTACGCGCTCGGCCAGGGCGAGCCGGAGGCCGTGGCCGACGCCATCGCCGCCCATTACAAGCCCGCCGGCCCGTCCGACAGCTGCCCGACCGCCCCGGTGTCGGTCGCGCTGGCGCTGGCCGACAAGCTCGACACGCTGGTCGGCTTCTTCGCCATCGACGAGAAGCCCACCGGCTCCAAGGACCCCTACGCGCTGCGCCGGGCGGCGCTGGGCGTGATCCGGCTGGTGCTGGAGAATGGGCTGCGGCTGCCGCTGCTGTCGGTGTTCACCAAGGCGCATGGCCTGTTCACCGTGGACGGGCTGGCGAAGGCCGACGGCGTGGCTGGCGACCTGCTCGCCTTCTTCGCCGACCGCCTGAAGGTCGTCCTGCGCGACCAGGGCGTGCGGCACGATCTGATCGACGCGGTGTTCGCGCTGGGCGGCGAGGACGACCTCGTGCGGCTGCTGGCGCGGGTAAAGGCGTTGCAGGCCTTCGTGCGCTCGGAGGATGGGGCGAACCTGCTCACCGCCTACAAGCGCGCCTCCAACATCGTGCGCATCGAGGAGAAGAAGGACGCCACCACCTACGACCAGGAGCCGGACCCCGCCGGTCTGGTCCAGGAGGAGGAGCGGGCGCTGCACGCGGCGCTGGCCGAGGCGCTTGCCGCCACCCGCCCGCTGCTGGCGCAGGAGGCCTTCACCGACGCCATGTCGGCGCTGGCGACGCTGCGCGGCCCGGTCGACGCCTTCTTCGACAAGGTGACGGTGAACGCCGACGACAAGGCGCTGCGCGCCAACCGCCTGCGCCTGCTGAGCCAGATCCGCGCCACGCTCAACGCCGTCGCCGACTTCTCGAAGATCGAGGGCTGACGCTCCTTCGCCCCCCTCTCCCGCCTCCGGCGGGAGAGGGGGGGACCCGCGCAGCGGGAGGGTGAGGGCAAGGCTTCCCACATGAGGCAGCGCCACCATGCACGACCTTGAACTCCTCCTGCGCGGCGGGGTGGTCGGGGTGGCGCTGCTGCTGGCCCTGCTGTTCTGGCGCGCGCGGCCGGGAACGGCTCTGGCCTGGACCGGCGCGCTGCTGCTGACGGGAGCGGCCGCCTACGCCCTGTGGGGGTTGCCGCAAAGCCCTGGCTGGCCGTTCGGTGTCCGGGTGCTTCTGGTGGGGCTGGCGGCCCCCACCCCCTTCGTCTTCTGGCTTCTGGTCCGACTGGTCTTCGAGGACGGCTTCCGCCCGCGCCCCGTCCACGCCCCGTGGTTCCTGTGGATGGAGGTCTGCGGGCTGTCGGCGATGGCGCTGCGCGGCGTGGTGCCGGTGGAGGTGACGCAGCTTCTCACCCTGGGCTTCCGCCTGCCGTCGCTGGCCCTGATCGGGCACGCGCTGTGGTGCCTGTGGCGCGAGCGCACCGACGATCTGGTGGAGCGGCGGCGTATGTTGCGGGTGGCGGTGCTGACGGTGGGCGGCGTGGTGGCGGCTCTGGTCGTGGTCGCCGCCCTGCTGGTGCGGCCGGCCCCCGACCGGGCGCCGCCGGTGCGGCTGGCCGAATCGGCGCTGCTGTTCACCCTGCTGGCCGCCGCCGGCGCGTCCTTCGCCACGGTCCACGCCGACCTGATGCCGGACGAGGGGGAAGGCAGGCCGCGGAAGGCCCCGCCTGCCCCGGTGCCCGACCTTCCCGACGACGACGCGGCGGCGCTGGCCCGGCTCGACGCGCTGATGACCGGCGGGGAGGCGTGGCGCAACACCGGCCTGACGGTGGGCGCCCTGGCGGCGCAG